>NZ_CP178623.1:2479430-3719145 GCF_047306075.1 Bdellovibrio sp. HCB274
ATCGATGGTCGCCATCGCGCGTGGATATAATATTCTGACGACGATTGAACAATCCCGGGATGATATTCAGAAGTCATCGGCAGAAAACTTGAAATACAGTTTTGGCCTTTTGGCGTTTCCACTTCCGCGCACGGAATTTCGCCTGGGGC
Organism: Bdellovibrio sp. HCB274; assembly: GCF_047306075.1. Lineage (GTDB taxonomy): Bacteria > Bdellovibrionota > Bdellovibrionia > Bdellovibrionales > Bdellovibrionaceae > Bdellovibrio. The sequence goes on from NZ_CP178623.1 coordinate 2,479,580, forward strand.
TTTCAAATGGTAAAACGAATTTGGATGGAACCGGTGTTGATGATACCTGGGCCCTGCAAACACAAGTGCATTTTTCTTATTAGGAGCGCAAATGGGTAAAATGAAAATTTCAATCTTGCTGTGCCTTATACTGACAAGTTCACTTGCCAGCGCTCAACAGCGCAAGCGATCAGTAAAACCACGTGTGCCCGCGCAAGCGACCACTCAGGAATCAACTTCGGGGACCACTCCAGACACTCCAGCTGCCACCGAAAGCACAACCGCTACTGGAGACAGCTCCGAAGCGTCACCAGAGGATCCAGCAGCTCCGAGCGAAGAGGCGACAGTCAGCACTCCTGACACGTCTGCGGATCCCAATCAGGCCAGCGTCACATCACTTCGCCCCCGCCCTAAACGCCTTCCTGTGCAGTCGATTTCTTCTTGGGCAGTGGGCCTGACTACTTTGCAGTGGAATGAAAAACTCACGGTTTCGCAATTGGGATCGACGACAAATTCCAATATGAATTTTAATGGCATGGGCTTGGTCCTGCAAAAAGAAACCTATTACTTGCAGTGGGGCTGGAATGTCGGTGGGATGCTGGCTGTGGGCCGGGCTAATAGTGGTCCCTTTGCCAACGATGTGAAAATTGAACGTCAGGGTTTCACCATGCTGGCCCTAACCCCGCGTATGTTCTGGCGAGTTACGAACAGCGTAAATGTCGGTGGAACGGCCTTAATTTATATTCGCAATATCGACCTACCGTCTGGCAACGGCGTGGACATCACGGCTGGAAGAAAAAATAATGCAGGCTTTTTAGTTGATATGAATTTAAGAATTTTTAAAGAATGGGATTTCTATCAAGCAATAGGCCCCATCAATGATGGAGCCTATCTTTGGAAAATCGGAGCTAATTACCGCTTTTAAAACTATTTACCAGCAGTTTTCGGTGCTGCCGCTGCGGCACCTACCGGAACCTCAACGCGAACTTTCACGTCGTCTTCAGTTCCCACACCCATGTAATTTACGTCTTTGATGCCGATATCGGAAGCTTTCACCATGAATTCAGCTTTCAACAAACCGCCTTCAACTTTGTAAGTTCCTTCGACATTCAGTGGCTTATCTTTGATTTTGATTGTCGCTTTACCTTTGCCACCTTTACCAGTTGCAGTCAGCAAAGTTGCAGTTGGGTATTTGTCTGTTTCAAGATATTTTTGAGTATGCTTATCACGAAGATCCACACCTGTTTTCAGGCTCTTCATATTAACAACGATGTTCTGCGCAGATACTTCATCGCCTTTAACTTGTGCCGTTCCTTTGATTTGGCTTGTTTTCGCTTTGAAGTCCCCCATCGGATTCAAAGTCACATCAAACACGACTGACTGAGCAAACGCGCTTGAAACACCCAAAGTCACCACTGCTGCTGCAATAACCAATTTCATTAATTTCCCCCATGGTTTTTATTTACTGAATGCTGGATATCCAATCATACACAGCTTGCAACTGAGATGCACTCACTGTTGCACCATTGTCTGGCATATTTTTCGTGCCACTTCCCTGGGAGCCTTTCATTCTAAAATAAAGCGAGGAACTTAAAGGTTGGCCTGCTTTAACAAAGCCCCGGGTCATCATGCTTGCTGCGGACATATTTGAGAAGTCACCACGATTTGAGCCCGCCCCGTGACAGCTTAAACATGAGGAATCAATAACCGCTTTCGCAGCAGCCAATTTTGTATCCACTGTTGATCCAGGCGAACTACTGGAGTCGGCAAAAACAGCCGGGTCAAAAATAACCTGACTCACGGAATTTGTTGTACCAACAAAGCGGGATAATGAATTGAGTTGTGCATTATTGAGACGGTCATTGAAGAACATATACTCATAGACCATCCCACCCGTAGCCCCAGGCGCGAGCGTTTTGGTTACGAAAGAAAATTCCTGCGGACTTCCGGTCTTGGTGATCGTCATGGTTTGAACGATCCCATTTACCAGCAAGGAAAAATCCTCGGGCTTTGAACCTGCACGCACGGCAATGACCATGCGAGGACCCGTCGAAGGAAGATTCACCGTCGCCTGCGCACTGTTACCCGCAGAAAAAATACGACTGACTGTGATCTTGCCGCTGGCAACAGAGACTGCCGTTTCCTCGGCATTGGCACTGCCCGAATAGGCAGAAAAAATCTTACCCGTCATCGCGCGATCTGCAGCAAAAACATAACTAAGCTTATCTGCGCCCGTATAAGCTTCATCCACCGCACTAGGTTGACCCTGCTTGTACCAGCGAACCAAAGGCCCGCGAGTTGGATCAGTTAATGAGGGTAGCTCTTGGGCATCCAGGTAATTTTGTCCGCTGGATAAGGACGCCGATTCAAGAATCGCCTGCTGCACCGTAAAGTCGCTGCAATTTTGAAACGAAAAAACCAGCAATGGAAGTCCCAGTACTGGTACCCATTTCATTCTTCCCGAAATCATAACTGCTCCCACCCACTGGATTCACAGATCGCCAGAATCAGGTATCTCCAGCGGTCACGTCCAGAAATCGAAGGATTTTTTTCGTACATCATGCGATCAGAAGCAGCCAGGCCTTGAATTAATCCCGGGTTCGCATCATCGCCGCGATAAAACATGGAAAATGCAAGCTCGATGGATGTTGCCGTGGGCGCAGAACCGACAACACTGACATGGCTGACAAAGTTATTCACGAAGGTATCGTTGGATAAAACGCTCTGACAAGCTTGCGATTTAAAAGCTGCTCGTAACGTATTAGTGCCCGTGTTCATCGGTGCCAGTATCGTTCCATTGCAATCGTTGACCCCGGTTTTGATGTCACAGGGATATCCAAACGCGGAGGTTTTGTTGGTAAACCACTGGTTGGTGATATTCGTAAGCGTCGTTTTTTCACCCGCCGTGGAGGCTGAAGTTAAAAATACATCGTTAAACAGATTTGTCATATAAACGCGATTCACCAGCAACGGAGATTGCGTGGATGCTCCAACCACAGCATTTCCCGGATGATCTGCACCCATGCTGTAATCAGCATCTCCTGACAAGGAAGCAAGCTCAAAGGGCTGAGCACAGTTTTGAAATGCCTGGGTAAGCACAAAGCCGATCGTCAAACCTGCAATTGTAAGATTAAGACGTTTGTTCATCATGGCCACCTAGACAACCTTCGGCATACCCACCAGAGAAGTAATAATTCCGGTGGATTCGTTAAAGGAAATCATGGCCGGAGCGGTATTCTCCCAAGGGTTGGCTTCAATACGCATCAGGCGAGACAACGTCGACGTCGCTGACGCCGTAGAAGGCACACCACTTAGATAGCCACTGATAGCAGCTCCGTAACCGTTGGTACCATGCCCTGCATTTTGACGTAAGTTGCCAACGACGTAAGGACCATTTTTAATGGCGCCAGAAAATGCACTCGTCACCATACAAGGATAACCATGTCCCGATGACTGCCCGCTCATCGCGGCATTTCGCGCAAACTCTGCAGAAACCTGAATCACTGATTCAGACCACATGTTCGCACCCGTAGACGGTCTGCGCACGGCTTGCAAACGATCACGCATTTCCAGAATTCCCGCCAAAATTCCTGAATAGAAATTATGAGTCAACATCAACGCTGTATAAGCACCGGTGTTACCATCCATGTCTGTATGCGAAAATAACAGGTTGCCACCATTTACGAAAAGATTATTCACATCATCACCTGCAATATAGCTTGTGCGAATGCGAACATTGTTAAAGTTACTGGTTCCAACCGAAACTGAAGCCGTTAGCTCTTTTGTTAAGCAATACTCTGCCAATGCCAGCTGCTGATAGAAATCATTGTAAGTAAGAGCCGACGTCATTTCACGCAAATCAAAATCTGGTGCCAGCGTGAGATTACGCTGTAAATCGAAACCACTACGTTGAACGTAACCAAAAATACCAAACTGTCCTGCAGGCCCCGCAAGCGATGAAGGAGTGACCGGAGCCTCCGAGATGCCGGAAATACCCGACATACGAGCCGTACCCTCAACCGCATTTTTATAACGGTTCACAGCTGCATCCCAGAATCCATCGATGTCATTGATACCTTGTTTCATTTTCATAGATGCATTTTCAAGATTCTTATTTAACGTGTCAGCACCCAGACGGTTTGAACGGGCATAAGACTTTAAGTAAGCCATCGCATTTTCGTAAGCGTTCTTGTAAGCTTCTTTACCTGCGGTGGTCGTGGAAATCGCCGAGGATTGTGCGAAACCTGCCATCAATTCCCGCACGTACCCGGCACCCACTTGCGTGCCTGCCTTATTGTGCGAAGAGGTAAAACCGATGTTGTTATTGCCAGTCATTACACCTGCAAATAATCTTTCTGAAGAATCCGCTAGCAAACCATTTAAGCTTGGTAAGCCCGAAACGGGAACCTGCACCAGCAAAGCATTGGTATCGTGACCATCAAAGGCCGAACCAAAGCCACGCATCACCATCATGTTACTCAGAGCATCAGATGCATTGCGAGTGCCCCCTTGGCCATTCTTAATTGGCAAAGAGAAAATATGGGGCACATTCAGACCATTGTATTTAAAAGTTTTGTAAGCCAGTCCCGCCACTTTGCCGCCACTGAAATTGTAAGCAGTAGAAACATAGGGGTTTGTGACGATGTTATCACCATCATAAATCTTAACCCATTGGTCAAAGGAGTAACGCATGGGTCCCCCGTTGATCCAGATGTTCAATAAAAAGCGTGGATCTGCCTCACCCGTCAAGGTTTCAGCGCGAGCCTGCTGAATAAATCCAGCGCCAATCTTCATTGCCAATGTGTCCAGTACGGAAGCTGATAAAACAGTTCCTCCCAGAATCATCCCCTGCTTTAAGAAATCACGACGATTTGAACTCATTCATTCCCCCGAGGATCAAAGGCGGCTTTATTATAATAATTCGAACGTAGAATCGATTCGATCAACTTGCTTAATGACTGCGTTTGTGAAAGTTCTTTTCCCAGAGTCTCCACAAACTTGCGGTCTTCCACATCACGTTCAGTCAAAGCCTTGTTGAGTGGCGCGTTCGCCGGATCCGTTCTGTCATACAAAGACACATCGATACCGGTGAAATAGCGGAAGTATTTTTTAGCTGCACACTGATAGTATTCCTGAAGCTCTGTCAAACGTGCGCCCATCTCTTCAACGTTCGCCACATCGCGATTGATCAGGTTACCATTATAGTAAGACCGAATCATGAGTTTGCCGGTTGGATTTTGACGGTGATAACCAGGCACTGCCGTCGCCGACCAGTTGTGCGCAACAGTAGAACCCACAGTGAAGTTACCCACCATGATAGATTTTTGCACATTGCCATTCGCTGTTTCTGCGACGACCCAGTTGCGCGCGGTCGAAGCAAACTGGTCCATCGAAGCGTGGCACGTGATACAGCTTCCAGCACGACGGAATTGAACGTCGGTGCTGCTGCTGATGTAAGCCTGGATATCACTTTCACGTAAAGCCGGAAGCGTGAAGCAAAGCATGTTTTCTAAAGTAGTCTTAGCCCATTTACGGGGAAGTTTTAAAGCGCCGTCAAAAACCTGGCCTTTGCTGTGCCCCACATTCAACAAGAAGTATCCTTGTTGTCCCAAGATACCGCCACCCAAAGCGCGGTGAAGATCAATTCCCGTCTGCCCACTCATCTGCGAAGCCAGACCCAGATTTGGGATGGAATAGTTTGCGAGAATCAAAGCAGACGCTCCAGGCACGATCCCGGAAATAAGTCCTGTTCCCGAGTAAGGAGCAGGAACCACTGCGGTTGAAGAAACGTTTCCTGCGGCATCCGTTTGCGCCAATGCAAATGTTCCCGGAGTTCCGCGAATAGGTGCGTATTTAACCGTGCCACGAAGAACATTTGAATAAAGCAAATCTGAAAACAGCGCACGAGTCAGCGTCAAAGCTGGCGTCGACATTTCGATAAAGTCATTGGTGTTGGAATCGAACTCGTTCTGATAACCGGAAATTTGATCCTGATTGGCTGTGGGGAACCAAGTGCGGTGAAATTGATAGAAGTTATTTAAAACTCTGACACTCTCAGTGTCATTCACTGCCAATGCACCATTGCTGGCAAGTTTGCCTTTATTTAAAAGCGCGATACAGGCATCAACTGCTTTTGTTTTACCGGCTTTGATACTCGCCATAACCGAACTGTTCGTTGGGACAGGCAACCCTGTCAGCTGAGCATAGCAACGGGCATAGATCGCTTTTTCTGAAAGCGCATGCGCTGAATGAGAATATGCAATGACCGCGATAAGCGCCATTGACCCCAGTATTGACTTCATTGATCCCCCATTTTTAGTTTCGGTCACTTTGGGATTTTTTGTATATTTAATTGCAATATTCTCAATCTGAGACGCACAAATGAAGTTAGGCCAGCTGATTAAGATTTTCCCAAATTGTGTCGATAGGTTGCGTATGAAAACACTGATTGCAACTTTGATATTACTAAGCCTGTCTATCAACGCGAACGCAGCCAAGGTTACAAAGGTATCCGGCGGTAAAGCACTGATTGATCTTGAAGGTGACACAGCCCTTGTCGGCGACCAATTTTTCGCTATCGATAGCAGCGGAAAAAAACGCGGTCTTATTCAGGTTTCAAAAGTTCAGGGTGGTCGTGCCATTGCCACGATTTCAAAAGGCTCTGCAGCTCCTGGACAGTCTCTGCAAAGATATCAGGGTCGCATGAGTGCCGCTCCGGGCGAAGTCAACAACACTCGCAACTCTTCCAGTGGTAAGGGTGCCTGGGGTATCATGGGCGGTATGGCGAACAGCTCTATGGATGTAAAGTCCTCGACAGCTGCGATGACCATGACGGGCACAAGCTTTAACCTGAATGGTTTCTATCAAACGTACCTGGACAAAAATATCAGCGTGAAGGGCCTGGTCGGTTATGAATCGCTAACGGTTGCTGGCAAAGCTCCTGCAGGTTTTTCTGGCGGCAGTTGTACGGCAGGCGCAAACTGTACAGCGGAATTGGGTTACCTGGGTTTCAACGCTTTGATTCGTTACTCTGTTTACCGCACGTCTTCTTTGGAATTCACTGTGGGTGGTGGTTTGGGCTTCCTGTTTGCGATGCAAAAATCATCTAACGTCCTGGACACTTCAAAAATCACAACAAACCAAACTATCGTAGGATCCCTGGGAGTTGACTGGCGCCTGGACAGAAAAACATTCGTTCCGATTCAGTTCGACTATGCGATGTTCCCGGATAACAACACCTCCTCTGCGACTCAAATGATCCTAAGAGCGGGATACGGTTGGAACTTCTAAGACTTAAAAATTAAGTATTTCTTGAAAGCCCTGCTTACTGCGGGGCTTTTTTCGTTTTTACCGGCTCGCTTAATGTTTAGTCACTCTAAGGGGCTGAATCCTCCCCAAGCCCTAACCTATTCCATCTGGGTCGGTACTCCCTTTGCAAAGCCTTTGGCAGAACTTTAATTCCAAAGGGGTCGCAAGTGCTTCGAAGGACTTCAAAATTTTTACTTCCGCTGCTGGTCGGGGCGACCAGCCTCCAGGCACTAGCCATGGATACAGATCCCTACCTGACCCAGGAACATCTGATCAACAACGCAGTCCAATTGCATGTGACCTCTCGAGGCATGAAGCTCTTTGATACGAAGCTTTCAAAAATCCTGGGAAATCTGGGAGTTAAATTGGACGAGGGCTACTTCCCTGCCCTGTCATATACTTTTGCAGAACCTATCAATCCTGACGACTATGCCAAGGAAAACGGTGACGCCGTTAAAATGTACAAACAGGTGCGTGACTTGCTAACCAAGTGGCTGGTGGGCTTTTCCTTGAACGATCACCGCCCGACTATCGAGATCGGTGAATCAGGATTCGTGGCGAATTTTTCGCGCTTCTCGCTCGTCACTGACCGCGCTCTGATGGATAAACTTGGAAAACGTGATGGTGCTATTTTAGCGATCGAGCTTGAAGTCAAACATCTGACGATCGGCACGAACTCTGTCAAAGTTTGGGATGTGAATAACGAATTCCTGGGTAAAATCGGCGCCGAAGATGTCAGCCTTGCTGCTGGTGACGCCAAAAATCCATTGAAAATCCGTCTGCCTTTTTACTTGCGCATGAATGCTTACGGGCATTTGGAATTTGAAGCTTTAGAGGTTGAAAACAACATCAACTCGATCCCCGTTTCTTTGGAATATAAAAAACTTTTGGTTCCGACATTTGCGATTGAAATCAACGGTAAAAAGTTTTTGTTAAACAATGCTGAAATCGACAAATTATTTATCGAGCAAGCTCCGGCGATTTTGACTTCGGTTCGTGAAAATCTGGGGAACTTTGCCCGTAACCAGCTGCCTGCGATGCTGAATGAAAAAGCCAAACAGCTTTTGACTGGCAATCTGGATCAGGTACAAAACATGGTTCCTCCAGGGAAAGAGCCTAACGACAACAGACCTGATTTCAAATGGGGTTTGCGCCTGCAAAACATCGGTTTAAAAGAAGCCCTGAACGTCAATTTGGGAGCCTATGCAGAAGACCCAATTAATCCCCGCAGCGAGCCGCGCCCAACAGATAAATCCCGTGGTGGGGTCACTTGGGGACTGATTCCGCAAACTAATTATGACATCGGTCTAAGCTTGGATCGCGGCCTTATTAACCGCATCATGCAGCTTTCCTTTGAACGCCGAAATTTCGAGAAGATTGCCATGTCAGATGGTTCCACTTTGAGAATGATGGCGGCTCCGTTGATTGATTATGTAAAAGCGCCAGTAGCGATGCCGTTAAAGGGCAACGAAACCTTTGTTAAGTTGCGTGTTTCCGTCGAAAATAAGCCGGATTCCATTTTCCTGAAAGAAAAGATCGTTGTCGAATTCGATATCATTGCAAAATTACGTCAAATGGCGGATAAGAGCGGCATGCAGCTGGTGCTGTACTCCATTGATCCGGAAACGCTGGCAATGGATGACAAATACTTCTCACTGGCAGGCAAACTCCTAAAAGGCAAGGTCCGCGAAGGCATCAAAGACAAGCTTCGCGAACAGTGTGCTGGATGGAAAAACAAAGACGAAGCCATCCCAGGCGCGTTTCCTCTTCCGCCAGAAATTTTAGGACTTAAATTAGATATTAATCGCGTTGTCATGGATCCAAAGGGGCATTTAGTAATGTACCTGGATTATGCGAAAGCAGGAGCACTTTAGTATGAAATCATTTAAACTTGCAGCCATCAATGCACTGACTTTGATCATCGGCTTGGGCTTGATGAGCGGCTCTCTTTCTTCCAAATCAGCAAAAGCTGCGAAGCTGGAATCAGTTCCTTCAATCGAAGTAACTCAGCTTGGAAACTACAAAGGCCAATACCTGACAGTTCTTTACGCTGTCGGCTCCAGACCATTCATCTCCACTGATGCTTCCCAATTGAACATTTCCCAGGTTAAGGAATCCCGCACGGTTTACATCACGGGTGACACTGTGACTTTGCCACAGGTTCAAGTTGAAAAAGAGGGCTTCCGTCCTTCTTACAACATCGTGGTGTTTGTGGTTTCTCCACAACAGAACTACTCGTGGGTGAATGCAGATGGAACTTCTCCGCAAGGTATGCCGAAAACGGCAAATCAATTGCGCAACAAAATCAACGCGATCAATAAGTCTGACGTTGATAGCTTCATCGCTTCCAAAGGTGATAAAGCTGTTCTTCCTGTTAAATTAAACTAAACCGACATCGCCGTCGCGGCGAAGACTCCCGTCTCAAGGGCACCGTTCAAGGTGCCCGGGAATTTCAAGCTGGTGTGCTCGCCGGCGAATTGAAAGCGCCCACCGTACTCAGCTTCACCCGCAGCTCCCCTGAACTTCATATACTGACCTTTTTTATAATAGGCCATCGAGCCACCCGCCCAGGGACGTGTTTTCCAATTCACCATTTGGTGAGCCTGCACCTTTTCCGGCAGGTTTTTATAGAACAATTCCAGATCAAGCAAAGCTTCACTTTCCGCAGCACTGCCCGCCTGCAAGCCGGATTTTCCGGCTCGAGAGTAGGTCAACAGTCCGCGGTTACCTGTTTGTTCACGACTGCTATCCCAGAACTTCTGAGATAAAAAATCCCCGGTGAAGTTACCAAGATTTGCAGCCATCGCTCCCTGTTTCTTCATCCAGAAGGGGGAATCAAATCCCAACGCGCCTTTGCTGTGGGAGGCATAATCAAGATTAGCCAGCGCCTCTTTTTTGACGTCGGAAAAACTTAAGGACTGAATGTTGCGAACTTCGCGCAGTTTAGTAAAAGGCAACGTGCAGATAATCTGGCGTGTTTGATATTCCTGACGCCCCTGAGGAGTTTGGAACTCAAGTTTAAAAGTTCCTTCCTTTTCAGAAATCTCCACCAGCGCGTGATTCATCTTAACACTGTTGTCAGGAATAACTCCTGCCACGCGCGATCCCATCATCTGCATGAAGTTTGTCATTCCACCTTCCAGACGGAATGTATTTCTTCCGGTCAGCAAACTGCTGCCCTCTGAATCCAAAGTGCTTAGGAAATGCAACGAGGATTGCTCGTCGGCATCCACTCCAAAGCGCGCTACGGCCTGGCTTTCGATCAGATTCAAAATTACGGGATCAACTTCCTTGGACCACGAGTTCAAAAGATCTTTTAAAGACAGACTGTCGTAATAAGCCGCACGATCATACACCTGCGCATTTTGATATGTGAGAATCGCCTCGGAATTGCGAAATAGATCCGCGCGCACGCGGCGCAGTGGCGCTGTCAGAGTTTTCAACTTTGGCAGGATTTCCTGCACACGATAGTTTTTTTCATCAAAACGGAAGTAATGGGCCTCAAAGCCCTTCGCTGTTTTCAACTGCACAGTGTTAAGACTGAACTCTTTTGCCAGAGCAAAAACGGTGCGGTGGGATTCTTCAAAGTACTCGGCACCAAGTTCTGCAACGGGTCCTTTACCTGGAAACACTGAAACTGTCTGTACACGGCCCCCCAGACGTGAGGAGGCTTCAAAAACCCGATAAGGGATTTTGTTCTTTTTAAGAGTGTAGGCGGCAGCCAATCCCGCAGCGCCGGCTCCCAGAATCACCACTTCTCCTTCGAGGTTTCGTTTGTCGCCCGTAAAAAGACGATCCAGACTTGTACAGCCTGATAATGCCCCCGAAACAAACAAGCCACTTGAACTCAGCGCAGAAATTTTCAAAAACTCGCGGCGATTTAAAGAACTTTTTGCCATCAATCCCTCACCTGAATAGAATGGCAACACTTTGGAACAGAAGCAAATCAATCTCTCATCTTTAACTGAATCCTTCGAGAAATTGGCGGAAAATAATTGGACCCTTTCCCAAGAGGTCTTTGCTCCTGAATTCTGCAAACAGCTCGCCCACGAGTGTCAAAAACTCTATAGCGAAGGTCAGTTGAATAAAGCTTCGATTGGGCCGTCTGGAAACAAAATCACCGCTGCGGAAGTTCGCGGTGACTACACTTTGTGGTTGGATGGCGACACTTCACCAATACAAAAACAATTCCTGGATTGTCTGGAGACAATTCGAGAGGAATTAAATCGATTTTTCTTTTTGGGTTTGAAACGTGTGGAAAGCCATTTTGCTTTTTACCCTCCCGAATCAGGCTATGATAAGCACATCGACAACCCTCGGGGCGCAAGTCATCGTAAAATCACTTTCGTGCTGTATCTCAATGAGTCCTGGCAAAAAGAACACGGCGGCGAACTTAGCCTGTACAATCCGGAAAGACCTGAAGAGCTTTTAGCTCGCGTGGAGCCCCGCTTGGGCCATTTGATATTTTTTCGCAGTGATCTTTTTCCGCACCAAGTGGAAAAAAGCTTCACTCCCCGCCTGAGTCTGACTGGGTGGTTTAGGGACGATGCATTATGAGATCTTTGTTTTCTGAAGTTATATTTACCCGTCCCTCTGCGCGCCTGATTATTCTGGTTTGTTCTTTACTTGCAGCCGTCTTTGGTATTTTGGGACCGTTCTTTCAAAAAGAATTCATCGATCAGCTCACAGGTGTTGAAACCAAGCTGCATCTTTTCCAGGTAAGCTCTCCGTTGTGGTTTATTCTTTCCGCGTTTCTTTGTGTTCTCGCTTCCCAGGCATTCAATCAACTGACGAACTACCTCAGCGCCAAGGAAGCCCTGTTCATGCAAAGAGTCTTCGCAGAAAGACTTTATGCCAAAACCTTAAACCTGCGTGTGGATACCATGAGCCACCGCCCGGTGGGTGAGATCGTTTCCCTGTACGCCACAGATGTACAAGGTGCGACCGTATTTTTGGATCAGACTTTGCCGGCGGGAGCTTCAACTTTATTTCCGCTTTTGATTTCCCCGTTTGCAATCTCCTTGTTGTTTGATATTCCGTTGTGGCCGACGATTGGCGTGATGGTTGTGATCAGTTGCCTGAATACTTTCATGGCCTTTCGCCAGTCCCGCTTCTTTTTTAATTTCAAACAACTGGCGGCAGAACGAATCGGGCTAGTGAATGAGTGGATTCAAAACATCCGCACCATCCGAATTTTAGGATGGATTCATCACTTCGAGGAAAATATTTTCGCCAAACGTGAAGTGGAAACCCGCAACCGCGTCTTGATGGTAACCAATGGTCAGATGATGAATGCCATTTCCTCATCGATCACGTTCGTTTTAAACGTGGTGACGTTGGGTTCATTGGTGTTTTACTCGAAACACACACTCACCAGTGGTGAAATTTTGGCGCTGCTGTGGATTGTCGGCATCTTTTTGACCAGGCCGTTCCGTCAGATGCCTTGGTTCTTTACCTTTGCTTTTGACTCCTGGACATCTTTAAAACGTCTTGAGGAATTCTTCAGCACACAGAACAACCAAACTGCAGCGACAAATGAAGAATCCCCTGCCCAGGCCGCATTGGATGAAAAGTTCGCATTGCAGGTGCAGGGATTAAATCTGCGCATCGGCAGTCGTCACATCCTTAAGAACATGGATTTCAACATCAAGGACGGTGAATTTGTCGCCGTGGTTGGTGAAGTCGGCTCGGGCAAATCGATGCTGCTGCTTTCTTTACTAAAAGAAACCGGTGCGCGCTTTCAACATTATCGCATTGGCAACCAGGACGCCCTTCACGAGGACGGAAACAAGGTCCGCGAAAACTTTGCTTACGTGCCGCAAGAAGGTTTTATCATGAGTGCGACGCTTCGTGAAAACGTGGCCTTCGTTTATGACATCGATCCTGATCGCGACAACATGGTAGAGGAGTCCTTAAAGCTTGCTCAGTTTGAGCTCAACACCGAACGTGTGGAAAAGGGCCTGGGCACCGAGATCGGCGAACGCGGAGTCAATCTTTCCGGCGGACAACGCCAACGTGTCAGCCTGGCTCGCGTCCACTATCACAACGCTCCGATTTTACTACTGGATGACTGCCTAAGTGCCGTCGACGTGGATACGGAACACAAATTGTTTGAGTCATTGCTTATGGGAGCGTGGGTGGATCGTACGCGCATTCTGGTCACCCATCGCCTTTCAGCCTTGAATCGCGTGGATCGAATTTTATTCCTGGAAGAAGGATGCATCATCGATCAGGGAACTTTTGAAGAACTTCTGGCGCGCAATGAAAAGTTCCGCGAATACACCACCACGGTTGCCAAAGAAGCTACCGCGCAAAAAGAAAGCGAAGGCACCCGTGGCTAATCGCAATCCTGTGATCAAACCTAAGTATCTGTCTGATGGTGAAGTTAAAAAAGAAGGTGGTTATAATAAAACCCTCTATGAAACTTTGCACTTTGCCTATGCTCCATTTTTGATTCGCATTGGTCTGTGTCTTGCTTTTGGTATAATTGGCCGTGGTTTGTTATTAGGAAATACCAACGTCATCGGTTACTGGGTGGATAGCCTGGTTGGCAAATCATCGCCGATCTCTGATCTGACCTCAGCTGAAATCATTGTGCTATTGCTGGTCATGGCAGTGACGGGTTTTGTCCTGACTTTGATTTTTCGCGTGGGCTTTTCGCGTCTTTCTGCGAAAGCGATTTCCAGCTTTTATGACGAAGTGACTTTGCGCACGTCCCGACTACCGATGAGTTTTTACGACAACACTCCTGCTGGTCGAATCATCACACGTTTTTCCAGCGACTATGGAAACGTGTTTCGCCTGTTCGGTGGGCCCCTGGCCGAGTTCCTGTCCATCATCTTTGATTTGATCATGATGACGATTCTGATCACGGTGGCAAATCCAGTGTTTCTGATTCTGGTTGCGTTCATCGGGGTTTTGAATTTCTTCGTTTATAAATTAAATCAGGAAAAACTTCGCAAAGCCCGTCGTGAACTATCAGCGAGCCGCTCGCCAAGTATCGCGCATTTTGCGGAAACAACTCAAGGCGCCTCAACGATTCGTTCGTTCCGTCGTCAGAAATCTTTCACCGAACGCTTTGAATCTTTGGACCGGTACTTCCTGGGACAAAAATTGGATACCACTCGGCAGCTGATTAGTTTTTCATTTCAAATGAACAGCATGACTGCAGTACTGCTTCTGATCACAGGTGTGGCATCTTACTTCATGGTGGAAAAAGGCTGGGCCAGCATCGGTTCAGTGGGTGTGGCATTTACGTTTATTACGCTATCTGGAAACACCGTTCAGATGTTCTTTGAGTGGTTAACTCAGTTCGAGGAAGCCATGATTGGGGTGGAACGGTTAGATCAGTACATGCGCATGGAGATCGAAAAAGGGAATTACCTGCCGTCCTCCGCTAACTTTGCAACGGGTCATCCGGTTTATTCACCCACTTTGGAAAAATACCTAAGTCACCGCAGACTGACAGAAAATCGCAGTGCCTCAGTGGAAGTAAAAGACCTGTCCTTCCGTTACCGCGAAGATCTTCCCTGGGTTTTGAAGAATCTGAATTTCGAAGTGAAAGCGGGAGAGCGCTTAGGAATCGTGGGCCGTACCGGTTCTGGAAAATCGAGTTTGATTCAAGCCTTGTTTCATCTTTACCCCATCTCCCAAGGTGTAATTTCGATCAATGGCAATGCGCCAAAAATCAACGAACAGGATCAGGGCGTGGATCTGAATCTGTATCGTCAGTCGATGGCATTTATTTCCCAGGAACCGATTCTATTCCAGGGAAGTCTGCGCTTTAATTTGGATATCGAGGGTCATCACAAGGAAGAGGATCTGTTTGAGGTCTTGCGCAAAGTGGGACTTCTGGAATGGGTCCGAAGTCAGGCCTTGGGTCTGGATATGAAAATCGAAGAACGCGGCAAGAACCTGTCTCTGGGTGAGCGCCAGTTATTATGTATGGCACGCTGTCTATTGCAGCAGGCGCCTATTGTAATTATGGACGAGGCCACCAGTTCTGTGGATCCACAGTCAGAGGAAATCCTGATTCGTGCCACCGAGGAGTTTTTCGCTGATCGTACACAGATCATCATCGCCCACCGTTTATCTACACTGGCTAAGTGTGATAGAATTTTATGGTTACAGAGTGGGGAAATCGTGGAGCTGGGACCGACGCAGGAAATCCTGCCTCGCTTCAAAAAGACCGAACTCGTATAAATAAATCTGCTCTCCCCTCAATTAAAAGTTTGCCGCGTCCGATGTATTGGAGTACTCCTCTCAGGACGCGACAAAATTAGACTTCAGCTGCAGTGAGGTGGGCATGGATAACAACCAAACCCTCGATGAAACACTAGACGAAAACTCCGTGATCAGTCTGACCGATCAATGGGCTTCTTTAACCCCGGATGAGCGTCGTGAAAAGTTCAAGGAACTTCCAAGAACCGATGCTGAAGAGCTGTTTTTAAATCTACCGACCCATGACCAGGCTGAACTTATTGCTGAAGCGTCTCATCTTGAGAAACGCTCCTGGGTGCGCTTGCTTGCTCCCGATGACGTGGCCGATTTGATTCAGGAGATCGGCACAGACCACAAGGAAGATCTTCTTTCTTTACTGGATCCCCAAACCAAACGTGAAGTGATCGCCCTATTGGCTTATGCGGAAGACGCGGCCGGGGGTTTGATGAGTACCCGTTTCGTGCGTCTGCGCGCGGAAATGAGTGTGGATGAAGCTATCAGCTATCTGCGCATTCAGGCGAAAACCCACGTTGAGTCCATTTACTATGCTTACGTTTTAGATTCTGATCAAAAACTTCAGGGCGTGATTTCTTTCCGTGAAATCTTCTCGGCAGCAGCCGGAACAAGAATTTCTGAAATCATGCAAACCGAAGTTCTTAAGGTTCCACCCGACATGGACCAAGAGGAAATCGGTCGTATTTTCTCGCAGCATGATTTGATGGCCCTGCCCGTTGTGGATGATCAAGGTATCATGAAAGGTATCGTTACCTTCGATGACGTGGCGACGGCCATTCAGGAAGAAACCACAGAAGATATCCATAAACTCGGGGGCGTGGAATCCCTGGATGCTCCGTACATGAAGATCTCGATGTTCGAGATGATCAAAAAACGTGCGGGCTGGTTGTTGGTTCTGTTCCTGGGCGAAATGTTCACGGCGACTGCGATGGGTTATTTCCAAACCGAAATCGAGCGCGCCGTTGTCCTAGCTTTATTTATTCCTTTGATTATCAGCTCCGGTGGTAACTCCGGGTCCCAGGCTTCAACACTGATTATTCGTGCCATGGCCCTGGGCGAGGTGCGCCTGCGTGACTGGTGGCGTGTTCTGGGTCGCGAATTGATGGCAGGCTTGGCACTGGGTGTGTGCTTGGGTCTGGTGGGTCTATTCCGTATCCTGATCTGGCCAACGCGCGAGGCTTTGTATGGGCCTCACTATGTCCTGGTTGCGGTGACAGTGATGATCAGCTTGATCGGTATCGTTCTGTGGGGAACTATCTCCGGATCAATGTTGCCATTCCTGCTTAAGAAAATCGGCTTTGACCCGGCTTCCGCTTCTGCTCCTGCCGTGGCAACTCTGGTGGACGTAACCGGATTGATTATCTACTTCTCAGTCGCTTCCTTTGTCCTTGCGGGTGTGCTGCTTTAAGCTCAACCTCACCTATCGTAAATAAAAAAAGGCGTCTTCATAGACGCCTTTTTTATTTAGATTTTGGAGTTTCAAACTATCTTGTCGTATCCAAAGCCATTCTGCCTGCAAGATCCTGTTGTTCTTCCTGAGCGTCCTTAGCTTTTTGCTGATCGCTGGTACCAATTTCAGCTGGAGCAGCGTCTTTCTTAACGTTGCCGCCGCGGCTTAGGATAGCCAGTGTACCATCACCAGATACTTCCCGAGTTACGTTAAATTCGATGCTTGCTGCCGGAACTACGTTCGCCGCCGCATCCTGACCGATAGTTTCGATTTTACTTTCGCCAATCAATACAAGTTTATTCGTTCCGATATCAACTACACCTGCTTGCGCTGTGCTAGTGATGTTTGCATTATTCAAAATCAAAGTGTCAGCTTTGATTACCAAAGCCAGTGTCGATGACTTCAATTCACCGCAAATAAATACAACCTTCGCTGTTGTTGCAGAGGAAAGATCATTTGCCGCGGCCTCTTTTTTAAGAGTTAGACCGTTTGTATAGCTCGCTTCAACCTGATCGTCAGAACAACCCAGAACAGCATAAGAAGTGTCAGATTCAACTTGTTTTAAAGCTGATTCAGTTTTACTTAAATTCAACATCGGTAGATTTTCATCAGCGACTTGGGCAACTTTTCCATCTGCAGAAGTTCCTGCAGCCACTGCTGATTTAAGGGATGATTTCAAAGTGGTTTTGCCGCTGTCTTGATCAAACTGAACAGCTGCACCTGTGATCATGATTTGACCTGGCTGCCCGCCGGCTTTCGCGTTAACCGAAGCCTCACCTTTAGGAGTGCTGTCATTATTGTGCAAAGAAACTTTGCTGGCTTTGTCATCCTTAACTGCGCAGGCAGCAAGGCTCATCAAAACAGCTGTCGCCAATAATTTAGAAATCTTCATAATGCTCTCCTTTTATAAGGCGGATTTTCCATCCACCCCGTTTAAAGCAAGAAGCACTCCACGTGTTTCACAGACTCAGCTGGAACTGTTTTGAGTTGAGATTTCTTTGGAGTCCTCGAATGTCACCGGGTGACACTTCTGGGCACTCCGATCATAGCGAGGGTGTGCGCCCGCCATCCACTGGCAAATTGATGCCATTAATATAAGAGGCCGCCGGGCTTACTAAAAAAGCAATCCCTTCTGCTGCTTCTATCGGATCCCCGATACGTCCCGCAGGAATGGTCTTAACCCATTGCTCTTCAATCTGATCGACCGTGCTTTGGGATTTTTCCGCAGCAGCCCCCATCAAAGATTCTATACGGCCGGTGCGGATATAACCCGGAAGCATATTGTTGACAGTAATTCCAAAGGGCGCGAGCTCCCCCGCCAAAGTTTTTGACCAACTGGCCATCGCTCCGCGAACGGTGTTGGAAACTCCCAGGCCCGGAATCGGATTTTTGACGGAAGTTGAAATGATATTGACGATGCGACCGTAATTCGCAGCTTTCATTGCCGGAACAACTGTTTGCACTAACAAGTGCGCTGCCACCAAGTGAGCCTTCACTGGAGTTTCAAACTCCTCGACCGAAGCTTCAAGCAAGGGACCGCCCTTGGGACCGCCAGAGTTGTTCACAAGGATCTGAACTTTTTCCTTAGACAATTCGGGAAGAATTTTTTTTAGACCATCGGTGTCTGCCAAATCCACGACAAAGTATTTATGCGATCCCTTAGGCAATGACTGAAGCAGACTTTTAAGTTTCTCTTCATTACGAGCCAGGGCAATCACTCGGGCTCCTCGTTCCGCCAAAAGTTTTGCTGTCGCATAGCCAATACCCTGTGAAGCTCCGCATACCACTGCCGTTTTACCTTGAAGATCCCATGAACTCATACCGCACTCCTTGCCTAGGTATTTCAGCAAGATTCGCGGGCCGGCGCAAAATAAAAAAGGGGCTCTTTGTTCAAGAGCCCCTTTGAGTGGTTTTAATTTTTATGTGCAGGTCCTATGATCTCACCAGATTTGAAGTCCACTGTTGAATCATAGCCAGAGTTCCCTGTTTCGCGTTGGCGAATTGCACCCCGTAGGCCTGGTTCGCTTCGCTCCAGACGACTTGACCTTGCACCTCGATGACCTCGTTGCCATCCGGGCTTTGGATGCGCATGGTAACAATGCCGCCTTTTTCCAGCGCCTGATCGGTGTTGAAAGACAAACCACCTTGAGAGATCGTGTTCATGGAACCGACCAACTCGCGATCGCCAACCATCACTTTGATTTGCGACTGCATTTTGAAGCGCTCGTGACGACGTTTGTTTCTTGGGTCATTTGCCATCGCACGTTGACGAAGGATGAACCAGAACGCCATCGGAATCATCATCAATCCTAAAACGACTCCCGCCGTCGGATTTGCACCACCAGCACCGGGTCCACCAGTAACAGCCGTGGAAACCAAGCCGCAACCTGTTGCCGCCCCGGCACCTTCAGCAGAAGCCGGGAAGCGTGACGTATCTAAAGCCGGTTGTGATGCCAGCTCATTATGACTTGCCTGAACCGTCTGCAACAACTGAGCAGAATCCACGCGGGCACTTGACGACACAAAGTTCGCAAGACCTGGGATCACGTCAGCACTTTCGAAAAGTTTTTGCTTAATCTGATAACCAGTTAAGTGTGGCTCCTCACGCAAAGCCAGCGCCGCAATACCGGCCACCAAAGGTGCCGCCATTGAGGTCCCAGACATATATTTATAGCCACCACCCGGAATAGTACTAAGTACGTCCTCCCCTGGAGAAGCGATATGAACAGTGTTTTTACCGTAGTTTGAAAACGAAGAACGTTGATCGTAAGCATCCACTGACGCTACAGACACAGCACTTGGCAAATCGTAATTCGCCGGGTACATCGGAATGCTGTCATTGTTGCTGTTGTAGTTACCTGCGGCATTTACAATCAAAATACCTTTGTTGTAAGCAGCGGCCAAAGAATCCAACAGCGCTCGAGAGTAGTTAGCACCACCCCAGGAGTTATTAATGACCTGAGCACCATTTTCCACTGCATAGTCGATGGCTTTAATCGCGTAAGCTGTGGTACCGGAACCATCGGCTTTCAATGATTTTACCGGCATGATCACGATTTTTGATTCTGGCAAAGGACGCTGGAAGATATTCAAACCCGCACCCACGATAATACCCGCAACGTGTGTTCCGTGATTATTATCGTCCATCACGTTTGGTGAATTCACGGTAAAGTTCCAACCATTGATATCGTCGACAAAACCATTGCCGTCGTCATCAACTCCAGGGATCCCATTAGCTTCTGCCTGGTTCACCCAAAGAGCCCCCGAACCACCCGTGCCGTCGACCTTATAAGGTTTAAAAACCGGGTGAGTTGTGTCCAAACCAGAATCCACAACCGCGACGATAACTTTGCCACTATTTGAGCTTAGCGCCGTGGACTGACTCCACGCACTTGTCAGCTGTGTATTGGCAGCAATAACGGATGCTGATGATGGATAGTTCTGACTATAGGCACTGGAAGCCATCGAAACATAGCTGTACTGGAATAGCCACTGAAGTGACCAGCCTTGAGTGGCTGTTTCACTGGCAAGAGTGCCATTGGTGGACCATATATAGTTAGGTTCCACATACTCAACATCTGGGTCGGCTTTTAATTCGGCCACTTCATCAGCTGCAGATGCTAAAGAACGAACTGAAACGTGATACATCCCGAGCTTGCTGTAGGCACCTCTCATAGTGACTCTTTGCGCAAGTCTTGCACGCACACCCTGCTGGTTTACACCGGTTGAGCTATTGCGCACCTTAACGATATATTCGCCTGGAACGACGGTCGACGTTTGCGCCCCCGCCTGCCATGCGAATGTTAGAGTCAAAGCTATGAAACCTATTACAATGCGTTTCACGGTTTCTCCTTAGAAAATGAACAATATCTATTCGGTTGGTGGTCCAGGAATAATGAGCACAAAATAGTGACCTATTTTGAGACAAGCGTAAGACCTTGATGGTATTCAGCTAAGCTGATATTAATTTTTTACCGATACATTCAGAGACAAGGACACCATCCAGCTATGAAACATCTTCAGAAAATCTTCTTGCAAGGTCTTGTAACCTTCCTACCCATCGCACTGACGATCTACATCATCTATGCGGGTGTTTCTATTGTGGATAGCATTCTGGGCGATACCCTTCGCCAGTTCATGCCGGTATACATTCCGGGCTTTGGATTTTTGCTAACTATTCTTTTGATCTTCTTTTTGGGCTTCCTGCTTAACAATCTTTTGGCAGCAGGACTTTTCCATAAGCTAGAGCAGAAGTTGACTCAGGTTCCGTTGATCAAGGCAGTTTACAGTCCTTTGCGCGATCTGATGAATATGTTCTCTAAAGGTGGCGGTCCTGGTGGCGGCATGCAAACCGTGGTTTTGGTCGACATCAACGACAATGGAATTCGTGCGATGGGTTTAGTGACTCGTGAACACTTCACGGATATCCCAGCCATCAACGCGCAGGCCACAGATAAAGTCTCTGTTTACATTCCGATGAGTTATGGTTTGGGTGGATTCACTTTGCTGGTGCCCCGCAACCGCATTACTCCAATTGATATTCCTATCGAAAAGGCGATGAGCCTTGCCATCACAGGCTGGGTTAAAGCTGAAAAGCATGAGGGAGATAAGTAATGGCTGACGCTTCCTGCGCAACAACGGTCAGTAAAGCTTTAAAGATCAATAACGATCTGACTCGTTACGGAGCCTTTGCCGAAATCGGCGCAGGACAAGAAGTGGCCCGCCACTTCTTTCAAGCCGGAATGGCCTCGCAAACTATCGCTAAAACTATTTCCGCCTATGACATGATTGTCAGCGACGAGATCTATGGTCGCGAAGCCAATGGCCGCTATGTGTGTGAACCTCGCCTGGAAAAAATGCTGGGCCACGAATACACTTTGTTGATCGAACGCTTAAGTGGTCCCCGTGGCGCCAAGACTTGCTTCTTTTCCTTTGCTTCAACTGTTGCGACAGCTTCTTCAAGCTCCAATAAACAGTCCCATGGCTGGATGGGCGTGCGCTTTCAAGCGACTCCGGGCGGTCCTGACAATGAAATCATTCTGCATGTTCGCATGCTGGATCGTCATCGCCTGCAACAGCAGGAATCTTTGGGCATTCTGGGAGTAAACTTACTGTATTGTGCATTCTATGGACTGGCTGATACGGATAGCTTCGTTCCGCAATTGGTGGAAAATCTAAAAGAAGGTCAGGTCGTGATCGACGTGATCAAATTTAAAGGACCAGCTGTTGGTCACTTTGATAACCGACTGATGAATTTGGAATTGGTTCGTCGCGGACTGGCTGAAGCGATCATGTTCTCGCCTAAAAACGAAATCCTGAATGTCGCTGATGCGGTTTACGGCAAATCCCTGCTGATTCAGCGAGGCACTTTCCGCCCCGTCACCAGCACTCACATCGACGTCATCCAAAAAGGCATGGCGCAGATGAAAGCAGATGTGAAAAACATGGAAGGCAAGGATCTTGAAATCCTCCCCGTCATGGAATTGACCATGCACAATCTGACCACCGACGGTCATGTGAATGAATCTGATTTCCTGGCCCGCGTGGAGGTTCTGACCAGTCTGGGTTATCACGTGATGATTTCCAATTTCCGTTTGTTCTATACTTTGAAAAGATTCATCCGCCGCTACAATCAAAACCTGATGGCCTTGATCATCGGCGCAAGTCACCTGGAAAAGTTATTTGAAGAGTCGCATTACAAGAATCTGGAAGGCGGCTTGCTTGAGGGCTTGGGTAAACTGATGGAACAAAAAACCAAGGTTTACGTTTATCCCCATAAGACGCCGGATCTATGTTTGACGACGAAGAGCTTTTTTCCAAAAGCTCACTTGCGACACATCTATGCTTACTTCGTGGAAAGTAAGCAAATTGTCGATGTGTCGGGTTGTGATGAAACTGCAGACTACCTGCACTCCAGCGACGTGGTAAAAATGATCGAATCCGGAGATTCCCGCTGGGAGCAGTTCGTACCGCAGAAAGTGGTCTCTGCAATCAAATCGCAAAAACTTTTTGGTTTTAAATAAGTGCTTTAAACAACACCAGGATTTATTTTACACGTGAAAAGTGGGATTTATTTCTGGTGTTTTAGATTTAGCGCGAAGTTTACAGTGCGCCAAAGAGATGATGTCTAGTGCGATAGCACTCTTGGGACTAGTGCAGATTGGCAAGACAAGATAAAAGCGTCGAATTTTCTTTTTCATTTAAGTTCAAAGTCATTTTAGCTTTGATAACTTCTAGTAGCTTAAGCATTTCCAATGCCTCCTTTCATTTGACCAATATACGGCATTCTTAGCCAATATCTCCAACGCATAATAAGAATCCGAATATGCGCAAAACGCATACTGTCCAAGGCAGCCTTGGGGCTGGACCTAGGGCCTAGTTTTCTCAATGGGTTATCGTTAAATTCTCAGTGAGCTTTCATAAACGAGAATGACTTTCAAAATCTTGGATCTCTGCCGATAGGCTATCTAACCTATAGAAGTTGGAGGTACCCGTGAGCCTAGTGCAGCTGATCTCTGGAGCCGAATGCAAGATCTCCGTCGTCTCGATGGAGACTTTAAATCTTATCAACGGATTGTTATCGCCTTCCGTATCCCGCAAGGAAGTGTATCGCCTGTGCTGTAAGGCTGGTATCTGCCCTGTCACCCTATTCCGCAAAATCAAGTGATCCTGTGTGATCACTTCCATGGAACAGGGTCATTGTGACCCTGTTTCTGCTGGCACCCCTATTGCTTTAGAGGTCTTCACCTTCGATTGACGAAGGCACTTTTAAACCACTGGGGGTTCTTATGTTTTTGCGACGTACTTTTGCTGTTTTTGTTTCTATGGCAACTTTGTTGATTGCTATGCCCTCAGTCGCACAACACCGGGACATGCGTGGCGAGCAGGATTTGCAACGCCGGGTTTATCAATTGGAATCTACAGTCTACCAACTTTCGCAACGACTGGAGCGTTTGGAATACGGTACTCCTGAACAAAGCCGAGGCTGGGTTTGCATCGTGAAAGACCCTACATGGGGAAAAGTGTATAAAGGAAAAGCTGAAAGCCGTGTAGAAGCCTCTGCTGCTGCCACCAATGCCTGCGTGACGGGTTCTGGTTTTGCCATGAACTGCCGTGCTGAACCTACTTGCGAACGCCTTTAATTCCGGACATTCCTCAATCCTAGAAAGCTGTCCGACAGTCTATACCGGCATCTCCTCTATTCAAAATTAAAGCACATACAGCGCCAAAACCGATGGCTCGCACTGTGAAATAAGGGGTTCCTGCAAAGGAGCCCTCTATGTTTTTTGAAGGATGAGTAAAGTAATGAAAATAAATAAAAATACAATCACATCTAACGAACATTCCATCACCTTTGTTCATGAAATTAAGGAGACAATCGATACGGAAGACGGTTTTCTCGTACTTTTGAAACATTGGGTATATGGGAAACAAGGGTACAACCTTTGGAATAACGTTTACAAAATCAACAAGCATCTCGAGATCCAATGGCAGATCAATGGTAACAAACAGAGATGTTATGTCGCCATAGTACACGACAATGGAGAATATCGAGCCCTAGATTGGGATGGTATCAGTTCCGTTATCGACATGAACACAGGAAAAATTGTTCGCGAGTATCTAGTAAAGTAATGAAAATCTTCTTCACTGCCAAACGGATCGCAGTAAAACGAAAAAAAACCACGGCATTGCTACCGTGGTTTTTTCGTTTTTGAAGCAAGTAAGTCCGTACCTATTAAATGCCACTGAAGCAGTGCATCCGTAAGTAGGACCTGGCACCTATTGGCGGGATTCTAGGAATTCGATGAGGCATTGGACGGCTTGGCCGGAGCCGCCGCTGCTGCCGATGGCGCCGCTGGCGCGGTCTGCCCAGGCATAGATGTCCAAGTGCGCCCATTTTTTTCCGCCTACGAATTTTTGCAGGAACAAGGCTGCGGTGATGGCTCCACCGAAACCGCCGCCGGAGTTTTTGCAATCCGCGAATGGCGAGGAAAGATCGCCCCAGTATTTTTCAAACAATGGCATGCGCCAGTTCAAATCACCCGCACGCTGACCGGCTTTGGTAAGTTCGTTTGCCAGATCATCGTCATTCGAGAAAAGACCTGCGATCTCGGCACCCAAACCGACTTTGATTGCGCCGGTCAAGGTTGCAACGTCGATCACGTATTCAGGATCGTCAGAGCCTTTTTGTTTGCAGGCAACGTCAAGTACGTCCGCCAAAACCAAACGGCCTTCAGCATCTGTGTTGTCGATTTCAACTTTCATGCCGTTTCGGGCAGTCACGATGTCACTTGGACGGAAGGCATTTGCATCCACTGCATTTTCAGCCAGTGCCAAATAGAAATCCAACGGACCTGGGTATTGGGATTCAGAAGCCCAAAGAGCCAGAGCGAAAACCGTGGCAGAACCACCCATGTCTTTTTTCATCAAACGCATCGCAGACGATGGTTTGATATCCAGACCGCCCGTATCGAATGTAATCCCTTTACCAACAAAGGCCACCGGCTTTAAACCTGATTTTTTTGTTGGACGGTATTTCAGGTGAACCATGCGTGGACCATGAGCTGCGCCCTGCCCTACGGACAAGTGCAATCCCATTTTCTCTGCAGCCAGTTTCTTTTCATCCCAAACAGTGACTTTCAGATTTTTGCCCCAGGACATATTCTTAGTGGCAAGATCGGAATAGGATTTTGGATTCAGATCATTCGGTGGCAGGTTCACCAAGTGGCGAGCCAATGTCACCGCACGAGCGCGGATCGAAGCTTCCTTCAGCAAAGATTTATCGAAATCGTCGGAAGTTTTAAGCAAAGTCACTTTTGGCAGATCAACCAGCTGTTTACCGTCAACGAATTGGCGATAGTTGTATGGCGCCATATCCAAGCCAACCAGGGCACCCAGCTCCTGAACTTTTTCAGTTCCGGAAAACTCGATACGCAAAGACTTCACATGGTGAGCCTTGAAGTGAGCAACCAAAGAACCGAACTGATCGCGGGCCCAAGTGTAAGTCGCCTCGTCCAAAAGACCATCGTGACCAACAGAATTTTTACCGCGTGGACGAAGAATCCAAACCGGCCCCTGAAGACCGATGAAATAAATGAACTCTTTATCGTTCTTTTTTAGCGATTCCATCTGCCATGCCAGGGCATGCTCTTCGACCAGACCATTTAGCTTGTTCGCATCCTCGGAACCCAGGAAATAGACAAAGCCCGTCATTTCGTTCTTTGTTTTAGGTTCTTTACCGATTTCAAATGTTTCAATCCACGAACGGATTTGCAGCTTTGTAGAAGCTTTGGCGGCTGACGCCTTCTTTTTCGCCACGATTTCCTCACTTTTCCTTTGAGCTTAAGACCAAAAAATCCCTAGAATAATAATATGACGTGGACTGAGACCACAAACCTTAAATTTTGCTTACTCAATGCAGAGAATCTGTTTCTGCTGTTTGATGAGCCGCCAACCGACGAAGTCCTCAAATACAATGAGCGTCAATGGCAGGGTCAGTCCATTTCCATATACGAGAATAAGTCTCTGAAAAAGTGCGAGGACATCGCCAAAGCCCTTCGTGAGATCAATGCCGATATTATTATGCTGTGCGAAGTGGGCGGTTTTGAGTCCCTAAAAAACTTCAACCAACTCTTTATGAACAGCGGCTACTCGCCATGTTTGATTGAAGGAAACTCGGATCGCAACATTGACGTGGCTTTTTTGATTCGCAAGGATCTGCCCTTCTATTTTGATCTTCTGTCCAATAAAGCGCGCCCCATAAACTACCTTTACCCCCACGAGCGTCAAAGCTTGGATAGCGGTTATCAGGTTAAGGGCGGCAAGGTCACCACCAGCCATCGCTTTTCCCGGGACGTGGTGGAGTTGCGTCTTTTTAAGCAGGATAAAGAAAAACCGTTCATGATCATCCTGCTGACTCATTTAAAGTCCCGCCTGGATCCTGAGCGCATAGATCCTAATGGCTTTGAAAGACGTCAGGCCGAGCTTCGCACCCTGTTGGAAATCTATCGCGAGCTTGAGCAAAACAATCCCCAGATCCCAATCATGGTGGCCGGTGATTTCAATGGAAATGCCGGAATATTAAATACCGACGAGGAATTCCGCGATATTTACACGACCACCGGACTTAAAGATGTTTTTGAAGTGGCGAATCTAACCCCTGAACAGCGCGCGACTTTTTATCAAGTTAAAAGCAGTGCGCGCACCGAAGGTCGTCAGATTGATTTCGCGTTTTTGTCACCCCTAATGCAAACACTTTTAAAAGCAGGCTCTGCAAAAGCGTTCCGTTACCGAGACGAATTGGGCAGCGAGCGCGGCATCCCGCAAACGATGGAGGCCAAACAAAGAATTCCATCGGATCATTATCCAATCGTGTTCGAAATCGAGAATATCGTTCTACGTTAATTTGCGTCTGCACACTTTTCGTTGCCCGCCATTATGGAACACAGTAATATTACAACTATGGCAATGCAGAAAACGATCGTCCCAGAATTTAATATTACCGCTAAAGTGGTTTACGTTCCTTCCGAATCCAATCCGGAAAAGGGCTATCATTTCTTTGCTTATAAAATCATGATCACCAATCAGGGTTCTGCCCCTGCTCAACTGATGAGCCGTCACTGGGTGATTACCGATGCGACTGGAAAAAAAGAAGAAGTTCGTGGGCCTGGGGTTATCGGTATGCAGCCGAAAATTCAGCCTGGTCAAACATTCGAATATGACAGCGCTTGTCCTTTGAATACGACCACAGGAAGCATGAAGGGCCGCTACCACATGATCACTGAAGACGGCCAAAGCTTCTCGGTTGAAATTCCTGAATTTTACTTAGTGGCACCAAACGCCCTTCATTAAAAAAGGTCTAGTTTTAAAAACCGCTCTGGTAAACGCAAAGCACCCTATGATAGACCCTACCCCACTCAGGGAGGCTGTCTATGCCAATGTTTAAAACACTCCGAGATCTGTTGAAGGTTCCCAAAAAAGAAATGGGACTGTGTATGGTCGTATCTGAACAGGAAGGCGCCGAGATCTGGGTTGATGGCAAGCCCACTCCGTTTATCACTCCCCGTATGATCGCGGTTCCACTTAATGAAGACGTGAATATTGAAGTGCGCATGACCGGTCATCAGGTCCACTCTGCAACCGTGCGCTCGCCGCAAAAATTAAGCTATTACTATTGCAACCTGGAACGCATCCCTCTTAGACTGGTACGCGATGAAATCGACAACAGTGCCTTTATTTAAAAAAACCGCTCGACTGGTATTACGCCCCCTGGAAATTCATGATTATGAAAATTGGGCGCAAGCTTATTCCAGCATGCGTCCCCCCCAAAATCAGTGGGACGAAGCCAATTGGGCAGACTCTGAACTGACCAAGGCTAAATTCAAAGAGCAGCTAAAAAAAGAACTGCACCGCCGATCTGAAGATCGCGCCTACAGCTTTGGAGTTTTTCGCAAAGACGATGGTATTTTATTAGGCTGGGTTGTCCTGGGAAATCTGCAACGTGGCGGTTCCCAGAATGCCGTTATGGGCTATCGGGTTTTTAATAACTTCTGGAATCAGGGATATGCGACAGAAGCTTGTGCAGCGACTTTGCAGATAGCCTTCAAAAATCTTCGCCTTCATCGCGTGGAATGCCACATTGAACCCCACAACAAAGCTTCATTAAAAGTTGCAAAACGAATTCAAATGACCAAAGAAGGCGTGAATAAAAAGCGCCTCTTTGAAAATGGCAAATGGCTTGATGTTATTTACCTTGCTGTCACTTGCGAGGACTTAGGCATTAAGTATAAATTCCCAGCGAAAGCGAAATAAATAAGACCTAAGGTCTATGATTCAAAATTCCCCACCGCGTGTGCACTAACAACTTACCTAAAGTTTACTGGCGATGACTCTTTTAGAGGATCAGAATATCTGCAGGATCTGATCCTCTAACAAAGGAGTTAGTTATGGCCGGACCAACAACATCAACTACGCCCAAATCAGCTGCAAGCGATGCAGCTTCAATGTGGCAAAACGGTTATAAAGAAGTTCAAAACCGCGCACGACAAGCGGTCGATTCCTCCACGGACTTCGTGAATGAACATCCCGTCAGCTCTGTCCTTGGCGCATGCGCCGTAGGCTTTGTGGCAGGCATGTTACTTCGTTCACGCCGCTGGTAGAAAACGACGAGGGCTTTTCCATCGCACCCTCGGAAAAGCCCCTCGTCCCTATAATTTTGCAATTTCAAAACAAACAACACTAAATCTTTTGCACGGGAGACGTTCATGATGAAGATACTGAGCAGCTTGGTGGCGATGTTCATAAGTTCCAGACCCTTTTCTTCGGGTCACGGTGGTGGCGGCGGGTTTGATCTTAAAAAAATTCAGTCAGGCATTATAGATGACATTGCTTTACGACTGCGCAAACCCGTGACTTTGATTTTGCTTGGGATCTGCTCCATGTTTATTTTCACGGGCGGCCTCTTCATGGCGATCCTCGATGCCACTTTACAGTTTGACCGTCTTGGCACGGTTTACAGCACGGCCACTCTTTGGACCGGAGTGTTTTTAGCGGTGGCAACTGCGGGAGGATATACCTATGTATTCACCCAACAATGGCCGGGTGTTAAAAAATTAAATGCGCAAAAAGAAGCCGAAGAGGACGCTGAAGAAGAGGCAAAACGCATGGAGAAAGAAAACCATCGTCGCCCTTCAGATCTTGACGGAGCGTTAGCGGAATTACTGATGGATTTCGTGGACGGTCGCAGAGCCCGCAGAGAAAAAAGATTTATGGCCAGCGAATCCCGCAGAGCTGAAAGAGAAGCTCGCCGCGCGGCCCGCGAAGCCCGCCGAGAAGAACGCCGCGAACACAAAGGCGAACAATGGCGCGCTGAAGACGACATCTTCAACCAAGGAACGAAACATTAAAATGTAAATGATTATGGGGAGCGCATGAAGGTGTTCCAACCTTCTTCGGTTTTTTGATAGATGTAACGCTCGTGCAGACGACCGTTAAGACCGAACCAGAACTCAATTTCGGTCGGGATCACCAACCACCCACCCCAATGTGGAGGACGTGGAATGACCTGACCTTCAAATTGCTTTTCGTATTCACGAACCCGGCGCTCCAGATAGTCGTAATCAGGAATTTCTTCGCTTTGGTTGGAAGCCCAACCACCAATTTGACTTAATCTTGCGCGAGTTTTCCAGTAGGCATCGCTTTCTTCAGGGCGCACTTTAACGGCCATCCCTGTCACGCGAATTTGTTGCCAGATTGCTGGCCAATGAAAATTCAGACAGATATTAGGATTCTCTTCCAGATCCAGTCCCTTATGGCTGTGGTAGTTGCCATAAAAAACAAAACCCTCTGAAGTTCTGTCTTTCAAATAGACAACTCTTACAGAGGGAATGCCCCTATCATCCACGGTAGCGACCGACATCGCGTTCGCTTCCGGGATCTGCTTTTCAATCGCCTCTTTCAAGAGGCGATCAAAATGAACAAAAGGGTCAATAGTCAGATCAAACATCTTTAGACTATTTTTTAGCTTTTGCTGCTGGTTTGTCAGCTTTCACGATATCCATCAATTCAACTTCGAAAACTAGAACTGAATTTGGTGGGATACCTGGACGACCTGATGGACCGTAAGCAAGTTCTGGTGGGATGAAAAGTTTTGCTTTAGAGCCAACTTTCATCAATTGAAGAGCTTCTGTCCAACCTGGGATCACGCCACCAACTGGGAATTCAGCCGGTTGACCACGATCGTAAGAAGAGTCGAATTGTTCGCCGTTAGTCAAAGTCCCTTTGTAGTGAACTTTTACTACGTCTTCTTTTTTAGGCATCGCGCCCGTGCCTTCTTTTTCCATGATGTATTGAAGACCAGATGCAGTTGTTTTTACGTTTGCTGCAGATTTGTTCTTCTCAAGGAAGTCTTTACCTGCTTTAGCATTTGTATCAGCTGCTTCTTGTTGTTTTTTCATCGCAAGCTCTTGAAGTTTCATCATCGCTGCTTGCATGTCTTCTTTGGTCATTTCGTTTTTACCAGCAGAAGCATCTTTCAAAGCTTGCGCCAAAGCGTCAGCATCGAAATCGATGTTTTGTTGTTTCAAGTTGCCACCAATTTGTTGGCCGATAGCATAGGACGCCTTTTTGATATCAGTGTCCAATTTAACTTTTCTGTTGCAAGCAGTTGTAAGAGCCATTGCAACAACAAGGCCTCCAAGTACTAACTTATTCATTCTGTCTCCTCTTAAGGTTGTTATCTTTTTCTTAGACAACATATCTTGCGCCGATTTATTGGATTTTCAAATAGATAATGCGTGCTGACACGCGCGTTCTTTCGCGTTTGTAAAGTTGGCAGCAAAAGACAGGGATTTAGAAAAGAGGATCCAGGAAGTCTTCGGAAATCGCTCCATACAGCGATTTAAAATTCAGCGGTTTTGCAATGAAGCGCAATGAACCGTGCTCCTCATTGCCTTTTCGTGCATAGGGAGCACTGATGTCGGTGCAAATATAAATCTTGGCCGGGGGGTGCTTTTTTTGCACGACTTTCAGAAGTGCAAGCTCATCCATTTCCGGAGTGTTCACTTTGGAGATCACGACTAATACAGGTTCTTGCTTGAATTGACTTAGCTGCTCCAAACATTCTTGAGCATTGGCAACAAGATGAAAACGGAACGTCAACACGGAACCTTGCCGTGTGACCTCCTCCTTAAACAAAGACAGGAGTGTCGGTTCGTCATCTACGAACAACACATGAACCATTTCGAATTTGCCCCACTAATAAAACTCGGGTCCAACAAGGACCCTTAACAAAAGTCTGAACTGCGTTGCGTAATTCAGCAAGTGTTTCTTATTAAATAATGAATTCAAAAGCTTAAATGGTATGCCTGATTCGCCAATTGGCACCCCCAAGCCGTCTCAAAAAGGGAAAAAGCTCCGCCCTTAATTGCTCCCCTGTCCCCTTCCGGGCACAATGATTCAAAGGAACTCACAATATGCTCAGCCTGATTTTATTCCTGTTTTTGTCAGATCCGACCTATGCCCAAAGCAAAAAGGTAAACACGCAAATTTACGACTCGGAATCGTCAGCGGAAAAATCTGAATCCTTCACTGCCAAGGTGCGTGTGGTTCGGGATATTTCTGACGAGGTGGAAGTGTTCTTTGAGTCTGACAAAGCCCGCGGGGCCTATACACTGCCCCGAAAAATCGGCTCCTACGCGACCGTCTTAAAAGTGTTGCAGGATTCAAGTGATCCCTCCGGCTCCCCAGTGTCTGTCACTGTTGATTCTGAAAAACGAATTCTAACCGTTGAAAAAAAAGCCGGCTCTTCGGGTTACAAAAAGAAGAGCGAGTATGACTTCGGCGAAATTCCTGACATCTAGCATTACCCTTGCCATCATCGAGTGGAAGTGAGATTTTTCCCACTGAGTGGGAGAAACCATGCGGATACTCGTCGTTGAAGATCAGGCAAAAATGGCCAACTTCCTCAAAAAAGGCCTGAATGAAGTTGGTTATGCAGTGGACATCGCTGAGAGCGGTACCTCTGCCGAATCTTACATGGCCCAGGGCGATTATGACCTGGTGATTTTGGATGTGATGCTGCCTGATCAAAACGGCATCGATACCGCCCGCCACTTGCGCCGCGATGGTTACGCCGGCCCTATTCTTATGGTCACTGCCCTTTCCACTACCAAAGATAAAGTGAACGGCCTGGATGCAGGCGCTGATGATTATTTGACCAAACCTTACTCCTTTGATGAATTGCATGCGCGAGTGCGCGCCTTGCTTCGTCGCAAAGGCAGCGCTAACGGCGGGGCTATTACAAATATTTTGAAGTACGCCGATCTTGAACTGGATCTTTTACAGCGAAAAGTGCGCCGATCAGGTCAGGAAATTTCACTGACAACCAAAGAGTTCGCCCTGCTTGAATATTTTATGCGCCACCCGGAACGCCCATTGGGTCGTGTTTCCATTGCCGAGCACGTTTGGGATATTCATTTTGATTCTGAATCGAATGTGATTGATGTCTATATCAATCTTTTACGTAAAAAAATCGATGCTCCCTTCAACAAACGCCTCATTCACACAGTGGTAGGGACCGGCTATGTTCTTAAAGAGTCTCCGTAGACTTTTTGAAAAACTCAGTATCCGCGTCCGCCTGTCACTTTTCTTTGTGGTGTTCTTTGGTGCGACGACGATTCTGTTCAATATGGTCATCTTTAAGATGTCCATCGACAACCTTCAGCAGGATTTCGATGATGCCTTATTCAACTACTCCGTCGACGTTTCTGAAGGTGTGGAAATTGGTGTCAAAGGCGATTTAAATTTCCCGCCCCTGCGCCTGGATCACGGAAAAATTCTGCCTTTTCCGTTGGGAACGGCCCTGATTCAAGTTCGCCACAGCTCGGGTGCCGTATTGGCCCGTGTGGGAAATTTTGGTGAGTTCAATCCCCCGTATAAAAAAGATTTCGAGCGCATCTGGGCTGGCGAGGAAGCCACTTATCGAACGATTGAACACATTCACAACATTCCTTCGGCCGAGGCAGATTCTTACAGGTTGATTTCCTTCCCCTTGGATAACGTGGTAAAACCGCAGTTGCTTCTGCAAATTGCTGTGCCCATGACATTGCTTGAGACCCAAATCAGCAAGCGTTTAACCTTGTTGGAAATCGGTATTCCAGTCGTTCTTTTGATTGCGACACTGGGCGGTTTGTTCCTTTCAGCCAGAGCTTTGGCTCCGGTAAATCACATGATTGATATCGCAAAAGAGATCAAAGCCAGTGAACTTTCCCGTCGGGTTCCCGTGCCGACCGCGAATGACGAAGTCAAAAAACTGGCGCTAACTTTAAATGAAATGCTGGATCGTATCGAGCAGGCCTTCCAATCCCAGGAACGTTTCATCGCCGATGCTTCACACCAGCTTTTGACGCCGCTTACGATCATGCGCCAGGAAATTGAGCTTTTAAAAAATCAAAACAAGTTGGATCTTGATCAATACATTAAAAGCTCCCTTCAGGAAGTCGATAACCTTGCCAATATCGTTCAGGAGATGCTGCTTTTAGCCCGGGCCGATGCAGGTTTGGGTGCACTGAGTTTGCAGGAACTTTCGCTGGAGGAATTGGTATTTGAAGCCCTTACCCGCTGCGAAAAACTGGCAAGTTCCAAGGGGATCAAACTTAAGTTTAATATCAATAACGAAACCCAGGCAGATCGCAAAACCGTTCGCGGTGATAAAGATCTTTTGGAAAATCTCGTATTCAATATTATCGAGAATGCGATCAAGTACTCCCCCAACAACGATGTCGTTACCATCACTCTGATCTGGAAGAATGATAAAACAGAGTTGGTAGTTGAAGACAACGGTGCTGGAATTCCCCCTGAGAAACTGCCTTTTATTTTTGAGAGATTTTCCCGCGGAGCTTCCGTGGAAAACCGCGTAAAAGGCTTTGGTCTAGGTTTGGCCATCGCGAAAAAAATCGCGGATCTTCATGAAGCAAAGTTAAGTGCGCGAAATCATGATGGAAGCGGTGCGGTTTTTTCATTTGAAATTAAAAACTTTTAATGTGTTTTTAATCAGAGATTTAACTCCGTTTGCTAGGCTGAACGTGTTTCCAATATCGGAAAACTAACTGACCTTGGAGGTCTCAATGAAATTCGCATCTATCTTGATGTCTGTTGTATTCGCTGGTGTTGTTGCTCAAGCTAACCAAACTGCTCCTGCAGCACCTGCTGCTCCAGCTGCTCCTGCTGCTACAGAAACTACTGCAGCTCCAGCTGCTGAAGCTACTAAACCAGCTCCAACTAAAAAACACAAAAAAGCTAAAGCAGCTCCAGCTGCAGCAGCTCCAAAAGCTGAAGACAAAAAAGAAGAAGCTGCTCACTAGTTTGAGTACTTCAAGCTTTACGGCTTAAGTTAAAGGAACCCCTCGGGGTTCCTTTTTTTTTGCTTAAATTTAAAAAAGGTACGGACTTACTTTACCAGGTAAGTCCGTACCTTTTTGCTTTTTATTTTACAGCATCCACAAACAAACGATCGCCACCGCAGTGGGTGCCAAGGCTGCAATCAAAAGATTTAGCGGCTTGATTCCTCCTGGAAACTTATGACTTAGCACGGAGTAACCTGCGGCGTTCGGGGCATTGGCGATAATAGTCAAACCACCACCTGCCAAGGCTCCCGCAACCAACGCGTACTTGCTTGCATCTGACAGATCGACTTGGGAACCAAGATACGTTAACGCTGCATTGTCAGTGATTGCTGTTAGCAGTGTCGCTCCTTTAAATAGAACGATGTCATCCATTCTGCTAAGCAGCGGTGCGAGCCACCATTTTTGAAACGCACCAAACTGAATGATACCTCCAAGGAAAAGGGAAACCAGTAAGCTTTCTTTCAAACGCAAAGAATCCTGATAACGAGTTGTCACCGCAGCGACTCCGAGGAACAACAAAAAGATTCCCAGGAAAGCATTGCGATGGTGACCGGTCACTACGATCCCGGCAAGGAAAGCCAAATGGATTAACGTCACCTGCCAAGGAATCGCTTTTTGTCCCCCGGCCATTCTGTTTTCAACATCACGTAAAGTAATACAGTTGTTTTTGAAATCGTTTCTGAAAATCCACACCAATCCCAGTGCATTGATCACGACGGCAATTGCTGATTTCCATCCCAAGTGAGTGAATACATAATTAAAGTCCCAACCCCATTTGGATGCGACCATCAAAATAGGAGGAGCGGCAAACGGTGTTAGCGCTCCGCCGATAGATACGTTCACGAATAGAACCGCAATCAAAGCGTAGATTAATTTGCTAGATTCTTTCTGCAACATTGCATTTAGCATAAAGGCTGTAACAGTCATAGCCGCGGGTTCAGTGATAAAACTTCCTGACAAAGGACCCAAGATCATCACCACTGCCAGGTCCGTGGTGACCGCCGGAGTTTTCAGAATTTTTTGAATCCAGGTGCTTAACTCCAAAATCCCCTGACGGGCCACCGTTAAAATCGGACGAGTGGAACACACCACCATGATCGCAAAAATAAAGAACGGCTCGGTAAAATCCAGGGAGTTTTGATAAGTAATGGCCGGAGTCCATCCTTCCATTCCAATATATACCAACATGAACAAACCGGCCCAGATAGCGAAGACCGCTTCAATTTCGCCCAAAAGATGCAAAACACCGCTCGTCATGGAATCTTTGGGAAACTTGTGGGACCAGTGCAGAATTTTTCCGACCATGAAGGTGTGAATAACTGCAACTGCGAAAAAAACCGTGCCTAAAAGCTCTAAAGTTGTATGTGTCATGAGTAGATTCTACTCAGAAACAGGAGACATGTCTAAAAAAACAGAACACGCCTTTTGCAAATTTGTTCTTAAATTAAAATTTGTTAGTGGCAAAGCGACGCGTTGTCAGAGATAAAACGCTTTTGCTGCTGCAGTTCGGCCACAGAATAACGGAATTGATTCAGCTCACAGCCATTTTGATGAATCAAATTTTCCACCACTTGTTTTTCCGGCGGCGTTAATCCTAAATCCCAAATCAGTTTCACTTTTAACCACTGCTGCAGATATTGGCAGGCATAGGCACGATTGGGTGGCATGTAACGCTCTGGTGTATTGTCGCTTTTCTTCATGTTTTCTGGGCCATCCGTCGACAACAATTGAAAATCATTGCCCATGAAGTTGGCATAAAGACAGCGTTTGGAAAAATTCCACTTATGCGCCCCACTCACATAGGCATTCTTCAATGGTACGAAATGATCGATTTGAATTTCAGATGCTTCAGTCACCGTGCGCCCGGTATAAGGCTCGGCCCATTCGCCCCGAGTAACTGAACAGCCACTGGAGTTCATCGTTACATCAACTTTGGAGTCACGCACCAACACCAGGCCCCTTGTGTTTAAGCAAGAGTTATCGTGGCTTGGGTAAATCCAGCCACCAAAATGATTTTTACGATTATAGGGCTGCGCCACGTTTCCATAATCTTCATCATGATGCTGGAAATTCAGCAGTGAAATAACTGCGGCTTTTAGAGTTTCAGAAAAACCGGTGGCTTCAAACAGCTCTTGAGCGGCTTCCATGGGATCGATTTTTTTTGAAATTTCAGAGTGGTCCGAGGGTGATTGAGTCGAAACGGTGTAGTATTCGCTGAAGCGGGGGTTATTCCCGTTGGCCTCTTCAAAGTCCGTGGCCTTGGCCTGTACATTTAACGCGCAGATCGATACGAGAGCTCCAACAAGCAGCTTCCTATTCATCTAACGTCCCCCTCGACAAAACATCCCTGTCTTGAATTATTTCGCAGATACAGTTATTAAAGAAGGACCAAAGGCCTAATGCAAGCAGATTAGTGTTAGGATTGGGTCAAACAACACCGTCAACGAAAAGAAATTATGTTACGAGCAGGGCGTTTTCGCCATCGTCTTTTGGACGAGTCATTCATGCGAAACAACACAGCTCAGGCGGCAAAGTCTTTGTCTCCATTTATTGAACTGTGGCGAAATAAATCCCTTAGCGATGTTGAGATGGTTTGCGCTTATCTTTTGGTTTTTTGCTTTTTGCGACGTCCCCAGGATTTTTTAGGCGGGCTGCACAATCTATCCCTGCCTGAAAATGCGAAGCCCGGCGTAACTGGAAGTGCGGTGATTTCTATTCTGCGTAAGACCCTGCCCACTACATTGGCAAATGCAAAAAGTCTTAGTCATCTGGATTCATCCGAGTGCTTTGTCGCCAGTTTCTGTGCACGAAGCTGGCGTTCTATTCCCTTTTCAGTGCAAAAATCCGTTATTTCCTGGAAGTGCGGCGTTTACAATTTAAACCTGACTACGCAGATTCCCTCCGCAATGGAAGTACTGGAAATGCAGGCCATGGGTCAACGCTGCGTCAGTATGCTGATCGCGCCAGAGGAACTGGAAAGCTTTGTTGAGGAAGGCCGCGACGTCCTGGGTTTTATCGTTCATGATTTAATTCATGCCGATCATTTTTTCCATGATCCTGTTCGCGCGGCAGCTCAGGTGCATTTCTGCAAAAACCTGCTGAAGGTCTTAAAATTGGAACAGATTAAATCCATGCTTGCTGACGATGTTCTTTTCCAAAAAGAGTTTCATTACGTCATGTCAGATATGAACTCTGTGCCTTTGCACCTCTTGAAGACTCTTAAAGCTGTATTGCTGGGATATTATAAACGCCAGGTTGCCGCCGATATGAAACAAAACCTGCCAACGTCTTTGGAAGCGAAATTCAACACCTGTTTCCAGAAAGTTCTGGAAAGCTGGAGCTTCACGGGCGATGAATGGGCTGCAGCCCTGCGACTGAACACCCTCGATTACCAACATCCCCACGACAGCGTCCTGTTGGATCGGGCTTTAAGCAAAAATCATTCGCCAAGTGAAAACTATTTGGTACTCTCATAGTTATGAAACTTCAGGATCTTTTAGATAAGGCCGAAACACTCCGCCGCTACAAATCTGGCCAGACAATATTTGAGGCCGGTGATGAACCATTGGGTCTGTATAAAGTTAATTCGGGCCTTATCAAACTGGATTCAACGTCTTCCAATGGGGCAGCCCATACTTTGCGCCTGATCGGCCCCGGGGGTTTAGTGGGATATCGCGCGCTTTTCGCCGGTGAAAACTACTATGCCTCGGCCATTGCCGTTGAAGATACGGTCTTATCTTTTGTTCCCAAAAATGACATCCTGGCTTTATTCCGCGATCACCCGGAAGCGGCGATGCAATTTCTGGAATTCTTGTCCCGCGATCTGCGCCTGGCTGAATCCAAGTGGACCGGACAAATGGATAAAGACGCCGCCGCGCGAGTGGCTGACGCCATTTTATTTTTACAGGATAATTTCCCCCAACAAAACTGGACAAGAAAAGAAATCGCTCAGTGGGCTGGCACCACTCCCGAGACAGTGATCCGCACCTTGGCTAACT
This sequence comes from Bdellovibrio sp. HCB274, assembly GCF_047306075.1. Classification (GTDB taxonomy): domain Bacteria; phylum Bdellovibrionota; class Bdellovibrionia; order Bdellovibrionales; family Bdellovibrionaceae; genus Bdellovibrio. The sequence goes on from NZ_CP178623.1 coordinate 2,518,453, forward strand.
TTGAAAAAGAAGGCATCGTAAATCAGTCTTCGGGCCGCTCGATTCAAATCACCAACCGTCAACTTCTCCTGGCGAAGTCAGAAGAAGAATAGCACTCCCCTCATTAACAGCAGGCAAGATATTGGCCCAAAGACGAAGGGTCTGGCTGTCTGTTGTCAGCGATTCCCTTTAAGTATTCGCTTTTTCTTGAAGACCTCAAAATAGCGGGATTAGCCTTAGATAGGTTCCAAAATACCACTACATATGAGGAGGAAGTATGTCGTCCCGCTGTACCAAGATGATTTTATCATCTGCCTTTATTATCGGATTTATTGGTTGTGCAAGTGCTCCCCCTAACGTCACATCGATTCCTGCGACCGCAAATCCGTCGGTAGAAATCGCACAAACAGATGAGATGGTCAAAGAAGCAAAAGCAAAACAGATGGACGTACTTTCTCCTGATAACTTCAGCAGTGCTGAAAAAACTTTGGCAAAAGCCAAAGAGTATCAGGAAGAAAAGAAAAGTCCTGAGAAGATTTTGGAACAGGTATCCTATTCCCGTGGCTGGTTGAAACAAGGGGAATTGAAATCCGACATCACCCGCAAATCCATGGGTCCGATCGTAGACGCAAGAACGGGCGCTCTTCGTGCGAAAGCTCCAGAGCTTTATCCAAAAGAATGGAAAAAGCTGGAAAAGAAACTTGAGAACGTCACATCTGACGTTGAAAAAGGCAGCTTGAAAGCCGTTGATAAAAAAGGAACGGACTTGGTTGCGGCCTACCGCCAGATCGAGCGCGAATCGGTGGAAAAGCAATACCTTGGCAAAGCTAAGATGACGATTGAAGCCGCAGAAAAAGACAAAGCCAACATGAAGGCTCCGGTGTCATTGGGAATGGCGCAAGCCAAATACAATCAGACTGCGAAGTTAATCGCCCAAGATCCCCGCAATACCTCAGCGATTGCCGGGGTTGCAGCGGATGCCACACGTGAATCTGATCACCTGGCTGAAGTAATGACCAAGGTTAATGCCGGAAACTCGGAAACTTTGGTTCTGCAAAATGAAAAGCAACAGCGCCAAATTTCCAGCTTGCGCACCGAAACCCGAGCTCAATCCCGTGAATTGAGCGCAACTGAAAAGCAGCTGCAATCAGCAAAAGCCGCAGAGGCTGAACTAGCCCGCAAACAAGCTGCAGCGGACGCTGCCACAAAATTGCGTAAGGATCTTCGCGCCAAAGATGCTGAAGTTTTCACTGAGGACGGCAAAGTCACTGTTCGTCTGAAAGGTTTAAATTTCGCTTCCGGCAGCGCCAACCTGAACGCCAGCAACAAAGCTTTGCTAAGCAAAGTGGAATCAGTTCTGGATGACATTCCAACTTCAAAAATTGAAGTTCAGGGTCACACCGACTCCACTGGTGGCGCAGACGTGAATATGCGAATTTCAGAAAAACGCGCAATGGCCGTCCAAAAACAGCTGGTAGCCAATGGCGCCCCAGCGGCAGAAGTTGATGCGGTTGGTTTGGGTTCAGAACAACCCATCGGCAACAACAATACAGCCGCCGGTCGTGCACAGAATCGTCGCATCGACCTGATTATTGAACCTAAAGTTCAGGAGTAAGTCTTATGGGTACACCGGGAAATGCATGGCAGGATTTAAAAAGAGAGCTCATGGAAAAATGGCATGAGCTCACTGAAAATGATTTGGATAGCACTCGGGGTAATTCCAACAGCATCGTAAATCTTTTGGAAAGAAAGGTCGGTATGCGTATCGAGGAGGCCAGCGAAAAGTTCGCCGAAATCGCCTCGCACTATCACCTTTACGATGAACCGGAGGAGACAAGTTCCTCCCCGGCTGAATCCAAGGAAGAGCGTGTGCTTGAGTTAAAACCTAAGAATCCTGACAACCCGCCAGACATTCTTCCGAAACCCTGATAACTACAGGGTCCCATCCTGCAGGTGGGACCCCGCAGATCTGTTCACAGTCACGAATGAACAAGGAATCGAATTCAGAATCTGCATCTGACCTTGGGTCTTTTTGATCAACTGAAGCATGTCGCTTTTCTTTTCCTGCTTTTGCACGAAAATCATCAATCCATCTTCTTTAAGCTGAGCAAAGAGTTTTTGCGGTATTTCAAAGGATCCCGCTGTGAAGATCACCCGATCAAAAGGGGCTTCCGGTTCATAACCTTCAAATCCGTCTCCAGTGAAAACTTTGACGTTGGTTATTCTCATCTGATCCAAAATACCCCGTGCACGGTCAGCAACCGCGGGAATAATTTCCGAGGTGATGACCTTTCCACCAGATCCGACGATATAGGAAATCAAAGCTGCATTCCAGCCGGAGCCCGCACCCAGCTCAAACACCTTATGCCCCGGGGCTAATTGCAACATATCCAAAATTCTCATCACAAAACTGGGTTGGGAGATGGTGGATACAAAGTTTCCGTTTTTATAAAGCAACAAGGGAGCATCTTCGTAAGCTTCCTGCATGGTGTACTCGGGAACAAAAAGATGGCGAGGATAACGATAGTACGCTTCGACGACCTGTTCAGACAGTGGCAGAGATCTCTTTAGAAGCAAATCTTGAAATTGTTCCATCTCTAATTCCTTATTTCCCTTGCGCGACTATTTTAGCAAGTGCACTCTTATCTCATGACACTCACACAACTTGAATACATCTTAGCAGTCGGCGACACCGGGAGTTTTAGCCAAGCGGCTGTTCAGTGTCACGTTACACAACCTACACTTAGCATGCAGATTCAAAAGCTCGAGGACGAGCTCAATGTAATTTTGTTTGACCGCACAAAGCAGCCCGTTCGCCCCACTCAAGTCGGCGAATTGGTTTTGCAACAAGCACGCATCGTCATTCAGCACTCTCAACACATTCGGGAAATCGTCGACGAAAACAAAGGAGCGATGAGTGGGACTTTACGAATCGGCATCATACCCACTTTGGCACCGTATCTGCTTCCCCTTTTCCTAAACAAATTCATGACAAAGTATCCACATGTCCATCTGGTGATTGACGAGCTTGAAACACAGTCGCTGGTTGAAAAAATACGCAATAATTCTTTGGACCTGGGAATTGCGGTCACACCGATTGATGACGTCAACATCGCGACCAAGGTTCTTTTCTACGAACCATTTATTGCTTATTTTTCTCCTCATCATTCACTGTTACAAAAAAAACATATAGACGAGACTGATCTGTCATTAAGTGAAATGCTTTTACTGAGTGAAGGTCACTGCTTCCGCGAGCAAAGCCTGGGTTTGTGCAAAAACAGAAAAAATATGAGTCCATCATCGAACTTCTCTTTTGAAGGCGGAAGCTTGGAAACTCTTAAAAAGCTCGTCGATCAGGGCGATGGGTTTACCTTGCTTCCACTACTAGCGACAGATGAAGTGAAGGATAAAAAGCGTTTAAAGCCGTTCTCGAACCCCGTGCCGACAAGAGAAGTAAGTCTGCTGCATGGCCCCCACTTTCAGCGTAAGGCGTTACTTAAGGCCTTTATTGAAGCGATCGTGGGCTCCTTGCCAGAAGACATATCTTTAACCAAAAACAAACAGCAGGTAAAAGTCGATAATCCCTTAGGACATCGCTCTTAGTCTGCCCTGGGACAGATAGTTTTTGCCTATACCTTCCATAACAAAAGAAGATTTTTCATTTATCTTTCACGGGCCTATCCTAAAAGCGTCATCAGGATTTGCCCTAGGAGGAAACCATGAAATATACAGCACAAAAAGATACAACCAGCGGCACCGTCCACACTTTCAATAAGGCCTCTGCGAAAGGCGCTCAGAAAGACACTGATAAAAATGTTCAGACAGGGACGGTCGGTGAGTTAAAGAAAACTCTGGCAGATGAATACTTCCTGCAATTGAAAACCCAAAACTTTCACTGGAATGTGGAAGGACCTTTGTTCTTTTCACTCCATAAATTATTTGAAAAACAGTACGAGGAAATTGCCAAATTCGTGGATCGCTCGGCAGAGATTCTGCGAGCATTGAAATCCCCTGCTCCCGGCAGTTTTCAGGCATTTAAAAAATTATCTGACGTGGAAGAATGCACTGACGAAAAGTTAAGTGCGACAAAAATGATCGATATATTAACAGCCGATCACACCACACTTGTACAGCTTTACAAGTCCCGCCTTGAAACCGCGGAACAAGAAGAAGAGACCAGTGCTGTGACTCTGTATGAAGACTTGATCAGCTTCCACGAAAAAGCAGCCTGGATGATTCGCAGTCATCACTCCTAGTGGCCTGCTGCTTTTTCAAAAAAACAAAAGGCACCCTCAAGGTGCCTTTTGTCTTTTTTGAAAAACTTCAATTTTCTATTTTCGATTTTCGCGCTGGCTTTCAGCGGAAACCCAATTAAACTACCAGCTCAATAATCGCCCGGAATCCATGATTCCCCGCCATCGCACCCAGGATATTTCTAAGTGAAGAAATATTCTTACCCTGTGCTCCGATCAGCTTCCCGCGATATTCCTGGGGAAGATCCACCTTATATATAGTGGTTTTCTCTCCACAAGAGAAAGTGACAGCGACGTCTTCCTTACAGGAAGTCATTTCTTTCACTACCGTTGCCATAATTGATCCGATTCGCTGGCGTGCCTCATTCAATTGTTGCTCAACTGTCACAAATACTCCCTTAAGTCCCGATACAAAAGAATTGTTACTTCAAAATTGTTACTTCGCAACTACTGAAAACTTTTTCTAGCCCTGTTGTTCCCCAAAAAAACACGAGTTTGTTTCACTGGTACACAAAAATTTGACTAGTAACAGTTTATCCTAAAATCCAACAATTCAATTCAACAAAAAACGCGAGTTCCTGTTTTCTTTTTTCCGAATCTTGTCTTGAATCGAGACTCCACAACAAACAGGAGGATATAAAATATGAAAAGAATTACCCAATTTGTTATTGCTGCGGCTTTCGTAGCCCCTTCAATTTCACTTGCTAACACACACGAAGATCTAACCGTTTCCATGGTTGATACAATTGTGTATGCCAAAGCGGAAATGCCGGATTCCTGCAAACAGGTTAAATTGACAGACCAACAACAAATGGACCTACGTAACGCATATCTGGATTTCAACACTCAAAAGAAACCAATGCGCATGGATCTTAAAAGATCCAAACGTGAAATGAAGAGAGTGTTCACTAGCTCTACTTCCACAAAAGATGACGCTATCGCAGCTCAGGCTGACGTAGGCTCAAAAATGATGGCATTGGGTAAACTAATGGGCGATTTCAGCCTAAAAGTATTCTTCGACATCCTGACTCCAGAACAACGTGATCCGGCAATGCGTTGCCTTGAAGATCTAAAGTAACTCCATGAAACGGGGGAGGAGTTAAATCCTCCCCTTCTTTTACTGCCTCCGGTTTACTTACCGTCTCGTTCTGAGACCTTTGTCCAGCTCCACACTCTCTCCACAATCCTCCTTCAAAATGAAACTTAAGCGCAGGGGTATGTTTTGATACCTTAGAGAGAGATTATGGCAGCTAAAATATTCCTACTAGAAGACGACCCCATTCTGGGTAAAGCAATTCAGATCCAATTGGAACTGGAACAGTTCGATGTTCATTGGGCGCAGACTCTGTCGTCAGGCCGCGAGATTTTCAAGACTCAGCCGGGTATCGATCTATTCTTGCTGGATGTGAATTTACCTGATGGCAATGGCTATGAGTTCTGCGAATGGCTTCGCTCCGAGGGCATCACTTCTCCCATCATGTTCTTAACCGCACGCACTGATGAAGAAAGCGTCGTAAGGGGCTTTGAGCATGGCGCCAATGATTATATCCGTAAGCCCTTCGGGCAAAAAGAAATCATGGCGCGAATCAAGAACCAGCTCAGCGAGCGTAAACCGGTTCTGGATATTCTACGGTTTGCCGGGCTGGCTTTGATTAAAAACCAACAGGTCCTAAAAACCGAGGAAGGCCTCGTAACCCTGAACCGCCGTGAATTTGAGATTCTAAGAGTGTTCTTTGAAAATCCGGAAACTATCATTTCCCGGGAAAAGCTGATTTCTAGTTTGTCCTCCGGGGAAGAACTCTTTGATCGCACAGTCGATTCCCATATCAGTCATATTCGTTCAAAGCTTAGCAAGAACGGCATTGCAAACGTTAAAATCAACTCCGTCTATGGACAGGGGTATCGCCTGGAGAAAACCCCATGATCACGCGACGTTCACTGTTGGGCCGAAATTATTTTATTTTCGTGTCGATCATTATCGTTTTCATCTTTATGGCCTTTGGATCCACATGGTTGGTTGCCTATTTGGATCGCTCCACTCCGGTTCGCTATGTCAGACCACCGAACTACCTTCTAAGAAATCTTTATGAACAGTTGGATAGTGATCCGATTGTGGCTTTTCAAAAACTTCAGGCCAGCAACAACTCTGATAATTTTTTACGATTTGAGCTGGTGGATAAATCCGGAAAAAGCCTGATAAATGGTGACCCGGTTTTGCCTCGTGGATTAACAGAGGCCGAAACCAATTCACTGCTTCAGGATAAATCCGTGCGCTTTGGCGAAATGGAATTTGGTCCGCCTAAATTGGAAGTCTCAAAAACAAAATTCCCAGGTGTCTATTTCGTTCATCGCTTCCTGCCTCCTCCAGGATTTGGTATGCCACCCCCGCCGTCTGCAATGGGCGCACCACCACCACCCCGTTCAGGGCCCGGTGGACCTGGCATGGGAGGACCTGGAGGTCCCCCACCACTTATGTCCCGAAAAAATCCGATGTTTATTACTTTCGGGTTTCTGATTGTTTTCACTTTGGTTTCAGTTGCGGTGGCATTGATTTATCAATTCTCCCGCTACCGCGACCGCGCGAATGAAGCATTCCAGGTTTTGAATGAACTTCGTCATGGAAATCTCTCCGCCCGCCTGCCGACGAAAAAAGTGGAGGAGCTGGCGCCCCTGGTGCAGGCCTTCAATCAAATGGCGGATGACGTTGAAAGCATGGTGGAAAGTTTACGAAAAGCCGATCAGGCGCGCCGTCAACTTTTGCAGGATCTTGCCCATGATCTGCGCACCCCACTGGCTTCGCTGCAAAGTTTTCTAGAGACCTTGCAAGTGGGCGAAAGCCGATTGTCTTCTGAAAAGCGTCAGGAAATTGTCTCCCTATGTTTTTCAGAAGTGGAGTACTTCGGAAAACTGGTCGAGGACCTTCTATTTTTGGCGCAAATCACGGAGCCGAAATACTCCGCCGGAACTGAGGAAATCAATTTGCTGGAACGGGTTCAGGATCAGGTCACGGTATTTAAAAATCGTTACCCGAATCTTAGGTTTAAAATCGATTCCACACTGGATGCCTCGAACAGTCGCATTATGGGATCTTCAAAACTGGTGGACCGCCTGCTTAGAAATGCTTTCGAGAATTCCGCATCCTTTGCAAAAAATGAAATTCAAGTCAGCATCGCTAATAACGGAGCGAAACTGCAGTTGGCGATCACCGACGACGGACCCGGCTTTTCTGAAGCCGCACTTCGCGAGTTTGGCCACAAAAAAGCCAGCCGTATCCTGTCGGATGGTTCGTCAGGCAAAAGAATCTCCGTGGGAATTGGCTCAGTGATCATGCGAGAAATCATTCAGCTTCATGGTGGCGAATTAAAGGCTGAAAATGTAGTTGCTCTAACTAACAACAACGGCTCCCATGGGGGACGTGTCTCGTTTTGGTTTCCTAAATCCTAATCCATAATCTTTAAACACTTGCCCGCTAACCTTAGTGATATAACAAGGCGGGCTTTATGCTTTTTAAAATACTGACGATAGCTATTCTTCTGACGGCACTTCCGTCATGGGCACAAATGATGAGCCCGATGATGATGGGAACCGGATACTGGGGAGCAAATCAAAGCTGCTCATACTCTCAGCCCCCTACTCAGGCCATGAATACCGAATCCGATGAGGTTCGCGAACTGCAAACCGAGATCGCCGAACTTAAACAGGAAATCTCGGAGAAGAAAAGCGAAAAGAAAAAGTTGGACCGCGAGGTCTCGCGCGCTAAGTCAGATATTAAGAACAATCTCTCTGAGGAATATGCTGATTTCTTGATGGCCCACATGGATAGTTCCCGCCGCTGTTCTGAATACACCAGCTTTAACCAATCCGATGATGGCAGCACCGTCACCGCCGACATTGAAGAGCCTGGTGATGGCATGGGCGAACCACCGGAAGATTTTCAGCCCCCGTCTGACATGCAACCGCCTGAAGGATTTAAACCTCCAAAGGGCCGCCCGCTTCCATCTGCTGGACGAAAAAAATCTCGGTCTTTTGGTGCCAATGCCAACATGCTCGACATTGAGGGATTTTCTTTGCAGGAGTGGCAAAAGTACTGCGACGCCAGTAAGTCAGGCGCTGTCTTTACAGCTGTCTGTGACAATTCAAATTTCAGATCAAATGGTTCCCGCACGAACAGTTCAACTTGTAAAAGTGCGCTGGGCAACTATCGTGTGAACTCGCAGAAATCTGCACAGATTCAAACTGATATCGAAGGTTTGAACCGACAAATTGAAAACCTGCAGGAAGATATCAAAGATGCCCGAAAGAATTCGCAAACCGAAGGCTCCTTGTGCGTGGAGTGTATGGCTAAGAATAGCAACTACAATTACCAACAGCCTCAAACTGACACCATGGGCTTAATCACGAATGTGGCACTGGGTGCAGCGTCTATGTATGGAAACTATAAAGCCACCCAAGCTGTGGTTGATAGCAACGCGAACCTGGGCTACCCGACTCAAGCAAGTTACGGCTACCCGTTCATGAGTCAGGGTATGTATGGAGCCCTTAGCGGAGGAACTGCCCAGAGTGGTTTCGGCTGTGGCAATACCATGAGCGGACTTAACACGATGGGTGGCATGAACTCCATGTATGGAATGATGGGTTCACCGATGATGGGAATGAGCGGTGGTATTTACACCGGGATGGGTTCGCCGTATGGAATGTACGGTTCGGCTTCGATGACGGGACTAAATCCATCGTTGATGTATGGAATGAGTGGGATTACCGGGATGACCGGGATGACCGGTATGAGCGGCATGAACGGCATGTATGGGATGAATGGGATCAGCGGCATGTACGGTTCTGGGAATATGTATGGTATGAACGGTATGGGAAATATGTACGGAACAGGCAACATGTATGGCATGAATGGAATGAGCGCTATGTATGGAACGAACAGTATGTATGGCTCTGGCAATTTATACGGTATGAACGGCATGAACTCGCAATACTCAATGATGGCGCTGCAACAGCAAATGGCTTTAATGAACTATCAAATGAGCGTGATGCAAAACTATAACGGAGTTTACACGGGAACTGGTACTGGCCTGTACAATACCGGCACAACTAGCTACATCTCTCCAACCGGCCTAACTTCAAGCAGCACCACCATGCCAGGCGGAGTAATCTTAGGTACATCCACAACCTACACCTCCCCTTACGTAAATACCTATAACACCACGGCCACCATTCCAGGAATGGTCCCCGCACCAACAGGAACGACGCTAATCAATGGCAGCACATTGAGCGTCGGCACCGGCCGATAAATCAAAGTCAATAACATCAAATCCACACCGCCACCGTGGCGGTGCAAATCCCAAAAAACCGCCGCCGCAACCGTGACGGCGCAATTCCCAGAATCCCACACCGCCATCGTGGCAACTGATAAATAGAAACATCGCAACTGTCGATTAATTCAAAAGCATTCGAATCACCATCCGCGAAAGTTAATCAAGTAATCAAGTAATCAAGTAATCGAATGATCGAATGATCGAATGATCGAATGATCGAATGATCGAATGATCGAATGATCGAATGATCGAATGATCGAATGATCGAAAATATACTGGTCGAATTCTTACGCAAGAATAATATTTTTTCTAAACTATTGATTGACGCAAAAAACGAGCTTCTTATTGCGCCATTACGCTTAGATTTTGTTCGCCCCCTTATTTTCAAAATTTTTCTTCCTATTCATCGAACCAGCGAGCTGCAGCTACTTATAAAGTCACATACATATTGCATTGTCTTTGCCGAGTAAATTCACTGAAAAAAACCTGTGCTATTGTGCTCGTAAATATTCACAGGAGAAATTCGATGAACTTGGAAGGTCTTAACAAATCAGAACTAGATCACAGAATGAAATCACTCGCCCAAAAGGAACGCGAACTGTTGCATGAAATTCTTTTGACGATCCAAGAGATTGATTCAAGACGACTGCATTTGGATCTGGGCTTTGGCAGTTTATTTGACTATCTCGTTAAGGGCGTCGGCTATTCCGAAGGCAGTGCCCAGCGCCGAATCGATGCAGCCCGCTTGATTCGCGAAGTTCCCGCGCTGGCTACAAAAATTCAAAATGGCGAACTAAAGCTGAATCAAGTTTCATTAGTGCAGAAAGCAGCACGCGAGGTTTTCAAAACCAATAAAATCAAAGTGTCCGCAAAACAAAAACTGGAAGTAATAAACGATCTTTGCGGGAAAAACCATTCAGAATCCCAGCAACAAGTCGCTGCTTTCTTCGATTTGCCAGTCCTACATTCCACCCTCCAAAAGGTTCAGGCTGATGAAAGTGTTCGAATTGAGCTTACCTTATCCAAAGAAACATTCGCCAAAATCAAACATGCTCAAGAATTGCTATCGCATTCGGTCAGCTCCAATGATTTGGGAAAATTCCTAGAATACTTATCTGAAAAGGTGATCAAGCAAAAAGCAAGTCCGTCGAAAAGCTCAGTTCAACCCACCTCTGTAAAAGAATCCACCGCCACAGTGGCGGTGGCCACACCGAAACCAGTAATAGCTAAATCAGCGGCAAGAGTAATGAATAACTCAAAGTCCCAATCAAGAATGGCAATCAGCGCCAAAGCAGTAACACGGCCCGCAATGAGTGATATTAGAAAAATCAGATTTGGCCAAAAAACCTGTCAGTATATTGATCTCGATAGTGGTCGCCACTGCGATAGCACTTGGCTTATGCAAATAGACCACAAACATAGTCAGTGGGCTGGTGGTGGTCATCAGATGGAAAATTTGCAGATACTGTGTGCCGGTCACAACCAACTGAAGTACAGAAATGAAAACGGCATTAAGTTAAAGCAGCTTCCAATTAAACTCTGAACTTAGACCAATACGCGGTTGATTGTTCCAATGCCTGCTGTCGAGTTTGTGCCCTTAATAGGTGCAAATACTTGAGAATTATCCGATTGGAGCTGCATTAAGTGTTTGATATTGGAAACCTGATATTCCCCAAAAAAAAGAGGGCGTCGCGCGACCCCCTCTTTAAAAGTATATTTTATAAGTTTGAACTAGAAAGACTGAGTACGGGAAACACCGCAACGGTTGAAGGCTTGTACTGTGAACGTTTGAGATGTCCAGTTGCTTGGCCAAGAAGACGGTGCCAGACAGTTATAAGCGACGCCGCCGATACTGCATGACATGTTGCCTACGCCCGCGCCGTTATCAAATACATACAATGCACTTGCAGACGGTGAAGATTTAGTCAGAGTGAAAGTCGGAGCAGAGTTTTGTTTCAATGCACACACCTCAGACACATAATCCGAAGAATACGGATTACTTACTGAAGGACGCAAACTGATTCTCACACCGTTGCCATCCAAGTAAGTTTTAGTGGACGGATTATAAAGATAAATACGCAAGTCTTTTTGAGTGCTCAAATCAGACTTCACTTGAATAGAAACATAGAAATAGTTTCCACTTTGCGTGATCGTACCAATATATGAAGCTGTTACTGTCGTATCATAGATAACCCAGTAATAGCTGCTTAGATCACTTAGATTTGCTGGCTTTGAAATTTTAAGCGTGATGTTTTGACCTGCAGTCAAAACCACCGGACTGCCATTGGATGGATAGTAGATCTCGCCCTGCAAACCATCAGATGCTACGGAGTTGCTGGAGCCATCTTCAGCGGCGCCTGGTGCACAGTTTTGAAAGCTGACTGTCACTGCAGCCAAAGCCACAACTGTACCGCCTGCTACCAGAAATTTTTTAATAGTATTCATAAGTTCATCCCCCGTACTGCACTAACGTCATCGGCTAATTTTGGGAATTTCCTAAATAAAAAACGTTATTTCTTGCAAATTCACTTCGCGTTCACCGTCTCAATTCGAGATCCTTTAGTCTGGCAAATCAAAAAAACCTTTCATCTCCACGGTCCTTCAACAATCCTCCCCTAGCATTGAACCATGGGGCCCAAGTTGAGGGACTTGCCGAGCCCCCTCTTTACAACAGAAAAAGGAGATTCCATGAAGTTTTCCAAAAATTTACTAATGACTGCTGTTTCCATTGTTTCCCTGCACACAGCTTCCATCGCTTTGGCCCAACAATCCGAAAGACCTCGCGGTCCAAGCCCCGAGCAAAGAGAAGCTTTCAAAGCTTGTGCTGAATCCGCAGGAATGGAAAGACCGGAACCAGGACAAAGACCCACAGCCCCTACCGAAGAGCAAAGAACAGCGATGGACACCTGCTTAAAGGAAAAAGGCTTTGAACCACCAACGCACTTTGGTCGCCCCGGCGGAGAAAGACCTCCACGCGAAGCGGCTGGAGTTCAATAGTTAAAATTATCTGATTTAAAAGAATTTAGAACCAGAGATCCAGCCGCGAAAGGCTGGATCTCTTTTTACTTCACGCCTGTGAAGCGAATACCCCAAGAAGTGATCGTAGCTGAACTTCCGCCACTGATCACTTTCAAAGTCCAAAGACCGGTTGATCTTTCTTGGTAGAAGGCGTTCGTTAAAAAGACTTCGTTTGTGTAGTTATCCAATTCCTTTAGTGAATTGTGCATATTCACTACAATACTGCGCATCCCCGAAGGAGATGTCAGTTCAATCGCAAGGTCAGAAATATCCGTTGTGGTAACTTCCAATCTGATTTGGACAGATTCAATCTTAACATTTTGGTCAGCGGCAGAAATCGTGACTGTAGAAGTTTCGCCTGCTGCACTATTGGCAGGAACTACTAAATTTAAGCCAGTGAAGTTTGCCCAAGCACTTTCATGGTAAGTTCCCAGCGTTGAGGCATAGGATTTTGCCAAAGCAACCGCGGCATCAACATTCACTTTTCCAAAGCCATACCAATTTTGAAATTTGAATCCAGCTCCGTTCGTTCTCCACGGAAGTTCCCAAGAATATCCTGTTGGAATGGACACATACTTTGCCCGTGGATGAGGAATAGATCCCGTCGTTACATAGTCCACTGGATCAGCCGTCTTCGCCAAAATATACTTCACGTCCCGCCAAGTGAGATTGGGATTTGCTTCCAGTAGTAATGCAGCAACACCAGAGATAGTTGGAGCCGCCGAAGAGGTTCCATTGAAAGTCGCAGTGTAATTGCAGTTTGCGTTCGGAGAGGCACCATTTTCAAAGGAAAGAAGATTTGAAGCGCCAGTGTAAGAGAATCCATTCGCACACCCAGTTCGATCCGTAGTGACCATAGCTGGGCTGGAATAACCAAATTCACCACCGAAACCAGAAATCCAAAGATTTGCTCCAGGAGAAGAGTAGCTCGAAGCAATCCCTTTGGCATTCAAGGCACCGACCATGATCTGATAAGGATTGGTGTTATCCCCATCGAAGTTCGAATTTCCGATGCATACAGTTTCGTTGTCAGAAATACCGTCGAAGGCAGTATCATTGCATTCAGTTGCAAGAAAGTTTCCAGCTGCTTTTACCAGAATAGCACCCTTACCACTTCGATAGTTTGTTACTGCGTATCGAAGCTGTGACTCATAGGTGGTGTTAACCACAGGTTTTTTATTTTGATCGACACCCCAACTCATATTTAAGATATCAAAATCAGTTCCAGTTGCTTGGTCGATCAACATGTCATCGGTTTGTGCAATTTTGCAACTCAGAAGGTTCGCAATACTCAATTGCGCTTTCGGCGCAACACCACGTGAGCCCACACCATTTCCGCCAACCGCTGCAATTAGGCCGGCTACCGCCGTACCATGATCATCATACGCAGAAAGGTTTGGATTCGCGTTGGGGCAATTGAAAGGCTGAGCAGTCGCCGAAGTCCACACACTGGAATTCGGCGTCGGAGTCGCACTCAGCGAATAATCCCGAGAACGCAAAGCAACCGTCTGAAAATTACCCTTCAAATCCTCATGAGTATTCTCAAGTCCGTCGTCCGAGACCCGAACCTTAACCCCATTACCCAAAATCCCTGCCGACCAAGTCGCGCGCAGGTTCAAATCCATGCCGCTGGTTCCGCCAGTTCGCGAAACTCCGGCCTGACCGCAGTTGGCTAAATGCCACGCATAGGAAAACAAAGGATCGCCACCGTCATTGAAGCAAGTGTCGGCCAATTCAAAGCCGCTGCCATTACAGTTTACCAGCAGCAAGCTTAAGCTTGCGCTGCAGAACGTGAGCATCAACGCTGATAAGATCTTTTTAGTTCTTAACACGGTTGTGTCTCACAATCTCTAGTTCCACTTTTTCGATGCGCGGATCTTTTTTAAGTACATTTACTAATTTGCTTAGATTGAAGTTCTGCAGCGATGAAGTCACAAAAAACGTGCGCAGATGATCGAATCGGTTCAGCACTGCCAAACCGTATTCCTTCTGGATTTTTTCAAACAGTTCGATATTTTTTAAAACCACGATCACCCGGCCTGGAACAATTCCTACAATCCCGTCGTTTTCATCGAAAACGACCATAGGACTTTTTAAGGAAAAGTTTCGATCGTCGCCAGCAACTTTGGAATCTTTGACAATCACATAGCCAGCACTGCGACCGACCACGTCACCGTCACCATCAAAATCCACAGCGGGAATAGCCACCACTCCAGTCCAAACCTTCCAGGCCGTTTCTCTGAACAGGAAACTGTTACGAAGTTCGCCAGACTGGGGACGAACGAATTCCGCACTGGCTTTGCGGTTGATCATGGCTTCTGGTGGAGGTAATTCGCGGGATTGCATCTGTTGAACAGGTGAGCTTTCCGGCGCAGGAGTAGCTGTCGCAACCTTCGCTGGCGGCGCAGGCTTCTCTGCAGAATTTGAATTCACATTCGTATTTTGATCTAAGTTATTCAACTTGTCTGATTGAGCAGTTAAGGATTTGGTGGTGTTGTTAGCCAGGGTCGATACGCCCTCACGCTGACCTTCCCGAAATAGAAAGGCCGCAGCAAGTGCGATACCAAGAATAATAAGACCCTTTTTCATAAGGTTCTTATCGGCATAACCAATTGAATACTCGAATTAATTGTTCTTTTTCATGACCCCGACCAGCTGACTTACCCGGGTCATTAAGTTCCCTAAATCCCGTTTCTCATCACTGGAAAACTGGGACCACAATTGGCTGATGTTACTGTTATAGACCGGCAGGACTTTGTGCATAAGCTCCAGTCCAGTTTCAGAAAGAACAATACTATAGGAACGGCTGTCGCCTGGCTTCTGACGGGATTGAATCCACCCTATTTGCTTTAAGTTAGAAATGATCGCCGAAATCGTGGCATTGGTAACACCCACCGCTTTCGCCGTCTCTGTTGGCGTCATTCCTTCCGGACTATTATATAGAAGGTTTAGAATGATAAAACGCGTGGTGGTTAGTTTGTACTCCTGAAAAAACTCTTCAAGAGCCGTCTCGAAATCGAGCGTCAGTTTACTTAGTAGTACGTGTAACTGCATTTCCTCTGTCATGTGATTCTCTCCCAACAGGTTCATACAGATAATACTAGTCCCTAAATGTTGCAGGATTATGGAATGTCAGCCCTAACAACTGTCTAACATTTTCCGTCCCTTTCGCTTTGTGTCTCAGAATGATGCGCTCAGATCCAGTTAAACGCAGAAACCCCATGCCACGGGATGGCACGAACCTTGAGTATTACCCAAGTGAGACGTTTTTTTTAACAAAGAGGGATGATATGAAAACGAAAACAATTCTTACGATTCTTTTGACGGGAATGACTTTATTTTTGGCCAATTGTTCTAAGAGCAATTCCAACGGGTCTTCAAACACAGCAGCAAACTCTTGCGGTGTGGGCTATGCCTATGTGAATAACAAAGGATGCTTGCCGACTGCTCAATGTACTCAAATGGGTTATGCTACAAACTTCGGATTTGATTACACTACAAATACTTGTATCGCGGGCACTTACGGCGGCTCTTCAACTACTACTGGTACACCAACTTGTAACGGTCAAAGCGGTTATGTTTTGGTTAACGGAACTTGTTTGCCAGAAGCTGGCTGTACTCAATACCGTGGTCAAAATGGTGTTGCTTTCTACGGTTATAAAATTAACTCCTACAACCAATGGGCATGTTACCCACAAAACTACCAAGGTCAGTGGTATAACTAAGCTCACGCTGACACGAACAAAGTCAGCGGTTCCCCTCAAACCTAAAACTTTGGCCGACCTTCCCGGGTCGGCCGTGTCATTTTAAGCGCCGGTCCCGGCGAATTTTATAAAAAACCAAATAAGCCACAATCAAAATATTGACGGCTGTGATCAGAACCTTCCACCATTCAAACTTTTCAATCAGTTTGTCGATCTCAAATGGCAAATAAACTCCGCCTGAAATAATCGCAAACCATTCCGCCCACGTCCTTTCGTTCCAAAGACCATAGGCCTCGATAAAACGAAGAGCTGAATAAAATATCGCTAAAAATGCGACCTGGCGAATTTCATGACTGTGCTGTTTTAAAGCCGAAAAAATAGATTTATACAGGTGGTTGTGTTCCACTCCCAAATAATGGGAGACCTGAACACCTAAGGACTGAATGTCCTGCCCCATCAAACTTAAAAGCCCGATGCTTAGCAAAAGTACGACGAAACCTTTGGTTGCCTCTAAGGTCGCAATGAATCGAATTCCACCCATATAGTCACGCTGCCCGTAAGCGTCCACTTTGACAAGCAGGAAGGATAAGGCGATTTTGCCGCACAACATGCCCTGCGATAAAACTCTTCTTTTATTATTAAGAAAGAGTGCGAAATCCCACATCGTTTTATATATTAAGGAAATGGATCAAGAAGCTTTAAGCGTCCTTAATTTTTGGTTTGAAGAGGTTAATCCCGAGTTGTGGTTTGCAAAAAACCCTGA
The DNA here is from genome assembly GCF_047306075.1 of Bdellovibrio sp. HCB274. Taxonomy (GTDB): domain Bacteria; phylum Bdellovibrionota; class Bdellovibrionia; order Bdellovibrionales; family Bdellovibrionaceae; genus Bdellovibrio. Next base: position 2,535,494 of record NZ_CP178623.1, read on the forward strand.
CTTTGATCAAATGATTCGCCAAAAATTTCTAGGGATATACAAAAAAGTAGAGCGCTGTGAAACCTTCAACTGGCGACTTCATCCCCGTGGCAGGCTTGCTGAAATTCTGGTCCTGGATCAGTTTTCCCGCAATATTTTCCGTAACACCCGAGAAGCCTTTCAAAATGACAGTCTGGCACTGGTATTGGCTCAAGCAGCTGTCGCCACTAAGGATGATCAGAAGTTAAAGCTGAATGAAAGAGCCTTCGTCTATATGCCCTACATGCACAGTGAATCGGAGATCATTCACGAAGAGGCCGTCCGGTTGTTTTCACAACAAGGGCTGGAGCGATCCCTGGAATTTGAACTTGCCCATAAAAGTCTGATTGATCGTTTTGGACGGTATCCCCACCGCAATGAAATTCTTGGCAGGGTTTCCACCCGCCAAGAAATAGACTTTTTAAAAACACCGGGATCCAGCTTTTAAACTGAAATCTAGGCAGCTTTTTTACCCACGACTTCGACAGCGATGTTATTCACCATCATTTCCAGGTTATTAGCCTGAGCCGACATTTCCTCTGACGTGGCTGCCGTCTCTTCCGCTGCCGCAGAGAATGCCTGCGTTTGGCGCTCCAGGCTTTCCATGGATTTATAAATCGACTGAATTCCCTCAGTTTGATCGCGAGTGGTATCAGCGATTTCTCTATTCAGAATGCTGACCTTTTTTACCGAGTTGACGATTTGATTTAAGACCTCATCACTCTTTTGCGCCAAATCCAGGGACACACGGGTTTGATTCACGTTGCTGGTAACTACTGTTTTTACTTCCTTTGCTGCTTCCGCAGACTTTAAGGACAGCGTTCTTACTGCATCAGCGACGACTGCAAAACCACGGCCCTGCTCCCCTGCTCTGGCAGCTTCGACTGCTGCATTCAAGGCCAGCAAATTCGTCTGAAAAGCGATGTCATCAATAATATCCATGGCGGAAGCAATTTCGTTTGAGATCTTCGACATAGCATGAATGGATTCCATCAGGCGGCGAATTTCATCCGCACCGGTTGCAGCCCCCTGTTCAGAACTTAATGCCAAACTTGCTGCCTGATTTGCTCTTTCTTGATTTGCTCCGACCACTTCGCTTAGTGAGCGAACGGCTCCTAACGTGTCTTCAATTTTCGCGGCCGACTCCACCGAACCTTGCGCGACATTTTGACCAGCACTGGAAAGCATGCTTGAAGCTTCTTTCACCTGTTTACTTGCGTCGCTGGTGTCGATGACGGTGCGGCTTAGGAATGTCATCAATTTATTTGAGAACATCGCAAAAACTGCGAATGCCAAGACTGAAGCCAAACCAAAACCAATCATTACTTTCGTGCGAACTGTGGCAACCATGGCTTCGACGTCATCCACGTAGACACCAGTGCCGACTACCCATTTCCAAGGCTTGAATTGTCTGACGAAACTGATTTTAGGTTCAGGACTTGGGGAACCTGGCTTAGGCCACATATAGTTCACGTAACCCTCTGCCGCCGGAGTTTGCGCCATCAAAGCGAACTCGCGGAACAGGTGCACACCATTTGGATCTTTGATGCCACCAGCATCTTTGCCGTTTAGTTCAGGCTTAATTGGATGCATCAATACATTAGGGGCAAAGTCGTTAATCCAAAAATACTCACCGCCTGCGTATCGAAACGCTGCGATTGCCGCAAGCGCATGGGCTTTGGCCTCTTCTTCGGTGATCTTCTTTTCTTCAAACTGCTTGTAATACTGTTCGATCGTGTTGGACGCTAGATCCACCGTATTTCTCAACATCACCTTGCGATCTTCATACATATTGTCGCGAACCATCGGCATCAGATAGAAAAGAACGATTGCCCATAGAGGCACAAGTGCCGCGATCAACAATGTTAAAGTTTTAAAGCGATAGCTACGTCCTTGCCATACACGTACATTCATTTAAGCCTCCAAATGACCTGAAAAGGATCGGGTGTTTCCACCCCAGGCTTAATATACTTGTCTCAGACACGAGCCATGTTCCATATTACTGATTCATTTTCAGACAGGTTTTCTGTAGGATTAGAACAAAAGAAGGAATCTAATAATGCCACACCTCAGATTTCGCGGTATCAATCAGGATCAAGTCGCCAAGCTTAGCCAAACATTGCCTAATAATTTGGCTGCAACAATGGAGACCACTGAAGACAATTTTTCGATCGAGCACATCCACACTGATTTTTTTAGCAAAGGTCAAAAAGGCGGAGCCTATCCTTTCGTGGAAGTTTTGTGGTTTCAAAGATCTCAGGAGATTCAGGATCAAAGTGCCAAAATTATCACTGAACAAGTAAAGCAATACTGTCCCAATGATGATGTTGCCGTGATTTTTGTTTCGCTGACTAAGTCTGCGTATTATGAAAATGGCAGTCATTTCTAATCGCTAATGAATCTTTCTTAATTTGATAAACCTTACCGCTCTTCAATAAAGTCGGGTCCTTAAAACTTAGGTAATAAAGGTCCACTTATGAGCGTTAAAATTCCTCTAACGCCCATTCCTGTTTTGAATTTTGTCTCTGGCAAATTCAAAGCTGGAACGGGAAATAAGATTTCCGTCCACTCCCCTCACAATGGGGCTTTGATTGGTGAGGTCCATCAATCTACATCCGCAGATATTAATGATGCAGTTCGTGCGGCCACCATCGCACAGAAAGAATGGGCCGCAACTCCGATCAAAGAACGAACGAAAGTTCTTTTTCAACTTCGCCAAATTCTTTTAAGAGACATTGACGAAATCGCACACTTAAAAAGTTCTGAATCCGGGAAGACCTTTCAAGAAGGCAAAGCAGGTTTGTTAAAAGGCATTGAAGTTCTGGAATTTGCCACCTCTCTTCAAAATCTGGACATCGGCGGCAAACTTGAAGTTTCCCGCGGCGTGAGCTGTGAATATCGCAGGTCCCCCTTGGGAGTCGTTGCGAGTATTACGCCCTTTAACTTTCCCGCGATGGTTCCGTTTTGGACAATTCCCACGGCGCTGGCATTGGGAAATGCCTATATCTGGAAGCCTTCAGAAAAAACTCCTTTAACCTCTATGAAAATTGCCCAAGCGTTGCAGGAAGCCGGTCTTCCTGATGGAGTCTTTCAGGTTCTGCAAGGCGAAGCTTCAGTGGCTCAGGCTTTACTTGATCATAATGATGTGAAGGCAGTTTCCTTTGTCGGCTCTACCCCGGTTGCCCGCGCGGTTTACGAACGCGGCACCAAAGCCGGAAAAAGAGTGCTGGCATTAGGTGGAGCGAAAAACCATATTGTTCTTTTACCAGACGCAAATCCCGAGATGGCAGGCGTCGGCATCAGTGACTCGTTCACGGGATGCGCGGGCCAACGCTGCATGGCTGCTGCTGTTTTGCTGGCGGTGGGAGATGTTGAACTTCATATAAAGAAAATCACCGCTCGTGCAAGCTCATTGGAACTTGGGAAAGACATGGGAGCAATCATCAGCCCCAAACAAATTTCTTTCTTGCATGAACAAATTGAAAAAGCCGTGGCAGGAGGTGCCACGATCCTGCTGGATGGTCGAAAAGCCCAACCGCCTCCGGGCATGACTCAAGGAAACTGGATTGGTCCGACAATTTTGGATCATGTTTCCCCTGCGCAGGAAATTTCCAAGATGGAACTATTCGGCCCTGTTCTTTGCATCATTCGCTGCAAAGACATTTCAGAAGCCATGAAAGTGGAAAATGATTCAGAGATGGGCAATGCCTGTGCGGTATTCTCCTCCTCTGGTGCGCTTGCTGAAAAAGTAATTTCACTGGCCAGTACGGGAATGGTTGGCGTGAACGTTGGCGTACCTGTGCCGCGAGAACCGTTTTCTTTTGGTGGAGTCAATCAATCCAAATTCGGTCACGGTGATATCACCGGCACTTCGTCCCTGGATTTTTGGTCAAATTTAAAAAAGGTCACAGTCAAATGGGACCAGCAACACGACAACAATTGGATGTCCTAATGAATGAACTGAAAAGATCACCTCACGTTGTTTTAACTTCGCATTCCAGTCACGTTTTTAAAGAAAGCCTGCCGATCAAATGGGGTGCAAAAACTCCCATGGAGCGCGGGCCTGTTATCGGTTCATTGACGGATTCGAAAAAAAGAAATGCCATTGGGACTCACAGTGGCAGCTATACGGTTTATCGTGCTTTATCAGTAGCGCAAGGGCGTTATTCCACAGGACACCGACCGGATTTGCATAATACAGAAAGCCCTGTAAAAATCGGCCCGTTCCCTTCCTGGTTTGAGGCTGACAAAATCGTGTCACTGGACCCTTGGGGCTTTGACGTACCAGCACATTTTCATGAAGCGTATGCTTGTGGATATGACGTGCGCCCGACCATTGCCGTCACTCAAGCGCGTTTGCAGATTCCCGAAATTACCGAAGCCCTGGAAAAAGGCCGTCTGAAAATTGACGGCAAGATCATCACTGAAAGTAAAGACGTTAAAGTCACGAAGGTCGCAATTGAACCTGTGTGGCATTTGCCTGGCATCGCCAAGCGCCTTGGCGTGAACGAAGGTGATCTTCGTAAAATTCTTTTCCAGGAAACTGGCGGAATGTTTCCAGAGCTGGTCACTCGCCCGGATTTGAAAGTAATGCTGCCACCGATCGGATCCACGACTGTGTATATTTTCGGTGATCCGGCAGACCTCGCTAACCCAAATGTGGAGCTGACCTGCCGAGTGCATGACGAATGCAATGGCTCTGACGTGTTTGGTTCAGACATCTGCACGTGCCGTCCTTATTTGATTTATGGAATTGAAGATGCCGCGCGCACCGCACAACGAGGCGGCGTGGGGATTATTGCTTACTATCGCAAGGAAGGCCGTGCATTAGGTGAAGTAACAAAGTTCCTGGTCTATAACGCCAGAAAACGCCAGGCCGGCGGTGACTCTGCGGCAACCTACTTTCACCGCACAGAATGTGTTGCTGGTGTCGAGGATGCGCGTTTTCAGGAATTGATGCCTGATATTTTAAATTTCTTTGGAATCACGAAAATTCACAATCTGCACTCGATGAGCAACATGAAATACGATGCCATCGTAAAAAGTGGCATCACCGTGGTGAATCGCATTTCTATTCCTGATTATCTGATTCCCGCTGATGCCCAGGTGGAAATCGAAGCCAAGAAAGCCGCAGGATACTTTAATCCGGGCTCACAAAAATCCGCCCAGGAATTAGCTCTGGTGCAAGGACGAGGTATCGATGAGCAACGTTAGTTCAGAAATGGACCAAATCGATTTTCTACTTTCCCCCCAGGCCGTGCGCCATAGTGCTGAACACATCCTGGAATTAACTCAGCGGGATCAAACTCATTTTAACTATCATCCGGAAAAACTGTCCGGTGTGGTGAATTATGTTTTACAGGTGATTCGTGAAAACTATCCCGAATTGAATATCCCCTTTCACTCGCGTTGGGGGCATTTCAAAGCGGGCCACGTGGATCGCACCACTTGGTTAAAAAAACGCATTCAACATCTGGATCCGATGGAGCAGGCGCGAATCAAATTGGACCTGGTCATTCCTTCTGTCTTACTGGATGCGGGTGCCGGAAATATTTGGTCTTTCAAAGAAGAAAGCACGGGCAAAATCTTTCAACGCTCGGAAGGATTGGGAATTGCCAGCTATTACCTGTTTATCATCGGGTACCTTTCTGATGATTTGGATGAACCTTTGCAAGCCACAGATCTGGGCCTGCGAACACTAAGCCGCGAAGCCCTGTGCAAAATATTTCAGGTCAGTACCCGAAATCCTTTAGTGGGCGTCGAGGGACGTCTGGAGCTGCTGCATAATCTGGGCAAAGCCGTTTCAGAAAAGAAGGATATCTTTCCTTTGGGCCGCCCTGGCAGCATGGTGGATTATCTTAATGCCAAATACGGAAAAACCATAACAGGTCCGCAGTTGTTGCGTGCGGTATTGGATGGCCTTGGTGATATCTGGCCAGGTCGCCTCCAAGTTAATGGCGTCAATCTGGGAGACACTTGGAATTACGCAAAAATTCCTGGTGGCATGGCTTCTTTCCACAAGCTTTCACAGTGGATGACCTACTCCCTGATGGAACCTTTGATGGATGCAGGCTTTGAAATAATCGACGTCGATCAATTGACAGGGCTTGCAGAGTATCGAAACGGAGGCTTGCTGCTGGATCGCGGTTTGATCTCTTTAAAGGATCCAAAAATTGCCGAGCAGATTCATACCCCAGATTCTGAAGTCATCATTGAATGGCGTGGATTGACCGTGAGTCTTTTGGACCGCATTGGTAGTGCTGTGCAAAGGGAGCTTAGAAAAGATTCTTCAGAATTTCCACTGGCCAAAGTTCTTGAAGGTGGAACTTGGTGGGCGGGTCGAAAAGCCGCTAAGGATTTGCGCGCGGATGGCTCCCCTCCCCTGCGCATTCAAAGTGACGGAACTGTTTTTTAAAAATTTCTATTTAAGGACAAGCAAATGCACGCACGTTTTAAAGTCATCAATCATCCACTTCTTCGTCATAAACTGGGTTACCTGCGGGATCGCAATACTTACTCCCATGACTTTCGGGAGCTGGTAAAAGAAGTTACCAAAATACTGGTTTACGAGGCCATGAAGGATTGGTCTCATATGGAAAAAGTCACCATCGAAACCCCGATGTCTCCTGCAACTGCTTATCGTATCAGCAACCCACCCATCGTGGTTTCGGTGATGCGTGCTGGAAACGGAATGCTGGATGCGGCACTTTCGATGTTGCCCTTTGCAAGTACTGGGTTCATCGGCATTTACCGTGACAAGTTTATCAACAACACGGTGGAATACTATTTCAAGATGCCTCCAGAGGTTTTGGGCCGCGAGGTCCTTTTATGCGATCCTTTGATTGCCACTGCAGACACGATTATCGCCTGCATTGACCGCCTAAAAAGCTACGGAGTGGGCAAAATCAAGGTCTTATCCATTCTGGTCAGCGAAAAGGGTCTCGAAAAGATCCAACATTTTCACCCTGATGTCGAAATTTTGACTTTGGATATTGAAACCGAGATGAATGATATGGGATATTTAATTCCAGGTTTGGGCGATGCCGGAGACAGGCTTTTTCAAACCAAGTAGGCGGGCACGGGCATGAATTCACAACGACCTCATATAATTGGCGTGGCTGGTGGCAGCGGCTCGGGTAAAACTTTTTTTGCCCGGGAGTTGCAAAATCTTTTAGGTAAAGATCATTGCAGCATTCTTTATCAGGACAATTACTACCACGATCAATCCGCTCGCTTTGACGGCGATGGGGGCTCGGTTAATTTTGACCATCCCGACAGCTTGGACTTCCCTTTGCTTGCTCAAGGACTGCGCACGCTGAAAGAGGGTAAAACCCTTTCAGTTCCTATTTATGACTTTGTCACTCACACTCGAAAATCAGAAACTGAAAGCAAAGCGCCTACGCGCATTGTACTGGTTGATGGTATTTTGATTCTTCACTCCCCGGAGGTGCGTGCGGAGTTGGATGAGGCGATTTACTTTGATACTCCAGAGTTTATCCGTTTCGAAAGACGACTGCAGCGCGATGTTCAAGAGCGCGGCCGCACACCTGAAGGAGTACACAAGCAGTTCGATCTGCAAGTGCGCCCGATGCACAACATGTTCGTCGAGCCTTCAAAATTTCATGCTCATAGAATAATTAAAGATCACGAGGATTATCACCGGGCCCTGGCGCAAATTCGCCTGCACCTAGCGACAAAATTCAATCTCTGAAAAAGGACTTCAGACCATGACTTCGCAAAATGAAATGTCTCGCACCTTAGGATTTATACCCGTTTTGTCATTAGTCGTGGGAACGATTCTGGGCACTGGGGTATTTTTAAAAGCGGCCATCATGTCCCAGTATTTGGGCTCTTCCACCTGGGTATTGATTGCTTACGTCGTGGCGGGATTGCTTTCTTTAGCGGGTGCTCTGACCTATGCCGAAATCGGGATTCTTTTTCCCCGTGCTGGTGGAGAATATATTTATCTAAAAGAAGCCTTTGGTGAAATGCCCGCCTACCTATACGGTTGGCAGCGCTTCTGGGTAAGTGCACCTGGAACAATCGCGGCCTATGCTGTGGGGACCGCAACCTTTGCCGCTCCCATTATGAATTTAGAATGGCTGGGCGGCCAAAAGGGTTTTGCGATTGCTTTAATTCTGATATTTTCAGCTTTAAACTGCATGAACGTGCAGCTAAATGGGCGACTGCAAAGCTTTATGACTTTTTTAAAAGTCGCAATGCTATTCTTTATTATCGGTGGAGTTCTGTTTTTTGCTACTGATGGAACTAACCAGAATATCACGGCATCAGGCTCGGCCTTCCCGGGATTTAGCGCTTTTGGTGCGGCATTGTTAGCGGCTCTTTGGGCTTATGACGGTTGGAACAACATGCCGATGGTGGCCGGAGAAATTAAGAACCCTTCGCGCAATATTCCTTGGGCCTTGGGTTTGGGTGTGTTGGGAATTTTAGGATTGTACGGTGTTATTCACTATTGCTACTTCTATGCGCTGCCGTTTAATGAAGTCCTTTCTGCAAATTCCAAAAATAATCCTGCTGCCCTGCCTGTGGCTGCTAAAGTGGCTGAAACTTTCATGGGTCCGTCAGGGATTTTATTCTTAGGTATCGCGATGATGTTCTCGGCGATCGGTGCAATGAATGGTTCGATTCTGACTAATGCGCGTGTTCCTTATGCGATGGCAAAGGACGGGTTGTTTTTACCGTCTTTGGCAAAACTACATCCAAAGTCGCAATCACCGTACATGGCGATTATTGTGCAAGCGGTGCTATCAGTAATTCTGGCATTGTCTGGTTCATTTGATCAACTGACAGACTATGTGGTTTTCGCTTCGTGGATTTTTTATGCCTTAGTGACAGCTTCGGTTTTTAAATTCAGAAAGACTATGCCACTGGCTCCGCGCCCTTATAAAACATTGGGTTACCCGGTAATTCCGGTGGTGTTCTTGGTGTTGGCGGTTCTGCTTTTAGTGAACACTCTATGGACCAGCCCCCAAGAAAGTATGTGGGGATTGGTTATCATTATGGTGGGAGCACCGGTTTACTATCTTCAAAAAAGATTTTCTACCGCAACTCCTTCTCAAGCGGCGGCTGAGTAAAATTTCTAATTTATTCTTCAGACGACTCTGGCTGATTTCTCATATGATCGGCCAGATTTAAAAGCGAGTGTAAAAGCTCGCTGCGCATTGGCTCTTGAATCCCCACGTCTTCAAACGCATGAACCATGCAAAGCATCCATTGGTCTCTTTCAGATTTTCCAATTTTAAATGGGAAGTGGCGCATTCTTAGGCGTGGATGTCCAAAACGTTCCTGAAACAAGTTCGGACCGCCCAACCATCCAGATAAAAACATAAATAGTTTTTCTTCAGATCCACGAAGATTTTCGGGATGCATTTCCAGAACGCCGCGGGCCTCTGGTAAAGTAGCCATGATTTCATAAAAGCGCTGGCAGATTTTTCTAAGAACAGGTTCACCGCCAATCAGCTCGTACATCTTTTTTTCTTCACTCATAGCTTCACCGCACTCCTTAGGGATTTGGCGGTGAAGCTACTATTTTAAGACTTTGGACGCAACTAGTTCATCACTTGGATTTCAGCGGTTGCTTCCACTGTTTGGCCATCACTCATATGACCGTAAACAGTCAAATAGCCAGATTTAGCCATCTGCCCAAAGGGAACGGCGCCGCATTTCATGTTGCAGAATGTCTGCGCTCTCTGCCCCGGTTGGATATTTGTAGCCAGCCCCAAGTCACGCATAACTTGTCCCGTGTAAGAGCAAACATACCCTGTATCGCCCGTCGTGAACGTCAGTCGGGTTGGATAAAAGTTTTGATTAGAGTTGTTCGTCACATAAAGCTCGGAGATGCTAACGTGCGGAGCTGACAAATCCGGAGTCGAACGCCCTGCATTCATCGCTGTACAGCTCGTTCCAGGCCCTGGAATCGGATAAAGGTGATTATTTGTTTCAAGAGTAATTGTTCCCGCATTCACCTGAGCAGCGGCTGTCAACGTCGCGATAAGTACCAAAATAAATTTCATAAAATCTCCTTTGCTTTAATAAACCGCTGGGCCTGTTAAACTGCAAGCTTCGATCAACGCGCCATATTTACAATCGTGAAAGAATAAAGTGTTGCCCATCACTGCGTAATGTTTCACATTAGTTTTATGAGTACTGAAAATAAATGTCCCCAATGTGGTTCTGAAAACATCTACGAAGACGGCAATCTTTGGATCTGCCCTGAATGCACCCATGAGTGGAGTGCGCACAGCACGAACTCTGCCGAAGTTCCGGCAACAGCTGACAACGTGATCAAAGATGCGAACGGCAATGTTTTGCAGGACGGCGACACTGTGGTGGTAATCAAAGACCTAAAGATTAAAGGCTCTTCGTCTGTTGTTAAAGTGGGTACCAAAGTTAAAAACATCCGTTTGCAGGAAGGTGGCGATGGCCACGATATTTCCTGCAAGATCGATGGATTTGGTGCGATGAATTTAAAATCTGAATTTGTTAAGAAGGCTTAGGCAAGCTGTCAGCTGATATTTTATCAGCCACCGATCTATTCTTTTTTAGTAAGGCCATTCATATTGAATTGGCCTTTTTCATTAAACGGCAACTTGAATCCGGAAATCTTCGCCTCGCCGATTATTTCGTAACCGACGTCCTGACCAGCTAAAACTTTAGTGATTCCGTCGATCGCTTTTAAGAAATTCACAGGCAGAGGCAATTCTACCTGCGCAGACTGACCCGCTGGAATTTTCATCTGCTTATCGGCACGCGCTTTCGCAAATTCCTTTTGATCCAGCTGCACTTCGTAAGTGAGCTCTTCGACATTCAAATCTATTTTATTTGGGTTTTTTACGTTCAATACGAAAACCATCGTGGTGGAAAGAGGCGTGGTATTTTGAAAGTAAATGTTAGCCAGATCAATTTCAGGTTTTTGACCGTAACGATCTTTAAAGAAACTGCAACCGCCTAAAGACAAGGTCAAAATAATCAGGGCAAAAATTCTCATAACCACCTCAACCCTCACCCTGTCAGCTAGGAACCTCAGAGTCAAGATGCACCAAGGGAGCCCAAGTCCTTCAGTTCTGGAATCGGCTCCCCCGGTGGGACTGCATTACGTTTCACTTACGAAACTAGGTCGCAGCCCCTAGAACACATCTTCATCATCTTCACTCATACTGCTCCCAGATTTTCTGGAAGAGTTCATGTTACTGGTTCCTTTTTTGGTGTCAGTACGTGATTGGCTGTCTGAGCGTTCACTTCTTTCACTGCCGGCTTTTCTGCCTGATTGGAAAGAACTATCCCGTTCACGGCTGTTTTCACGACTGCTGCTAGCTTGTTTATTCTCGCGGGTTGCCATAACTGCCTCCTTAATCGTGCAGCCTTATTCTAATCCCCTTTCAAGAGCATGAAGCATCCAGCTCGACAATGGTGGGTGCATTTCTGTCGCTTCGCCCGGGGATATCAAATTTTCGTCTTATCTAATCTGAGTAAAAACAATCTCTTTAAGCTGATTAAAAGAGTAAACTTATAACGAGGTGTTTATGGAACAAACAAGAGCTGCAAATGAAAGCAATTGGAGCACCATCAAATCAGCGGTGCACAGACGCTGGGACGAGATTTCTGACGAGGAACTGGATTCCTTGGATCAGAGTGCGGCGAAAGTCGTCGACCTTTTGGCTGACCGCTATCACATATCTCCTAAAGACGCAGAAGAGCGGCTGCATGCCGCGGTTCTTGAAGAAGAGGATCGCAGCCACGCTATCAGCGAGGTCCAAGCTGCAGAAATACGCTTTGAAAGCGACGGCGGCCGCGTGGTTCCGAGCTATCAGGAATTTCACGAATCCCACGATATGTATCGGGCACGGGTTTATCCGGAGAATCCACATTAAATAAAAAAAGACGGAGTCTCCTCCGTCTTTTTGTTTTTCTTTATCCGAAAAGTTTTTTGCCGCCGCTGACTTTGAGTCCTTTTTCTTTGGCGATTTCGCGCAGAAGTTTTTCTTCTTCTTTACCCAGCTTATCCGGGAATTCCACACTCACATGATAGTAGATGTCGCCGCGACGACTGCCGCGCAATGAAGGCAAACCTTCTCCGCTAAGCTTAACATTATCGCCGTTTTCACATCCCTTAGGAATTTCCACGTTCGCTTTTCCAGTCACCGTCGGCACTTCCACTTCTCCACCCAAAAGCATTTGAATGTACGGAACAGAAATCTCGCCAATCAAATCATCACCACGACGTTCAAACTTGTTATGAGGTTTTACGCGAATCTCGACGTAAAGGTCACCAGGCTGACCGCCCATGTAACCGCCCTCACCCTCAGTCGCTACGCGAAGTCTTGTGCCCGTGTCTACACCCGGAGGAATGTTCAAGCGGATTTTCTTATGAACGCTGGTGCGCCCTTTGCCCTTGCACGGTTTGCAAGGATTCTTGACCACTGTCCCCTGACCATGACAGGTCGGGCACGTGGACGCCATTGCAAAAAATCCTTGGGAGCGCACGACTTGCCCCGAACCGCCGCAAGTGTGGCAGGTCTCAGGGTGCGAGCCTTTTTCAGCACCCGAGCCGTTACAAACTTTGCAGTTTTCGTCGGTGTCGAATTCGATTTCTTTCTCAAGACCCGAGATCACGTCCTTAAGACTGATTTCAGTTACGTAGCGCAGGTCTGCACCACGGCGGGGTTCATTGCGATTGCGACGCTGTTGGCGTTGCCCGCCACCACCAAATAGATCGCCGAAAATATCACCAAAGTGCGAGAAGATGTCTTCCGCATCCGTGAAGCCACCGCCACCACCGCGGCCGGTAAACGCATCATGACCGAAACGATCATACTGAGCGCGCTTTTGCTGATCGCTTAGAACTTCATAAGCACCAGCAGCTTCCTTGAATTTTTCCTCGGCCTCTTTGTTGCCGGGATTTTTATCCGGATGGTACTGCATCGCCATCTTACGATAGGCTTTTTTAATTGTGTCCTGATCGGCGCCTTTTTCGACGCCTAGAATTTCGTAAAAATCTCGTTTGGCCATGACTCGTCCATTTTCAACATTATGCGCAATATTTTAACGATTAAAAATATGGTGCTTTCTTAGGATTCGTCAAACGCGGAATGCAAAAAATGACTGAGATTCCAGTTATTTTGGAGTTTTAAAGCAATTTTGAGCGGTTTGGCGCAGGGAGTCCCTCTTCAAAGAAGATATGAATTCATTCACCTCTGCCTTTCGAATCAGATTCTGGCTTTGCCAATCCTTATATAAACTTTGGGAATCAGCCTCTCCAATATCTAAACATCTAAAAATCAGATATTTTACCCGATAAGTATCAATATTAATGTACTGATGCTGAAAGAAAAACTCTCTTAATGCTTCGACATCGAATACGCCGTCAACGTCCACTTTAAAGTTAAATATACTCCAGGCAATTTCAGATGAAGCTACTTCTGAGAATGTAATTTTCTTTATCTCAATAGTTTTAGCCAAAGCCCTACGTAAAATTTCTTGCCGTTTTACACTGCTAGTTTCAAATACGGATGTAAACTGTTGCAAGTGGGCATAGAATGATAAGCATCTACCATTCATCGTTTTTGATTCAATACATGCAGTTAATAGATCTCGATATAAGCTTTCAAATTCTGAGTACTCCGTCTGACTCAAGCGACCCCAGATATTCAAATTGTGATACTCGGTAAGCAACAAATTTTGGACAGACGGATCCTTAGGAGAAACCAACTTAGACTTCTTTGCGATCTCGAAATTGCTATGCCAGTTACTTGCATCATACCAATGCGTTAGAATGAAAAAAAACAGAAGGCATGCCGATATCCGATTGCGATCTTTAAAACGTGCAAGCCACAAGCCCAAAGCAATCCACAAAATTAAAAAAACAGGCTCAAAGTATCTGATTGAATAGTAATTCCTGTGATTAGGATTAAAACCTGGAGTCATTAAAAGAATGGCTCCAATCAAGGAGATCACCAACAACAAACTCGTACTATATATCAAACCAAAAATTAGCCCGCCAAAAAATAAAAGAGCTCCAACGATACCGACTGGGATAAATATTTTATTGTACTTATACCAACCTCCCCATGGCTCGAAATCAATTGCATTAAAAAATGGCACGAACATACCAACAATGTTTCGTCCTAGTGCTGCAATGACTGAGAGCACCCTTTCATTCCAAAATTCGTTCATTTGGAGATAGTTTGATTCGGAATAGTTCCAAACATTTATCAATACAAAGACTACTGAAATTGCTGAAGCTGCACCACAAGCATAGATAAGATTTCGGTCTAATCGCAGCGACTCTTTACGAACTTTCCAAAGGTACCATATGAGAAAAGCGAACGGCATGGCCAAAAAAGTTGCTTTGCACAGAACACATAATACAAATGACAAAACCATCCAAGTCAGCCCCGCCTTGCCTTGAATAGCAGACTTAAAATGCGAAACTAAGAAATAGGCAGCCATTAAAATAAAGAATAAAGACATTAAGTCTTTACGGGCTGAAATCCAACTTAGCGACTCCAGATGAAAGGGATGAAATAACCAAGCAGCGCTAAGTAATACACTTAGCGTCGCATCAGAAGTAAATTTAAACAGAATAAGACCAACCCACAATACAGCCCCAAGAAACCATACTAAATTTTGCAACTTTGGAACTGTCGTATCGCTCATGAGATCTTTTGCCAACGACCAGTCGATCCAAACAGTTAGGTCTCTCAGTGGGTAGTAATCGGGCGAGTTACCAGGTGTAACTAGTGTTTTAAAGGAACTCAAACTCCAAGGCGTGTTCAAATACTTTTGATTAAATAGAATGTTGTCATCAATTAGAAAGGATGCCTCACGCAACCCCGGCAAAAATAAAAGGCACAATAAGGTAACGGAGAACAATCCGACTCCCCAAAGCCATCTATTACTTTTCATTTTTATTGATCTTAATTTGCTGAATCTTGTTAGAAAGTCTCTCGATAAGAAGTGGATCTTGATTGCTCTCTTTCATACTTCGTAAAACTTGCTCTGCAAGGTCTATATTTCCAGAATCTGCCAGAAGACGCCCTGCAAGCGTGCGAGTCCATGGCGGAGCACCATAATCTGCAGCTTTCATTAATAACTCGGCTGCTCGTTTGTTGTCTTTAACCTCGTACATGTAGTGATATGCTGCACGATATAAGATAGGCCAATCTGTTGGGAAAGCTTTTATAGCTTTTTCGAAGATTTTTGTTGCCCCATCGACGTCGGTAATCAAAATAGTTAACGCTAAAGAACCCACCGCATAAGGCGTGCGAAAATTCGGTGAGAGATTTGTGATCGTATCGATCATCTTATACAGCCATGAATCGTTTGCACAAACAGATACTTCTCCAATTTTTCCAGTGACTTCATCACAATAATCCATATCCTGCACAACCCGAATCCAAAAGGTATCAGCCATCACCTCTGAATATCCAAAGGTAAACCGTTCCAACAGAGGCGGCGGGGAAATAAATTTTGCTTGAGAGCTTTTGACTGGGATCATTGACGAATTCTGCGTAATAACAAGAAGCAAAAACGCAAAAATCCCAAGCACGATACTTGGGATTTTTGATTTTAATGATGACGAGTAAACATTCACCACATTCACGAACAGCTTCTGACTAAGGGATACCGCTTGATACGTTAGTCAATAGCTTCGCATCAGTCATTGTCCAGGTATCACCTGTTCCGACACCTGAATGGATAACTGCACCAGCAGCCGCCGTAAAATTGGTTTGTGATGTTGTCGAAGCTGGTAATGTCACGCCATTCACAAGTCCTGTAGCACCATTTAGCATAGCGCAACCATTCACAATCGCTCCGCTACTTCCGCAATATGTTAACGTCGTCCAGTTACCAGCACCAATTGTTGTATTATTGAAACCATTTGCTGCAGTGGCATCTGGGCCTTTTGTAAGAAATCCAACATTGTAACGCAATTGACCTTCTGGAGAATAACCAACTGCTTGGAAGCGAGAGTCAAACGTTGTGTACTCAGCATAGAATGCTTTTTCTGAAGTATACAATGAAGCCAAGTTTGTCTTTGCTTCTGATTGACGCGCTTTCGCGATGTATTTGTTAACTGCTGGTACGGCGATTGATGCCAATACCCCGATGATCGCCACAACGACCATCAACTCCACTAGGGAGAAACCCGCCTGTGACGTTCTAGTAGTTCTTTTCACTTAAGACCTCCATTTAGTCTTTATATAAAAATCCGTTTTCAAAACTTCATAATGCTTATCGACATAAGTGTGTCAAAACTGAATTCCGAAATCAACATATCTTAACCAAAGTGACTACAAGGAAACTGTTTTTTGTTTTAGGGTACAACACCCGTGGGAGCGATTTTGAGACACGACTTTGCTCCAGCTTTTTTCGTTGCGCTAGACTTGCCTTCATCAAATTCGTGCTCAATGTGAGACAAGGAGTAGAATAGATCTATGGCTGATGAAAACGGAAATCGAAATGATAACTATCCCTATGGATCCCCCGAAGGCGAAGCCGGGGTCCAGCTCGTCCCAAAACTAGACACTCCGAAGATGTACAAGGTCATTCTGCTGAATGACGACTACACGCCAATGGACTTCGTGGTCCTTGTATTGCGTCGGTTCTTCGCAAAATCAGAGGAAGAAGCCACCAAAATAATGTTAGATGTACATAAGAAAGGTGCCGGTGTCGCTGGTGTTTACAGTCTAGAAATTGCTGAAATGAAAGTGATGCAGGTCAACCAATTCGCACAACTTAATCAGAATCCCCTTAAGAGCACACTGGAGGAGGAACCATGATGAGCCGCGAGCTAGAACGCAAGTTAGCTGAAGCAACCGAACTGGCAAAACGTCACCGCCACGAGTTCGTCACCCTCGAACACATCCTATTGGTTCTATCCGAATCACCAGTGATGGTTGAGATCCTGGAAGCTTGCGCAGTAAATGTGCAACGCCTTCGCACGGATTTGCGCGAACACTTAAAGGTCGGCATCCCACAAATCACAGATGAACAACTTGGTTCCTACGGAGGTTTTGACTCCTGGAATCCCGAGTTCACTCTTGCCTGCCATCGCCTGATTCAGCGGGCCGCAATTCAAATGAAAAGTGCGGGTCGCAATCAGATCAGCGAAGGAAGTCTTTTGATTTCTCTGTTCTATGAACAGGATTCTCATGCAACATTTGCTCTGGCTCGACAGGGTTTAACCCAGTTCGATATCATCAATTATGTTTCTCATGGAATTACAAAAGATGGGAAAGAGCACGACACTCCCCCACCCTCTGCACCGCGATCAGCTGAATACAATCAGGAATCTTTTGAAGAGGGCCGCGGATCGCCTTTGGAAAGTTTCTGCGTAAATCTGAATGAAAAAGCCAAGTCCGGCAAACTGGATCCATTGATTGGTCGCGAAGATGTGATCGAAAGAACAATCCAGGTGCTTTCCCGTCGCACTAAAAACAATCCTTTGCTTATCGGCGAACCGGGTGTTGGTAAAACTGCCGTGGCAGAGGGACTTGCACAAAAAATCGTCAACGGCGATGTGCCCGAAAAATTGAAGTCCGCAGTTATTTACTCTCTTGATTTGGGCGGATTGCTTGCTGGTACGAAATTCAGAGGTGACTTTGAAGGACGCCTAAAAGCCGTGGTTAAAGAAATCGCCAAGCGACCTCATACTATTTTATTTATTGATGAAATCCATACGATCGTAGGCGCTGGTGCAACCAGTGGCGGTTCTATGGATGCTTCAAATCTATTAAAGCCTGCTCTTGCAAATGGCGAGATCAGCTGTATCGGCTCCACGACTCATCAGGAGTACCGCCAGTACTTTGAGAAAGATCGCGCCTTAAACAGACGCTTTCAAAAAATCGATATCAACGAACCGTCCAATGAAGATTGCATTAAGATCCTGACGGGCTTGCGCAAATCTTACGAAGATTTCCATCATGTGAAATACTCCGACGCCGCCCTTCGTGCCGCTGTGGAATTATCGCAAAAGCATATCCATGGAAAGCTTTTGCCGGATAAAGCCATCGACGTATTGGATGAAGCGGGCTCCCACTTCCGCCTGAAAGACAGCAGTGACAAAGAGCTAAGTATCGACACAAACGAAATCGAAGAGACCATCGCTAAAATGACAGGTCTTCCAATTGCCACAATTTCTTCGACCGAGAAAACTCAGTTGCGGGATTTGGACAAAAAACTGAAAGCTCTTATTTTTGGTCAGGATGAAGCTATTGACCGATTAGTGGCCAGCATTAAGTTCGCTCGCAGCGGCTTGGGACGTCCAAACAAACCGATCGGCAGTTTCCTGTTCACCGGCCCGACTGGCGTTGGTAAAACTGAAGTCTGCCGTCAGCTTGCTCAAATCATGGGCGTTCACTTCGAACGTTTTGATATGAGTGAATACATGGAAAAGCATGCGGTCTCCAGATTAGTCGGCGCTCCTCCGGGGTATGTTGGCTATGAAGAAGGCGGACTTTTGACTGAAGCCGTCAGCAAACATCCTTATTGTGTTCTGTTGCTGGATGAAATCGAGAAAGCCCATCCTGACATCAATAATATTTTATTGCAGGTTATGGATGCGGGACGCTTGACTGACAGCAATGGCCGTGTGGCTGATTTCAAAAATGCGGTGATCGTCATGACTTCCAATGCTGGTGCGGCGGAAACAGCTCGCGGCACTATTGGGTTGGTTGAAGAAAATCGCAGCGGTCTTTCGATGGATGCCATCAAGAAAGCCTTTGCGCCTGAGTTCATCAATCGTCTTGATGCCGTCGTTTCATTCCGCGATCTTTCTGATGACATGATCTTAAAGATCACGCAAAAATTTGTGGATGAATTAAAAATGGTTCTTCTGCAGAAAAAAGTGGAACTCAATGTTTCTCAAGACGTTATAAAATGGCTGATGAAGAAAGGCTTTGACCGAGTTTACGGTGCCCGTCCGCTGGCTAGAACAGTCGATGAGCATCTGAAAAAAGCTCTGGTTGATGAACTTTTATTTGGTCGCCTTATGGACGGTGGACGCGTCAATGTGGATCTCGATAAGGACATCTTACGGTTCCAATTTAGCACCACACCGAATGGCGGCACGGGCCAAAAAAATCAAAAACAGCCAGTTACAACCTAGTGGCTTATAGCACCTCTTCTTAACAGATTTGAAGAGGTGCCCCTATTGACAATTCCTTGAGAGACATCAAAATTAACTAGTTAAGGTAACTCAGCGAGCGAGCTGAGATGTCTCTTAAAGGAGTTAAAGAATGGCTTTTTTCAAACGAATCGGATTATTTGTACTGACGAACATTATGGTCATCGTGACCATCGGTATCGTCTGGTCTATCGTGAGCCGCGTACTGGGCTTGGCCGGTTTAAATAGCTACCTTCCATTCATGATGGCTTTCTGTGCTGTCTGGGGTATGGGTGGCGCTTTCGTTTCTTTGCTAATGTCCAAGTGGATGGCAAAGATGTTCCATGGCGTAAAAATCATCGAACCTAACAATTCGAATCCGGAACTTCGCCACTTGGTGAACACAGTGCACGACCTTGCTCGTCGCGCACAACTTCCTAAAATGCCTGAAGTTGGTATCTACGAGTCAGCGGACATCAATGCCTTTGCGACGGGTCCTTCAAAAAGCAACTCACTGGTTGCGGTTTCCACAGGTCTTCTGCAAAGAATGAATGAGAAAGAACTTGAAGGCGTCCTGGGCCATGAGATTGCGCACATTGCGAATGGCGATATGGTTACTATGACCTTGATCCAAGGTATCGTGAATGCATTTGCGATGTTCTTCTCCCGCATCCTGGCAAATCTAATTGCTTCCAACGTGGATGAAAAACTTCGCGGTATCGTGCATTTCGCGTGTGTTATCATTGGCGACATCGCATTCACATTCCTGGGATCATTCGTGGTGAACTACTACTCCCGCAAAAGAGAGTTCCGCGCTGACGCTGGTGGCGCAAAATACTCTTCCCGTGAAAACATGATCGCAGCTCTTCAAAAATTGCGTTCAGTATATGACTTGCCGATTCCACCGGAAGAAGGTCAAACAGCAACTCTGATGATCTCGAACCGTGATAAAGGCGGCATCGCTGGACTAATGATGACTCACCCACCGCTTGAAGTTCGCATCGAAGCTCTTCAACGCGGCGGTCGTCTGTAATTTTCTATTTCTTTGCACACGAGGCATGAACGGGCTTAAGCTTAATTCATGCCTCGTTTTTTTATTACCCTCTCATTTTTATCAGTTCTTATGGGTTGCGCGACCACCTCGCGCCAAGACACTCGCTTCGAAAAAAGATTGATCCCCCAGGATAATCCGGAGTGGGTCAGGCTTTATCTTGAAGCTTCTGCCAAAAAGATTTCTCAACCTAAATTCGCCTGCGATAGTTTCAAACTGCTTTCTGAAACTCAGGATCTTCCAATCAAAGACCTGGCTTTGCTACGCGCTTATGAAGTTTGTGCCTCAGGTGAAAAGCTGAACGCGCTTCCCGAGAGTATCAACTCCTGGTATGCGGATCTTTATGCCGATATCAAATTGAAAGAATCCTTGCAAACTCCGGATCTTAAAGACGATGCGATGGCACTGATCGAAAAATCCAGCGTCGAGTCCAACAAAAAGAAAAAGGAAGATTATCTTCTGAAGGCTTTGGATAGCGCAAAGAAAGCAGAGTCAGCAGATCTTATCGCCGAAGCTCAAGGTCAGCTTTATAAAAACTCACCGCGATTGAATCCAGCGCCCGAGTTTAAAGATCTAAGCGCAGTTGCTATGGATCATCGTTTTAATCGCGAATTTGATCCAGCACTTGTGACTTACCGAAAAATTCTGGCATCCAAAGAAGCTAACAACGAAGACAAATTTCAGGCGACCAAAAATATTCGCATGACCTATAAGGTAGCTCAGCGAAAACAAGACTACGTTCAAGCGAGTGCAGAACTAGCCAGAACCACAAAACAGCAGTATCAGAGCAACAAAAAGGATCGCAAGGCCCTTGCCCGCTATCATGATGCCCAAGTTTTGTTAGCAAGAACTCTTTGGACCGAAGATCAAACTTCGTTGGCTTATAAAACTCTGACCTCCACGAATCGCGAACTTCGCGGTCTTTACCCGATGGATGAAGTTTATTTCATTCTAGGTCGTATTGAAGAGGAAAAAGGTCATTTTGAAAAAGCACTTGAGTTTTACGAAGAAAGCTACAAGCAGCCCGTCAGCCAAGCGGGATTGCGTGATAAGCTTTCGTGGTTAAAATCGTGGAACTACTACAAGCTTCAGCGCTATGCCGAAGCCACGCAAAGTCTTACACAGATGCGTGACACAGTTAAAGATCCTTCAGATAAAATGCGCGCAAAGTTTTGGTTGGGCCGCTCACTAAAAAACGAAAACAAACTTCCAGAGGCCACAGCGGAATTGGAAAGCCTGATCAAAGAAGATCCCTTGGGATACTACGGAATGATGGCGTACCGCGAACTGAATCGGGAATACCCGGCCATTAGAACTGCTCCTCAGCAGTCAGGAAGCGCGAGCGTTCTGGGTCTTGGCGAACTACAAGGCCGCATGCGTTTGCAAATTGAATGGCTTATCACTGTCGGAGAAAAGAAGTTTGCGGAAAAAGCATTGAATCAAGCTTCTGATGACCTGAAAAAAGCTGGCGTGAGTGACGAGCAAACCTGGTTAACTATGTTTTCGGCCTACGCGCGTGCAGGTCTTTACTTACCGCTATTCTCAACCTTGGGATCTTTACAGCCTGAAGTTAAGGACCGCTTGCTTAATGACCATCCTGAACTTTTATTCCCGCAACCCTACTCTGATATCGTTGCGGCAGCTTCTGTAAAAAGTGGAATCCCGCAAGAATTTATTTACGGAATCATTCGTCAGGAATCTGCATTTGATCCCGAGGCCCGCAGTCCGGTGGATGCTTTTGGTTTGATGCAACTTCTTCCAAGCGTTTCCAGAAACCTCGCGAACACGTATGGATTGGAATACAAAGAAGCTTTGGATTTGTACAAGCCCGAGATCAATATTCCGTTGGGTGCTTTTGAGTTAAAAACGCTAATGAAGAAATATAACAACCAGTACATCCTGGCAGTCTCTGGTTATAATGCCAATGACTCCGCAATTCGTGGTTGGTTAAAGACTCGCTTCCGTACGGATTCAGTCGAGTTCATTGAGGAAGTCCCTTACGAGGAAACCCGCGCGTATATCAAACTTACGATGCGCAACTACGTGTTTTACAACCGCCTCTTGCATCCAACTCAGGCAACTCGTTTCCCGGACGATCTACTAACACTTAAAAAATAGTTCACAAACTGTTCAAACCCCGACCAAGCGCCTGTCTCAATTTGAGACTGGCGTGGTTTTAGCTTCACCTCGACGATAATTTGCCGATAAGCCCCTTGGAGAAAGGGGAACTCTTCATGTTTTCTCGCAAGTGGTTGCTAACATCCGGTGCTGTCGGCGTGATCTTCTTTGGCGGATTAGGCACATATCTTTATCTTTCAGATGCCTCCCCTTCACGCTCTCAAAGCTCTAGTAAGCTTAGTAAGAAAGAGGCCCGTCTTTTCGAAAACTCTACAATCACTTCGCAAACTGACAAAGTTGAAGATGAGCCCAGCGCCCTATTCAATGACCCAGCGATCAGTCAGGCATGGGGTTTAAAAAAATCTGATGCAGCTCGTGCGTGGTCTGTTACTCGTGGCAGTAAAGACATCGTCGTTGCAGTCATTGATACAGGTATTGATATTAAGCACGAAGACTTAAGCAAGAACCTATGGATCAATCCTGGCGAAACAGGTAAAGATGCTTTAGGGCGCGATAAAGCGACCAACGGTATTGACGATGATGGCAACGGCTTTGTCGATGACGTTCACGGTTGGAACTTTGTTTCTAGCAACAACAAGCTTGATGACAATCACGGTCACGGCACTCACATCGCTGGCATCATTGGGGCTGAAGCTGGTAATGGAAAAGGTATCGCCGGTGTTGCACCGGAAGTCAGCCTGATGATTCTTAAGTACTATGACCCAAAAGTTCCAAACACTGACAATTTGAAAAACACGGTGGCTGCGATCAAGTACGCGGTTAGCATGGGTGCTAATATCATCAACTATTCCGGTGGCGGGACAGAGTTCTCTCAAGAAGAGCACGATGCGATTAAGGAAGCCGAGAAAAAAGGCGTCCTATTCGTCGCAGCCGCAGGGAATGAGCGTTCTAACTCTGACGAGCACCACTACTACCCGGCCGACTACAAACTAAAGAATATTATCTCTGTTACAGCGATCGATCCTTCCGTACAGGTGTTGAATTCCTCCAACTACGGCGTTGAAACTGTGGATATCGCAGCTCCCGGACAAAATATCCGTTCTTGCCTTCCTGGCAACTCGTACGGCTACATGACCGGTACCTCCCAGGCTACAGCTTTTGTTTCTGGAGCCGCGGTTTTGGTAATGGCGAATAAGCAAGCTTTCACGGCTGCTGATACAAAGAAATACATTTTAGCTACGGGGGATGCCCAGACTCAGCTGGCTTCAAAAACCCGTACCTCCCGTCAGTTGAATCTATATAAGGCACTGACAATCCTGGATCAGGGTGTGTCGGCTTCGGGTGTGGTTACGGTTAACGTGGATAGCATGCAAAAGCTTGGAGCTGACCCTAACGAAGCTCCTGCTGGACAGGCAGCCAGCGAAGTTAGCCGCTTCGGGCGTTCGCTGATCAATGCGATCGGCAACGGCAAACCTAAGCCTACCCGATTGGGTACTAAAGCTACCGGCGACGAAAACTTCTAAAATAAAAAAGGCAGTCTCACCGACTGCCTTTTTGCTTTTTTAATCCATGAAATCAGAGAGGGACAAGCGGCCGCGGATCATGATGATCAGGCCTGCTGACATACAGGCTAGAGCGACTCCGACTCCGACCAGATTGCGGTTTCCTAGATTCAACAAGCCCCACAAAACCAAAAGTGCGCTTAGTGCAAATGGACCGATGTAAATCCACTTCATCCATTTTGGACGGTTTGCGTGAGCTGGGTTGTTAACTCGAGTGGTTGGTTTTTGCGAAATCCCAACCATCATCATGCTGTTAATACGTGCGATCATTTGATCACAAAGTGCATCACCACCCTGAGCCGTTTTGATTTCCTCGTACTTCATGATAGCGAAACGAAGAGCATCAAGTTCAGCGCAGCTTTTCACAAACGCTTCATGCAGACTCTCGTCCTCGAAATTATCCAGAACGTTCTTCCACTTTCTTACCAAACTTGGCTGAGCACGCAGACTTGCATCTTGGGGCAAACCTTCCAAACGTTCGAACAACACATGACAAGAGTAACACTCATGCGCGCGACGACCATTCAAAGCACCGCACTTAGGACAGGATTTCATGTCCTGATTCTTCACTTGCTCAGAAGTGGGTTCGACTGCGGGTTTGGTGATGGATTCCAGAATTTCTTCTGTCGTGATTTGTTTTTGCTGCGCATCAGAGACTGCAGCCATTCCTGGATTTGACACCAGGAACGCAAACACATTTGCAGGGTCCACAGGAGGATACTCGAAACCGAATCGATTTTCACAAGAGATGCACTGAAATACCGGAGTTTCCGAATGAATATCATCACTCGCAACTTCGTACAATTTAGCGCAACCTGGGCATCGGACTTTCAATTTCACGTGGACTCACTCACTCTTTGTGTTACTAATACCATGATGAAGAAAGCCGTTCAATTATTCAAGCACAAAGCCTTCGATTTACGTTGGGCATTACTCTCTGGTGTTTTAGTGGGCACAAGCTACATCCCGCTTCCACCTTGGGCTCTGCTGTTTTGTTATGCTCCATTATGGATTTCCGTCTCTGGAAAAAATCCTCCGTCTCTGAAACAGGCTTTCTGGAGCGGCTGGGTGACCCAGTTCGTGCTGACTGCCATTGGTTTTCACTGGATTGCCTACACCGCTCACGAGTTCGGGGCAATGCCATGGGTGATTTCATTTGCGGCACTGCTGCTTTTTTGTGCGTTCATGCATCTCTACATTCCAGCAGCCACCACATTTTCCGTCTGGCTGAAGGGAAAATTCAATCTCTCCCAAACTCAGACACTTTTCACGATCGCCTTAACCCATGCGCTTTTGGAGCGTGTGTGGCCCGTTATTTTCGATTGGAATCTAGGGTACACCTTGCTGGGAGCGAACATCCCGGCCTATCAGTGGGCCGATATCATTGGCTTTGCCGGTTTGTCTGCCGTCATTTTACTAATGAACGCATGGATTGCTTCAATTTGGGTGAACTTCAAAAAATCCCTGCACAGCTTGGCGCAAATCACGGTTCTGGTAGTTGTTCTGGTTTTCCTTGTGATCGGCGGCGGACTGCACAAAACCAAATGGGATCACTTCGATCGCGAATTTAAGACAACCATCATTCAGGCTAACATCGGCAACTCCGATAAAATCCAGGCCGAACAAGGGCGCGGCGCTCAGGAGTTCATCACCCGCAAATTCACCAGCATGACCTTGCAGGCGGCTCAACAGTTCCCCGACACCGAATTATTCGTTTGGCCCGAAACTGCATTCCCCGATTACCTGGATCAAAAGCTGAATCACCGCAAGTACTCACAAATTCTGGCTAAAGAATTGGTGAACCTCACTCAACCCGTCTTGACCGGTGCTTACTCGCGAAGTCCTGTGATGGACCCACACCGCGATGAGGCCACTTTCAATGCCCTGTTTTTAATCGATGGCCGGGGCAACAACCTGGATGCGCCTTATTTAAAAACAAATTTGTTGGCTTTCGGCGAGTATCTTCCCCTCAGCGAGAAATTCCCGATCATGCTTAAGTGGCTTCCCTTCATCTCCAATTTTGGTCGCGGCACAGGCCCGCGCGCTTTGGGTTGGAACCATAATCAGGAAACCATTCGCCTGGGTGGACAAATTTGTTACGAGGGATTAGACCCGGCGTTTTCCCGAGGCCTGGCAAATTCCAACTCGGATATTCTGGTGAACGTTACCAATGACTCCTGGTTCGGCCGTCCGTTTGAACCATTGCAACACATGTACATGACATTGGCCCGCGGAATTGAAACCCGTCGCCCACTGATTCGCTCGACAAATACGGGAATCAGCACAGTCATGCTGGCAAACGGTGACCTTCAACAAACTTCGCCACTTCATGAAGAATGGGTTGGCCAATTTACAGTAAAGTATCTTAAAAATGCACCAACCACTCCTTATGTAAAATGGGGACATTATGATTGGAGCATTCTCCTACTCGCGCTTTTCGGCATTGTTCTAACTGGAGCCCTGAATGCAAGATCTCGTCGTCCTTGATTGGATTGAAATTTTAGAAAAAATTAAATCTCACGCCACCAGTGATGTGGGGCGCGGAGCGGTTCTTGAATTAAAGCCCCTGTCTTCCGCAGAAGAGGCGTACGTCAGTTTTAAAGAGATCGCCGATGCCACTGAGGTTCTAAATCAAGGTCACCGTCCGTACATGCAGAGTTTGGATTTGTACTCCACCTGGATTGCCCGCTTAAAAAAGAAGGCCGTTCTAAAAACTTTGGAGATCAAAGACGTTCGCAGCTTCTGTATTGAAGCCCTGGCTTTGAAAGAAGCTTTAGAGCCGGTGGAAAATGCATGGGCGAAAAGACTGCATGACAGCCTTATGGATGCAGAAGAGCCGTTGTCTGCGATTGATCAAATATTAACTCCCGGCGGAGAAATTCGTTCGGATGCCAGCGAAACTTTGTACAACCTGTTTAAAGAAAAAGAACGCTTAGCGCGTGAAGTACAAAATACTTTGGATCGTCTGGTTCGCGATCATCAGATGGAAACCGTCATTCAGGATAAATTCGTTACGACCCGCGAAGGCCGCTGGGTGCTTCCCGTTCGTGCCGGAATGCAAAGCAAACTTCCGGGCGTGATTCACGGTTCGTCGCAAAGCAAGCAAACCGTATTCATTGAGCCGGAAAAAGTAATTCCGACTAACAACCGCCTTCGCCAGGTTGAGGCGGAAATTGAAGACGAAATTGAGCGTTTATTGACGGAGCTTTCTCACTATCTATCTTCACAAGTGACTGACATTGAAAGCTCCCGTGTACTGATGGAGGAAGGCGATATTCGTTTTTCTCAAGCCCAGTTCACCAATCAAATCAACGGGCACGCGATCGAATTTGCCGAAGATACGATGGAGCTGATCGAGGTCCGCCATCCGCTGCTTCAACTCAGCGGAAAAAAAGTTGTTTCCAACACGGTTTTATTGGATGGCAAAAAAAGTATCCTGCTGTTAAGCGGACCGAATGCCGGTGGTAAAACTGTTCTGTTAAAATCAATCGGTCTTGCCGCACAAATGGCAAGATGTGGATTACCTATTTGTGCGAGCGAAACTTCACGCATTCCGTTTTTCAAAGACGTTCTGATCGGCATTGGCGACAGTCAAAGTGTTGACGAGGAACTTTCGACTTTTGCGGCCCACTTAAAAATCTTAGGAAAAGCGGCATCGGTGAAAGGCCATCAAAACCTGATTCTGATCGATGAGATCTGTGGATCCACCGACCCAGAAGAAGGCAGTGCTTTAGCCCGCGCCTTTATCGAAGAATTTTCTGCAAACGATGTATTTGCTATCGTCACTTCGCATTTAGGACCATTGAAATCCGGCTGGGATGAAGACAGCCGCGTCCTAAACGGAAGCATGGAGTACGATCCAAAAACCGGCCGCCCGACTTATGGCTTCTTAGCTGGTATTCCGGGTGACTCCCTGGCAATTCAAACTGCTAAACGCGTGGGCGTAGCTCAATCCATCGTTCAACGTGCGATGGACGTACTTGCACCGGCGACCCGTGCTCGCCTTGAAGGTTTGGAACAAATCGAACAGCTAAAAAGCGACATTTCGATTTTGCAGGAGCATTTACGCAAAGAAACCAAGAAAGCTGTCGAGACAAAAAACAAGTACGAAGGTCTTTTGGCCCAATTCAATAAGGACAAAGACGAATGGTTGCAGCGCACTTTGAAAAAAGCTGAACGCAAAGTTGAAGAAGCTATTGCACAGGCCAAGGTGGCGGAAACATTCAAACGTCACTCGGCCCTACAGGAAATTAAATATCAACTGCCGGAGATTGTGAAAGCCAAACCAGTCGTTCAGGCAGGAGCTCCACAAACCGCTGACGAATTTGCAAAAAAATTCCCGCCGGGTTCAAAGGTCTTTGTGCCAACATTGAATCAGGACGGCATAGTGCAAAGTGCGCCTAATAACAAAGGCGATTTGATGATTTTGTCGGGCTCCGTACGTTTGCAGGTGAATTGGCAGGATCTAAGACTTCCTGGTAAACCACAAAATCCAACATCACAGTTGGTTCGAAAAAGTGGCGGCGGCTTTTCAGCTTCCATGGCCGATGAAGATCGCACCCTGGATCTGCGTGGTAAAACAGTCGAGGAAGCCTTGCAGGAACTTGAGATCGCTTTGGACAAGGCTGCGACCACTCGGGAAGATCGTTTAAAAATCATTCATGGTCACGGCACCGAAGCACTTAAGAAAGCGGTTCGCACTTACCTTTCGCGTTCAGTCTATGTGAAAAAATGGAAAGCGGGTTCACCCGAGCATGGCGGTGACGGCGTCACTTGGGCAGAAATCGGCGAAGCCTAACTTAGGAGGGTCTTTTGGAAACCTACCTTATTTCAAGTTGGGTGATAAGTAAGACCCTGGCCCTCACCTATTTTGTTGCGTTCTTATCCCTCTCGACACAGGTGCTTGGCCTGTATGGATCAAGAGGGATTCTTTCCATCGATCATCTATTAAACATTTTGGATAAAGAGCTGGGGCTGTCACGCTTTCGGCATTTTCCTTCATTATTCTGGTTTGCCTCCGGTGATTTTGTTTTAAAGACCGTATGCATGCTGGGAATGCTGGCTTCGACTTTGGCATTTTTGGGTTTTAGTCAAACCTGGATGTTTCTTGCATGTTGGGTATTATATTTATCCTTTTGCAGTTGCGGTCAGGTCTTCTTGTCGTATCAATGGGACAACCTGCTTTTAGAGCTGGGCTTTATTGCTCTTTTCTTTGCGCCATTCAGTTTTGAATGGATGCCGTTTTCGACCTATCAGATTCACCCGATGATTCTGGGACTGGTGTGGATTTTATTGTTTAAGCTGATGTTTTCTTCGGGAGTCGTAAAGCTCACAAACAAAGATCCAGACTGGAAGAATCTTTCAGCTCTAAGATTTCACTATTGGACTCAGCCTCTTCCCAATCCTGTGGCATGGCTGGCTGACAAGCTTCCACTAGGCTTTCAAAAATTCAGCTGCATGATCATGTTTTTGATCGAAGTGGCCGTGCCTTTTATAATATTTATTCCGGGCGTACCGAGCTTTGCTGCGGCATTGATTTTGATATTTTTGCAGATTCTGATTGTTCTTACCGGTAACTTTGCTTTCTTTAATCTTTTGACCATAGGCATGTGTCTGGGATTAGTCGCCGACCGTTTCTGGATTTTCACGGATACATCCTGGATATTACCTGTTGGAATTTCCACCGAGGTGGCAGTAACAGTTCTAATTGCCCTTCTGCCCGGAAACTTGTTTTGGATTTACAAAACGGTCTTTGAGAAAAGTACCGCTCTGGATTTCATGCTCCCATGGATGCGCTTCCTTTTTCCGTTTCGCCTGACCAATCCCTATGGTCTTTTTGCCGTCATGACAAAATCGCGACCGGAAATTGTTCTGGAGGGCAGTAACGATGGTTCGAATTGGCTCGAGTACGAATTCAAGCATAAGCCCACCAAACTCACGCACCGCCCGACAGTCGTAGCTCCCTTTCAGCCGCGTTTGGATTGGCAGATGTGGTTTGCGGCACTGGAAACTTTTAACGAAAACATGTGGTTGCAAAATCTTGTAACCCGCCTGTTTGACGAGTGCGCGGAAGTGCAGGAGTTGCTAAAGACCGATCCCTTCGAGGGAAAATCGCCAAAATTCATGCGCTTTGTGAAGTACACCTATCAATTCAGCAGTTGGAATGAACTAAAATCCACGGGTCAGTGGTGGCGCAGAGATCATTTTTCCGTATACTCCCCGGTTTTTGAACGTGATGAAGAGGCCTAAGCATCCGATTTTGCTGCCTGAAGTTTTGACACTTGTATATGCGGTTACGCGGTATTTTCCCTCTGAAAAAAGTTAGACAGTGAATTTCAACGGTCCGTCTCAAGTGTAGTCAGCCTAAAAAATAAATTGGAGATTTTTCGCGGAATCTCGCAAACTTGTTTTTAGGGGAAATTCAAACCAAAGGCTAGGTAGTCATGCACAACTATCGGGACTTTATTCTACGCGAGCTAGAGAAACGTCAGAAAAAGAATCCGTCGTACTCTCTCAGAGCATTCGCCAGAGATCTGGAAATGCCCAGTTCACGACTCAGTGAAATACTGAATCGTAAAATGGGTCTTTCAGAAGCACGGGCGATAAATCTGGCAGAACGATTGAATCTTACTCAACCAGAGAAAGAGTACTTTATCGACCTTGCCCTCTCAGAACACGCACGCAGTGCGGTGATGAAAGAGATGGCTTTACGTCGAGTCAAGGCTCGGACTGAGTTGATGGAAACCATCGACAGTCGGGATCTTAGCGGTTTATCCGATGGCGCTCATATCGCCATTCAGGTAAAACGCGAACAGTACGCTCATGCCTTGGAAAAAATAAAAACTTTCCAAGAGCAATTAGCGAAGGACCTCGAAGCACCCTCAGAGAGTGATTCGGTCTACAATTTAACTGTTCGACTGCTTGAACCCACAAATTCAAATGAGTAATAACTAGACCCCCTCAAAGCTCTTTGAGGGGGATTTTTGCTAAAAACTCGATCAAAATAAGCCGATAAGTGTTTCAAATCGGGAGACGTTGATCGTGAGTAAAGCAAGATACACAGCTGCAAGTATTGGTATTGCAATTTTCATCGGATATTTTTCCGGCAAGCAGTACTCTACCCTGACCACCAGAAAAGTGGAAACCGAAGACCTATCCAGCAGATCCAAAATTGAATTTGAAACTTTGAAACTAAAGCCTTTTCCAAAGGCCGACGTTTTAGCTTCCAAAAATTTTAATTCCCTGAAAGCCGCTGATGATTTCATTGAACCCTTCCATGAACGCCAGCTTTTTAAATGGGATCCCACCTACTCAGTCTCTGCGCCAAGCTTTGACTCCAAGAACCGCCCTTATTTCAGGTATAACGACCGCGAACAAACGGTGCCGTCTTCCAATGGCTTTCAAACCTTGCGCGAAAATTCGTGGACTCATTTCCCGTTTATGATGGGACAGGTACTGCCGTTTTATGATCAAAAAACTGCGGATCTGATTATGGAATCCAAGCAGGACATCCTGTGGGATCCGAAGATGGCCGTCTTTGATAAAAAGGACCGTATGTACACGGTGCTACGTATGAAGACGACTGTATTTAACAAAGATACCTCCTATGTGATGATGTATTCCGATGATCAGGGATTAAACTGGCAGGGCCTTCCTTTGGTTGGAACGAAGGATACAGCGTGCGTGTTCAGAGTGCTTGGCACCAATGATTGCCCGCTTCCACAGCTTTATGATCTGGAAAGACCTCATAACCGCGCTCCCCTGCAAGGGCCGCCAGCGATGCTTTATTATTTAAGCGATGGAAAACTTCCAGGCTTTGAAAAAGACTATTCCTGGCTGGGCACAGTTGGAAAACTGTACCTGCAACCGATTTCACAAAACTCGAATGGCCGACTTGTAGCGGAAAAACCAGTCTTGCTAAGTTTAAGCGCCCAGGAGATCGGCTACCGCAGTGGCTCGTCTCCAAAAATTATCCGCTCGAGCAGCAAGTACTTTGTTGTTTGGCTGGAAGCCAATCGTGACTTTATGCCAGAGAAAAACTCCCGCGGTGGTGCCGTAATCCCTAAGCCTGACAAAAACAACAAACCCTATTCTGAAATCTGGATTGCAGAGTACGATCTTAAAACCAAAAAAGTTACTAAGAAGCCGATCCTAAAATCCTGGCCTGTTAACGACACCCACAATCAACCGGGAATCGTTCGCACCTGGGATGGCCACTTTGTTGTAGTATCCGGTGGTCACGGTTCGCACTTCATGTCCACCTACTCCCTAAAACCTGATTCCATCTCTCAGTGGAGCAGCGAAGTTCCCATGAACACTGCTGATACGGGATACAAGAGCAACTACAGCTCACCACAATGGGGCGGCGGCAGTCAGACTTATATTTCGATGATGATCGATGCGAACGATACTGTTCACACCATTTATCGCCAATGGATGCATGACAAAAAGATTTTCGATTTTGAATATTTCGGAGCACTCGTTTACCAAAACGGTAACTTCGACAGAAAAACGAAAACCTTCCGCTGGAATCCCGCGCGCGTTCTGGTGTATCCAAACGCTCCGGAATATACACACTGGTATCAGGTAATGACGGTCGATCGCAAAGACAATATATATGTGGAGTACTCCAACATGCGACCGTACCCACCTTATCAGGTGAAAGACTCCAAGGGACAAGCGGCATTTGTTTCCCCGTATCTTAACAACGCTCTTTTGCGTTCTGAGAACAACGGCAAAACCTGGTCGCTGGTTTCTGATGATGACCTGAAAAAAGCGCAAATAAAGTAAACAGAAAATTTTAAATAACTCAGATTCAAAAACTTTGAAGTAAAGAAAAAATGCGATGGCGCTCCGAAACGAGACAAGCTCCATCGCATTTTTCATTCTTATGTTAACTGTTCGACGGTTCCCTGTTGAATTCTCTAGGGAATATTCAAGTGCTGTCTCATTCGAATATGTTTCACTAATACCAAAAGCTGAGAATTTTCCTGATTGTTAACTACTCTTTTTACAGTGTTACTCAGCTTTACAACGGCGACGATTTTAGGCCCTTTGCGGCTGGCACGCCCGATGCATTGATGTCTGGCATAGGGGTAATTATGAAAAAGACAAATGCATACATCTCGATTCTCTCTCTAGCTGCTTTATCTGCTTGTGCTCCACAGGACATGAGTTTCACGGCTTCCACACTGGCATCATCCAGTCCGAATCAATCTGATACGGTGATTCCTTCTCGTGCGCTGTCGCAAAACTTCGATATCCGTGAGAACGCCAAGATCGACGTACTATTCGTTGTCGACAACTCGGGCTCCATGGCCGAGGAACAAGCAAATATGTCTTCTAAGATCAGCGGTTTCATGAACCTGGTTGATCACCTCGACTGGAGAGTCGCTTTAACCACGACTGATCCACGCGTAAATACAGCTGACGCAGCGGGCGCCTCTGCCCCTTGGGGTGACGGACAATTCCGCTCCATGCTGAGCAAACGCTTTATGAGCAAAGCCGATGGTTCTGCTCAGGCTCAAGCCGCACTTGCTGATGCAATTAAAGTTGGTGATAAAGGTAATGGTGATGAGCGCCCTATCTTCAGTATTGCCCGTGCAATTGAAAGAGATGTGGCACTTCCAGCTGCTGACAGATTCTTCCGTACTGATTCCAACCTTGTTGTGATCATTATCTCGGACGAAGATGAGTGCAGTAACGGCAACTGTTCAACTGGATTCGATGTTTCAAAATCCCAACCAGCAAATCTGGTAAGTTTGGTTCGCTCTAAACTGGGTTCTGAAAAAGTCATGATGGTTGATACGATTGTTAAGTCTCCAGGTGATAACTCCTGTACGACTTCGAACCAGCCCGCTCCTGTGTTGATTTCATTGGCTCAGATGACTGGTGGTATCGTGGGTTCAGTGTGTGCCGCGGATTACACTAAGATCTTAACTAATGCCGGTGACGCTGCCGTATCATTGACAAGATCTGTATCCTTGAGCTGTAAGCCCATCGATGCTGATAACGATGGTAAAGTAGACCTGGTAATCAAAGACTCTGCTGGCAATGTGATCCCTTCCGGTTACTCTGTTAGCGGCAATATCGTAACGTTCCAATCAAGCCTGGGTAATGGTTCATACAAAGCTGATTACCGTTGCGCGATGTAATTTGAAATAAATCTTATAAAACTCGTTTTTAAATAAACGGAGTTTCCCTTAAAAGCCCAACCATGGTGGTTGGGCTTTACTTTTTTAAAATCCCTTCACAAAATCTCTCCCGCTCCTTCACTTCAAAAACTGTCAGCCCCTTTCCGTCACCTTCGTCGTATGCATTTGAGATGCGCACAAGACTCGCCTTTCCCTCTCTATAACTCATCGAAACTTCTACGGATATCGACCCGTTTCGAAATGAAATATGGCACCTGTGTTGCTCTATAGATAAATCAAACAGGTGCACGGGGGCTTTATGACAACATCAAATTTGAAAAATGGTTTAATGGCGGTTTTGTTGATTGCAGGTGCTGCGGCTTTGACGGGTTGCGGTTCATCTGGTGCACAATCAACTGACTTTGCAAGCCGTGAAGTCATTACTTCAACTACTGATGCTGACAGAAAAGCTCTTGCTGTTTGTAACTCCACGACGACAGCTGGCTTGGCTGCCCGTCAGATGGCGTATTCTGAAGGCAACAGCTACCGCATGGATTTGGTTTGGGTAAAGCTTACGACTTTGCCAACAGGTTTCTCTTCTGGCGCCTCCTATATCTCAATGTGGAAATGGCTGGCAAATTCCAATGGCTCAACTTACCTGGATTCATCCGCAGTCCCAGTGGCTCTTTACGATACACAAACTAAAAAGTTTATTACTTCCTGGGGCACTTCCATCAGATGGAGCGCGATCTCTTCCATGGCTTTATCCATGGGTTATGCAGACCCCGCTTCTTTCTTTGGCCGCGTGATCATTCTGGCTGATCTAAAAGATAAAAATGGCGAGTATGATGTTCTAAAAGTTACGGCTTATAGCACTTCCTCAAACAAGGCGATCACTGAAATCAACGGCCTGCTACCAATGTTCACAGTGAACCCTACAGCCTATGCAACAGAAAGCTCTGGCGCTGCCCGCGCATCGGTTCTGCAAA
This sequence comes from Bdellovibrio sp. HCB274, assembly GCF_047306075.1. GTDB lineage: Bacteria > Bdellovibrionota > Bdellovibrionia > Bdellovibrionales > Bdellovibrionaceae > Bdellovibrio. The sequence goes on from NZ_CP178623.1 coordinate 2,570,452, forward strand.
AGCTTCATCCTTTTTATTCTTACAAAAACTCTGGCTATACAACGTCACAATTTCAAAGCATGGCGCAAAATTATTGCTTCCTGTAGTAGGGATCTAAATCCCTACGCGATATTCGAATCATCCTGAGGCTTGTGTCGCTCAAAGAAATATTCGTAACTGTTTACCAGCATAAAGGATAGCAGACAGTAAACAGGCCCTAACAGCATAGCCATTGCGATACCTTTTAAGTCTGTTAAGTATCCAATCAACAAGTGCATCCCCACCAGCATCAAAGAATCCGTCGCCATCATGTATGATACCGCCGAATCCAAATCCGCAGGAAATTTTGAGGAAATCCAGGTGATTGCCAAAGGATAAAAAGGTGCCACCGTAAAACCAGTGATTGGCAAAAAGACCGGATTCCAGTGAACGCCGGCAAAAATACAGATCGCACTCAAGATCACCGATCCCGAAAGCTGCGTCCGCAAGGTGAAAGGCAGACGAATAAGCGCAAACAAGGATCTGCCCACTAACATGCCGACAAAAAAGTAAGTCACATACAAGGCAGACTTTTCCATGTCATAGTCCATCACTCGTCGCACGAATAAAGCCAAACGCGAAGACACCATGATTTCCGCACACACACAAAAGCTCACCATAAATGCCAAAAAGATCTGGGGGCGGAAATTTCGGGCTTTATTTAATTTGTGATTTTCTGGAATGAACTCGGCCTTCTTATGCAAACTCTGGTGGCTGCCATGAAAGGTGTAAAGCAACAATCCCAACGGAACCAGAGTGATAATTCCAAATGTCCAGCGCCAGCTCCCCGTCAAATGCTCCACCGAAGCGGCAATTAAGGGCGAGCAAAAGCTGGCAACGCCGTACATCGCATGAAGACCAGACAGCAGCTGCTGTTTGCGATTTTCACTGGAACCTAACGGCACCAGGACATTGGGAATCAATCCAACGATTCCCAAGCTCATCCCGAAGGTCAGAGAGAAAAGCAGGAAGACATAAAAATGTGGAGCCGTCGCCAGACCGATCAAAGACAAAATCAAAGCAATCGCCCCGCCGCGTAGGACATTCAGGCGATCAAAACGTCTTAGCAGATGACGAGCCAGGTAACTGGAAAGAAACCCCGAAATTGAACTTAAGGCAAACATCCATGATCCCATGGAGTCATTCACCGCAAATTCTTTCATAATTTCTGGGAAAAGCGGTCCTCGCACATTGTCGCTTAGACCGAACACGAACAAACTAAAATAGGACAGAATAATGTAAGGCCAGATCATTGGATTAGTGTGATGACTCCTGGCTTACTTCTTCAGCCTGTAAGTTTTCACCCTGGCGATAGCGATCCACCAAAGCTTCATCGGTTGTTGGGAAAGAGAACAGCAACGAGTGAACGTTGGTTTCCTCGTCCTCTTGAGTCACCGCCACATAAACCAAATCCTTGGTCGTCTCGTGATCCGGGAATTCCTTGATGAAACTTACCAGGACATGGCCTTCAGTATCTGTTTTTCGCCAAATCTCATCAGCTGACTCGATCGTTTCTTCACGCAGTTCCGCAAAATCCTGAAAGCTTTCCTGAGCGATATCTTTTTCAGTACGCACTTTCATCATGGCTTGATAAAGACCTACAGCCAAAGGATCACCTTCCAGCATCGCATCGCCCTCGATGGCTCCAGCAGAAGCTTCGGCATAATTGCGATCATACACCATTTCGCTTTTTTGATAGTGATGCCAAACACTGGAATCCCGTGTTGGGAAATGCATGAACACGAAAGTAGGATACTCTTCCTCTTCGACCATGTATGCGATTGCGATGTATTTGAATGCCGTCGCACCTTCTTCGTACTCGCGAATGAAATAATAAACCGCGTAGTCCTCGACAGCTTCGTTATCCATCCACACTTCATCCGGATCATCCAATGTGGACTCCAAATAATTCTCCCGCGCCATTTGTTCTTCGTCAGAAAAATCATCGGCAGTGCGGTAGGATTGGTACTCATCCTGAAACTTTTTAATCGCGGACTCGAAATACCCGTACAACTCTTTTTCGGTTTCGAAAATGAGGCCGGCTTTTTCATCGACTACGATATATTCTTTTTCAGTGATTGATTTGGCTTTAACAGGACGAGATTTAGCTTTGGCCATCGTGGCTCCTTATTGCCTATTATTGAGAGAAATCCTGCTTCGCAACAACAGGAAAAAAATCTGACACGACAAGGTTCGTCATGACCCTGTTTTTTCCTCTTGCAACTCTTCCGATTCTTCCCCAACATCGAATTCATGTTGTGCCATTAAATGGTTTTTCCAAGGTGCAAGGAGGCGATCTTGGCGAGTATTGAAGAGACCAGTCTTGAGCGAATGGAAGCACTACTGTCCCACTCCGCTATGGGTGTTCATGTTCTGTTTGATAACACAACCATCGCGAAGGTTCTTAAAGAAGTCACAGACGACAAGGACTTCTATAGCTTTGACAAGATGAAGAAAGTCCAAGACGTGATGACTGAGCTCATTGCGCGCAAAACCTATTTCGAAAAAATGGCGTTTTTGCAGGCATTGGACCCTGACTCCTATCAAATGCTGATCCGCGCCTATTTTCACATCGTTGAAAACACGGTGCGCGCTAATCACGAACACGCTCACTAGTTCTTAGGGGCGTTTTCAAGAAACGCCCCCACTAGTACAGACACTTTTCCCTCGGAAAGTGTTTAAATCCTATTCATTTTATCCGACATTTTCGGCAAATATCGGGATCTTGTTTTTTCTGACTAAATCTTAGAGTCCTAATTCGACATCGAATGCGAAAAATAATGCAACGCGGAATTCCGGTGTTATCCTGATTTCATTGATCGCCCGAGCCAGGAAGGCTCGGCAACTTCTTCCGATAATGTTTTCCCACCGCAAAGCCGATAGGGGATATTGTGAAATATCGACGTCTCTTATCGGCTTTCTTTATTTTCCTTCTCCCCGCTCTGTCCCAGGCAGAGTATCGGGTCTTCGTTTTGAAAATCAGCAAATCACCTTCCGCCTCCGCTGAAGCTACGGCGGGACAAGCCGCAGCCGCAGAAGAGGAGCAGGGCTTTCGTCTGGTTGAGAGCACTTTGGATCCTGAGCAGTATCGGGCGTTTTACCCGGTCGCTGCGGATGAAACGGTCACCTACATCGATACTTGGCGCTGCTATGGGCGTACTGGCGGCATGCAACCCCACTGCCCCAACCCTAAGGGCCAGATTCCCTCTGAAGAGAATTCAGGACCCTAGTACCACTGCCTCTTTTTGATACACTAGTGGATATGTCATCTATCGACAATTCCACGCGTAAATCCCAGCAATCCGATCTGAATGAAATTCAGGCGGAGCACAATCGCAAAAAAAAGCAGATTACCAAAGAAAACGAAAGTCAGCTTGATGATCTGCGCGGCTATTATGCGGAGAAAAAGGAAAATGTCCGTCAAAGTAACGAGGCGGCCATCAATCACATCCGCGAGCGCCAAAAGGAAATGGTCGAAGATTCGGTAGAAAAGCGCTCCAATCTTTCTGAAAACTATAATGCCCGTACAGCTGCCCTGCAAAAGGACTATGACCAAAGAGTGACAGACACGCGTAACAAACGCCGAGAGCAGCTGGAAACTGTGCAAGTGGAATCAAATCAAAAAATCAAAGCCACTCAGGATCATGCACAGCAAGAGGTCAATGGCATTCGCGAGCGCTCTGCCGATGAAATCCAGAAGGCTAAAGAGCGCTACAACAAGGACGTGAAAGAAATAAATTCTTTTGCCCAAAAACGCCTCGATAACCTGCACGAACAAAACGAAAGATCTTTGAATAACGAAATGGAGCGCGGCAAACAGGCGCAGGCTAAACTTCGTGCAAATCAGGAAGAGGATTTCGCCAACCAGCGTTCCACTGGTGATAAGAAAATCGCCATTCAGCAGGAACAGCAGCAAAAGCAGCTGACCCGCTCTGAAACTGAATACAAAAAAGACTACGAACAACAGCAAAAGCACTGGGGCGCCAAGGAAAAAAATCTGAACGAACAGTACAGCCAGCGCGTGATGCAAAACAAAAAAGCTTACGAGAAAGAGCTGAAAAATCAAAATCAGCACTTTCAAAGCACTTACTTGAAAAACAACGAAGCCAATCGTGAGTCCTTGAATATCCAGGAAGACATGTACGCTAAAGAGCTTGCCACTACCCGAGAGAAATTCTCAAAGCAGGCAGCCAAGTACGAGTCCAAGGAGCAGGATCCATTCTATAAAGTAGAAAACCGTGGCAGCCAGATGCAGGAAACATCTGATTTCTATGTATTAAGAGCTTTCGTCCCTGAACACGAAAAAGATTCCGTGCGAGTGACGGTGCAAAACGATCGCGCCACCGTTTCCGGCCAACGCTCTTTTAAAGATCAGCTGGAAAACGATAACAAAAAAACTACGAGCAGCAGTTTCCAGACTTTCCGTGAAGAATTTGCGTTTGATAAACCTATCGTCAGCGAGGGCATGACCCGCGAACGCGATGGTGATTTCGTCGTCTACACTATTCCAAAAATGACTTCGATGGGATTTAACCGCAAAGCCTGATTATGGCTTTGCGGAATCAAACTTCACCAGATTTCGTCCCAGATAAACATTTAAGAATGCATTTTGAATCTTTTGATCCATCTCTTCGATCTGGAATACCAGATTCGCAAAATCCTGGCCCGTGGCGCGTTGAATTTCGATTCGCGGCAAGACATCACCCGGCTGCTGAAAGTTTCGAACCATTCGAAGTCGCATTCGCTTGTTGAAATCCTGAACGCTGACGAATTTTTCTCCTTTAAAGATCATATCAAGCTCTTCCTGAAAACTTCCATCCCCGCGGGAAGCCTGATAACCCTCCACCAGAATCTCCATATAGTTGATTCTGACCAGCACGTCCGCACCAAAATCATCCTGAGGCGCCAACGCCGGATAGTTCGTTTGCAGCAAACTGTCATAACTTGCCATACGCGTTTTGGCTTCAGCGATATACTCCGCCAGATATTTATAAAGTTCCTTTTTGTTCAATCTAAGGAAGGACTTGTGACGCTCATACTGCCCATAGAATCTGACTTGCAAAGGACCGGGATTCGCGTAGCCGCTCACCGCCAGATAGCGCAAAGTTTGTTGCTGCAAATCTGACGCTTTTGTTTCATCAAAGCCAATAAGATGCGAATACTCGTGAGTCATCAACGCCAAAACCTGGGATTTAAAGTTATCAATTCGCAGTTTTGATTTTAGAGCAAAAGTGCTGACACAGATACTCGGGCTCGGCGAGCTGTAGGCCACAGCATCTTTTACTTCACTCCCCAGACTGCAGGCTGCCTTGCCCAGCACTTCCACTGGGGTGTTGAGAACGATTTGACGGAGCTGCTCCAATTGGTCAGAAGTTAAAGGCGATTTCTCTGGATTCCACATCCAACTGTGAATTAAAAACTGCGCATCTCTTTGGATGTTCTTCAAAGTATCGATCAGCATTTCTTCAGGCACTTGTTCGCCTTCCTGAGAGTCGCCGCCACTGCCGATACGCACCGTATTTGCAAGACCGGATTGGGATACCATAAATATTGAAATCAAAAGCAGAAGAATGCTTTTCATGGGTTTGCCTCCGCAAGTTTACTTTCACTTGGAATTTGCACTGGTGGGTTTTCTTTTAAAACGTCACTTGTCGCGATCAGATTAATATTCATTTGAAAGATCCGTGCGCCTTCCAGGTTTTTGGAAGGATAACGAACCGACAGGAGGTCGAAAAACTCCTCCACATCACGTTTCGCCCGTTGATATTCACCGTCATCCAGGGTCATCAACAACGTACCAAAATGACGATTGTTGACGGGCCAACTGATTGCATCCTGTGCTTCGATCAAACTGCGGTTATGAAACCCCAGCAGTGCCACACTCCCCAGCTCCGTGGGGATTTCCAAATGCTGATCAGTGGCCTTCCAGGATTGAGACTCTTCGTCGAAGTAGCATAGCCCACAGGCTTCGATACTCTCCAGAATCTCGACACTCTCTTTTTGCGTGATCTGAAAAGTGCTGGCAATATAGGACACCGTACAGACAAGAGATTTTAAAGTAAGAAGCAGATGAACCCGTGGCGTTTTGGGGTTACGTAAAAAGTTAAATACATCACCCACTTTTTTTCCACGCTGATTTTTGCTAAGGCGAAGCATCTGCTGGAAATGAAATTCTTTAACTTTGATATTAGTAGCGTGAGTATACTCCACCAGATTTTCAAAATACTCTGCATCCACCTGACTGAGCTTGAGTGATTGCAAAACTGCAGGGACTGAATCCGCACCAAGATTTCTTTTTCCAATAGATACCTGCTGCAGAAAACTACGACTTTTAAAACCACATTGTAAGGTCCAAGTTCCAAAAGAAAACGTCGAAGATCGCTCCTTATTATAGCGATACCAGGCCTGCAAAAACTGCCGGTAATCGACGAAGTCCATAATCTGGGGTTTGCCGGAAAGTGTAGTCATTAAGTCGGTCTCTTTTCGAAACCTTGAATACACTTAAACCCAAAATAACGAAAGCCTGTTCCATAAACTACTGAATTATTTACTGTATTCAAGGCTGACTACGGATAGTGATGCCGCCAATTCCTGAAAATTTGAAATTCCTGACTACACCATTTAGTAATTGCTGCATCAAGAAAACTTAAAAAAACCTAAACAAACAAGGAGTCCTAAAATGAAAAAAGTCCTATCCCTAACAGTTCTCACATCCCTATTCAGCCTTTCTGCATTCGCAGGTGGCCCATGGTACCCGGTAAACGCTCAGGTCGTTCGTTATGATGATGGCGCAATTCTTTGCTCTGTAACGAAAATGATGGGAGCAGAAGAAGAAATCCTGTTCCGCTGCCCGACGGCGCTCAATTTGAATGTAGGTGCCCGTTTCAGCTCCCAGCCAGTGATGCGCATTGAGAATGGTAAAGCGAACTACTACGCTACCATTCATGCAGCTGGCCTATTCAGTGGCGGCACACGAGTTTCATCGTTCGATTCAATCAATGGCGAAAAAACTTCTGCCTATCTTACTTTGACGACGGATCAAGGAATTGTGACTGTGATCATCACACCGCAGTTCGGTCTAAAACAAATCGAACTATAATTTCTGGTAACGAGAAGTGTTTTAAAAAAATAAAAAAAAAAGGGACCGTGAGGTCCCCTTTTTTTATGACAGTTCGAACTTAGGCACTTGGCAAGGATTCAAAAGATCTTCCAGGAAGTATGCCGCTAACTGATGACGTCCCTCTACGGCTGCTTTCTTGTATAGAATCAATGCTTGCTGTCGAACAGTAGTTTCTGAAGTTCCGCGAGATTGCGCGATCGCGCGCAGACTCAGTCCCTTCAATAGCAACAAACCGATGTCACCTTCGGTTTTCGTAAGCCCCCATTTTTGAAATTGGCGTTGAACGATAGGATGAAGTCCGCCAGTGGGGATACATACGTGTGCACAAGTTGACTTACTGATGTCCTGCATGGTGTTCTCCTCTAGAGAACATCAAATGCGAAAATTTCTTATATGTCATCTAACATGTGTTTGGTGACATATAAAAATAGGTAATTATTTACTCAGAGTTAATTAAACGGCGTTTAGGCCTTCAAAAGATAACGCACTTCGCGCATAACAAAACTAAAACGTGTTTGGATATTGTAAAGCATTTCTAGATTAGTGTGCAGTTGATTGATCTCATCAACTTCCTGAACAGGTTTGTCAGCAAGTTCGTGATAAGTCGTGTGCGAAACGGATTCAGCTGGAACGAATGAACCACGGAAAGCTTCAGAAGTCGCCGCTGTTTCAACTTGTACTGTTTCGTTTTTGCCAATCACTCTCATCGTGAACTCCTGATTCTGTGCGCCTTTCAAGGCGCCGACATAAAAGTCTATTTCTTAAAATCCACTTCTCAACTTAAATAAACTTACATAAAACTTTTACAAGCCGAGTCACTAGTACTCGCACTTAAGATCGGTCGTATCTTCGTGGGAAAGCTCGGTACGATCATCGTTATTCTTTAAGTACGTCGCCATCACGGAACCACCGCCATCATTATGTTTGAGGCCCAAAACATGCCCCATCTCGTGAAGAATCAAGGCTTCGATATTCACGCCGGAGCCACTTTGTTGATTCCAGTAGAAGTTAAAGAATGGTTTATTAGTTTCTGGATCAATCTTGGCGTTAACACGGATATCTGTTTCCCGAATCTGATCCCCAGTCCACAACACTGTGGTTCTGGCTTGCTCAGAGGCTTTTTCCGTTTCCCAAGTAGGCATGAAATAGATGACATTCTTACCGTCAGTGCGCGGCTGGTTAGGACCACTCACTCGAGGTGTCGTTACGATATTAAAGAGTCTGCGCCCCGTTTGGCGCTCCCAAGTCTGCCCGGCACTTACGATTGCAGGAATGAATTCAGCTGGAACGGATTCGTGCAGGTACATAGTCACAGGAACATCAGCTTTCCAGGAAACGCGCTCGCCATAGCTGTTTTGCAGAAAACCGCAGGCTTCTTGGGATTTAGGAGCACAGGCTTCTAACAACAAAGCCATTACTACAAGTGCTGCTACACCAATATATTTGAACATGAGCGTGTCCTCCTGACCTTACCTATTACAAAGAAAGGACCAGTGCGCTCCACCACCGGGACAGCTCTATCTCCCTGAAATTCCATACATTTTAAACAATTACAGTTTTTGGCATTCGGCCAGTGAGACAGACATTTCCCTGACCAGCTCACAGTCAACCCTGCGTAACCGGCTTAAGTACATGTAATTACAGTTATTTTTGACGTCAAAGTTTTAGACACCCCTTAGCCGCAAATGGGAGTTTTAAAACCAATTTATTGAGGTTTGAGCCTAAACTTGATAGATCTGTTCCATCTTGAAAGGCGAAATATGATGAAACTGACTGTAATCCCTGGTGACGGCATTGGCCCTGAAATCATGACCCAAGTTATCCGCGTGCTTAAACACGTTCATGCTCCGTTTGAATACGAAGAGCACCAAGCAGGCGAAATCGCTTTGGCAAAACTGGGCGACCTTCTTCCACAAAACACCGTTGATTCCATCAATAAAAACAAACTGGCGATCAAAGGCCCTACAACAACTCCAGTAGGTGGCGGTCACAAATCCATCAATGTTACGATGAGACAAAAATTTGACCTTTACGCCAACGTTCGCCCGGTTCGTTCACTTCCCGGCGTTCAGTGTGTTTGCTCTGACGTAAATTTGACGATCGTGCGTGAAAACACAGAAGACCTTTACGCTGGTATCGAGCGCATGGTTGACGAGAACACTGCAGAAAGCATCAAACGCATCACTCGCCGTGGTTCCGAAAGAATCGCTCGCTACGCTTATGACCTAGCTCAAAAAACCGGTCGCAAACAAGTGGCGATCGTTCATAAAGCCAACATCATGAAAATGTCTGACGGTCTTTTCCTAAAGGTCGCTCAGGAAGTGGGCTGGCAGTATCCAAACATTCAAACAAAAGACGTTATCGTTGATAACGCCTGCATGCAGCTGGTGACTCGCCCGCAGCAGTTTGATGTGATCGTGACTGAAAACCTGTACGGCGATATCCTGTCTGACCTTTGCGCGGGCCTAGTCGGCGGCTTGGGCGTTGTACCAGGCGCAAATATCGGCGAAAAAGCAGCGATCTTTGAAGCTGTTCACGGCTCCGCACCAGATATCGCTGGCCAAAACAAAGCAAATCCAACGGCTCTTTTACAGTCCGCGGTTATGATGCTTCAACACGTGGGCGAAGGTGCTAAAGCTGATGCCATCATGAAAGCATTGATTGCTGCATTGTCTGATATCAATGCACGCACTGGCGATTTGGGCGGTAAAGGCACTACTCAGTCCTTCACAGACGCCATCATCCAAAAGCTTTAGTATTTGATTCATTTTATAAAGTAAAAGGCCACTTAAGAAAACTTAAGTGGCCTTTCTTTTTTGCTTTCTTCTAGTTCTAAACATCCTTAGCATTATGATTATGAAAAAATCGATTTTGCTTCTTAGTTCATGCTTCATTTTCACAGCCTGTGCCACCAATCAAAAAAGCCGTTTGGCGACAACTCTGACTGGGGTCGGTGTGGGAGCTGTCGTAGGTGCAGCTACTGCTCCTGATGACGAACGCCCGGAACTGCATGCGATGTACTGGGGTGGAATCGTGGGTGTGATCGCCGCTGTTGCTGCGAACTTTTATTTCGATGACAACAAAGAAGTCGAAATGGCGAAAATGGAAAACGATAAACTGAAAGCACAACTTGATTTCTTTCAAAGCGGCACTGCCACCCTGCTGAAAGAAACAAAAGGCTCTGCCGACAAACGCTACTTCCAAAGTGGCAAGGCACAAATTCGTCTGTACAAAATTGACCAGTGGGTCGATGACGGTCCAAACAAAAAATATCACCGTGATCAAATGATTGAAATTCTGCCCCTTGAAAAGGGTCAGTAATGAAAAAGCATCTTTGGCAAATCCTATTTGCCGCGACACTCATCTGGGCTTCCGTGGTGAGTGTTCTTTACTGGCAATTGAAATCCAATCCCCGGGTGATTGCGATTACTACTGACATGTCTGAGGTCACTAAAGATCAGCCGCAAAACTTTCAGCTAAACGAGTTGGAAAAAGGCACTTTCCTGCGCCAGTATTTGGAACGCTACTTCACCTATGACTCGAACAGTTTCTGGCAGTCCCAAACTTCTTTGACGTTTTTGATGTCTCCCCAGCTGCGTGAAAAACGCATCGCTGAAATTCAGCGCTTGCGCGAAAAGATTCAAAGTAAGTCTTTGAACCAACGAGGCTGGCTTGTTTCCTTAACCCAAACCGGAAGCAACACCTACCAAGCGCAGCTAAACCTGCAAATCAGCGAAGCCCCTGGTCGTGTGAATCTTTTGTTTGTTAAAGCAGTTCTCACGTTAGAAACCACTGAACGATCTTTGGAAAATCCCTGGGGCCTGATGATCGCGAAACTGGAATTCCCGCAAACTTCGCCGGAAGCCATGACACTTTCAGGTACTCTGACCTTGCGAGAAAAAACTCCGTTAGTGCTTACTTTCCCCTGTGCGATCGAAAATATCTCGGGACAACCAGAATCCACAATTGAAACCAAGATCACCACGCTGGGTGTTTCAGAAATTCAGTTAAGCTCAACTGACAAAATTCCAGCGCAGATCAACATGACCGCTTACTGCAAAGATAAAGAATATATTTTCAATGTGGTTGCCGCAGAAAAATCCGCTGATGTCTTCCGTGCGTTTACCGCTGAGCTTGCCCAGCAACGAAAAGACCTGGGCACCGGCAAACCCAAACAAAAAGACAAATACGATAAAACTATCGAAAATGTTTTAGGAATTAAAGTCGAAAATTAAAAAGGTGCCAGGTCCTATTCCTTACCACACCGTGGTAAGGAATAGGACCTGGCACCTTTCTAAGAGACTGACATTTGAGCTGTGACTTTTGGAATGACCATTATGACTTGCGTCCCCACACCCACGCGGGAGCGAATTTGCAAGTCGCCACCAACCGCCTGCAAAGTTTTGCGGGCATCATAAAGACCAAGTCCATTTCCGTTTTCCTTGCCGAAACTTTTACCTTCATTCATTAACTGCGGCAGAATTTCTTCCGGAATACCGCTTCCGTTATCCATGACTTGCAAAAGCCAGTTTTGATCGCGATCTAAAAGGGAAATGCTAACCGTTGCCTCTGACTCTGGCGCGGCTTCGACCGAGTTATTCAGAATATTACCCAACACACGAAGCAACTTCATTTCATCCAAGGGCAATTGAAGCTTTTCAGCATTCACGTGTTGATGCCAGCTGAATTGAATTTGCGGATAGGAAAATTTAAACTCTTTCAAAAGACGATCAGCGACCTGAATGATGTCGGTCTGATCGGTTGGCATTTTCATTTTTGGTGCAGAAACAGAAGCTTCCTTATTGGAGCGACCGCGCAGCAAAAGATCATCAGCGATACCGCGAATGCGACCCACAGCCAAGTTTAGAAGTTCTTTCTTTTCATTGCTCATTTCGTGAGACAATTGAGTTAAGGTCGTTAAAGCCATCAATGGACCGCGGATATCGTGGGCCACCTGACGGGAAATTTCAGAGATCTCTTTATTGTGTTCCAACTCAGTCTGCAGTTTTTGCTCCTGCATGTGATTTACAAGTTCACGGCGCGAGCCAAAAGAAACAAACATCAAACCAAGAAAAATACCAATCAGAAAAATTGGCGACGAAAGTGTCTTAAGCGCCAGATCCGCAGTGCTATAACAAACCTGAACTTGCCCCGCAGGAAGAGAGAACAAAGTAATAGGAATATTGTTTTGGAAAGAGCATAGACCTTGTGTCGGCTTTACTGAAACATTAGCCACGGCACTATGTACTTCTTTAAGCTGTCCCAGGATCTTGTCCAACAAGGTTGAATCCTGTTTTACCAGCAATGACTTAGCGATATCCTCTTCCCAGATGGAAAAGTACTGGGCCACCGCTCCTTGGGCACGGTTCACCTCTACCACGAAGCTCAAGATAGAAACAGCCACCAGAACAACCAGGAATACGGTGATCCAGGGGCGCGAGCTAAGTTTTAAAAGGTTTAAGGACGGTTTTATCATATCCTTACTTGAAGCAAGGACCGCTCCACCGCGCCGATAATCACCGTGATTATGGGCGCTCAAAGCATAGACAGGTGCCATTCCACGAATGACGTTTCAAAATGAGACGGGGATATTTTTAAGAGATTTTCGACTACGGCTCAGGGTTGAATTTTTCCACCAGAGCATTCTTCAAACCATTGAGTTCGACAGTGCCAAAGCCACCGGCTGAACCATCACTTCCAGGTTTTCCAGGGCCGCCATGATCGCCGTCTTGACCTTTAACTGCAGGTTTGCAAACTTTGTAGCGATCCATGGCGCCTGGAGCCCCGCCCTTACCACCCGGTTTGCCCTGCCCGCCTTCGCCACCTTTACCACCCTTACCAGGCTTCAAAGCAACTTTAAGTGCGAAGCTTTCATGCTCCTCAATTTGAACGAATAAGTTACCCGTATCGCCGCCGCTCATACCGTTTCCACCGGTAGCGCCGTCTTCACCTTTTTCGCCATTTTCACCGTTGGTAGGTTGTTTCAGACAACGAATGTTTATTACTCCGCACCGGCCGCCGCCATTGCCATCATCACTGCAATCACCGTCACCATCGGACTCGCCTGGCTGTCCATCATCTCCATCGGCTGCTGGCCAGATAGATGTGCGGAAGTCCTGATCTACGCTGGAATGGCCATTCTTACCATTTAGTCCATTAAGATTAATTGATAAAAAGCCAGAAGCGTGCTTTGCACGAAGAGTGATAGAGCCACCTGATTTTTGAGAGTCTTTAGTTAGAATCTCGCCTGCGTTGTAGTTGATGATTCTTGACTTAGGGCGCGCAAAAATTTTGTTGGCTTCAATCGACAAAAGAAAGCCATTAGTCTGCAAGGTGGACTCGTCATTTAAATATAGTCGACCAAGTACTAACGTTGTATCTTTGTTTAAAGGATAAAGTTCTGAAATAACAAGATCCAAAGGAACAATTACTTCTTTGGATGTATTCAAAACCATTACACCGGCGCTGTTGTATGCAACAATGTCGAAATTTAATGTTTTCCCACCAACTGTTTCAATCTTCATCCCGCTATATGAATTTGGAATAACGTTGCCTTGGCTAATATAGACAACGACCCCCTCAACGGTCGGATAAGAAATCGATACAAAATATTGATTAGGAGCTTTCCCTTCTTGAACTTCAAAAACAAAATCTTTGGCAGCAAGAGTTTGTTTCTTCAGTCCTTCCTGCTTAATACGCTCCAACTCATTGGCAACTTCTTCAGCTGTTGCGGTCGCGGTTTTTTCTTTTTCATTCTCTGCGCCGTCTTTCTTAAAAGAGCACGCCGAGCTGTTCATTAGAAGAGCTGCAAGAAAAATAGCTGTATAAAACTTCGCGTTCGTCGCCATGGGGCTATTTATATGAATAACTAATCAAAAACACTAGTGTCAGGATTTTTGACAGGAAAATGCTTCAAGACTGATCGAAGGGTATTCAGTGGATTTGCCGCCACGGTGGCGGCAAACGATAAAAAAAAGCCCCGACAGCTTTATAGCTAACAGGGCTGAATTACATGACTACTTGGTATTATCTCAGGATTAGTTCATACCCTGGCGGTGAACCAGGTTTTTTAGTTCCTGCACTTCATCCAGGGACACATCGTAAGGCTTACCGCAGACTTGGCAAGTTACATGAACTTCTTCTTTCTTATCCAGCATGTCTTGAAGCTCGGCCTCACCCATTGCTTCGAGGGCACGCATCACGCGGGCTTTTGTGCACGGGCAGGAATATTCCACCGTTTGATTGTGTTCGATTTCTTCAAACGGAATTCCTTCCATGAATGGACCCACAAGATCCATGCACGAAGCGCCTTCGTTCAACATTTTTGAGATGTTTGGTTTTTTGCTTTCGTAGTTTGCGATGATTTTTTCAACCATGCCCTCTTCAACACCCGGCATGACTTCGATCAGTACTCCACCAGCTGATTGCACTTTTCCGTTTTTATCAAGGTAAACGCCCAAAGAAACTAACGAGCGAATTTGATGAGACTGATGCAGGTAATGAGCGATATCATCGCCGATCTCGCTGCTTACAAGCTCCACTGTTCCTTGGAAAGGCTGCTTTTGGAACGGCTGATGGCGAGCCACTGTCAAAAGACCGATACCGATGGCTTTTCTTAAACTTAAACCGTCTTCGTAGTTTGCAGGCTGATACTGAGGGTTTGGCGTATAACCACGCACGTGGCCTTCGTAGCTGGCTTCAGCATAAACGCTGCTAAGTGGTCCGTTACCACGGAACAAAAGTCCCACTTGCTGACCATCTTTCAGTTGAGCTGCCATCAAAAGCGCGCCCACCATGCTGCGTCCCACTGCCACTGTCGCCAGGGGGTAAGTGTTTTGCAAATCCTGCATGTGTCGAACAACTTCCGTCGCATTGACGGCGGCAATACGCACTGTCAGATCTTTGGAGACATAGCGATGAACGCGTTCTTTACCCATGACAAACTCCTGAATTAGATGGAAAATAACAGCCGAAACTAACAAAGCAAAACTATAATTTCAAGCTTCAATAGCAGAGTCGGAATTATGAAGATTTATATCTTTCGCCACGCCCAAAAAGCCATGGATTTCTCTGGAGATCCTGACCTTACGCCCGAGGGGCACAACCAGGCGTCCACTCTTTTGGATTTGGTGCTGAAAAACGAAATGCCTTCCCCCACTCACCTGTGGGTGTCACCGCGCAAACGCACACACAGCACATTTCGCCCTCTGTCAGAACATCTAAGACTTCCCCTGGAAAACCAGGAAGATCTTTTAGAGCAACATGGTGACGAATCCCTGCAAGGGTTTCGCAAACGCATTGCAAAGCTTTTGGAAAAAGCGGCCGAGTCAAAAAACGATGTGATTTACCTGTGCTCCCACTACGACTGGGTTATTGAAGCTATGTCAGTCATTCCTTCTGAAACCGATTTATCTGAAGATCGCTTCACTCACTGGTCCCCGTGCCAATGCGTGGGCTTCGAAGTTGAAAAAGACGGCTTGTATAAATTTTTAGAGCTAAAAAGGATCACACCATGATTCAAAATATCTGGGCTATCGGGCGCAATTACGTCGAGCACGCCAAAGAACTTGGCAATGAAGTTCCCTCTGAGCCATTGGTTTTCCTAAAAGCCGGCAGCTGCGCGACTGTGGCCTCACCGGAAATTCACCTGCCGAAATGGACGACGGATGTTCATCACGAAGTTGAAATTGCTTTGCAATTCGATGAAAACTTGCAAATCTCCGCTGCTTGCGTGGCGTTGGATCTGACTGAGCGCACTTTACAATCCAAGCTTAAATCCAAAGGACAACCTTGGACTTTAGCGAAAAGTTTTACTGAAGCTTGCCCTCTGTCCCATTTTTTTTCGGTGGATAGCCTGGATGAACTGCGCAATATCGACATCAAACTGACAGTGAATGGCGAGCTACGCCAAAACGGCAACACCTCGTTGATGATTTTCCCATTGGAAGAACAGATAGACTATGTGCGTCAGCACTTCCCCGTGGTCGCCGGTGACTTACTTTTGACAGGCACCCCGGCCGGAGTCGGTCAGATCAAACCGGGCGACATTTTACTGGCGGAAATCGTGGGAAAAATCACTCACTCTTGGACAGTAAAATAGCGCATCCTGCCCCACTCAAATAGCTTGAAAATCTAAGCCTTCAGAGTAAATATTCCAGCACTTACGAATATAGGTGCTGGCACATTTCGCTCGCACAAGAAGGCTTAGTTATGAACGATATCCAATCGAAGATCGTCGCTCGCGGCGAAGAAATTATGAAACGCATGGAAAGCCAATCCAAGGCTTCCATCTTCTCCAAAGATTTCTGGTACGGCTCCATCATGGAATGGAGTATGAAAAATGAAAAATTCAAAACCAATATGTTCCGCTTCGTTGACGTGCTTCCTTCGATCAACTCGGGCGACGAAGTTGCCCGACACTTGAAGGAATACTTCGCTGAAGACGGTGGCAAACTTCCACCAGTATTCAACGTAGGTCTTGGACTTGGTTCTTTGGCTCCGGGCTTGATGGCCGGCGCGATTAAGAAAAACGTTGTCGGTATGGCGCAAATGTTCATCACGGGTGAAAATCCGGATGAGGCTTTGCCTGTTCTGAAAAAAGCGCGCAAAAACAAAATGACTTTCACTGTCGATATTTTGGGTGAAGCGATCTTGTCCGAAAAAGAAGCGCAAGAGTATTCCAACAAATGCATCGAACTCATCGAGTGGTTGGCGAAAGACGCTGAAAAATGGGACGAAGTTCCCCAGATCGATCGCGATCACGAAGGTGCCATTCCAAAAGTAAACGTGTCTGTGAAAATGACGGCGCTTTACTCGCAAATCAAAGACTCTGCCTGGGATGAATCTAAAAAAATCCTTAAAGATCGCATGCGCCCTATTTTCCGTCTTGGAATGCAAAAAGGTGTCTTCATCAATTTGGATATGGAGCAATACTCCGTTAAACATTTGACGTTGGAAGCTTACACAGAGCTTATCAATGAAGACGAATTCAAAAATTATAAATTCTTCGGTATCGTGATCCAGGCTTACCTGCGCGATTCTTTTGAAGACTGCAAAATGTTAACAGACTTCGCGAAAAAACGTGGCACTCCATTCTGGGTACGTCTGGTTAAGGGCGCTTACTGGGATTACGAAACAATCGAAGCTGAACAACGGGGCTGGCCGGTTCCGGTTTACACGAACAAAGCGGAATCTGATGCGAACTACGAAGTGTGCGCAAAATACTTCCTGGAAAACATCAAGTACATCCGCCCTGCTTTTGCGTCTCACAACGTAAGAACGATCGCGGCATGTATGTTGTACGCTGAACAATTGAACATCCCTAAAGACGCATTGGAATTCCAAATGCTTTACGGAATGGCTGAACCCATTAAAAAGACCATCGTTGAGATGGGCTACCGCATGCGTGAATACGCTCCAGTCGGTGAACTGATTCCAGGTATGGCGTACCTTGTTCGCCGTCTGCTTGAGAACTCCTCGAACGAATCATGGCTTCGTGGTAAATTCGCAGATAACAAAACTACGGCTGAGCTATTGAGAGATCCTGCGTCTGGTTTGACTCCGACATCTGCGATCATTCCGCAAAAGCCAGGCAAGTTCTATAACGAGCCACTTTTGGATTTCGCTGTAAAAGCGGACCGCGAGAAAATGGAAAAGGCGATCGCATCTTTGCGCGCGACTCTTCCTGTGAATGTTCCTGTGATGATCAACAACAAAGAACAAACATCTGCCAAGATCTTTGATCGCGTGAACCCATCTGAAAGTTCACAAGTTGTTGCTAAAGTTCACATGGCAACAATCGAGCAAGCAGAACAAGCAATGCAAGCGGCACAAACTGCATACAAAACCTGGAAAAACGTACCGGCCGAACAACGTGCGGCTTTGGTTGATAAACTTGCAGACCTTATGCAACGTGATCGCTTCCAATTGATCGCAACACAAGTTCTTGAAGTTGGTAAACCGTGGGCTGAAGCTGACGGTGACGTGGGCGAAGCGATCGACTTCTGTCGTTACTACGCGCGCGACATGCGCAACCTTCAAAAACCACTTCGCGTGGGTGGCTTGCCTGGTGAACTTTCTCACTACATCTACAAATCTCGTGGTGTGACGGCGGTAATCGCTCCTTGGAACTTCCCGTTGGCGATCCTGGCCGGCATGGTGACTGCTGCGGCGGTGACTGGAAATACCGTCGTGATGAAACCTGCAGAGCAGTCTTCGTTGGTTTCCTGGGGCTTGATGAAAATGATCCAAGAAGCTGGCTTCCCAGCAGGTGTGGTGAATTTCTTGCCAGGTCTTGGTGAAGAAGTTGGAGAATACATCGTGAATCACAAATTCACGACGACAATCGCCTTTACAGGTTCAAAAGCCGTGGGTCTTCATATTCTAAATCGCGCTTCCATGGTTCAGCCGGGTCAACAGCACGTTAAGAGATGTATCATCGAGATGGGTGGTAAAAACGCCGTGATAATCGATAACGATGCAGACTTGGACGAAGCAGTTGACGGAGTTCTTTACTCTGCCTTCGGTTTCTCTGGTCAAAAATGTTCAGCGGCAAGCCGCGTGATCGTTTTGGATGAAGTTTACGATCGCTTCACAGAGCGTTTGGTGGAAGCCGCTCGTTCTATTGAAGTGAAGTCTGCAGAAAATCCAAAAGCCTATATGGGCCCGGTTGTGGATCAGGAAGCTCACGAGCGTATCTTGAACACGATTGCAGAATCCGAAAAAACGAACAAGCTATTGTTCAAAGGAACTGCGCCTAACAACGGCTTCTACGTTCCGCCAACAATCTTCGGTGACGTTCCAAGCGATGCGAAATTGGCTCAACAAGAAGTCTTCGGACCGGTTGTGGCTGTGATCCGTGCGAAAAACCTGGATCAAGCAATCGAAATCGCAAACAGCACAGAGTACGCTTTGACAGGTGGTATGTTCTCTCGTTCCCCTGCCAACATTGCTCGTGTAAAAGAAGAATTCGAAGTGGGTAACCTGTACATCAACCGCGGTATCACTGGTGCCATGGTTGATCGTCACCCATTCGGCGGCTTCAAAATGTCCGGCATCGGTTCAAAAACCGGCGGCCCCGACTACATCAAGCAATACATGGAACCGGCAGCCGTAACAGAAAACACCCTCCGCCGCGGCTTCGCCCCAGCAGAAGGCGAATAACGCACAGCAGACCCAGAAGGCGCCAGCCACCCTTTCGAATAGGTACGCCGTACCTATTCGAAATGCAGTGCAGAACCGCCTCGGTTCTGCACCGCTTCCGCTTAAAACACCAGTCATCTTTCAAATAAGCGGCGGGCACATTTTCCGAGTTTCGAGAATAAGACCGATTTCTTTTATTGAAATCGGTCTTTTTTTGCCCATTTTACGTTTTACCAATTTGTAAAAACATCTTTAGTTTTTTAGCAATCGTTGTCCTGTTTTTCACTCCTGGCTTTGGATAGAACCCGTTTCGTGGTTCCAACTAAGAAACAATACAAAGGAGTATTAACATGAAAAAACTTGTCCTAACTATCGCCGCTGTACTTATGTCACAAGCTGCATCCGCAGAACTTTTAGAGCCGAATGGAACATTGCATGTCATAGCTGCCAGTGAACAAGGTGCATTCACTGCAATCACTGGTGACTTGGCTCAAGTGATGTTCGACACCCTAAAACCAAACAATGACTCTGGACTAAAAAAGAATGACAACTTTTTCTGCGGCATCGCTTCAGTTGGTATGAGCTGCATCTCTGGAGTAAAAGACATTACCTCTATGGAACAAGTTGAAATTCCAGTTATCTCTTTGTTCGACACTGAAGATGCTACTGGTTTGCTTGCATTTGCAGGAGCAAACGCTGTTAAAGTTTACGATGGCATGGCTAAGGTTGAAGAATTTGAAGAAGGCGTAAAAATCGGCACACAATTTCTTTGCGTAAAAAGTGAAAAAGTTGAAGAGTCTGCCTGCATGATGGCGATCGACGTGAACGGCAAAGTCAAACCTCCGACTCTTGCTCAGGCAAAAAAATCTGGCTTGATGCTTCCAGTTCTTAAATAGTCAAACTTCTGACTAAATCATATCAAAGAGATCCATGCACAACACATGGGTCTCTTCTCCGTTACTCTCCCCGACAATTTTTGCGGCTTCTTCGATTGCGCGAAATAACAATTCGCGGATTTTTTCGTAGTCTTTCTTGGTGCAGCTAAAAGGCACGGTAAAACAGATTTCATGATCCGCAATAGTTTCCAGGCGAGTCAGATTGCGAGTGCGCCAGTTGGTGTGATGACGAACTTCCCACTGGGACTTTTTCTCGACGTGAGTTTTTGCCGCGCCAATTCGAATGCGACCTTTTTCCTCGATCAACAGGTCTTTTTCCAGCATGAATTCCACCATCTCGGTCAGACGCTGACGTGACAATCCCAGCAGTTGTGCCATTTCATTCAAGTCAGGGACTTTGTTCAAGGACGCCAGCATGCGAATAGCCGAGTACTTCCAGCTGGAATAAAAAACGGACTGATCATAGGTTGTCAGCTTTTTGCTAACGGGACCGATTCTTTTGCGAATTTCAGCGAATGATGATTTCTGATCCTCGATCTGCTTCTTTAACTTTTTGCGAAGACTTTCATTCCCCGCCCGTTCAAAGGAAACCATATTCAAAAACAGATCAGCTTCGGCCCCATTCATTCCGTCAAAATCACAGAACAAAGAGGCCTGCTCTAAAGTTAAATCACGATGGCCGTTCAGAATTTGGCTGAACAAAGTCGTATGAATCCCCAAAGCTGAAGAAATCTTGCTGGCCTGACCGCGACCGCCATTGGGCTGATATTGCACGAACGCTTTTACATATTCGCGGTAGTTGGGAAATTGCCAGATCTGCAGCTTGTTCATTTGAAAACCTCACTATTTTTAAAATTCCATGAATTTACAAAACAGTAAATATATTGTTTTTATTTAAGTAAAGCGGTGTTCCATAGAAAACCATCACCATCAGAACGCCACTTTCAGAGTGAACTCTTTACATAAACGTAAATAACGGCCGGGATATTTACAGAACATAACTTGGATTTACCCAAGTCCATTGTTAGTACAAGTGCATGAAAATAAACTTCCTCAAAAAGATTATCCTGGCAGTATTCGCGCTATTGGCAACTCCCTTTGCCCAAGCTGAAAATCCCTTTGAAGATATCCTGGCTAGGGGCAGTGCCGAAAAATACACTGAGGAGTTTATTAAAATCGGTCAAAAAGCTGCAGCAAGAATCAAAGAAGTTCCTGACTTCCCCGTCAGCGAAGCCGAGTTTCTACAAGCCGTACAAACAACCTCAATTGAATTCACAGAAGACCGTTTGGTCTCTAACGAAGGCATCGAAGTCGATGCCCTTAATTTCCCCTCAAGAAAACTGATTCGTGTGAACTGGGATCGTTGGTATAGCTATAGCTCGAATCAGGAAAATCGGGCTCAGTTGGCCATTCACGAATACCTGGGTATTTTGAAAGCCAATGACACAAAGTATTTTTGGTCGATGAAACTGATGAAGGGCTTCTTGGAGTCAGTCACTTCCTGCGATTATATGATTAACGGCGCTCCATATTATTTACTGTATGAGAACTATTCTGAAGGCGCGAAGTACCTCGTGAACATAGATAAAGTCATGGTCAGCGGCCAAGGGAGTTCTCTGAATCCCCTGACCAAGGAATCTGTCACGATCAGCTCATTGAACTTTAAGTGGACCGATCTTATTAACGGAAATTATAAAAATGTCCTTAACTGGGCCATCGGTATTACCTGGAAGTATGAAGCCCGCACACTTCACGGCAGAATGACTATAAACCAAATGGCAGAAGACGGCCCGTTCCCGATGGAAGTGTTTGAACTGGGTATTTTTAACTCAGAGGGCATCATGACACCTCGATACATCGCGACCATTCAATGCAACACAAAAAAAATGAAAAAGGAGTCACCATGAATAAATTGATTTCAATACTCCTTTGCGCACTCTTTACGCTCTCAGCCCAAGCGCAAATTGATGAAGGCGGTTGGGACAGTGGTGGTGGCGGTTCTGGATTTTCTGCTGAGTTCACCTCTATCGGACGCTGGCTTGCTCCCAATATTGACACAGTCAAAGGGTTGCCATTTTCCGGTGCCCAGTTCCTGCAAACCGTTGATCAAGTTAAAATTGAATTCGTCGATGAACGGCTGGGAAGCGAAAGGGCGCAAGTTTTTCCTCAGCAAAAACTGATTCGCGTATCGCGTGAAATCTGGGACCCAACTACAAACAGAACGCAAATAAATAAGCCAAAATTTGTGCTACATCTCTATTTGCAGATCATGGGAGTTGATGACAACAACAACCAATGGACACAAGTGGTTTTTGACGGAGGCAGGTCCGTTTTAGCTTTCGAATGTTCAACCGGTTTTTTAAGCAGCGAGACTCTGCAAATCCGCTGGATCGATGTGGATGGCGACGGACGCGGCGACAAGTTTGCCGGCACCCTCCATATTTCGAATCTTCTGGTATCTGCCGAACACGAACTCAACATCACCGAAACCGAGCAAGGAGTGGTATTCAACTGGATACAGCTGACCGGGGGAGTCTACACGCTGGCACCCAAAAAGTATCTTACGAATGGACTTTCTTTCAGTGCCCCTATAAGTAAAATTGATTCCTATACTCAAGATGGCATCCCCATAGTTAAGCAAAGCGGAACCATGGTCTGCACGCCCCAATAATTTTGCCGACCCTCCCTCATAAATACGACTTGGCACTTTTAGAGAGTGCCGCTTTTGGGCCTTTGCCTGCAAAACCTTCAAAGGCCTCCCCTAGCCCCTTGTGGAAACCGGCCGAGTACTTTAAAAATAGAGCATCTTTTACCAAGAGGGCCTCTATGAAGTATCTGGTTTTGATGCTCACCACACTTTTAATCGGCGCGCAGACACAGGCTGCAGTTTCCTCCGATGAATTTGTCAGTCAATTTGTGGCCCAAATGAATCGCCGCTTGGTTTTCCTCAATCAGGATCGTATCGCATCCCAAAAACGACCTTTTTGCACAGGCTTGAGCCAACCTCAGATTGAAACTATCGAGCGAGTGGTTCGTGAAAATTCCGAACAAACCGCCCGTGATTTTTGGAGCAAGCTTTCTCCGGAACTTAAATGCTACCCGATCTTCTTACCACCGCTAAAACGAGAAGGCTGGGGCATTCTACTTAACACCAAGGCCTATTGGATGGACATCGACCTTATCAGAGACACTCTACGTGACCTTGGATTAAGAGATAATGAAGCAATGAATTCAAAGCTTCTGGATGCTTTGAACCCGTAATCTCATCGAGGGACCTCGGCAGCAGGCCCCATTCCGGCATTTATTTGCAAAAGATTCAAGTCAATCGCCGCCCCCTTGAGCAATTGCCAATTCTCAAATAGAAAATGGTCATTTGGAGAAACTCCCGATGAAAATTTTCGCTCTTATTCTAACCACACTTCTAACTGGCGCGCAGGCTTTCGCTTCTGTAACCGCTGAAGAATTCGTGACTGATTTCGTTGATCAGGCGAATCGCCGTCTGCACTACACAAACAAAGAACGTACAGCCGCAAAGAAAAGAACCAACTACTGCACTGCCCTTAATGCTGAGCAGGTTAAAACAATCAAGAACATCATCGCTAAAAATCCTGAGATCACCGTGGGTGAGTTCACTTTGCAATTGGGTGACACTTTGAAATGTTATCCAGAGTTCTGGTCTCCATGGAATCGCAAAAAAACAGCACGTGGATTGTTGGTAAATTCCAAAGCTTATGTGATGGATGTGTCTCTGATTCAAGATGTTCTGGCTGACCTGAACGACGGCCTTCTTCCGAAGGACTACAGAAAGCTCTTAGACGCTTACAACAACTGGACCTTACCTGGCACTGCCCAGTAATTTAAACCCGCCCCACGAGGCGGGTTTTTTCGTTTAGGGGCTCAGCCATAATCGATCTGCGCTGTATCCGTAAACAGGACCTGGCACCTGTCTGGACCAACGGCTGAATCCATCGAACACCAGTCAATCTTTCTTCACATTTATCCGAAGAGAAAACCATATGGTTCAGCTCTGGGTAATTATAGGCTTGGCACTTTCGGCAATCGCGGTTTCCGTGTTGGGAGCGGCGTTTTCTATTGCGGGTTTGGGGAAGCTCTTCTCCGGCGCAGTGCTTGCCGTTTGGTTGATGGCAGGTGCTTTGGAGCTTGCCAAGTTCGTAGCCGCTGCTTACCTGCACCAAACCTGGAAGAGCATCAATCTGGTTATGAAATCCTATATGGTCATCTGCGTGGTTGTACTAAGCGGTATCACCAGTATGGGTATCTTTGGTTTCCTTTCCGATGCTTACCTCATCTCTGCTTCCACCTTGGAGTCTGAAACCATCAAGCTCGATAAACTTCACAATGAGCAACGCTCTGCCAATTCTGAAATTGATCGTATCAATCGGGGCATCGAGGAAATCCCGGCAGGTCGAATCACCCGTAAACTGCAAGCTCGCGCCGAAGCAGAGCCTTTGATTCAGCAATTAAAAGCCAAAGTGAATCAGCTTGAAGGCGAGATCGCCCAGGCGAAAATCAAACTGATCGACGAGAAACAAAAAGTCGGTCCACTGATTTACATTTCAAAAGCGTTCAATATGGAAATCGATAACGTGGTGAAGTACCTGATTTTGGTATTCGTCGCGGTGTTTGACCCCTTGGCAATCTGTCTGGTTATCGCACTCAGTGATGCCGTGGTTCGCCGCGGTCGTAAAGATCAAGTTCATCCAACAGCGACCTCCACGGCTCCCCTAAAAATGCGTTTTGCAGAAAAAAGCGAATCAGGACCTCATAAAGAGGTGGGATAATGAATCGCTATCTGCGCATTGCGGGCATATTACTTTTACTCTCCCCGTTTTTAAATTTCTTTATCAGTGTTGCGATGCTGCCGGCTTCACCATCAAAATGGACTTGGGCATACCTAAGTGCGATGTATTTGGCGGCAACACCAATGCAATGGGCGTTACGAATTTCAAAAATCGTCGTGGGCTATCTGATGTTTCGGGCCAAGAGTTCGGCCTGGCTCCCGGTACTGGTTATTCTGGCAGTGACCATTGCCTATAATTTTTTGACGTTTTCAAAAGACTGGCGCACTAGTAGCACTCAGACAGTGTTGTCATTGTTGATTAACTTCGCCCTTTTCGGAATGGTTCTTAGAGCGGAGATTCTGGTCAATCGCGAACTGAACGAAAAACTTCAGGCCGCCCGTGCAGCGAAAGCCGCTGCGAAAACCACTTTGGCAGCAATGCCCACGGCAGCAACAGTGCCGCATACAGCCCTTGAAAATGCACCAGAACAATTCCCTAAAGAGGCCTCTGTAGTTCAATTATTCCCAGACAACGAAAGCCCTGTTTCCTCAGAATCCCCTCCCCCTGAAACTATCGTGGAATTTGCCATCACCAAAGGCAGTGCCATCGATTTCGAGGGGGTTGGCCAATTTGCTGAAGTCGTACGCTGCCAAGAAGACGAAATCTGGATCAAGGGACTTACTGAATCCCCTTCCGGCCTGACCACGCGCCCGGTGATTTTGGAAAGTACTGAAAGTGGTGCAAGCATCTGCCTGCACTACGACCGACACGATTCGGATGATGTGTTGGTATTTAAAATTGCCTGATTTCAGATAATAATAAACCCGCTCTTATCAAGCGGGTTTTTGCATTTGGCATATTTAGAGAGAAACTATTCGCCGTCAGATTTTGAAATTTTCTCGACCAGACAGCTGCCGGAGTTTGCATTTAGGATCTGAACGCGAACGGTGCGATCAGCCGGAAGCTCCAACTCGGAATCACCTTGGTAAACCATAACCGAAACGTCGTAGTACTCGCGAACACTTCCGTCTTTCAATTCAATTGCATCATCAGTTACTGGGCGGTCCGCTTTGAATTTATAGTTAGAGATCGACTTTTCAGCTTTGATCATCTCTGCAATCACTTGAGTCAGGGCATAACCCGCCGCTTCATTTTTGCAATTCAGGCCCGCAGCCATCGACATTGAAGACATTCCCAGAACAAGTAAACCCACTACCAAGTGTTTCATAGATCCGACCTCCACCATTTATTTGAGAAGACCGAACCTACCCAGAGCCAAGGCTGCGGTCACCTTTCAAAGGGTTAAGGAACCAGAAAATCGTTCCCTCAGTCATTTCAGTGGAATAATTGCATGAAATCGAGCAACCCGCTCAGAAAAGAAAAAGGCCGGAGTTCAACTCCGGCCTTTATAATCTTTTATAAAAATAGAGGTGAGCACATCATGCACCCGAGTACCTTCCTTGGTATCACCCCTCCCGTAGAAATAATTAGACATTGTTGTTGAACACATTGCAAGGGTGTTGTTCCATTTTTTTTAAGATTTTTTAAGGAAGTCACTATTTGCACTATTCAGCACTCCACTCTCGCTCTTAATCGTCTCGCTCAAAAGATTAAAGTAAAGGTTCAAGCGCCACCTTAAAGTGAAGTTCTTTCAGAAGTAATTCCAACAACTTAGTTCCTAGGTTTGAAGCACTTTAACACACCACAAGCGCCGGGATTCAGCCCACCGAACGACCTCCCCCACAAACGAAAAAAGCCCACCTTATGGGTGAGCTTTTCGTTGGAGCGAGGACAAGACCCGACAACCGACTTTAGAAGTCGTTGATTGAATCAACCATGCTTGGGTAATCGACGAATGGATTGCGGTTACCTTGAGCTTCAAAGATCTGATTATTTCTTTCGATCTCTTCTGCATCCGGTGGGTTTGCGGCATTCCAGCGGCGCAAAACAGCCTCCTCATCAGGTGGTATGAACAGATCATAGCGCATTGAGAAGTAGAACAGAGCACGAGCTACACGGCCTTTGTGTTCTTGAGGTGGTTCGAACACTTCATCGTTATCTCCCTCACCCACCCCAAAACGGGATGCCGGGCATTTCAAAGTTTGAGTGTCCTCATGAACCTCACCAAACCATTGGTTGCCACGGATCGAATTCAACTGAGAATCCGTTGGGAACAAATGATGAAGGTCTGATTTTTGAGTGTCTTTTGGGAAACGACGGCTAAAACGGCTTTGTGGCCACGTGTGCTCAACATTCACAACCGTGTTGTCAGGGATTCTGCCTGGAGCCGGCTCACCTTTACGGAAGTCCTCACGAGTCTTATAGTTGTTGCAGTAAAAATCCTTAACAGAATAGCTGCGGGAAGTTTCGTCGTAAGCCAAATAGAATTTTCCCATCAACCAAACACGCGCACCGTTGTATCCGATCGGACGATGAGCGTAGCAACCCTTTTGTGCCTGGCAATCAGAAACGATCAAATCGTAACCACCTGTTTGCGGCACATGGAAACTGCGCAAAACAGATCTGATTCGGTAAATTAATTCGTCGTTGGTTTTGCCTGCGGCAAGGTCTTGATAGAACTCAACTCCATAGTATGGAATCGCTTGGGATGCTGGCGCTGCATTTAAAGCACCTGCGAAAAACAATGATGTTAATACAATCACTGACTTAATGAGCTTAGTAAGCTTCATTCGGGTCCACCATTCGGTAAAGGGGGTGATTATTCAGCCTCTGTCGCGGACCACTTTCGCAAATCCACCCGACAAATGTCAACGGGGCTATAAGAAATACCCTGTCAGGGTTATGTTAAGGAATTAGGACGAGCAAGGGCTGTATGTCGATAGACAAGACCACCTAAGATACCGAAAAGACTACCACCTAAGTGTGCGGCATAGGCCACGCCCGATCCCAAGCCTTCAGGAGTTGCCCAAAAGTTTGCCAGGTCCACCACTAAAAAAAGAGGAATAATCATAAGGGTCGGCAGGTAAATATAACCATAATGTTCAGGCATTGGTGACACAAAGTAAAGATAGCGCACACGGGCCTTAAACTCGGCCACACAGTAGAAGGCCAGCAAGGCACTGACCGAAGCACTCGCACCCACCATGGGCACTGTGCCCGCCCCCTGAGACCACAGAAAACCCAAGCCCCCGGCAACCCCGCCCAATAGATAAACCATCAGCATCACCGAGCTGCCCGCCAAGGCCTCAACAGCGGCACCCATGACCACTAAAAACATTAAATTCGAGAAGAGATGCAACCAATTAGAGTGAGAGAACTGATAGGTCAACCACGCCAAGGGACCCTTCATCGTAGAGCTAAGACCAAAGCGGAACATGAGCTGTTCCTTGTATTCTGTACGAAACTTTACGAAGTCAGCCTTCCACGCACGAATCTTCACTTCATCACCGCGATAATCACGAAGCTCCCCGTCTTTTAAAAAATGGGAGTCGCGCAAGGCATAGGCACCCAAAACCACCATGTGCTCCGAATTGGTGCTCTTCATTTGCTGCACCCATGGGGGTGTTTCAGCCAGAGTTTGTGGTGGGAGTTCCTGAAGATACTGGTAATAAAGTCTGCCGGTTAAATTCAAGCCATCCATTTCAAAAAGACGACTGTCTGAAATATCGGGGCGAGTGCCGCTGAAAATCAGCAGGAAAATAAAAACATTCAATGCCACCAAAGTTATGGTCAGGGGAAAACGCTGAACCTGTCGTAAATCTTCAGGGCACGGGATGATCATCGCACACCGTACTTTTCTTTGAACCCGTCGATCCATTCCTGCGCATCGGAGGTGCTTGCAGGGACACGGCCCCCTTTACGAGTGCCAAGGCTTTCTTTCAATGCCCAAATCGAGCGGACATACTTCTTATCAATCGCCTGGCGCAATGCCGGCACAGACTGCAGATTCTCGATGACCTCAAGACTGCCAACGAAATCTTTTTGACTGTAAAGATGATCAGCTTCAAGCACCTGAGTCACCCATAGCTTACGTGAAGCATCGCCCAATTTAACATCATCTGGATTATCCAGATACGTCGCAAGAATACAGCCGGAGGATGTGCGCGACTCGCACACTTTGCTGAAATACTCCTTACGCTCATCACCTTCACTTAGAAGATATTTGGCAAAATAAGCCATCGCCTGGGAATTCACTGGATCTCCCCATAACGAATGCTCGGATTCCTTATTCAGACAATCGGAAGAAATCTCTTTAAGCAAAAACAAGGACAGTGCCGCATCCATTCTTTGCGCACCGTTGAGGTCCTTATCAGGAATCTCCTGACAACTGGCCGTGGCTTCAGAGGCCGTGTGATACTCGCCCGCTGACAAAGACTGATAACTTTTTGCCAAGCCCACAAACGCCACCAAGGCAAACATCGCAAAACTAAATTGCATCCACGAAGTCATGAGGCGCTGTTCTGGCAAAGAAGGACCCGGATCAAAACTTTTCTTAAGCGTCACCACCATCGTGTCAGAGGCTTTTTCATGAAAAGCTCTGCGCAGCGGGTGCCCCACCACTCCCAGGAATGGAAGTCCCAACAACAGGAAAGACCCGCACCAGGAAACCGATCGGGTTACACACTGAGAGAAGGTCAAACGCTTTTGAGCGTTGGGATAAGATACGACTCTTAACTGCAGGAAGTACTGCCCTGGTGTTGCCTGAAGGAAAAATAAAGACAGCGTCTGCATAACCACGACGCCAATTGTGCCTACAGCAAACAACATCATCACCGCGACCAAGCCCTCTTCCGAGCGCGAGTTCAGCAGAAAAAAAGTTTTCGTCTGGCGAAGCAGACCCGACACCATCAAACTGATGATCGGTGATACAATCAGAAAATCCAGAATGAATGCAATGAAACGATCCATAAGGAACGCGATTGCAGGCTTGCCTTCGAACTGTTTGGAATTATTGATTTCTGGCGCCGATAGATCTGGAAATAACATACAGATCGTATCGGCTTGAAACAGTGGTTTCTAAAGTGATTATTGAGAGAATCTCAGAGAATGAACGCGGCCTTCAGAGTCGATGGCAAAGCGTGCCTGCCCCACGATCGTTTTTGAGTTATCGATCAGACTAAATACCTGCTCGGACTCTGTCGTGCTGACTGGACTTACTTCCACGTAGTTAAGACCAAAGGCGCTTGCATACTTTTTTAGGAAGTTGGCTTTATTGCTGATCTCAAGGGCTTTCTCGCCCGCCTGGGCATCGATAAATTCCAAACTTTGGATTTTACCCTCGGAAATATTCATTCCGTATTTACCCTCGAGGTAGCCAAAAATAAGATCATCACGCAAGGTCGGCTTTTCTGCCAATGCCGCTACCAAAGACGACTTTTCAGCAGAAAGTTTTTGGGCGATATCGTGCTCCCACTTCACATCGCGGGCAAATGCACCCGGCTCGAAGCTTGCGATTTCACGATTACCACGACCCGCAATTGCGGAATCAGAATTATCCACTAACCACTGATTTACGAAGACCGTCATCAAGGCCACTGAAGCGATAGACATCACCAGAACAGATTTCTGTTCCTGGGCTTTGTCCTGAAGTCTTTTACGGAAAGATCTATCTTTAGGAAACTCTATCACTTTCGCATTCCCCATGTTCAACGCTCTCCTCGCAAATTGCATTCGTTCTTAACCCTGCGAAGGGCGTGCCGTGTGTATGGCCATTTAATTCATTATGACCGAACATCAACTTAACAGACGACCAAAACTTTATTGACGTCTCATTATAAGACTCTAGTCCTGGAAAGAATTTACCCAGGAATCAATCCCCGCCTGCATTTGCGGCAGATTGTAATATAAAATCTTCTCCACTTGCACGCCTTGACCTTCGATTTGATGTCCCTTGCCACTGATGTAAAGTGCCTCTGGAATTGAGATCTGT
The DNA here is from genome assembly GCF_047306075.1 of Bdellovibrio sp. HCB274. Taxonomy (GTDB): domain Bacteria; phylum Bdellovibrionota; class Bdellovibrionia; order Bdellovibrionales; family Bdellovibrionaceae; genus Bdellovibrio. The sequence goes on from NZ_CP178623.1 coordinate 2,601,319, forward strand.
ACACCAGGTGCAATTTCATCCATCGGATACCATACACCGACCAGCAATTGTCCGCGCGAAGGAGCTCCTCGCAGCGGAGATTTGCGGTATTCCTTTAATCCTTGGGACACCATCTCGGCAACCGAGGAAGTTCGTCCATCCACCAAAACTTTGACTGATCCTGAAAAGCACGAAGGATTACGGAATGTTTTTAAAACCACTTCGCGGTTGCGCTCCAGAATATGCAGCTGTTTTTCATCATCCAGAAGATCCGGCATTTCAGCGCGCCCCAGTTTTGCTTTGGGTTTTTCCAGTTTACCGATCACCGTGGGTTCACAGATAAACATAGACAAAAAGCGCAAACCGGCCACAAAATTACCGCCGGCATTGTTACGCAGATCCACGATAACGGAATTATACTTTTTCAGATTTGCCGAGATATTTTTTAAGACTTCATCCTTAAAAAATTCCGCCCGGAATGAAGGAACCTCAAGCAGAGCTGTTTGATTCTTAAGCGGACTGATCTGCATGTTTTCATTTCGCTTCACCACACCCGGATGCAGCTTAATCGTAAACTCGTCACTGGCGCGGCGAATTTGATAGTCCCCGGCTTCGGATTCAATCGACCAGGAGCTGGGCTGCTCCCCATTGATGGAGACAATCACGTCGCCTTTTTTAAATCCCAGACGCTCTGCCGGAGAATGCGGCAGAACCTTAAAGATCACAAGTTCACTATCAACAAACTCACCGCTAAGGCCGGTCTCTTTCACTTCGCCTCTCCAAATCCCGCGCACTTCCGGTGCGTCGTAGATCTCGAGATGCGAAACACGCAAAGATCCCAATACGTAATTGATATCACGAAGTATCAGATCTTTTTTAGTGTACGGCGTGACGTAGCGACTGTGCTCCATGCAGGTGCGTCGCCATTCTTTTAAGTCTTCATTGGGTAAATAGATTTTTTCAGAAACCAGATCACAGACAACGGGATAGGGATTCACGAACGAACGGTTGATCGTGAAATGAAAGGCTCCGTATGCACAGGCCAGTGTCAGAATGACGGCGGTAATTCGGCTAAACATTCAATCCCTTGACGAAAAAATGGACTCCTTGCGGAATCCACTTTTTCTTTTCTTCCTTAATCAATGCACATTTCTTAAGGCGCTCGAAAAACTAAGCGGCAACCACAGTTTTCTTCTTGCGGGCTGCAGAAGGGTCAATGTGATATTGCTTAACTTTGCGATACAAAGTGGCGCGACCGATACCCAAAGCTTTTGCCGCTTCAGTAAGGTTGCCTTTGTACTGAACGATTGCGTTCTCGATAGCGTGTGCTTCCATCTCTTCCATTTTTTGAACGTTAGAAGATGTTGCAGACGGCGTCGGGAACTGAATCAAGTTACTGTGACCTGTGTTGTCCGTTGTTACCGGGCTGTTGCCAGAAATCAACGCTGGTACACCAGCAGTCAGTTGTTGTCTGAAAAATGCATTATCAAGACCTTCTCTCCATTGAGATGAAGAATAAGCCTGAACTGTCACATCGTGCTGCTCCCAGTACTTCTTAGCATTCTCGATAGTTTCCTGGTTATCGCTTACCACGATCATTACTGTGCGTGACATTCTTGTCCTCCCCTTTTGAAACAAATTGCAATCATAATTGACTCACTTTGTACCTATCGGCGTTTCATCGTGAGAATTTAGGGCTAGTTGCAAATATTTTTTGAGACACTTTAACGAGGCAATATCACTGGACTTTTGATGGGTACCAAAAAAGGGGTTGCATTAATATTTGTGAAGTTCCGGGTTTATTGGGCAGCTAATGGGATCTGAGGTTCCGGGGTGGGAATGACTTCCGGGACAGGAAACGCAAAGATTGGAGCCTCGGCTTGAAGCATTTCTGCGGTTTTTACGATGAACTCAGTGTGCTTGGATAGACTTGTATAGTCGGCTTCCTGGATACAATTGGTATAACCAGGACGTGTCCCGTGAGTGATACCGGCAACATACCACGTCCCTGCTTCCGAAATATAAGCCGGACCGCCGGAGTCCCCGAAGCAGGCACCTTTTTTATCTCGTTGATCGATAACCAGATAGTCATCAGCCAGGGCGAACAGCGAAACTGTCACTTCATTTAATGATTTTGCGGCTGTGTGTTCGGAATCATCTGTCACACCAAAGCCGGCCAATAGCAATTTACTATCAAGCGGAATTTTATCCGTGTCCTGATAAATACCCACAGGCGTGAACTCCTCAGGCGCATCTTCGGAAAGCTTTAATAGTGCGATATCTTTTTGGGAGGTCGGATGCATTTCTGACGGATTCCACGGAATCGGCACTTGAACGATTTTGAAATCCGGATGAATGATGATGTGTTGAACTGACTTGAGTTTGTCTTCCTCTAGCAGTGCTTCACCAAAACCGACGCTGACGTCATTCACCCACTTCACACAGTGAGCGGCAGTGACGACCAGGTTTTTTGAAATCAAAACACCAGTGCAGGAAACCTTGCCCCGATAGTATATACCCACGGTAGCTTTGCGTGCGTAACCTTCTGACGAAACCGCTTCGCCTCCGATAATGGCCGCGTTTTTACCGTGAACCGGTAAAACATCTGAAGCCTGCTGACGGGAGCAGGCCACAGTGGAAATCGCGATCAATGTCATTAGCAGCAGCGTTTTCATTTACTCACTTCTCCGCAAGGGAAACTAGTAATTCACGAATTGCGGATATTCTGCCTGCATAGTCTGAGCAGCGTAATTTAAGAAATCCTTATAGTTCACCAGCAATGAGTACATGCCGTAGTGATGGCAATCCAGATAGCCAATTTCAGGGCCACGAGTCGCACCCGCCACGATCAACCCCATAGAGGTCTCGATAAAACCCGGACCACCGGAGTCACCGTTACAAGCGCCCGTGCCGCGAGTTTGATTCGTGATAATTTCCTGATCACGTACTTGAGCGATCTCAACCACTGTTTTTTGCATAGAAACCGTTTTTAGATTCTCGGTTTCAGACATACGGCCCCACCCCACCAGAGTGATCGGCATACCGGCTTTCAGAGTTTTTACGTTATTCAAAATTGGAACTGGGCGATAACCCTCTGGTGCATCACTCGCAAGCTTCACAACCGCCAGGTCAAACATGGTAACATTCAAGTCCCTATCGATACCGAAATCGCGATGACTGACAGATTCAGCGATCTCGATGGCATTTGGATCTTCGAAAGTCTCTGGCAAGTCAGTACCGAAGAACATCTTTGTTTCAATTCGTTCAAACATATCCGCACAGTGAGCTGCGGTTAAAACCAGGTTTTTGGAGATTAAAGTACCTGTGCAATAAGCAGCGATACTGCCGTCACGGGGAGATTCATAAATCAAAGCCACTGTGGATTCTTCATAGCTTTCGCCACGAACTACTTTTTCACCGTTGATGATGGAGGATTTTTTCGCAGTATCAAGGTTTGCAACATTAGCACTGTTTTGAGTACAAGCAGCCAACGCCAGCAATGGGATCATCATGAGCTTTTTCATCTTAAGGTTCCTTATTTATTAAAAAATTAATCCAAAAATACGGGCGCTTCACCGCCCAAAACGCTGGCTACCTTAACCAGGAATTCTCTGAACCCCGGTAAGGACGCGTACACCACCTGCGTGTGACAGTCGACGCTGCCATAAGCAGCCCCACTTGTCGCACCTACCACCACCAAACCTTTTTCCGTCTGCAGGAACGCAGGTCCGCCAGAGTCTCCCCAGCAAGCACCAGTACCCTGAGTCTGGTCGACGGTGATCTTATTATCCTGAACGCTGACGATTTTCACGTGTGTTGTTAGCAGATATTTAGACATCGCAGCGACCTTTTCGTTCGTGCGACCAAAACCTGCCAACAAAACTTCCTGGCCTGCGCCAAGGTTCGCATCAGAACCCAGGATCGCAACCGGTACCGCCCATTTCGGGGCCGAAGTGCGCAGCTTAATCAAAGCCACGTCGCGAAGTTCATTGATATTGCGGGAAGTGCCATCACCCATTTGCGGAGTGACCATGTCATAGGAATAAGCACGGTCGATTTCGCGGATATCCCCGTCTTCTTTGGAAGAGAAAGTTTCAGAACCAAAGGACACCACAACTTCATAACCGGACTGAGAGGGCTCCAGGCAGTGACCAGCAGTCACAATCAGATCTTTGGAAACCAGCGTGCCTGTGCAGAAGGTTCTAAGACGATCGCCATCAACCAGCATCAATGCCACAGTGGCATTGGCAACCTGGCTGTCACGAGCAACCGATTTACCGTTAATGATTCTATCTTCCTGCGCCGTGGGCACAGGACCTGAATGTTGAGGCGAGCAGGCAGCTAATAGTACCACCGGCAGCAAAGCCCATAACTTCATACAAGTCTCCAAACAAAAATTGCTAAAAGAGACTAAGCGAAATCCGGGCCAAGCGTTTGCACCCTCATGGCGAACACCGGCGACTTGAAGGATTTTCGTGGATCGACACCGGGAAGGTATTACTCGCCCCACTGACAAAGGATTAGACAGTTTAGCTGCGGGGTAAATCTGGGCAAAAAAAAAGACCACCTTCGAAGGCGGTCTTTTTTTCGATTCTCGATTTTTTATTTTCGATTATCTGCGGCCGGATTTGATTTTCACTTGAAGCTTAGAGATCAAGTGAACAGCCATTTTCTCTTGCACGCGGCACATTTTAAGTTCGTCGCGGCGGTAAGATCTTTGAGAAGGAGTCAAAGTTCCTGTCTCAAGTTCCATTTCATAATCAAGTTTAGAAGAACGGATGCCTTCTAGCTCTTTAGTTTGTGTCTTGAAAAGTTTTGTTACGCCAGACAATGGAGCAACTTCGATCCACTCTTCTTTACCACGGTACCAGCTCACCATACGCAAGAAGCGAGCTTTATTTTTTGCCAGAGTGAATTTTGGGAAACCTGTGTCTGGAAGCTCAAGGATGTTTTCAACATCATCAAGGTTCAAGTCATCTTCTTCACCTTCACCAAGAAGGTTGTCAGAAAGTCCCGCTAATACTGCAGCTTCCGATTCCTCATCTACGTCGATATCGAATGCTGACGTTTTTTTGGTATTCTTCTCATCAAGGTCAGAATCCAAATCAGAATCAATTTCTTCGGCCATGTTATTGCCTGGATTGATCAAAGCGAGCCTCCCCCAAGTACCAAGTACAGTACATATCTTTTAAAACACTGATTGAAAGTGGGATGAGTTATATCGCAACTTTCGCGATGACACAATATGTTAATTGCGTGAAAAAAGGTGAAAATCACAAGATCAACTCTACAAAGTCGAATCATTCTTGGTTTTTTTGATTCGACTTTGTGTGCCCAAAAGACAAACGGAAATTATTTATATGCTGTTACGTCGACTCTAAAACCGCCGGGTTTTTTCCAAAAATACTTATTGCTAGCGACAATACGGATGGCCGCAATCGGACGTCCCTCAAAGTACGCACTGCGAGTGGAGCCCGCTCCCAACTCACCCATCAGATTGTATTCCATTCGCGAGTCGCCATAGTCAGCGTAGATGATGTCCACTTGTTTGATTTTCACATTATTACGCGTTCCCACCAAAGCAATGCGGGTGACACGATTCCAGGTGCTGTTTGGATAAAACGTAAAGGTGCGCTCTTTAAAGCGGCCAGTATCTGCTGCTCCCAAGCTGTACTGCCGAGACTGCTCTGATGGCGGCTGAGGATACTCTGGCGGTTGTGGCTGTGGGTTTTGCGGGGGCTGTGGATTCTGGGGAGGTGCCGGCTCGTACGGCGGATACGGATCACTGGGATCTTCATGGCCCGGTTCATCGGGCAGAGGCATCGGTAAATCTTGTTCGGCTTTGGAATACGACAAAGAAAAAACGGTCAGAATCAATAATATCCACTTCATGGCGCTGGCCTCCTATTCCCACAAGAAAATAAAAAACCAGCGCGCCTATCAATCATTGAAAGGCGCGTTTGTCAGAAAACAAACTAGTCGAAACGAAGATGTTTGACGGACTCACCGGAGTCACGCAATTCACGAAGTGCGTCGATACCGATGCTGATGTGCTTATCCACGAAGTTGGACGTTACTTTTTTATCGCTTTCTTCCGTTTTGACTCCATCTGGAATCATCGGGTTATCAGAAACCAACAACAACGCACCACGAGGGATTTCGTTAACGAAACCGGTTACGAAAATAGTCGCTGTTTCCATATCCACAGCCATAGCGCGGGTGCTGGTCAGATAGTCCTTAAACTTATCATCATGTTCCCAAACGCGGCGATTGGTCGTGTACACCGTGCCCGTCCAATAATCGCAGTTGTGCTTGGCGATCATCGAGGAAACGGAACGCTGCAAACGGAAAGAGGGCAACGCCGGGATTTCAGCCGGAAGGTACTCGTTACTGGTTCCTTCGCCACGGATAGCAGCGATTGGCAGGATAAAGTCGCCCAGTTGATTTTTCTTTTTCAAACCACCGCATTTACCCAGGAACAAAACGGCTTTCGGGTTGATAGCGGATAGCAAGTCCATGCAGGTTGCAGCCAAAGCTGAGCCCATACCGAAGTTAATGATCGTGATGTTTTCAGCCGTAGCAGACTGCATCGGGCGATCCATACCGCGCACCGGGACATCAAATTTATCTGCAAACATTTTTACGTAGCCGCTGAAGTTCGTAAGCAAAATATAATGCCCGAATTCGTTAAGAGGAACGCCTGTGTAGCGAGGCAGCCAGTTATCTACGATTTCCTTTTTTGTTTTCATTCTTATCCTTAACTTTTCTATCGTCAGATGAATTGATCAAGGATAGCATGGTTTTTATCTTCAGAAAAGGGGCATTAACATGAGCGTCACTGAAAATAGCATCTTGATGGAAATTCCACCGCGTCTGCTTTCTCTCGGAGGAGGTTCTGAGGTGCATCGTATGATTCCCTATGCGAAGAAACGCATGGTCGGCCCCTTTATCTTTTTTGATTATTTTCCAGCAACAGATTTCGGCCCGCAGCAGGGTATTCACGTGCGTCCTCACCCGCACATTGGACTTTCAACTTTAAGCTATCTTCTGGAAGGACAGGTACTGCATCACGATAGTCTGGAAAACAAAGTGCTGCTGAATCCCGGTGATGTGAACTGGATGACTGCGGGTGAGGGAATCTCTCATTCGGAAACCACTCCCGCTGATCTTAAAGATGTCCCCCACCGTCTGCATCTGTTGCAATTCTGGGTGGCGCTGCCATTGGCAGAGGAAGATCGCAAGCCCAGCTTTATGCATCACCCGAAAGCATCCATTCCCCGTTTTAAAGTCAAAGATGCTGATGTGATTTTGATCGCCGGGGCTGCTTTAGACCATGCCTCCCCCGTCGAGGTGTTTTCGGATCTGTTTTTCATGGATGTGCATTTGAAAACCGACAAGGAATTTTACTTTGATCCCCGCGGAGACGAACTGGCGTTTTATATTTTAAAGGGCCGCTTGAAAGTGGGCGAAAAAAGCATTCCCCCGGACGACTTCGTGGTTTTGCATCAGGGCTCACCCCTGCATGTGTTCGCGGAAGAGGACACCCAGTTTATCGTGCTGGGCGGAACTCCGTTCCCGGAGCCGCGCCATATTTATTGGAATTTTGTTTCTTCGTCGAAGGAGAAAATTGAAGCTGCGAAAACGAAGTGGGCTGACCGTTCGTTTCCGCAGGTACCAGGGGAACCGGATATCATTCCCCTGCCAGAAAATTAAACCAGAAAATTAGATTACTTACAGATCGAGATAGCTTTTGTGCCCGCTACGATTTTCGCGTAAGGGGAGTTCGTTGAACGTAAGACTGACCAATAACGAGCTCCGCCCTTCCAGCTGCCGCTGACTTTACCAGCGATACGAGCGTCGCGCTCCATCCAGCGATTCAGGATGCGAATACCGCAAGCTAGGTTTTTATATGGATCATGCACTTCACTTGCTGATTTAAATCCACATCCATAGGCATTGCCGCTTTCTATGGAAAGTTGCAACAAACCACGGCTGACCACACGGTTGCCTTTGCTGTCGTTGAAGGCTTCAGTGTAGGCCGTTGCTGGCTTAAAGTTACTTTCGTACTTCACCATTTGCGACATCAGGTAAGTCCAAAATTCTTTGCGCTCTTGATAAGACAAGGAATTGTACTTGGGACAAAATGTCGTCGCGTCTGCAGGCTTCACGTCCAACAGATCCTGACCCAGGACTTCAAGCTGAGCATCCACGTAGTCAGTCCATTTCTTACCATCAGCATGAGCGCTCTCCCACAGCGGCGTCACTTGACGGCCTGTCGTAGGCTCGGACGGTGTTGGAGATGGAGAAGGCGACGGTTTAGGCGTCGGAGTTGGCGTTGGCTTTGGAGTTGTAGTCGGAGTGTCTGAGATAGGCGGCTTCGCCATCGCAGCCGCTTGGTGAGCGGAGAAGAAGGTTACAAGGATTACGGATAAAATAGTGATTTTTAAATTCGCGTTTGTCATGCCGATGAATTCGGCCCGCTCATGTTTAGACTTTAATATTTTTTTAACTGTCTAGGAACTAGCCTGAAAGTTCGCAGAAAATCGTCCAAATTGTCGTCAAAACCACGACCAGAGGGGACTTTATGCCCCAACCTCCCCTCTGGTTTTCAAATGTTCATTCCAGCCACAGGCCTTGCGGCGCATCACGCTATCAGTTGATTTACCGTAAGCATCGTTGTTAGTCTAAGCCCCGTTGTGCAGTCGTAGTTCAATGGATAGAGCACTTGGCTTCGAACCAAGGGGTTGCAGGTTCGAGTCCTGCCGACTGCACCATTTCTTTTTCGCAGCACCAAACATCCCATTCATATTGTTGCCATCGCTTGACCCTAGAGTAACTCCAGAGTTTTTATGAGTGCTCGGGAGATTTCTGCCTATGAACAAAAAACAGACGCAGCTTTTACAGCTGGCTTTTCTAATTTCGTTGATTGCGACAGCTGGAAGTTTGTTTTTCAGTGACGTGATGAAACTTCCGCCTTGCGTACTCTGCTGGTACCAAAGAGTTTGCATGTATCCGCTGGTCGTGGTTTTCGGTTTACCACTGGTGAAGAACGTCAAGGACAGCGCCGTTTATGGATTCACACTCAGCCTGATTGGATTCGGCATAGCTGTTTATCACAATCTCCTTTATTACAAAATCATCCCGGATAGCATCACACCTTGCACCCAGGGGATCTCCTGCACCTCACGACAAATCGAGTGGATGGGCTTCATAACCATTCCTTTTTTGTCGCTTATAGCGTTCCTACTTTTAAGCATCGTTTGTTATTTGATATTCAAATCTGAAAGGTCTTATGAAAAGCAGTAAATACTTTGTCGCAGTTGCAGTCATAGCGGTCATCGGTACTTTTATTCTGTTCAAGCATAATTATAAAAATGCGGAAGCGGAGAAAACTCCAGAGGTAAAGACGACGGAGCTTATTAAAGAGCACAACCCACGACTGGGCCCTGATACCGCTGAGGTAAAAATTGTCGAATTTTTAGATCCAGAATGCGAAGCCTGCAGTGCGATGGCTCCGATCGTGAAGCAACTGATGAAAGAGTATGACGGAAAAGTTCAGTTGATTGTTCGTTATATGCCTTTTCATGGAAACTCGATGATGGCAGCGACCTATCTTGAGGAAGCCCGCGAAAAAGGTAAATACTGGGAATCCCTTTCTGCCTTGTTTGAAAATCTACCCGCCTGGGGCGATCATCACGCACCAAAGCCTGAACTCATTCCCAAATTCCTGGTTTCCGCAGGAGTGAGCGACGCTGCATCTTTTGAAGAGAATGTCCTTTTGAGCAAGCACCGCTGGAAGGTCGACGCTGATTTTGCCGACGGCAAAATGCTGGGAGTAACCCAAACCCCAACATTTTTTGTAAACGGTAAAAAACTTGAAGACATCGGTTACGAGCCGATCAAGCAAGCTATTGAAAACGAACTAAAGAAGTAATCCTAAGCACAGAACATAACTTGTTATAAAAGTTGCTCTGTGCATACCTGTAAACCACCGCCACCGCGGCGGTGGTTTAATGCGCGATGCAGAACCGATCGGTTTTGATATGCGTTAAAATCCGACATACCAACCAGTCAAAACAACTATGTAAAAACCCAGCTTGCCTTTTTTGGAAACGTGCTCAGTATTGTTACTGAATGCGCTTTTAGTGAAAGGACACTGCTGATGGATCGACCATTGTTTCAACCTGTTCAAATGGGACGAATTAAACTTTCTAATCGAATTGCGATGGCTCCGATGACTCGGTCTCGGGCCATTGGGAATTTGGCCAACGAGATGATCGAAAAGTATTATGCAGATCGTGCTTCGGCGGGTCTTATCATCACGGAAGGTATTTCGCCTTCACCAAACGGATTGGGTTATGCGCGCATTCCGGGTCTTTATAATCAAGAACAAGTGGCGAGCTGGAAAAAAGTGACTGATGCTGTCCATGCCAAAGGTGGACATATCTTCGTGCAATTGATGCACACAGGTCGCGCCTCTCATCCTGACAATCTTCCGAAAGATGCCAAAGTTTTGGCGCCGACAGCTGCAGCACTGAGTGGAAAAATTTGGACAGACACGGCTCAACAACAAGCCTATCCGACACCCAGTGAAATGACGACTGAGGAAATAAAAACGGCCATTCAGGAATTTATCCACAGTGCGGAGCTTGCGGTGCAAGCAGGATTTGACGGCGTCGAGCTTCACGGTGCCAATGGATATTTGATTGAGCAATTTTTAAACCCTGTGGTGAATAAACGCACTGACATGTATGGGGGCTCGCCAGAAAATCGCATGCGCTTTGTTTTGGAAATCTGCAAAGGCATCGTTGAAAAAATCGGTGGCGATCGCTTGGGAATTCGAGTTTCTCCTTATGGCGTATTCAATGACACTGGTGCTTTTGACGGCATCAATGAATTCTATATGACTTTAAGCCAAAAGCTTTCGGATCTGGGGCTGGCTTACATTCACGTGGTCGACCACAGTGCAATGGGCGCTCCACCCGTCAGCCCGGAGATTAAAAAACTGATTCAGCAAAATTTCAAAGGCTTGTACATCACCTCGGGTGGTTACGATGCTCAACGTGCAGAACAGGATCTTAAAGACGGAAAAGGAGACTTGGTCGCCTTCGGTCGTCCGTTCATTTCAAATCCAGATTTGGTGATGAAACTCAAGGAAGGCAAGGCTCTCACTCCTTCAGATCCAACGACGTACTACACTCCCGGCGACAAGGGATTTAACGACTATAAATAGTCTGCCCGGCTGAGTGGATGTTCGAAGATTCACTCAGCTTTTTTGGCCCTGCAATTGCAACATTCTGAAGATATGTTGTCCCTGCGTTCTTGCTTTTATTTGATGAAACTTCCACTGCTTACTCTTTGTACAGCAGTGGGATTATTTCATACCGCTATGCCTGTTTATGGCAGCAGTGGTGACATTGCGTTTACGACTCCGAATTATATCCAAGAGACTGTAAACCCCGCTGATGCACCTGGCGTTACCGCTCAGGACATTCCCCACTTACGAAGCTTCTTAGCCAACAATGACCGCGCCGGAATGTATCTGACTCTTTACCGTATGACGGGCGAGGAGTTCTGGTTGATGGATGCGCAAATCACCACGTTCAGTGGAATCTGGGGTGGGACTGCGCTGGAAACCAATTATCAAATCAAACTTAATAATCAAAAAAAATACGACGACTCTATCGACAAGTTTTCCCTGAAAATCGCCACTAACATGTTGAAGTGGGTTGAGATGAGCGTGGCTTCTGGCGGTAAAGGTTTCGTCGACGTTGGCACCCTGCTGATGAAAGGTGACGGCGAAATCTGGAAATCCAAGGGACTACTGAATGAATACCCTGGCCGAGTTCTGTTTTTTAATTTGTTTCAGCATCGCGCTTTCGATTTCCGTCACACCATGGGCACAGGGTCACTTTATAGTGCCAAGGCCGTGATAGAACGAGGCGGTCTGTTAGGTAAGCGTCCCGCTGACTTTGCCGGCAATCCCAACTTTGCCATCTACACATCCAAGGAAGGTCGGTTCGTCACAGTCATCGATAATCGCACCGGAAAAGTCGAAGCCTTCATAGATAATGATGCCCGCCCCCTGGGAGTCCTTACTCAAATCGCGGATGTTGCATTAACAGAAAACGACCCTGAGTATTATGAACGCCTCTGGATTTGGGAGTTTATGCAGGGAAATCAGGACACCGCTGAAGAATACAGCTCAGCAGTTTGGTTAAAGGGTCGGCCCCTGCCAAATCCAAATGTTCACGGCCGTTACTTCTACAATACGAAAACCAAAGAATGGCTATATAGTAAAAGTAAATTGAAAGTGGAATCCAAAGACATCCTTGATGCTCTTAATTTGGGCCGGGAGCGCAAGATGAAGCTGCGCAAGCTCAGAGGACTTCCCGCGCAACCGGTGCTTCCGGGACGCTATCTAAATTAATTCTAGAAATAGTAAAAATCAGGAATCTCTTTTGCCGAAATTCCGGAGCGTCCCTGCAGTCGATTCATTAGCTCCAGGGGAAGCTCTACCTGATACGTCTGAAAATGATCTTTGGCTGCCTCAACCATACTGCCACGAACTGTGTTCATCCCAGGACTTAATTTTGCCAAAAGAAGACCATCCAACACGGCCTGCGACCATAAATGAGTGGCATGACGGGTTTTATGAAGACGATCCACCATTGATGCTTTTGCCTCTTCATGACGGCCAGTTAGAATGTGGTAAATAAACGCGGCCTGCGCCAACTGTGGACAGAAACGATCAATCTCGGTCGCTCGTAAAGTTGCACGGGCTTTGCCGAAAGCCTGCCTTGAGATTTCCGGATTTTGCCCCTGAAAAGCTGCTAAAATCCCCTGATAATAGTTAGCCAAAACCAAACCGCGGCTCCATCCCAATCGTTCAGCGGAGCGGCCTAAGCGTCGCACAGTCACTTCGGCGCGACGGTAGTCTTTCAATCTGAAATAAACGTATGTCAACATGACATAAGACCACGCAATCAGCAGACCATGCCTTTTGGATTGCTGCCGATAAGAAAGCATGATTCCCCGACGCAATTCCAGAACAGCTTCCTCATTTCTTCCCTGATGCATGTGCACCCGACCCAGCACATAGGAATGCTCGGCAATGACACTTAAACGAGTCGCTTCGGAAAAAAAAGTTTCTGCGGTTTCCAAAAAGGACAATGATTTGGGAAAGTCGCCCAAAGTTTCATTAAGACGGGCTTTCCAAACAAGAATATTGGCGCGCATTTCATTTTGTGAAAGGCTTTCTGCCAGCCGTAAAGCGTTCTTTAGATACAAAGTGGCAGATCGAAATTTCCCCAGGTAAAAAGAACTGATGCCGATATTCCGGCACACTTCCATCTGTTGTTCCGAAGGTAGTTCCTCCAGCTTTACGCCTTTTAAAACCTGACGAAAATGTTGCCAATTATCCTTAAGACGGACTTGATCGAAATGCTTTTCCGAACAAAACTCCGCCAGTGCTTTATTCACTGGACGAATTTTCAGATTGTGCCGATTGCGACGTATAGAATTTGGATCGACTGCCAATACTTCTGCGATGCGCTCAATGGTGTCCGGTTTTACTTTGAGAATGGTATGATTTAACCAACGTTGCACGGTTTTCGGGGAAACTCGAAGCTGAACCGCCAAATCAAAACGCGAAAGCAGTTTACTCTGCAACAACTCCTTCAGCGCATCCCCATCGATTTCGACAAACTCAGAACCCATTCGTTAAGCATACTAACTAACTAAATATTTTACAGTCTAGTTTGCGCAGACAGCTTTTTGCGTTAAACGTGAATTTGCTCCAATACCTCGAAAGCTTCTACAGTCTCAACGTTGACCGGAATATCGCGCATTAATCCCGAAAGACTACGGCAAGGACCGACGTTAATAAACTTACGAATGCCTTTTTCCTGCACCAGTTTTTGAACGGCTTCAGACCAATGAATTGTACGTGTAATGCTTAGGAGAAATTCTTCTTTGATAATCTTGGGATCTGTTAGTTCCTGCGCACTTAAACTTGAGAAAATGCGGATTTGAGGAGTAAAGGTGCGGACATGAGTGAAATCACTTTCGACCGCTAAGACGTACGGCAAGATGTAACGAGAGTGAGCCGGATAATCCAGGATATTCATAGTATTCCAGCCTTTGTCCCGGGCGCGTTCTTCAACTTTTTTCAGATCCTCGTAACGTCCGCCAATATTTAAAAATCGCGGCGTAAGACAAGACACATCTACCTGAGTCTCGGCGAACCAGATGTAATCTTCTTCCTGAAATATTTCTGACTTTGGTGCCAGCACTCCAATGTTTCGACCGATTTGATCAATACCGTCAATTCTTTGCGTGAACCAGATGTGGTTGAAAACCGCATCTTCAAAACTGTAGGCGCCAGCAAAGACTGCGCGGGCCAAGTCCCCCAACGAGCAACCCATCACCCAATCAGGTGGATGGCCGAATTCATCGCGCAAGCGCTCCGCCACACCCGTTTGAATGCAGCAAATTGCGACAGCCGCCAGGCTGATGTTTTTAATGGAATAGATTTCCTCGGTAGGAAGTTCCAGAAATTCCCGAAAGGAAAAATTCTTATTAAAGCGCGTGGCAATAATTTCTTCGGCCTTTGCAAAATACTTTTGCACTTCCGGAAGATGGGAAAAACGATTGCGATCTGATTTTCTGATCAGGGCATTAAGTCCTGGAAAAATATAAGCAACTGCCACGATTAAAGCTCCATTAAAGCCGGTTGTTCGACAAGTTCCGCACAATCAGCGCCAACTTCGGCCAAGGCACGTGATGGCACGCATGAAAACGCTCCGATATATGGAGGTGTAAATGAAGGCTTCAAATCAAACTCTGCCAGAATCTCAATCACTCCGGCTGCGATTTGTTCAAAAATATCCTCTTCCATCTGGCGCACGAACTTTAGAATTTCGGGGTTCAGCAGATTCTTCTCATTCAAGGTGGCATTCACCATCTTGGTGTGCTCTGCTTCATCTTCCAGAATGTCGGATACGATGTAGGCGACTCCGACGTTATCCGTCCACTTAACCAAATCGCTGTAGTGTTTGAACACGCGCATTTCCAGTCCCCACGCGCCGTACAAGTACAGCATTTCGGGATCTTTCAGTTCGCGTACCAAGGCGCTAAAAAAACGCACCAGATATCTTTCAAGCTTTCTGTTCAGGCGATGTTCCAGATCCTTGTACCCTGGAACTGCCAACCAGCGACGACGCTCCAACAACACAGAACGCTGCAAAAGCTTTGCATGGCGCATTTCATCCTCTACGTGAGCTGGCATTTGTGATGGCAACGGCAGATTTCGCGACGTGAATTCGCGCTGCATGTGGATGGCAGCGTTGGATTCACAAAATCCCAAGGCCTGAACCCATGCCAAAGTCGCAGCCGGTCTTTCCCCCAACATCCAAGCCAGTCGCGTGCTGGCTTTTGTGCCAACATTCTGAACTTTTTGGGAGTTCTTATAAATCCGGATCAATTCAGTCATGCGCTGAACCATGATTCGGCACATGTCCTTTTCAATCGCCTGCAACTGTTGCAAAGAAAGCTGATCTTCTTCAGTCAAGGATTCGCGAAACTTCTTACCCAGTTGAATGTGCGCGGTTTCATCGCTTAGGACTTCGGCCATAGCTTCACGAATATGGGCAAAGCTGGTGGCTGGAATGTAAGAGGAATAAATTTGAAAAGGAAACTGCTCAATCGTGATTGCCCCATGGACATAGGCTGCAAATCGATTGTTTGCCTGCACTAAAACCGGATTACCGAAATAACTCATGGTGAAGGATTCAGTCATCGCGCACAAACGCGCGCGAAGATCCCGCTCAGCCTCGCTTGCAGGCTCCTGAATCGGACGAATTCTGGTAATGACATCGCGATGACGATACTCATCAGCCGCGTGGGCACGGATCTCTTCAACAAACTCAGCCGGAGTTGATTGTGAGATGTTGCCCAGAATTTGTTTCGCTGCAAGATGCTCCATGTGCGCCATTGCTGTCAGCCATGCCGATTCAACGTGCGCGTCTTGAGTAATCTCACTCATCAGTTCCTGAATTGTGTTTGCAAAGCTTTTCATATGGATGCCATAGCATAGAACAAATAGTTGCTGAACATGCCATGACATTTAGGAAATCACTCTTCGTTCCCCAAAAATACAAATCACTGAATCTTCTGGGAATCTCGCGGTTTCTAAATCGGCTATTGCGCGGCATTATAGATGCGTCCAAAGGCGTCCACTCACTCTCCTTTAACTTTCAAATAGCGGCTGTCTTGCTATCTGGATGCGGATTCTATTGACCCCATTCAGGATTCTGAATACGCCTTATCAGGTACTAATTTAAGGAGTTAACAATGAAGAATCTTCTATCAGTTTTGGCATCGACTTTATTGCTTGCTGCAGGCGCGCAGGCTTCTACAACAGTTCAAGGTACTTGGGGCGCTGATCAAATTAACTGGCAAATCAACACTGCTGAAAATTCTCAGCAATGGACTTTGCAATCCGGTGCAACTTTAAAACAAATGCAAATTCAAACTGCTGCAAATATCACGCAGATCACTTCTGCTGATGGTTTGACTAATTTAAAAATCTCCCAGGACTCTGTTCAGACTGCAATGGTCGGTCAATTGGACGGTCGAGGTGTTGAACTTGCGATTGAGCATACGAACAACGGAACAATGTGGTTTAAAGGTGTGTTTAAAAATCACCGTCCTTCATTGCGCATCGATGTTCCAACAGAACAACGCAAAGAAGGTCGCGCTACTGGCTTCTTTAAAAACGAACTTGCTGACCTTTACATGATCAGAACAACGGATGGCTATTGGTTTAAAGGTTACATGAACGGTTACTGGATTGATTTGAATCTAAAAAGATCCGGCAACGTTTACAGCCTTGAGGGTGCTTACTTGAGCAAAAAAGTTTCCCTGGTGGCTACAACTTCTGACGGTGCTATTGATGATGTGATCGAATACCTGCTTTTGGATACTCCAATCCCAAATTCTGATTTTTTAAATTTGGGATCGATGCTGGAAAAAAACTAAGATGTCATTGATGAGGAGGGATGGAACATCTCTCCTCGAATCTACTAGGCAGCTTCAGCTGCAAAGTAAGGAACCTCGACGATAGACCGGATACCGTGTCTAGCAGTCAAAGCCAAAGAAATCGTACGAAGGCTTGCGATCATCTTTCCGCGCGACCCCAGGATTCTGCCGAAATTTCTACGTGAACATTCAATTTTGAAAATAGTCGTGCGCTCTCCTTGCACGATTCCCACCGAAACTTCTTCGGGATGATCGACAATTAACAACAAAATATCTTCCATCTTCTTTCTGGTGGTTTCCAGGATCTCGTTTTTGTTAGGAGCTAAACCAAGGTCTGCAACACTGTTTGCTGGTTTCTCCGGTGGCGGGATGGACTTACGAATAACAACTGGCATTCTTCTCTCCTGATTAATCATCACTTTCTCTCCGTTAAATTGATGTTTGATTACATTTCGGAAATATTCCACGGAATTAAACGGTTGCTCGGATTGACTAGCCTTTGTCCACCGTGTCCCGACGATCGTCTCTTTCGCGGGAAAACGACAAATTGAATTTAAAAATCAGGAAAAATAAAATCTGGGTGAAGGAGTCACCTTGTACATCCAAAACTATTCTTGCACCACGGCCGCAGGCGTAGGAACTCCTGCCTTGATGTCAGCACTTTATTCGGGAAAAGACTGCTCTATCGCGGGGAAATCCGGCGGCAGAGTCTGCTATTTAAAAAACTCCCCAGAGAAAACCCAAAGCTATAAAGAAATCTTTGTCAGCGGCTTTAAGGAAATCCTTTTTCCCCTGCGGGAGGGACTTTCCAAAGAGGCATATGCAGACCTGACGAAGAGCCGGGTTGTTCTAATATTTGCGTCGAACAAAGGCGCACTTGAAGACTACATTTGGAAAACAACTCAGGAAGACATTCGCACGATGCACGATCCTTATTCTGAAATTCTCACCTACTTTCAGGAAAACTCGGTCGAGATGCAATGGATATTTGATTGCACCATAGGAAATGCGAATATCTCCAGCCACGCTGCTTTGGAATATGCCCAGGATCTTTTTAATAGCGAGCGCGCTGAATACGCGATGATCGTATCTGGTGAGCTGGTAGGTCCTTTTTTCGAAAAGGGTTATGAATCGTTAGGTGCTTTGACTCATACCTCCTGTCGCCCCTTTTCAAAAGATTCAGACGGAATGCAACTTGGGGAAGCTTTGACGATGATGCTGGTGTCCCGCGATCGCAAGACGCCGTTAGATATAAAAATCAATGGGGTGATCACGACCACGCAGGGTGTTTCGCACATTCCGCCCCAGGCAGAAAGTCGTCCCCTTTTGCAAATCCTGCAGGAGTTAAATTCTCGTGCGCCGATAAATCCTGATTTGGTTGTGGCCCACGGTTCCGGTGATCCCACCAACGATGCTGCTGAAGACGAGGCCTTGGTCACATTTTTAGAAAGCACCGGGAGCCCCCAAGTCCCCATCACCTCCACAAAATGGTCTATTGGAAATTCATTGGGATCGAGTGGCATGATCGATATTATCGCGGCGGCTGAAGTTCTGAAAACCCAAAAAGTTTTTCGTATTCATAACACCCCCGAAATTGCGCCTTCTCTGCGCGGACAGTACTTGCTTTCCCACTCACAAAAGCCCATAGCCAAATACCGTCAAATTTTAATCACCTCACTGTCCTTCACCGGAGTTTATGCCGCCTGTGCGATTGGTGTAGAGGAGGTTTCGAGTGAAAATCCAGATTGATGTTGGCGAGCGCGCGGAGCCTGCATGGAAAGACAAATTTCCACAATGGAAGAGTTTGAATGAAACCAGCTATTCGTTCTGTGAAGCCATTCATCGTTGGGATTATTTAAAAGATCGTCCCAAGCCCGAAGTGATCTTTCTGGCTTTGCCTGAAGGAACAAATCTTTCCGATTTTGTTTTTGTAGAAGGGGGCGCAAAGAACCCCGAAAGCTTTCTTTTCACCTTTCCCAATATGACGGCTTCCATCATCATGCAGATGCTGGGCTTTAATAGCCGCGTACTGTGCTTTAATAATGGAGTCAGGACTGCAGAGTTCGCAAAGAATGAATGTAAGGAATTGGCGAAGGCTGGAAAAACCGTTTGGCTGTTCACCAGTCCTTCGGTTCTTGAAGACGAAAAACGTGTTGTCTATTTCTCGTCTTATCCAGAAAGTTAGCGAATAACTAGATTGTTTTTAAGCTGATTATGTCCGCCATCAGTGTGCGGAAAGTGCTGATGCAGGTGCTTGCCACAGGCTTCAATCGCCGCGGTGAAACCCGCAGCCCAATCGCCTTTGTGCAGTTGCTCGCTGAATTTTCCAAGAACCTCATTCCAGGTTTCCGGAGGAAGTTTACTGTTGATTCCCTCATCGGCCAAAATCACAGCTTTACGCTCCATCACCGAAACGAAAATCAAAATCCCCGTCCCCTGCTGGGTGCGATTGATTTTGTTCAGATAAAACTCCAGCTGAGCCCGCTGATGCACCTGGGACATCTCGTCTTTCTCAGGAACGAAAACTTTTTGAATAAAAGGAAGTTTCGCCAGCGCAAAGGAAATATAATAAACCGCTACAACCAGGAACGGCCACACATACACCCACGGTGTTACCCACAACAGGTCTGCAAACGGAAGCTCTGCAATCACCAGGATTAATAACAATAACAAAGTCAGAGTCATGGGAATATGACCGACTGTAGAGGAACTTCGTACGATAACAGGAACGATCTCCCCGTCCGTTTGTTCTTCCACCACGTGCACGGTTTGGGAAATCTGCTCGATATCTTTTTCAGAAAGGTATTTATTAATCCAAGCCATTGCTCACTCCCCTATATGCTCACGCTGCGCGTGTGCACTTACCAAGATCCCGAAGAACCGCCACCACTAAAGCCACCGCCGCCACCGGACCAACCGCCTCCGCCGCCGGAGCCCCAGCCGCCACCACCAAATGTGCCGCCACCGAAACCACCAGGACCGCGCATGTGTCGGCCGCGACCGCCACCAAAGCGACCTAGAACAGAAATGATGATCAGTAAAAGAATGATCACGCCAATGGGAATTCCGCCGCCCTTGTCGTCGGAACGAGTGTCTGTGGTGATCCCTTGTTCATCAGCAAATTCTTTATCAGCCAGGGTCATCAACTGTCCGACACCTGCGTAGATGCCATCGGCGAAACGCTGTTTTCGGAAATAAGGCGTTACAACATCAGCGATAATGCGTTTGGCATAGACGTCGGGAATAGCTCCTTCAAGTCCCTGCCCCACTTCGATGCGCATGCGTCGATCCTGAAGTGCAATCAGGAACAAAACACCGTTGTCTTTTTTAGCGTCACCCAATTTCCATTGATCGGTGATCTTGATAGAAGCCTGTTCAATCGGCTCGCCTTCAAGAGTGTTCACCACCAGAATTTGAATCTGGGCTTTACCGCGCTTGTTGAAATCCAATAACAACTGCGTCAAATCCTGACGCATGGAACGCGGAATAACTCCCACTTCGTCCATTACCGGGCCTTGCAAGGCCGGAACCTTGAATTCGGCGTGGGCCGTAAAGCCCACAAACAAAAACACAAGAAGTGAGAGAGATGAAAGTAGCTTCATTAGAATTTAACTTCTGGAGCTTTCTCTGCCGTCGCTTTTTCTTCGGCTGTCATGTCCCACTGAGGCATTTTGTCAAAGTGGTACATGATGGAATTTGTCCAGCTTGTCGGTGGAACCGTCACTAGATTATTAAACTGGTTGATTGATTCGATATAACGTTGGCGGGCAATCGTAATACGATTTTCTGTGCCTTCCAACTGTGCCTGAAGATCACGGAAGTTTTGATCCGCTTTCAAATTAGGATAGTTTTCTGTTACCACCATCAAACGACCCAAAGCCTGAGACAAACCACTTTGTGCTTTTTGGTATTCTGCCAATTGTTGAGGCGTCACTTTGGACGGATCAATCTGCATGGAAGTGGCTTTTGCACGTGCTTCCACAACTTGAGTCAAAGTGGTCTCTTCGTGTTTCGCGTAGCCTTTAACAACATTCACAAGGTTTGGAATCAAGTCAGCTCGACGTTTGTATTGATTTGATACCTCTGCCAATGCAGCTTCAGTCGCATTTTTAGATTGAGGAATGCTTTGAATCCCGCAACCTGCCAAAAATGGCACAGCAAAAGCCACTAATAGAACCTTAGAAAGAACTTTAGAAAGAATTTTAGACATAGTATTCATTGGAAAATCCTCCATGACCATTTCTATCGAATCTCTCAGTGACGCTCAATGAAAACCGGTCTATATTAGTCGAATGACACGCACGATTAAGCTTCGCTACACCACTACAGCTGGCTGCATCTTTGTTGACAAGATTGCAGGGCTCAACACGCACACTCCCGAACACGGGCAGCGTGGCTGTGTTGAAGTGTACGAAGAAGAATTGGATCAAAAGCTTTACGTGGTGCATCGCCTGGATAAAGCAACATCAGGCGCGCTATGCTTTGCGACGAGTTCGGAAATCGCAGCGGACATGACCCGCCTTTTCGAACAACATTTGGTAAGTAAGAAATATCTTTTTTTAACTGACCACCCGGCAGGCTCGTTGGAGTTCACTTACCAGTCGCACATTGAAAAAGTCAGAAATCAATTTGTTAGCAGCAAAGAAAAAGATCCCAATTCGAAAACGACATTCCGATGGATTAAATCCCTGGGTCGTTTTCAACTTTGGGAGGCGACTCCGCATTCAGGAAAACCCCATCAGATCCGCCTGCATGCCGAGGCCAAAGGCATTCCGATTCTGGGTGATAATGAACATGGCGGCAGTCCGTTTTATCGTCTGTGCCTTCATTCCCATTCCCTGGAGTTCACTTTGCGTGGTGAGCACGTCAAATTTGAAACCGACCTTCCGGTGTGGGCGCGTGATGCCGAGCTGAATGAACACGAGGAAGACCTCGTGGTGGCCGAAGCCTTTCAACGACGCGAGCGACTGTTTGGATTTTCAGCCTTAAAGGATGAATCCCTGCGTCTGGCACATCGTGAACTGGACACTTACCGCATTGACCAATACGGCGAATACCTTTGGGTGTATTGGTATAAAGAGGAAGATCCTTCCGTTCCTGATCTTTTGCGCTTTGAAAGAATCGCGAAAAAGTTAAAAAAGAAAATTCTGATTCGTAAAATGTTGAATCGTGGTGATGAACCCAACGCCGAGCTTTTGTGGAATATCGGCCAGACTCAACCTTCCTGGATTGCCAAAGAAAACGGTGTAAAGTACGAACTGCGCAGTGATACGGGACTTTCCCCGGGATTATTTTTGGATCAGCGTGAAAATCGTCTGTGGGTCAGCGAACATGCCCAGGATCGTCGCGTTCTGAATTTATTTTCTTACACCAGCGGCTTTAGTGTTGTGTCTGCCATGGCGGGCGCCGCCGAAGTGTGTACGGTGGATGTCTCTTCCAATTTCCTGGATTGGAGCAAAAAGAATTTCGAACTGAATGGTCTTGATCCCGAACACGAAAAATACGAGTTCTGGAATAGCGACTGTATTTTGTTCCTAAAAGGCACCGTTCGCCGCAAGCGCAAATTTGGTTTGATCATCTGTGATCCACCGTCTTTTGGCCGCTCCAAAAATGGCGTCTTTTCCATCAGCAAGAATTTTGACGAGCTTTTGGTAAACTGCCTTTATTGCCTTGAGAAGAATGGTCTGCTTTTGTTCTGCACGAACTACGAAAAATGGAATAGCGGAGACCTGCATTTGCGCCTGGAAAAATTAAAGCGCGAGTTCTCGTTTAAAATTCTGCCCGCCCCTTCTCAGGGACTGGATTTTGAGCTTCCCGATCAAGAGCCCCTGATGAAGTCCATCATCATTCGCAAAAACTAAAAAAGGAGCCCGGGGGCTCCTTTTTTTATGGGTAAAAATCGTACTTGATGCGGATTCTTTTTTCGTCCTGCAGGCCCATTTTCGAGCCACTTAAAAACGGCGGGACTTTACGTTTGATGCGTTTACGTTCTTTGGGAAAGCGCTTGTCATCGACGAAGCAGTCAAATCTCTCGTCTTTGCAAAGATTTGTGAAATCATCGGCTTCGTTATTGAATACGTAAGCATCCATCGCGCGTGCCATCTTATCGCCCAAATCCACATCGGACTGCTGAACCACAATGCCGCCCCCGGTTTTCACCTGAGGCTGAGGTTTCGCGGCGGGAGCACCTGGCACAGGAACCTTTTTGATAATGATGCGGGGTTTGCACTCCGGCGGTAAATCCAGTTCCTCTTCGCATTTACAAAAATTCTTTTTCATCGTGGCACAGGAACTTAAAAGCACCGCCAACACACACAGCCCTAAAATCTTTTTCATTACTTCTTGCTCCACTGAGACCAGTACTTACCTTCCCCTTTAGGGTTGGCCTTGGCGTAATTGTAAAACTCCTGAACAAAGGCTGCACGCTCTTTTTGATAGATATATTTCCAGTCCGTCTCTGCTGGAATAGTCATTACGTCATAGTCGTCGCTCAGCTTGGTATTACGCTCGACAATTGCATCAAAGGTGTCAGTTTGCGCATTCATCAGCATGTCGTACATCACCATAAAAGTTGTTGTGCGCCCCTTGCCAGCACGACAATGAAAATGCACCCAGTTATTTTCAGGCAGATCGCGAACAGCCTCGATAAAACGATCCACTTCGTTATCTGTCGGGCGAACATGATCCGTGACGGTCAGACGCACGTACTGATGCCCTGAACTGCGCACCAGGCTTTCCTCGGTTTCAAGGCTTTTAATTTCGGTTCCCTGAATCTTTTCGCCGACCTTCAAATCACCCAACAAGCGACGCTCGCGGTGAATCACATCCTCGTGTCCCAGATCTGCATTCGCCCAGTCCCGCTCTGCCTGCCAGGTCACAGGTTTATCATTGATAAAACCATGGGATTCCTGACGAAGATCGAAAACATACAGCTGCGCTTTCAATTTTTTAGCAGGCTTTGCGATGTCTTTAAGTGCCGCAGGTGAATAGCTGGCACTGCCCGACATTTTTAGTTTGTCATTTTTGCGATAGTTAACGGGCTTACGCCCTTCGTATTTGGTATCAAAAACCAATTCAACCGGCTCCATGGCTTTAGGCATGGTCATAAAGAATGGCAGTTTGCTTTTATCTGACTCAGCAGTCGCTGAAGGATTGTTGACAGCCGCAGTCGCCGGCTCCGGGTTTACACTTTTTTCGGCGCAGGCGGCGACGATAAAAGGCAGAAGAAAAATCCATTTTCTCATAAGTCCTCCCTATAAGGGAAGCTTAAGCCTTAATCTGCCCTCTTGCAAAAAGTTCTTCAAGATATTGAAAGCCCGAATCCTGGGTGCGCAAATAGTAGTAAGCACGCAGAATATCCTGCTCCTCATTTGTTAAGGAGGCATTGCCTCCACCACGCTTCATGCGATCTTGGGAGATATGATAAAGGCTAAGGGCGCCTGCCACAGAAATATTGAAGCTTTGTACGAAGCCTGTCATCGGAATGATAATACACTCGTCAGCAGCTGCGACCATTTCGGGACTGACACCGTTTTTTTCGTTTCCCAGCACCAGTGCGGTCTTACCGGAAAAGTCCACCTCATGCAGAGGTTTTGAACGTGCATCCAGATGAGTGACATAGATTTTATAACCTTGGGATTTCAGATTCTTTACACAGTCCGAGGTGTTCTGCCATTTTTTAACTTCCACCCATTTGTCAGCCCCTTGGGTCACGCGAGCTGATTCCTTGAATTTTTCCTGAGTTTCAATGACGTGAAAATTACCAAAGCCCAAACCTTCGGCTGATCTCATGACTGCAGAAATGTTTCCGCGATCATAAATGCTTTCCAGAACCACGGCTGTATCGAAATTTCTTTGGGAAACCACGCGATCGATTTTTTGCAAACGATCCGAAGTTAAAAGTGGTCCCAGTTTCTCCAGAACCACTTTGTAATTGATTTTTAGATTCGCATTGATCTCGATCTCAGGACCGTAGGGAAACATAGACCTGCCTACTTGTACAAAGACTCGGGATTTTTAGCCAAGTCGCGAGTGATATTTTTTTGGTGCGCTTCCAAAGTTCCGCCACCGATCTCAAGCAACTTCGCGTCTCTCCATAGTCTTTCAACAACGTACTCGCCCACGTAGCCATAACCACCCAAAACCTGGATCGCTCGGTCAGCCACGTTTTTCGCCATTGTTGTAGCGACAAGTTTTACACCGTCAGAATCCAGACGGTTTCCTTCTTTATTCAAATCCATGCGGCGGGCTGTTTCGTAAACATACGCGCGCGCTGATTTGTATTCCGCATAGCTGTCAGCGATGTAGCGCTGCATTTGACCAAAGTGATTTAGGGATTTACCGAATGCCTCACGCTCAGTCGCGTAGCGGTTCATGATCTCGATAGATCTGCGTGCGATCCCCAAGCTCATTGCCGCCAAAGTCAGACGTTCGATTTCAAGGTTGCGCATCATGTGCAACATGGAGTCACCTTCATGACCGATCAATGCCGATTCAGGAACGTGGCAGTCCTGGAAAACCAGTTCTGCTGTATTCGAACCACGCATACCCAGTTTGTCTTTGATCTTTTGACCAACTTCGAAACCTTTATGGTCTTTTTCAACCAAGAATGTAGAGATCATTGCGCGACCGTGCTTTTCGCCGGTCTTTGCATATACCAATGTTAAATCGCAAGGCGTGTTGTTTTCGTCAATGGTACCGTTTGTGATCCACATCTTGCGACCATTCAAGATCCACTCATTGCCTTTTTTAACTGCGCGAGTCTGCATTCCCAATACGTCTGTACCAATTGCAGGTTCAGACATGGACATGGAGCCCACCCATTCGCCAGAACAAAGTTTTGGCAAAACACGCAGACGTTGTTCATCACTGCCGTTCACGGCGATGTTGTTCACACAAAGCATCGAGTGCGCAAGGTAAGCCAATGCGAAACCTGGATCTGATGCAGACAACTCTTCATGAACGATGGCAGCAGCCGTTGCGTCCATCCCAGCTCCACCAAATTGCTCTGGCACTGTGATACCCAACAAGCCTAGCTCGCCAACTTTTTTGAACAACTCAAGATTGAATTTTTCTGAACGATCATACTCGTGAGCTTGAGGTTCGACTTCAGCTTTGGTGAAAGCGTTAACCGTTTCACGCAACATGCTGTGCTCAGGTGTGGGATTGTAAAGGTCGAATTCTTTCCAGTTAAAGGACATGGTAGCTCCTACATATATAGAGTAGCGAATCTAGGAAAACCCTGTGTAATCCGCAAGGCTTAGCGCCTGTAACGCTATGCAATAATAGCAAATTTCAGGCACTTTTCGGAAGAATCTGGACGCCATTAGGCCAGAGGCCTAACCTTCTGAAAGGAGACTCACATGATCGCGTCAGTATTAGGTATTGGAACCGAATTGGTTGATGGCCAAATAGTGAATAAAAACGCCGCATGGATTTCAGAAAAACTGAAAAATCTGGGACTTATCACGAAACTTCATCTCGTGGTTCCAGATGAGAGAAAACTCATTTCTGAAGCCCTGGACTATTGTGGGCAGTACTCTGACTTGATGTTTGTAACCGGTGGTTTGGGTCCCACCTCTGACGACTTTACCCGGGAACTGATCAGTGAGTGGACCGGTTTGGAATTGAAATGGGATGAAGGTTCCTGGATTCATATCAAAGAGCGCCTGGAACCCCGCGGATATGTCGTTAAAGAAATTCAACGCCAGCAGTGCTATTTTCCAGAAGGCTCTAAGGTAATAAAAAACTCCGAGGGCACAGCAAATGCTTTTTTTGTTGAAGCCAAAGGTAAAAAGATTTTCGTTTTGCCCGGGCCACCGCGTGAAATCGAAGCCGTTTGGAAAAGTGAGATCGCAGCGTGGTTGGAAAAAAGTGTTGAAGGCTTAGATCCCTACATCACTCGCCACTGGGACACGATCGGCATGGGTGAATCTGATGTGGCCACCTTGGTGGAGCAAGCCCTGGCGAACGTAAACGTTGAAAAAGGCTACCGCGTGCATCTTCCCTATGTGGAAGTGAAGATGTCCTTTTATAAATCCCAGGAAGAAAAAATGCGCGTGCACGTTGAGCGTGTGACGGAAGCCTTACGCCACATCACCGTGACTCGCGATCAGCAGGATGTGCCTTTGATGCTGTCGTTGGCGTTGAAGAGCTATTCTTCTGTCGGCGTGCTGGATTCTGCGACGGGACAGTTTCTGATAAATCGCCTGATGCCGGTTATGCGGGACTTCATGACTGAAAAGCCCTGGAGTTTTTCAAGCCATGCCGTGGATCCGGAAGCCCAGGTTCGCCTGAGTATCACTCCGAAAGGTGAACACTCGGTCGTGGTTGGTGTTGAGCGCGGAAAAAAGAAATTCTACACCACCATCACCGCCCCCTATAAGGCCATGCCAATGCGCGAGCGCCGAGCCCAGTACTTTGCCGAAATGGCCATGGTCTTCTGGCTTCGTCATCTTTAAAAGGTGCCAGGTCCTACTTACGGATGCACTGTAGAACCGATCTTGGTTTTGAAGTATGTTAGAAATCTGCAAACCTAAAAAAAGGCGTGGCTACTAAACCAGCGCCTTTTAATTATCCGTTTGGGCATTTATGCAGGGCTATTGGATTTTCTTTAATTTCATAAAGGTAGCTCTGGATTCGCTTCCTTCAGCAAAACTCAAATAGTACAGCTGATCTCCCGATACAGTTATTTGCGTAACTAAAGGCTTAATGAGCAGCCCTTCGCGCTTAATAGCAATTCCATCAGAAGAACAAGTGGCTACGTACGTTTTCCCGGTATTAGCGTCACCCGCATGAACTAATCCATCGGCAATGTAAGACTCAATCCATCCTCGCCATTGACTTGGATCCGTATCAGAGTTGAAGGTCAGCACTAATGATGTCGCAGACGGATCCACTGAAATCTTTAAGCCTTGAGAGCCAAAAGTATCATTGTTATCGATTTGTCTCGAATATTTTCCTACAAACTTAATACAATGATTAACATCTGAAGCAAAAGACACTGAACTAAGTAACGAGATCGCGAGTGCAAATACAATTTTACTCATTTAGACTCCTGTAGAAATACTTAAAGGTCATTGTTCAGAGGACGGCAGCTGATGTCTACGCATATTGCACTGCCAAAATTTGATGACTAAGATCTAATGTTTTTGATTCAAAATACGTCGACCAAAACCACTGGCTCTAAAAATGCAAAAGGTGACTCTGCTTTCGCAAGGTCACCTTTTAGGACGGACTCACTTCCGGAATTCTGAAGGAGGTCCGAATGAACACCACACAAAAAATCCCTCGGCACTGAGTCCAAAGACCTTGCGAAAGCACCCAGGATTTACCGCCACCTTGGCGGCAAATGAAAATTCCGGGATGTCTTTACCAACCAAGCGTTTCGATACTTATATGGTAGTGTTGTGAATACGCTCGATTGAAAATCGACCTGGCGCTTTTAACATAGTTAAATCTGTTATCGCCCAGGAAGAGTCGTACGTCCTCATCCATTTCTTGTTCCGCTTTCTTGTATAGCTCAAGCATCTGGCTGTTTGAAGGGTCCGTTCCCAACCGACGATATTCATTTTGAAAGTCTGTAAGCAGTTCCGTCCTGCGCTCTAAAATAAGATCCAGCTCCCTCAGATCATCGTCAGTGAGACCAATCTGCTTGTACAAATTTACTCTATAGGCATCCCATGCATTGGTAATGCCTGTCGCGTGCTTGTTAAAGCTTTCGACAACCTCTTGCACTTTTATTTCGTCAAACTGCTCTTGTGGCACGTTTGCAGTCTTGAAGTCTGATTTTTGATTTGCTTTGGTGATTTCTCGCTTTTGTATCTGGGCGCGGTTTTGCTCTTTGACCTGAGCGATTTTTCTTTCCATCCGTTGGCTGAACTCGGTATTTTTTTGATCCGTTCGAGTCCAAGAATAGAAAAAGTAACATGCGATCAGAATGACAATTGTAAAAACACCCGTCTTCATAAATACAATTACCTTATTACTTCGTGTTCGCCAGTAACTCACGGCCGACTTTCAGAATGTGTTCCTGAATGTCTTTCGGCCAATCGCCGATCATCTTTTTAAACTTTTTAGTGTCGTTGGCATACATGGCGCGAAGGGCTTCCTCGTAATTTGGAAAATCCCCGGCCATAGCGTGCATGAACTTGTAAACGGCATCCTGAGCCTGGCGAATCTGATCTTTGGCGAAGTTTTTCTTTTTCGCATCCTCTATCAGCTTTCGAAGCGTTACGGAGGCGCCTCCCGGTTGTAGCGCGAGCCATTCCCAGTGTTGCGGAAGCAAGGTCACCTCTTTGGAAACCACTCCCAATTTAGGCCGCCCCGGTCCTGATTTTTTTTCTTCTGTTTCTTCTGCCAAAGCTTCGTAGCGGCGGCTGACAGCTTCAACGGTGCCGCGCAAATCAAGTTCAACCTGAACACTGGTGACGTCGTCGAAAATCAGGACGTTGTCTTTTCCATTATCCTTTAGATATTTTTTTACTTTGGTAGCCACCGCCACCAAATCGCCCGAAGCGATCATTTTGCTTCCTGCAAAAGCGGTGCAGGTACGATCCACTCTTGGTTCCATAAAATTCTCCTTAGTGTCCCAGTGAAGGTTCACCGGGACCCGCAGTTTTATTTCGTGATCCCATCACATCGCGATTAATGAAGTACATCATGTAAACAGTCAGTACCGTGAATCCCACCATGATGTAGCCCACATATTCAAAGTGTTGAATTCGGCCGTCAGCACCTTCAGAAACGATCATCCCGGCAGCGACCGAACCCAAGCCCCCGGCCAACTGCTGAAGTGACGCATTGATGGACATGAAGGCCCCACGACTGGCAGGTGCCGGAATTCCTGACATCAAAGCTTGCGAAGGAATCATGCGCGAGAAAATCCCCACGAACATCAGCGAATTCACCAGCATCAACATTGGTAACGAAGTCAACCCCAGGTTCGTGTAAATCACTGTCATCACGGCTGTCACAATGCTACCGAAAATGAACGTCGGATAACCGCCAATCGCATCACTGATTCTTCCAACGAGTGGTCCCACTAAAATAGATACGCAGCCGGTGACCATGTATAGCAATGGCAAGCTATCCAGCCCGATACCCAAATTATGAACAGTGTAAGCACTTGCAAACGGCATGATCATGTAACCACCCATTGACAAGATTCCCGTCAAAATAAAAGCGAAGCCGTACTTGGGAGTCGCCACCGTGTTCACCAAATGCGTCAGGGCTTTTTTTTCGGTTCGTAAAGCCAAATGGGCTGTAATTGAAGGAAGCTTTGCCCAAATGATAAAGCCCACCGCAGTACTTACCGCCACGATCATCAGAAATGGTGAATGCCATCCCCACTTACTGGAAAGCCACAATCCCAAAGGAAGACCCATGACCTGGCTTGCAGCAAAGGCAGTTTGTAAAATACCCATCACGCGGCCCCGTTGGTGCAACGGGAACAAATCCGTCATGATCGCAAAAACGATGGAACCAATGACTCCCCCGAAAAGTCCGGTGACGATACGGGCTGCCAATAACAGCGGAAAATTAGGTGCCAGCGCACAGAACAATGTCCCTAAAATAAATCCGCAGTAAAAAAACATCAGAAGTTTTTTACGATCAAACTTGTCAGCAAAACCCGCAGTCAGAAAACCCGAGATCGCAGCACTGACGGCATAGCCTGAAACCACCATCCCGAACTGTGAGGGAGAAATTTTCATCGCCGGCATCAGAATCGCCCCCAACGGCGACAGAATCATGAAATCCAGAATGATGGTGAATTGCAGAAACGCCAGCAACGCAATGATCACCCACTGATCGCGACTGAAGGTGGCCTTTTCCTGTTTAATAAAATCGTTGGTAGAGCTCATGTAGTGCCTCTCTGGGGTTGAATGCCATAAAAACAATATTACCCGGGTTTTATTCCAAAAGCAATATCACCCGGGTAAAATAAAAAGCCCCCACCAGACACTGGCAGGGGCTTTAATTCGTTTTAAACTATAATGTGAGCTCGATATTACTTCTTTGGCTTAATTGTCAGGCCCTTCAAAGCATCACCCAAGGAACCAAATCCGCTGCCGGATGCCGGTTGATGAGCTCTCCATGAATGATCTTCGCCCGCACCTGGAACGCCCAGGGAAATCTTTTTGTCTTCGAATTTGATTTCATCAATTTGCACAGCGATATCATCGCCGCGTTTTTTGTTTTCAAATTGTTGACCATCAACATGATCGCGCCATTTGGATTTTGGCAATAGACCCGTGATGCCCGGAGCAATGTTGACGAACAGGCCGTAAGACTCTTTCTTTTCAACTTTGCCGTTCACCACTGTGCCCACTGGGAATTTTGCTGGAACCGAGTTCCAAGGATTACCGTCACCGTCAGCTTGCTTCATAGACAAAGAAATTTTCAACTTGCCGTCAACTTCTTCGATTTTCAAAAGCTTCACAGTCACTGTTTGACCAACAGACACAACCTCTTGCGGACTGTGCACGCGGGACCAGCTAAGTTCAGACAAGTGTACCAAACCTTCCACACCCTGCTCAAGCTCAACAAAGGCACCAAACTTTTCCAGACGCATGATACGACCTTCAAGGATCGCACTTGCTTCATGCTTTTGCATGAACGCGCCTTCGAATTCCGCTTTTTGCAGATCCAAAAGTTTGCGACGGGAAACCACGATGTTGCGTTTATCAAATTGAGTGATCAGGAAATCAAACTTGCGACCCACGTATTCTGAAACATCAGAAACGAAACGGGAATCAATTTGGGAGATCGGACAGAAAGCCGTCTTCCCCTGGATGTTAACACGAAGACCGCCGTTCACCGCTTCAGTCACAGTACCTGTTACCGGTAATTCCATATCATAAGCGTCTTCCAAAGAATCCGTGGAAGCGTTCAACGCACCTTTTTTAGCCAAACGGATCTCGCCACCCTTAGTGGACAAAACCACAACGTCAATCATATCACCCACGTGATATTTAACTTCCTTGTTTTCATCCATAAGGTCTTTAGTGAAGATCATCCCGTCGTTCGGAGTACCTGTGGAAACAAAGGATTCTTCTTTACCAATGGAAAGAATCTCCCCACGAATCTGATCTCCCACAGAAACCCGAGTCTTCAAACCACCTGCTGAGGATTCAGCAAAAAGTGCTTCAAAATCCTCAAATGATTTTCCCGAATCAACATCATCACCAAAAATATCTTTCTTACTCATAATATCTCCAAAAAAAAGCCGCCTTTGGCGACTAGGAACAACCTACAGTGGTTCCACAGTTCGGGCAACGAAAGCACCCACTCGTAAGCACCGTGTCGCTCCCGCATTCAGGGCATTTCATAGTGAATTTTGGGGCCACAGCGGCTTCTGGGTTCTTTTTCTTTACATTCAGCGGTTGACTCAGCTTGCTACCATCCCGGTAAACAGCCACTGCCTTTAGCCCCAGCTCCCAGGATTTAAAGTAAATACCGCCGATGTCCTCTTCTGTTGCCGAGTTCGGTAAGTTAACGGTTTTTGAAATCGCTCCACTAATGAACGGCTGAACCGCCGCCATCATAGTAATATGACTTTCCGGAGACAGAACTCTGCCGCCCGGGGCCGCATTAGCACAATCAAATACCGCCAGATGCTCCTGCTTAAATTGAGGGCATCCCACCAAAGTGTTGTTTTCAGAAACGTAAGCCAAAATCGAATCAATTGAAGCTTCATCGTAATCCAAACTCTGCAATGCGGGCTTAACCGACTGATTGACGATTTGGATTTCTCCGCCGCCTACCAGTTTTTTTAATTTGATCAATGAAAAGTCCGGTTCAATCCCCGTGGTATCACAATCCATCAAAAGACCAATGGTTCCCGTAGGTGCAATCACTGTTGCCTGGGAGTTTCTAAAACCGTGTTTGCCACCGTTAAACACGACAGCCTTCCACAGGTTTTTTGCCGCTTGATTTAAACCTTCCGGCAGATACTTCCATTCAATCTTGCTTAAAGCAGCCTCGTGCATTTTCATCACTTTAAGCATGGGCGCGCGATTCTTTTTAAAAC
Source organism: Bdellovibrio sp. HCB274 (assembly GCF_047306075.1). GTDB lineage: Bacteria > Bdellovibrionota > Bdellovibrionia > Bdellovibrionales > Bdellovibrionaceae > Bdellovibrio. Next base: position 2,634,368 of record NZ_CP178623.1, read on the forward strand.
CTGCAAATGCACCTTTGGCGCGGGCCATTTCAGCACTGGTTAGGTAAGCCACTCCGTGCATCAGAGCCGTCAGGGCCCCTGCCCAGGCACGTCCCTCGACGCTGTCATAGGGAATTCCTTTTCGCATCAACAAGCTTCCCAGATTTGCATAGCCCAAACCCAAAGGACGATAATCATGGGAATTCTGCGCAATCTTTTCGGTCGGATAACTGGAATAATCCACCAACACTTCCTGAGCGACAAACAAAGTGCGCGCCGTGTGAATGAATGATTCAAAATCAAAACTGCCATCTGGATTTAAAAATTTCACCAGATTGATCGACGCCAGATTGCAGGCAGAGTCATCCAGAAACATATATTCCGAGCAAGGATTGCTGGAACGAATTTCATCCGTATTGGGGCATGTATGCCATTTGTTGATCGTATCGTGAAACTGAATCCCTGGATCCGCGCACACCCAGGCCGCGTGATTGATTTTGTTCCAAACTTCTGCCGCCGGAACTTCACGCAGGGATTTCCCCGTCACCCGGGAAAGCAGCTTCCAAGGACTCTGCTTTTGCACGGCTTTCATAAATTGATCAGTCACGCGAACCGAGTTATTGGCATTCTGCCCCGAAACAGTTTTATATGCTTCACCTTCAAAGTCGGGGCTTAAACCCGCCTGGATTAAAAGTTTGGCCTTCTGTTCTTCATTCATTTTCCATTCGATAAAATCCAAAACTTCCGGATGATCAATATCGACCACCACCATTTTAGCAGCCCGTCGTGTGGTGCCACCGGATTTGATTGCTCCAGCCCCGCGATCCAGAACTTCTAAAAATGAAATCAAACCCGAGCTGTGACCACCCGAGTTCAACGGTTCATACTTGCTGCGCAAAGTGGAAAAGTTACTGCCGGTTCCGGAACCATATTTGAAAAGTCGCGCTTCATTTTTTGCCAGTTCAAAGATTCCATCAATGGAATCTTCCACGCTTTGGATAAAACAGGCAGAGCACTGCGGACGTTCATAGGCATTCTTAGTCGGCTGAATGGATTTCTTTTTAGCATCAAAGGCGAAATGTTCACTGGGAGAAACAATCTTGTAAGCTTCAAACAATCCCGCATTAAACCAGACAGGACTGTTAAAGGCCGCGCGCTGGGATAGTAAAATATATTTAAGCTCGTGACCAAAAACTTCAGCGTCTTTTTTTGTTTTAAAGTATCCACCCTGTTTCAGAGCCGAGCCGCAAATTCCAGCAACCACTCTGTTTACCACCTGGCGCACCGAAGTTTCGTGCACGGTGCGGGGAACGCCGGATTTGCGGAAGTATTTGCTTGTAGCAATTTCCACTGCCAGCTGTGACCAACCTTCCGGGGCTTCGACATTCTTCATCTGAAAGAAAATATCCCCTTTGCGATTCTTGATTTCGCAGTTGATCTTTTTCCATTTGAACATGTTCTCTGGGTTTTTACCTTCGGGAACAAAAAAGTGTGTGCTGTGCAGTGGTTGATTCTTCATAGGAATATTGTAAGGGAGTTGGGAGTGAAGAGAATCTGGATTACAACACCTAAACAAAGGGCCAGCCCCCTATCCCACATACATACTATGCATCCCAAAGCTTGATTAACTCTTTGCAATTAACCCCATAAAGATTATCTATCCACTGTTTGTTTACAGGGGGGAACCCGTTAAGAAGAAAGTCTCACAATTTTTTAACAGGAACGTGACATGGAACAACAGGTAGAAAAGCGGAAATTGCTGATCATCAAGTCGCACCCACAAAGTCTTGTTCCCGTTGAAAACTTTCTGAAGAACCGTGATTGGGAAATTAAAAGCACCCACAATCTTAAAGAGGCTATGGTCTTTTTGGTTCAAAACCAGCCCCAATTCGTCATGGTCAGTATTGATCATCCAAACAAAAAAGTTCGCAATCTCCCAAAAGTTTTAAGTCAGGCCTTCCCCGTTTGTGTGATCGCTTTTGCTGAACATTCCACAGCGAACTCGGTGAAAGTTTTAAATGACTGCAACTCTGGCTATGCAATTTACCATCCCATCACCGGCCCCGCCGTTGAAAGGATGGTTAACAAATACTTCAAAGATCAATCCGCAAATCCCGCTTCCGCAGCCGCCCAACGCAGCTGGGAAGGTGGTGGCAATGGTTCTGGTGTCATCGCCATTCGCGGCGGTGAAGGTGGCGCGGCCGATGGTGGAGCTGCCACACAAAATTTTCTGGCAAATTTAATGGGTGCACTGGATGGTAACTCTGTTGCCGGTGGTCCCAACAACAGTTTTGCTTCGGGCCTTAATTCCGATTCGATCGCAGCAGTTCAGCCCGGCATGGCTGGATACATTCCTCCCACCTCCCAAGATCCTAACGCCAACGGCATCGCGGGTGGAAATGGTGACAATGGATTTGGTGGGTTCATGGGCGGAGCGAACTCTGGTCAAGAACCAGGAGCCTATGGTTCAGGAATGGGTTCACAAAGTGGCTACCCCAATGGACAAAACGGCGCAATGAACGGCAATGATCCGCAGTTCACAGGTGGAATGAGTTCTCCACACACCAATGGTTACGGTCAAAACGGCCCTGGTGAAACGCAAAACCCCTTCAATCAAAATGGAACAAATCCAACCGGTGCTCCTGGATTTAATGGCTCCCAATCAGGATCACAGGGTTCAGATTCATCGGATCCCAACGATCCAAATTATGATCCCTATGGTGATGCTGGTCCCGGTGCTTATTCAAATCGAAAAAAATCTGAAACGACGTGGGCACCTCTTGAAACTGATGCCAGAAAAAACAATCCACGCAATTCCAAAGTCATCGCTGATGAAGTAGCTAAAGATCCGTCTTCATTAATTTTGCAGGGCACCCGCGAGGCCATGGAAAAATCCTGCTTTATCACAGAAAAGAAAAACAGCATCGAACAACCCACGAACGTGGCCTGCATTCTGGTAGAGTCAGGTCGATTTTCTGGATACTTAGTTGCGGCAATGGCTGAACACTTAACGGTCGATATTCATTTTTTTGAGCAGATTCGCACTCGCCTGTTTAAATTTCTTTCTGAAAACGGCGAAAACATGGAACACAACGAAACCATGCCGATCAAAATCAAACAGGTGCCGTTTGCTGCATGGGCTGTGGAGTATGCTGAATTTTTGCGCAAATCCGTGCATGAGGGTAACGAGGTCGCCATGGCCTTCTTCCCGCGCAGCGACGTAAAAGCCGAGGTTTCCGCCTCTGCCGACGAAGAGATGGCAGCTATCAAAATTCAGGAAATGCGCGAGAACGTTCCCGTGGAATTCAATCTTTACGTATTCCTGCCGCGCAACAACCGTTACGTGCTTTATACGCCAGAAGGTGGTGTCTTCCTGTCTGAACAAAAGAACCGTTTAATCAGTCAGGGGATCACTCATCTGCATGTCTTGCGCATGGAGCTGCAAAATGTGGATAAGTACCGCGCGCAGAACTATCTAAACGACAAAATCGATCAGTATCAGGAGCAAATGGAGAGAGAAGCCGCTACCAATAAGAAATTGTTGGTATCCTAGGATTCCTCTTGACCCCATTCCACGCCCGTTATTAGCTGGGTCCATGGAAATTTCAGCTCAGTCTCACACCGTCGCACAAGCCGTGTCCGATAAAGGACTTTATTTGGATTACAACGCCACGACTCCCGTGGATCCCCAGGTCTATGCGACCATGGAGCCGTACTTTAAAGAGTATTTTGGTAATCCGGCAAGTGTGGCACATCACTGGGGATGGACGGCTGAAAACGGCGTGCAAAAAGCGCGTATGCAAGTGGCTTCCCTTATTGGTGCAAAATCCTCTGAAATCACTTTCACCGCCAGCGCCACTGAATCAAACAACTGGGTGATCTTTGGCTTGATTTCCAAATTGCGCGAAGAAAATCCGACTCAACCAATCCATATGATTACCAGCTGCCTTGAGCACAGCTCTGTCATCAAAGCGATGCAAGCCGCTGAAAAACAAGGTGTCGAAATTGATTTGCTTCCAGTGAACAAATTCGGCCTGGTGGAAATCGAAACTTTGCGTGCTGCGATTAAGCCGCACACAAAACTAATCAGCCTGATCTGGGTGAACAACGAAGTTGGCAGCATCAATCCGATCGTGGAAGCTGCTAAAGTGGCGAAAGAAAATCAGATCCTGTTCCATACAGACGCCACTCAAGCGATTGGAAAAATTCCAGTGAACGTGACTGAAATGGGTATCGACTTGATGTCATTTTCAGCTCACAAGTTTTACGGCCCAAAAGGCTCCGCTGCACTTTTCATTCGTGGCAAAGATCCTAAAGTTCAACTGAATCCCTTCATCTATGGCGGCGGTCAGGAAAAAGGACTTCGCTCGGGCACGTTGAATGTTCCTGCGATTGTGGGCCTGGGAACTGCAGCTGAAATTTGCAAAAACAATCTGACGGCAGAGTCAGAGCGCATGACGGCTCTTCGCAATTTGTTCTGGCAAAAGCTGCAAAGCAAGATTCCTGGCATTCGCCTGAATGGCCATCCTACGAATCGCTCCCCGATTAATTTGAACGTCACTTTACCGGGGATCCGAATTGAATCCCTGGCTAATAAAATTCAAAAATTGGGTGTGAGCACAGGGTCAGCCTGTAGCTCTGGTTCAGTGAGCATCAGTCACGTTCTAAAAGGAATTGGCTTATCCGCTGACGAGGCCGCATGCACTTTGCGTTTAAGCCTGGGTCGCTGGACAACGGAAGACGACATTCAGCGCGCGGCCGAGATCCTTCACGGCGCCATTCCATCTGGAAATGTATAATATTTTCAGTATTTTAGCTTAAGGCTAAGGGCGGATATAATCTGCCCTCCCCTGGGCTTCCCGTTTGTGTTACACTAGACACGAATTTATCCAGGAGACCTTTATGATTAACATTTCCCCAGAAGCTGCTCAAAAACTTGCTGCTCTTAAAAAAGATGAAGGCAAAGACGATGCTGCATTCCTGCGAGTGGAAGTTAAAAAAGGTGGCTGTTCAGGTCTATCCTATAAAATGGATTTCGACACTGCTGCACGCGATGGTGATAAGTTTTTCGAGGCCAACGGTCAAAAGATCGCTGTCGATTCCAACTCCATGTTGTACATCCTGGGCATGACTTTGGAGTACTCCGGCGGATTGAACGGTAAAGGCTTTGTTTTCAACAACCCGAACGCTACGAAACACTGTGGCTGTGGTTCGAGTTTCAACGTTTAAAGCACTTACAAATCAACTCGATACATTCGTGGGAACACTGGACATTTCATTGCGAAATATCCATTTTCCAGACGCACAAGTGTTCTAAAAATTCCTGTTCATTCCGTTTCTACGTCCAGAACTACACAGTTTGTGCTTTAGCAAATTAGGCAAGCCGCCTCAGTTTGTTTAGCATGAATCAATGAGCCAATATTTCCTCGAAATACACAGTCTGCAAAATCTGACGACCGAGTTTGAATTGATTAAAAATCTTAAGGGCAAACCCCTGCAGGTTTTAGAATACTCGGAAAAGTCATTTACGTTCGAAGCAGTTCCCCGCATGTGTGGCTTAGGAACAATTTTAAATTTCGAAGGCAAGTATCACATGCGCGGTCAGAGCATCGAATTTCTGGCTACCGGCAGAGTCACTCGCAGTGAACCTCTGGATCACGGGAACACTTCCAAGTACACCGTTGAACTGCACCGTTTTGATAAAGGCTTGTGGGAAGTTTTCTTAAAAGCCAACCTTCAAGCTCAACAATCAACAGATCTTTTATTCCGATCCATGCGGGAGCTTGAATAATGAAAAATCTGACGGCCCTGATCGTTGATAACTCGTCGTCCTTTGCGAATCTTGCGACCGCTGCCCTTTTGGAAGTTGGACTTACTCCAGAAAACATCTTTACTACCAAGCGCTATTTGGGCGCCCAGGAATATCTGGCCGAGAAAAAGCCGAATCTTTTGATCACAGAATTCACCGTCGATTCCAAATTTGGACTGGAACTGGTCGCAATGCACTCGGCGAACAGCGCTGATAATATTTCAATCATCATGACCCATAACAACTCCACCTCTGCCATTGCTGAAGCGGCGGAAGAGTTGGTCGATGATTACATTGTTAAACCCATTCAAAGTGGTGTCCTTGCCGGGCGCCTGTTAACTTTGATTGAAAGAAAAATTAATCCCAGTGAATACATTAAACACATTCGCGCTGGTAAGCAGGCCTTGTTTGATGGACATCTGGCGGATGCTCACCACAAATTCACTGCAGCTCTTAAGCATCAGGAAAAGCCGACGCTTGCGCACTACTATTTGGGCTATACAAAATTTAAAGCTTTTGAATACCAGTTTGCCAATGACGAATACGTGAAGGGCTTAAAGTTGCAACCCCTGCACTATCGCTGTCTGACTGGAAAATTCGACAGCTACTTTGAACAAAAAGATTTCGGCAATGCCTATAGTGTCGCGAACACGATCATTGATAACTACCCGATCGGTCCCAAGCGCCTGGGGCAGCTTTTCATCGCGGCTGTGTTTTCAGGAAAACTGGATCAGGTGCCGCACTTTTTTCAACTCTTTGCCAGACTTGATCACAAGACAGCAGAACTACGCCATGTTTTTTCGGCAGCCCTTTTTACGGCGGGTCGTTCTAACTTGAATAATAAAGCCTTACAAAAAGCTATCGAGTGCTTTGAGTTAGGTATTCAAGTGGTAGGTGCTGATGTTCAATACATCTCCAAGATCATCAAAGTTCTGCTTCGCGAAGACATTCAAACTGCAAGTCAGGCTGCGCGCTTTCTGCAACAATTTCCTTCGGCAAAAATCGGCTGTAAGGAGTATGAAAATCTGCACTTTCAATTTAACTGCAAAACCATGCCCCTGGCAAAAATTCTGGACCAGGGCAGAAAGATGGCTGCACAAAACCGCATGGATGAAGAGTCTTATCAGATGTTCATCAATATTCTGAATAAAGAAAATAAAACCGTGCTGGCCGAAGACATCCTGGCAAAATACCAAAGTGCTTATCCAAAACAAACCAAGAAAGTTGAAACTATTTAGCGATTTTCCGTGTGGATGGTTGCGTGTGCAGGAATTCCAGCAAATGCCCGGCGACGATGTCGGGCTTGGATTTGATAGCTATGTGCCCGGCTCCCTGCAGGATTACCAGGTCTTCGCATCCCAAATGCTGCGCGAACTTTAAATACGCATCCTGATTAAACAGCAAATCACTGTCATCAAAGATCAAACGGCATTCACCGCGATAATGGAAAAGTTTTTTATTCCACGTCTGCCAGTCCTCGGACCGTAGAATCCACGCAAAGCGATGAATCATGTGAGCCACCAATTGCAGCTTTCGGCCGCGCAGTCGCTCCAGGGAAATCGCGCCTTCAGCCCGCTCGTCACGGAATATGTGAGCCGCCTTTTTTAGGAAGCTTGTGCCCATCGGAGTCGACAACATGACGTAAATGCTTTTTAGATTCAGAGGAATGGAGAAAAAGAAACGCAGCTCTTTTAAAAGGAAATTCTTTACCGGGTCCGTGACCATGGGATTAATCAAGGCCACTTTTTCCACAAGATGAGGATGCTGAGTCGCCAGGGCCCAACTTAAGGCTCCCCCGTAACTTAAGCCTGCCAAATGCACGCGCTGGTGGGGGAAATGCTCTTGAATGAATTTCGCCAACACTTCCACCTGCACGGTGAAAAAGAGTTTGTCTGAGCTCATATAGAGATGGGTTAAGTTTGGAATAATCACCCGATAGTGGGACTCCATCTGAGAAGCTACTGCTTCCCAATGGTGAATACTTCCTCCGTAACCGTGAAGAAGAATCAATATGGGCCCCTGCCCTCGTTCTCTGAAAGTGATCTTATGAGACATCCTTCAGTCTTATCGGCATACAGCATATGTCATGCACTAGACCTTCAGCCAATTAATTAACTAATGGTGAGGATGTCGCCCAGATGGAAAGCAAGCCTAAGTTATTGCTTAGGCTTATTTTGGTTCTGGTTGTTTTGCTGATTCTGCGGGCGAGCTTGTTGCTGATTCTGATTCTGCTGCTTTTGTTGATTCGGCTGATTGTGCTGGCGATTCTGATTTTGTCCGCCACCGCCGCCTTTTTGTTTTTGCTGCTGCTTTTGCTGGTTTTGCGCATTTTGCGGTTTAGGCTGCTGCTGCTTAGCTTGTTGTTGCTGCTTTTGCTGCTGACCTTGCTGACCGCCGCCTTGCTTTTGACGGTTTTGATTTTGTTGATTCTGTTTTTGCTTATGCTGGTGCTGTTGTTGGTTCTGATTTCTGCCCTGCTGTTGTTGGGGGCGTTCAGATTGTGGCGCACCTGTCGCCTCGGAACCAACTTCTGTAGTTGAACTGCCAGCAGCTGCGGCTGCAGCCTCGTCAACCTTGGCATCCAAAAGCATTGTATCATTAACCGCTTTGGATTCCATTTGCTTGCTGGTACGGAAACCTCTGATTTTTTTAGTCTGATTTTCGGCGCGATCCACTTGCTCGGTTAAATCCACAGTCACATCACCAAAGCAACGAACCTGGCAGCTTAAACGACGACCATCAATGAAATAACTTGTACCGATCAGGCTTAGTTCTGCTTTACCCGGAGGCAAAACATTATTGTCTCCCTCTTTAATACGAACGCGGCACTCAGCGCAGCTTGGAACACCTTTACAGATAGAGCGGATCTCAAGCTTGTTTTCCGTCGCAATTTGCAAAAGGGACTTATCTGGAGTTCCTTCAACTTCGATATTTTGCGGAAGAAATTTAATTTTCATACTTGCGATCCTCTATCTCGTTTCAACGCTGCATACCCAAGGTAACAGCGTATCTTTTGGTCTAAACCAATTTCACCTTTGCGAATTTGGTTTTGCTGCCTTTAACGACTTTTCCGTCGATGTCAGCAGCAGACAGCTTCTGTTTGCCGTCCGCGATTTTTTTGCCGTCGATTTGCACGGCACCACCTTGAACCATGCGGTTGCCTTCACTATTGGAAGCCGCAAAGTTCAATTTAACTAACAACTGAGCGACACCAAGGCCGTCAGCAGGAATAAATACTTTTTCAATTTCAACCGTCGGAATATCGTCAGGTAAACCTTTGTCGACGAAGATGCGGTTGAATTCGTCTTCTGCTGCCTGAGCTGCTTCCGCCGAATGGAAACGTCTGATGATGAATTTTGCCAATTCAACTTTCACCGTGCGCGGATGTTTTTTCTTATCCGTCACATCCTGTTTAAGCTGAGCCAGTTCACTGGCAGTGATATCGGTCAAAAGCTCGTACCAACGATACATCAAATCGTCAGAGATCTTCATCGTTTTACCGAACATATCCTTAGGAGTGTCGACAACAGAAATATAGTTATCCAAAGACTTGGACATCTTATTCACGCCGTCGATACCTTCAAGAATCGGCATCGTCAAAACACACTGCGGTTCCTGACCGTAAGCGGTTTGCATTGCACGACCCACAAGAAGATTGAACTTCTGATCCGTACCACCCAACTCGACATCGGCTTTCAAAGCCACTGAATCGTAACCCTGAGTCAGCGGATACAGGAATTCGTGAATCGCAATCGGCGTTCCCGCGCGGTAACGTTTCGTGAAATCATCACGCTCAAGCATTTGCGCCACAGTATACTGGGCTGCCATCTTGATGAATTCACCCGGAGTCATTTTCCCGATCCAGGACGAGTTGTAAACAATCTCAGTCTTGTTCGGATCAAGGATTTTAAAAATTTGTTTCGCGTAAGTACGACCGTTTTCCTCGATCTCTTCGCGAGAAAGAACCGGACGAGTCGTGCTCTTGCCAGTAGGATCCCCGATCGTCGCCGTAAAGTCGCCGATCAAAAAAATCACATGGTGGCCCAGATCCTGAAACGTCTTAAGCTTATTAATAACAACTGTGTGCCCGATATGAATATCCGGGCGAGTGGGATCCGCACCCAACTTAATTCGAAGCGGAGTGCCTGTTTCTTTAGAGCGTTTAAGTTTCTTCAACATCTCTTCGTCGTTGATGAACTCAGCCACTCCAAATTTAATTCTCTCAAGCTGTTCTTTAGGATCCAAAAAACTCATTAGCGTGCATGCTCCACAGATCTAGTTTCACGAACCACAGTCACTTTGATTTGGCCAGCTTGCGGAACTTCGCGTTCGATCTTACGGGCGATATCACGGGACAACATCACCGCCTGGTCATCTGTTACTTTTGCAGACTCAACCAGAACGCGAACGTCTTTACCTGCTTGCAGAGCCAATGTCTTCAACACGCCATCAAAGCTGTTACCGATGGATTCAAGATCTTCCAAGCGGTGGATGAAAGAATCCATTTGTGGACGACGAGCACCCGGACGCGCGCTCGACAGGATATAAGCCGCGTGAACAATCCAAGCCAGGATGGAATGAGGTTTTTCCTCTTCATCGTGGGCGCGGATTGCGTGACATACGTCTTCGGATTCAGAATATTTTTTAGCGGCCTCAGCACCTACAGTTGCGTAGCTGCCTTCAACCGTATGATCAATCGCTTTACCGATGTTATGAAGCAAACCTGCACGGCGAGCCAGCTTCACGCTTACGCCCAACTCACCTGCCAGAAGGCCTGCGATGTTTGCAACTTCAAGGGCCTGGTTCAAAGCATTTTGACCCTGGTAGTTACGGTATTTCAAACCACCGATGATTTTGATTAATTCTGGGTGCATGTTCGCAATACCCAGTTCCATCACGTGGCGCTCGCCCTCTTCTTTGATGGCTTTCATCAGCTCGTTACGCTGCTTTTCCACAACCTCTTCGATACGTGCTGGATGCACGCGACCGTCTTCCATCAATTTCTCGATAGTACGGCGGGCAAGTTCACGGCGAACCGGATCGAAACCAGAGATAACCACGGCTTCCGGAGTATCGTCGACGATCAAGTCCACGCCACAGTGAGCTTCCAAAGTTCTGATGTTACGACCCTCACGACCGATGATTTTACCTTTCATCTCGTCGTTCGGAAGCGCCAAAACGCTGACAGTTCTTTCAGAAGTGAATTCAGACGCGAAACGGGACAACGCTGTTGCCAGGATGCGTTTTGCTTTAACTTCAGATTCTTTTTGCGCTTGTTCTTCGATTTGGGTGATTTTCTTGGACGCTTCAATTTTAGCTTCGTCTTCAATTGCAGATAGCAACTGACGTTTTGCTTCGTCCTGGGACATACCTGCCACAGATTCCAATTTCAGCTTCAAATCGCCAATTTGTGATTCGCCTTTTTTCTCAAGCTCTTTCACGCGGTTTTCAGAGATCGCGATTTTTTCCTCGCGGTCTTTCAGAGTGTTCAGGTAACGCTCGTTCTCTTCCATCTTTTGTTTGAACTGCTGTTCGATTTCTTTTAAGCGGCGATCCAATTGAGACTCTTTGTTCTTCAATGTGGAATTTTGCTTATGAATGTCGGCCTCAACATTTTTGCGGGCGCGGGCTTCAAAGTCCTTAGAGCGAGTTTCAGAATCTTTCTTGATTTTCGTCGCTTCAGACTTGGCCTTGTTAACGATACGTTCTGCTTCAATGCGTGCAGATTTTTTGCTGTTGTTGTCCTGGATACGTTTCACCATGAAAACAGCGACACCGCCCAAAATTAAACAGATAATGGCTGTGATTAAAATTTCCATCTCTTCCTTTTCTCCTAATGGGTCCTAGTGGACCTCAAACTGCTGGCAAACCAGGATGCCTGACTCAGTGATAAGATAATCCATCTTCTGATCATGCTCTTCCATGGGTAGCGTCTGTTCTGAAATTTGAAAATCAAAACAGACCCCGACCTTGACTCCGTTAAAGTGAGCGAGGGTTTTGTCATAAAAGCCCTTGCCCTTACCAAGGCGGTTGCCATTCTTATTAAAAACTAAACCGGGAATCAGCAGGCCGTGAATGCCCTTAAGATCAATGATAGCGGAGTTGGGATCAGGCTCCAAAACGCCAAATGCGCCTTGGCTGAAACCTGATGCAAAACAAAACTCAAGCTCAGTGCCCTTGATACGGGGAAATACCCAATCAATGTGTTCGATCTGAAAGATCCCATCCACACTGGCTTCTTGAGCGAGGGAGCGATACGCACCCCAACATCCGTTCTGCTTCGACATAAAGTCTTGCAGAAATACATTCAACTGCTGCTGGTTTTGAACAAGACCTTGCGCAAACTCTTGGGCGCAAAGAGATTTATAAAAGGAACGACATTCCTGTTTAGAGCTCCAAGAGGACATGGACACTCCAAGAGAGTTACAATCAAAGTTAGTTGTTCAAAACCTTGTTGTTCTTGGAATTTTCGAGTTCCAAAGAAAGCTGCATCGTCTTTTCCTCGATTTTGTCGAGTTCACGTTGCGCTTTTCTTTTCAAAAGGATGAGTTCTTCCGCGATATTCATTGCTGTCAACACAGCGGCATTTTGGAAAGAACCGTTTTTAGTAACGGCCATAGCTTGATTCATTTTGTTATTAACAAAGTCGACGAGTTCCTGAACTGTGGCATCGTCATGAGAGGATCTAAGTTTGTACGGGACTCCTGCAATGAGGAAATTGAAGTTCTTTTTCTCAGCAGTCACCGTGTCTCCTCTTTCAATCGCTAATGGGGCTAAACCTTTTAAAACTCTAGATAAAAACCTAGAACAACACTACGAAAATTATAGCTATAACGATCAGCGCTATTCAACAGTTTATTTCTTGGTGCAAGTGCAAATAATCCCCAGTTGAGGCTCGCTTGCGCACGCCAGACTGCGCTTTCGCGACGGTCCCTCTAAATTGAACTCGGTCACTTCCTTGAAGTTCCGCTTGTAGGTCGCAGTGACTCCATTCAGCTTTGTGTCATGATAAGAGTATTCATCACTCTTGATCTTCGCATGTAAGAGGAAGTTATTGATGATCTCTTGCTTGGGATTGGTGCGTTGATTTTTCGTAAGTGCCATATCTGTGAGCACTCCGTCGGCAGCGACCTTTTGCAAAGTCAGCTCAGTTTTCTGATTCTTCCCTGCGGGTCCCGCGGTCTTTAAGGTAAGAATCATCGCATCCTGATCTGCATCCAAATATGAGATCTTTCTTTGACGCAGCTGCGAGCGAATGGTCACGATCTTCTCGTCTGCGAACTCTTTAAGCTTTGTCAGGTCGACCTTGAAGGCCAAAGAATCATCCTTCAGTTCCGGGAAACACTTGATCAGGTTTTCATAGGAAACCGACACGGGCTTAGCCGAACTCGTTGGCAACGGCGTCCCCACCTGGGCCTGCGCATGGAGTGTCCATAAAAAAACAAAAGGGATGATTCTCTTCATCCCTTTATCGAAACACAGATTTTGTTTGCCGCCAATTACTTCCGTAAACAAGAGCTTAGAAGTCGCCGTTGTTTTTGGGATCAGCCAGCGCCGCTTTGATTTTTTCGTCCTGACCGTAAACGTCGTCGGCAAAACGAACTTCACCGCGTGGACCCACCTCTGTCGTCAAATATTGAATATAGACAGTCATCGGTCTTTTCAAAGTTTCAGAGAAAGTCTTACCCGGAGGCATCTGCGCATTCTGTGGAACCAGCGTGTTGATTTTCTCTAAGGAGTAGCCTTTATCAGCCAGCAAGTAAGCGGCGAACTCTTTCGGTTTTTCCAAACGGATACACCCTGAACTTCCATGGCGATTGGTCGTGCTAAATAAATTACGCTCGTTCGTGTCGTGCATAAAGATGGCTTTGTTATTTCTAACCAACGGGAACTTCACCACACCCAAAGCATTATTATAATCAGGCATCTGAACGATTGTATAAGTGCTGACGAATGCTTCCTCGGTGATGTTTTTAAAATCCACAGTCATCGGATCCACTTCGGTCTTGCCTCTTAGAAGCTTCATATTGTGTTTACCCAGGTATCCTGCGTCTGCTCTTAGCGTTGGTAATTTATCTTTGACTGCAATCGAGCTTGGCACGGTCCACGTTGGGTTGAAATTCACATAACGAATTTCATCAATCATCAGCGGAGTCTGGCGCACGTCTTTACCATTGATGGTTTTAAACTGCATCTTTTCAAGTTCGGCCGGGGACAGTCTTTCATCGTGCAAACGGAACTCCGTCATTGCAAGATTCACGAACACATAGCGATCGCCCAGTTTTCTTGGCAACCAGCGAAGGCGTTCCATATTTACACTTAATTGATCGATGCGCTCCTCGACCGGTACGTTTAGGTAACGCAAAACTTTTGAAACTTTGCCGCCAATGATCCCGTCATTTTCAAGATCACTGAGCTGCTGAAAGCGGCGCAGGGCTTTTCCGAAGCTATCGTCATAAACCTGATTATTCAGATCACCGACTTCATATCCGAACAATTTCAAACGATTTCTGATCTGCGGAATGATCTGGTGACTGATACCAGGCTCGATCTGCACACCCGGAGCAGCAATCTGCGACCAGCCGCCTGCAAGCTTAACCCGGCGGTAGTAATTTAGAAGAGTCATCAGACCTTTATAGTTTGCGGATTCCGGAGCAAAGCGATCCATCAATTCCTGCAAACGGCCCTCATTGCTGACAGCGTGGTTTAAAGCATTATAGGTTTTATCGTTAATTACCCGAGGACCCAGAATGATTTTTTCATCGATTTTTCTTGGATCAAAACGGCCCACGAAAATGTGCTGCGTATAACGCAAAAAAGCCTCTGTCGCCAAAAGCTCAAACCAGATGGCATCTCTTGGGGAAGCCATGGTTGAACGAAGATAGTCTTCCAGTTTTTGATCCCAATAACCACGGGAAACGTAGGTCCATTTTTCAACCGTGGTACCACCCTCTTTCACCGCTACTTTTTCCATAGTAGTTGGCAAACCATGACGATAAGCGACCAATAGCATACGACGCAATTCAGTGGAAATCGGCGCAGGACGGCCTTGGAAATTAATCCAGATAGGCTCGTAGCCACGTTGAGAATAAAGCTTCTTCATCATATCAGTGTGAAGAAAGAACTGGTAATTCGCCATGCTCCCCAATTGGGAAGTGGGATCAGTCACAGCCGCTTTAATGGAAGCAGAATAATTGGGATAAGTGATGTCCTGAGCATTACTAAACAACGGAAACAACAAAATGATTCCGATGGCGATCAGTAGTACTTCATTGAAATTGATATAATCTTTTAATTTCATAGGGTGCCTCACTCACCCTATTACTTCCAACATTTATGCCAGATCAGAGCCAAATTGAAGGATCTGAACCGCAATATACGCACCGGTGACGGTTTTTGATATGAACTGACTGAATAATGCCGTCTCAATTTGAGACGGCATTTCTGATGACCTAACGACGTGTTCCCGTTTGCAGGAAGCGCACGATATCCACATCAGGCGGATTCGCCACACCCACTCCCGGTTTTGGCCCGGTTAGTTCTCCCAAGGAATAATCCATGCGGGCATCGTAAGTGCGATCTGTTTGATAGCGCAACCAGCGTTCAGCTGCGTACCATGCGCGTTTATTTTGATTGTCACGGCAGCTTGCCAGTTCTTGTTGGGTCTTAGCTCCCCAGCGAAGTTCTGCACAGTGATAAGGGTCAAAGCTCATGTCAAAAACCCGTTGGCGAGCCTGATCCAAGTTCATCGGAACGCTGACGCCAGAGCTGTTGCGGTAAGCAAATTGACAGCTGGCGGATTCACGCTGATACATCGCCAGCAAATCGCCGCGCAAGTTGTTCCCGTGGTAAATGATCGTTGGATCACCGACGGAGTGGCGTTGCACCATGCTGCGAATTTGAACCAGTAAATTTGCAAATGAAACCTTCAAACGCGCATCACGCGAAGGCGAAGCCCACTGCTCCCACTCCCCTGTCGTTCCGTAAATATTGTAAGGCAGGCGCTCGGGGTGAGGTTTGTTTTGCACACCTGACTGCAGTGCCACATCTACAGCCTGCACACGGTCTTTCAAATTCACACAAAGATCACGCAACATCACCTGCATGTCGACCAGCGGATCAATACGCAATTCACCATTAGCCATCATGATGCGCAGGTATTCGTAATAATCCACCGCGCGACCGTTATAGATGAACTCGCCCTTGCTCCATTTTCCGTCAGGATCGGGCTTCGTGCCAAAGAACTGTTCCAGCGAATAATATGGCAGCGTCGTGTTTTTGGCGCCGACCACACGACCACCGACATAGGCTCCCGTTGAATCCTTTTTCGCATCCACCAACGTCAACGGACGGAAGTTTTTAAATCCCGCTCCTTGATATGGATTGCTGCGTTCGAATTTTGGATTGTACATACCTGACGTCAAAGTGTTGTCAGGGTGAGAGTCGATATAATAAATTTGACCATCTGAAGTGATCTTATAGATCACGGCAACATGTCCATTCGGATCATAGATCACAGTGCCTGGTCTGACGCTGTATCTGGAAAGTTTAACTGGATAAAAATCCGCATACATCTTTCCATCCTCAGTCCCCATCATGCGGAAAGTGGCAGAAAGTGTGGTGTTCGTAATCGTACCGTTTAACAGAGAAACAGCGTTTGGATAGCGAGTTGCCAACATCAGGTTTCCGAAATCAAAATCCTCGATGTTATAAATAAAGGCGCGACGGTTGCGACCATTGCCCGCGATAACGTCAAAGCGTCCCGTCACATAGTTTCCTTGTGGCGTATACCGAATGTCACCGGTATTTCCTGCTACTGGGCGAGCACTCACCCGGCTGGCCACCGACATTGGCAAACCATTCTTCCACGCAAAATACGAGCGTAAAAAGTAAGGCAAATCCGCGCAGTCTGCGTAATAAACTAGTCCTGCGGGGTCTGAAGAATAATACGGGTTGGCATTACTCTTAAGGCAATTTTTCACCGTGTCACACTGGCGATTTTCTACCGCAGCACCTAGCTGAGCGACGAATCTGCCAAAGTTTTCCTCGTCTTGCGCCGACCATTGCGTTTTGGTGACTCGCCAATCGGTCCTGGCAAAAATATTAAACTGCGCGTGGCCTAATGCAGGCAACAACAGACAACAAAGGCCCAAAATCCATTTCATGAAACCTCCAGAAGTACCTTGAGGCACTTATTACAATTGAACAAATTTCAAGCGCCGCCATCCTCAGTTTGTGGTATGACGTCGCCAGTTTGTAATTAATGCAGGTCATTCGGGGGAGAACAATCGATGAATATCATTCTTGGTAAAAGTCGCGGCAAATTAGCGATCAGCTTGCTAGTTGCCACTTTGACACTTAACGCATTTGCAGTTTCTCAAGCTTCAGCACAAGTTCAAATTACTGCTGTGGAGAAAAACCAACTTGTAGTTGGAAAAACTTATTACATCGCTGCAGATAATTTAAATCTTCGCAGCTCCAACTCCACATCAGCTGGCAACGTTGTTGGTCAGTTGTCGATGAATGATGAAGTGGTTTTGGTAAGCTCTTTGGATGGCAGCACGCCACTTGTTCAAATCAAATTGATCAAATCCAAATCTGTTCCAACAAACATTGCTCCCGCATTGTTTGTTTCTAAAGACTACTTGTCCGACAAACCTTACGCAGCACCGATTATGAAATACTTTGTCGTGCAAAACGTAGCGACAGAGAAAACCCGCGTTTACGAGCGCTGCACAACTTATCCTGGTTGCCCGCACAAACTCGTGATGGAAACAGACATGGTTGTGGGTCGTAACGAAGAAGGCACTAAGTCAGATCGTTATGCTTACATGACTTGGCTGGGTCACTCCCGCATTGCTTCCTGGGTTAAGTTCTACTCTGACGGCATGCAGACATACCCAAGCTGGTACACTGCTGGTCAGGATCTAAAAACTATCCCAAAACCAATTTCCAACAATTCTTCCCGCGTGATCGGTTCCCGTAAATGGTTGACCGAGAAAAATGGCAAAGACACTGTTTATGGTGCCTTTGGTTGGTACGCTGCCAAGCTTTCCCCTGCTGACGACATCAACGGTGTTAACAGCCAGTGGATGCACGGAACTATTGGTTGGGGTGTTGACGGTTCAGACGCGATTGACATCACTCGTGGTTTCTTCATGAACATGTTCTCAAATCCAGGTTCTCATGGTTGCACTCGCTTGGAAAATCGCGCGATTGCTTACCTTCGTGAGACTCTTCCGGTGGGCACTGACATCTACCGCGTTTACGCTCGTGAATCGACGCGCGAACGTCAGGTAATCTTGTCTGACGACACAGTTCTTCCTTTGACTCGTTATAAAGACACTTACAACAATCCTAAGCGCTGGGATTACATCCTATTGACGGATGGAGCGCAAAAATCCGGTGGTTTGAGTGCTGATGCGACAAACATCATCAACAAATCCATCCCGGTAATTCAAGGTCAGAACTTCCTTGAGCAAGGTAACTACATGGTGGATCAGTATCCAACTGCTGCACCGTTGAACTACAAAAACTCTGCAAGCTCTGGTAAATCCGGTGACCGTTACCGTATCGACTCTGGAAAATCCAAAGAACCAACGAATTTCCGTGGATACTTCCTGGTTGATGAAGGTCGTTTCATTGACTACCAACATCCGGATGCTCGTGCCGTTAAAGGCAAAGTTAAAGTCAGCGGTCTATTGGATTTCAGAACGACTGTTCCTGAACACTTAAAAGCTACTGGCTATCACTACCCGCCTAATATAATCTACTAGGGATGAACTTCCCAACTGACATCTGTATAACAGGCGCAACGGGGCTCGTGGGTAACGAGCTCCTTTTGCTTTTAGCGAACATCGAACACGTGGGCCACGTGACGGTTCTATCCCGTAAACCCCTGGGGCGCTTCCCCGCAAAAATTGAAAACATAGTTTTAGATTTTGATAAGCTTGCGAATTACAGCGCTTCGCTTAAGGCGCACACCTTCGTGTGCTGCCTGGGTACCACCATTAAGGTGGCAGGCAGCCAGGAAGCCTTTCGCAAAGTTGACTATGACTATGTGATGGAGTTTGCGAAGGTCGCCGAAAAAGCGAAGGCGCAAAAGTTTATCGTGATTTCAGCGATGGGTGCTAACGCCGAATCCTCGATCTTCTATAACCGCGTAAAAGGCGAAATGGAGCGTGATTTGAGATCGCTATCCATCCCACAGATCGAGATCTTCCGCCCGTCCCTGCTGCTGGGTCATCGCAAAGAACAGCGCTCGGGTGAAGGCTTGGCGCAAAAGCTAAGCCCATTGATGAATGCTTTGATGATCGGGCCCCTTAAAAAGTACAAAGCCATTGCTGCGACCGATGTGGCAAAAGCAATGGCTTTATCGATTTTAAATTTTAATGCCGGCCAGTTTATCTACGAGTCTGACGAAATTCAAAGGATGTCAGACTCGATCAAATCAGACGTTTAGTTAATTCTAAATATGCGCCTGGAACAAAGAGTCCACGAACTCTTGTGCTGAGAACGTGCGAAGATCCTGGATGCGCTCGCCAACACCGATCAGCTTGATCGGGATCTGAAGTTCCTGCGCAAGACCTACCGCGACGCCACCCTTAGCGGTGCCGTCCATTTTAGTTAACACGGCTCCCGTCAGTTCCAGAGTGGTGTGGAATTCTTTGGCCTGCATCAGGGCGTTTTGGCCAGAGTTCGCATCCAAAACGATCAAAGTTTCGTGAGGTGCCTCAGGGATAACCTTCGTCATCACGCGTTTCATTTTTTTGATCTCTTCCATCAAATTAGCCTGAGTGTGCAAACGACCCGCAGTATCCACGATAACCACGTCATAGTTTTGCGCTTTACCTTTGGCCACGGCATCAAATGCCACCGCACTTGGATCCGTGACGCCTTCAGGAGAGAAGATTTCAACCTGAGCGCGATCCGTCCAAACTTTCAACTGACCACCAGCTGCCGCACGGAATGTATCCCCCGCCGCCACTAAAACTTTTTTACCTTCAGCTGCCAATTGAGCGGAGATTTTACCAATGGAAGTGGTTTTACCTGCGCCATTCACCCCCACGATCATCAAAACCGTAGGACCTGATTCAGCGAAATTAATTTTAGACAGAATGCCTGTGGTTGGTGCTGAGGAGTGTGAGCCTGCGAAGATGTTTTTGATTTCTTCCTTCAAAGCATCGCGAACAGTGTCGTAGTCTGCACGCTCTTTACGGGACAACTTTTCCTGCAAGGCACCCATCAGGCGTTGCACCGTCGCTGGTCCCAGGTCACTGGTATAAAGAATCTCTTCGATTTCATCCAGGTGCTGAGTTGTGTTTTCAGATTTAAATAAACTGCGAATACGACCAAACAGGTTTTCTTCGGTTTTTCTTAAAGCATCAGCAAGATCCACAGCCGGGATATCAGAGACGATCTGTCCTGTGGAATCGATGTGAGCCAGCACGGGCTCTTCCACTGCCATAGTTGGCATTTCACGTTTTGCCACATGAGTAAGTTCTGACTGCTTGGCCGCTTCTTGTTCCAACGCCTTGTTTTCAGCGCGGCTTTTTTTAACGACACTTAGAATGATGGCGCCAAAGATCACCA
This sequence comes from Bdellovibrio sp. HCB274, assembly GCF_047306075.1. Taxonomy (GTDB): domain Bacteria; phylum Bdellovibrionota; class Bdellovibrionia; order Bdellovibrionales; family Bdellovibrionaceae; genus Bdellovibrio. The sequence continues at coordinate 2,654,748 of NZ_CP178623.1, forward strand.
GGAACAAAAGTGCAATCAGGCCCAATAAAATTTCAATTTGTGATTCATGTCCGGGTGACATAGATCCTCCAAGGATGAGTGGCATTCAATGGGCGTTTTCTAACTTATTATTCCCGGACTGTGTACCCCTCTGACCGATAGCCCCGAGCGTCACCACCATTAAGCGGCGCGCAAAGTCTGAGCTTGGCTTTATTTACCGATTTTTAAAGGACGTGATTAATGCTGAACGACCTGACGGCGGTCGACTTCTTCTTTATAGAAGTTTTTCTCGAAGCGGCGGAAGGATTCCAAGCGGACTTCTGAACCAAGAATGTCTTTCATGCGGGTGATGTTTTCTTTTTCCAGAGCATGCATTTTTTCAATGCCATCTTTAACAAAATCCGGATGGATCTTATTACGACGATCCTGAAGCTCTTTGACCAAAGCATTGGCAGCAGCCAGCACTTGTAAGGACTTGTCTTCGTCAATTCTCCAGGTTTTTAGCAAATACTGGGCAGCGCTCTTATACAGGCGTTGCTGGAAATCATTATCCAAATAGATCTGACTGAAGTTGCTGGTATAGATAACCGCATCCGTGTAGGTGTCTTTGATCTCCTCTGTTTGCGGAGGATTAAAGCGACGACGCTCCAGATCCTGGGCACGGGCCACAGCTTCCTCTTGCGCACGGGTTGCCAACGGATTTGAATCCTTGCGAACAATGTCATAGCCGATCTGACCCACGAACAACGCCGCAGCCCCCATGGCAAGACCCATAGTGATATAGCGTACTTTTTCGTTCTGTCTTTTTTTAACAATGTCAGAAGGCTTGGCAACAGTTTGAGAGTTTTGGGAGATGGAGGACACGCGGCCCTCGACAGCTTCCTGAATCTGCTGTTGCACGTTTTGATTGATCTTATTCCACTCGTTCACATCCAAAACCTGAACGACTTCTTTTTCAATCGCCATGTGGATGTCTTTAATCATGCCCGCTTTTTTGGTCATGATGTCTTCAACCAGATCCTGCTCCATCTTCGAAAGCTTGTTGGCCATTTCCAGGCGCATTTCTTCCAGTCGTTCTTCTTCGCTGCGCGCGATCTGGGATTTTTCTTTTTCCAGTTTTTCGTTTAAGAAGATTTTTTGAGCATCGAACTCTTTAAACAGGTGATTCTTTTTGTTCTCAATATCCGAGACATCACTTTCAAGATGGGCCTGCTTGTTCTGAAGTTTTTTAAGCGTCTCTTCAGTGCTTTGGCTCTTCTTGGAGCTTTCCTCGATAGACTTTTGCAGGCTTTCCAGAGTGGACGTTTGTGCTGCCACCTTTTCCTGGATCGCCTTCAGCTCTGCTTGGGACTTAGCCTGCATTTCGTTGAATTTCTTCTCGGAGGATTCTTTAAGCTCTGTGGTGTCAGCCAAAGTTTTTGATAACGCCGCACGGGCCGTTTCCAAATCCTCTTTTATCACGGCAAGAGCGCTGGAGTTTTTAAGAAGTTCATCTTTTACACTGACCAGCTGATCGTGAGTTTGCTGTGCCTGCATGCGTGCGAATTCAATGATGCGCACGGCTTCATCCTTGGCATCACGAATAGAGGCAGCGTTTTCATTTTGCGCAGTTACCCGTGCATGCTCCAAAGCATCCGTTTTCATTTTCTCGGCATTTAAAGTCGCTTCAGAGATGATCTCTTCCACGTCGTTTTTGGCTTTTTGACGAAGGCTTTGCACATACATGTCGACTTCTTCACGAAGTTCCTGGGCCATATTTCGAGCGTCGTGCAATAGCTGATGCCCCTGGCGTTGATAGTCCGCCAAAATTGCGTCGGCTTCTTTGTGAGCTTCCGCGATACGTGTTTGATAAAAGATTTCTGCCTGCGCCTGAGAGTCGCGGGCTTTTTGGTAAATTGCCTGAGTGCGCTTTTCTGCCTGCTTCTCGCCTTCTAGGACGATTTGCGCAGCCGCACGTTTGGCATCATGAAGAATTTTTTCTGCCTGAAAAGGGGCCATGCTGGGTGCTGGCATCGCAATCGTATCTTCGTGGCCGCTTTTCTCTGCCGGAGCGTCGCCGGAGGCTCGCGGAGCTGAGATCACCTGATCAGGAATTGCTTCCGGAACCGGCTCTGGCTCCAACTCAGGCATCGGAGGCTGAGCATCCTCTGTCTCGAGATCAAAAACCAGAATGAAATCAGAACGACCCAGCTGAATGCGGTCATTGCTGCTGACATTCACTGGAGTTCCTTGAACCATTTTATTTGAATTTAAGAAGGTACCGTTGGAGGAGTTCTTATCTTCGATCCAGATTTGATTCCAACGGTGGCTGACGACAAGGTGCACACGGCTGACGTGTGTATCATTCAGAGACAGGTCACAATCCAAGGAACGACCAATGGTAAAGGAATCCTTCATCACCTCTTTGGTGATCGCTTGATCCTTCCTGTGGATGGTTACCGTAAACTTTGTCAAATCTAACTAGCTCCTGACTGAGCCCTCTTTTCGAGGACTAAGCCCCCCGTTGCACCGTAGGAGCTTTACCGATCTCTTTGTTCAGAGCGTCTTCGGCCAAAGCTTCAACAGCATCGCGGTGTTCATCAAATGGTTTTTCGTGATCCGGATAATCATTGTTATCGGCACGGTACCACAATTGATCAAGGGCACTTTCGAAACGATCTACCATTGCCACATAAGAGCGGTCCGGGCTGAACATCGTATTCGTAATGTGAGATAAAAGTGAGAACACGATACCGGCGATAGAAGTCCCCATTGCGAAGGAAATCTCATGTAGGAAGCGATCCATGATGTTTTTAGTTCCCTCAAGGTCCTGCATATTCATCGTGCCCAGCTCCTGAAGACCACCAGCGATACCGATGAAAGTCCCAAGGATACCCCCGATAACGAAAAGTCCAGGAAGCAGGCTGATCAGGTCATTCAATCCCGACATCGGGAAAATACCGAAAACTCGATTAAAGCACGGGTTGTGCTGAAAAGTCGCTTTCGTGATGTTGATCAACTTTGGTGTGCCTTCAGTCCATTTAAGGAACTTCAATTGCTTCAAAATATCTTTTACCAACCAAGCACACCCCTGACGAATCAGGAATACGCGGTCACTGGTCGCCATCACAGAGTCTGGCTTACGGCGCTTCATACGGTCGCGCACTTCAAAAATTTCGTAATAAGTTCTTTCCAACATGCGTTTTGAAAGCACATAGAAAGAAACGTCTTTCACTTTTCCCGGCACTTCAGCATGCATGTAACGATTCACGCGCTTTTCAAACTCGATCGCGAACCATTCATGACGGCGAACTGTGAAATAGATCACACCGCGGAAAAACAATCCCAACAGGAAAACCACCGCCATCGCGTACGGCAACCCCAGGATAAAATATTGAGCTATTGCAGCCTTATTCACGTCCCACCCCTTTTATTTCTTTTGATCCATACTAAAGCGGATAATTACCCGCTGAGCTTTTTTACAGTCATTTTGCTTACAGAACTCGGCAGCTGTCGCCACCCCACGGTTCTGAACCTTCATGACTTCCAGGAAGCTTCGTCCTGAGACCTTCATCAAACCCATCAACTGTTTTTGATGCTCAAAGCGCACGTTGTCTTCATCCAACATATAGTTAAAGATCGACTTCGCACGACGGTATGAAAGGTCCATGTTATACTTCAAGGCTTCTTTATCGCCTGGTTTTTGGCTGTTCGGGTCGATGAAACGACCTTGATAAGTCGGAGACGCGAAACCCACGATCTCCACCGCAGAAACCTTGTCAGAAATTTTTGGATTTCCGAACAAAGAGCGTGAGTAAATTGGCATGGCCTTTTCAATCACACCTTTCATCTCGCGTTTCAAACGGTCGGAGTCCGAATCGAAATACTGCTGACCGAAATCCAAAACGACGTCGCCTGTCTGACCATCGATCTCTGCTTTAATACCGGCTTTGGCAAAACCCTTGCTGATTTCATTCGCAACAGCTTTACGTGCTTCGATTTCTGCACGCGCCTGAGCCAATTGTCCCTCGGTCGCATTCAACTGACCTTTCAGATTTCCAACTTGCCCCTGAAGATGGCCTAATTGACCTTTAAGGTTACCCAACTGACCCTTGGCATTTCCCAACTCGCCTTGAGTGGCTGCCAATTGTCCTTTTGTTGCGTTCAACGCACCTTTAGTAGAACCCAGCTCGCCCTCAAGCTCGCCAACTTTTCCTTTTAGGTGACCCAACTGACCCTTTGTTTGTCCCAACTCATCTTGAGCAGCCGCCAATTGTCCTGAGGTTTGTGACAAAGCACCGCGGGTGCTGGCAAGTTCGCTTTGCGTTTTACCCAATTGACCACGAGCTTCACCCAACTGACCTTGCAGGCCACGGGCTTCGCCCTCTTTCTGAGCTAACATCCCTTTGGTTTTATTCAGATCAGACTGAGTTTGACCTAGCTGTTGGTTTGCTTCCTGCAATTGTGCCTGATACTGGGCATTGGCGTTGCTTAAGCCATTAATTTTGGAATTTGCATCGGCCTTTGCTGCTGCCATCTGCTGTTCAAACTTTGTCTTATTCAATTTGTTTTGCTTGTAGGCGTAGCGAAGTTCGTTCATACGACGCTGCAATGCCTGCTCAGTGTCAGCAATCTGCTTTTCACCCTGTGCGATCAATTGCTTTTTTTGCTGAATGTCCTGATTCAAATCCTTGATCTCAGTTTCCTGTTCAGCAATCTCCACGTCCTGATCTTTGATCAAATCATCGCGATTGATGATTTTGGATTTTGCCATTTTGTTGGCATTCATGACGTTACGAACCATTTGTTGATACTTATTAAGTGCCTTGGCTTTTTTGTCATTTTCCAAAGCCTGTTGCACCAGTTTGTCTTTTTCAGATTTTGCGTCCTCTTGCAATAGAGTCAGCTTATCCATCAACTCCTGATATTCCTGTGCTTCGTCTTTGGAAGCTTGATTTGCCAAATAGTCGTTCTTCACCGACTCATACATTTTGAGTTGATGCTGCAATTCTTCGACTTGCATCGAGAGCTTTTGATTTTCGATTTGACCTCTAAGAGCATCCGTTCCAGTTCTTAAACTTGCTACGACATATAGAAGTAGAAAGATCGTACTTAATCCTAAGAATAAGTCTGAATACGATGTCCAGAAGCTGTCACCACCACTGTCGTGACCTTTGTGTTTTTCATAATTGAACGACATAACAAACACACCCCACTGCAGCTAAAAGCTTAGCAGGGACTAAATACGAGTGGGTGTATCATTTAGAGAAATCACGACCTTTATTGAGGAGAAAATGTCTATTTGTATTCCACCAGTGGTGGTCTAGGCCACTATTGTTCGAATTTTCGATTAATGTTTGGGCACGTTCGTCCAGTTACGTGAGACTGCCAACAGTTCATTCGTTTCAACAGTTTATGCGCGTTTCCTGGTGAATTCATCTCACCAGTGAAAGTTTGTGGAGCGCTTTTGTCTTTTGCGATGTCTCTGCAGATTCGCACGGAGAGAGGATTTATTTGTCGGATTTTTCTTTATAAGGGCAATGACGACAACCGGAGTTGCAACAGTGACCTCTTTTTAGGTGATTGAGTTTTGTAAAAACCTGGTAACCCGTCTTGGGGTCGATATAAAAAAGCTTCCCTTGCTTACAGGCTTCTTCGTGAAGTCTTTCAATTTCCTGTTTTTCCTGCGGGGATTGATTCACTGGGAGTTAAACTTTTTGCGTAAGATCAGCAAGTTTGATTTTACTTAAGTAAGTCATCGAATGATTCTCTAGGCCGGCAGAAACATCGCACATGATTTTCTTCATCGCGCAGGAGACTGCACATTGTTTCAAAGGCTCTTTATCCGGAGTGTTCAACAAAGGTTTGCCAGATACAGCCATGTAGATATCTTTAAGAGTGATCTCTTTGCACTGTTCATTGAGGCGCACTCCACCCGCTTTACCCTTGAAGCTCTCTACCAAACCGGCCTCAACCAGTTTTGCAAGCAGGCGGCGAATCACTGTGGGATTGGTGCGAATGCTGGATGCCAGGACCTCAGAGGTCATTAGCTCACCCTTGTGGTAGCTAAGAACCGTCATTATATGGACTGATACTGAAAATCTTTGATCAAGCATGGTGTCATTATAGCTGATGCCGCAAAAAGAAACAATGGGGTGAATGGGGAACGAGGAAAGTTCACGTTAAATGTGCGTTTTACTGTTGCAATTAGGTCCCAAGGGGTTCATATTGTATCTATGTTGGATACATTTAAAAGGAGTCCAATCTATGGCAAACAAGCAAATTCAAGAAGCCCTCGAGTGGCGCTACGCTGTTAAGAAATTTGATCCCACTAAAAAAATCTCTGAAAAGGATTTGAACACGCTGCTGGAGTCTTTGAAACTTGCTCCCTCCTCTTACGGTATTCAGCCCTGGAAATTCCTGGTCGTAGAAAATCCTGCGGTCCGCGATGAACTGAAGCCAGTTTCCTGGAATCAGTCCCAGGTGACAGATGCAAGTCATCAGATCGTTCTGCTTTACCGCGACACGATTGATGAAGCATTTGTGCAAAAGTACATTGAGCGCATTGCAGAGGTTCGCGGAGTCGATCTGCCTTCCCTGCAAGGGTTCAAAGACATGATGATCAATAATATAGTGAAAGCCCCGGAGGAAAAAATCAGAGTTTGGTCTCAACGCCAAGCCTATATCGCCATGGGATTTTTACTTGAAACTGCAGCCCTTCTTAAAATTGATGCAACTCCGATGGAAGGCTTCAGTGCTTCAGACTATGACCGCATCCTTAAGTTGGATGGCACAGGATGGAAATCCATCGCCACCGTTACATTGGGATACCGACATACTGAAGATTCGTTTCAAAATCTTAAAAAGGTCCGCTTTGCTGACGATGCACTGATTGAATACGTGAAGTAGACCTCTCCCAAAAGCTTCGCACCAGTCCTCCGGTGCGGAGCTTTTTCTTTTTTTGCTTTATTACGGCTCGATCTCCTTTAACCGTGGTGGGAGAGCCCTTAAGATAAGCAAAGCCCCGCAGGAAGTCGGACGCCGCGCGGGGCTTTGCTTGTTTTTTGTCCCACGTGTCCTGCCCAATCACATATTGAACTACCGCCGCGTTTGAGTGGAAATATCCTGAAGCAAAGGAACTTGACCATGAAAACTCCTGGATGGCGAAATGCTCTTCTGATTTTTTCTATTCTATTGACGGCTTCTTATAATGCCCAAGCCGTTCCCCTTAACGGCGAAGAAAGTTTCATCTTCCGCCTGGGATACTTCCTGCCCTCCTTTGATACGAATCTGCGAGTGAACAACGACCAACTGGGCCGGGGTGACGAAGTAAATCTTGAAAAAGAGTTAGGCATTGATGCCGAGGAAACCACCATCCGTGGCTCCGTGATGTGGAGAATTTCAGAGCGCAACAAGCTGACATTGGATGTTTTTAATCTGAATCGAACCGGTACAAAAACCATCAACCGCGAAATTCAAATTGGTGATCAAATTTATCCCGTCGGCGCCTCGCTTACTTCCAAGTTTAATTTCACAATCATTCCCATTTCCTGGTCTTATGCTTTTATCAAAAACCCTGATTGGGAAGTTTCTGCCGGGGCCGGCTTACAGTGGTCGGTTATTAATTTGAAAATCGACGGCTCTGTTTCAACCAGTCCGATCAGCACATCCCGCGAAGCGACGGCAGATGCCAATGCTCCCCTGCCATTGCTGGGCATCGACATGAAATACTATATTAATCCCGACTGGAACGTCGGAGCGAATCTTGGTGCCTTCACCTACAAAGTGGGTGCTGCGAATATGACGATGCAAGGTGATATCCTAAGTGCCGGGGCTTCCACCGAGTGGTGGTTCTCTGATTACATTGGCGCGGGAATCGCTGCGAACTGGTTTTTTATTGGAGTAACCGTGGATGGATCCAAGTGGGACGGAGAATTTAATTACACCTACTTTGGACCGCAGGCATTTCTCTCCGCCAGATTTTAATTAGAAATAGTAAGCGTCGAACGGAACTTTTCCGCCAAGATGGGCTTTTTCAGGACCGCTGCCATAGACGCGGACCTCGATGACTTTTTCTTTCACGATGACGACGACGGGATTCATGTATCCTAAACTTTGAATTTGTTTTGGCTGAATAAGATGCGCTTGAGCATCAGAGAAAGCGAATTCTTCAAGCATCTTCATCGTATCAGTTTCGCGAATAGCCTGCTCGGTGCGCGCATCAACCACACCGTAATCAAGGTCACTGGTTTTTTCATAGGCTTTACCGTTCACGAAGCTTCCGTACATGACAATCGGTCCTGGCAGCTTTTGCTGTTGCAAAAACTTATCCTGCAAGCGAAGTGCTGTGTACAGAACGTCAGAACCTTCAAGAGCGATCGGTGCGTTTGTCAGCTCTTGAATGCGTTTGAAATAAAGATCCATGGTTTTATCAATCGGCGCCTGGCGCTTAACAATCATATAGTTAAACCAGCTGCGCACGCTGAGGTACTCGGACACCATCATATCCAGGTGACGCTTAAAGAATTTTACCGGACCGTCTTTGGAATATTTCAATAGCTTTACGTCGCCATAAACTTCTTTAACCAAAGCCATCATTTCTTCTTTTTGTGGCTGAGACAGTTTGGCGAAACGAACCTTCACCAGATCCAGTGATTGACCTTTTTGATCGATAGTCTCAAAGCCCATCACCTTTTGATACCGGGCCATGGCACCGAGTACCTTATCTGTGGATACGTGTTGTTTTATGAACTTGGCATAGGCTTCGGATTGCGGAGCAAGCTTTGGGTCACTGTCGTACTTAGTTTCAAATACGTGGGTGCACATATGCTTTACTGCATATGCTTCGCCCAAGCTTAAAAATAGTAAAAGGCCCAAAAGACCGGGCCCAACCCAACGTGTTTTCATTTCAGTGCTTTTAGAGCAAGATGCTAGCCACCCTAAGAACCACCACCGCGCTTACGAAAGGGAACCTGGTGTTAACACCTTTTACAGGTGCCCTTCTTGGACCGGCATAAAGCGGCCGGGGCTTATCTTTGTACGTGACCGGTTAAGTGCTCAATGAAAGTTCTTGAAGTCAGACTTAGCTGACGGCCCTTGCGATAGGCCAGCCATAGATTGAACTCGTGGGGATTTTCCACGGGCACTTCGAACAGCTCACCGCTTTTGATTTCTTTTTCAACCATAAAGCGAGTCAGATAGGCAAAGCCCTCCCCTGCCAGACAGAATCTTTTTTGCGCTTCCTGACTGTTCATTTCCAGACCCACCTGCGGGATTTCTCCGAAAAGCTCCATCATTACGCGTTTCGGTCTTGTGGAAAGAAGCGCACCGATCGAACACAGATAGCCATATTTTTCCAAAACCTTCTTGATGGTTTTTTCGTTGCTGGAAGACTTACATTCCTTCCAAATTTCAGGTTTACAAACCAGAGTCATAAATTCGGAGCTGACTTTTTGATACTCGATATTAGGCAATGCCACTTTCGCAAACAGCAATGCGAACTCGTTATCGGTGTGAATCAGAGAATTAATAATGTCATCGGGCGAGCCTGAGGTAATACTTGGGATGACCTTTGGATATTTACGGCGAAATGAATGCAGCGGTGAAATCAGGTAATCGTTAATCACGTTATCTGTAGCTGCAAACTTTAACGGCCCCTCGCAGACTTCCTTCACGTTTCGGCACAGATTTTCGATGGCTTTTTCGGTGCGGAACAGTTCTTCGCAAAGCTGGTAAACGTCACGGCCCTTAGCAGTCAGTGCCACGCCGGATTTGGAGCGATCAAAAAGGATAACGCCTTCAGATTCCTCCAACAAAGAGACCGAACGACTGAGAGCACTTTGACTGATATTAAGTTTTTGTGCCGCTTCGGAAAATTTGCCGGCCTTTGCCACTTCAAAAAACGCACGCAGGTAATTTAATTCCACCTTAGCCCCATTCGTTCTATCGAAAAGTTAGATGGTTTAATTATTACCGTTCAAAATATTAAAAACAATGAAAAGTCTGACTAAAGCTGGTTCTCGAGCCACACATAGAGTGCGCAGAAGGGATAAGCGAAACACAGGGAATAGACAATTTGCGCAGGAGAAAGTTTTTTAGGACTGACCTGCGTGTTCTTTTTGAGAACGACGTCGCGATGACGAACCCAGACACCTAATGCAACCATGAAAACGGAACTAACTATTAAGGAGATCATTTAAATAGTTTCTTATTCTTTTTCAGATAAGTCCCGACCGAAGTTTCGAAATCCTTATTTTGGAATATGCTGTTGAAGGAATTCAAAGCTTTACGTCCCCTTTGGGTGTCTTTAAATGCAACGCCATAGTCGTAATGTTCGATGGGTTTGGAATTAAACTGCAGTTTGCCTTTATAGGGTTGCAGTTGCCCGCTGTTTTCCATTAATCCATAGAAAAGCATCTTATCGATAAAGACCAAATCCAAACGGCCATTCGCAAGCTTAACCAGATTAAGTTCATCCGTGGGCGCTTCTTCGATATTGAGTTTTTTGGTTTCGCTCAATGGTTTTAAGACCGCCGCCAGATCATAGCCCACGACATTTCCAACTTTGTACTGGCCTAGATCTTCCAGTTTTTCCCAGCGGATTGGATTGTCAGTCCGCTCGGCCAGTCCCCAACTGCTGCTATGAATGATTCGGGATAAGGTAAAACTTTTTTGAAGGTTCTCGGGGTTTGCGGGGAAGTATCCGTCCACGTCATTGCGTTCAACGGCTTGCTTTTTAGCGCGAATGACTGGCGCAAATGTTACCACCAGTTCCTGACCGTTTTTGCGATACAGCTCTTTAAGTCCGGCGATTACGGCTCCCCCGCCTGGAAGGTCTTTACTGATGTAAGGTGCAAATTCAAAAGTGATGATATGAGTTTTTTGCGGTGATTTTGCAATAGCTGCACTGACGGTCAGCGCGCAGAGAAGAAAACTAAAAAGACGTAAACACATTTGCGCCCACCCTTAACTTCATTGCATTAATGCTATCTGAAGAATAGTTATGCGCGCAATCTCAAGCAACAGGGGTTTGGCCTGGGAAGGACTTCTGGACCGTTCCACAGACTCTGGTACTGTTAACTATTGTTGATTGAAAATTCTAATCATTTTGAATGACATAGCCTTCTTCAAAATAGACGTCTTTGTCCATTGTGACTTCGGCGTATTTCTGGTCATGAACTTTTGTGATTTTAGCTGAACCCACACGGTCTCTTGTGCAAACAGAGAAGCGACCACCATGGCAGTCTTCGCGATATACTCCAACGTGCTGGCCAAGTTTGAATTTGCTGGGTTCCTCAAGATTGATCTGGGCCGTGGAAGCATTGATCTTCATGGAAATATCCGCGTGAGCCGCTTTTTTAACCGAAGCAAACGCTGTAAAAGAAAAGAACGCCATCGCCACAACCGTGAACAACATCAACATACAACCCTCATTTTTTTTGCTCACACTACTGCAGCAAAAAGCAGCAGGCAACCACCAGTGCACGTTAGCTCCCAGAATCAAACATCAGGGGCCTTAGTACGCGGTCTTAAGAAACGAAAAAACCCAGGTGTTTTGCACCTGGGTTTTCAATTTTTGACTTACAAATTTCTTTACTTAATATCCTGTAGGGATACAGAAACCATTGTAGACACGCCACGCTCTTGCATAGTCACGCCGTAAAGTTTCTTCGCAACTTCCATCGTGTGTTTGTTATGGGTAACGACGATGATTTGCGAACGTTTTGCCATTTCACGAACCAGGTCGTTGAAACGGAATACGTTGGCGTCATCAAGTGGAGCGTCAACCTCATCCAGCAAACACCATGGAGATGGTCTTACCAGGAAGATCGAGAATACCAGCGCTACCGCAGTCAACGCCTTCTCACCACCCGACATCAAGGAAACATTCTGTGTTTTCTTGCCCGGAGGACGAGCGATGATCTCGATACCCGCTTCGTTCTTCTCTGTTTCTTCAACAAGTTCCAACCACGCTTCACCACCACCGAATAGTACTGGGAATACGCGAGTGAAACGCTCGTTAACCAGATCAAACGTCTCTTTGAAACGTTTAGAGCAGATTCTGTTGATACGATCGATAACTTTACGAAGTTGCTCTTTCGCCTCTGTCAAATCGGCGTGCTGTTTTGTCAGGAACTCGTAACGAGTCGCTGTCTCTTCGTATTCTTCGATCGCTGACAAGTTCACTTCACCGATCTTCGCCAATTTCTCGCGAAGCTCTTTCAGTTGAGAGTCAGCTGCAAGGAAGTCGCCTTCCTTGTTGATGTACTTTTCGATAACGTCCGGAAGGTTCAACATGTAACGCTCGCGGATTTGCTCGATCAGGTACTGCTCTTTCATTTTAGCCTGTTCAAGCTTCAATTGAGAGTCGTTCATTTTGTGCTGTCTTTCATTACGGGCACGTTGAGAAGCAGAAGCCTCTTCCTCGATCGCACGAATTGTTTCAGACATCACTTCGTATTCGTCTTTTGTGCGAGCTGCCTGCAATTTCAATTGCTCAACTTCATCCAACAGACGTTCAAATTCGATTTTCTTTTCTTCCAAAGTCACTTGGCTCTCAGTCATTTGAGAGTTGTAGCCTTCAGCTTCTTCGCTCATACGAGCAAGCTGCGCTTCCAAATCATTCAAAGACTTAGTAACCATTTCAAGCTGTCTTAGAACACCTTGGTATTCCTGAGTTTTGGAAGCAGATCTTACCTGAAGATCAGTTACTTCCGCCTGAAGACCGTCAAAGCCCAAACGAACAGAGTTCAGTTCAGAGTTCAAAGTCTCAACTTCGCCTTCAAGAAGAACTTTCTTCTCGCGAGCTTCGATCAAGGCTTGGTTCAACTCTTCATTTTTCTGTTCCTGAACTTCCAGTTGCTCAGTCAGTTTTTTGACTTCGCGTTCCTGGCGCTCAACCGCAGCTTGCGCGTTTTGAACTTCGTTTTCAGCGCGTTCAAGGTCTTTTCTCAATTCCGTAACTTTGATCTCTTGATCCATTTTACGTTTTTGAGCGCCTTCGAAATCGTTAACAACATTGTTCAACTGCTCTTCAACTTTTTTCAAAGCCATTTGAGCCAATTGCAATTTCCCTGCGTATTCGTCTTTTTTCTCGGACAATTCTTTGATTTCACGGCGACGTTTTAGCATGCCAGAATCAGCTGATTCAGAAGAACCACCTGTCAAAACACCGTCAGCCGTCAACGTGTCACCGTCAAGAGTAACGAATGTCCAGCCAGTGTAAGTCGCACGAAGATTCAAAGCCGTACGGATAGAATCAACGATCGCAACACCGTCCAACATATAAGTGACAGCGTTCTGGAACTTATCAGCCGCTTTAACTACATCTTTCAGGATCGCTTGAACGCCATCCTGACCGATTGGAGCCTCAGCACGGTTGTAAGCCAGGTTTTGGTCGCTTGCAGACATGAAGCTGGAACGACCGGATTTTTGCTCTTTCAAGTGAGATACCGCATCGACTGCGATATTGGCATCAGAAGACAAAAGCATTTGCAGGCGTGAGCCCAATGCCGCTTCCATAGCCACTTCGTACTCAGCTGGAACTTCAACAACCTCAGATACAGGCTGGAAGTGAGTGACGACAGATCCGTCTGCCATCAACTCTTGAGAACGGGTTTTCTGCCACAACATCACCTGCTTCACACCTTCTTGGAAACCCTCGAAGTTGTTTTGCAGGTTTTCAAGACCGTACAAACGGGAAGCCGTTTCATTCAAAGAGTCTTTGAATGATTCAACTTCCAGTTTTTTCTCGGCCAATGAATCAGAAAGGATCTTTTTATTTGCTTCGAATGAGTCAACATCGGAAGCCAGGTCCAACTGCATTTGGCGTTCTTTATCAAGTTCGTTCATCACTTTTTTACGGCGACCTTCGAACTCGACCTGTTTTTCGCGAAGTTCATTAAGCACTTGTTGTTCGTTGTCCTGACGATCTGTCAAATCAGCGATTTGTCCTGCCAATGAATTCACACGAGCATCCAAAGAAGACTCTGACTGACCTACTGCGAATAGTTCGCGACGTTTCGTCGTCAAATCCTCATCAACTGTTCCGATACGGGAGTTGAAGTTTTGGAAGATGTCGTTTTTCTCTGTGAAAGTCGCAGTCAGTGTTTCTGCTTCTTCCTTAAGTTCTGTAATTTGCTCATCCAAAGTCGCTTTATCACGAGCCAGCAACTCCTGGCGTGCCTGCTGTTCCTGCAGGATCGTACCAGTCATTTGTTCGTTACGGCGAGCCTGTTCAATTTCGAAACGAAGTTCTTGAATCTCCATCTCTTTCTTTTGAACAGTGGATTGCTTATCGAAGTACACCGTTTGGTGCTCTTCAACTGTTTTCTCTTTTTCAAGGATTTGAAGTTTCAAAACTTCCAATTGACCCTGAAGAGTCGAAAGATTCGCATCACCTTCGATTTCCATGCTTTGCGCTTCATTGAAGATCGCTTGAGCTTCTTCAGCCGCGCGAGCCAACTCCACGTATTGTGCTGTGGAAATCCACAAATCCAGATCTTCGATCTGGTTTTTGATGTTGCGGTAGCGTTCTGCACGCTGAGCTTGTCTTTGCAAAGAATCGATCTGGCGTTTCAACTCGCCGATGATGTCCTGCAAACGCACCAGATTCTGATCTGTTTGCACAAGTTTGCGTTGGGATTCTTTTTTACGTGCTTTAAATTTAGTGATACCCGCAGCTTCTTCGATAAGCATACGGCGGTCTTCAGGTTTCGCAGTGATGATCTTACCGATCATACCCTGAGCGATGATGGAGAAACCTTTGGAGCCGGCACCTGTATCCATAAAGATCTCTTGCAGGTCTTTTAGACGTGCTGGTTCTTTATTGATGAAGTACTCACCCTCGCCGTTTCTGTGAAGACGACGAGTGACCATGATTTCAGAGTGTTTGATGTATTTAGCCGGGAATGGGCCGCCATCGTTTTCAAGTGTCAAAGACACTTCACACATACCAAGCGGAGCGTAACCTTCCGCACCACCGAAGATAACGTCAGTCATCTGAGAAGCACGAAGATCCTTAGCGGACTGGTCACCCATAACCCACATAAGAGCATCCACGATGTTGGATTTACCGCAACCATTTGGTCCTACGATACCGGTGATACCAGCATCGAAATGAATGACCGTGCGGTCTTTGAACGATTTGAAACCGATGAGTTCAATCTTTTTAATTCTCAAGGTATATTCCCCTCTTGAGTTAATAGTGTCGAAATCTTAAATCCCGACATTCCACCCAAAATATACAAGCCCAAGGTCTAGCTAGACCAAAGGCCATTTAACTCTCTCGAGAGCGCGGAAGTATGTCAACTGTGGGGTTTCAAAACCTTGGCATTCGCTGAAAACTTAAGCAAAACTCTGGCAAGCACGCCACTGCGTTATCATTACGCGTTGTACGCACCGCACAATTTCCCAGAGAATTTCTCAGGCAGCTTCCGTTTCAAAGTTCAGGCTTCTTCAGAAGATCGGCCTAAACTTTGGAGGCGTTAGACTACCGTCCTTTGAGGTTGAGTCGAATGCATCGGCCCAAACATGAAATTTCCGATTCAATCTTTCAAATTCAAGACAAGTATCGAACTCTCGCTTCATTTCGATATTTAATTTTATTGTGACCAGCACAAAGCATCTGCAGATTTTCCGGTTGATGATTGCCACCCGCCCAAAAGCTTCGTTTATGATCCACTTGAAGCTTCCAGGTACTACGACAACGACTCCCGGTTGTGGGATCAACATACTGACAACATTTTTCCCGACCACGAATTTGCTTAGCAATCTTCAAAGAAGGCCGTCGCGGCAAATTCCCCACCGCCACGGTGGCAGTGCCCGCTGATACTTCGGCAACGGAAACTTTAGAAGATTCACCAGTTTCGCCCCTTCCTTCCAGCTTCATATTTATTTTTGGCTCTGATCGGTTTGCCTCCAAGCTTAGTATGGTTTTCTGTTTGATCACTTTGTCAGCTAGGTATTCCAAAAACAGGGCAAGGTCCCGCGTTGGGACCGCATGCGAAAGCAGCTCCTGTGCATGCTGAATCTTGGCATGTAATTCTTTAGATAAGGTCAATTCAATGCGAACACTTTCATCGGCCTGAACTGTTTGATGCGGAGTTTGCAGCACTGGCAGATCAAAGAAGGCCGCCACCTGCTGTTGAGACAGCGAATGATTTTTATTGTGGAGACTATTAATGACTTCCAGCTTTTGCTGAGAGGTCACTTTCAAAGATTGCGCTTTGTAAACTTCACGGGAAGCTTTTTGCACCAGGGAAATTTGATTCAGCTTAATTTCCCCACTTTGAATTTTTGCAGCCACTTCAGGAATTTCACGAATCAATCGAGCCGCATCAATGCGACGCTGGGCACTTCCCTCAGAATATCCCACACACTGAACCAGATAATCAAATAAGCTGCCAAAGCCCATATCCAAAAAGCTGCGACGAGCATCAATCTCTTTAATTGTCAGCAGCACTTCATGCAAAAGATGACGCTCCCGTTGCGCCAAGGATTTCATTCTTTGATCTAACTCTGTTTGATTTAGTTTTTTAAGATTCACCACACCACTCCTTGAAAGTGGCACCACCATAACATGGCTTTTTCTAAGCATTTTTTTACACCAAGCCTAACGCTAAGCAAATCCTCTCTGTGAGCGATTTAGAGCTCTATTCAGAAGAGCAAAAGTGAAAAACGTTTTTTGCAGATTTTAAATCTCATTCACTCAATCGCAGCCTGCTGAGAGATACGATTATTCCGTCAACAAAATTTTAAAAGATTAAAAAAGAATAACCACAATTTTTCTATCCAACGAAAGCCAAACCAGTATTTAGAATTAACTATTGTAATTGTTAGATTGTATGATTTAAGCGAACTGCAAGTGGATACTATAGTAGCATCATTCACTGCCACCGTGGCGGCAATCAATCTGCATGAATATTTCCGTACGAATAAATTGAACAATCATAGATCCTACGTCCATCTTCGTCGCTCCATCGAGCATCAGTTCGAGTGTATTTAAAAAGTTCACATGATTGATCCTGACATCGGAAGTTCTTCGAAATCTTTTACCGCCACCGTGGCAGTGAGTGAACCAACATATTCACTCCCCGAAAGATGGTTAACCTCTGTGGAACGGCTCGTTCATTCTGGAAAACCATAAAAAACCACGATTTAAACACACAATCAGGCACGTACTCTGCTCTCTTGAATGAGTAGGATGGTTTGTAGGGCCGAATGACCAATAGGTTTGAGGGCGCTGCAAATTTTTTGACAGGTGAGTAACCTTTTTTGGGAGGTCTCAAAATGAGACATGTGACTATCATCGCTACTGCCATGCTTTTTAGCCTGACGGCCTGTCGTAAAACTGACGACCAGGATGCGATCCGGGTTGCCGCCGCCAAGTCCGCTGGACAACAACAGCAACAGCTTCAGCAAACGCAAAACCAGCAAAGCCGCGACTTTGTGGGTGACGCACGAATCTCGGAATCACTTAAGCAGCAATATCCCCAGGAATATGCCTGCACCATGGATCTGTGCAGTGATGAATTTAAAAAATTCCCCAGCGTCAAAAAGACCGTGGAAAAAGCGGCAACTCCGACGGCCGAGCAAAAAAACTATTATGATACTTACATCGTCCCCGTCCTGACTAAAAATACACTTCTAACTCAGAAGAAAGCCCGCGCGGGACTGGATCTTCTGAACGAAAAAGAACGCGCCTTTCCAACCCAGGAACTTACCGAGCAACAACTTTTCGTGATTCACACGATGTACATTATCAAGAACTCGGCCAAGTTCCCGGCTTTTGATCTTTACTGGAATAGCATTTTGCCTAAAGAACCGTTCTATAAGGCCACAATGACTTTCCGACAAATGGGTAATTGGACTTACTTCACCGAAATGCATCCCAAGGTGGAGCTTCAGCAAGCCACTAAAGATGAACTCAAGTTCATACAGGCAGTTCTGGAAAAGTTGAATAGTATTATTCAGGGCGCTGAAAAAATCGATCCTTTGATCGCAGCAAAAATCGGTAACGGCGAACTTATCACGACGGAAGAAGCGAAATCCCTTTCCAGCATGGGCTTTGCCATTCGCATGATGGACCATTTTTTATTTGGCGGTGGACGACACATCATCACCCAACTGATGGAACAGCATACTTTATCCAAAACCGAGCTTTACAAAATCTACGAAGACTCCGGCATTAAGACGACCATGGCATTGCAAGCCAACGCTATGACTGCCACGACTTGCGAAGCCCAGTATTATCAATCTATCAATCTGTATCCACAACCGCAGGAACTGGAACGCTTTAAACAACTCGCAGAGACCACTCGCCAGGCTGCGATCGAGTCATTGGGACCAATGCAAACAGAAGCGGCCAAATACCTGAGTCAGGCAAAATTCAACTATCCACTTTCCGCTGCAGAAAACAGCAAGGCGTGGTTGCGTGCCCTTGAAATGAAAAACAAAACTCACCAGGACGAAATCGACGGATTGAAAGATCTGGATATTCAATCTCTTTATGCGATGTTTTTAGTGCGCTCTATTTTCAATTCGCCAGACAGCGCCAAACCAGATCAATGCCCGCAAATTCCAGATGCCGATATTTCCGATAAAACCAACACCAGCACGGGCCACGTACTGGTGAGCTGGTATTCGATCCGCCATCCTGAAATGGGAGCCGGTATTCTGGCGCATGAGTTGGGCCACGGGGTTCAGGCTCACTCAGTCCCAAGCTCGATCCAATCCACCAATCAGTGTCTGGCGCGAAAACAAAGCTCAGAACAATACATCAGCGAGGATTTTGCGGATGTGTTTGCAGCCAAAGTGATGATGAACCTTAAGAATAACCACAAGGTACAAACTGCAAACTACGCCTGCGGATTAATGGACAGCTTGCAATCGCTCCGCAACCTGAACACTAAAAGCGTTCACTCTTCTGACTTGTATAGAGCATTGCAATTGAAAGTCGAAAGCAAAGAAAAAGTACCGCAATCCTGCGAGCAGCTGGCCCAAAGCAATCAGGCCTCAATCACTCACAGCTGTCAGTAGTGAACTAATCCAAAGGAATCAATCGCTGATCGCGACGATGTTGACGATAGCGGTTGATCACACCTTGAGTGTCTTCCGGAGAAACTGAAGGTTTGGACGATTCGCCAAACTGGTACATGTAACCCAATCCCCACCCGATATTATAATCTGATTTATGCAGCGGACTGGAACGGTTCGCTGACCAGGAATAGTCGGAAATCGAAGCGCCGATATAAAGCGAAGAACGCCCCGACGCGAACCTTTGGTAATAGGAAAGATTGGTATTTAAAAAGCCCGCCTGCGCAGCGTATTCCGAACGCCCCGCACGCACATCACCGCTATCCACTTCATAGTAGGTTTCCATGTACTGATTGGAAGCCGCATTCGCCTCTAAAGCGGTCGTACCCGTTATTAGAATTTGCGTATCATAGGGACCGCGGGTTTCGCCAACCCAACGATAAACAACCTGGGCTTTTAACAACATGCCGTTTTCACGAATGTAGTCATTACGAAAAGCTGCAGAGAAAAAAGTCGCCATTTGAAATTCCCAGGTGCCGCCACTATCGTAAACCAATTGCGGTCCCCCGTTTAAAACCAACGGCAGATCTTCCATTCCAAAGCGCGCTTTGTTTTTACTGGAATCCAAAGGAAAACGCCCAGAACCGGAGAACTCCAAGGACCATCCATCAGATTTTAAAAGATAGGCACGACCACCCTCGCGGTCATCGGCACGCAGATACTCCCCGCGGTATTGGAACGTTGGGAACGGCAACATTAATTGGGAGTACTCATCAGATGCAGGATAATCAGCGTAGCGAACGTATCCCAGACCTATACCCCAGTCCCACAAAGGTCGACCTTCGTCCTCTGCAAACGCCGCAAAAGAAAATGAAAGTCCAAGAATGAGGAACACAAAGAAACGCATACCTGATTATCGGAATTTCTTCGATTATCCCAACTGGACAACACTGTATTTGTTCAAAAGATTCATCGCGTTTTGGGCAAAAAAAAAGAGCTCCCATAGGAGCTCTTTTGTACTGCTTAAGAATGCAGTTTTTTGTTTAACAACGTCGCACGAGCTGCTGCCAGTCTGGCAATAGGTACGCGGAACGGAGAACAAGAAACATAGTCAAGACCCACCTTATGGAAGAACTCGATAGAATCAGGATCTCCACCATGTTCCCCGCAGACACCGATCTTCAAAGACGGTTTCATACGGCGGCCCAAGTCCACACCCATTTTAACCAGGGAGCCCACACCCACCTGATCGATGGATTGGAATGGATCCTTAGCCAAAATACCGCTGGAAACATAAGAGCCCAGGAAGCGACCGGAATCGTCACGGGAAAGACCCAAAGTAGTTTGTGTCAAATCGTTCGTTCCGAAGCTGAAGAAGTCAGCGTGTTCTGCAATTGCGTCTGCCGTCAAAGCAGCGCGCGGAAGTTCGATCATGGTGCCGATCGCGTAATCAAACTTCAGACCTTTTTCATTCTGAACTTTGCGCACTTCAGTTTCGGCCTGACCGCGAAGCATATCCAATTCTTTATCCGTCGCAACCAATGGGATCATGATTTCTGGCGGAGAAAGTTTCAAACCTTCCTTCAGCATCATGCACGCAGCTTCGGCGATTGCACGAACCTGCATGATGTAAATTTCAGGATAAGTGATCGCCAAACGGCAACCACGGTGACCCAACATCGGATTGAACTCGTGCAAAGCTTTCACTTTGGAACGAAGGCGATCATAGTCAGTGCCAATACGTTTCGCCAATTCTTTGGTTTCATCATCAGTGTGAGGAACGAACTCGTGCAAAGGCGGATCCAACAAACGGATCGTCACTGGCAGACCGTCCATGATTTTGAACAGCTGATAGAAGTCATCTCTTTGCATAGGCAATAGTTTCGCCAGGGCTTTTTCGCGGTCCATTTTATTATCGGCGATGATCATCTCACGAACAGCATCGATGCGGTCTGCACCGAAGAACATGTGCTCAGTACGGCACAAGCCGATACCTTCTGCACCGAAGTTTTTCGCCGTTTGCGCATCTTTAGGTGTGTCAGCATTCGTGCGCACTTTCAATTTACGAGTGCGGTCTGCAACTTTCATGATGCGCTCAAAGTAAGCATCCAATTTTGGTTCGATAGTTTTAACTTCGCCCAGATAAACTTCACCCGTTGAACCATCCAAAGTAATGACGTCGCCTTTTTTAAGAACGTAGCCCTTCACCTTCATGGTTTCAGTGCGATAGTCAACTTCAACTTCTCCGCAACCCGCAACACAGCATTTACCCATACCACGTGCCACAACGGCCGCGTGGGAAGTCATACCTCCGCGAGTGGTAAAGATACCTTGAGCTGCAACCATCCCGGCAATGTCTTCCGGAGATGTTTCAATACGCACCAGGATAACTTTCTTGCCTTGCTCTTTCCACTCGACTGCTTCCTCGGAAGTGAAAACGATTTGACCGTTCACACCACCTGGAGAAGCCGGCAAGCCTTTTGCCAGCAAAGTCTTTTGCGCTTTCGGATCCAAAGTTGGATGCAGAAGCTGATCCAACGATGAAGGATCCAAACGAAGCAACGCTTCCTCTTCCGTGATCAACTTTTCATCGATCATGTCACAGGCAATTTTCAACGCTGCTGCCGCCGTACGTTTGCCGTTACGGGTTTGCAGCATCCACAATGTAGAACGCTCGATTGTAAACTCGATGTCCTGCATGTCACGATAGTGACCTTCAAGTTTTTTGTAGATATCAACCAGTTGCTTGTACGCTGCAGGTAAAGCTTCTTCCAAAGATTGCACGCCCGCTTCTGCGGCTGCAATTTTGGTTATTGGCTGTGGAGTACGGATACCCGCAACGACGTCTTCACCCTGAGCATTGATCAGGAACTCACCATAGAAAGCCTTATCCCCTGTCGACGGATTGCGCGTGAACGCCACACCAGTCGCAGAGTCATCACCCATGTTACCGAATACCATAGACTGGATATTCACCGCTGTACCCCAGGCTGCCGGTATGCTGTGCAGTTCGCGGTAAGTGATCGCGCGCGGAGTATTCCAGGAACGGAATACCGCTGAAACTGAACCCCACAATTGCTCCCAAGGATCTGCTGGGAAAGACTGACCTGTCATTTGGTGCACAAGTTCTTTGAACTTCTTAACCAAAAGTTTCAAATCATCAACGGTCATTTCCGTATCAAGTTTGTAGTGTTTTTCTTCTTTTAAATCTTCCAAAGTCACTTCAAGAAGTGACGAGTTCATCCCCATCACAACGTCGGAATACATCTGAATAAAACGACGATAAGAATCCCACGCAAAACGTGGATTGTTGGAAGACTTGGCCAAGCCCTCAACCGTTTGATCATTCAGACCCAAGTTCAGAATTGTATCCATCATTCCTGGCATGGAAGCGCGTGCGCCCGAGCGAACGGAAACCAGCAATGGATTATTCACATCACCAAATTTTTTGCCGATTTTGGATTCAACTTTTTGCATCGCTTCGATAACTTTTGGACGTACCCAGTCTGGAAGCTTGCCACCTTCTTCATAGAAGTGTGTGCAGATTTCAGTAGAGATTGTGAACCCTGGAGGAACCGGAATTCCCAAAGAAGTCATCTCAGCAAGGTTTGCTCCTTTACCACCCAGGATGTTTTTCATTCCTGCGTTGCCTTCGGATTCACCTGCCGCGAAGAAATATACGAACTTCTGCGGAACAGCGGTTTTCGATTTTTGTTTTTCGATAGTGACGTTCTGGTCCATTGTTTCCCTTCCAGGTTGTCTTAACGATTCTGTCTTGATGTGAATGAACCTAGATAAAACAATGCTAAACCCCTAATATCAATGAAATATTACGACACTTCGCCCCTCGCAATAGTAGAGCGCAAGCTCAAACCTCAGGCCCGAAAAATCCTTCCTAAAATCAACAACTTAAAGAGAGAAATGCTCAGCAAAAAATTTGACTAGTGACATCTAAGATCACGAAGGAGTGCGCTGTTTGCGTTTTAGACATTCCCTAAGTTTTTACATTTGCCGCAAACTCTGCCCCAGCAAGCCTTCCGCACGTGCTAAAACCCCCGGATCGAAGTTTATAAATCCCTAGGAGATATTATGAAAAAGCTGGTTGTTCTTATGTCTTTGCTTGCAAGTTCTTCTGCTTTCGCTGCAGGCGAATGCACTCGCGAAGATGCTCAAATCGTTGGCACTGTAGTCGCAATTCAACAAACTGATGGCGATCTTTGTGTTGCTCAACTTTCTTTCGCGGGTCGCAACAACATGTTCAACCCAGCGTACGGCTGCCCACTTGATAAATACGAAGTCCAATCTCAAGGCGTTTTGCTAGAGTGCGGTCCGGTTGTTGGTTCTCAGGTAGACGGCATCCTTTATCGTACAAGCCCTCAAGGTCCAATTCTTCTTTACTAAGAAGTTTGACCGATTGATTCCCCTGTCAGGGAGCCTCCCCAAAAGGCTCCCTTTTTTTTATTCTAATATGCCCGCTGAATCCTGGATTGGTCGCGGATATAGTAACGCCCATCCTGATCGCGGCGAATAACGAACAAACCGCGCTCATACGCCGAATGCACAGTGCCGTTATAGTAAGTGGAATTCGTAGGCCCTTCCACGATGCGATCACCTTCACAAATAGAGCGCGCACCACATCTCATTCTTTTTGAAATCAAACGCGCATCACGCTGATAAACTTTGCGATCACGGTCATCACGCACATTGATCAGGCGCCCATTCCCCGACACCTGCACAACAACGCCTGTGTAGTATTGCTTACCCACAAAAGGACCGGAAAGAACATAGTCCCCCACGGAAATACGCCCAGGAATTGGATTCGGTGCTGGTTGTTGTGGGGGCTCAGGTTGTGGCCCGGGTCCCGGTGGCGTGCCCGGAGTGTCTGGTGGAAGCGGTTGTGGGAACTCGTCCCCAGGCTGCGGTAGATCTGTGATTTCGGCCCGAAGAACAGGCGTCAGAGCTAGAATAAGAGAGAAGAAAACGAAAGATGCTTTCATCGAAATGAGTCCCCTTGTTGAAGGCACTCATTTCCATGAAATTCCAGAGCGCCTTTTTAGCGAATCTCGCGGTAAGGGCGCAGAGTCAAGTTACCAGAGTATGGATCTTGAATGACAAAGAAACCATTCTCGTAAACGCGCAGGATATTGCCAAAATACATTTGCTGGCCAGCGCATAGCTTTTTATAGCAGCCCACTTGTTTTGCAAGGTCGCCATTCTTACGAATGTCCTTGCTGCCAGTGTATGTGCTGATCAAATAAACTCCGCCCGCGTAGACTTCCAAAACTTGCGCTTCGAAATACGGCGCAGAACCCATCGCTTCAGAAAGAACTGTCTGCCCACGGCAGATGCCAGTTTTTCTGTTGCAGTTTTCAGAGTTCAAAATTTCTTTGTTCTGCAATACATACTTGCGACCCGTGAAGTCTTCAGAAACCAAAGACCAACCGTTCGAGTACGTAGCAAGGATAGTTACCGGGTTGTAGTTGCGACCACGATTGGATTCGTACATCGCCTTGTGCCCTTCACAAAGACCTTTGCTGGAGCAACGAAGCCATACGCCGACTTGTTTGGATTTGTAAGTGCTGATGTTGCCGTTGTAGTCCGAACGAAGAGTCACGAGCTTGCCATCGCGGGATACGGAAACCACATTCCCTGTCAGGAACATGCCACCATTCACTACCAAGGCGCGATCACCCACGGAAAGTCTGTCATCTGTATCTGCACCCGGCACACCTGAAGACGGCGGAGCTGGAGGAACCGGAGTCGGGTTTGTTTCAACCGGAGGTTGTTCCGGAGTTTGTTCTGGTGGAAGTGGTTGAGGCTCTTGAGGCCACTCGTCAGAAGGAGGCGGAGGAGGAAGTTCTGGCAATGGTTCAACAGTACCGGATTCATCACCGCCCGGAATAGGAAGATCGGACTCCTCAGCAAAAGCGTGAGAAAGATTGAAAACCACAAGCATTGCGATCAGCAAGTTTTTCATTGGAAACATCCCTTCAATAAACAGGGTTCCAACTAGCAAAAATCGCGGAAATAGTCATTCAGAACCGTTAATCTTCGGAGACTTGGGGTGTACTTTGAAAAAAGAACCCACATAATCGAAATGAACTAGGAACCTGCTCGAACAAACTTCCAATCTTTGACCCGCTCATTGAAAAAACCACACTCTTTATAGGCCCTACGAATGGTCCCTCGGTCCTCTAAATTTTTATAACCTTTTCGGAAGGCTTGGATGACCTGATTGGACTGCGGAAAGTCTTTGTTAAAGGACCACACTCGCCCACCCGCCAAGGCCACTTTATAACCCGGCAGCGGGACAAGTTTGATATCTTCATCCGTAAAACTTAAATCATCCGTCGAGCGAAAAGAAGAAAGCATCAGGTCGGCCCGCCCGTTCCCCACCATGCGCACCATCAACGGCCAATGCTGAACATCCAAAATGTTTTTAAAACCCGCATCGGTGAGTGCCTTGTAATCACTCTTCCACACACTGCTGGTTACGATGTTTAATTTTTTGATTTTACCAATTTCCATTTTTTTGAATTTGGCAATGCTATCGGGTTTACCATAAAGACCGGCAACAAAATCTCCGGGCCGAACGGTGCTGGGCGAGCTCCACAAATTGTCGGCGCCCTCTAAATCCTGGGACCAAATGGTGTTGCCGGTTGCCAGAATAGAGCCGCTTTTTAGTTCCATCACAGTGCGGGTGTAGCTGGGTGAGCCTACGAACTCGACCCTGGATTTTAATCCCCCAATGGACAATGCCTGCTGAAACAAAATCAATTCCACGATATCCCTGCGGGCCCCCGGATCTTTGAAGCTGTCGATGGTCAAGGGGTCACGGCCCTTAAGATATTTGTTGTAGTACTCAAGCACGTCCTGAGCCACTGCGGCCTTAACAACCAAGCCTGCAAAAACCGGCTGTGAAAAGGCAATCAACAGAACTACAAACAAAGATATTTTCATAGATAAAAGTTTACTCAAGCGCACTGGGGATTCAAATGACATCTGTGATATTACCCGGCCAAAAAAAAATGGCAGTTATGAAACTGCCATTTTCTTTTTTTGATTCTTTAACAACTAAAAGTTTTTTAGTTTCATCGCAACGTAGGAGTTTAACTGCGCCATTGGAATGCGCTCTTGCACCATTGTATCGCGGTGACGTACCGTTACTGCCTGATCGTTGATTGTGTCGAAATCGATAGTCACGCAGAACGGAGTTCCGATCTCATCCTGACGACGGTAGCGTTTACCGATGGAAGCCGCTTCGTCATATGTCACATCAAAGTCTTCTGCCAGCTGATCACGAAGTTTATCCGCGATCGAAGTCAGCTCTTCTTTTTTCGACAATGGCAGGATCGCCACTTTGTACGGAGCGATTTCCGGGTGCAGACCCATGACCACGCGCACATCTTCTTTACCCGCCTCATCCGTCGTTACTTCCTCGCGGTAAGCATCGCACATGAATGCCAGGAACAAGCGATCACAACCCACGGCTGTTTCAATAACGTAGGGGATGAATTTTTCTTTGTTCGCTTCATCGAAGTACTCAAGGTTTTTACCCGAGAACTTCATGTGTTGAGTTAGGTCGAAGTCTGAACGGTTATGGATACCTTCAAGTTCCGAGAAACCCATTGGGAATTTGTATTCAACGTCCACTGCAGCACGCGCATAGTGCGCAAGCTTCTCGTGAACATGAACTTTGAGGTTTTCTTCCTTGATGCCGTATTTCAGATAGAACTTCCAGCGACGCTCTTTCCACTCTTCGAAGAATTTGTCGTCAGTGCCGGGTTTTACGAAATATTGCATTTCCATTTGTTCAAATTCACGAGTACGGAAAATGAAATTTCCTGGCGTGATTTCGTTACGGAAGGACTTACCGATCGCTGCGATACCAAATGGTACTTTGTAACGGGAAGATTGTTGGCAGTTCAGGAAGTTCACAAAGTGACCTTGCGCTGTTTCCGGGCGCAGGTACACAACACTCGCTGAATCCTCCAACGGACCCATGTGCGTTTTAAACATCAAGTTGAAGTTACGCTCTTCAGATAAATTCTTGCTGCCGCAATTTGGGCATTTTTTATCTTTCAGGTAAGATTCTGTGTTGTCTGCGCGGAAACGCGTTTTACAGTCTTTACAGTCCACCAATGGATCCGAAAAACCATCGACGTGACCAGATGCTTTCCACACTTGGGGATGCATCAGGATAGCCGCATCAAGACCGACGATGTCAGGTCTGCGGGTCATGGCATTCCACCATGCGCGTTTAACGTTTAGTTTCATCAATGAGCCCAAAGGACCATAGTCCCAGCAGCTGCCCAGACCACCATAGATCTCGGAAGATTGAAATACAAAACCACGACGTTTGCTAAGGCTGACAAGAGTGTTTAAGTCAGCAAGAGGTCTAATTTTAACAGGAGTGCTCATGAAGCTCTACTTTCCCCTCCGATGGCTTCGGAGTTGCTAGTTGTTTTTGGACTCAGGACGGTCTGAGTTACTAGGTAAGGAAGTTACACTTGGGTCCAGATACAGTCAACAAATCCGGGTCTTTCTTGATCTCGGCCCGGGACCTAAGACATCCTATTTTTATGCAGCGCACTTTCATGTTTTTCACTCTTGCCCTGGGCCTATTTTTATCCGCTTCGGTTGGCCACGCCAATTCCGTACCCAAGTTCGTGAAAAGCGAGGAAAAGATTCGTGAAGAGATGGTAACCATCTCCCGGGAACTGGGTGTCACCTGCACCGAATGCCACAATGTTCAGAACTTCACCGACGGCAGCAAGAAAAGCTTCAAAGTCAGCAAAGAGCACATGAAACTAACTCAAATGCTAAAAGAAAATGGCTTTGACGGTAAAAAGGGCCCGACCGCAACCTGCTATATGTGCCACCGCGGAAAACTAATGCCCGACTACAAAGAACCTGTCACTGCCAAGGCCCACTAATAGCCAGTTGAACAATCACCTGCCTAAAAGTTAAAAAGCGCGGTTCCTATTATGATTTGCGCAAAGTAACCGCAGATTTTCCAAGGAGTGACCTCCACCTTTTGAATAAAGCTGGATATGATCGAACTGGATTTGATATCGCGAATCACACTTTTTCCCCTCAGGACTGACATAAGCACAACACCCGCCATCCCTTTTCCACACCTGATTGCGAATCGACGCTGGTATATAGCGCTGGCGAGGCTTTGAATTTTCAGAAGCCACCCTATTGATTTCAGTCTGAGTTTCTACTTTCTCCTTCTTACTTTCAGTTTCGATATTGCATATTACTTTCGGCGCCGGTGTCGCAGTGCGGTCGCAAGGCTGAGGCTTTGAATGAGATACCATACGTTCCGAGTTGATTCTTCGAAGTTCTGGATCGGATCTCTTAAGCTCACGATCGGCCAACAGTTCAATAAGTTCGGCATAATTCATATCGTACTGGCTGTGAGATAAAAGTCCCTTCAAATGATCAAGCTTTCTTCGCAACTGCTCATCAATATTCAGACGAACTTCCATATGAGTCTCTGTTAAAGCGCGAACTCTTTCAGCAGGCAGCGCCGCTGCCGGGGAATGACTAATTAAGATCTTCTCAACCTCGCGAGATGACTTACTTTGAACTGCCGCAACCAAGTCTCGCTTGCATTCAACGGAAACACCACCTTCGCGTTTTGTTTCCATACGGATAAAACTCTGCACTTGGGCAGCCGTGGTCAAAGTCATTTCACCGTTAGAGATTTTCTCCTGCACTTCCGGAACGGATTTCAACAAACGCATCGCTTGAATGCGACGGTAACCGGCACTTTCAGAATAACCAAGCTCCTTGGTCACATAATCAAAAAGACTGCCATAGCCAATATCCAAAAACAGCCGGCGTTCTTCGACTTCGCGAAGGTGACGCAAAAATTCAACCTGAATACGACGTTCTTGTTGAACTAAATCTTTTACTTTAGCTAGAAGTTGGTTGTTAGATAGGTGTTTCATCTTACATCTCCAAGCCCTCATGCGCGTATAACTTTAGATTGTCGTGCAGAGAGTTTATTAATTTTATGTTCTTGTTAAAGAAGTTATATACCCATTTTTAAAAGCGCATTCTTGGCCCGTTTTTATTCTGGAAAAGCATTTTAAGAATCCTCAAAAAACACAGCCACAGAAGAGCACAAACACCTTTGTAAGACGTACTTTCAAAACATTTACGGCGCTCCCCTGCGATAGAAATATCACGGCGTATAGAAAAACCTCCGCAGTCGAAAATCACGTCAAACAAATTTGAATTACATCCAGGGCAATGAAACATAGCAACACCGGCGCAGGTGTTTTAAGCATAAAGATCGTGAAAGGCATATGCCCAATCCGAAGAACGAACCTTGATCAGCCACCGCACACGATTGATTGCCTGATTGACTGCCGAGGATCGGCACTGCTGTGGTTCTTAAGCGGATCAACTTGAGAAATCTCCTCTGACGTGGAACTGAATGCAACTGATCAAAGCATAGCCTTTGCTATTAATCTCCTTAACGGGAGAACTCCATGCGCTTTATCCTTTGCTGTCTCATGTTGGGACTGACTATTTCAAACTACGGAACTCCGACTTCGAGCGATTTTGCCTCGAAGTCTCCGCAGGTTTTATGGCAAGGGCGTCAGGGCATTTACAAGCTGGTGGCTGGCGCTGACAACTGTCCGTCTTCCGTTACTTGGATTGAGCAATGCCGAGGCTTTGCTCTGGTTGCAAAAAACGGTGATACGGTTTTAAGCAAAAGCGAGATTTGTGAAATCGGAAAAATCCAGCGACCCGTGCGCGGAGAATTTGGCAAAATGCTTGCCCACGCCCAAATCAAAGATCAATACGTGCACAACAAAGAAGAATTGCTTTTCGGAGCAGACCGTCTGCCTCTAAGCGAAGATATCGTGATTTTCGATACGGCACGCACTGGATTTAACTGGGAGCATATCTCCCGGGGCACTCAGGGTTATAGCTGCCTCTATTCAAAATAAATTCAAATTTTCACTATTAAAAACGCGCAATACATTCATAAAGTTTCCTTGATTCGTTTCAGAATGAAACAGAGGAACTATAGATTCCCCGACAACAATCCGAATAATTATCTATGGAACGTCTTGGTCGGGTTATTCGGAATGCTGTCGCGTATGCAGTCTGGGGGGTGTGTTTATCACTCTCACTGGCAGCATGTTCCCTTGATGCCAGTCTTTTTGATGCTTCAAGTTTGGCGATCTTTTCATCTGAGCCCACTGTCACAAAATCAAATTCCATTTTAGTTGAATTGCAAAGTACCAACTCCGATCCGGTGACTCTTTCGTCCATTCAGGTCACAAATGGAACCGCGCACTCGTTGGTTGCCACAGGCTCCAGTTATACATTTACAATCATTCCTTCCAGCGAAGGTGACGTTAAAGTATGGGTTAACTCCCCGTCGGGTACGAAATCAAATGAGCTTTCATTTGTGATTGACTCAACTCCCCCGACAACAGCATTGAGTTCGACTGAAGGCAGTCCGACCACGGCAATGCAGTTACCATTTACTTTGACGTTGACGGAAGAAACTTCGCAATCAGTTCAACCATCCGATCTTACAGTTACAAATGGCACTGTTACTTCGCTGGTTAAATCAGGTTTCAACTATGTGGGTACTGTGGCGGTGACAGCTTTTGGAGCAGTCACATTGTCGCTTCCCGCAGGGAAAGTTGCCGACCTTGCCGGCAATGGCAATTTACTTTCAAACACTCTTTCCTGGAATGTCGGACCTTTGACATCTCCTACTGTGACTTTGGCTCTTGCACCACTCTCGGAGGTTCTGGGAAATAGTTCCGATTCTTTTAGCTGGACCGTCACGTACACCGATGTAAACGCTATCACGCTTACAACTTCCGATATCTCCTTCGGCGGCACTGCACCTGCAGGCTGCACACCGGTTATATCAGGAAGCGGTTTAGTTCGTACCGTCACGGTTTCAGGATGTACTGGAACCGGCACAATGAATATTTCTGTTGCAGCCAACTCCGCTTCATCAAGTTCAGGAGTGCAGGCCCCTGCTGCCGGACCGTCTACATCAGTTACTTTGGATAATACGGGCCCGGGAATTTCCTTGGGTGCGGCAACTTCAACTGGCGTTACCAGTTTAGATACCTACTATTGGGATGTAACTTATACAGACGCCGTGAGCATCACACTTTCAGCTTCGGATGTCTTGCTGTCGAGTGCTTCAGCGGGCTGTGTGGCAAGTGTAACAGGCACAGGTCTTACGACCCGAACTATCTCCGTCACAGGTTGCACCACCACCAGTGGCGTACTGAATCTGAATATTGCGGCTGGCACTGCGGTAGATTCCCTTGGAAACTTGACGGCAGCAGCCGGCCCTGGTTTGGTTACGGTCGATAACAAAGTTCCCGCAATCACCTGGGGTGGCTGGATTCCAACAACAGGAAATAGCTCTACGGTTTTCACCCGCAATATCACTTATCGTGATTTCTCTACTATATCCCTGTCAGATTCAGATGTTGTTTTGACTATGAATGGAACCGTTTCGGGATGTACGGCTTCTATTAGCACAGTGTCTGCAAACCAACGTCTTCTTTCGGTCACCAATTGTTCGGGAGATGGAACTGTATCGGCCGCACTTAAGGCAAATACAGCTATTCACGGCGCTGTGAATGCTCCGGCATTCACTTCAGCAACGGCGATGACGGTCGACAATACCGGTCCTACTTTAGCAATCACCTCTCCTTCCACTTCAATCGTTTACAATTCTACTTACGAAGCAAGCTTCACTCTTACTTATGCGGGAGCAACCAGCTATAGCCTTGACGCTTCCGACATCACTTTAAGTGGTAATACTCAAGGTTGCGGCGTAACTGTAACGGGTACAGGTTCGATCCGCTACGCAAAGGTAATCGGTTGTCTGGAAACAGGGTCGTACACATTGTCGGTTGTTGCCGGCACTGCCGCAGATGCAGTTGGCAACCAAGCCCCAGCAGCCGGGCCTTCCGCTTCGATCAACGTAAAAACTGTCAGCGTAATTTCCTTCACAAAACCAGCTGATATGTTCTCCGAAGGCAGTGGCACTTCTTCGCAGAGTTTAGACTTAACGATTTCTCCGGCATCGGTCTATGATATTCACCTGTCTTATAATCTTGGGTCGCTTACCACCGCGGTTTCCGGTGTGGATGTGAATCTGCCAGCAGGAACCATCACGATTCCGGCAGGCAGCACCACCGCTTCTATTCCATACACTTACACAGGCAATGGCTCCGCCAACACATCGAAAGTTGTGCAAGTCCAACTTAGCTCCACAGATTCGCCTGCTCACGAGCTGGGCTCGGACTACATTGCCCGTCGTCTTGCTGTCGATAACGAAGATCCTGACAACGTGACCTACAAAAAAGTCTCGGCCGGTGGCTCGAATACTTGCGGCATCACTAAAAAAGATGAACTAAAATGCTGGGGTTTCAATGACGATGGCCAGATGGCCAATGGCACCACTGTCAACTCTCCGACCCCAATACTGATCGACGCTGGCACTTCATACAAAGAAGTCACTGCCTCCAGTGGAACTCAACATATATGCGCGATCACAACTGCCGGAGTTTTAAAATGCTGGGGTCGTAATACTGCAGGAAGCTTGGGCACGGGTAATTTAGCAAGCTCGAATGTTCCATTGATCATCGACGCTGGCGAAACCTATGCATCGATCACCGCTGGATATGCATTCACCTGCGGCGTCACTACGTCCGGGGTTCTTAAATGTTGGGGACTTGCTTCATCTTTAGGAAATGGCAGCGCAACAGATCAACTAAGCCCTGTCGTCATTGATGCCGGGACTTCTTATTCCTCTGTTTCCGCGGGTGGCTCTACAGCATGTGCTATTGTAAGTGGTACCGGTCAGCTGAAATGTTGGGGTGCTAACTCAAATGGGCAAGTCGGTAATGGTACGACGACGGCCGCACCAAATCAGGTTATCATCGACAGTGCTACGGCTTATCAATCTGTATCATCAGGGACTTCCCACACTTGTGGTATCACTACCGCCGGCGTCTTAAAATGTTGGGGTGTCGGTATTGCTGTCGGTCAATCAGCTTCGTCTTCCACACCCATTGTCGTTAATAACGGAGTAACATACTCAAAAGTAGCCGCGGGCAGAACCAGATCCTGCGCAATTACTTCCACCGGAGTTATGAAATGTTGGGGTTCGGGCCTTGACGGTCAATCAGGCTCTAACATGACTCCAACCGTTTATGATTCAGGGGTTCTTTACTCGGAAGTTTCCTCAGGACTGGCAAGCTGTGGTATCACGTCAGCTGGACTTTTAAACTGTTGGGGTGTCGGCACGGGCGCAACTGACAGAGGTGTAAAAGGAGATGGCACGGGCACTGCTCACGCATCTCTATTGAAAGTTTCCTTGCCTTCAACAGTTACGACAGCCGCTGTATCTGCCGGGATGGACAGCGCCTGCGCACTGACCAGCACCGGAGCAGTTTACTGTTGGGGTGAAGATCAAAATATAATAGAATCCATATACACCGATAGACCGGCGCCGGTTCCTCTGGATATTGGTACCGCTTATCTTTCAATTAGTGTGGGAGGCGGAGCATGCGGTATTACTTCGACCAATTCTTTAAAATGCTGGGGAAGAACTGCCACTTGGGGAGTACTTGGTAATGGAACCGCAGTGGGCTCTCAATATCCGGTCGTGGTCGATAGTGGTGTCTCTTATAAAAAAGTTTCTGTTTCAAGCAACCACGCCTGCGCGATTACGACGGCGGGACTTTTAAAATGCTGGGGTACAAACACAAGCGGAAAACTAGGCAATGGGAATTCAATTGCACAACTTTCGCCCGTGGTAATTGATGGCACTGAAACATACAACGAAATTTCGGCGGGCAGCACTCACACCTGTGGTATCACGACTTCCAAGGTTTTGAAATGTTGGGGTCAGAACAACAACGGTCAATTGGGCGACAACACGACGACTGGAAAAAACACTCCAACAATCATCGACACGGGTGTCAATTACATTGCTGTGGCTACCCCAAGATACCAGGGTTCTCACACCTGCGCGATAACTGAAGGAAATACGCTAAAATGTTGGGGTGGTAATAGTAACTATCAGGTTGGAGACAATACCAACACGACCCGGATTTTTCCAATTACCATCGATGGCAGCTCTTCTTACCAGAGCGTCTCTGTTTCTGACGGCGCCAGCTGCGGAGTCTTAACCAACGGACAGGCAAAATGCTGGGGACAAAATTCTTACTTCCTCACAGGATCGACTCAAAACAGAGTGCCCGGAACCGTCCCGGCGTTGGGTGTCGATGTGTATTCTCAAATCAGTCTAGGCTGGAGTGCCGTGGCATTCGCAATAAAAAATGGCAATCTTATGACCTGGAGTAAGGGTGCCATAAACTCAGGCGTCGGCGCCATCTGGAGCACGCCAAGTCCGGTCAGTCCTTAAAGCTTAAAAATGAGACAATTAAAATTCGATTAGGTCTTTTTGAGGATCGCCTGATAAGCAGTCTCGAAAAACTCGATGGACTCCTTTTCACAGCGTCTTATTTGCGTCTGATAGGCCTCTGTGACGGTCGTAATGGAAGCCCCTGCTGGAACCCCCAGCACTTCATAGGCATCCCAGGTATGGGAATTATAGGAAAAGATCACATTTAGATTCTTTGCTTTTCTTTGTGCCAAGTCCGGGTGAACCGCTGGTCGCGTCGCTGCCACAGGCCCCACCTCTTGGGTGATGCTCGCAGCGGGCTCGGGATTGATCAGAGGCGGCGCGCTGTCCTTGGCATTCATGTCCAGGCGCGTAGGATTTTTACTCCCACCTCTGGATAAAAGGTACCAGACAACGAATGCCCCTGCTCCCACAAGGTTCAACGTCAAAAAATCTTGGCTATTCATGTAAAGTCTATTATTCGTTGTCAGTTCAAAATTAGCAAGGAGTCCGTTAAAAATGGCTGCACCAAATCCGTTTGAAAAACAAACTTCCATTCCCGGAGTGAAACATATTATCGCGGTCTCTTCGGGCAAAGGTGGCGTGGGTAAAAGCACCGTCGCAACCAACCTTGCTATGGCCTTGGGACGTAAAGCAAAAGTGGGTTTGCTTGATGCCGATATCTATGGCCCGAGTATTCCTCGCATGTTGGGCTCTCTTTCTCAGAAACCTCAAATCAACCCCGATACGAATCAACTTGAACCGATCCAACGTTACGGCATCAAACTGATGTCTATTGGCTTCTTGATCGAAGAAAATTCTGCTGTCGTTTGGCGTGGTCCGATGTTGTTCAAAGCGATGGATCAATTCCTGCGTGACGTGAACTGGGGCGAGTTGGATTACCTGGTTGTGGATTTGCCACCGGGTACTGGTGATATTCAACTGACTCTGGCGCAAAAGGTTCCAGTGGCTGGCGCTGTTCTGGTTTCTACGCCGCAAAACGTTGCACTGATTGACGTCAAAAAAGCTGTGGACATGTTCCAACGCGTAAACGTGCCGTTGTTAGGCATGATCGAAAACATGGCATACATGATTAATCCCGTGAATGGCGAAAAAATGCAGCTCTTCCCTAAGGGCGAGATGGATTCTTACGCAGCACAAAAAGGTATTGCAAAGCTTGGGGAAATTCCATTCAACCCATCTGTGGGCCTTGCTTGTGAAGCCGGGATTCCGATCGTTGAGGCGAACAGCAATGGCGCTGAGGCACAGGCTTTCATGGCCGTTGCTGACAAACTGCGTGAGATTTTACCGTAAACATTTGCGAGCAGAAATCCCCCCGAGTTGAGCTTTTACAACTTGCCATCGTCTTGGTTTGTTTGTTGAATAGCCGAAAACCATATTGAGGGGGATCTCATGAAAAAATTCTTCGCTGCTACTTTGATCGCACTAGGCTTCTGCGTTTCTGCACAAGCTGAATACGCAATGCCAGAACTTCCAGTTGTTCAAGCTTCTGAAGTGTACGCTACTTCTGCTGACCAAGCTGAGTCTGCTGAAGCACTTGCTTGGAAAACTCAAGGTAAATACTGCTGCTACCAATCTTACGGTGGTGGTTTCTGTGAATTGAGCTCTTACCACAATGTTGGCACTCCTTGTAAGTGCTCTCGTGGTGGTGACGCTACAGTTTCTGGTCACGTTTGTCGCTAATTCAGCAATAAACTTGTCGGCCATCGGTCTGTCCAGTTCATGTTCCGCAACAATGTCTGTTGCGGAATATGGAAGTCGAAAGACAAAAGAGGGACAATAGACTTGTGGCCGTTATAACTGCGAGGCAAAGCATGAAAGCACTGATATTCGCAATTATTTCCGGAATGACCTTTTCAATGGCGGCAATGGCTGCGCCAACAAACGTCGATATTCTTTCGGCACTCTCCTCACCTTCTAATGCTTCTACAATTTATTCTTCACAATCGGTCGAGGGTTTTGAAACCGTCAGCTCCAGTGATGATATGCAAATTATGGGTGTCTGCTGTCCCGTAGGCGGTGCGCCTGCCTGTGGATGGGGAGACTTCCCTGTCGGCAGCGACTGCTACTGCAAACACGGCAACAAAGTTTATCCTGGAACTGTTTGCGGTAAATAGTTATCGCAAAAAATTAAGGAGGATTTTATGAGAAAGGCACTAACCACCTTTACTCTGGCCCTTGCATTTGCGCTTTCCGCGAATGCAGCTCCGCAATCTCAACTTCCCGCCGATCGCCCTCTTTTCCCTATTGAAACTCAATCATCCGGCTTGATGAGCACCACTGAAGAACAAGAAGTTTTGGATATGGCAAGACAAGACGAAGCCGACGCCAAATACTATTACGGCAACAAATGCTGTACAAACTATGGCTGGTGTTATCTGAATCAATGGGCTCCTGTGGGCTACAGCTGTTACTGCTATAGCTGGGGCTGGTACTACTACGGCCGTGTTTGTTATTAACATCGGCTTAATTATCCGCTCACCTACCAAAAAGGACACTGCCACCGTGGCGGTGCCCTTTTCCTATTGGCGAATATACCGCCGTGCTTTCACTCTAGCTTTCCCTCCGTGAGACAGGTTTCGAACTGTTTTGAGAAAATGATGTCCATCACTTTGTCGAAAAATAAATTCGAGCTATTCTGTAAAAGTTGAAACCGAGTGGCTCGTTAGACTCGACTTGTTCGGGTGAATGCTTTTTGGGCCAGCTAAAGGAGGACAGTGATGAAACATCGTATCCACGACCATCATGATGAAGCACCGAAGTGACGACCGTACACAAGGATTGCTAAATCGAGGTTCAGGGTTCAGGCCTCGTAAAAGAATGATGAACTGGTAGGATCATATCGAATAACTCAAAGGAGGTTCCTAGGGTTATACTCGTTAGGATTTAGATCCTTCCTTTGCCTCAAGGCAAACCATGGGAAATCATGGGGCGCAAAGCTACAGGGGCTTCACTGCCAGCCAGCTGCCAAAGGTCACAGAGTACCTAAGGGAACTTAGAGGTGTGCAAAATGGAAGGTCTTTTTATTACAAAGGATTGGTTTCATTCCCCTCGCCTAAGAGTTATCAAAGACGATTCCTCTTAGGCACTTTTTTTTCTTTCTTCTTTTAATTACTTTAAAAACTTAGTGTTCGGTTGATCAGCTTGCTGGATAGGCGTGTTCCTATAACGTCGACACGCCATCCTTGGCTCACCGTCGCCGGCTGCGCCGGTTCGCGCATCCATGCGCCGACGGAGGTCGACTTTTACAGGAACACGCCTATCCATCAATCCGACCTACGACGTTCTTTCTTTGAAGCTTTAAAGAATAAACAAGGATCGGGCTCATTGAGTTGTTTTTGTTATCTCTCGGATTGAGGCTTCGCCCAATCCTTTTGTTCAGGTTAGAAGGTTAGAGACTTGCTAGGCCCAAGGATTTTTGCTTTGGGAGGACGTTTAGGTCTTTTACTTTGGTGGCTGGGTGTTTTGTTTTTATTTTTTCGGTTAGGTAGTGGCGGTGGCAGTCAGTGGCTTCGTTTTCGTAGCATAGGAGGGCTGAGCGGCCTTTTTGTTTTGCTAGGCGGACTACTTCTTCTATTTGTTTTGGGTGTTTGGGTAGGATTTTGGTTTTGTAGTCGTTGAACATTTTTTTGCGGGTGATGAGATGGGCTTTTTCTGCTTTTCTCCAGGCGGAGGGCACGCCGAGTTCGGTGCCCAGGTATTCGTAGCTTATGTTTTCTTCGGCTAAGGCAGCGGCCAGTTTGTTTTTAGAGAAGCCTTTTTTGCGACTGACGGGGTTTCGGCGAATGTCGATGATTCGTTTGATTTTGTTCTTTTTAAGACCTGCTACAAACTCATCGATGTCGCAACCTTCGTAACCTACTGTGTAGATTGTCATGACTCCCCCACTTCACATTTCATCATAGACGAGTAACGAAGGCGGTGAACCAGCCTGAGCAAAAAAACAAAACCACTTTTTGAAGTTGAGCTTTTTAACGCATCTCAAAACCGAACGGTTATGCACAGCAGTACAAAAAGGGAACTGTTACTTGAGGGGTTTGAAAAAGTCTATCGTCAAGGTTGCAAGATCTTCTGAGTTGGAGGCCTTGGCGACTTCGACGGCTTCCTGAATTAGCTTTACTATTTTTTCGCGAATGATCGTAAAATCTTTATTGGAAATCGACATTGGCGCTGTGAAATTCAACTCCTCCGGTGTGGTTTGTTCCAGGGAATTGATCGCTCTTAAACGCCAGTTCGTGTGATGCCTGACCACAAATGGAGAATTTGCGGGCACGTGTACGTGCTGCTCACCCATGTGGTATTTTGATTTTTCAAATTTGCATAATCCGGTTCTGCACAAAAAGCCCAGGATCTCTTCCATTTTACTTTTTGAAATCTGGAATTTCTCTGCCAGTTGTTCAAGTGTCTGACCACCTTCACAGGCTGCAAACAAGCGGACCGCCGAATAAATCCAGCTGGAGTAAAAGACGGCGCGATCCTCATCGGTGAGTTGCTTGTGATCCTTCATCCGCTCCTGCAACTGCAGGCGTCTTTTTAAAATTTCATCCAGCTTTTTTTGGAAGTAGGCGCGCGCCTCTTTGGTTCCCGCGCGATTCTGCTGAAGCAAGACCTGTAGATAATCATTTTCAAGTTCTGAAAGCTTCATCAAACTACAAGTCGCCAGCCACTGCTCAGAACTAAAATCCTTGGCTCCCTTCAGAACCTGCGAAATAAAAGTGGGATGGACCCCCACCCTTTCTGCCAACGATGAAGCCGTCATCCTGTGCTGTTTCTTCTCCAAAACCAGCCAATCTTGAAGCATTTTTCTATAATCATTGTATTCAAAAATATCCATATATTCAGTATGTTGCCACTTTTAATATACTATCGGTATATTTTTAAATTAACTTTAGACTAAGAAAATATGGCGGATCGCGTCGCCCATCCGT
Source organism: Bdellovibrio sp. HCB274 (assembly GCF_047306075.1). Taxonomy (GTDB): domain Bacteria; phylum Bdellovibrionota; class Bdellovibrionia; order Bdellovibrionales; family Bdellovibrionaceae; genus Bdellovibrio. The sequence goes on from NZ_CP178623.1 coordinate 2,694,111, forward strand.
ATAACTCTCCAAAACGAGTTCCCTAGAACTTAAACCCAACCAACAGGAGAGTTTATGAAAACTTCAACCCCTATGAAACCAGGGCATATTTCATGCAGTTTTGCCAAAGTAACAATGGAGCCTGCTCAGATGAAAACCGTGCGCTTTTTAGCCCTATTAACGTCGATCTTTTGCCTATTTGGGACAAATATCGCCGTGGCGCAAGTGGAATACTCAGTAACCTCGTCCCTAGAAAAAAACAGTGCCGTTCAGCCTGTCACCGCTTCCCAACAAGTTTCAAAAATGCTTAATACCTCTGGCTCGTCAAAAGCTCTAGGAGGCGTAGACACGGGTGGAGGAACAATCGTCAATACTCCGAATGGACCGGGCTTATTGGATCTTTATCTTTACAACCCTTCGGCGTTTGCAGATCGCCGCATGAATTCAAATAGTTTTGTCCAAGATGAAAGATCCCGGAAGATTGGGATTTCTCTGCTGTCAAATTTTGACCAACCAGTCATGCGACGAGCATCAAGACAGATCGACAAGTGGCTTAACTCTTCCCCTGCGCTTATCGACCGCGTGGGTGCAGCACTTAATAGAATGACTGTTTACGTTCACAACGGAACATTTGCATCATTGCCCAAAGAGTATTACCTACCCGCTCAGGCGAACATTCCAGCTGGAAAACTAAAAATGGTTGCCCTCTATGTTTCGGGTTTTGGAGTTAACATTAGCGCCACAGATTTTAATTCTCTTCCAGAGCTTCATCAGACAGCGTTGATTATTCATGAAGCACTCAGATATTTAAAAGACCAAAGAATTCTAGAGATCTCGAATCAGACAATGCAAATGCTGACGGCAAAAATCATGTCCGATCCACTACCGAATGAATCCTTGGATAGAATCGAGTATTTTAGCCGAGCAGCAAAGCCTGCCGTATCTCAATACCAAAGTTTCTTAGATGAGTCGGAGTTGCTTAAAGAATCATTCTGCAAAAAATATTACTGGGCACCGGCAGCCCTTCCTTGTGATCGAAAAATCAACGCCAGTGATATCTCCAATCTTTTGAATGCAACTCAACGAGCCCTCGATGAAATTCCTGAGAAAACGGATCTCCACGCAAAAATTTACGGAAATTACGTAGATCAACAATATTTTTTAGCAGACACTTCCATGCTCACTATAATACATGGTAGTAACGACGAGTTCAGAGAACCCCTTAAATCAAATGCGCAGTACATATTAGACAGGTATTTCGACGGAGAGCTTAAAGGTCGCCAGCACAGAGAAGTTCAATCAACTGTGAAGGCCTATTTCAAAGGCCGAGGAATCGAAATCCATTATTCGAAATAAATGATTTCCAAAGAAGAACTCATAACGCATATCAAAACCGAACGGTTCTGCACAGCAGTACAAAAAGGTAACTGTTACCCAATAAAAAAACCACTCTCTCGAGTGGTTTTTTTTAATTCGCGTCTGCGATTGGGATTCTGATTCTGGAGCCTACCATCAGGGAGGCTGGGTTGCGCAGCTTGTTTTTTTGTTTTAGCTGGCCGACTGTTACGTTGTATTTAGCAGCGATATCAGTCAAGTTGTCGCCCTTACGGACTACGTGTACTTTGCTTTTGGCTACCTCCCGGGCGGAACTGCTGTCCCCACCTGGAATTTTTAGTTTCATGCCCAACTTCAATTTGCTTTTGCGTTTGATGTTGTTGGCACGTTGAAGCTCAGCTACTGACGTCGAATATCTTTGTGCGATCGAGAACAAAGAGTCACCCGATTGAACCACGTAGTAACGACCCCCTGTCAAATCGGCCGCTGCTGTTTCAACGGATTTTTCAACCGCTGGTTTTGCATTGGTTTTAGCTGACATAGTGCTGTTGTTTTTACGGTCAGAGCGATCACGAAGTGGAGTACGATCTGGTACGTAGATCGTGCGGCCCACTGTCAGACGTGATTTTCTTGGCAAGTCATTAAGATCGCGGATGTATGCCACAGAAGTTCTGTACTTACGAGCGATGGACTTAAGATTGTCGCCTCTGCGGATTTTGTATGTTGTTGTATCACCGCTATCCGCGATGAACTTCAAATCAGTAACCACAGATTCGTTCGCTGCCACTTTTGCAAGTTCAGTAGAACCCGGTGGAATACGAAGAACAAGTTCGCTGCCTTTTAGGATCGCCACTTCACCTTTGAACTTGGGATTCAATGCTTTGAAGTCCTCGTAGTTCAGGTTTAGTTTCTCCGCCATTTGGCGCATGTTGATCGGCTGATTCACAGTGATGTGATCGAATTCGATCGGTGGAAGATAATCGATGTCTTCGAAACCGTACTTAGCCGGTTCTTTAGCGATCAACTTGGCTGCGATAAATTTCGGAACATAGTTGATTGTTTCAGCTGGAAGACGTTTCTTGCGGGCAAGCTCCCAGAAATCACGCGTGTAGTGATTCATCACTTCGCGTTTTACACGGTTTTCACCCACGTTGTAGGAAGCCATGGCCAAATACCAGGAACCGAAAACGGAATAAAGACCTTTGAAATATTCTGCTGCTGCTTGAGTGGCAAAAACCGGGTCACGACGCTCGTCCACGAATGGATTGATTTCCAAACCGTAGCGTTTGCCTGTCCCACGAATGAACTGCCAGTAACCCACTGCTGCTGCATGCGAAGTTGCATTGGAGCTAAAGCCTGATTCAATCAAAGCGATGTAAAAGATGTCTTCCGGCAAGCCATTGTCGCGCAAAACTTTCTTCATCAGCTTTTCATAGCGAGAAGAACGCGCCAAATATCTTTCCATGTGATGGCGGCCGCGGCCCTGGAAGTAAGTGATCCACTTTTCAACAAGTGGATTAATTTCTGTAGGGATAACATCCAATTCCTGGTCTACGACCTTGGGACCCTCAGGATCTGACAAACGGAACGAGCCGATATCTTTGATTTCTGTCGCCGGTCCGTTGCCTGCATTCCCAGCCGCCTGATCTCCGTTGCCGTTCATTTCCTTATGAACACAACCCGAAAGCAGGCCCAGGACGATACTTAATGTAACTAGTCTCCTCATGAGTCCTCCGAACAGATTTCAGGCTACAAAACTCAGAGGACTTTTACAATAAAACAACGAACTTATTTTGCCTTTTTAGTAAGCAGGTCTTGCCACAAAATTGGCGGAACCACATAGGACTCCTTACCGATCATTCGATAAAGCAGAGTGTTTCTTAGAATCGCCTTCACGTAAAAGCTCGTCTCATTCCACGGTAGTTCATCAACCCAGACTTCCGCTTCTGGCGAAGATCCTGGCTCTGTCATCGCAGAAGCCACCTCAGGACGTGCATTGATCCATTTTTTCAAACGATAGGGTCCTGCGTTATATGCTGCGAGCGCAAATGGCACGTTTTGAGAGAACTGGTCCAACATCTGGGACACATAGAAAGAGCCCATCGGAATATTGATCTCAGGACGAAACATGTCTTCCGGAATTTCAATTTTCATTCCCAGACGCTTGGCTGTGTCTTGTGCGGTAGGAGGAATCATTTGCATCAACCCCAACGCGTTCGAAGTCGACACGGCCTTCATGTTAAAGCCACTCTCCTGACGAGTCAGACTGCGCAATAACACCGTATCAATTCCATAGCGATCGGATTCTTTTTGATAGTAAGTCGTAAATACTTCCGGATATCCCGATTTAATAAACTGCTGCTGACGCAGACGCGGATCATTTTCCATCGCATCATTCACCAGGCGAATCGCTGTGAAGTACTGACCTCGCTGCGCCAATTTTTCCGCAAGCAAAGCTTTTAATGTCGGCTCTTTCATCGCTGGTAAATCACCAAGCTCCGTTTGTGCTTCACTTACCCACCCGGCTGCCGACAAGGCCACAAAGCGATCCCAGGATTTCTTCTGAGTACCCACCAGATAAAAAGAATTCGTAAGTTTCAAATCTTTCGCCGCAACATCTGGCCACGTCAGTTTACCCGCCTGGGATTCCGCGCGAAGTCTCATGCCGTAATATGAAAACGGATATTTTTCGATCAAGGCCTGAGTGGCTTTTTCAGCGCGCTCTTTACTAAAAGTCTGTAGAGAGCGAACCAACCAGTATTGCGCATTCAGATCGTAACGATCTTTCCCCTGTTGTACCAGACGCTCCAGCAAGGCTGCAGCCGTCGTGAAATCCTGTTTGCGATAATAAATTAAACTTGATCGAAACAAGGCTTCCGAACTTTCATCAGAGCCATTTGCGACTACGATTTGCTTGCTGTATAGATCCAACGCTTTATCATACTGCCCAAGAAAGTGAGCGGATCTTGAGGCCACCCAGAGAGAACTTACCACTGTCGGAGCGCTCGGATTTTTTTCGTAAGACTTCTCAGCAAGCTTTAAGCCTGATTCCCATTCGCCACGACGGTGCAGGTTTTGCGCCCACTCTAAAAGCCGTGAAGCTTCTGCTTCGCTCATTTCTTCCAACGCCTTTGCCGCGACAGCACTGTCATTGATGGAATTAAAAATTTCCAACGGCTTGTCCTTTAAGCGACGGGCCGCGCGACTGCTGGGAAACTGATTTAACAGTTGCACAGTGTCTTTTAGCGCCGGGATCAAATCATTTTGCTTTAAGGAAACGCGAATACGCTCTTCCAGTTTTCCGTCTTCCCCGATCGCCTCAATTTGCGCCGTGGAAGTGCTTGATGTTGTTTGATTACGGGTTTTTGCCAGAAACTCCAGTTTTTCAGTCAGATATTTGGAATCCTTCAGGCTTTGTGCTTCTTCGTATAGAAATTGCGCCTGGGGATAGTCGTTCGAGTTTAAAGCAAAATCGCCCAAAAGCTGATAGCACAAAGACCTTTGTTCGCGGCTGAGTTTATCGGAATTATCCAACAGTCTTTCGATACGATATTCAACTTTGCGATTTTTCTTGGCCACTTCCGCAGTTAAGTAATTTAACTCCTGTCCTACCCACATATTCCATAAATCTGTGGCCCAGGGACCGTCTTCAAAAAGATTCCACTGGCGGGCAATCGCTGTCAGTACGCGATCCTCCTGACCTGCGCTGGTTTTCTTTTCCTGAGCTTTGTTAAGGCAGTGCAACCAGGTTTGCCCCACCCAACCTTTAAGATCTTTTTGAATCGCAAACACACGGCCGGATAAATTTAAACATTCATTCCAGCGACCGTTAATCTCGTGGGCTTTTAGTTGCGCAAGTACCGGAAGCTTAGCAACAGCTTTTGCATCCAAATCATAAAGATTAACAAAACCCGGAGCCTTTAGATCCCGGTTCAAGTCGACTTTGCGAGTGACATTTGCGGGCGCCGGAGCCGCTGCTGCTGTAGTAACCAGTACATTCAATAAAAAACTTAAACCTGACATCTACGGATTCTCCTTTGCTGGGCCTACGGTTTCGAAAGAGGCTTTATAAACATCCTCGAACAGGCTCTTTTTCAGATACACAGTTGTTAGTTCGCGCTGCTGACGAAGCATGATACGAATTTTCATATAGGGTTCAGTCAAAGTTTGCTCCACAGCCGACTCACCCGCAACGTCGCAATAATACATCCACGCACCAGCAATGACATTATCAGCGCAGATGTCCCAGTGAGTTTTAAAATTTCTGTAAACCCATGGGTATGGCCATTGCTCACGCATCCCGATTTGCACTGGCTTTGTTAATAGCTCGGCATTTTCACGCGCCACCTGCAAAGTTGCGTCCTGCAGCTCTTTCATTTCATAAGTGGAGTTCACGTAAATATAGGGATGAGACATGTCGATGGGTTGAGAAAACACTGCGCGCCAGTCACTGCGAACACTTCCCACCGTTCCGATCATTAGGATCGAACCAAACACATAGCCCTGCCAATTTTTTCGCAGGAAAATCTGCTGTGCATATAGCGCCAACACTAAATAGAATCCCCACACCAGCGTCAAAATACACCAGATCGTTTTGTACGGAATCAATGAATAAATCAAAAGCTGAAACAGGGAAAATGCAGACACCATTCGCAGGCGCGCATCTTTGGAAATCAATCCGACAAAAGCCATACCCACGCCGAACAAAGCCAAAGGCTCTGCCTGAGCCATGGATTTAATCCAGTACAGGAACTCTTTGTTGTGACCTGTTTCCCCCACACCGGTTTTCATCCACGGCAGGAATGCTTTTACGAAATCAAATAGACCTGGAAGATTTCGCAAAAAACCAGTGAACAGCAAAACAAACGCCAATAGCAGCATCACCACCATGTAGGTTAAACGACGGGACCACGCAGACTTTATTTTTCCCCAATTGAAATACTGGCGAATGACTTTAGGACCTGCGAACGCCAGCCCCACAACCCACGATGCCAACGTGATCGCGAAAGTTTCTTTAAGGGTTGCCATCCCGATCACACCTGTCAGCAGCAGTGCCAACGAAGTTCCATCGGACTCTTCATACCAGCGCAGCATCCCCAGCGCGAACAACAACTGAAAAAATACGAACGGCATTTCATGGATGCCCGAGCGTCCGTAAAACAAGAAGGCCGGGCTAAAAAACAACAGGAACACCATGCTCCAGGAAATGATGCGGGAACGGATCAGGTGAGAGGTGAACAGCATCACGCTAAAAACTGAGAATACCGCGGGCAAGGATCGCAAGACTTCGACACTGTGTCCCCATAGGGCCGTAAAGCCACGCAAAAGATAGAAGTACAAAGGACCGTGATAATTGGTGGGATCATACTTATAAAACCCCAGAGTTTTCATTTGCAGGACAAACCAGCCGTTAATTCCCTCATCAAAATGCAGCGGCTTATTCGGCAACAGATAAAAACGGGTGAAAATCGTCAAAAGAAGAATGACAAGCCAAACAACGTATTTCTGGATTTGAGTGACGCGCAAAGATTTCATTGCTATTAATCGTAAAGATGGAATCTTCAGAGTCAACCCCTCACTGCTCTCTCTTGGTATATCTGAACAAAGATGCGGATGCGATCCCCTCTTTTCTTCAGGATTTGCGTTCATTCTTTCAAAAATTTCCCATGAAGTATGAACTCATTGCATTAGTGGAACAAGGAGCAGACCATTCGTTTGATGTTTTGCGGGAACAAGCTGAAAAATCCGGCACAAATGAAGTCCTGATTATTCACCGCAATGATAGAAAAAAGGGCCGCGCACTAAGTCTGTATCAAGGAATGGAACTTGCGCAGGCTCCATTCGTGATGATTCTGGATTCAGAGCTGGCATCTCCATTTGGCGATGTATTCAAACTATGGCAACATCTGGTCGCCGAAGATCAGATTGATCTTTGTTGGGGAAACCGTTACCGCAAAAAAGAGAATCCATTCCTTCAGGGGCTCACCTCCCGATCCAAGACGGAAATTCTTTTTAATAATATTTTACGCGACAAGTACGAGAGCTCTTTGCAGGATCCTTTGTGCGAAGTGATCGCCATTAAAAAATCCGCATGGCTGAAAATTCGTGATGAACTGCCACTGAAAGAGATGGCTGGATGGTATCTGACGCCGGCTCTTCACCATAGTGTGCGACTAAAAACACTTAGCATCATTGAAATCCCGGTTTTCGATTCCGGAAAAACCTCCAAGTCCTATCCTGTATGGAAGGAGCGCTGGCACCTGCTTCAAGAAGCGGTGTTTAAGAACCGGCGGTAAATTCCTCTGTCATTTTTTGGATGGCTTCACGCAGATAGTAATCCAGCCATCTGTTACTGCCCAGAGGAGTTTTATTCTTTGCCAGATATCCCAAGTGCCCGCCTCTTTGCTCTATATGCAAAGAAATATTGGACGACATCGTGGCATCCTTATAATCCTGAACAATCACAAACGGGTCATCTGCCGCAGTCAGCATGTATGTGGGAACATCCACATTGTGCAGATAATGAATCGCCGAACAACTGTCATAATAGTCATCGCGGTCTCGAAATCCAGAGGCTGGTGCCGTATAGATCCGATCAAGTTCATGCACTGTAGCCCACCACGGAATATGGTAAGTCTGATCAATCAAACCCATGCGATACTTGAAATCAATATTTTGACGAAGACGATGTACGAACCGCACATCATAAATGCGATTAAGCCCAGTACCCAGAGTGCGTGCACCCCGGCCCAAATTTAAGGGAGCGTTCACGGTGATGATTCCGTCTGGTTTATGTTCCCCGCGAAAACCACCCCCCAGGCAAAGCACGATACAACCACTCATCGAATAACCGACGGCGATCTGCTTTTTACCTAAAAATTTATGACGTAACACTTTGATAACTTCTGAAACGTCTTCCGCACGCCCTGAATGATAAGGATGGCGGGCCGTCGTAATACCGGGACCTGCTCCACGGTGATTAACCAGGACAACGGTATGTCCTAACTGTCGACACAGAATTGCGGTTCGTTGCATGTAATCAGCCTGCATGTCTCCGGAAAGACCATGATACAAGCTTACCACAGTGTCGGTTGTACCTGGATGATAGAAACAAAGCAGCTTATCACCGTCGGGCAAAGTGACATCAAAACTTTCACCGGGACTATCCAGTTCCGGTGACTTCAAAAAGTGCCCCCACAAGGTTTGAGCATGGCCGCTATCGGCCCAGAATGGAGCATCACATGGAATCAACTCTAGATTCTGCATAACCAAAATTGTACAGGTTTCAAATCAGATTTGCATTCGCAAATTCCAGGATCGCTCTACCAACTGCTGACATGCAAAAGTGAAGCTTATTTATACTCCACGTTTTCAATCGTAACAAATTCGTCACCAGAGGGTTTAACAATTTTTACTTCGTCCCCCAATTTTTTGCCCAGCAAGGCTTTGGCGACAGGAGACTTCCAGGAAATCTTACCCACCTTCGGATCAAACTCATCTTCGCCCACGATTTGATAAATCAACTCATCCCCGTCTTCATTCGCCAAGGTGACAGTGGCACTGAATAAAACGGTTTCACCTTTCATCTGCTTCGGATCAACGACTTCAGCGTCTTCAATACGTTTTGTTAAAAAATGCACGCGACGATCAATCTCGCGCAAACGCTTTTTTCCGTATTGATAATCGGCATTTTCCGAACGATCGCCATTACTGGCCGCCCACTGAACGATTTCAACAATCTTCGGGCGCTCTCCGTACATCAATGCCTGGTACTCATCCCGGAGCTTCGCTAGACCTTCGGGGGTGATATAGTTCTTTCTGTTATCCATGGGTAACATACTAGACCATTTTCCAGTCACAATCCAAGTCTTTTGGCCCCCTATAAAAAATCGAGAAATTTTCCGAAAAAAGGATGAGGAGGAAACAGATGAAAAATCAATGGAAGAGGCTCAGTATCGCCGCAGTCAGTTCGTCATCTGTTTTTGCGTTGACCTGGTTTTGGTATCAATCCACTGGCACGCAACAAAACTCTCATTCCAATGAAAAACCATTAGCTTACGTTGGCAAAGTCGTTGATGACATTCAACGTCGTCAGGCCACCCGCTTGTTGTGGCAATTGGTAAATACCGGAGAACCCCTTTACGACGGCGAAGCTATTCGTACTTCTGATCGAGGCGAGGTGCGTATTCAGTTCACGGATTCGGACCGCTATCTGGATTTGGAACCGGAATCTTTGATCGTTATCAAAAAATCCCAGGGCGAAATTGCACTTGATTTGATGGAAGGTAGTCTTTTCGTTAATGCCAAAGCCGGAGCAGCGGATACGAATGCGCCGGGGCTCGTGTTAAACTCGGCCAACGGTAAAGTCGATCTAAGTCAGGCTTCTGCCTCTCTTTCCAAAGGTTCCGGAAATTCCGTCGATGTCCAAGTCTTAGAGGGTAAAGCCTCAGTAAAAGCCAAAGATGGTAAGAGCACAGAAATCTCCACCGGTAGTTTTGGTGCTTTGGGTGCAACGGGCCTGCAGTTTGATAAGAACGCTGTAAAAATTCTGTCACCCGGCTTGAACAAACCTGTTGCAATGGATGCCGATGATTTGCAACCGACTGCTTTTAAATGGACAGGCTTCCCTGCTGATTCACAAGTGGCACTATGGACTGGCAACAGCCGTCGTAATTTAAAACCTTTGGTGTCTGCTCCTGCTGGAGAAAGCGCTATTACGGCAGCTCTGTCTTTTGGTCGTCATTATTGGAAACTCGTTGCGACCTCGCCGACAGGCGAAGTCTTGGGTGAATCCCCGATTTATCGTACTGAAATTCAGGCGCGCTATGCGCCAACCGTTGTATTTCCGACAGCTGATGTGGAAATCCCAGCCAACACTGATCCTTTCGATATGACCTTTAAGTGGCAAAAAAGTGATGACACTCGTCAGATGACTTTGCAGGTTTGGTCTGATGCAGGCCTCACTCAGCCCGTGACAACCAAGTCCTTTGCAGCTGAAGACAGCTACACTTTGACGGGCCTAAAAGAAGGTACTTACTACTGGCGTATGACTTCGTACTTCAACGATTCTGATAAACCTGTATTGGGTAAGATGCAGAAGTTCTCGGTGAAATACACAGAAATGCTAAAAGAAGCGACGCAAGCAGCAGCAGCGCCGCCAAAACCAGAAGTGCAACCTTTGGCATTTACAATGCTGGAAACACAGCTAACTCAGTATTTCGTGGGAGCACCGAAAGCCGATTTCACATGGGGCGCAAGCAACTTGAAAAATGTCAGTGCTTACCGCGTTCGCCTGCACGATGAAACTCAATCAGCCGAATCAGTTCCTGCGGTAGAAGTAAAAGAAAACAAATTCTCGGGCCCGGTACCAAAACCAGGACGCTACATCGCTTCCATCGAAGCCGTGGATCAAAATGGCCAAGTGGTTGGTGCAGGTACTTCCCAGGCAGTCACTGTCACTCCGATGCCGATTCTGAAATCGCCGGGCTTCATCCCGGCTGAAGGTCCACTGCAAGCCTCAATGGATGGTAGATCCGCTTTGGAGTGGAATGGCATTGAGGGGGCGGTTGACTATGAACTGGTTATTAAAAAAGACGGTAAGGAACTAAAACGCACGAAGTACAAAAATACTTCAACGACGATTCGTAATTTATTGCCAGGTGAATATGAAGTGATGATCTCAGCCCAGGATTCTTTCGGACGCCCCAGCGAAGCTGGTACCGCACGCAAGCTGATTGTGCCGGATAAATCAAATCTGAAAGCACCAACACTGAAGAAGATTAAAGTGAACTGATGAAATTAACTTTCGCGGCCCTTCTTTTACCAATTCTCCTTTGCAGCGCAGTTGTCGCTAAGGCCGAGCCATATCGTCGCCTTGTCAACTTCGAGTGGGAGCAAATTGACGGCGCGAAAGGTTACGACATCGAATTGACTCAAGTGAAAAAAGCCGGTGACACCAGCAAGCCAAAAACCTTCAGCTTCAAAACTTCAGATGCTGTCTGGAACGGCCGCTTAACACCCGGCATGTATATGATGAAACTTCGCGCCCGTGACTATCGTGGCGTACCCGGCGAATGGTCTCCGCCAAGTGAATTCAACGTGGGCCTGGATAATGCCAACTTGAAATCACCGGCTCCGCAGTCACAAATTACTTCCAATGAAAATGAAAAAGCGGAAGTGGAATTCAAATGGGATGCCGTCGGCGGAGCTGACGAATACGTGTTTGAACTTTCCTCTGAAGACGGTAAAACCAAAATCACAGAGACTTTGAAGGAACCAAGCTTTAAGACCACTCTGCCCGTGGCAACTCCTTATACATGGAAAGTCACGGCTCGAAATGCCGAGGGTATTTCCAGTGACGCTACAACAGTTGCGCCGTTTACGGTAATGGGTAAAGCCGTTACCCCACCTACTATCAGTAAACCTGAATCCCAATTCGTGCGTGAGATCAAATGGTCCCGCCCGGATAATATTTCTGAGTATGACGTGATCGTCGCCCGCGCAAATCCGGCAACAAAAAAATGGGAAATCGTTAAAACTTTTGAAAACTACACTGAAGACTCTCTTCCTTTTGATACGTCATGGGAAGGTGGTAAGTATCAGATGGTTATCAAAGCCAAATCGAAACTTCGCCCCACTTCGCAAGCGTCAAAAATCACTTTTGATGTTCGTGAAGGCGACCGCTCGGCGGCAGCTGAATACACGGCTCTGGTGCGTCGTTCGATTGAAAAGACCCATGGCTGGTACGGAATTGCAAGTTACCTGATTACTGATATGCAGTTTAAAGGTTCCAACCCTGAAAAAAACTCTGCCGTTGCTTACGATGCCTTTGGCGGCACCGGTCGCCTTGGTCTTGGTTGGAATGCCAAAAATTCACCTTGGGGTTTCTTGACCATCGTGGATCTAAGTGGATTCACCATCAATGGTGAAATCCGCACCTTTGCTGCGGCTGAAGCCAATGCAGTTTACAAAATGCCTGTGGGTGACCGCGGTGAAATTCGCTATCAAATGGGTGGCTTTTACAAAGAAATCCCAGAAACCATTGGTGATCCATTCACGGGAACTTCCGAGAATCAAATCATCAGCGCCATCGGTCCCCATGGCGGGATTGAGTACTGGTACTCTCTCTCCCCTAAGTTCGGTATTCAGTTAAATGCCCACGTCTATGCTTCCGTGATGAAGGTTTCAACGCCTAATAATCAGGACATCGACCCAAGCATTTCCACACAATTTGGAATTTTAGGCAGTTACAGATTCAGCAACCGTTTTACAGGACTTGTAGGCTATGCCCGCCGCGAAGATCGCATGTCCTATAAAGCGGTTCCATCCTCGACGAACTTTGCGCTGGACGGAGATGTGAATGAGTCTGTCGTTGTCGGTAACTATATCAACTTCTTCGCGGAATGGAGTTTCTAATGAGAATACCCATCTCAACCAAACTCATCACGGTAACGATCCTGATTCTGGTGGCCTCGACAGGTGCCATCACTTTCATCTCTTCGAATTACTTCGAAAAGAAATCTGCAGAGCAGGTCGACATCGCAAATCTTGAATCTGCATCAGCGAAAGCCAAGGAAGTGGATAATATCATCGCCTCTTTGGTAGATAAGACCCGCACCAATGGATCTTTGTTGATGAAGGGCGAAGCCGCAGCTGAGGATCTTGATTTCAACTTTACCAAAGACAAAAACTTTGTCTCGTTGGAAGTTCTAAAACTAAATGGCTCTGCAGTAGAAACTGTGGTTCGCAAGGTTAAAGAAGACGTTTTAAAACCGTTCCTATTGGGCTCGTCTTACTTCGTGAATGTTCGCGCTTGGCAAAAGTTCCCGGTACGCAACGTGGCCGAAGGTTCAATTGAAATTAAAAACGCTTCTTATCCGAATGCGCCAGCTATGGTGACTATTGGTATTCCATTGGTGAAAGATGCCCAAGGTAAAATCACTCACGTTGTTTTAGCTGATGTGATGCTGGCACCTTTGCAAAAGCCGTTTACGGATTTATCCGAGCGCACTCAGTTCCTGTTGGATCGCCAAGGTGAAATTCTGGCCCATAAGGACGAGCAAAAAGCGATCTCGCGCATGTCTATGGTGACGAACCCGTTCGTTTCCAAAGCCATGACCACCCGGTCTCCACAATATCAAACGAAGTTCGTAGATCCGGAAACGCGCTCAAACTATTTTGGCGCCTCCGTCAAAACTTCCTATGGTCCGATGGTGATCTCGCAAACATCTGAAGCGGCAATTCTGGAAGTATCCAACGAAGTTAAGCGCCGTTCGATTTTTGTCGCAGGCTCCGCCATTTCTTTGGCGATCTTCTTTATCTTCTTATTCTCTATGACTTTGACCTCCCCGATTGAAAAATTGGCGGGTCTAATCCACTTGGTTTCTAAAGGTAACTTTGACGTTAAAGCCCGTGACCAGGTGAAATCCCATGACGAGGTCGGTGACTTGGCCGTGGCCTTTGATCACATGACCGAGGGCCTGAAAGAGCGTGATAAGGTTAAAAACCTATTCTCGAAATTCCACGGCTCGGCAGTAACTGAAGACTTGATCGGTAAAGACATCGGCGTCGGTGGTCAATCCAAAGACGTGGTGGTTTTCTTCTCGGATATCCGTGGTTTCACGGCGTTCTCGGAAAAACGCTCACCAGAAGAAGTCGTCGAAATGCTAAATGAATACTTTGGGGTGATGGTGGGAATCATCAACTCCCATGGTGGCGTTGTGGATAAGTTTATCGGTGACGCGATCATGGCCGTTTGGGGCGCGCCTAAGAGCACTCCCCGTGATGCTCACAATGCGGTTCGCGCGTGCCTGGAAATGCGTCGTGCCTTGGAAAAACTGAATGAAGCCCGCATCGGTCGCGGCCAGCCTGCGATCAATATCGGTATGGGCTTGCATGCGGGTTCTGCGATCTCAGGAACCATCGGTTCTGACGAGCGTATGGAGTACACAGTTATCGGTAATACCGTAAATACCGCGTCCCGTATCGAGGCCTCTACAAAAGCCTTCGGTGCAGACTTGCTGGTAACGGATTCAGTGATCGATAAAGTGGGCGAAGATTTCCGTGTGGAACTGGCCGGTGCAGCTGAAGTAAAAGGTCGTTCTGAAGCGATTAAAATGTACAAGGTGCGCGCTTATAAAGCGGGCGACAAGTACGTTGAAGTGACGACGCCTTACTCTGACTATGAAGCAGAATCTGCTGACAAAGTGAAAGTCAAAGCGGCCTAAAAAGGAAATGAGCGGAGCCCCAGGGGACTGCCGCTCATAGAGGGTCAAAATCCAAGTCTATTAAAAAGAGGTTCCTAAAGAGCCGCTTCTTTTTTCAGGATCTGCTCAATCGTCAAACCTACGTGTGCTTCACCAGCGAAAACCGTTCCGGTTTTCTTTTTTGCCAAATGCTCTTTCGCCATTTTATAGGCGTTTGCTGGAAGTGGAATGTACTGAACTTGTTTCGACATTTCAGCCGCATTATCCAGGTAGAAATCAACGTATTGTTTTACGTGTGGTTTTGCCAAAGCCTCATGAGAAACATAGATGAAGATCGGACGAGAAAGAGGGTTGTATTCGCCGGACATCACAGTTTTTTCCGTTGGCAATACAGCTTTTTTAGAAGGAGCTTTAGGGCCACCTACAACACCGACAAGTTTCAATTTGTCTTTGTTAGTCAGGTAGTAAGCATAAGGAATGTAACCCAAACCGCCCTTAACACCGTTCACACCCGTTACGCGAGTGTTGTGGTCAACAGACGCCGTGTAATCGCCACGGGAAGACTTGGACTTTTCAACGATCGCTTCAGTGAAGTAATCAAAAGTACCGTTGTCAGTTGAAGCACCAAACAGAGTCAATTTTTCGTCAGGCCATTTCGCGTTCACTTGTTTCCAAGTCATGATTTTACCTTGAGCAGCTGGCTCCCACATTTTCTTAAGTTCTGCTGCTGTGATTTCTTTGATCCAGTCATTTTTTGGATTTACCACGATGGCAATCGCGTCAAAAGCGATTGGTAATTCATAGTAAGTCACTTTGGAAGTGCGGCACGCTGCCATCTCTTCTTTCGTGATCGGACGAGACGCATTTTGAATATCTGTTTCACCCCGGCAGAATTTTTTAAAGCCACCGCCTGTACCAGAAACACCAACCGTCACTTTAGTCGCACCTTTAGTTGCCGCCTGAAATTCTTCAGATACTGCCTCAGTCACTGGGAATACTGTGCTGGAACCATCAATTTTAACTAGGGATTCCGCTTTTGCGGCAAATGCGCTAAGAACGACAGCGCTCATGATTAGGAACTTCATTTTATCCTCCGATATATGGATACCAGAAAACTAACAAAGTCCTACGTGGAGATGAATCTCCACGCCGTTAGGATTGTGTCAGGGAAATGTCAGGAAACTTAGACGCGAACGCTCAACCCGTCTTTAAGGGCTTGTTTCTGCGCACGAAGGGCTGGGATAAGTCCAATCAGGATGCCGGCAAAGATCGCCACAAATATATAGATAAATTCCTGTGCCGTGATTGCCGAGCCTTCCAGATAAAGGCCGAAACTATTTTGCAGCCAAGGCTTCAGGAACTCTGTCAAAAGTAAGGACAAAATCACACCGGAAACCACGCCTGTGATCGTGAGCACTGCAGATTCAAAAACCAGCAAGCCAACAATCTGACCAGGCCTTGCACCGACCGCACGCAAGATCGCCATTTCACGACGGCGTTCGTTCAGTGTTGTCGTAAGTGCAATCAACATTCCCATAAAGCCCACGGCCAGCACCATCCACGAGATAATGCGCAGAACGTTTTCCACATAAGAAAGACCGTGCCATAGCTCACTTAAAGTGGCGCCCGGGATGATCGCCAGTAATGGCTCTTTTTTATACTCGTTAATTTCACGCTGCATTTTCAGAGTGGAAATTCGCGATTTCGCCCCGATAAAGAAAGCCGTGATGTTATCAACCTTGATGTCTCCTTTTTTAATTTGTGAAGCCGGAGTTTCCTTACTTGGAACAGCGCCATCTTGCCAGTCCATGTGCAAAGCTTCCATACCTTCAAGGCTGATATAAACGGAACGATCCAATGCCGTCCCTGTGCTTGCCATGATGCCAGAAATTTTAAAAGGTCGGCGATCATGTTTAACTACCGCCTCCCCTTTCGTTACACCGTGAGCGATTACGATGCTATCACCCAAGTGATAACCCAGCTGGCGGGCCACTTCGGAACCGACAACCACGTCCCAAAGGCCTTCAATCACTTTTCCGGACTGCAAAGAAACTTTTTGATCACCGCGGAAATGATAGTGTTTAAAGAAATCGGCGTTTGTGCCAACGACGCGGAATCCACGGTGGCTGTCCCCCAAGGAATAAGGAATCGTCCATGCCACCTCCGGATGCTTTTGCAGCTCCTGATAGGATTCAAAAGACACATTCTGTGTTGGAGTTCCCATATTGAAAACAGTGTAAAGAACCAATTGCAACGGACCACTGCGGGCACCGACAATCAGGTCGGTTTTTGAAATCGTCTGAGTAAAGCCTTCTTCCGCCGCGCGGTGGGCGCGTTCCACTGATAAAAACAGTGTCACGCTCAGTGCGATAGATAGGACCGTCATGGAGGTCGCAAACGCGCGGTTCTTTAAAGACTTAATAGCCAGGTTCAAGAAGATCATCACGATGTCCTGTTAATCGACTCAAGCGACAATGAGCGGGTAAATAAATTCTCGATACCACGATCATGGGATACAAAAACCACAGTCGTGCCATAAAGCTCGGAGAGATCAAAAAGCAGCTTCAAAAATTTCTCGCGGTGGTCGGCATCCAGTGCCGATGTTGGCTCGTCCGCCAACAACAAGTCAGGTTTCCCCAACAAAGCCCGCGCCACGGCAACACGCTGCTGTTGACCCACGCTGAGTTCAGTGACTTTTTTATCAAGCAAGTCACCAATGCCCAAATTACCGCACAAAGCGCGGATCACCATATCAGTGTCCACACTTCCCAGGCGCGACTTGCGCACGGGGCTTAGGTGCAAAGGCAATTCGATATTTTCAATCACAGAAAGATACGGAATCAGATTGAAACTTTGAAAAACATAACCCATGTGTTCCGCACGGAACGCATCGCGATCCGCAGAGCGCATTGTCGCCAGATCCCGGCCCAGAATTTTCACGCTGCCCTTGGTGGGCAAGATGACTCCCGAAAGAACCTCTAACAATGTGGTTTTACCGGTACCACTGGGCCCGTACAAAAACAGCTCCTCGCCTTTTTGCACAGTGAATTCCGGAATCACCAGCGTGGGCTTCTTATCGCCCGCATAGGTGTATTCCAGATTCCGTATTTCAATCAAAGACTCACTAGAGCTCAACCTTTTCTCCGCTCTTTTTGACTTCCTGGGATTTCTGCGTGTCACCCGAGATTACGTTGACCTTCACGGCCTTCACTCGTTTGAACACATCCTGAACTCCCAACGTCACTGCAGTACCTGCAGGCGCCACTTCACAGCTGACATTGTAAGTGGCATTCACGTCGGCGTGCTTTTCTTTTTGCACGACTTCGTTATAGTCCATCTTCACTTCACACTTGTTGTCCGCTGCAAACTGAAACAAGTCATTTACTTTATCATTAAATTTTTTCAGACCCGCTTCTTTGTTCGCTTTATCTTTAGCAGACTTGGCTTCATACTCAAAGCCATAGATGCTGGAAGCTGGTGCATGAAACTGAATTTTTCCGTTCTTGCCATCGAACGCAACATCTATCGTTGCCACTCCATGAGCATGGGCTTGAGATTCCAGTGCGGCCAAACTGACTACTGAAATAAAAAGTGCCTTGAACATGTTACCTCCTATTTGTAAGGCTCTATCGCCTCACCTGTTATTTCGAAGGATGCGTCACCGTACATCGACTGCTTGGTTACGAGTTTCAACGTGCCATATACCCAGATTGGGCCCTGCATTGCTGGCACACCCTTTTTCATTTTCACAAAAACCATCTGATTCGGCGGCGGAGCAGGAACGTGAATGCACGCCTGGGAACTTGGCACCAAAAGAAACTCCACAACCTGACGTTGTTCGTCCTCAAGGGGCACCATAAAACCTGGCAACTTAACCGACTTATTATCCAGCGCCAGCAACTCGGCCGGGGCTTTCCCGGTGATGTAGTCCAACTCACCCAGTTGTCGCCAGTTTAAAGAAGTGCCTCCGTAATTGGGTCCCTCACCCACCACCTGATAAACGGCGACAGCGATGATGACGACTAAGATTGCAATACCCGGGATAAGCCACTTCTTCATACTCTAATTAAAGCCTCCGGCACCTTGAATTGCAATACCTAACGGGACTGCGAGCACGGCAATTTTCGAGTATCAAGAGGTCCTAAATACGAGTGAAAAGACTTAAAGTGCGAGCCTCACAAGCGCCCTCGCGGCGTAGAGGCAAAATTGAAAAATTTTGTCAAAAAATCAGACTAAAAAAGAGGAGTATTTTGAAAATACTGGCAAAGTCGAAGCACAGAAATTCAAACTTTTGAGGAGTCGTTTTCGAGTGGCGATATTCAATTTTTTTAAACATCGCATCGATATGAATGACCACAAAACAAACGCTATCTGGCAGATTGGCAATAATGCGCACAGTGTCTAGGTTATTCGATAAAGGGGGCTCACCAACAATGAGTGTCACCGTTTTCCTTTATGTTTTCCTTTTAAATATCGCCGACTCAAGCTTTGCCAGGCGATCTTCAAAACTTTCCTGGGAGTTCATGGACTTTAACAAGAACCAATTCAAAAAAGTCTGATAGCCCATTCCTTGTTTTTCGCCCTCCGCTTCAAGCCAGCTCAAAACTTCTGGATCAAGACGGAAAGTTTTTATGACTTTCACCTCTTTGTTTTTTTGGACGCGTTTTGCTTTTGAAAAATCGTACTCTTTTTTCATATTCTTCTCGCAAAATATTGCTGTTCTTCGTTTTGAGTCGCTCTACGTGCAGAAATGATTCTGACTTTGAGTCCTGGATCAGATTCCGTAAACACCACAACCAAGACTTTGGAGCCCGCTATCATTCCAATTCGCACCCAACGATCTTCATAAATTGAGTGGTCAGGATCAGCAATCTCCAATGCCCACTGATCTTTCCAAACAGTTGCTGCTTCGGAGAAAGAGACACCATGCTTACGTCGATTGGAGGCGGCCTTGGCATCATCCCATTCAAACTCTACTAGATCCATAATACTACAGTGTTATTACATTGTAAAACTTGTTTCATCATAAGCTTTAACTATGCAAAATCACTGACGGTTTAATGTTGCCTATAGGATCTTTGGGAGGGGCTCAGTTCGAATTCCGGGCAAAAAAAAGGGCGGTTTGTAACCGCCCTTTTTTGAAACTAATTATTTACGATTCAATCGGATAGATTGACCGCGGCCCCAACCGGAAATTTTCAAGGAACCTGAACGGCCCCACACGAACATCAGCAAGAAGCCGACTGCAAGCATCGCGATACTTAACCACTGACCGCGCGTTAGACCCAGCCATTGGAAACCAATTTGTGCGTCAGGCATACGGAAATGTTCGTCAGCAATTCTCACCAATGCATAAAGCACGATGAACATGGATGCGATAAATCCTGGCTTGCGTGGTTTTCTCCATAACAAGAAAAGAACCACGAACAAGAATAGCCCCTCGCCCACTGCTGCGAAAAGCTGTGACGGATAGCGCGGAGTCAAAAGAGGTTCGATAGCAGCTTTCGCGGCTGTGTTGCCTTCTTGAATTGCAAGAACCACTCTGTGAAGAGTGCCGTACACTTGTTCACGGGCTGCCTGATCCATGTGGAATTTACCCAAAAGCTCCAACCACTGCTCGCGCGTTACACCGATTTTATCAACTACTGTAGTTAAACCATCCAAACGAGCGAAATCCTGGGAAGGCCACATTTCGATGTCTTGTGGGAACTTCACAGCCAACGGATACGAAGGATCACAAGGACGCCCCACCAACTCACCATTGATGAAGTTAGCGATACGACCAAAGAACACACCCACTGGACCGGCAACCGCAACCAGGTCAAACAGGTAAGTCGCATTCACAGAGTACTTACGTGCGTAAAGCAAGCAGGCAACGACGATACCGATGATACCGCCATGACTCGCCATCCCACCCTCATTGACCGCTAGGACTCCCCAAAAAGGGAAGGAGGATTTGAATTTCCAAAGCAGATCCGGGCCGTAGAAAAATACGTAGCCAAGACGACCACCCACTAATGTACCAATAGCGGTATATGTGATGAAATCGCCTACCATTTGGGCATTCAGCCCCGCGCGCTGGCGTTGTGCGAGCCATTTGATTAACAAGTAGGCACAAATGAACCCCATCATGTAAGACAGGCCATACCAACGCACACCAAAGTCACCGGAAATTCTTAAAGCAAAGGGATCTAAATCGTGAACCACTGTTCATCCTTTTTTGAGACAGATTTTTACGTCTCTGGTTAGTCTATTAATGTCTCTCATTTATGTCTCAGCCCGTGTCTCAACAGGGCTTTTTTTTAGACTCAGCCTTAATAAAGCGAGAAAATGTAAGCATGTCCAGATTTTCATTCTTACTTCTGTCATGCATTATATCCTTTGGCCTTCATTCTCAGGCTCAAACAGCCTCAAAATGGAGTAGTGGTTTCGATTGGACCAAGCGTGCAGCCGACCGTGAAAAGGGTCGTTGGTCCCTTACCGATTGGCTTGCAATAAAAGAGAAAAACAAAATGATGGATCAGTGGCTTTCCTTGAACAGCCCCTCACCCTATGAACTGATGCTGGGTGGAAGCTATCTGTCTTACGACAAGCACGTCCAAGATGGCAGCTCCCCTGATAAAAGTGCGACCTCCTTTTCTGGAGAGTTCGCAGCCTATGCGCAGTTCGTGGGCCTGGGTCTTGAGTACGATAACATCGCGCCAGAAAATTACTCGGACCTATCAGGCATGTTCAACTTACGTCTTTTAGGAAACTCCCTGCAAAACACCGGCTTCACATTAAGTTACGGAATGCGCACGCGGGATATGACCGATACCCCTGCGACAAAATTGCGGCAGCAATTTGGGCAGGCAGACTTGCAGCTTTATCTAACGAAGTATTTTGGTTTGGATATCAAGTATCGCTATTTCCTCCCCACCACCAACGATCAATTGGGTGATGTGAAAGAGGATTACTCTGAAGCGGGGGCTTTCATAGACTTTAAAGCCCTGCGCGTATTCGGAGCCTGGTACAAGGAGAGCCAGAAAACAAAATCCCCAGGTGCGACGGTGGAATCGATCACCGATCGCACGGGGATCAGGTCAGGGATTAAGATCTTCTTTTAATTCACTTAGACCCCTTCCACACATTTGAATAAATCACTTTGATAGAGATAGATTGATTGACTAACCTTCCCACTGAACCCGGAAAAGCTGCGTTATTAATTTTTAGAATTTCGTGATCCCCATTCGGCGAGCTTCCGCCAGGTTATGCGCTTGGCACAACACTCGTAAGTTCGTAATATGCTCGCTGCCTCCGAATGCCACGGGTACCAAGTGATCCAACTGCAACAAGTGCTTGCTCTGGCATCGCCCAGCCTTTGGATGAATATACTCACAACGATGCTGTGCCTGACTCAGTAAAATTCTACGAGTCGTAATCTTAATATTTTTTCGGCGCGTATAGGCTCCGGTCACTTCGTCTGATATCTTTTTACCTCCAGTTAATTCCACCCTGCGCACTTCTGGCGATGCTTGTAATTGATTTAATTTATTGGCGTCGTCTTTCTGAAAGTCTTTTCCAAGGCGTTTTTTGATTTCACTTTTTGCCAGATAGGAAATCACTGTCGCTATCTCTTGATTAGGCAAAGCGTGTGACAGTCGTTCCTTCACATGCTGAAGGTCAGCCCACTGCTTTTCGGTTAAAGTAAGCTCCACTCGAACGCTGTTGTCCTGTTGTGGTTTCAGTTTTTCATGTATTTGAATGGGCTGATTAAATTCCACCGCTAGAATCTTTTGAGTTTCAAAACTGGATTTATTCTGGATTTGCTCTAGAACTTTCGCCGTTTGCTCCAAGATTTTTTCAGCGTGAACACCAGAAACTGTGCCGCCTTTCTCCAGATCTTTATTCAAGCATTTTTGAACCTGCTGAAGTTGAGTCAAATTCAAAGCACCGCTCTCCAATGATTTCGCGAGAGGTTCTTCCAGATGTCGCACATTCTTTAAAAGTCTTGCGGCCTGAATTCGTCGATAAGCTGCGTCCTCGGAATAGCCTAAATGCGCGGTCATATATTTGAATAAAGAAGGATACCCGATTTCCAGATGCAATCTGCGAGACTCTACTTCCACCAAATGCCACAAAATCAAATGAGTGATTTTTCTTTCGGTACGAGCGAGTTTATCAACGCGAACAAGTAAATCGTGATTAGAAATTTTTGTAAAATCCATGAATACCTCCTGTTTTCATTCGAAGGTATATCACGGAATTTTTAGGAAGGATTTTGAGCTTGTTTCCATAGGAAATTGACTTCGCAAATCGCATAGTAAATCCATCTGATTCTCTCCATAAAAGCCCTACAGCCGAGCTTTTTAAAGCAACGATCCCGTTCACATAAAAAATTTAATTCAACCGCACAGGCCAATCTATTGATTCAAAAAAAGCGTCAACTTATTTGTGATTACATAGCGCTCATTGACACAGCTTTTCCGGGCTCCGCGGAATAAACTCAAAGCTAAAGTTTAGACTTCATTAATGTAGTCATTAAAACACAACACTTCGAAAAAGAGCGGAAAGCTGGTACCGACTGTACATGAGATTCTTACGGTGAAATAGATATGTACCTACTTCCCTTGCAGCTGAGACGGGCTCAAAATTGTTAGGCTGAATTTACCAGGACTTACTAAGCGACAAAGTCGGAAACAACCAAGTCTTCGTATTGGATTCGGAAGTCTCAGTACCATCGACAGTTTTTTTGCTGTAGGCGGCGTGATAATAGTTCAATCCCACTCCCATGCGGAAGTTGGATTTAATTTCTGGCATTATGCTGAAACCAACCATGTAACTGGTGCCGGTCCACGCTTCAGTACTGCTGGTGACTACGTTTTTATACGTGCCTTTCGCCAGCACATTGAAGTTTGCGCTCATGCTGAAGACTTCACCCTTGCCAAAAAAATACTTAATCGTTGGACCCGTATCAGAAGTTTGGAAAGATGTTGGCACTGATGAGCCTGTGGCATTCGAGGTGCCAGTCATGTTGATACCCAGATAGCTCCATCCGGCCCACCATTTTTTTGCCAGACGCAAGTATCCGGTCATGTTGTAGTAGTATTTGGTCGCATCGTCTTTGACGTCGGTGGAACTGGTATTCTCAGAAATATACGAACCCGACACGGCCAGCATGAATTCAGCATGGGCCTGTGGAGCCACTGCAGTGAAAATCAGAATGACAAGAATCGCGATCGTTTTCATATCATTCTGATCGGATTGTCTGGATTTTGACTGAAATCTGTTAAGCACTCTTAATTGTTCATTCAAAATTATTGGATCTTGGTCGAGCCAACAAAACTACTAATCGCCAGAACCAGATGCGTCCTTTGACCAGAAAGTGAATGGATTTCCTTACTCATCTCGGTGGAGACAGAGATGGCCCTTATTTTCAGTGATCACAGAATATGCATATCTATTCGCAAGGGCGCGTGTTCTACTGCCCTCACACATCCGTTCACACCAGTTCATTAGATTTCCTTTTGTCTTCTGCGAATGGCCCCAGCTTTTTTAGGAGGCACAAAATGGGAAAAAAAATATACGTCGGCAACCTTTCTTTTTCGACGGACTCTGATCAACTGACTTCTGTCTTTGCAGCACACGGAACTGTTCTTTCCGCAAACATCATCACTGATCGTGATACAGGTCGCAGCAAAGGTTTCGCCTTTGTTGAAATGGAATCTGATAACGAAGCTAATACTGCAATTGAAAAATTGAATGGTATGGATCTTGGTGGTCGCGCGATGAATATCTCTGAAGCGAAGCCTCAGGAAAAACGCATGGGTGGCAACAGCCGTGGTGGAGCTGGTGGCCGTAGCGGCTTCGGCGCACGTCGTTCTTACTAAGTTTTTTAGATCCTATGGGGATTTGCCGTGCGCAAGTCCCCTTTTTTTTCACAACAACTGGAGGATCAATGGCAAAAGACGATTTGGTCAATGTAGACGGTAAAATAACAGATCTGAATGCCGGTGGTAACTACACCGTGAATCTTGAAAACGGCGTGGAAATCAGAGCCCGCCTGT
The DNA here is from genome assembly GCF_047306075.1 of Bdellovibrio sp. HCB274. Classification (GTDB taxonomy): domain Bacteria; phylum Bdellovibrionota; class Bdellovibrionia; order Bdellovibrionales; family Bdellovibrionaceae; genus Bdellovibrio. Next base: position 2,718,676 of record NZ_CP178623.1, read on the forward strand.
GTGGAAAAATGAAGCGCTTCAACATCAAAGTTGTTGTCGGTGACCGAGTCACAGTGGGTGTTTCCCCCTATGACCCTACTCACGGCCTCATTCTTCATCGCCATAAATTTTAGTATTTATTTTCTAATCAGCAAGGCGGCGTAAAAGCCGTCATACCCTTCGCGATCAGGACGCAGGTGAACCTCTTTTTCAAGAGTCCAACCTTCACCATGCTCACTCATAAAGCGCGCAATCTGTTTTTCATTTTCAGAAGGCAACAAACTGCAAGTGGCGTAAACCATCTTGCCGCCTTTTTTGGTCATCTTCGAATACGACGTTAGCAATTCATACTGCAGTGTTTGCAGACGAGCGATCTCATCTTCCGTCAATTTCCATTTTGAATCTGGATTGCGACGAAGCACGCCCATCCCTGAACAAGGAACATCCAACAACACGCGGTCTGCTTCTTCATGCAGACGCTTGATCACTTTGCTGGAATCAATCACACGAGTTTCGATGATATCAATGCCGTTACGGCGAGCACGCACTTTCAGCTCTTGAAGTTTCCACTCGTGGATATCCATCGAGATGATGCGACCTTTGTTTTTCATCAAGGAAGCAATATGTAATGACTTGCCACCAGCACCCGCGCAGGCATCCACCACACGCTGACCCGGTTGCACGTCAAGCATCGGCACAACCATTTGCGAAGCGGCATCTTGTACTTCGAACATACCTTTACGGAAAGCTTCGGTGATGAATACGTTACGACGTTCTTTTAATTTTAGCGCATAAGGCAAATCCGGAGAAACCGGCAATGCTTCGATCTCGGCTTTCTTAAGTTCTTCGATCACTTGATCCGGAGTGAATTTCAAAGCATTCACACGCATGAAAACTTCAGCAGGTTTGTTCAATGCTTTAACCACTTTTTCCCAGACATCGCCCAATTCCTGACGACCACGAGCATCCATCCAATCAGGAATGGACTGAGCCACCGGAAATCTTTCCTGCGCTTCTTTTTCGCGGGCTTTGATGAAATCGTAACTTAAACCTTCGAACTCTTCCCAATCTGGTGGAAGATCGTAACCCATGCGCAACCACTGAATACCGACAATGCGCCACATGTCGCCACTTTGGCCCATGAATTCCAGCAAGCGGTACCAGCGCACCACTTCGTAAACAGTTTCAGCAAAAAATTTGCGATCACGGGAACCCCATTTGGAGTGCCCCTTAAGATTGTATTGAATTACTTTGTCGGCGTATTTGTTCTGGTCGAAGATTTCTTCCAAACCGTGAACTACGGCCTCTGCGAGATGTCTGTGAATTTTCAAAATGTAAATACCAAGCCAGCGGCTAAAAAGGTTCCGTTAAGCTGCCCTGAAGAGAGCAAAAACAGGGAGTTTCTTAACCCAGCCTCAATGAAGAATCCAGTACTTTCAAAGACATTGAAAAAGCGTGCACCCGCCAACAGTTGATAATCCAATGTGAGCATTGATTTAGAGTTGGTTTGTTTCATGAAGATACCCAAACCCGCACCCGCGCCGAAATAAAGAGGAAAACGTGAGCTGGCGTCCGGGAACATGATCACCGGTAGGAAGGAAATCTTGCTGGGATTTTCGCCACCGACTTCGTAGTCGTTGTACTCCATACGCAGCACCAGATCCATCGAGTTGTACCACTCGCCCACTCGGTAAGTGACACCGAAACTGTTTTTACCAACATCGTCTTCCTGACCGTTCTTACCCCAGTCATAGGATTGCGAAGCCATGTAACGACCATAGTGCAAAGCCAGGTAGTGATCCGATGGACCTCTGTTACCAGAGGTTTCGCCGCCCACATAAGTGGTGTCGTCCTGAGTGTCTTTTTGAAAATATTTCGCCGCTGCATCTCTGCCCACCACGGGTTGCTGAGCTGAAGCATAGGAAGCCATCACTAATAGGGGCAAAATTATCGAAAAAACGTTCTTCATAGTCACCTCGCAGTACATACGTGCTCATCCATTATCATAGCCAAAATTTTGCCCTAGGCGGAACTCATTGCAGACTATAATGATGCAACAGGTCATTCATCCCGAGCCATTGACTCCCAGAGGGTCCCTCCCTAATCTCCGCCTAACCTATTGGGACGGGACCAAAGACTATGAAATGCCCATTTTGTGGCCATGCCGATGACAGAGTTTTAGATACGCGAGTGCAGAAAGATGGCAGCATCCGTCGCCGTCGCGAATGCCTTGAGTGCAAAGCTCGTTTCTCGACAGTTGAAACCATCATGATCGCCCTTCCCTACATTATTAAAAAAGACGGTCGCCGCGAACCATTCAGCAAAGAAAAAATTCTGAAGGGTCTTTCTGCTGCGACTCAAAAACGTCCTGTCAGCGTCGCCCAAATCGATGCCGTGGTAGAGCGAATTGCAGCTTGGATCGTCAATCGTGGCGAATCCGAAGTGAGCTCTCGCCTGCTGGGCAAGAAAGTAATGGCGGAACTGAAACAGCTTGATGACGTGGCTTATGTTCGTTTCGCGAGTGTTTATCGTACCTTTAAAGACGTCCAGGAATTTGTCGAGACGCTTGAAGACGCTGAACTGCTTGATTTTGTCGATGCAAGTAATCCACAATTAAGCCTGACTGCGATGAACTTCGTTGAAAGCGAGAAAAAGCCAAACCATGAAACTGACAGCAAGACGACAAGCCCGGGAGCTCGCTCTCCAAATCCTGTTCCAAACTGAGTTCACGCCCACTATCAGCGTTCGCACGTTCATGGATGTATTCGAAGAGTCTTATGACTCCGAGACGATCTCTTACGCCGATACTCTAATCAAAGGCGTTCAGGCGGACAAAGCTGCTGTGGATTCTAAAATCCAGGCTTCCAGTGCTCACTGGAAGGTTGAGCGCATGGCAACGATTGATCGCAATATTTTGCGTATCGCGGTTTGGGAAATGAAATTCTCGGCTGACCCTATCAAAGAAAACATCGCCATCAATGAAGCGGTCGAAATCGCTAAAAAGTACGGCACATCTGATTCTGCAAGCTTCGTAAATGGTTTGTTGGATCAAGTGAGCAAGGTCCACTAATGGCTTTGAATGTGCTTTCCCAGGCAGGCGCACTGAACCCCGGATCAGATCTGTGGGTGATCCCGCAACTTGGGAAATCACAATGGACCAGCAAATTGGATTGGTATTTAAACTTCCAGTTGTGCAAATCCTCGCGCCACCATTCAGCCAACGTTCCGGTCTTCCTAAATGAAGTTCTAAAAGAAACTGAACAGCAGAAATTCTATCGTCCCGTCCCTAATAGCGCACCGATGATGATTGCCTCTGAAACTTTGCTTCCAAACAGATGGGTCGTGGTCGTTCCTTGGGACGAGAACTTAGGCACCTGGTGCGAATCTATCTCCCAGGTCTGGAGCGGCCTTCAACAGCCAAGTATGCGGGTTTTCCTGCCACCTGGACAAAGTACCGGGAACTTCCAACAAGCCTGGAGCAAACATCAAAGCTTCCAGGATTTTACTGTCGTGCTTGATTAATCCTCTGCAGTGGCTTCACAATGAAGTGAAGAGGATTGCATCATGGAACGTCTATCACAAGCTTTAGTCTCTAAAATCTCCACCTTTCAAAAACGTCTTCAATCTTTTTTGGAAAACGATTTCGATCCACAATCCGAAGAGCGCGAACGCGTGCAAAAGGAATTTGAAGCTTCCCGTGATGAAGCCTTAGTGCGTGGACTTTCTCAAGGTTTGCCGGAAGATCACATTGATCGCTCGATCGTGGTCTTTTCACGTCTGGCTATGCTATTTCAGGCGGGCATTCTTTTGGAAAATCACGACGGTCACTGGAAAGCCCAGGCTTACTTCCATAAAGGTGTGTCTGAGCTATTTAAGAATAATGCAAAGTCTACAATCAGTCTTCCGAACGCAAGCTTGATGAGCTGGCTTAAAACGGATGCAGCAACTGTTTTGCGCAAAACCAATCTGCAACATTTGGATCCGGAAAATAAAACGACGTGTTTGCTGATTAAAGTTACTCCGGATTTTTCGTTTATATTGTTTTCGACGCTTCCGGATATCTGGTTACAGAATCACACCGACAATGTTCGTCGCGCACTGATTAACGGATTTGCGGACTAATCAAATGAGCACAGAACCAAGAACCTACACCATCTACATCCTTTCAGACAGTACCGGTGAAACGGCAGCGACGATGATTCGCGCGGCCTTGGTTCAATACTCCACTAAAGACATCAATATCATTCGCAGTAAGAATGTGCGCACCGAAGCCCAGGCCGAAGCTGTGATCGAAGAGTGCTTTGAACGTCGCGGGATGCTGGCCTATACGGTGGCAAGCCCCTCTCTGAGAAATAAAATCCGCGAAGCCGCTTCAGGCAAAGGCATTCCGCATTTTGACTTACTGGGTCCTTTGCTAAGCACTTTGGATACTTTTTTTGGCGAGCATTCAGAATCCCATGTGGGCGCCCTGCGCGCGGTGGACGAAAGATACTTCAAACGCATTGAAGCGATTGAATACACGGTTAAGCATGATGACGGAAAAACTTTTGCAGAACTTGATAAAGCAGACATCGTGCTGGTGGGAATTTCCCGAACCAGCAAAACCCCGCTTTCAATTTTCCTAAGTCACAAAGGCTGGAAGGTTGCGAACGTGCCTTTGGTTCTGAACGCTCCCCTGCCAGAGGAGTTATTCAAAATCGATCAGCGTCGCGTGGTAGGATTAATCATTGATATGGATTCCCTGCAACGTATTCGCAAAAGCCGTTTGGAAAAGTTCGGTCAGGACACCGGGGGCGAGTACGCCTCGATGGCCCATATCGCAAAAGAAATTGAGTTCGCGGAAAAGATCTTTAAGGTGAATCGCCGCTGGCCGGTTTTCAACGTCACTGAACGTGCACTAGAAGAAACCGCAAGTGAGATCGTCAGAATCATCGCGGCCCGCCTGGGTCTGCCAGACAGCGTGATATTCTAGATTTGTTTCTACAAAAGGAAATCCAAAACACTCGCCAGGGGCAAGGTCATCCAGAATAGGATTTTCTTGGAGAGCGGAACTTTTTCATGCATCGGGCGACCATCTTCACGCACTCCGTAGCGATTTAGTTTTGCGGACCCGGCGATGTGCTGTTCGATATTTTCCTGCAGTGCTTTCGCCAATATCGGATTGTCCCGACAGATCAAAGCCATCTCAGCATTAATATTTGTAGATCGCGGATCCATGTTAAAGGTTCCGACCATGATCGTCTTTCCATCAATCACTGCGCGTTTTGAGTGAGTGCCCCAACGCGAGGACCGTGCTTCGGGAATAACCGGATACACCGCTGGATTAATCATTCCTTTATGCATCCAAACATTTACGCCCAGCTCAGTCCAGCGGCGGATGCGCGTATCGAAAACGGCTTGTGTATAAAAGGCGTCCGTCGAATACAAACTGTTTGAAACGACGTTGATTTCAACTTTGCGGCGAATTAAGTCATCAAGGATCGTGGAGATTTCTTTCTTAACCACGAAGTACGGAGACTCGATGTAAATCTTCTTTTGCGCAAGGCTTGCTTCCAGCGCCAATTGCTTGCGCAAAACACGGGTCTTTTCACCCATTCCTGGGAAGTCTGCAGCAAAAAGAGTGTCGTTACAAATCGCGGTGGTTTCTTTGGCTAAAAGCTGCGCACCCAAAGTATCCACATAACGGCGCACACGATGATCTTCAGGAGTTAAAACCGTGAAGGCTTTGGCTTTCGCGGTACCCTCTTCGTATCTGCTGACTTCACCCTTGTAGCGGCTGACACTGATGCGTGCGTCTTTATCCTGACGGGACCAGGGATCATTTTCATAATTATCGCTTAAGTTAGGAAAATCGGAAGGACGAGGTGCGCGCACGATCGGTGCGTTTTCAGTCAATTCGGCATTCCAGAACTCTTCAAAGCTTTTCAGCATGTCCTGTACGATGGTGCCCTTAACCACGATGTCAGTATCCAGAAAGTTGTATTCGGGACTTAGATCAAAATATTCATCAGCGATATTGCGGCCGCCGGTGATGCCCTCAATACCATCGACAATCAACGTCTTACGGTGGCTTCGGAACTGCACTGTCACGACACGAACCAAAACCGCAGGATTATAGTAATGAACCTCGATGCCAGCTTCTTTTAAAACCGAAGCGTAGTATTTATTAAGCTCAAAAATCGGAAGTGACGTATCCACGATCACCCGAATCTTCACACCCTGGCGTGCTTTACGAATCAAGGCGTCCGTAATCAGGCGCCCCGCCGTATCGATGCTGTATATGAAGTATTCCATTTCGATCGAATGCTTGGCACTTTCGATCATATTCAGACGTTTTTTAAGGGACGCGATTCCACTATCAAGCAAGGTGATCTGCTGCGGCTCTGTGCGGCGGCGGTATACGCCTTCGGAGTCCTTCATATTACGTGCGGAAAAAGCGGTGCTTGCGAAGGTCAACGTTGCTGCCATTAAATAAAACTTTAACTTCACCAAGACCTCCGCTCTGAAAATGAGGAAATTTAACAGGACTTATCGATGCAAAATAGTGGCCATTCCAGTGCAGTCTCACAGCTTCTGAACCGTGGGTAACAGTCGTCCTAAGTATTAAATTCACGAGTGTACAAGGACTTAACACCTTCGTTTTTCACACGTCCCTGCAGCCTTACACAAGCCAGCAGAATACATAAGGCAAAGCAAAAACCTTCGTGCGATGCTGGGACCGTTTTGTTCAACCAACCCAAAATGACAGGAGGTCATTATGTTTTCCAAAGTACTGGCAGCCCTGCTGCTGATTTCAAGTTACGCGATGGCATACCCAACAGTGGGTGACAAATCGATGTGGAAAGGGTCCGAAGATAAACTCGACGGCACCAGCACTCCGATGTCGGTAACCAAAGAAGTGACAAAATGGGATGAGCCAACTCACAAATGGACCGTTAAAGTGGACATGACAAAAGGTGACGAAACCACCACTGAAGAAATGGTGAAATCCTGCCTGTGGAATCCAGATGCCTGGCAGCACACTATGACAAACTGTGCGATGATGGGTGGTACTATGGAAGAAGTGGCCGTAACTACGGGCACTTACCAAGCCTGCCGCACGACAGTCACAGCTGACGATGGACGCGTTATCAAAACATGGATGGGCGACGTACCATTTGGCGTAATCAAGCATGAAGTTTTGGATGTTGCAACCGGCACTAAAACAACTCTAGCGTTGGAGTCCATCACAGAGGGCACTCCAGCACCAGAACCTGAACCACAACCAGAACCAGGTAACTAGCTAATAAAAAAAGAGCGAGGAGACCACCCCTCGCTCTAAACTTCAATTTTCGATTTTCCATTTTCGGCAGGTACTAAGCCGCGTTCTTATCTTCACCATGAACGAAAACATTCATCTCAACCGTCGCGCCTTTCATCACATTAGCCTGATGACTAATGTCGGTCGAAGTTCCCGCAATCTCCTCTGAAGAAGCCGCATTAGACTGCACCGAAGCATCAAGTTGATTCATAGCTTTCGAAATCTGCTGAATCCCCGTAGCTTGCTCTTCACTTGCGGTAGATATTTCCAGATTCAGATCAGAAACTTTTTTAACTGAAGCGACAATACCTTTTAGGACTTCGCCAGAGCGATGTGCCTGTTGCGTACCATTTTCGACCTTAGCCACACTCGTTTTGATCAGACCGTTGATATCTTTTGCAGCCACTGCAGATCTTTGCGCCAGGGCGCGAACAGCCTCCGCCACGACAGCAAAGCCCTTACCCTGCTCTCCTGCGCGCGCAGCTTCGACTGCGGCGTTAAGTGCCAGCAAGTTTGTCTGGAAGGCGATATCGTCAATCACGTTAATGATCTCTTCAATTTCTTTTGAAGACTTGGCAATTTCAGTCATCGACTGAATCAACGCACCCATTTCTTCCTCACCCTTGCGAGCAGAGTCCGAAGATTGCGATGAAAGGTTCGCTGCCTGTTTGGCATTCTCGGAGTTCATACGAACCATCGAACTCATCTCTTCCAAAGCCGCCACGGTTTCTTCCAAAGAAGCCGCAGATTCACTGGCTGACTGGGACAAGCTTTGACCTGCCAATGACAACTGCTCGATCGCTGTCGTTACGTTGTCGCCGGATTCAGACAAGCGATCGGTGATACGACTGACCGACTTGGAGATATATATCGCAATAAATTGTACGGCTACCAATAAAATCAAAGTTCCGGCAATCGCGATAATAATTTGAGTCATCACCATCGCACGTGCATCAGCCATAACATCCTTCAGTGGAGTGCGCACCACCAGCGACCAGGACTTTTCTGTCTGGCCCATCGGCACCGGTGTCACTACATAAAGGAATTCTTCTTTTAGTTCCGGATCCAAGCCGCTTAAAACCAGGCGCTCACCCGCGGTAACAGCTTTATTGAACTTTTCTGGTTCAAAAGAAAACTTCGCAGGCTGCGTGATCATTTTTGAATCAGGATGTGCTGCAAGTTTTCCTGTGTCTGTAACAAGGAAAGAAACCGAAGATTCAAATGGCTTGATATGAGAAGCCTGCTCTTGCAGATCTTTAAGTGGCAAGTCCACTCCCGCAACACCGGCCACTTTGCCATCAATAAAGATTGGCACTACGGCTGACGTCATCAACACTTGCTGACCGTCGATAGGATACAAATATGGCTCCACCATGGTTTCTTTTCCACGAGCTTTCGGAACCAGATAGTAATCCCCCGCGCCTGGCTTTTCATAGTCCACCAAAGGGGCAAGATTGGCTTTGCCATCAGCATAACTTAAATAAGGAATAAAACGACCGGTGCTATCATATCCTGGAGTGTTTGCAAATTTAGCATCCTGACCGTCCCACGCATTCGGCTCCCACGCCGTCCAAACTCCGATCAGCGTTTTATTACTTTGAAGAATATCCTTAAACGCATGTTCAATCGGAGCGCGCTCGGTGTGATGATTAGCCCGGTTCGACTGAAGATACTGCGCCAAAATCCTTGCTGTTCCCAACCCTGATTCCGCGGAAAGACGCATCTCATTGGCGTAGGCTTTCGCAATGGCTGTCGTTTCATCAACTGCTTGAGACTCAGCCGTTTTTAAACTGTTTCTGGCTACCAGGAAGTTCATCGCGACAAATACCAGGATCGCGATGAAAATGATCGGCACAGACATTTTGATTTGAATAGAAGGTTTAACTTTCACAAATCACCTTTTCCAAAAAGTTTCTGAAACTGCTATCAGAATCATTTCGGCAAAATGTGACAGTTTTTATAGATCGATGAAAGTCTAGGCCTTTTCCTGACCTGCGAGAGTCGAATAGAATACCTCGACTAACGGCTTGTTGCTGGAATTCTTTTTATAATAAAAAGTAAGATCCATTTCGTAGGAAAGGTCTTTGACGTAAACGCGATTCAAGCGGCCCGAGCGCACCTGCTTTTTTACTGAGTGAGCTGGCAGAAATCCCCAACCCAGTCCCGCCTCGATCACGCGCTTAAGAGTGCCCACGTTGGCGGATTCAAAAATCGCATGGGCTTGGGAGCTTTCCATTTTCTCTTTCAGAATACGATTAAACCGCGGGAACTCTTGGGTAAAGTCCACCACCGGAAATGCGTTCAAATCTTTTGAAGTGATCTGCTGAGGCATCTTTTCATCTTTGCTAGAACCGACCAGCCACATTTCTTCTTTCACCAGGAACTTTTGTTCGCAGCCTTCCAGGTCCTCTGCGAACTCCGACTTGGTCTCCGGCAAAATAATGACGTCATAATTGGATTTCTTGAAGTTTTGAATCAAATCTTCGCCAGATTCGTAATCAATCTTTAGGGACAACTCTGGATTATGGCGCATCAAGCGCCCCACGATAGGACTCATTAAATGCAATCCAATCGAATTCAAGGTGCCAATTCTTAGCTGCCCCTTCATCTGATTGCCTATGGACTTGATCGCGATCTCTGCTTGTTGAGTCAGATGGATGATCTTCTTAGCGTAGTCAAAAAGCACTTCCCCTTGCGGAGTGGCCTTAATCTGTCGAACCCCACGAACCAATAACTCCACACCTAGATCTTCCTCCAGATTGCGAATCTGCTGACTGACTGCGGGTTGGGTTAAATAAAGCTTATCGGCTGCGGCAGTCATACTGCCTTCGCTGATGACAGTCACAAAGGTGGTCAGCTGATATAGGTTCTTCACGAGATTTTCTCCTTTGCGCTTTGATCCGGGCGGTTTTTATTATTATACTTACATTCGTCCGCATCTGGAGGTATTCAACATGATGTTACGATTGTTCGCGCCGCTCGCAGTTATTCTACTCAGTTTTAGCGCCAATGCAAAAGTCTTCCGCAACGCCTACATCTCTTTTGAACTTCCAGAGACCTGGAAATGTAATCTTGAGCAAACCGAATGGGTGTGCCGCAGCCAACAAACTAAAGAATCCAAGGAAGCTATCATCATCCTGACGGCAAAAGAGGTCGGTCCGACGGATACTTTTCCACTTTACCAAACACATTTGGACTCACCGATCTCAATCATGACCAAAGGTGGCGGTTCATTAACTTCCAAAGTTGTTTATAAAAGTAAGAAAGAAACCATTAACAATCAGATCTGGATCGACGCTTTGCACATGAACTCTGAAGTTGCGAACTACTTCACTCGTTACGTTGCGACGATCAAAGACAAGATTGCGATTCTGGTAACGTTCTCGGCTCATAAACAATATTACACTAAGTACAGTTCTGACTTTTTCAAAGCGGTCATGAGCTTGCAGGTTATTGCTTCGAAAAACCTTTTCACAAAACCTGAACTAGGACCTTTGCGCCCTGGTAGCGGCACTTTCGGAGAAGGCATTCAATCTGCAATGCCAGCAGATATGTACCAAGACGGTCCTAAGTCAGGCAGCTCCAATAAGGGTCTGCTGCTATTCGGAGCTTTGCTACTTGCTGCTTTGGGGGCCTTCATTTTCATTCGCGCAAAAAAGAACAAGCGCAAATAAAAGTATCCTCTCTTTTTCAATGTGGGCGCGGAATTTGCGCCCTGTTACTTTCTCCAGATTTAAGTTATTCTACTCTGCATGAAAGTAAAATCCCTCACCATCCTGGCTCTTTTCTTTTTACAATCTGCAACCGCTTTAGCTGATGATTGGCGCACTGCTGATCGCAGCTCTGTGGGTATTGCGCCAACTCCACAAGAAGAGCCGCGCGCTGTCGTACAAATCTATTCTGCTCGCACCTATGGATGGAAAGGCAACCTCGCTGTCCACTCCTGGATCGCCTTCAAAGAGGAAAACGCAAAAGACTGGAGCGTCTACGAAGTCATTGGTTATTACGCCAACCCTGGCCTTCCAGTGATTCGCAAAACCCACCGCCAGCCCGATCAGAAATGGTTTGGCAATGATCCCACACTTCATCTTGATGTGCGCGGTGATGCCGCAACTGAAATGATCCCTTCGTTGGTAAAATCCATTGAAAGCTATCCTTATCCCGACACTTACCGCATTTATCCGGGACCGAACAGCAACACCTTTGTGTCTTACGTGATGAGAAATACCCCGGGCATCTACACGGATCTTCCGCCCCATGCCGTGGGTAAAGATTGGATCGGCACCGGTCAACCAGTGGGTATCACCGAATCTGGAACCGGCGTGCAGTTTTCTATTTTTGGAATGCTCGGGGCCAGCGTGGGACTTGCGGAAGGTATCGAGGTCAATTTACTGGGAATGAGTTTTGGAATTGATTTTGCCCGCCCCGCCCTAAAGCTTCCATTTGTGGGAAGATTGGGAATGTCAGATAAACCTGTATTTAATAAATAAAAAAAGGCCAGGCATTGTGACCTGGCTTTTTTATTTTTGAACTGAGAACCCTGACTTAGCGGATTCTGATTACTTCCGGTTTATAGTCTTTAAACTGCGGAATAATGGATTCATTTCCGTAAACCACGACTTTGAACTTTCCAGAGTCCAAGTGGCGCTTAATCGCCGCGTTGGCGTCCTTTTGTTTGATCTTTTTGACGTTGGAAATATAGTCCGTCAAATAGTCATACGAAATACCGTAGTAATCGAGCACTAACAAATTATACACCAGACGATCTGCAGTTTCGATGGCACGGGGGAATTGACCAATCAACTGATTGCGGGAAGCCACGGCCTCTTGCTCGGTCGCGCCATTATCGACAAAGTCTTTAAGCACTTTCAAAGTTTCATCCAAAGCCTTTGCCGCTGTTTCGTTCTTAGTGAAAGTTGAAACATCAAAGCTGCCACGATACTTGCGTGCATCAAATCCAGAATAGATCGAGTACGTTAATCCCAGATCATCGCGGACTTTTTGATTCAGGCGACTGCCGAAACTGCCACCCAAAGATTCGTTGGCCATACGCAATGGAATAAAATCCTTATCCAGTCTTGAGATACCCAGTTGCGAAACACGAATCTGCGTTTGTTGCAGACCCTTTTTCACAACCAATTTCACCTGCAAAGAATCGATGGCAGGAGCTTCTGCCGTTTTCGTTTCAGGAATTGTGCGCTTAGTCCACTTACCCATTGTCTCTTGAATCTGCTTTTCAAAAGCATCATCAAACTGACCGACCACAGCCATCGTCGCATTGTTTGGACGGAAGAAGGTCAGGTAGTGCTTGATGATATCCTGCTTGCGCAGAGTTTGCAGGCCCGGGATAGTCCCGTTAGCATCACGCCCATAAGGATGTTCACCATATAAAAACTGATCCATCTGCTCATCCGCAAATGCCGATGGGTTGTCGATTTTCTTTTTCAGGCTTGCCACCAGTTGCGAACGCAATCTGTTAATTTCGCCGTCCTTAAATGACGGATTCATCAGGATATCTGAATACACCTGCAATAAATTAGAAGCATCGTTGATCAAGGCATCAGCATAGATCGTCGTTACATCATAACCAGGATTTACATCGAGTGCCGTCCCCATTTGCCCAAACTCGTCGGCAATTTTCATCGCGTCACGGGACTGTGTCCCCTGTTCCAGAAGATAAGCTGTGATCGCATTTAATCCCGCCAGATCCTTGGGCTCCTGCACGTTTCCGGTTTTAACCAAAGTCGTCAAACTGATACGAGGTAAGCTGTTGTCACGCACGTAAATGATCTTAAGACCATTTTCAAGCACGACCTCTTTATACGGCATCAGCTTAAATGTTCCGGCATTTTTACCAGCGGTATAGCCCGGTGGAGTCGCCTGTTGGTTTTTTGAAGTATTCCCGGCACAAGAAGCCAAAGCCACACAGACAAATGGCAACGTCAAATGTTGAATAAATTTATTCATTGGCAGCTCCTTGTTTTACTTTCGGTTCCAGCACGATGATGGAGCGTTGAGTTTGATTCGTGTACTTTTCACTGACGCGTTTGATGTCATCAGCAGTCACAGCCTGGTATTTTTCGACGTCGGTAAACAGGGTCTCGTAGGTTCCCGTTTGGATTTCATTCACCGCCAATGCGCGGGCTTTACCATCCATAGTTTTAAGACTGTCCACCAGATCTTTGATCACCTGAGTTTTGGCTTTTGCAAGTTCTGCATCAGAAACTTTCTGATTTCTGAGCTTCCAGATTTCGTTGTAAACCACGTCCAGAGTTTCTTTGTGACTGATGCCTGGCTTCATCATCACACCTGTTGCATAAACGCCGGATTCTTTCAAAGCGTAGTTAAATGCATAAGTCGAAGTCGCAGACTGTTTTTGGTAAACCAGGCGCTTATACAAACGTGAAGATGTGCCGTTACCCAAAATATTCGCGGCCAAATCCAGGGCATACATATCCGGATCACTTTGCTGCGGGCTTTGAAAGGCGACTATGAAAGAGTCATTTTGCACATCACGACGGATCACTGCGTTTTGCTGGACCGTTTGTGGTTTTTCCTTCGGATAATCACGCTTTGGCAAAGGACGGTACTCTAAAGCGCCATAATACTTTTCAATCATGGCTTTAACTTTTGGAGTTTCGAAATCCCCTACCAACACCAGCACTGCATTATTTGGTACGTAAAAAGTGCTATAAAAGAATCTTAGCTTTTCAGCATTGTATTGTTCAATATCTTTCATGTAGCCAATTACCGGCCAGCGATAGTTACTGGTTTTAAAGACTGTTCCCATCATCGTTTCGCGCACAACACCCATTGGGTTGTTATCAATGCGCCAGCGGCGTTCTTCTTTTACTACTTCTTTTTCGCTTTTAAGATCTTCGGGCTTTAAAGCCAAAGAACTCATACGATCCACTTCCATATCCATAACCAGTTCCAGCTTGTCGCTGGGAAGATTTTGGTAAAAGCCCGTGTAGTCGTTTGTAGTAAAGGCATTATTGGAAATACCATTTTCATGGAAAATGCGATCGAAGGCCTTGCCATCATATTTTTTGGCACCTTTAAACATCATATGCTCCAGCATATGGGCCGCGCCCGTCACGCCTGGAGATTCATCGCGGGAACCCACGCGGTACCACGTGTGATAGCTCACCATCGGCACGGTGTGGTCTTCGACCAGAAGCACCGTCAGCCCGTTTTTCAATTGGAACTTGGTCACAGGCAGACTCAGCTTCAAAGAACCCGTGTTTGCCCATCCTTTGATGGTGCCAACGATGTCAGCATTTGAAGTTGGTTGATAGGGCATTGGCTCGATGGCTTGCGCAGATGTCGCAAAGACGCACGTCATTGCGACAAGCAATGTAGAAATCCGTTTCATAGTTGCTTCTTTCCTTGGAGTAATTTCTATGATGTAAGTTTGGTCTGCGATGGAATAGAAGACAACAATTAGACTTGATTTAAGACTTAAGACCCACCTTCGCCAAGGCTTCGGCGGGCAGGCCTTTGTGATAGGGCATAAAAGGCCCCGGATATAACGTTAGCAGGGGCAAATTATTGAACTACGAAGTCAGAGAAGAAAACGTCTTTAACCACGCCTCTGTGAAGAATGCCATTTACTTCCATGGCGATCTTATCTTTAAGGAAGAGTTTACCCTGGATGCTTTCCAGGTTGCTGAAACCCTCTTCGTTCAGGATGCGAACAATTTTGTCGCGGGCTTTGGCGCGATTTTCGGGCTCCATCACTTCCTCAAAGCCATCTTTGCCTAACATCTGCAAATTGACCTCAAGACGGATTGTACGCTTTGGCTCCCCATTCAAATTGACGGTGAATTTATCCATTGTATAGACCATGGGTGCCATTTCAGTGGTCTCCACTGAGGCCAGTTCCCTTTGAGCTGTTTCTTCGCTAATAGAGGGAGATTCCCACCCCATCGTCGAGGCATAAACCATATAGGCGCCACCGCCCATAACGGCCAAATTAAGGACTGCAAAAGCAATCTGCAGGATCATACCGGAATTTTTGGGCTTTGCTGGTGCCTGTCCCTCTTGACTCTGTGCCATGTGAAACCTCTCACTTCATGGGAACTATCGGAGCTTCAGTCCTAGGTCTTAACGGGAGTGAACTCAAATTTTCCAAGTGATTTTCATACTTTTCGTCTAACCTTTAGACATTTTCATTCTGAGGCTTGACAAAAATCACGAGTCTTCCGAAATATAATATTATGAGAAGTTTACTCTCGGTCAGCCTCACTATTTTAGCTTGTTTGCCTGTAAGGGCGGAATCTGTATCTTCTGTGCCGTCTCAATTTGGGGCGAACGATTTGCTACCAGCACCACTGCTGCAGATCTCAGAGACAGATGCTTTTTCTAAATTCGTTTTCCTGGTAGATAAGGAAAAACGCAAACTCACCGTTTTTGAACGCAATGGCGAACAAATTAAAAAAGTGGATGAGTTTCCGGCCGACATCGGCGCCGCTGGTGGTAACAAAACCAAACGCGATGATAAGAAAACTCCGGAAGGTATCTACTTCCTGCAAAAACGTCTGACTCAACCGGAAATTCCATTCAACCTTTATGGTGCTTTGGCATTTACCACAAACTACCCGAACCTTTTCGACAAGCGCGAAAACAAAACGGGTTCTGGTATCTGGTTGCACGCGATTCCTGATACGGTTCCATTGACTCGCGGTTCCCGCGGCTGCGTGGTGGTTCGTAATGAGGTGATTAAAAAGCTTGCCGACTATATCAAACTTAATGAAACACCGATCTTGATCTTTGATCACGTCAGCTATGTTTCTAAAGACGAACACGAAAAACGCCGTGTGGCCCTGAACACCTTCATCGAAGGCTGGCGTCAATCCTGGGAGTCCCAGGACATTGATAAATACATGAGCTTCTATGATTCTGAATTTAAAGCTCCAGGTTTTGACTTTGCTGGTTGGAAAACTCACAAATCAAATCTGAAGAAACAGTATGAGTTCATCAAGGTTCACCTTTCCCAGCCTTACATTGTTCAACACAATGACCAGTTGCTGGTAAAAACTTTGCAGCGCTATGAATCTGACAAGCACATCGATTATGGTGTGAAAACGATTTATGCGGTGAAAACTGGTGATTCTTACAAGATCATCCGCGAAGAGTGGGCTCCATTCAGCCAAAAAGCAGTTTCCTCTGCTATCGCTCGCGAAAACTCCATGACTGCTCAAGCTGGCAACATCCAGCAAACTCAGTAACCTACGTTAAGGGACGATAGTAAATGGCGAAAAAATCGTCCCCTTCCGTTCAGAACTCTGACGTTCAATATTTTCTTGAAGACCTAAATCTACTGGCGGGTCTTCCGACTTCAAAAAAACACAACAAACTGGTTTTATCAGAATACCCCCTGGACGCGCAGCTATTGCACGCCAGCAGTCTTTATCGCGCCAGCCGCGAGATGTATCAGCAACTGGGTGGAGTCTTTGAAGCGAAGGTTTGTTCGACCATGCGTTCTTTAAGTGCGCAGGATCTGTTTGCTGATGTGATTCAGTACTCCCCGTCTTGGTCAGAGCTGTTGTGGTTTAAGGATCACTCCCATGAGCTGGCTGATCCTGATAAGGAACTGGAAGCCCTGGGGCGCTTTAACGAGATTTCCCTTTATCATGAACAGAATCATCGCATTTTGTGGCGACTGCTTCCACCTGCTCCCAAAGATTCAACGGCCTTTCGCAAGTACTTAAATTTTGCAGAAAGTCTGGTTGTCGTTTTGGATTTGGCCTTGGGTGATGAGCTTGGGAAAAAGCACTCCCCGGTCTTTGAAGATCTTAAGGTCATTTATCGCTCCGGTGGCGAACACAGTTATCACACGAAAGACCTTGCCACCTATCGCCGCTACCTGCTGGCGATGGTCTGCGCGACTTACTGCACACTCGAGTTGGTAAATCCTGAAGACGTCGTCAAAGTCGTCGACTATGTTTTTCCCGGCCAAAAAAAGATGAACAAAGACGCCACTGAGCGCAGCCTTGAAATCAACGAGCTATTCACTCGCGTGACCAATCCGCAGTGGCAGGAACGCTATTGGAAGGATGCCCAGAAGAAACTCGCAAAGATCCACAAAGGCGTCAAAGGCGAACCCCTGGAACTTGCCGCCGATCCTTTAGATATGGAATCAGAATTCCAAATCGCCCTGCGCGTGTTCGAATACTTCGGACTTTAATTTTGCCCACGCAGTCACACCCGTAGCGGGTGCGGCAGCGCACAAACGATGAGACCGCAACCAAGCGCAATCCAAAAAAAAGCAGCCACCTAAGGGGCTGCTTTCATCATTCACAAAATGTGAATTTCAAATACTAGTGAGATTCTTCTGTTGAAGAAGACTTACCGTCGATAGTGAATTTCTCTACGTTGTGAGCAAGATCTGGAAGTTGCTCAAGGTGCTTTTGCATTTCTTCTTTTTTAAGTTCACCAGAATTGATTTTAGATTCAGTCATTCTAGTGTCCCATTTTAGATTCTTATTAGCTTCAGCCAAAGACATGCGCGCTCCTTTAATTGATATAATCGCTATCTTTATATCCAACTCCGACGCCCTTGTCCAGAGCCCTCCCCAAAAACTAAAAGGGCCCTTGTTAGGGCCCTTCGGGTTAGTTCCAGTATTTAGGGGGCTTTTCGCCCTTTTTCTCGTTATCGACGACCAAGCGAAGGTTTCGGCCCTTGTTCTTGGCCTTTTTCTTGAAATCCTGCCTTACGAACCAGGCTTTGATCTGCAGAGTGATAAACCCGGCTACGATCCCGCCTAAATGGGCTAGGTATGCCACTTCGCCACCCGTGACGCTTGAAGTCATCATGGAGGCAAATTGAACAGCTCCCATTAAAGTAACGAACCATTTGTTCTTCATTGGGAACAACATAAAGAAGTACACAATGCGCTCGCCAAAGATGATTCCTTGAGCCAGCAAAAGACCAAAGATCGCGCCCGATGCGCCAACCACTGGCACAATCAGACCCGTCTCAGAGCCCGTCGCCAAAGCATAGCCCCAAACTCCCACGCAATAAATGATCGCGGCACCCACGCCTGAAGCGAAATAATACGTCAGGAAAAACTTGGTACCCCAACGCTGCTCAAGCTCGGCCCCAAAAAACCAAAGCATCAGCATGTTGAACAGGATGTGAGTAACCTGCATGGAGTGCACGAACATGTACGTGAACAACTGCCAGATCTCGAAATTAAAAAGAACTTTCCCTGGAACCAAGGAAAGATAGGAAGTGACCGGAATCTTGGCGAACCCCTCCACCATTACTTGTAGAAGGAACCAGATCGCCACATTGATGATCAGCAACCACTTCACTGCAGGAGTCATGGGTGCTGTTTGAAAACTTACGCCTCTATTCATAACTTCTTAAAATACTCCAAAAACTTCTCGTAGGTCTGCTCAAGACTTTCAACCAAGACCTTGGTCTCAGCGATCAACGGGAAGAAATTAAGGTCCCCAGACCAGCGTGGAATCATGTGGTAGTGAAGATGCTCCGGAATTCCCGCACCCGCCACAGCTCCATGATTTAAACCCAGGTTAATTCCCCCTGGAGAGTAAATGGCATTGATCGCTGCCATGGTTAAACGAATGGTATCTTGCAAATCCATGAACTCAGCGTCCGACAATTTCAAAAGATCCCCGCAGTGACGTCTTGGTAAAACCAGGACATGACCACTGTTATAAGGAAACTTGTTCAGAACAACCATGGAGTGCTTGGTTTTGTAGACACACAAACTATCGAATGAAACTTCCTTCTTGGCAGCATTACAAAATACACAGCCCTCGGGCTTGATCAACTTACGCACGTACTTCATGCGATCAGGACGGAACAAAACATCGCGTTCCATCGGCCAGATTTCATGATTGATGCAAATCGTGGCCTTGACCGTACTGCCAGAAAGTTTTGAAGACGACTTTTTTGGGGTCGTCTTCTTAGCAGCAGATTTTTTTGCTGGTTTTTTCTTGGCCATCAATTACTCCCAGTAACCGGGCATCATATAAAGAGGCTGGTTCAGATACTGAGAACGCAACAAGTACTTTACAGCACTTTCCATGTTCACGCCGGGAGTGATTCCCGCAGCGATCGCTGCTTTGCCTTTTAGGACATCAGCGTATTCAACCATAGAGTTCAAATCGTCTTCACCTTCACGGCCACCGAAATCAAAGATGCTCATTTTCTTTTTAGGAACTTCAAAGACGTCATAGTCTTTACCCAGTTTCGCAAGCTCCGCCGCCAAAGTGACGGCATCGTCAAAGAAACCCTCTTGGTCAGCAAAGCCCACTTTAACTGCCGTAGCCCCGGTAAACACGCGACCGTCAGCGTATTCAGAAACGACGTCGTCTTTCAACTTGCGCTCTTTTGCAACGGTTCCTTTGAACTGAGCGTAAACTTCGTTGATCATGTTTTGGAAAAGATTCTTTTCATCTTCACGCATTGGACGGTACTCAGCGCCGGAGTCTTTGAATTTACCGGAAGTGATGGAGTAGCGGGATACCTTTGCCCAGTCATAAAGTTTTTCAAGATTCGCGAACTCCATAATCACACCGATGGAACCAACCAAGGCACCTGGAGCCACGACAATCTTATCGCAGGCAACTGCCGAGTAGTAAGCACCAGAAGCCATCACACCCGTCGTCACGCACACCACAGGCTTTTTCAATTCATCGCGAACCTTTTTGATCTCGTGATAGATTTCCTGGGAAGGTCCGACAGAGCCGCCCGGAGAATTGATATTGATCACCACCGCTTTTACGCGGTTGTCCTCAGAATATTTTTTTAGATTTTTAAGAAAGCGTTTTCCGTTCAGGATTACGCCGTTCATTTCCAGATGCAGGATCGTATTTTTTGCGGAAAGAGTTTTTTCCTGTTCGCCGAACATACCTGAACCCGCTTTAAGCAAAGCCCCGATACCGATGAATACTAGAATGATGATAATGAGTTTTTTGAAGAAACCATTCTTCTGTGCCACGCTGTCGACTCCTGCTGAAAATAAAAAAAGGGGAACCTTGTTAGGCTCCCCTTTTTCGACATTTCAGTCAATCGCACCGCAACGCGGTATGATATTACTGTTTGCCGTCAGTCTTCATGTTTTTCAACTGGTCAGCGAACAAGTCACCGAAAGTTGATTTAGAAGTTGCTGTTGCTTTCTTAACATAGTCATCAACGTCAGCTTTTGACTCACGAAGTTTAACTAGTTTTGCAGACAAACCGATCTTACGAGCGTCTTTGTCGATAGAGATAACTTCAGCTTTTACAGATTGACCTGGCTTAATGAAGTCTTCAACAGAGTTGATTTTGTCTGTTGTAAGTTCAGAAATGTGGATCAAACCTTCGATATCAGACTCAAGCTCAACGAAAGCACCAAAATCAGCTGTTTTAGTTACTTTAACATCGTGTTGAGTACCGATAGCGTATTTGCTCTCGATGTTTGCCCAAGGGTCAGACTCAAGTTGTTTGATACCCAAAGAGAATCTTTCGTTCTCAATGTCTACACCTAGAACAACTGCGCGTACTTTTTGACCTTTAGCGAACATTTCGCTTGGGTGGTTAACACGTTTAGTCCAAGAGAAGTCAGAGATGTGAACTAGGCCGTCAATACCTTCTTCGATGCCGATGAAGATACCGAAGTCAGTAACAGATTTAACTTCACCTTCGATGATTGTACCTGGAGCGTAAGACTCTTTAAGTTCAATCCAAGGATTTTGTTGAAGCTGTTTCATGCCCAAAGAAATGCGGCGGTTTTCAGTGTCTACTTCAAGAACTACTACTTCTACTTCGTCACCAACGTTAACGATTTGAGAAGGGTGTTTTACACGTTTAGTCCAAGACATTTCAGAAACGTGGATTAGGCCTTCAATGCCTTCGCCAAGTTCAATGAATGCACCGTATTCTGCCAATGAAACAACTTTACCTTTAAGCTTAGTGCCTGCTGGGTAAGAAGCTTTAACAGATTCCCAAGGATCGTTGTGCAACTGTTTCATGCCCAAAGATACGCGTTCTTTTTCTTTGTCATACTTAAGAACTTTAACTTGGATTTCGTCGCCAACGTTCAACATTTCAGAAGGGTGTTTTACACGGCCCCAAGACATGTCTGTGATGTGCAACAATCCGTCCATGCCACCAAGGTCAATGAACGCACCGTAGTCAGTGATATTTTTAACGATACCAGTAACAACAGAACCTTCTGCCATAGTGTCAAGAGTTTGAGAACGCAAGCTATCGCGTTCTTCTTCAAGAAGCGCACGGCGGGAAAGAACGATGTTGCCACGCTTTTTGTTGAATTTGATAACTTTGAATTTGAACTTTTTGCCCAAGTAAACGTCCATGTTGCGAACCGGACGTAGATCGATTTGAGATCCAGGCAAGAATGCTTTAACGCCGATATCAACGCTCAAGCCGCCTTTAACTTTAGCAACAACAGTACCTTCGATAACTTCTTCGTTTTCTGCTGCTTTAGAGATATCAGTCCATGCACGTAGCATGTCTGCTTTATCTTTAGAAAGAACGATCATACCGTTTTCGTTTTCGATACGGTCGATAAGAACTTCTACTTTGTCTCCAGCTTTTACTTCACGAACGCCGTCAACAATACGGAATTCATTGATAGCAATCAAACCTTCAGACTTGTAGTTGATGTCCACTAGAACGTAGTCAGATTGAACTTCTACTACTGTACCAGTAACAACGTCGCCAACTTTGAAATCTTGCTCTTTCATGGACGCTTCGAATAGAGAATCGAATTCGCCTTTGTCAGACTTTTTTGCACCATAGATGCCAGGATTAGCAGCGACATTGGAATCTTCTGCATCCAAGAAAGCTAGCACTTTCTGTTTTTCAAGTTCGGCCTTGTTAAGTTGTTTTGTCATATCGTTTTTTAAATACCTCCACGTAGTAAAGCCTCTGGTTGTTCGGAATCTGCTCGCGCAGCTTCCCCTGGACCTTACCCGTACCTTTCTTCGCTCTTTGGCGAACCAATGGTTTAGCGAGCTAAGGGCACGAAAGTCAAAGGTTTTACGCAACTCGTTAGCCTTTTCAAAAGGTGTCTAAATGTAAGCTAACAGAGGCACTTGCCCACCCCCTGTTTTCCCTGCTGAACTCGAACATATTTGATCTGAGATCCTGGGAGGCAAAGTGAAAACAGTTTTCATTCTTTTGTTAGTGGCTTTAAGCTTTCAGCCATGTTTCGCAGGACCCCAATTTCGGGGCCAAATCTCCTCGGCCCTGCGCTTTATTGAGCACTATCAAACCACGGGGGAGGAAGGTTATGACCCGGGTCAATGGATCGCCCGAGTCACCTCTTACCTTCCGAGTGCGGTGGGTGTGGGTAAATTCAATCACCCTTATGAAGAGCCCACGGCCTTTGTGGCGGCCTCTGTCGCCAATGTGCTCGCCGAAATTTACTTTCTTGCCCCTGAGTATAATTCCATACCGCCGATGATTCGAAAAACGGTGGCAGGATTTCGCAACTACTACTGGAATGAATTATTTAATTTTTATCCTCCGACAACTTATCGTGGCGTTTCTGTGCGCCAGCCTCGCTATATGTATCTGGCTCCCCGCTTTAAAGGGTTCGCGAACATTCCGCCGGATGCGGATACGACTTCGGTTTCCTATGCAACCTTGCAGTACCTGCAAAAAATTGAAAATGGCGAGCACAGCTATCAGCATCTGCCGGATTCCGTGGTGCGCGCTTTTTCCCAGGCACGCGACGTGAATCGCCAAGCCCACGTTTACAATGCCGGGCAAGGACAGAAAAACACCGGCGCCTTTCTGACGTGGCTCTGGGATGAGGACGATCCAAAAATGCCGCGCAATATTTTTTCCAAACCTCATAACGGCACGCGGGTTCCCTTTAATCGCAATGATGTGGACTGCGTGGTGAACGCCAATGTTCTGAAAGTTTTAACACTTGCTAAAAATACCGACGGGCCCGGCTACAAAGCAGCCTGTCGTCATTTAAATCGCATGGCGATACAAAAGGATTTTTTCTTTTGTGGCATGTACTATCCCAGCCGCTACATCCTGCCTTACACCATGGCGGATATCATAGAACAGGGAGGTTCGTGCTTGGAGCCTTCCCGAAATAACATCATCGCTTTCTTGCTGAAAAAACAAAAGCGCAATGGCGGCTGGAAAAACAAATACCTGACAAGGCCCGATCGCATCCAGTCCACGGCCTGGGCGTTAAGTGCCCTGGCGCAAATCGGTGATCCGGAAAATCCCCGACACCGTCAGGCTGTACGTAATGCCGCCAATTATCTGGCAGGCATGAGCACGCGGGACCGTCATGGATTTGTCTATTGGCCGGGTGAGGTTTACTTTGCCGCGACCTTCGTGGCTCGGTACCCTGTGGTTTGGCGCTCTTCGGCTTACACAACGGCTGTCGCTATCAAGGCATTGCTGTTGGCCGAACGATTTTAAATCCTTTTTTCACGGCCCGTGACTCTGTTAGTTTACAAATACAAAATCTGCATTTTCTCACGCAGAAGTCTATTCACTCCGCGCACGCCTTTCTGAGTGATAGCTTTATTGGGTAAAGCTAAAACTGTTAACAGAAAGGAAACTCTTATGAGTTCATTCTTTACCGTCTCTGATGGGACTAAAATATTCTATAAAGACTGGGGCCAGGGGCAGCCGGTTTTGTTTTCGCATGGCTGGCCTTTAACTTCTGATGCGTGGGAAGCACAAATGCTTGCCTTATTGCATGAAGGCTATCGCGTGATTGCGCACGACCGTCGTGGGCATGGACGCTCTTCGCAAACCTGGGAAGGCAATCACATGGACCAGTATGCCGATGATCTTTCCGAGCTGATCGAGGAATTGGATTTACACGACTTGATCCTGGTGGGCCACTCAACTGGCGGCGGCGAAGTCGCGCGTTATCTGGGAAGACACGGAACCACACGCGTGGCAAAAGCGGTGCTGGTCGGTGCAGTACCACCGTTGATGTTAAAAACTCCACAGAATCCCAACGGTCTACCAAAAGAGATCTTTGATGATATTCGTCAGGGAGTGGCGGACAACCGCTCGCAGTTCTATTTGGATCTGTCCAAAAAGTTCTATGGCTTTAATCGCATGATGAACAAAACCTCCCAAGGGTTGTGCGATTCATTTTGGTTGCAAGGTATGATGGGCGGAATCAAGGCCCAGTGGGATTGCATCGAACAGTTTTCCGAAGTGGACTATACAGATGATTTGAAAAAGTTTGATATTCCGACCCTTCTGATCCACGGAAGCGATGACCAGATTGTACCGATTGGCGCCGCATCTATTGAAGCTGCCAAGATCATCCCTAACGCCCTTTTAAAGGTTTATGAAGGGGCCGATCACGGACTTGCCCAGACTCAGCCAGAACGATTTAATTCAGACCTCTTGGAGTTCATCGGAACACCGTCTGAAATCACTGTAGGGCGCAATAGAGGCCGCCTGAGTGACCAACTGGGAGCGCAACATCACTAAGACTTTAGGAGCCGCTTTGATGGCGGCTCCTTTGTCTCATTTTTGGAAATCCAGAGGTGATCACTCCATTGACAGCGCGGTGACAATTCAGCGAAACCTGTCAATTGTTAATTCCTGTGTATCTCGAAAACAGACGGTAACCTTCTGTAAATACTGGGAAGTCTTCACATGCCAATCAGGCCTTTAAGTTGCACTACCTCCAGCTATGGAACTAAAGAAGCTCACAAAAAAAATCATATTAGGCACCTTGAGCATATCTTTGTTGGCGGGATTTACCGGCACCGAAGAATATGTGGAATTGAATGGCATGCTCAATGGGCGTTCCTCAGCTTCTTTCTCAAGAGGTGACAATAACATTGTAACCACTTTGACTCGCGGTACGCGCGGTGAGGTTCTGGAAACCAAAAAACTTCGTTCAGGAAGTTTTGGCATTAAAATCAAAGTTCTAAACGGTCGCAACCAAGGCGATGAGATGTGGGTGTATCACCGTGATGGTGATTCTGATCTTTCTCTTTATGAAGATATGCCATCCAATTGGGATCAGGGTAAAAAGACCAAAAATACGGTAGCTGCAAAAGCAGCCAAGGTTGAAAAAGAAAAACCGGCAGTACAGGATCCTGAGTTCAAACAGAAAAAAACCAAGGCCAATAAAGAAGCTATCGATGCTATTAACAGATCTAACGCAACCAAGGTTGCCAATGATTCCTGTGTGAATTGCTCTGCTCCTTCCACCAAAACTGGTAGCCGCGCGGTGATTCTAAAAAAACGTGTCTCTGGCAAAAAAGCCCGTGGCATGACCAGCCAATGTCAAAATCTATTGATGAATTCGCAAGGCAACCCTACCCAACTGGGACAATACATGATGTCCACCATGGCTGATCCTAGAAACAGCAAGTACTATTTAAAAAGCAATGCTCTGGGCGGACTGTGCCCCCGCTTCAACAATCTAAGCTCTGAAAACAAATTGAAAGCTTGGGCCTGGTTCTGGACTTCCTTAGGACAGGAAGAGTCATCGACTTGCAACCCTGGCCTTAGACACGGTCAATGGTATACCGACAGAAATGGCAACACCCGCCGCCTGAATCCAACCGATGGTTTGGGAATCTGGACGGTAGAAGTGAGTCCCATCCTGCGTGCAAGCAGAGGTCCTGAGTGTGCAAATGTTAAATCTGCTTCTGGACAAGCCAAGTGTGCTATTGAAACAATGAAGGACACTCAGCTGGCGCGCGGTGCGACCGCGACTTCAGGAAATAAGTACTGGGGTCCGACACGAGGTCACCGGGTGAAACGTCAAATGTTGCCACATATGGAAAGGTTCGCACTATGTTTTCAAAAGTAATTACTCTTATTAGCTTTTCCATGATCGCATTTTCGGGCATCGCTCACGCTCAATCCGTTCCTGATCTGACTTTTGGAAAGTATAAGATGAGCAGCGGCGATGAAGAGATCTGCAATGACTTTGAAGTTGCAAAGCGCGATTTGAAGTTAAAAACTTTGACTATCGGTACAGACTCCATGCCGCTGACCAATGAAGATATCAAGATGCAATCGGATCTTGATGACAACTGTGAATTCACGCAAAATGCAACGCGAGTTGATGATTCATCCTCAACAACTCTGACTCGCATTGATAAAGAAATTTGCCAGGGTCAGGTAAAGTCAGACTCTACGACGATTGTGAAAATCAAAGAAAAAGAAATCACGGTTACCTATAAGAAAGGCAACCGCTCTTTAGGCACCTGCGTTTACACGACGAAATAATCAGCGCGAGCAAGACGCAAGGTATATTGAACGAGGCTTGGTCCCACCGTTGAATGTCAACGAATCCTGGGCCAGGCCTTTTCCCGTTTTATAGTCAATATCAATTGTTTGTGCAGACAAAGTCATACCCATCTGGCGCTTGCTGCTGTGAAGACTTAATCCCGAATCATCATTCTTACGAATCACCTGGGCTGCATCCACTTTGATGTAGATCTGCGAGGACTTGGCATCTTTGCCTTCCAAAACCACATCACCGAATTCAGTCAAATTTACCGTGTAGGTTTCCTGCGGTTTCATCGAAGGGTTCAAGGAACCCTTGCAGGTTACAACGACTTCTTTTTGTGCAAAGGCCAGCGAGCTTGCCAATAGCAATGCAGGAACTATCAAAACTTTGATCATAAACGACCCTCCGGGACAGCCAATGCCACCAGAGGTACAAATGCCAGGCCGCCCACCAGATCTTACCTATTCCAGCAGAACCAAAATTCGCATTTGGATCATGAAGAAATGACAAGGCCTTGGCTCAACCGCGCCCTTACATAATTAAAATCACGGTTACATTCAGATAACCATAGTGACAATAAGGGTTTAGCGCAGATCGCTTAGACAGCGCAAAGCACTCCATAACTTATTGGTTGGAGACTGAAGTGGAAGAACGTTTGCAAAGAAACTCTCATGAGAAAGTGAACTTATAACAGTCTCAAACAGAGACAACACAAAACGAAAGAGAGAGAACCCATGAAACCGAAAAAGGCCGTATCCGTAATGACAGCAGTTACTTTGCTTGCTCCAGCTTTTGCTTCTGCACGCACTCCAAAGGAAGACGCTTCTGCTTCTGGCAGCACAGCTGTGCAAAAATCCAATAGCTCTGAAGTGGCTTTGGATCAGTCGACTGCAACATTGTTGTCCTTGATCATCGCGACGACAAAAGTAGAAAGCAGCGCTGGTAAACTGGTAGCTGTCGACGCGGCTGTTGCGAAAAAATATACTTACTTGCGTACGGCTTACCTGGGTACTGTTCCAACTTCCAGCGTAACTATTGGTGCTGGTTACCTGGGCGTGGAATCCGTTAAGAAAGTTGAATTTGTTTTGGTTCCATTGACGATGGTTCTTCGCGCAATCCAACACATGGGTAAACTTTCAATCGAAGGTTTGGATAGATTCTCGATCGCTACAGGTCTTGATAAAGTTCTTGAGCAATCCGTGGAAAGCTCCGGCAACTCAATGAGACTTACTTGGGAACACCTGATTCAGCCAGTGGTTCAATTGCTAATCAATAAGCACACGATGCTATCTTCTGGGACTTCTTCTGCGTCTGCATCTGCAGCTGGTTCTTTCTTCTTTATGATGAATGATTCCAAAGAGGCAATGTCTTTGTCTCAAGTACGCAGTGTCTTGGGTCAGGACAAGGTTGTACGCTCTCGCATCGATGCTGAGGTACGCGGCCTTTCTGAAATTTACAATTTGAGCACGGACCAACAAGCTCAGTTGAAAATCGCGATCTATGACGACATCATCCGCCAGGCTGTCGCTAACAAATTCAGCGACGACAGCAGCTTGTACAACCTGGATGTTATCAAGTTGATGGCAGATAAAAATATCGTGGATCGCAACGCAACGACAGCGGCTTTAAAAGTACGTAACCTTGTAAAAGGTTTGTCTTCTTCAGAGCAGGTTGATGCTAACACGAAGGAGTTAGCAATTCAGAACACTGAAATGGCTTTGCAATTGGCAGCATTGCTTGAGTCTCAGTTGACTTCAAATAACGTCAGAGACCCGCAAGTCAGAGCTGAAATCGAGCGCATGCTGGGTTCAGTTTCTTCCAAACTGGCTTTGATCGGTTTCAATCTTAAGAAGTAATAATCAGGGAGGAGTCACTCTGGCTCCTCCCGTTTTTTGTGAAGAGAAAACATGAAGCACTTATTGCTTAAAATCATGATCATCGGTCTTGCAACCTGGGCATCCCACGCTCAGGCCGCCCTGACTTGTTCATCGGTTTTCTCTGTAGAAAAAACGGTCACAGAAACTTACGACAGTTACTTGACCAAGAAATTCGCGGTCGTAAGGAACATGACTTCACTCCAACATCTCTCGGCGCTTAATACTTATCAAAAACTTTTCTCTGCCGAATCCAAGGACAGTTCCTCCCCGCTTTCTGACAAACGCTTTTCTGAAATCTCCATGAAAATGCTTTCCGGCCTCATTTCAAAAGAGAAGCGATTGACTGCGGAAGAGCTTGCATACATGACCTCCACTCCCCGCAATTTTAAAATCTTCGAGGGAGTTCTTTACTATCAGGCGGCAATGGAAGCGCCGATTCGGTTGTTACAGCAATATGCCCAGTATTCCGCAACCCGCGGAGGCACTCCGGATTTTATGACGGCACCAGGTGCAAAAGAAAAATCCCTGCGCTTCGTTCAATCCATGTACAACGGCCCTTTGAAATACATGCTGTTGATTCCCCATGGAATTGACTTGCCGGGTGGATTGACTCCGACCCAGAAGATTTTCAAAAAACTTTGGCGCAATCCCAAGTATCTGCCAAATGCGGCCGAATTTACGACGTTAAAAAAGTATAAAGCCGAGAACATTTTTAAAGAACGCCAGGATTTCCTGAATGAGCACCGCACTTGGGTGAAGATCCGCCGTGTGGCTGATTACGCTTTGAATGCCATCGTCGCCGTGTCTTTGATTGAAGCCTATAACTGGTATGAACAGTTAAGTGATCCAAGTGCCACTGCCGAATCCATGGACTTTTTGGATAACCCAAAATACCAACTCGCGGCTGACGAGGTTCGCGTTTACAACGAAACCGTTCCTTTTCCTCATATGGCAATTGAAATGGACGGTTTGGTCTATTCTTATGGTCAAACCCATATGACCGTAAAAACCACACGAGAGTACGTCCTTTCAGAGGTGATTCAGGAAGGAATGACTCAAGGACAAACTGCAGAACAAACTCTTTTGCAAAAAAGCATTGGCTGGACAGGTTTGAATAAAACAGAACGAGTCATGCAGACGGCGCGCTTAAAACTGGGTCAGGAACAAAAGAATAAATTGAAACGCTATCTGGAAATGCAAACCGGAAAACGCTATCGCAATCACACGCTGGCGATGGACTGCGCAACGATGGTGGTGAAAGCCCTTAAAGAACAAGCACAAACAGAAATCCCGGCGATCATTGATCCCTCGCCGTCGCAAGTGATGTTCTATCTGGGCAGCTTGAAAACGCTGGGTGCTGAGAACATGTCAAAGCAACCACTGGTGCAAGAGCTGTTACAAGTGCGCGTGGCAAAATCCAAAGAAAACAAAAATCACCTGTGGCGAAATCTCTATATCAATATGATGGAGACGCGGGTCTATTGGTCTTTTGTGGGCTACTCGGCAGCACAACGTGCTTATCTGGAAGCCCGTTATGGTAAAGATGTTCAGTACTGGGATGATGAAACTCTGGATTATTTCAAACTTTGGGATGATGAGATCCGCAAAGAGTTCTTTGACGAGGCAAAACAAGGACAGCTGGGAATTTTCGAAGAAACTTTGACGACACAGGATCCGGAATTGAAAAAAAGCCTGCACGTTGCGATGGACGCTTATTTCGGTATGGAAGAGCAAAAACTTCGCGACATTCAGGAGAGCCCGCAAAGCCGCTTCGAAGACATCTATCGCGCAAACCTGCAATTAGCCCTGCTGCTTGAAACCAAGCAGCGCATGCTATCCCAATCAAAATAACTTTTTGAGGTAAGTCCTTACCTTTTAGATTTTCGTTTTTACGAAAGCTTCGACTTTGTCGACAACTTGATTCAAATCAAGTTCGGTAGAATCAAGTTCTAGAGCACCAGCTGGCACTGACATAGGCGCAGCCTTGCGAGTGGAGTCCTGGTGATCGCGTTGTTTTTGTGCTTTCACCATGTCGCTGTGATCAAGTCCCAATTCAGTCGCGCGACGTGCAGCGCGGTGTTCACTGGAAGCTGTTAGATAAACTTTGGCTTCTGCTGTTGGGAAGACAACTGTTCCGCAGTCGCGACCTTCAGCTACCAGACCGTGTTCGCCGTTGCTGCAATTGCGTTGTGCATCCAACAAAGCTTTACGAACTTCAGGGTAATGACTGACTTTGGAAGCAAAGTTTCCAACTGTTTCGTGAGCGATAGCATCTGTGACATCTTGATTTTTGAAATACACGCGTGTGCGATCAGATTCCAAACTGACATTCCAAACAGGATTGTGAGTTAATTCCGCCAATGCTTTCACGTCATCAAGATCAACATTCAATTGAATAGCGGCATAGGCCAAGCCACGATAGAAGGCACCTGTGGAAACCCACTTCCAGCCAAGTCGGCGGGCAAGTTCACGGCTTACTGAAGATTTACCAGAGGCCGCAGGTCCATCGATCGTTACTACTAATCCCATTTCCACTCCAAAAATCCAATCTACACAAAAAGCTGAGAATACTAAACTGTTGGAATCGGTGTTCCAGCCAAAATAGGAATCTCTTTGAGCACTTCTTTCAAAGCAGCGATAGCGGCTTCGTTTTCATGATCAAGCCCCACACTCAAACGCATATGCGTTTTAAACCCATAGTTCAAAACAGGTCGCATGATGATCCCACGACGAAGCAAAGCTTCATTGACTTTCACCGCGTCACGAAGTGTGTCAAACATGACGAAGTTACCTTGGGAATGAATGTACGGCAGGCCTAATTCTTCTAATTTCTTGTAGAAGTAATCAAGCCCTTTCCAGCAAATTTGCTGCGAGCGTTGAAGGAATTCTTTATCTTGCAGAGCCGCATTTGCAGCGACTTGCGCTAAATCGTTGACATTAAACGGCTTGCGCACACGGTTAAACACCTCGACAACCGCTGCTGGAGCGATCATGGCGCCGATGCGGAATCCCGCCAAACCGTATATTTTCGAGAAGGTGCGCAAAACAATCAGGTTATTGTATTTGTTAATATAGTTTTGCGCAGAGGCATAATCCTCAGCGCGAACAAATTCATTATAGGCCTCGTCGAAGACGATCATCACGTCATCGCGGTTCCCCATACGCTCCAGGAAGGCTTCAATTTCGGCCTTGGAAGCATAGGTCCCTGTTGGATTATTTGGATTTGAAACAAAAACCAGGCGGATATCCTGCTCGGGATGAGCAAAGAAATGGTCAGCAATTGCCTCCAGATCAAAACGATATCCAGAGGTCAAAGGCACCTTGCGAATAGCAGCGCGATTGGCAGCAGCGCTCACCTCGTAAGCATTAAAAGCTGCTACAGAGGTCAAAACCCCCTGTTTTGGCTCGCAAAAAATGCGGGTCAACAGGTCAATCAGCTCGTCACTGCCATTGCCGATAGCAAGTTGGTTCGTAGGAAAGCCCCACTGTTGGGAAATTGTATGCAAAAGCTCGTAATGTGAGGGATCTGGATAAAGATTCTGATGCTCGAGTGCTTTTTTAACCGCATCCATGGCTTTCGGGCTTGGCCCCAGAGGATTTTCATTGCTCGCCAGTTTATAAACGGTTTTCAAACCGTATTCCCTTTGTGTCTCGGAGATCGGTTTTCCAGGTTTGTAGGGCACTAGATTTAAAATTTCTGGAGAAATCTTCACGTAACAATCCTTTTCTTACGGGCATATCTTTGCTATATCTGATCGCCTAGCTTTAACACATTCTAGTGCGATTTCAATAGAGAGCGTTTAAAAATGCAAAACAGTTTCATGTTAGGTGTAAGTGTGGGTGAATCCTTCGCAGAATATATTCTGCTGAATGGCTCAAACACAGTTGCGACCAAACGCGCCTACCTGTCCCGAGAGAATTTAAAAAATTCACTTCAACAATTTGTTTCTGCCCACAAAGACAAAGGCATTGCCAAAGCATTTGTCAGTCTGCGTATTTCAGAAAAACTGATGGACTATAAACTTTCAGGAGCTGTGGCGCACGTCACGACTGAGGGTTTTGAAAACTGGCTGGAACTGCGCGGCTGTTCCGGCTCTGCACTCACCTCGTCTGAATTGCATTTTTCAGTACGAGAAAGAATTCTGGCTTCCGGTCAGATTCTGCACGCGCTGGCTAACGAAGAAATCGAAGCGATTGCTGCAAAATTGCAGCTGATGGAAATCAAAAAAGTCTGTCTGCACTTATTGCATGCCAACATTAATCCTGCGCATGAAAAACAAGCACTGGAGCTGTTCCAGGCAAAAGGCATCGAAGTTTTCATTCCGGAAAAAACTGAAAATCAGGACGAAGTCACACGCTGGAGAAAAAATGCGCTGAACGCGACTATCTCCAGTCTGTTTCAGGATTTGAAAAAAGATCTGCTGGAAGGCATGAAAGATGCTGTTGCAGAATCATCGGTTTATTTTGTTGGTTCTGCCGGCGAAGTTTTCCAGGACGAAACTCACAAACGTGTTGGCAGCCTGTTTGCATCTTACAGTGCTTTGGGTTTCCAGTATCAGGATTCCAAAATGGATGTCCTGCATTTGGGTCTTGAGGATTTTGTTTTGATTTCCCCGAGTTCCTGGAGCGATATCTGGGAAAGCCCCTGGGGCAAAGTGGAAAACAAAAGTCTGCAGATTCGCCAGTTGAGTGTTCAACCAACGATGGGAATCAAACTGAATTCCTTTAAACATTTTGATTTTCACCGCAATGTCGAAGGTTGGGAACCGGGACCAATGAGTTTTGGTCGCGGGCAAAAAACCACACTTATGGATTTGTGGACGGAAAACGCCAAAGTCACAAAAATGGACGGCCTTCAGGACCGCATTGTGGCTGCAGGTATTCAGAAATTTAAAACCAGCCTGCTGACGCTGGTCAAATCCAGCTACGATCGCAATCTGGAAATTTCCACGGTGATCAAAGAATTGCAAAGCCTGGGTATGCAAAAAGTTGTGATGGAATCACTGCTGCATCGTCAGAATAAAAAAATCAAAGTGACCGGTCCCCTGGCAGAGCTTTTTGCCAACGGTTTCAAAAAAGACAGTAACGCCTCAATCGACGATCAGGATTTTGCCGAAGCCCGCGCAGTTGTTGCAGTCGGTTTGAAAGCGAAGGTTTAATTTATGTCTTACCATATCGAACTTTTTCATTCTTTGCTTTCAGATTTCCTTCAGGGTGAGTCAGCACTTTTGACGACGGAAAATGACGTCCTGATGGTGCGTGGTAAAAATCCGGTGTCCTATGGAACCCTGGTGACCGCGGCAAATACAGTTTCCAAATATTTGAAACTGGCTGAGGGGGATATTGCTCTTTTGAATGATCCCTATAGCGGCGGAACGACCCTGGATGAAATCACTTTTATCATGGCAGTTTCCGAAGATCTGATCTGGGTCAACCGTCAGCCATTGAATAAAATCCTGATCATTGGAAAAAACATCGAGGAGGAAGGCTTAAGAATTCCTCCAACTCCGCTGCGCCAAAAAGGCCAGTTGAACGAAATGATTCTGGGCGCGATGGGTGCTCACCCTGCTTGTCCCCCGCAATTTATGGAGTGGATCAAAGCACAATGTGCAGTGATGATCGCCAGCGCCCAAAAACTGCATGATACTATCGAAGGCACGGGCCTTTCTGTTACCGGAGAATTGATCGAGGATTACCTGCAACTTTCAAAAAAGCTGGCGGTTCAAAAAATTTCTGAAAAAGCCTCGGGTGAAACCCGCGTAGATGTGGTTTTGGACAGTGGCGAATTGCTGCGCCTGAATTTGGAAATTCAGGATGGCCACGTGAAAATGGATTTTGGCGGCACATCTCCAGCCAAGACTTTGCACCTGACTGAATCCGCTGCTTACGGAACCTGCTTTAAGGCAATCAGTGAGTTTTATAATTTCGACCAGTATGCAAATACCGGCTCGTTCTCAATTCTTCAGGTCACGAAGCCCGCAGGTTGCTGGCTGATGGCAAAGTACCCTGCTTCAACGATGAAGGGTATGACTTGTGGAGTGGCAGCACTCCAGACAGCTATCGATCTGGCTTTGTCCCATATCCACTCTAAAAATGAACGTGCATTGGATGCCCATGCACCACTGATGGTGCAGCTAAAAAATGGAACTTCCCAGATTTTCCTGAATCTGGAAGGCGGCTTGGGTGCCAGCAATGAAGTCGACGGACAAAACGCCCACATCGAAGGTCTTTCGATAGAAACCCTGGAAAGACAATTCCCTGTGCATGTACATCGTATGGACCGCCGCAATTCTCCGGGCGGAAAAGGCAAACACAACGGTGGGCGCGGCATGATTTTCAAAATGGAAGCTTTGGGTGAAGTTCAAATGTCGTGGTTAACCGACATGACTTTGCATCGTCCCCGCATTCCGAAAAATTGCTCCCACGGGGATTCTTCCGAGGTCACATTGGAACAAGGCGGAGCGACAAAGCACTTGCCTGTTTTGGGACAACAAAAGATTCTAAAGGGCGAGATCTTAAGTTTCTGTTCGGCATCTGGCGGAGGCCATGGTCGTCCAGAACAGAAAGTCGTCGTCGAATAAAACTTAAAAGGAGGTTTTCATGAAAACAGAAATTGCGTACCTGGCTGGTGGTTGTTTTTGGGGCATGGAAGACCTTCTGCGAAAACTTCCAGGCGTGATGAAAACCGAAGTGGGATACATGGGTGGTGACATTGAAAACGCCACTTACAACGATGTTAAAACCGGTACGACCAATCACGCAGAATCCGTGAAAGTCGAATTCAATCCAGACCAATTAAGCTACGAAAATCTGCTGCTTTATTTTTTCAAGATTCACGATCCCACAACTGAAAACCGTCAGGGCAATGACGTGGGAACTCAATATCGCAGCGAGATCTTTTACACCTCGGACGAGCAAAAACAAACGGCTGAAAAAGTAAAAGCACGAGTCGATAAATCCGGCGCCTGGGGCAAACCTGCGGCAACCACGATTGATAAAG
This sequence comes from Bdellovibrio sp. HCB274, assembly GCF_047306075.1. Lineage (GTDB taxonomy): Bacteria > Bdellovibrionota > Bdellovibrionia > Bdellovibrionales > Bdellovibrionaceae > Bdellovibrio. The sequence continues at coordinate 2,754,061 of NZ_CP178623.1, forward strand.
CCCCCCAGTTCTGGTCGGCAGAGGGATATCATCAAGATTATTTGTTGAAAAACCCAGGTGGTTACACCTGCCATTTCGTGCGCAAAGTGGATTTTTAAAGCCCTCAGTTTGTGGCTGTTTTCCCCAATAAAAAAGACATCTCACACACTCTCATGGAACACTAAAAATAGTTTACACAATGTGCAAACTTTTAGAGCAATTTGTCTAAACTTCGGACTCACAAGTAGTTACAACTTGGTAATAACCGATTTTCAGTTGGAAAGTTGTAGAAAGACACTGTAACCCGTAGATAGCCGTAAGTAATAAAGGGCGGCTTGAAATGAACTCACGTGTGTTTGCAATCTTACTCACCATCGGAATTTGTGCTAAGCCGGCCGCGGCGGACACGATTTTAGTACGCTCAGATGCGTGGTGTCCGTATGTTTGCGACAGCAGTAAAGCACCTGGTTACATGGTGGAAGTGGCCACCAAGATCTTTGAAAAAGCCGGTCACAAAGTTAAATTCTCGATGGTGAACTGGGCCCGGGCCGTCAACGAAACCCGTAAAAACAAAGCCACTGCCGTTTTGGGCGCAAACTACAATGACTGCCCTGATTTCGTGTTCCCCACAAAAACATTGGGCCTGGGACAGGACTTTTTCTTCGTTAAAAAGGATTCCAGTTGGACTTACAAAGACTACTCTTCTCTGGTTGGTAAGCGCATCGGCGTTATTAACGGCTATGCCTATGGTGGCGATGTGGATCGCATCATTAACGAAAACCGCGAAATCTTTGTTTCGATTTCCGGCGAGCACCCGCTTGAACAAATTTTGAAAATGATGGAAAGCAAACGTCTGGATGCTTTCATTGAAAATCAGCTGGTTCTGCGCACGGTGCTTTCGGAATTAAAAATAAATCATGATGAATACAAAGCCGTCAGCTCCACGGTTGCAAACGATGCGAAGCTTTTTATGGCGTTTTCTCCTTCAAACAAAAAATCTGAAGAATATGCCAAAACTTTTTCAAAAGGATTGATCGAATTGCGCCAAAACGGAGAGCTTGGACGCATTCTTATGAAATACGGGGTCCCTGACTGGGACCCGCATTCAACGACTCCGGATCCGACTAAATAATTTTAGCTCCGGATGCTTCCAGCGCACGTTTGATTTTTTCCACGTGCTCGATACTGGATGTTTCAAGAACAAAATCAATCCGCGTTTCACGCAAAGACAGACCTTGAGAAACACGGTCATGACGAACTTCCAAAACGTTTGCTTTTTCAGAGGCAATAACCTGAGTCAGGTTGCTTAAGTTTCCTGGCAAATCATCCACGATGACCGAAAGTTCACACAACTTCCCACGCAGCGCCTGACCGCGGTCGATGATCTTACTGACGATATTCAAATCAATATTTCCACCGCTGATAATCACACAGCACTTCTTACCTAAATCCAAACCGCCATGCATAGCGGCCGCCATAGCTGCGGCTCCAGAACCCTCGGCCACGGTTTTCGCACGCTCCATCAGGAACACGATTGCTTCAGCAATTTCGTCATCACTGACTGTCACAACCTGATCGACGTATTTGGAAATAAAATTATCGTAAATCACCTGCGAAGGATTTTTGATGGCAATACCATCCGCAATCGTCGCAGCGCGCTTCTTTTTCTGATCCGGCGTTTGTTTGTTGTAAAGACAAGCCATCCCTGGCGAGCGGTCACTTTGCACGCCGATAACTCGAATTTTAGGATTCAATGTTTTTACTGCCAGCGCCACTCCGCTGATCAAGCCACCGCCGCCGATGGGAACAATAACTGTATCCAGATCTGGTACCTTTTCCAGAATTTCGATACCGATTGTGCCCTGGCCCGCAATGACGAAAGGATCCTGATAAGGATGAACGAAAGTGTAGCCATGTTCTTTTTCAAGTTTTTGCGCGTGCTCATAGGCTTCATCATAGATTTCGCCTTTTAAAATCACATTCGCGCCGTATGCGCGCGTTGCCGTGGCTTTGCTGATGGAGCAGTTCTCTGGCATTACGATTGTGGATTTCACCCCTGCCAATCGCGCTGACAAAGCAACACCTTGCGCGTGATTTCCAGCAGAACTGGCCACCACACCCCGCGCTTTTTCCTCGGCACTCAGATTTGAAATTTTATTATAGGCGCCACGAAACTTAAAACTGCCCGTGCGCTGAGTGTTTTCGAATTTGAAATACACTTCACTGTTCAGGAGATTGCTGGCACTGATTGAATGACTCAATTCCGTGGGACTGATGATGTCTTTAATAAGCTCGCGCGCTTTTTGAATGTCTTCAAAAGTTACTTTCATGGAAACCGAAACTCCTGTTAGTCGACCTACTTTCTTCCAAAATAGCACCTCGGGCAAGAGGCATTCCTAAGCCCGGTTTTTAGCTGATTTTCTCAAAATGATTCTAAATACAGGTAACTACTGAAGATTTTGACAAAGGCTTGGATATCGCTGGAAATATTATGTCGCATAGATTTCGTGAAAATCACCGAAATACTCAAAAGCACTCATGATTTTAGCAAAATCGCCGAAAAGTCCAGTGAGGGGTACTGATTGAGCAAACGACTCAGAATTCTACTAATTACGACATCACTGGTGTTTTTTGGAGCTTTCGCATCCGCGCAAGAATCCGAGGACATTCGCGAGCTCGTTTTTAATGGCCGAGTCAACGGTCGCTCCTCCCCCGAGTTTACAAAAAACTCCCGCAATATTCTTTCAACAGTTCCTCCGGGTTCAAAAGCTGAAGTGGTGACAACCAATCGCATGAACTCGCCGGGGTCTTATGCCGTTCAAGTGCGAATTACCAGTATCGGTAAAGGCAAAACAAAAGCCAAAGTGGGCGATTTGGTTTGGGTTTACTACAACAAGAAAAATCCTTGGTTGAAGTTCCGCAATGGCAACGATGTGGAGCTGCAAAATCCGGAACCTGCATTGGCCCAGGAATCCCGTAAAAGGGGTACGCCTGTACCATCGCCATCAACGAACGCTGACAAATCCATCGACCCGAATGAAGCGATGCCTGACCAGTCCCGTACGGAAGCTGGGATGGGCGGTAATTGTAAGCTGAATGGTACCTGCGGTGGCAGCGAAGCGAACCGCAATGATTTGAAAGACGTGGCAACCAAAGCTTTGGATGATGCTGCCAAAAAGACTCCTAAAGAAGAGAAAAAATCCATGTCGGAAGTAGCGTCCGGCAAATCGACGGCTATCATTGAGCAACTTAAAAAACGCAAATACACCATGACCGAGCACGAATGGAGTAACTTTCCGACCGTCACAAAATACTCAAACAGCGACAAGGTTGCCAGATCCATCAAGGCCGGAATTCGCAATAAAGAACCTGGCTCAACAGGCTGGTGTTATTCTTATGTGAAGACAGCGTTACAGGGTGGCGGACTGGTGAAAAGTCGTCCCCCTGGGGGAATGGCAAAACATGCCGTTAAAGATCTTAAGGCCCAGGGTTTTATTAATCTGATGGAAGCTCCTTATAAGGGCATTATCAAATCACCGGATGACGCTCCGAAGGGCGCGGTCATCGTTTACGAAACCTCTGACAGAAGACAGGCTGGTGACGTTCAAATTAAAACAGACTGGGGCACCAGCGGAGGCTACGTCAGTGACTTTTTGTCAGACAATAGCTTCCTGTCATCTCCTAAAGCTCGCAGATTTAAAAGCATTGGTAAGCCTTATAAGATTATTGGCGTAATGATTAAGCCATAGGACAATAGGAATATGAAAACAATCGTGCTGACTTCACTACTGACTATTTTTATCACTTTGAATGCGGGGGCCGTATCCGCTGATCAATCCCTTATGGATCTAAAAAGAGCTGAAAAGATCTTCAGTACACTGCCTGATATGGGTAAGTATAAGCCTGAAGACCGCGACAACGATAAAGTCACTCAACAACAGGATAAGGGTTTTAAGATTTTGGAAGACGCCGTGAAGGCGTATCTGGAATCGCCTGAGGACGAGTTGTTGCTTGAGGAAATTCTTAAAGTAGCCGTTGCCAGCAATAAGAAAGATCCAACGGTGTATGCATCAGAGATCGTCTCCCCTATTGCCAGCAAACAGAAAGCCCGACTGGATAAGGTTTTAAAAAAGCTTCCAGGTAAAGACGCTACCGACCTGCAAAGAACGATACAAAATTCACTTCGCGAACAGTCCAACGGCAACGGATAGAACAAAGGCAGCTGGAAGGCTGCCTTATTCATTTAAACTTTTACGCTGACTTCGTGAGCTGGGAATCTTTCGCCGCGCTTGGTGTGCATTGGCGATGAGATGTAGCCGTTGTCAGAATTTCTGATGTAAGCCAGATAGTTCTGTAAACCATCGTGGTCGGTGTTATCGCTGGCAAGAATGCCTCCGCTGCGCAATTGGTCTTGCATCAGCTTTAGAACATCCAGATACATGCCTTTAGGGCCATCCAGGAAAAGCAGGTCCACGTTTTGTGGCTTGTCTTGTTTCAAAGTTTGCAAAGCATCGCCCACGCGGAACTCTACGTATTCTGCCAATCCAGCTTCGGTTAAATTTTGTTTTGCTTTGGCAGCTTTTTCGGGATGGAATTCTGTGGTGATCACTTTGCCCCCGCCGTTGTCTTTCACAGCAGCTGCCAAGTAGATTGTGGAAACTCCGAAGGACGTTCCGAACTCGACAATCGTTTTGGCTTTTGTTGCGCGCGCCAGTGCATAAAGCATGTTTCCAAAATCAGCACCCACCGCCATGTATACCTTGCGCATAGCTGTGTAGAACTCTTCAGAAGTTGCAGTGTCTGGAAGCTCGTTTGCCTCCTTGCGATTGATCGCATCGTTTTCTGCAGAGTCTTTATAAAGACTTGCCAATACCGCTTGTACTTTCGGATTTGCTAACCATGAATTTGTCATTTCAATTCCCATCTGTGATAAGTAATGAGCGAGTGATACCCCCACTCCCCGGCCCAACACCAGCTGAATTAAAATTTGTAAGTCAGGCGACAACGAAGTGATAAAATTAACTCTGGTCACATTGCAGGGAGCGCTTTAGTTAGCTACCCATAAAAAAAGAGAGCCTCTCGGACTCTCTTTTTAGTCAAAACGAAATCTCCAACCAGCGGCATTTGCTGGTACGAACAAAACAGTGGGGGTTAGACTGTCGCAATCTTATGGAAGGAATCCACTTCCAAAGATGCACCACCAACCAGGAAGCCACTCACGTGTGCTTGCTTGATCAACTGACCGGCGTTGTCTGGCTTTACACTGCCACCATAAAGAATCGGTGCCGTGAATCCCAATTTAGTCAGGATGTTGTGAACGTCTGTGTGAGTCTCTGCCACTTGTTCAGGAGTCGCCACTTTACCAGTGCCAATCGCCCATACTGGCTCGTAAGCCACAACGATAGGTTTGGATTTGTCAGCTTTCACCAAGCCCAACAACAACTGAGTTTCAAGAACGCGGAAAGTGTGAGTGGCCTCACGCTCTTGCAAAGTTTCACCGATACACAACATCGGAGTCAGACCCAAGGATTGAACATAAGCCACTTTATCAGCGATCAAAGCATCTGTTTCACCAAAGATAGAACGACGCTCACTGTGCCCGATCAAAATGTACTGACCACCGATCTCTTTCACAACCTGAGCAGAGTTCTCTCCAGTGAAAGCCCCCGAAGCCTGAGTATAAGCATTCTGCACTCCAATCTTGATCGCAGACCCCTTCACAGTCTCACAAGCCGCTTCCAAAGAAATAGCCGAAGGAAAAAACACCACTTCCCCCGTCACAGAACCCATCACCTCTTTGAACTTACCCAAAAAAGTCCGCGTCTCCGCCGGAGTTTTAAAAAGCTTCCAATTACCAGCAAAAATCTTTTTCATAAAATCTCCAATGTATTCAAAAAAAAATGGCCCCAAAGGGGCACATTTTCATCCCCGCGCCCAGCTTCGGCAACCTGTTCAAAGGTACGCTAAAGCTTGAGCGCAGCCGAGGCGCAAGGAGGAAGGCGTACAAGTGTACGCCGACGACGAAGCAACGAAGGATCCGCTCAAGATCTAGCGGACCTTTATTCGTAGTTGCTTGCTGGCCGAGCCTTCACGCGAAGGATCTCTAGACCTGGCAACTTGTCTCCTTGAAGATATTCAAGGGATGCGCCCCCACCTGTAGAGATGTGAGTCATCTTATCTGCATAACCAGACATTTCGGCTGCTGCTGCGGAATCACCGCCACCTACGATTTTTGTCGCATTGGATTCAGCGATCGCTTTTGCTACGCCAAAAGTCCCTTTAGAGAAAGCTGGATTTTCGAAAACGCCCATCGGGCCGTTCCAGAAAATAGTTCCTGCTTCTTTAAGAGCTGCCGAGTAATTGCGGATCGTTTGAGGTCCGATATCCAAAGCCATCTCACCATCCGGAATCACAACGTCTTTCGTAGTGTGAGCATTAGCCACATCACCGAAAGCTTTCGTTGCCACGTGATCCACCGGAAGCAGGATCGTTTTGTCACGAGCAGCGATACGCTCGATCATTTCTTTGCAGTAGCGAACTTTGTCAGTTTCAACCAAAGAGTTACCAACAGACACGCCTTGAGCTTTCAAGAATGTGTAAGCCATAGCGCCACCGATGATGAATCCGTCAACGATGTCCATCAACTTTTCGATCACTGGCATTTTGTCAGAAACTTTTGCACCACCCATCACAGCGATGTAAGGGCGTTTCGGATTCGTCAGCAAGGAATCCAGCATGTTGATTTCTTTTTCGATCAGGAAACCGATGCCTTTTTCTTTCATCACAGACGGCAGGGCATGAATCGTTGCGTGAGCTCTGTGAGAGGCACCGAACGCGTCGTTGATGTAGATCTCTGCGTAGTTCGCGATTTTTTGCGCGAATTCGATAGAGTCCTTAGTTTCGCCTTCTTCAAACCGAACGTTTTCAAGCAGGATCAGCTGATTCTTTTTCAAAGAAGGCAGCAAGTGAACTGGGGCATCAGAATCCGGTTCTTCAACCAGGATGACTTCTGCATTCAGGTGCTCTTGAAGACGTTTTGCAACAGGCTCCAAAGAATACTGTTTGTCGTCTTTAGTTTTAGGACGACCCAAGTGGGAAGCCATTACGATCTTCGCACCATGTTCCATGCAATATTTGATTGTGGGAAGAGATGCCGTGATACGGTTTTCATCCGTGATCTTGCCATCTTCCATGGGAACGTTCAGATCCAGACGAAGGAAGACAACTTTGCCTTCCAACGCGAAATCACGAACGGTTTTAATACCTTTAAGACCTGCACTCATTGATTAAAGACCTTTCGCAGCCATGTGCTTAAGAACGTCAACCATACGATTCGAGAAACCAGTTTCGTTGTCGTACCAGGAAAGAACTTTCACCATGCGAGGACCTACAGTCATCGTTGATGCAAGGTCTACGATAGAAGAGAATTTGTTACCGTTGAAATCAACAGAAACAAGTTCGTTCTTTTCGCAAGCCAATACGCCTTTCAAAGCACCGTTGGAAGCTGCGATAAGCGCTTCGTTAACAGCTTCTTTAGTTACGTCTGCTTTTGCAGTGAATGTGAAATCCACCAAAGAAACATTCGGCGTTGGAACGCGAACAGAGATACCGTCGATTTTGCCTTTAAGCTCTGGCAATACCAAGCCTACGTTCTTGGCAGCGCCAGTCGTAGTTGGGATCATGCTGACTGCAGCAGCACGAGCACGGCGCATGTCAGAGTGAGGAGCGTCGAGGATTTTTTGGTCGTTCGTGTACGAGTGGATTGTCATCATTGTGCCGTGCTCGATACCGAATTTTTCATTCAATACTTTCGCAAGAGGCGCCAGGCAGTTTGTTGTGCAGGATGCGTTGGATACAACAGTGTGTTTTGCTGGATCGTAAGCTTCGTGGTTGATACCGTAAACCATAGTGATGTCGGCACCTTTTTCAGCAGGACCCGAAACCAATACGCGTTTCGCTCCGCCTTCTATGTGCTTCATGAAGTCTTCTTTATTTTTGAATGCGCCAGAGCACTCAACAACAACGTCTACGCCCCATGCTTTCCAAGGAACTTCAGCTGGGTTGCGGAATTTTGTAACGTGGATTTTTTTACCATTCACAATCAGGTTTTCGTTGTCGTGACCAACATCACCAGCGAATGTGCCATGTGCAGAGTCGTACTTCAAAAGATGCGCATTGCCTTCAATGCTATCCAAAGAGTTAATACCTACGATGTCGAACTGCTCGTGAGCCGCTCTGAAGAAAACGCGACCGATACGACCAAAACCATTAATACCAATGCGAAGTTTTGCCATGAATAAGCTCCTTGTTTTAAAACCCACCCAATATGAGCCTTAGAACGTAAAAAAGCCAGTCTAGACACCCCGTCCCGACTGGCTTTTAGAGCTATTTTGATAGGTAAGTTCTAGAAGCGGCTAACGTTGATATTCGGGTAACCGTCCAACGAGAAAACCGTCAATAGAACGTCAGCGTAGCCACCCATGGATTCCAGACGCACGTCGATAGCTGTTACACGGTCACCACGGTAGAAATTCTCGGAAATAGCGCTTTGACCCGCGAACATCGTTCCACGGCCTTGCAGAGTGTAAAGAGACAGTCTTTGACCTCTTTGCGTGTAGACGATTGCGTCATGAACGCGAACACCTGCAGTCAAAGTGCGAACCTGGATCTGATCCACAGCTTGCGGGTAAGCCAAGCTCAAACGAACCCATTCCCCACCGGTGCGACGAGTGATGCTGGAAACCTGAACTTCCGCGCGATCATAGCGATCACCTGGGTGCGGTGGAGGCGGCATCGGGCGTGGTGGACGTGGACCACCGTGCCCTGGAGGACGAGGCCCTGGGCCATAACCACCATCACCGCGACCTGGATGACCTGGGCGACCTCCCCAGCTAACATCAGAAGTACGAGTTTCTGACCAAGAGCCATTGCGGCTTTGGCAAGCGATACCTTGAGTTCTTTCAGTGCGTCCGCGCATTTCAATCACGCTGACATATTCGCGGCAATATTCACCGCGGGAATTATAACCTTCACGAATGGAGTTGAAAGAGCCGCGAGCACCAGAGCGGGAACCATAGCGGCCGCCATCCCAGTCACAACTCTCTCCAACATTTCCTTCAAGAGAGCGACGTTGTGCTTCGTTATAAGCACGACGATCGTTTTCTTCCATATTCTGACCCAATTTATTCCCAATCACAGACCCGGCGATCGCGCCGATGATTGTAGCTGCGGTTTTACCGTTGCCTTTACCAAAACCGGAACCTGCAACACCACCAATAACGCCGCCGATGATTGTGCCGACGTCACCTTTATCGAACGCTGCCTGAGCAATAGTGGAAGTTTGCATAACTGAAGCGAACAAAGCCGCGCCAAGGACCAAGTGGTTTTTTTTCATAAGTGGTTCCCTTTCGATAAGAGTTTTAACTTGCAATGAACCTTATAACAAAGTTCGTGCCACTAAAATCGGGGTCATAGTGGCCCTATTCTCCTCGAAAAGAAACGCTAATTGTATTAAGAATTTTTTAAACGGAAACCTTTAGGCTACAAACATCAAAAGACAAACAAGCTGACACATGCTGCCCGTAATGACGAACATGTGCCAGATACCGTGCCCATGTTTGATTTTTTCATCGAACAAAAAGAAAATAAATCCAACCACATAAGCCAGAAACCCCAGCATGATCAAAGCAAAGCCCCAAAGCGACACTGCCTGATAAAGCTGGCTCAGCACAGGAATGACCGACGCACTCATCGTGACATACAAAATATTGCGCAAGGTGGCACCCTTAGGTTTCCTGAAAACCTCCAGATAAATTCCCACTAGAGCCAATCCCCAAACTACCAACAAAACCGAATACCCTGCGACACCACTGATCGCCAAAATCATGTAAGGCGTGTAATTGCCGGCGATCTTAAAATAAATGCCTATATAATCGAGCTTTTGAAATGTGCGCTTTTGCTCGCCTTGAGCGGAATGATAAAGAACCGACAAAATATAAATCAGAACCGTCGAAACACCGTATATCGTAAATGTAATAATGCGAGGAACGTCTTGACGCACGAACGCAGTGTGCATCAAAAAAGCGACGCCTACGAAGGCAATAAGCGCACCTAATAAGTGGCTAAAAGTATTAAATTTTTCCCCGTGCTGCACAGATAAAAGACGTTCCACTCTTTGAGCTTAAAACTCTTGCCCAAAGCAGCGCAAGAAACTTCATCGTAATCTGGCCGTATTTTAGAATTTAGTTGCCAAGCTTGCCGAGTTCGATAAAGACGGCACTATGAAAAACAAACTGCTTCTCGTCGCGTTGTCCATGGCTGCTTTGACTGCTTGTCAGGGCGAATCGATGACCTCTCTACAAGTACAACAAGACAGTGCCGTCATTAACGGCAGCAAAGTCACGGCACGCACAACAGCGGCTGCAAAAAGTTTGGTTTTCATTGAATTACTTGAAGCCAACGGCCGAGTTCGCACATTTTGTTCAGCCGCGCTGGTGGGCATGCGCACTGTACTGACTGCAGCTCACTGCTTTGATCCCAAACACGTCAAAAACTTTACCGGCTTTCAAGTCGTTTTCGCCAACCAAATCGGTGTTCGTAGCTCCGCCCTGATTCGTCGTGGACTGGTTTTTAAAAAACATCCTCAATACAACACCAACGGCGTTTACAACTATGACATAGCAATGGCAGTTTTTGAGGGCACTGCTCCCGCTGGATTTATTCCTGCAGTAATGGATTCCGACAAGCGTGCAAACTATGGTGGCAACACACTGTACGTTTATGGTTACGGCAGATCTCAGGACTATTCCGGTAAACCAGGTGAAAATCTGCGCCACTCGGTGGGCGTTCTTCACCGCGGGATCGTGCAAGTGCAAAACGACTACAATCAATTGGGCGATTTATATCTTCTAAAAACCAGCTCCACATCACACATCTGCCAGGGTGATTCCGGGGGCCCGCAATTTTACAGCCAAAATGGCGTCACTAAAATTGTCGGTGTGACTTCAGCGAACTTCGGAAAAGTTATGGAAAATGGACAGCACTCCTGCCGAGAGTACTCTCAGGCAGCCAAAGTTGCTCCGAATTACGCGTGGTTTAAAATTGAAGAGAAAAAAGCCCTTGCAGTAACTGCGCTGCCCAAGCGCTAAAGGAAATTGATCCAAACCACAGTGAAAGGTATCGAATTTTGATGCCTTTTAAGAGATACTGGAGGATTTTGGATAAACAGGCGATACCTATTTGTGTGAGGCGCTGATGCCTACAAGAAACACCAAATAGGAGTTCCGAATGAAAAACCTAATTATCACGTCCCTGATTCTAGTTGCTGGCACTTTGTTAAACTCTCAAGCACAAGCAGCGATGAAACCGCAACTGCAGTGCGAATTCACTTACTACATGCCAAACAGTGATGACATCACACTGCAAATCAAAGGCACCTCGAACAACTTTATCGAAAACAATCCGGTCGTAAAACTTTATGACGACCGCAACTCTGACTGGGGAAGTGTTTCACTCAGTGATGGAGGATCACAGAACCCCACTCTTCACATCGGCATCCTGCAATGGCGTCAGGATATCGTTATCGATCATGAACAGGATATTTCACTGCGCGGGGCTGAAGGAAATATGTTCGGGTTGAAATGTCATATCTACCGCATTCAGGATTTGAAAAACGGCTACAACAGTTTGCTAAGCCTGCCTGAACCAAAACCGTACTCGGCAATAAACTCTTCCAAGTCTGAAAACCACTGGTTTCTGGGAACGACATCATTCCCTTACGCTGATGTGTTCGAGCAAACTTACGAAGTCCGCGAAGACGGCGGCTTCGGCGTGACTGAGCACGACGTGGTCTTCAACACCAACTACGCAACGATTGTAGGCTACGAAGTCATCAGCAACTGGCACGACGGCACAAACGGCAAATGGAGCATTGACGAGCGCACCATCGGCGGCACCAGAGCTATCATCGAACTGCGCAGCAAACAGTTCCGCGGAATGAACTTCACTGTGAAAGTTTACTGGGTTCCAAACTTCAACTTCGCTCAAGACTGGAGATTCAACAATCCGTTCTAATAAAATAAAAAGGCCCCGTGAGGGGCCTTTTGCTATTGATTAAGTCCGATCTTTTGCGGCGAAGTTGGGAATTTCGCCGGTTCAAAATCCCCCGGCTTCCAGGTTCCGTTAAACGCAGGATCTGTCGGTCCATAGATCCTAAAATATGTAAACCAACCACGCCCTGGTACTGTCTGAATCCATAAGTTTTCTTTACCAGCCGGAGCCTTGGGACCAAAGTACAAAGTCACCTCTTTTGTTCCTACCGGAACGTCACGCAGTTCAAATAAAGAACGTAGTGCCGCTTTATTCTGAGCACTTTGCACCTGACTGCGAGTGTGCGCATCGTAAGCCGTGACGGACCAGAATAATTTCGCTGGTACTGGATAAGGAACTTTCAACTGATAGGATTTTCCACCGTCCAGATACGCTCCCTTATTATCGGTATGTCCTAACCAATATAGGGAACCTGCTCCCGGGCTGCGACTGAACATTGCCGGAGAAGATACTATTGCCTGTGCAAACCAACGGTCGCGCGCTTGAACATCCATTCCTTGAGGAGTCATAAAATAACCATTGTCTGACACGTAACTAGCCCACTCCCAGCGTCTGTCTTTCCAGGTGATTCTTTCAGGACGGGAATCAGCAAATGCAGCCACAATCATCTGTGCTTTCCCATCACGGGCAGCTCTTTCCAAAATTCCCTTCATCCGTGCATCCGGCTTAAACTCTTTACCTTTGGCTATGCCCAGACTTTCAAGAACCCCATACATCGCCACATACTCTGGATTGGCAGGTTCTTCTGAGATCACTTTGTGAAGGTTTTGCCAATACTTGATATTGTCTTCCCACGACAACAAAGAAACATCGACCTTGCGATCTGTGGCATCGACCATTTTCATTCGTTTGTCAGGATTATTCAGCGGGTAAATTTTAATATTGGGCAAAGCCTCCAGTGCCTTCTTCATGTCACCATCCGTCGGCAAGGATCGTATCGCTACCAGGTTTTTCATCGTCGCCGATCTTCCGACTTGATACCCTTTAGGAATTTCCCCTTTGTATCCCGGCGGTAAAATCAGATGCTTTCCGCCCTGTCCTTTATTGGGACCTGGAATACCGAAATCCAAAATCCATTTTTGATTGTGATCATTGACCAAACCAATATAGGAACCGGGCGGCACTTCAACCACCATGGGGCCATTGGAAAGATCAATGTTACCTCCACCATAAGGCGTGTCCGAATTCAGGGTTAAGCCCACATGATGAGGCTGGGCCGCCATAATGAACATGCTTTCGTTATCCACACTGCCCTGGGCGCGCGTACCTTGAAAAATGCCTTCCGCGGAAACCGTCGGAAAGAAGAAACGGTAGGCCGTCAACGCACGTTGATAGTCCTGATTGTCCTGCACTCCCTTCACGAGGGACGGATTCGGAAAACCATTTGATTGAATGACATTGGTTGAGGGTTTGGCGTTAGCAGAAACTGAAATTGCTAACGACAGCACAAGTATCGAAGTTTTCATCGCGGTGATTCCTTTTTTGGTTGGTTCGTCTTTATTTTAAACGATCAACCCTTCAGATCACGCAGCCTTCGAACTCATTGTGGAAAATCATGAAATCAATATGCTTCACTACCAGCCATAACTTAAACAAAACGTCAGACCAGTAAGATCAAATCGTGTCTGGCCGGCAAGTTGCGCGGATTCCTGGCGATAACTCATTTCAAAATTCAGAAGCTTCTTGCTCATACCAAAAAGCATTTCAACACCGACGGCGGCACTATAACCATATCCCGGCGATGTTTGATGAGTTTTAAGTGAGTTGACCGTGGTTGAAGTACTAAGACTGAGCTGGTTGTAGCTGACATAGCCTCCACCGCTCAGATAAAGATTTGTCCCAGAATCCCTGCGCGGAACCGGAAAGAACATTCCACCCAGTTCCCCTTGCCCGAAATAGAACGTATAAGGAGATAAAACTTTGTCAGTGCCATCCAAAAAATTCTGCTGACCTGACGAGCTTCCAAATCGGCCTCTGATATAACCGCGAAAGATGTCTCCACCGGCATCCCGAAAAAACTCGACGCCTACAGCTGGACTGCCTTTCGCCAAAGACTTGCCTTCATCGCCCGAAAACACCGTTTGAAACAAACCCATTTTTGTCGTGCGAAATTCTCCCGGACCGGAAGCTCTGGAAAAGCCCGGCACGATCGACACGATCGAAAAAAGAGTTAATAACAAGACGCCGCCGAACGTTCTCAAGTCTTACTGCTCCTTTGGGATGTTAAATAAAATTTCTTAACAATTTATCGGAGAGAAACTCGTCTTAAGAACAAGACCATCGTCCAATTCGCGGGCTCAATTCGCACATATGATGTATTGCTAAAGGCTTTGTAATCCAGCATCGCATCGAATGATGCGATTCCTACAGGACTGCATTCAGCAATCGATTACCAGGAAATTTTTGGGAACATTTTTAGAGCATTGGCCTTTGTCTGCTCAGCCAATTGTTCGACGGTCACACCTTTTAGGTCTGCCACGAATTTGGCAGTATGAACGACGTAAGCAGCGGTGTTCTTTTTTCCGCGCATCGGGATTGGCGCCAGGAAAGGAGCATCTGTTTCAACGTGAATGCGATCCAGAGGCAAGCCGCGAACTGTGTTGCGCAAGTCATCGGCGTTTTTGAAAGTCACAACACCGCTGATGGAAATATTGAATCCCAAATCCAATGCTTCTTTCGCCAACCACGAAGTTCCCGTGAAACAATGAATAATCCCTGTCACTTCGCCTTTGAATTCCTTCAAAATATTGATCGTGTCTTCTTCAGCGTCGCGCGTGTGAATTTCAACCGGCAAACCGGTTTGCTTGGCAATTTCAAGCTGCGCACGGAAAGCGTGTTGCTGTTCTTCACGTGGTGACTGGTCGTAATAATAATCCAGCCCGATTTCCCCGATCGCAACAACTGCGGGATCGTTGGCATTGGCCAGAATAAATTTACCGACTTCTTCAGTATAGGTTTTGCCGTCATGGGGATGAATTCCCAAGGTGCAATACACATCAGGAGCATACTTATGCGCCAAATCCAAAACCAAGGGCAGATCATTCAGTTCGGTGCCGATCGTGATGATTTTTCGAACGCCGGCGGCCTTTGCATTTTGTATTGCGGCTTCGACGCCCTCTTCGAGCATATTCAGATGGCAGTGAACATCAATCCATTCAGTCATGGTCTTATTCTACACTATATCCTGGCTGGTGATGAAGTATTCTTCCATCACCAACTGAGAATCTCTGTTGGCACCCAAAGCCTGTTCAGACTGCAGGGCTTTTTGAATCAATACGAGCAGTTTTTCGCGGGTCTGTTCGGCCAAAGTCTTAATCAACTCGGCCTGATCCAGATTCGCAATTTGGGATTTGGCACCCTCTTGGTAAACAATGGCATCGCGGAAATAGCCCACCCAATAGGACAACAATCTTTGTCCCTGTTGACGGTCTTTGAATTCCGCACGCCACATTTCGTTCAGCAAAAAATCTTTGTCTTTCATAAAGACTTTCAAAATCTCGACGGATTTTTCGCGAAGCTCCAGTTCGGGGCCATCCTGCAGTTGCGCCAGTTTTTCAAAACTGCCGCCCGCAGATTTCAAAGCCCAGGTCGGTGCCTTCACGCGCTTACCCAGATCTTCCATCGTCAGCGGTTTAAACTGCACGATGCGGGAACGGGAGCGGATGGTTGGCATAATGCCCGCCACACTTGGTGCAATTAAAAAGAAGAACGTGCCATCCGGCGGTTCTTCCAAAGTTTTAAGCAGGGAATTTGCC
The DNA here is from genome assembly GCF_047306075.1 of Bdellovibrio sp. HCB274. GTDB lineage: Bacteria > Bdellovibrionota > Bdellovibrionia > Bdellovibrionales > Bdellovibrionaceae > Bdellovibrio. The sequence continues at coordinate 2,769,903 of NZ_CP178623.1, forward strand.
GCCTGCTGATTCAGAAGCTGCGCCTGATCAATAATAATCACGCGATTTCCACCCAGGCTTTTTAAACTTAAGAATTCCAGAATTTCTTTGGCTTGTTCGATTTTGATGTTGGCACCTGAAGGCGCAATGATACGCAAACCTTCATGGGAATGACCCGCCTGAGCCACCCGGAAACAGGAAGGACAACGACCACAACCGCGCGGGCTTTGCGGGCACATCAATGCCTGCGCCAAACCAATCGCCGTCTGTTTTTTACCGATACCGGAAGGACCGACAAAAAGAAAAGTCTGGCCTGGCTTCCCTGCTTCGAAGGAATCCACCATCTTTTTTATGACCTCTTGGTGTCCTAGGACAAAATCCAACAGCCTTGCCACTTCCACTTGTTCCTTACTTCAAAATCTTTTTATCAGTCAGTGCCGAAATCAATTGCTCGAACAACACTGCTGGAGTTTCCTTGGCATTCAGAACCAACCACGCTGACGGATCAGCTTTGGCCTGAGCCAGAAAACTTTGGCGAACTTTTTCATGGAAAGAGTCCGCTTCGGATTCAATACGATCTTCAGATTCACCGTTTTGTTCGCCACGCCCTTGACGGCGTTTGCGGGACTCCTCAACCGGCAGATCCAATAATACGGTCAGATGCGCTTTCAAGCCACCCGTCGCAAAATTATTTAACATCACGACTTCATTTTCAGAAATCTCGCGCCCACCACTTTGAAAAGCGATGGAGCTTGCCGCAAAACGATCGCACAAAACCCAGGAGCCTTTTTCTAGCTGAGGACGGATCACCTGATCCACGTGTTGGGAGCGACTGGCTTCATACAAAAGCAATTCCGTGCGTGCGGTGGGAGCAGGTCCCTCTTTACGCAAAATCATGTGACGGATTTCATCTCCCAAAGGAGTGCCACCCGGTTCACGAGTCATGTATGTGGGAATTCCACGTTTTTGCAGCTCTGTCTCCAGAGCCTTCATCAGTGAGCTTTTGCCAGAGCCATCAAGGCCCTCAAATACCAGAAAAGACATGCCTAGTTTTGTCAGTCATTCGCAGAGCCGGGTCAACAAAAGGACTTACAACAAGGGGCGGCAAGTCTATTTTTGAACAACCCACTCCCCGCTGGAGTCTTTGCGTAAATTCAGGACAGCGAAAGGGTATTTCATCGTTTCGCCCGGAATGCCGGTTTCTTTGGAAATCAACTGAATGGCGTTAGCAAAATTAAAGCGGTTCACAGCTTCGGGGGATACAGTGGAGGCCACCATTAAAAGTTTTTTGCGGGCGTCCGGCGTGTAGGACTTGATGTAAACCGTCGCGGTGCCAAAGCTTTCGCCGTTCATCTTGATTTCATCAGCGGAAAACTCTGAGTACTTGACCATGAAACTGATATAGGCGTTTTTAAAGGACTCTGACTGATTCAAATGCCCCTTGGATTCCTCGATAATTGTGCTTTTAAATTGAGCAGCCGCCGCATTTTCAGCCGCCTTTTTCATCGCCTTTTCGTTGGAAGTACAGGCTGCCAAAAATCCCAGGGATAATAACATCAGTGTCTTTGTCAGAGTTTTCATAACTTCTAGTCTAGATGGGTTCGCTTTAAAGACAACCCACACAACTCACTGCGTTAATTCACAACCCGGGAACCAGTTTTGGGTGGACGAAGGGTCTCCTTTGTCCCTATATTGTGGGACTTTGGGAGATACTTGAAATGACTACTTTTGTTGGAATTATCCATATCATCGTTGCCCTTGTTTTGATCGTTCTTGTTTTGATCCAAGATTCAAAAAGTAACGGCGCTTTGGGCATGGGCGGAAGCTCCGGTTCAAACAGCTTGTTGGGTGCTACAGGTGCTCAATCCCTTGCTGGTAAAATGACTGTATGGGCTGCGGTTATTTTCGCAGTAACTTGCCTGGCTTTATCTGTTTTCACTTCTTCTACTCATAGCAAATCCGTAGTTGATTCTTTGCCAGCGGCAGCTCCTGTTCAAACTGCTCCGCCAGCCCCTGTTGATGCTACTACCGCGCCAGCAGCAGCAACGACAGCTCCTGTGGAAGCTGCCCCTGCAGCAAGCCCAACAGCTCCTGCAAAATAAGCTGCCATCTTTTAACTTCTTCGCTATAGTTTCTCTATGGCGAAGAAGAACAGCTTGTTGATTCCATCTCTTATCGGTCTTGGTGTATTGAGTGTTGCACTCTCCCTCCTTGTCTCCAATTTCACTGAAAAACAAAAAGTTTCAATTCGCCCCCTGGCACGTGTTGATCTGAACATGGGCACCGTTTTCGTTCTTCGTAAAAACATGACTCAAAAAGAAAACCTGACTCGCACGGCTTCATTATACCCTTTGGATTCTGTTGAGACTGGCCCCGATGGCGATGCCACGATGACTTTTGATTCTGCCTATCGTATTCGTGTTCAGGAAAATTCCCTGATCACATTGGACGAGGAGTATGGTCGCCAAGTGATTTTGATCAAACGCGGAGACGTGCAGATGGAAACCGCGGGACGTGATGGCTCTGTGATGATTTCCCGGGATGGCGTTCGTTGGACTGCCAATGATTACGAAGCCAATTATCGCAAGCAGGCAGCCAGCGGGAATTTACCCGACGTTGCACCTTCCACCGAAGGTTTTGCCGGATCGAAGTCTGCGGGAGAAGGTCTAACCTCTGAATTTATTCAAGAGACCCTGCGCACCCATAGAAATTCATTTTTTAAATGCTACACACAGTTGCTGCAAAAAACTCCGGGCGTGGTGGGCCAGGCTTCTGTAGGCTTTACTATTGAGCGCAGTGGAAAAGTCAGCAATCCGACTGTTACTAACTCGACCATCAGCGATGTCGCGTTTAAAAAGTGTCTGACCGAGGCTATACGCCGAGTGGATTTCAAAAGTTTTTCCGGCGATCCGATCTCGACGGTATTCCCTCTTAAATTCGAGTAACAAAGACCTGGGATAATTATTAAATCATTCTAGATTTGATACTACTCCAATATTCTGTTCCGGAATTTCCCGGAAAAATATCGCTTCAAATTTGTTCTAATAGAGCTGAACTTACGAACCCATTTTAATTGAATCTGATAGCAGAATTTCGGACACATCCCAATTCAAGGCGATGTCCAAAAAATCCGACGTCTTCTAATATTAATCCGAGCTCCAATCATTGGCACGGACTCATTAGGGGGATCAATTGTCGAATTCAAAAACCATTAAAGCATCATGGCGTCGGCCCGGAACCAATACTTTGTTCTTTGGTTTTTTTCTTTATTCCAGCCTCGGGTACGCCCAGGTTGCAGGAACTGACTACCGCATTATTACCTCATGCGGATCAGGCACTAATGTGCTGGCCGTTGCCAACAGCAGCACTTCCAGAAATGCGCCGATCGTACTTGCGACACGTAATACTGCAAGCACGGCACAGATCTTTAAATTTGGTTCCAATAGACAAGGTTTTGTCCTGACGGCAAAACACAGCTCCAAAGTCATGGCTGTTTCCGGCGGCTCTACTTCAGAAGGCGCCCGGATCGTTCAGGCTAATGTTTCAGGTTCCTCAAGCCAGATATTCAGTGTCTCCAGAACTTCAGATGGATTTTATCTTCTACAAAACGTAAACAGTCGAAAATATGTCAGTCTCGTCAGCCAGACTGCTAACAGTGGTACCGAGGTGATGCAAACCCGAAGTAGTTCCAGTTGTGCGCAAAAGTTTAAACTGGAAGTAGCAAAAGTGGAGACAACGCCGACTCCAACACCTTCGCCATCACCGTCACCAACGGTGAGCCCTTCTCCATCTCCTTCGCCGACGGTTAGTCCGTCACCGTCTCCAACAGTATCTCCTTCACCGTCCCCTGGCGCTTATATCACTTTGGATAAGCTGTTCTCGGATATGACTACGCCAAGTGAAGCTATCCCTATAAAACCAGTCTATGAGTGGCAACTCGAACCAAAGATAACCATGGTAGCACCACGTGGTGATGCGATCCCAAGCTGGTTCCCATACAACAAACCAACGTGGCTGTATGATGCAATCTCGTGGTTCGTTTTACAGGAAGCCGACGGCAACAAAGCAGTTAACACTCGGGTGGAAATCTCGGGCTTAAGAATGTACTTCCTATCCGAATCTACACGTAAATGGGTTCGAATGGATTATGCGGCAGCTCCCTATACCGAAACCTGGCAGTATCCATTTGATATTGCTTCACCGTCAGGAAATGCAGGCAACCTGCTGCGCCCGGTTTATCCAAAATTTTACCATGGCTATGGAAAGACCGTTGCCATCAACCCTCAAGATGTCAGAGCGACTTTCATAGCCGTGGATTTTAGACTTGTAGTCATTGATCCGAACAAGGCCGACGACCGCGCCGTAGCTAAATACGTTGTCGACGTGGGTGGCGACTATTGGCCTGGAAACGGTGCGGGCCATGGCAGCTGGCCTTACGCACCAGGGATGGGTAACAGCCGATTCCTTCTGGCAACACCAGAATGGAAGACTTCCGCACTGATTGTTCCAAACACGATGGTTGGGGCAAGTATGCAGGAGTTACGAAACAATCCGCCACCATTGGGCAAATAGCACGAAGCATTTGCTCGAAAAAAAAGCCACTGATCTTTTCAGTGGCTTTTTTATTAATTGGGCAAGGGCATGGGTCTTAGGAAAACTTTCTCTTTAATCCGCTGATATCTCTGCGGAGAAATTTCCTGTATCCGATTGGATAAAAGCAAGGCATTGAAATAGCGAATCTTCTCGGAAGAATTCGTGTCAGGATTGACTGACAAAGCATAGTTATAAAGAACCTCATGAATAATCAAAGCGGCTTGATCTTTGGGAAACATATTGTCCCAGATTCTTTTGGCGATAAAATAACGACTGTCCTCTTCGAACAGGGGCTCATGCTGAAGTGCCAGCTGTTTAAGTTCACAACCACGCTCAATGAAGCCAATTCCTGTGTCATTTACGGATAATAATTCACTCTGAGTCAGCAAAGCCTCATTCCAAAATCCATCAACCAATCGTTGCAAAATCAATTCAAGTTCCGGATCCAGGCTTTTTAAACGACGGATGATTGTCTTGGCCATCAAGGTCTGAGAACTGCAGGCTGAATTCGGATTAGAACAGACTGGATTTGATTGAACGGTTGGATACACCGGTGTCATGCCATATCGGGCTTGCGCTTCGTAAGCATCATACATGATAGGCGAACCCGGACAAATCACAGCATTGCCGCCATTACCAAATTCAGTGGAGCGTCCCCAGGTAAGTGGTGCCAAAAACAATACCGCTAAAAACACTAAGCTCTTCATAAATATTCCCTACGTTGTGCTGGAGATCAAAGTCGCTGGCACGATTTGCACGCAGACGTTGTATACTTCAGTTTTTTCGCCCTCTTCCAAAAGTTCACTGACTTCGCTGCGAAACTTTCTGGCCAACAGTTTAGCTTTGTAAAGCTGCCGTGGATTGGTTGGAATGATAATCGACGTAATATCACGCAACTCCACAGCATCTGAATCCAAAGACTGCAATGACTTTTTAATCAGCTGACGCTGGAAATTTCTAAGTGCCGAAGAGGGTATATCGTGAGTGGAAGTCAGATGCTTGTGCGTCGGATGCAATTGTCCGTTGCGTTCTTCGACCAATCCCACTTCCTTTAAGCTCTTCAGCGATTGCGTCGCCGTGGACACAGCCAATCCCAGACGCTCCGCAATCCATGCCGGGTCATTTTTAAAGGAAACCGTCTCGATCAAATTCAGAATTGCAAAGTGATGCCAATCCGGCAGAAAAGTGTACTTCTCTTCGCTAAGCTGGTGGGGTGAACGTTCATCTTTTCTTTCATGCAGGTACTTACCCACCAGAAATTCAAATCGTTCCGCATTTTCAGCAGACAACCCCAATGTCGCGATAATCCTTTTTCTTAAAATTTTTCCCGGAAGGTCATAACCTGAAAGAATCGAGGATATACGACCTGGTGAAGTCTTAAGATCGCGAGCAAACGCTCGCAGTGAATACTTGGAATTCTTGGCACGTCGGGCATTTAAAATGCCCGTTAGGAACTCCGCTACCTCAATGTATTTCGCACCGTCTTTGGTCTTTGACATGGGAATATATGTACTACGGTTTAGTAAAACGTCAAATCTAATGCGAGAGAGAATCGGCTTGTTCCTTTTTTTGGAAATTTTTTGAAACATGCTCCGCGAGATTCGGATTTTTTAAGATCTTAAGCCTGTTTTTCACCGGCCTTAATTACTGTTATTTTGCCATTGGTTTCGAGGGTGGCGTAATCCACCTCTTTCATGTCGTGAATGCCGTGCTCCCGCAGAGATGACGCGATCTCATCCAGCGTTATGAATTCTTTTTTGCAAACGTTCAGATCAACGACACCTTTGGAGATAATGAGCCGCGGCTCACCATCCAAGACTTTCTCGAGGCGTTTGAACTTGTAGCTTAGAATATCTAAAAAAAAGTTTCCTACTACGAACGTAGCCACACAAATCAGACCGGCCGCGAGGGAGTTATCTCCCCCGGTTATGCCGGCACTGACGGATTCACTGATAATCAAAAGAAGAACCAAATCAAACGGACCCATTTCGCCAATTTGCTTTTTTCCCATGAAGCGAAGCAGAGTAAAAACCGCAGCGTAAACAATAAGGGCTCTTAAAACATACTCCCACCATGGATTGGCCAAGGTCCACATAAGCGATCCTTTCTAAAACATACACCCTGGCTAGTGAACGCTGGATTTGCCGTCTCCCATCTTGGACTCGTGCGGAGTTTCCTCCCCGCCTCTCTCAAGAAGTTTAACTTTTAAATCCAGGAACAGTGAACCCAAGCGTTCACGATCGGCACTTTCGGATTCTTTTCGAAACTCAGGCAGAAGTTCCTCTTCCTCTTCTTCGATGTGATGCTCTACCAGTTCAGCCAAAACTTTGACTCTGGCACCCCAAAGATCCGGATCCTCGGTTCGCATGATTTCCTCAACCAGTTGATCTGCCAGGGTGTGCTCCACGTCACCTTCAAATCCCAGCTCACGAAGATCTTCATTGCCTTTCATAAAGACATATAGACTTTGTTCCTCGGGCTTGGAGTGCGCAATAAGAAGTGGTGCGAATTCCGCGAATGCGTCTGCCCTTTCATCAAGATCCTTTTCGGTGTTTTTCATGATTTTGATCAATTGTTTTAGGGGCTCATGATCTTTAAGAATCATATCGACGATGTCATTTTCTGATTTCGAGGGGCGGATTTCTTCATGCTTCATGGCGTGCTCCTTTATGATGACGCCAGAATGCCACAACCACTTCCATTGCGAAGATCCAAGCTAAAGATTTTGCGATTAATCAGACTAAAAACTGGGCCTTTGATCCCAAAAATGAAGAATCAATCCATAATTCAGAAGTGCTTGCAATTGAAATTACAATCTTCCCGTAGACGAAGAAGTTTTGACGGACAAAACAGATTTCATTTGTGACAGGGCGAAATTATTTTCTTTGAAAGTATTAGAAGCCACACAATCCTGCGGAACCCAAATTTCATAATCCAGCATATGGGCATCGTTCGCGGTGAACCAGACACAGATATTTCCCGCAATCCCGGTGATAATAAGACGTTTCACTTTAAGTTCGTCCAAAAGAATTTGCAGACTCGTATAGTAAAAGCCTGAATGACGGGGCTTAAGAACGAAATAGTCTGACTTTTCGGGCCTCAGCATCGTCGCAATCTTTGCTCCTGGACATTCGGGTTGAGCACAGATTTCATACACCGATTTCCAGTCTTCTTTCCAATGTCCAAAGTTATCATTCACGTAAAATGATCGGAATCCGCTTGGCTTGCGCTCTTTTTTTTAGCCTTTGAATGTTTGCAGCAACTGGCACTGCCGATCGCAACAACGGCGCAGGGTTTGGAAAATCAAAGGTGTTCATCATATCCACGATCAGCAAAGCGGTTTTCATAAACTTTATTTTATTCCGCCCCTGCGTTCAGACAAGTATCCTTAAAAGATACATGCTCTAAATAGCGTGTTAAGAGTCATTTTGTTTTAAAGACCAGACTCATTAATAATCTAAAAACTTAAGAGAGGTCCAAACTATGAAATTCATTTTATCTTTTCTCATTCTAATTGCACCGTTCGCTACAGCTGTCGCGCAACACCCAATTCATGGCGATGAATATGGAGCTGAACATGCAAAACCGGATCAGAAAGAACCCATGGATACACCGCAAAGAAAAATCGACAAAGAACTGAAACGCAAAGGTCACGGACCAAAGAGTCCAGAAAAAATGTCGACTGATAAAAAAGAAACAACAGAATTTAACAAGATAAACAAAGAGGCCCCGTAAAGGGCCCCTTGTACAAGGAAGTAGTCTTTGATGACTAAGACAAAGCTACTTATTGGAATCTTTTCGTTTGGAGCCAGACGCGCTCTTTTCACTTCCCGAACGATTTGTCGATGAAGCTTTTTGATTGCGGTTTGACTCTTTCTCATCGTTGGAAGTTGAGCTGGATTTTTGTCCCATGTTTTGACGACCACTATTGGTAGGCATATAAACTCCTTTGCAGTACGCGGATCTTATTCACCACGTTGACCAACTCCTTTTTGAACCCATTCCCGGGAAAACGGAAAACTATTTCGGTCTTCCTGTGAAAACTCAAATTCAAGACTGTACCAATCGTCAGAACTTCAACCAGATCTTATGGAGAATTCTTATACTTTTTTAACTGGTCGGTTCTTTGCCTGCACCTTATCTTCAACCTGATTAAACCAAATCATCATGCCAATGACGGCGTGAAAACCATAGGAGCATTAGGATGGCAAACAGAAGCACTTCTTCCGGCAATCGTGGCAGTCAAGGTCGGCGTCAATCAGAAAGTAACCGCAGCAGTGGTGGCTCTCGTTCACAAGAAAGATCTCAACGTGGTTATGAAGGCAGCGGCTACCGCGATTACAATGAAGACGATTCTTCACGCAGCCAGTACGGTTCAGACAGAAATCAATATGGTTCAGACAGAAGCCAATACGGCTCTGAAAGAAATCAATATGGTTCAGAACGCGGCTATGGTTCTGAAGGTGGTTACGGTTCCGAGCGTAACTATGGCTCCCAACGCGGCGGCTACGGTTCTGAACAAGGTTATGGCTCCACTTACGGATCTAACTACGGATCAAGTTATGGATCTGATCAGGATCGTGATTATCAAAGAGGTCAAGGTCGCTCTCAGGGTGGGCGTTCTCAAGGTGGATACCAAGGTGGAGGCTATCAAGGCGGTTATCAACAAAACCGGGGCGAGTATGACCGCTATCAAGGCGCTTCTCGTTATGAAGATTCAAATCGTCAGGAAGAGCGCGGCTACGGTCGTGGCATGCGTGGTTCTTCCCAAGGCAATGAGGGCCAAGACTGGTATCAGGATGAAGACATGGATTTTGACGAGGGAATGAACGACAACTACCGCATGAGCAATCAAGATTTTGACGAGGATAGCGATTCCAACGAAAACTACGGTCGCAGCAACCGTTCCGGTCGCCAAAACATGGGAAGAAATTCCCGTCAGCAATACCGCTAGTATTTTGACAAATCCTATTTGTAAACTTGGATTTTTCAGTCAGCGGTTTTATCAATGAAAAGAACATAATTTGTCTTTTCTATGAAAGAACGAACTTCATGTTCGTTCTTTCGTTTTTTAATCACTTAACACTTTAGAAGAGGATCTCGATGGCTCAAAAGAAAATTCGCTATGCAGTAGTCGGTCTGGGAAATATTGCGCAAGTCGCAGTACTACCCGCTTTTAAGAATGCAAAAAAGAACTCTGAATTAGTCGCACTGGTTTCTGGTGACGATGAAAAGCTTCAAACACTTGGCAAAGAGTACGGCATCACAAACCTGTATAACTATCGAGACTATGACAAGTGTCTGCAAAGCGGCCTGATTGATGCCGTTTATATTTGTACACCGAACGTGCACCATCGCGCTTTTGCCGAAGAGGCCGCAGCCCATGGCATACATGTGCTTACGGAAAAACCAATGGCCGTCACCGTCCCTGACTGCATGGGCATGATTCGCGCAGCGGAAGAAAATGATGTTAAACTGATGGTCGCTTATCGCTTGCATTTTGATCCTGCAAATCTGGCGGCGATTAAAACTGCTCAAAGTGGTAAAATCGGTGACGTTAGAATCTTCAATTCCACCTTCACCTTCCAAATAACAGATCAGGACAATATTCGACTTAAATACGATATGGGTGGCGGGCCTTTATTTGATATTGGCATTTATTGCATCAATGCCGCCCGCTATATTTTCCAGGACGAGCCGGTGGAAGTTATGGCAATGGCACTCAGCAATCCCCGCGATCCGCGCTTTACCGAGGTTGAAGAGATGGCTTCCGTGACATTGCGATATCGCGGAGCGCGCATCGCCAACTTCGTCATCAGCTATGGCACTGATGCCTCGGCATCATATTGTGTGATTGGCACCAAGGGCTGTCTGGATCTAGAAAGTGCTTACGAGTACACCGAAGAAATGACACTAACCACAACCATCAAGGACAAAGACACTGTTCGCACTTTTAAAAAGCACGATCAGTTCGGTCCTGAGATTGAGTACTTCTCGAACTGCATTCTTAAAAACATCACACCGGAACCTTCGGGTATTGAGGGACTGAACGACATAAAAATTCTGGAGGCGATCTTCGAATCCGCCCGCACTAAACGCATGGTTAAGCTGGACATAGCCCGTCGCGATCAGCAGCCTTCCATGAGCCAGGCGCGTAGAATGCCAGCGCCCAGACGCACTGAAGCCATTAATGCCCCTAGCCCACACGAGACATAGGAGATAAACAAATGACGAAACGAACATCGGCAAAAAAAACTGCAACTTCATCGCGACGAAAAGCAGACACTGAAAATCTTAAGCAGGCGGCTGAAAAAAACTTTCCCCGTACACAGGGGCAAAGAAATCAATTTCAGGACGCTAGCATGAGCGAAAAAGAATTCGGAGATGAGGATTATGACTATGAATCAAGAGAAAGACATAGCGGCCGTCGGTACCCACCGGAGCCGGAGTACTATAACAGCCCCAATAGAGGTTATGACGATTTATATCCCAAACGTCCCAGCAGAAATCGTCCCAACTCCCGTAATGAAGTGAGTAGATAAAAAATAGATCCCTGAAGCTTACAAACTGGCCCCCCACTGTGTGGCGGCCAGCCTCTTATTATGCGCCAATGCATAAAGGGCAATATGCCCGGCGAGCTCACTGGGCCTCTTTGTTGTACACCAAGTTTTTCTAATTAATCGGTTAATGTTTGCCCGCAACATCGCAAAAGTATGATTCAAAGAAAATATAGGATCCCAGTGAAGTTTTTTTAATTCACCTTGGCCCACCACAGCTCCCCGCCCTCCCAGGACCATTTCATGTTTGGAATTTGGAAAAAATCTTTTTACAACCGCTGGGTAAGAAGGATTTGAATCAGAGCGAATCCGCGCATTGGAATGTACGAGCTCAGTCATTTCCTGAAACAATTTATTTCTGGCTATCGGTCGATGATCGGCTCGAGGTCCGTATTTCTTTCGTGAATAATGGGCTATATGCCCCTTCGCTGGCATTTGTGCGACCTCGAATCCTAGAATTCTCCTTGTCTTATACTCCACCATTAAAGTTACTGACAGAGGTTTGCACTTGGTGTGCTCAAAGGTCTCAAGATCGTCGAATTCCACTTCAGTGCATTTTTGAAATTTCTGATTCCAGGATCGTAGTTCCTGTTTTGCAGTAGAAGCAGAAAAACGAAATTTTCTGACAACAGTTTTTCGATTAATTTTAAGCACTCGAGCAATTTCTCGTTGGCTCATTAAACCATTTAGCAGGTCCTTGATGGGCGTATTGAGATGTCTTTTCTTTTGCCCTTTTGAAGAACTGGTAGTAGCTGCGGAAAAGCTTTTTCCACATCGAAAGCACCAGAATCTTTTCAGATGCTGGCCGTCAGACTTTCGATAGTAAGTTCCTATCTTGCGAATTGTCCGAGCGGCGTTCTTGGGATCTCTTTGGTGATGGCAATAAGGGCATTTGAGTTTCATTCCCAAGTAACATTGCAAACTGTAGACCGCAAAATATCCCTGAAAATAAAACACACCAAAAGGGGGCAGTTTTTGAAGCTTAGACTTCAGGGAGTCTTTTATCATCGATATGAAGTTTATAACCGATACCGCGGATGGTGCGAATCGAAACGGCTCCTTCTTTGGCTTCAATCTTGTCGCGCAGGCGGCAAATTAAGACATCCACGATATTGGTGCCTGGAATAAAATTGTAACCGCATATATCCCTTAAAATATGTTCCTTGCTGATGATTTTTTCCGGATTCGAAAGCAACAAATCCAACAGCGTAAACTCCCTTTCAAGAATATCCAACTGTTTGTCTCCCCGCTTTAATGTACGTCGTAGCCGATCCAGTTTTAAATCGCCCACGCATAACACGGTGGAAACACACTGAGATCGCAACAGTTTTTTTACGCGTATCTGAACCTCACTTAAAGCAAATGGTTTTGATACGTAATCGTCAGCGCCCGCCAACAGACCTTTTATCCTCTCTTCTGTGGTTTCCAAGCCGCTTAGAATCACAATAGGTATATCCGCATTCAACATGCGCATCCGTTTCACCAGCTCAAGGCCATTAACCAAAGGCAAAAGGACATCTGCAATAACAAATTCATACTTCCGTGAACGGAACTTCTGCAAACCCTCTAGCCCGTCAGAAGCCCACTCACCTTCAAAGCCTTCTGACATCAACCCTGACAAAATAATTTTCGCTATTTCAGGATCGTCTTCTACTAACAAGTACTTTCGCATTTCATCCCGCTCTCTTGTGCAGATTTAGGTAAAGCAATCCCCTCCGATCCACAAAGGATCGGTGCCTATTCTTAGTTGTTGACTGGTTATTATGTTTTAGGAGTGCAGACCCTTTTTCCTGGGCCAGGCTCTGGAAGCTTTCTCTTGAGCTTCCTCGATGGCATCCTTCAGATATGCCTGACGCATTTCTTCTTCGGATACGTTGTATACTTCACACATTCTTTTTAGTACTGGAATGGGAGGACGGCTGGCGCCCGTCTCTAAGCTTGAAATAAATTGAGACTTTGCGAAACCTAGCTGCTCTCCTGCTTCTTTCTGAGTCAGAGCCTTTTCCAATCTTTTTTCTTTAATAAACTTATTTAGAAACATAAACAGACTTTCCCAGGTGTTTCTTATGACTCTATAGCGACATATTTCGGTCACCTTAAATTATTCAGCTCCCAAAAGAAACTCTTAATCCGAACCTTTCGGACTCTTCACGAATGTGCAGTTCATTCGCTTGATAAATAAGGGAGCATTTACAGTGTATAAGCTACATCACGGCGATTGTCTTAGCGATAGTCATGAAGATAATCGATGCGATCAGGAATCCAAGGCTCGTGCAAACCTTCCATCTCATAAACTCGGCCGTCAACGACCGTTTTTTCTTTCAACGGAGCGACCTTTGGAGTGTAAGAAGGATACAGCAATCCTTTTTCAATGAAGAAAGCCCGCGCAGCTTCAAAAGCGGCCTGCCCGATGACTCCACGACGAATAAATTCGTCGAAGCTTTTCATCAGTTCTTCCGGAGTGTAGCTGTAATTATAGATCATATCCTGGATCACGGCGTACACGCCTTCCAGATTCAAACGACCGTCCTGAAACATATCCATGGAAACCTGGAACGTGTTGTAAGTTGCCAGAGTTCTGCGCCCGAATTTCAGGTAGTAATCCGGGTCCGTGTCGGTCGCAAGATTGATATAGATTTTCTCGACGGGATCATTTTCCGGAATCTGCGCCTGCAGTTCCAAAATAGTATCCACCTGTTCGCCCGTGACATTCAGTTTTTCAAGAGTAGTGCGAATGTCATGGGGTCCCAGACGACGTGAACAGATATCTGAATACAGATTATAGATGATCGCATCCGTTTCACTGTCATCCCCCCAGCAGATCTGACGGACGTTTTCAGCCAAACGAGTCCGAAGCTGCATCAGAGCTTGCAGTTTAAATCCTACTTGTTTAGTCAAGCGCCAGAAACGGCCCGGGCGAAGATTTGCCAGATTGTCTTTATAGAAACAACCAAAAGGTCGAATATTATCCAAGGCGAATTTTTCAGAAATTCTTTCCTCCATCTGCGGCGGTGAGGCCGTGATGAAATAAATTGGAAAGTACATGTAACCCTTTTGGGCTTTGCGATACTCTGACAAACACTGCAGCAAGGTGTTGGTCCCAGGAACGTTCTTTTTATTCAACGCTCTTTCCAGCACGGTTGTCAGCAAACCTGAAAGTGAATCGATGGTCGTATCAAGATAGGTTTTATCCAGGTCCCACAAAAAGACTTCATCGTGAGATTTCTCCATGCCCTCCGAGACATATCGAAAAAACACAACGTCACCATTCATTTCACTTAATTCACGCCAGTCTGCCATTCCCATATTTTGGCAAGGAAGGCAGACCTTGGCAAGTCCTAGCAACCAGTGCCTGGTGCTGGCTCCGCCATTTGGCGACAGCGCACCTGGCTTTTTGAACACTTGATACGCAAGTGAAAGTGATTATAGTGATTGACCTCAGATACCAGACGACGCAGGACCTCTTTGCCCTGAGCTGTATTCGCTTCACCCTGACTTTGAGCATAGGAGCACATGGATTTTTTCAAAGTTGGATGGATAAAGATGCGATCCACGAACTTGGAACTGACTGTGTACTTAAATAGTTTCCACTGTTGGGAAATCATCCACTCCCCAATAGGTTTACCACCTTTTAGTGCCGAGGAGAACCCGGCAAGGTTTTTATCGGCTTTATAGTAGTAAGCGATATCCGCATCCAAGCCCGTCTTATGAGACTTATGCTGACCCAGCGTACCGCCGTTCTTTCTGGAGATATCACCAACGCGCAACTTGTGGTCCGGTGCAATCGCGCGAGTGTACTTACCCATGCGGGCCATTAGGTACGCCATCTCGATAGTTCCGAAGTGAGTCATGCGGGATGGACGAAGAATATTCAAGTTCGTTTCTGGATATGCTTTTTGATATCCCAGAATATCTGTGGCCTTTTCCAGGAACCCGGAATTCACCGGACCCACCGCCTGATCAAGCTTCGCTAAAAGATCAAACTTAGGCGGTGTTGGGGATTCCGGCAATTTGCCGTCATCTTTTTTCTTATCGTCGTCTTTATCGTCATCCTTGCCGTCATCTTTTTTATCTTCTTTTTTCGGCTCTTCTTTATCTGGAGGATCTTTTTTTGCATCTTCTTTCTTTGGTGGCTCCTGCTTTTTCGGAGGAACTTGCTTTGGCTCCTCTTTCTTAGGAGGATCCTGCTGCTTAGGCGTCTCTTTTTTCGGAGCATCCTTTTTAGGTTCTTCTTTTTTCGGCTCGTCCTTAGGAGAATCCTTTTTTGGAGTTTCTTCTTTTGGAGTCGTCGGTTTTGCTTTTGGTTTTACATCCAAAACTTTTTCAATATCGTTCTCCACGTCGCCAACGTACTGACCCATTCCTTCCGGAACGTCCATTTCGCCATGTTCGATTTCTTCATCATCTTCATCAGCAAAATTGTCATCACCATGGGACTCGTGTCCTTCATGACCCATTTCCGGTGAAGCTGATTCCTGCGGCGAATCCGGCATATCCAAAGTTGCCTCTACGGATTCCACCTGGTGATGATAGATACGATCTTCGTACGCGATATAGATATCAATAAAGTTTGTCGTACAGTCACTGCCCTCACCCAGGCACGTAGCCTTTGCAGCCACCTGCAGATCAGCCACACCCACAGAACCCACGGGCTTCATCACAGCAAAACCCTGATCGTCCGCCGTACCCTGTAACTGAACTTCCAATGGAATAACTTTGCGGGAGTCTACCGTCGTTAACTGCATTTTGCCCTGCAAAGTGACCTTTGCGGTGGCTTTATCGAATTGAACTTCCATTCCCTGAATCTGGGTGGAACCTTCGATCACTTCATAGGCCCCGGCCTGACGCACTTGAGGGCTATCTGGAGCCTTCGCCGTATCTTGGACCATTGAAGGCATGTTGTTCCCGCGAGGGGCACACCCTGTAACGATAAGACCTAATATAAGTAGAGATGAAAGTATTCTTCCCATAGCTGAGCCTATAGGTGCACGAACCATGCTCTGGGAAATAGGCCTCAACTGGAATACAGGCTATTTGCTCTGTCTAGAAGTTATACAGGGGACCAAATTCGCGGAATTTCCGGGCAAAAAAAACCGATCCTTTTTGGGGATCGGTCTTTTGGAATTTACTCTGTATTTTTCAGCTTAGAATGCAGTCACAGTTTCGCAACCAAGAGCATCGATTCTTTTCTTAACCAATGTCGCCCAGTTGTTTGTGTATTCGTTCACCAATTGGGACTTCATGCGACCCAAAGTGGACTGGTAAGCACCCACGCCACGAGCGGCTTGCATACCACGGCACATTTGAACCATGTCCTGATCTTCAGAACGGTTGTCATAAACGTAGTTGTTGATCATTTGGCAGAAGGATTCGATTGCTGCCAAGTGGTCTACTGCAGAAACCCAACGGTTCCATACGTCTTGAGTTTCACGGCAAGTATCAGCGTACAATTGAGTGTTTTTCACCAACAAAGATGGAACCAAAGTTTCAAGGTTGTTAGCGGCAGCACGGTCACGAGCCAAAATCTTAGGGTTCAATTTTGGACCCTGGTAAGTCTGGATGAATTGACCAGCTTCAGTCATACGGAACGCACGGTCTTGCAACGTTGCCAAACCAGCTTTGAATTTAGATACAGCAGCTCTATGCAAGCCGGAAGTGTAATCAAACCATGCCATTACTGGAGAGTTGATACCCAAAGTGCGAGTCTCGAAAAGACCTCTTCTTAGGCGAGCCATTTCCGCGTCGATTTCAGACTGGCTGAAAGAGTTCGCGTATTTTCTCAAATTGTCCAAAGAGTTCGTGATACGAGCAGCTTGAGCTTGTTTTTCAGCCAATACCGCAAGACGAGCCTGGATTTGGTTGTACTCTGGAGATTTTCTCAATTCACCATCAAGATCTTTTTGCGCCTGCTTCATGATGTCGCGAGCAGCGATTGCAGACTTGTCCATTGCTTCAAGCAAGTACTTTGTCGTAGCTGCACAGTTCGCAGGGTTTGAACGAGCTGCAATTTTTTGCAGGTTCTGAACATACAATGCACCAGAGCTTTTCAAAGTGTTTGTGATCGGAGTGGCTTTGTAACCAGTCGCTACCAATGAGTAGTTTACGCTGCCCAAAAGTTGCGCCACATAAGAAGAGCTGTCTTGAGCCGTCGCCGCAAGATTCACACCCAACTCACAGATCATCGCTTCAGCCGTCGTGCTTTGAACGAAAGTTTTATCCAACTCAGACTGTGCAGAAGCCGCCGCCAAAGTCGTGTTCAACTCAAGAGAAGCCTGGCTAAGAGCGTTCTTACGAACCATCAAAGCGTTAGTGTCTCTGGAAACACCGGAAAGTTTCATGGAGTAGTTACGGGCAACGTTCATCTCTTTGGAGATTTTCGCGATTTGCTCGTCACGGTTTTTAGTCAGGAAACGGTATTTTTGCTCAAGACGGATGTATTGGCATGTGTTTTCCAAAACTGCACGGCGAACCAACGGGTCCTGGATCTTCGTGGAATTTTCGTTCACGATTTTTTCCATGCTGCCAATAGCGCTGGTCAATACCTGACCACCCACGATGAATGGGATCGCGGCAGTTCCGCCAGTCATTGATGCTGCCATCAAGGCATACGGAGTCAAACCGTTGATCATGTCATTGATTGCCAAAGCAATTTGACCACCGTTCATTTGCTCACGGCAGGATTTGTTCATCAAATCAGTGCTGGAGAAAGAAGCTGCCAAAGTGCTTGCTGCACGGATAGCAACGTCCACGTTCGCTACGATTTCAGGAACTTTATCTTTAGGAATTTCTTCCTGAGAGTTCAGGTAAGGTTGGATTTTTGCAATCGCGTCTGTGATTTTTTGGTTGTTATCAACCACAGCTTTTTGATTGATCTGGTTGCCTGCGCATGAAGGAGAGCTCACCGCTTGGTTCAACGCGTTTACTGCAGAAAGAATCTCTGCATAGTTTTGACCGTCAGAGTTCGTAAACAAGTTACATTTGAACTCTTCAGCCACACCAGTGGAATCTTTAACGATAACTGGAAGACCCACGCCGCCTACACCATTGTTACCTTGAACCGGTGGAACAACCTGGCCTGGTTGAGTTGGTGTCGCTGGAACTGTTGGCAAACCTGAACCTGGAGTCCCTGGAACTGGATTGATTGAGATTGGAGGTGGAACTGCGCCTTGTTGGCCACCGATACGAGGTTGAGTTGGAAACAATTCATCCACAGAAGTTGTAGAGGATTGTGTAATATCGATCGGAAACAGGCTTGTGTTAAAAATAGCAGGTGCGGCAAAAGCCCCCTGACATTGAATCGCAGTGATCACTGCTAAACCTATCTTACCCCACTTCATAGGAACTCCTTATGGATTTCGCATCCGAAAAGATTCGAGCACTTCCCCATGTGTGCATACAGGATGCCAGGGTTCAGGCACTCTGTATTGAATCTCAAGGCTGCGAGTTTGAAGGCTTTTTAGAGTGGTTGGTAAAAAGAATCAAACCTTAATTTACTATTGCAAATAATTGAGAAATTTTTGACGGACCTCACGATTGTTAACCTCAAAGAGATCACCGTGATGGCCATTGGGGACAATCCATAATTGCTTGGGATCACGCGCCGCTGCGAACATCTCCTCAGAACTTACCGGTTCGATAATAGGATCGTCCGTGCCGTGAATAAAGAGCATGGGGATGGGGGAAATTCGGTCGATGGGCTCCGGAGAGTGAGCATCGCTTAAAACGGCATATGTCAGAGGTTGCATCCACCAAGTCCACCAGGATCGAGATAACACCCTTCTCCCCATCTTTTTATATGAGGAAAAGCTCCCATCTACGACCACATTGCGAATCGGCTGCTGGTCTTTGATTTTGATGGCGGTTTGCATCGCAATGATGCCACCCAGGCTTTGACCGTAAATTATTAAAGGCCGTTGATCCTTGTTTTCGCGAATCCACGCGGCCGCGGCAATCCCCGCCTCCACCGTGTTTTCCGGCGTTGGCGCACCGGGACTTTCACCATAACCCGGGTAATCAAAAATCAGGTAATTATAACCCTCTTTGGGCAGCCAATAGAACATCATGAAGTGCGAGCTGATATTTTGGGCATTTCCATGAAAGAACAAAACGGTGCCTTTGCTGTCTTTTTGTGAACTTGCAAAGTACCACCCGTGAATTTCATTCCCAGAGGCAGTTTTAAAACGCACGTCTTCGTATTTTAAATTCAATCGCGCCGGATCGTAATACTTAAAATCTGTAGGATAATAAAATACAGACTGACAGGCCGTAAGCGAAGCCAACAACGTCCCATGCAACGCAATGAAAATTAGAATTTTAAAGCACTTGGAGCGTAACTTCGCCATACTGAAATCATGAAACGTTTTGAACATCAATGGCAAGACTTTAAGTGGATTGATATTGAAGACCCCAAGAAGGAGAACTTCGTGGACCTGGCGGAGGAGTTTGAAATTCCTTTTCAGACTTTAGCGACGTGCATGGATCCAGAGCATCTTCCTCACGTGGAGTATCTTGATCATTCAACCATGGTGATTTTACGCCACTTTGATATTCAGGCACGGGCCGGCGCCGGGTCCATTCAGGAACTGTCGACCAAGCTGGTGATTTTCTTTTCCAAAAAATACGTTCTGACTTTGCATCGCAAACCCTTGCCTTGCATCGAGGATAAAAAAGAAAAAGTGAATTTCGAACAACTGACCATGGCGCAGCTTTTAAGCCGCCTGTTTTTGAAAACCATGGAAAGTTTCGAACCTCCGCAGGATGAGCTGACCAAAAAGATGGACGCCATCGAGGGCCGCATCTATGCCCTGCGCAGAAAGAATATTCTGCGCGAAGGTTATCTGATCAAACGCCGCGCTTCGGGATTCAAAAAAATCTTTAAATTCACGGATGCAGTTTTATCGAATCTGCAGCAGCACGAAAAAATTTCGAAAGTGAATTACGACTACCTTCGCGACCCGCTTTCGATTTTGATTTTTGACTGCGACAACATTGTCGAGGAAATCAACGGTCTTTTAAATCTTCATCTGGCGCTGATGTCGCAAAAAACCAATGAAGCTTCATTTAAGACCAATGAAATCATGCGCATCCTGACTGTGGTGTCGATCTTTTTCCTGCCGTTGAATTTCCTGGCGGGGCTTTACGGAATGAACTTTAAGCACATGCCGGAACTGGATCACTATAACGGTTACTATGTTGTCCTGGGAGTGATGGCGTTGATTGCCCTGGGAATTCTAACATGGGTGTGGCGCAAAGGCTGGCTTAGCAAGGACGACTTCTAACGACGCCCTTTAAGATAAATACGAATTCTTTCAAACAATGTTGGCGCTCCCACCATATTTGAAAGAATGCGGATTAATTCCTGACGGTTGAATAGCTTCGCCGCCTGCATCGGCGTCATATTATCAAACTCTGAAGTCAGATTAGGATCCGCACCGTTTTCCAATAGGAACAACGCGATCTCGGTGTGATTGCCGATGATACTGGCTACAAGCGCTGTCGACATGATTTCCGGATGTTGATAGTTCGGGTTCACTCCGTTTTTGATATGATACCGAACCAGCTCCAGATTTCCTGCGACGGCTGCGCCGTACATTTCTTTCCAATCACCTGCTGACATTCACTTCCTTCGTCTTACGTGCGCGCGTGGGCCTGCACAAAGCTATAATAAAATACGGCGTTGGGATCGTTGGCCACGGCGGCCATTTCTTCTTTCATCCCTTCAACGATTTCCTTGGACACGCAATGCGCTTTCACCAATTGATCGCTGGCACTTAACAATAACTCTGTCCAATACTCGACACAATCTTTGCGTGCCTGGGGCTGACGATTATCCAGGAACCAGGTTTTCACTTCTGTCTGAATATCATGATATCCCAACTGCATCAGGAAGTTCCCAAGCTTCGCTCCCACAAAGGGATCCCCGTGCTGTTTCAATTGATATTCATTAAATGCCATCCAGTACTTCCAAACATTAGGTGAGTACGGATCCAGAAAGAAGGACGAATTCATTACTTCAGTGATGTAAACCGGCGAACCCGGGCGCAGCACCCGGCGCACTTCTGAAAGTGTGCGAATCGGATCTGGGACGTGTTCCAAGATCCAGCACAAGAATGCTCCATCAAAGGAGTTCGCACCGAATTCCATATTCGCGGCATCCATCTGCTTCATATCAAAGCGCCCCGCCATTCCCGGCAAAGCCGCCAGACGATGTCGTGCCGAGCTTAATTGATTGGTGCTAAGATCAATTCCGGTTAAGTGTAGATCCGGAAATCTGCGCAGAATGATTTCACTTTGCGCACCGACGCCGCAACCCACTTCCAGAAGGTTTTTTACGTTACCTAAATTGACGTTTTGATAAACGGTAAACTCACCAAAGCGTGCCTGCTTGCGCAAACGGTCCTGTTCTTCTTTGCTAAATCCATGCAGATAGGGAAAATCACCCGGAGACATAAACCCTCCAAACTTGAATGTTCCGATTTCCTGGTCAGGAAATCAACTTTGCTTCGTCAGAATGAATTCCATTTGATAGACGACAACGGAAACTCAATCCAGTCCTCTTCCGTCGGAAACCCCTCGGGACGAGGCTCGGTCAAACCTTTGAAACTTAAAAACGCGGTCAAGGCACAGATGAAGGATTCAAAGGCATGATTGTTTTCAATCATCAACTTCACATCCTGATCATACACAAACGCGATGTTATGGGTGCTTAAGGCGTGTAAAATCGCACGGCGGCTATCGTCACCGCCGATGGCGTGCTTATGAAACAGCAGATGACTTTTCATCACGTGCAGCGAACGACCGATTCTCCATAACGAAAGCTTTGGAAAGACCTCGATGCAGTCAAATTTCAATCTTCTTTTCAAATACATCGCACGCGCCAGCAGTGGTGCGCAGTTGGCACCCAAAGCATGCTGCAAAATAAACGGCTCTTCCAGCTGTGAAGACAGGTACATCTCCACACAGCGCTGAGTATACGGTGTGAAAAGCTTGCGCGGTTTTTTCTTTTTATGCAGTTTGCGGGTGTAATCCCACATCCATTTGACGTGAGGTTTTGGGCAATCTTCGATGCCGCCACAACAATTCTCCCTTAAACATACGGGAAAACGAAAAGGTACGTCGAAAGCGACAGAGTCGATTTCACCACGGTACTGATCGATGATTTCATGAATTTTAAAATCTGCGGAATGAACTTCGTCGCTTTTGATTTTCTCAACCAGACGGGAAAGAAAAACTTTTTTGTGCTTGGGATAATATTCGATCACGGCGACGCAGGCTTTATCGGTTTTGCCTCCGCCTAAAGAGATGCCAATAAATCTATGGACATCCCCCGAGTGAGTTTCGCCAGACGCTGAAGTGCCTTTGACGACCTGACGGCTTTTCGCAGATTTCCCTGCAACCTTTTGGGTCGTCTTTCTTTTCACCACTTTCTTTTTTAAAGTGGATTTACCGGTTTTGCGTCCATTACCTGGAATCCGGCTTTTTGGCATGCGTCTGCGACTCCTTTTTTATTTTCCGGCGGGCACCAGACCAAGACACAACCACCGCCCCCGGCTCCACAAATCTTAACAGCCTCAGCCCCATTCTGCAAAGAGAGTTCAGAAAGGCGGCGAATCTCCGGACTGGAAAATTCCGGTGCCAGACGAACACGTGCTTCAAACTCACGTTTGAAAAGTGATCCCAGCTCAGCCCAATTCCCGCTGCGTACAGCGTGTTCTGTTTCGATGGCAATCACTTTAAGATCACGAAGCGCCTGAATAGTTCCAGGATCTTTTGCGACGGCATCTTTCATGACTTCAAAATTATTCAAACCCGAATGATGAGCTTTGCCGGTATAGATCAACATGAATTTTTCTGAAAGTGGCGTATTCGTCACATTCATAACTTCCTGTTGAACACCGTCATAGCCGTAGTGAAGGATATTTAAACCACCGGAAGCGGCTGGATAGTAATCCTGTGTGCCCGTCGGTGTATTCAAAATCTCGGCCTCGATATTGTGAGCCGAGTGCACCATCTGATGCACATCACGGAATGGTTTTTCGCAGAACTGCGCAAAAGCCTTCATCAAACCAATTGTTAAACTGGAGCTGCCACCCAAGCCACCGCCCACCGGGCTTTCTGAGGAAGTTTTCAAAGTGAAACCCTTGGTCGGCATCCAGTATCGAAGTTGCGTTTGCAGGAGAACCATTTGCGGATCAGTATCAGAAAGAGCTTCCACCAAATTGGAATAAGCTTTACGAACTTTAAGGTCCGCTGATTCCAGGACGATGGTAGAGTCCGCATGCGGAGTCAGATCCACATTCGTAAATACATCGATAGCAACGTTCACGGTTGAAGCACCATTGATGAATAAATAAAGGGGCCACAAATCCAAAGTGCCCCCTGCCAAATCCACGCGAGTCGGAGATTTAACGATAATTTTCTGCATTACTTGTTGTCTTTCTCTTGGGCGAGTTGCGCGCCAGTTTGCTCTTTACTATCTTGCTTCGGAGTCGACCCAACTTTCAAGTCTTCAATCTTAAGCTCGATCAATTCGTCCAGTGCTCCCGGCTCCATCATCATTTGCACCTTGGGATCAGAAACCGCAGAGTAAATTTTCCCGGTGGTTGCCTGCCCTACCTGCGCTTGCCAGTTCTTATCACCCAACTTCAAATCCAGGGTGAACAGGGACTTTAAGGATGGCAACGCACCTTCCACGTAGTCAGCCCCCTTGGCGTTCGAGATATTTCTGAATGTTTCGCGAACCTTTTGTTGATCCAGCTCCACTTTCGAGTCTGAAGTGCTGACCCATTTGCCGTCTTTGTTGGTGATCTGGATAACACCGTGTTTGTTTTTTAGGTGGAAGTTTTCAATAGAGCCGATTTTATGGCGCAGAAATCTGCGGTCACGAAACTCCACAACTGGTTTTTCCAGGCGCGCCGTCCAGTTGGTATTAACCACCAGCACGCGGTTGTCGTCATCGCGACGGGCGAACGGAAAGTTTTCAAAGTTTCCTTTACTGGAAATATGCAAAGTCGTCTTCTGCCCTGCCGAGTTGGCAAAGGTAATTGATCCCTGAGGCTGATCCAGACCGTAAACTTTCCAATCGATGTTGCCGCCATCAGCTGCGATGTCCATGACCTTTTCAGACGAAGTCATTTTAATCAGGTCTTCTGCTGCTGAATCATCCGCTTGATCTTTCAAAGGTTGTTCCATGTTCCAACCCTCGACAGTTCTTCTTAAGGCGATGACTTTTGCGTCTTTTGTAATTTCGATGAAATCAATCTGGTCCACGTTCATGGTAAAGAGCTTGGCTTCAGCTACTTTTTGCTCATCGGCTTTTTTTTGTGCCAGAAAATCATAAAGTGCATACCCACCGAAAATCAGAAGACACATTACCAGAATGCCGCGACCTTTGATCTTTTTCATGCATTTCTCCGTCTTACGTAAAGTGTGACACCGGCACCTAACAGCACCAATGGCAACGGGATTAAAAAGGCGAACAGGAAGATACCAAAACTAGTGTTAGTCAAAATCAGCTGAGTGGCTTGCGCCTCTTTCGGAGAAATACTGATCAGATTCTCCTCTTTCGCCAAAGAAGCGATCGCATTCAATACCAAATCTCGATTTAGATTCTGGTAAAGCATTTGATTCGTCATGAAATCGACGTCACCTGCGATGATTGCAGAAAACTGTTTGTTATTCGGATCCGAATCCCATTGGCCTGTGACCTGATCAACCAAGGCAAAGCTTCCCACCGGGCCGTCATCTTTCATTGCCAGACTTGAGAAGGACATTGATTTTGGATTGGTTCTGACCAATTCATCAATCGCCATCCCCGGAAGCTCTTTCACTTTTTTAAGTGATTGCGGATGACGGAACAAAGTCACTTCGCTGGCACCGAAGGACTTGGTGATTTCATTCATTGGAGAGAATACGGAACCCATCACAGGTCCCTGATTAATCCCCTGACCCATCACGGTGTCGACAATGTTAAATACATAGTCGTTACCCAGGCCGATGCCCATTTTAGAAACCAGCTTTTCAAGGTTTGCTGGGTTTTGGCTTTCAAGGGCGATAAAGACGCTTCCGCCTTTTTTCAAATAAGCTTCCAAGGCTTCGATTTCATGAGCCAGAAAGTTTTGAATCGGTCCTGCGATCACGACAACGTCGGCATCCGCGGGCACCACGGGTTCTTGAATCAATGGCAGCAATTTCACCGCATAGCGATTGCGCTCGAGCATCACTTTTAAGGCGTTTAATCCCAGGCCTTCCTTGGCGTCATCCAATGCGGACTCGCCATGACCCACGGTAAAGTAAATTGTTTTGTTTTTTTCACGGGTTACTTTAACCAATGAGCTGGTAAATTCCTGCTCGTCAATTTTTTGCAGTAAATTTCTGCGACCTTTGTATTCAACAAAGGCTGTGCCGCTGCCCTTATCCACGCCGAACTCTTTGGCCAAATCCGGGCGCTCGTTCACCTCGACAAAATTCAGCTGAATGTTTGAGTTGATGTCCTGGTATTTTTTAATCAGCTCGCGGAAGGAACGACGGTTTTCCTCGTTACCTTCGACACCTTTTTTATAAAAGAAGTAAACCTTAAGCTCCGAATCCAGGCTTTTGATAAGCTTAACAGACTGGGCCGCCAAGGTGTTGTTTTGCGAAGTGGAAAAATCAAAAGTGGCATAGTGACGAACTCCAAGATAGTTCACAACTGACAAAACCGCCAGCATCAGCAGGATCAGTACTCCCATGCTCATGCCTTCTTTGGTGGTTTTCATGGTCAGGAATTCCTTAAAGAACGCGCGGTCTTTAATAATTCCAGCCACCGCGAAAAACACGGCCATGCCTAAAGCGAGCCAGCAAAAAGGCACCCATTGCCCCAGGATGTAGCGAGTGATCGACATGCACACCAGGGAAATACCCGACATCAGAAATAAAACTTTACTTAACTTGCTCATCAATTATCTCCAACGGGATGACTCAACCACGCGCTCTGACAAAAAGCAGAACAGCACGATGAGACTGCCAAAAAAGACCAAACCGTTTGTACGAATCGTACCTTCCACCAGACTGGACAGATGGGTACTAAGTGAAACGTGCTCAAAGATTTTACGGGCCAATTCGCCGTCAACCACTTCTGCACCAATACCCACAAACCAGATCGACACATTCAAGATCACCGACATCACGTAAGCCACCAGACTGTTTTCAGTAAGTGCGGAACAAAACAGATTCATCGCTGTGTACACGGAACCCACAATGAAAATTCCTAAGAATGCCACAAGCAGCGGTCCCCAGTTCAGTTTTGCCAGCGTCGAAGTGGCCACCGGATAAGCCAATGCCAGAAGGACAATTCCGCCCACGGCTCCCAATGCCGCCAGGTACTTACCAACCACGATCTGCAACGACGTGACCGGCGAGGTCAGCAGCAAATCAAATGTGCGCAGCTTTTTTTCTTCGGCAAAAAGCTTCATTGTTAAAGCTGGCACCACGAAAATCAAAATCAGATTTAAGTAGGATAGCTGACGCAGGAATACGCCGTAGTGAATGTTTAATTGATTCGCAGGAATTCCCTGTTGAGCCACGTAATTTAGCAACAACTGGGCAAAGCCCCAAAGCTGCAAAGGATAAATCCAGCTGAATACTACGCTGACCAAAAAGCAAATGATCCAATATGTGGGATTAAAGAAGAAACCTTTAAGTTCTTTCTTTAGAATTACTACTGACCCGTTCATTTTCCGCCCCCATCTTGACCGTAAGTAAGTCTTAAGAAGACATCTTCCAGGTCCATCTTGCTTGGACTGAATTCCAAAAGTCCCAATCCTTGATTAACCAATCGTGCTGAGACTGCGGCAACGATGTCATCCCCGCCGCGCACATCAATACGCCATTCTTTGCTGGTTGCGCCTTCTTGGACCGACAGCACTTCCCGAATATCACCCAAAACCGATTTCATATCAGAAACATCTTTGGCTACGCGGATATTGAGGCGGCTTTGCCCCTGCTCCATCGTTGCCAGGTGATGAATGCTGTCCTCGATAACGATCTTACCTTTGTTGATGATAATGATCTTTTCGCAAGTGGCTTGGACTTCCGGCAAAATGTGTGTGGAAAGAATAATTGTGTGTTGCCCACGCAGGGCCTTGATCAAATCACGGATCTCGGCCACCTGTTTGGGATCCAGTCCCACAGTTGGCTCATCCAGAATCAATACTTCAGGATCAGACACGATCGCCTGGGCAATTCCCACACGCTGTCTGAAACCTTTGGACAGATGATGAATCAAACGTTTTTGAACTTCGCCAAGATTGGTTTTTTCAATCGCCATATCGACAGATTTTTCGATCTTATCTTTTGGCACCTGTTTTAAAGCTGCCACATAGCGCAGGTAATCTCCCACATACATGTCACCATACACAGGTGGAGTTTCCGGCAGATAACCGATACGTTTTTTTACTTCCAATGGATTTTCAAAAACATCAAAGCCCGCGACCGAAGCAGAGCCATGGCTTGGAGCCATGAAGCCCGTGATGATTTTCATGGTTGTGGATTTACCGGCACCATTCGGCCCCAGGAAACCGACGACGTCGCCTTTGTTCACCGTGAAGTTTAAATGATCGATAGCTCTGCGCGGACCGTAATCTTTGGTGAGATCTTTTACAGTAATCATAGGAAAATTTTAGACTGCACAGAATGTCAGTCAAGACTCGTCAGGATTGACGCAAAGTAAAATGAAAAGTCTTTTCCGAGTGATATGTCACACGACCCAATTTATCGCCCTTAATAGGCCGAACAAACCGACACTCCACCATCACCACTGCAACTTTTTGTCCCACCATCAGTGATTTCGATGACAATGACTCGCGCGCGACCCATGAAGCGACTTCCTGAATGTCCGCCTGAGAGATTTCCTGATCGCGCTGACGATGAATGATTGCGTGAGCGCCTGGATAATCTTTTAAATGCAGCCAATAATCCCACGCTTTTGCCTGCCTGAGCAGTGCCAGGTTGTCGGCAGCTGACTTTCCACAATATGCCAAGGCGCCCGATTCCAAAGTGAACTTACGCCCACGCGCTTCCGCTTTGTGCATTAAATCCACCAGGCCTGATTTGCCAGACTGCTTTTCGCGGTATTGGGATTTCTCTAACGTCGCTATTTCTTTGTGAAGCTCTTCCAAACGCTCCCGTGCGCCGTCTTTTTTGGCCACCAACTGCTTGGCTTTGGAAAAAGTGTTTTCAATATTCCAGCTTAGGGATTCACGTGGATTCACAAATGACGACAAATGCTGGGGAACTTCCATAGTGCGATGGCTGACCAGAAAGTTTCCTGCCTCCTGCCATTCCAGATGCTTTTCATTTTCGATTTGCTTTTGAATTTCATCCAGGGCCTTGCGCTTTTTATCAAGATCCTTTTGCTTTTGTTTTTCCCACTGTGCTACCGGATCAAGTGCAGGTTTTTTATCCTGCTTTTGCTCCCCCAGCCATTCCCGATGAATTTCCACCAAGGTTCTGGGTTCCGGGGGATTTTCCACCGCAGGAGCTGGTTTTAATTCCAGCGGTTTTTCCCAAGCGATGGTTTTTCCCTGAGCGCGCACCAATAAGTTGCATTGCTTGGGAATCAAACGAATTTCAAGCTCGCAGGTGATGGTTTTATTGGATAAAGTCAGCACCGCCACACGACCGAACTCGGTCAGAACTTTGAAACCTGTGAGGTACAGATTCTTGGCGTTCGAATTTAAGAATAAACCCACGGGTTTTGTCTTGGGGCCCTTTTTAAAAGGACACTGATTTTCAAAAACCAGCATCATTGGAGTATTAGGTACAAGGTCCAGAACCATATAAAACTGCGTTCTATTATGAAATGACAAAGCCAGACCACGGTCGTTAGCAAGCACGTCCTGCAACTGTGCACCCATGAGCACCTGCTCAAAGTGATTCACAAATTCGTTTAATTCCTGCTGGGTCATGGCTTTCATCCTGAAGATTGTGTCATTCTTTGGGCCAAATTTCCAACAAGTACTTAGGTTCCATTTTCGCATTCCGATAAATTGAATATGAAAAATGATGCTTTGCTGA
Organism: Bdellovibrio sp. HCB274; assembly: GCF_047306075.1. Taxonomy (GTDB): domain Bacteria; phylum Bdellovibrionota; class Bdellovibrionia; order Bdellovibrionales; family Bdellovibrionaceae; genus Bdellovibrio. The sequence continues at coordinate 2,799,086 of NZ_CP178623.1, forward strand.
AAATCGTTGAGACCCAACTTCAAGAGACCAAAAACATGAGGGAAAAAACCCCGGACTTCATCAACCGCGTGGTGCAGATCTACACACTGCAACTGATGGGTTTAGGCAACATCCCTATCGATTTTATGGAAGAAGTGATGGAAGACGTCGAAGCAGAGACGATCGAAATCTACCGCAAAAAAACTTACGGCTTTTTGACGTTGGAAGACTACCGCCGCCACAAATACCGTCAAAAGAACGACAACTAAATTTTAAAGCTTTAACCAAAAAAGCCTGCCCTAAAAAAGCAGGCTTTTTTTAATTTCGGGTAGAAATTTGTCACTTCCATTTCCGCTGCGGAAACTCAGTGCGACAAATCCTTATGATTTCCTATTTCAATCACACAATTTCCACACCCGCTACGGGTGTACAAACTGCCAAATTTGCCCTCATGACACTCGCGATTTTCTAGATATCCGTTCGCAAAGACCCACACAAAGGGCGCAGTGATTCGCGCTCTTCTTTAGTTAATACGTAGGGCTCTAAGGTTGGATTTCCTTCAGACGTGAAGAACGGTGAAGGAGATCCGGCCCCCGAGAATTTTGCAGTCAGCATGAATTTCACAACTTTGATCATAAACTTGAATGAAACTTTTCCCTGCGCGAGCGGAGGCAACTCCCCTTTGGCAAATCTTGCCTGCATTCTTTCAGTCACAGGGCCGAAGATATCATCCACTCCCTTCGCAGAGTTTTTCTTTTCAAAAACCCGCGCAGGCATTCCGATGTAAGGCATTTTGACCGAAGCCATGGCATTGCCGATGGGAGTTTTGCAGCACTCAGCGTAGCAGCGAAACATTCCTGCTCGGTACAGACGGATGGATTTCATTTGTTCCATGCCTTCGGTGATTTTCATTTTGGCTGGCATCATGGGAATAATGTCTGTGCCGCCGTTTGCATCCAAAGTATCAGCGCGTTTCAAATAGTGAGCGTAAGCCTGACAGTCATCGCAAAGGCAAACCGCGCGGTAACCTTTTAGACCTTTTGATTCGACCGAACCTTTAACTTTTCCGCAATCACACTCAAATGCCACCTGCATAACTTACCTCTTCGATAAGAAATGATGGCACAACAACGTTCAGACAAAAAGGAAATTTAAAATTATTCCGACTTCTCGATAACTGCGAAATACAGAGGACCAAATCCGGAACGATCTGGCATATAGGCGACACCGAATTCAGTCGCTTCGCCACCAACACCGGGATCTGCTGGCAATAATTTGACGGCGTCTTTTTTCTTTTTCAGAAGTTTGCGAATGACGTCATCATTTTCAGCAGGACTGATCGAGCACGTTGAATAAACAATGCGACCGCCTGGTTTCACAGCCAACAATGCAGCCGCGAGCAATGAATACTGACGTGTCGCCAGATGCTCGGTACGGCGCGGACTCCATTCGTCCTGGGCTTTAGGATTTTCTAAAATATGGCGCTCGCCGGAGCAAGGTGCATCCAACAGGATACGATCAAAGCTGTTCGCTTCTTTCAAACCGAATTGCACGCCGTCTTTACCAGTGACCCACACGCGATCACGCACGTTGCGAGGAACGTATTGCTGAATTACTTTTTTCAAGCGCTCACGGCGTTCAGGTGAAAGATCGTTACAAAAGATCTCGCCCTCTTCAGCGATGGCTTCGATCAAAATCAAACTTTTACCACCCGGGGCTGCGCACATGTCCAACAACTTATCACCAGGTTGCGCGTCCAAAGCTCGAGCCACCATGACGCTTGCTGGATCCATCACGTAGGTATCAAGCATCTCATCGCTGCGACGCTCGGGATGACTCCCCTGACCTGCTGGAATCCAAAAACAACCTGGAAGCTGTTCTTTGGTTTCAAAACTTTGCCAAGGCTTAGCCGTGGAATCTTGCACTCCCAAATTATTTACGCGCGCGACCTGTGTTTCAGAATTTTGTAGCGCAGCAAAAAGTGCCGGCCAGCGATCGCCGTAAACCTTATTAAAATGTAAGTAAAAGGGATGGGTTGGTTGCATGCTGTATTAGATATGACAATTTTCACTCTGCGTCACGCGGAAAAAGGGACTTAATGGCTCCAAAACTTTCAGGCACGATCCTCGCATTATTAGTTACTGGAACTTATTAGAAGTCAGAACGACACCACTTTATAAAGGAAGAATAATGAAAACACTATTGATGTCCTTAGTTACTGTATGCGCTTTTGCACAGGTTGCTCACGCGAACGAATATGAATTGTATGAAAACGAAGCCACTGCTTACAGCGAAGAAGCTGATATGTCAGAATTTTCCAGCGATATGATGTCAAACGAAGACATCACTGCTTTCGGCCGCGGTGGCCGTGGCAGCGGTCGCGGTAATGGCCCGGGCTGGGGAGGCCCAGGTCGCGGCGGTCGTGATGATGGTCATTGGGGTCCTCGCCCAGGTCGCCCTGGTCCCGGTCGTCCCGGCCCAGGTCCACGCCCTCATCCACGTCCTCCAGGACACGGTGGCCCAGGTTACCCACCTCCACCACAACCAAGAATCGAATACGTAACTTGCGAGTCTCAAGGCAACCGCTACAACACTTGCTACATCAATCCTTACGGCATTCGTAACTTCTACTTGGCAAGACAGCGTTCAGACTCTGCTTGTATCCCAGGTAGATCCTATGGTTTTGCGCAAAACTACGTTTGGGTTGACCGTGGCTGCCGCGGCGTTTTCGCCATCGAACGCTACTAATATCCGAACATCTTAAGTCAAAGAGTGTGTGTTCCCCACCACACGCACTCTTAAAAAAAACCCGAGTGATGAACTCGGGTTTTTCTTTTTGGACACGATCTTCACTTCCGCAGCGGAAATGAAAATGACAACTTTTGCCCCGAGGAGAACTGATTTGGGCTTGGCGGAATTGGGATGGATGTGCAGCGACCTCCGTGGGCGCATGGATGCGCGAACCCGCCGCAGGCGGGCCACGGTGAGCCCGGATGGCGGGTCGCGGAATCAGCCAACCCAAAGCCGACGAGACCAAGTCAGTTCTCCTCGGTCGCTAGCAATTCGTTTTCCTATTTAATGGGGAAGGCGCAAATGAATTCGGTGCCTTGGTCTAATTGGGATTTTACTGCGACGGTGCCGCCGTGGCTTTGCATGATGTGTTTTACGATGGCAAGGCCCAAGCCAGTGCCGCCGGCGTCGCGGGTGCGGCCCTTGTCGATACGGTAAAAACGTTCGAACAGGCGATCCAAGTGTTCAGCCGGAATACCCGGGCCGTCGTCGATCACGCGCAGGATAATGTATTCTTTGATGTCTCGTTCCCAGCGAATTTGTACTGTCTTGCCGTTGGGAATGAATTTTACGGCATTGGAAACCAGATTACGCAGTACTTGTTCAACCTTGCGCGCATCAGCCTTAAACGGTGGAACCTCGCCCACCACACGGATGGCGATGTTTTTCTCTGCCGCTAACACGGCCATTTCAGAAACGACGTGTTCTGAAATTTGCAATGGATGAATTTGCTCAAGTCTTAGTTCGGAATTAGTCGCTTCCATTGACGTTAATGACAAGAGATCATTTACCAAGTCCATCAAGCGATCAATATTGCGGGACACGATATTGATAAACTTACCCGCCTGCTCGATCTGTCCGTTGTTGATGTCCTCTTTTAAAGTATCAACGTAGCCCTTGATCGAAGTCAGTGGCGTGCGCAACTCGTGGGAGGCATTTCCCACGAACTCGATACGGATTTGCTCGGCACGTTTTAGTTCCGAGATATCATGGAAGATTCCCACGATCCCATAAACCTCACGGGTCTTTTCGTTGCGAATCGGATTCACGGAAACCGAGAAAAAACGCGGTTGATTATCAAGCAGAGTTGGCAGCTTTACGGTGAATCGATTTACTTTCCCCGTCTTGATAGTCTTTTCAAACCCCTCCAAAACGTCAGAGGAACGAATCGCATCTTTCAGTCTTAGGTTTTCCATCGTCAATTGCGGGCCTTTTAGAAACTGCGCCGCGAACTGGGAATTGAAATACAAAATCTTTTCGTCAAGGCTGATGCTGACCAAGCCCTCGGACACAGAGCTCATGAAAGCCTGGGATTCCTCCTGCGCTTGCAGGAAGTTAGCCTTACGGCGTTTCATTTTTTTATGGATTTTATCCAAAGCCACTTCAAGCTCGGACAGGTCATCACCGTCGTCATCCAAAAGATCTTCGGTGTCTGACGATACCAGCTCGCCGTAAGCACGCTTGTTGGAAATACGCAGGGCTTTCAAAATTACTTTATGAATTGGACGAACAAAACGATAAGCAATAATTGTGGAGATCAAAATACTGAACACGAAAAAGTTCAGCAGGAAATCAGTGTACACAAAATCCGGCATGCGATGTTGCGTATCCAAAGAAGCCGCAACCACAAATGCCAGCAGATTGAATACCACAACCTGGAAAATCAGCAGTTTCCAAAACAGGCGCCAAGGAAAGCGGATGAAACTGATCATGCTTGATCCATCTTCACCCGGTAGCCAACGCCACGGATAGTTTCAATTCGATCACCCCAGCCACCCAGCTTTTTACGTAAGCCAAAGACGTGGGTGTCAATTGTGCGACCGACAACACTGATGCCCTCGCCCTGAATATTTTCAATCAGCTTTTCACGAGTCAGCACCACACCGTGATTTTGCACCAGGGTTCCCAGAAGCTTAAATTCTGAAGGAGTTAAGTGCAGAGTCTCGCCGTTATAGGAAATCTCGTAGGTTTTAAAATTCATTTTCAGACCGTGAATGTTCACTTCACTGTCGTCTTTAATAACTTCCTCGGCCTTAGGATTTGCACGACGAAGAAGGGCTTTCACCCTTGCCATTAAGACAGAAGGATTGAACGGCTTAGTCAGATAGTCATCTGCACCACGCTCAAGTCCCAGTACGATGTCCTGAGGTTCTGTTTTCGCAGTGACCATCAGAACAGAGGAGTTTTGGTTTTTAGCTTTGATACGCTCCAGGATATCAACACCGTGAAGTCCTGGCAGCATCCAGTCCAGAATAAAGACCTGGTAGTTTTTGGCATTCATTTCAGCGAGGGCTTCTTCGGCAGAACCACATTCAGTGACCCGGTAACCTTGACGAAGCAGATGCAACGCCATCAGTTCACGAATCTCCTGTTCATCCTCTACCACCATCACCTGAACTGAATTGTCAGCCAAACTTGCCCCCATGTCGAATGTCTTTCCCGGTATAGGCAAAGATCACGTCCTCGGCGATATTGGTTGCGTGGTCACCCAGGCGTTCCAAGTTTCGCGCGATCAGAATGAAATCCATGCTCGCCTCAACATCGTCCGGATTGGACTTCATATGTTTAATCGCGTCCTTAAAGACCTTGTTTTTCAAACTATCAATTTCGTCATCCATCAAAAGAATGTTTCTTGCCTCGTCGACATCGCCGCGAACAAAACAATCCAAAGACCCTTTAACCATGCGGCCTGCGATCTCTGACATTTTTTGAATGTCTGCCGTTTGGGCAGCAATTGGTTTACGACCCAAATAGTCTTTACCAGAGTGAGAGATATTCACAGTCTGGTCGCCCATGCGCTCCAGGTCGTTATTGATTTTCAAAACAGAAATAATCAAACGCAGATCTTTTGCCACCGGGCCTTGTTTGGCCAGGATATGCATACACACGTTATCCACGCGGATATGATCTTCATTGATGGTTTTTTCAATCTCGTGAACTTCCTGGAATGCGGCAATATCCCGCGAAAGAAGCGCAGAGGTTACTTGAGATAGGGCTTTTTCAACATGACCACCCATTACCAGAATCATCTTCTTTAGATCTTCAAGCTGAGTGTCGATGGCACGTTCCATACGTATTCCCCGTTTAAAAGGTTGTATAAGGGTTTTCAGAGTAAAAAACACCGCTTAACACGGTAGTTAAAGCAAAACTAACACAATCTTAACACACTAAAACAAGACTTGGGCAGCCAATTCAATCTTAGAGGCGTCCCGAATGCCTTTGCCATAGTTTTCCGCATACCAAGTGCGATCCACAGCAAATGCTGTCTTCACATCCGCAGTCACCTGATAGGCCAAAGAAACAATCGCAGTTTGCATGTCACGACCATCTTTTTCCACAACAGCATCCAGATAATCATAACGGATCATCACTTCGGCCTTCGGCCCCGTGGACAGCAAAACAAAGGCGCTGCCACCCAAGCCATGCACGGACTCGCCCAACATATCAGTGACATCAACACCGTCAGCAATGCCGTACTCGTTGATAGCATCTGCCGGATCGTGGGTATCCAAAAGTTCAATGCCCATTCTGACGATAGAATCTTCGGGCTTGTACAGGAATGCTGCCTGAATGCGCTCCTTCGCGGCCACGTCCTCGCCAAACTGTTCATAGGTGCCGTGAATGTACTGTAAGGAAATCGCAAACGGGGTCCAATTCGTAAATCTGAAATACAATGACCCTTCTTTGTGTGGCCCCGCGGAATCCTGCTTGCGACCTTCGCCGTTGACGACCGTCAAACTCCACTCTCCCAAGGCTGCTGGAAGTTCCGACATGAACGACATGCCCAGATCAGAATAACTTTGGTATTTCCATTTTTCAGTGATGCCCCACGCGGTTTCACCCAAAAAACGATAGTTCACGTCTTCATATTGAGATTCCAACCACGCCTGCGGAATCACACCCATGCGCAATCCATGTGCGCCCTCAAAAATACTGACAAGGTTCAAGTAGGCTTCACGGGTGTTTACAATGAAGCTTTCAGTATCAACGTCGTCATTGCGTTTTTGCGCCCCTTCAAAGGAAACATACAAAAGGTTGTCATCTTTCAATGGAACACTGAAATTTAACAGCAAAGATGGCACGCGGAATTCCGACTCCCCCGCCTCCCCGGTTGGTAACAGGTGCACCAAAGCATTCATATCAGCTTCACCGCTGATATCGATATCACTTAATGAGGCGAATGCCTGCCCACAAACAAAAACGCTTAAGAACACTGTCAAAAATGATTTTTTCATGACTAAGATGCTCGCATTTTTATATACTATTGCCAAAGGAGATCTTTAGCCGTGTCACGTCGAGTTTCTGCCATCGATATTGGATCTAACGCCATTCGTATGATGGTTGCAGATATCAATGAAACAGCGCCGTTTATCCGCGTGGATAAAAAGCTGCGCGCCCCGGTTCGCCTGGGGCACGATGTATTCACGACTGGCAGCATTGGCCCCGAAACTATGGAGCTGGCTAGGGCTACCTTTCACCGCTTTGCTGAAACCAATCAGAAAATGAAGGTTCAAAAATGCCGGGCTGTTGCGACCAGCGCCTGCCGGGAAGCCAAAAACAGCAAAGAATTCGTGGAAATGATTCGCAAAGTTTCCGGCATCGATATCGAAATCATCGATGGCACCGAAGAGGGCCGCCTGATTCATCTGGCTGTGCGCAAAGAAGTGCAACTGGACGGCAAAAAGACCATGCTGATTGATATTGGCGGTGGGAGCGTCGAAGTGACCTTTTCCAAAGGTGGAAAGTTACTGGCAACGAAGTCCTTCCCGATGGGAACCGTGCGGGTTTTGGAAAATCTTAGCAAGCGCCGCATGAACGAAAGTCATCTGGGAATTATTATGGGCGAGTTCCTTAAAGACCTGGGTCCCCATATTTATCCTAACACCGAAAATGAAGCGGTCGATTTTGCAATTGGTACTGGCGGAAACCTGGAGTGCATCGCCCAACTGAAAGTGCGCCTGCTTAAGAAAACTCCCAATACATTTGTCACCTTAAGTGAGCTTGGTGAAATTATTGCGCGCCTAAAAGGTATGCCCGTGAAGGAACGCATTGATAAATTAGAACTGCGCCCTGACCGTGCCGACGTTATTATGCCAGCCTCTATGCTGGTGGAAACAATCATGCGCCAGGCAGAGGTGGAGAAGATCGTGATCCCCGCTGTAGGCCTGCGTGATGGATTGATTTGGTCGATGGTTTAAGTCTAATCGAAAATTTTGGGCGGAATGGAGTACATCAGCTCCGCTCCACCAGCTTCGGCCTGCGCAAAAGATTCGATTTCTAAAGAAAGAATTCCGCTTTTGCGCAGATCTATAAAGCTTTCAGCTTTTCCAGTTAACATGAAACTGGCAAATGTACTTAGATGCGGCTCATGTCCCACGATCATAATGCGTTTATAGTTTCTGCCCTGGGTGCGAAACCATTTTAGCAATGCTTGCGGCGGACTTTGCGGCACCATTTCCGGCACCTCGATCGTCTTTACGCCCGGATAACTTTGCGACAAAATCTGTGCGGTTTGCACAGCGCGGGTGAAGGGACTGGTCACGATCACATCCACGTCTTTCACAAAGTCTTTCATACGCAGACAAACTTTTTGCATGCGCTTTCTGCCTTTCAAGGTCAAAGGACGAAACTGGTCCTCAAGACCTTTTTTGGCAAAGTCTTCGCGTTCTTCAGCTAAGGCGTGGCGGACGATGATAATTTCCATTTTACTCCGAATCCTCGATCAGTTTAACCCGGGTCTTCGCCAATTGCATCAGCGTTTGATGGATTCCAACATCATCAGATTTGAATGATTTTTTGGTATAACTGCCGTCCGAGTTCATAGACCATGCCTGGCGCGATTCTTTCAGATAAAACTGAAGGATCTCCCACAGTTTTTCTTTCAGGCTGCGATCCAAAACGGGAACAATCGCTTCCACGCGCGCATGCAGATTGCGATACATCCAGTCTGCAGAGCCCAAAAAGAAATCCCCATCCACCGGGTCTTCCTGACCATTTCGGAAATAAAACAACCGGGAGTGCTCCAGAAATCTTCCAATCACCGAAGTCACTTTGATTCTTTCACTCATCCCCGGAACCCCGGGACGAAGGCAGCAGAAACCGCGCACGATCATTTCGATATCGACACCTTTTTGTGAGGCTGAGTAAAGTGCCGCCCCGATGTCATTTTCTTCAAAGTTATTAAACTTAGCGACGATGTGTGACGGCTTCCCGGCTTTTGCGTGGGTGGCTTCACGATCAATCAACGTACGGAAAGTGGAAAACATATTCACAGGGGCAATCAACAGGTGTTTGTAACTGCCCTTTAAGCTGATTCCAGTCAGATAGTGGAAGAAATCAACAACGTCATTTGTGATTTCTTCACGCGCCGTCAACAATCCCAAGTCAGTATAAAATCTGGAAGTCGTAACATTATAGTTACCAGTTCCAATGTGAACATAACAGCGCAGACCTTCCTGCTCTTGGCGCACAACCAAAGCAGTTTTCGCATGGGTCTTTAACCCCACAACACCGTACACCACGTGCACGCCGGCGTTTTCAAGTTCGTTGGCCCAATAGATATTTCGTTCTTCGTCAAAGCGGGCTTTTAGCTCCACCAGACACACGACTTGCTTACCCTGGGCAGCTGCACGGATCAAAGAACGAATAAAAGGACTGTTGTCCCCTGTACGATACAGCGTCATTTTGATGGCTAAAACTTTGGGATCTTCGCTGGCAACGCGGATGAAAGTTTCAACTGATGCGGAAAAGCTTTCAAACGGATTATGTATCAATTGGTCGTTGGCGCGAATCGCATTGAATATACCCGTACCTTCTTCTGCGAACGCTGGTGCCACCACAGGAATATACGGTTCAAATTTTAGTTTTGGCAGAGGCAAATCAGAAATCATACCCAGATCACCGTAATCCAGTTCACCAGGAATTTCGTAGATATCCTCTTCCGTTAATTCCAGCTCATCCATCAGGAATTTTAACATCCACGGATCTGGCTTCGGGCCGTGCTCCAATCGCACCACTTCAGCGAATCGACGCTGCCGCAATTCTTCCTCGATAGCTTCCAACAGATCTTCGGCATCTTCCTGATCCTGATCAGAATCTGCATTTCGCGTCAGACGAAATGGCATCGACTCCAAAACCTGCATCGATGGAAACAAGTCGGCCAAATTGGCTTTGATTACCTCAAGCAAACTTACAAATCGATTAATACCAGGATCCGCATCCACGCGAATCCACTGTGGCAAAACTTTTGGAATTTTCACTCGGGCAAATAGTTTGTCTTCAGAGTTCGGGTGCTTCAGGGTCAAACCCAACGACACTGATAAATTGGAAATAAACGGAAACGGATGCCCCGGGTCCACTGATAATGGCGTCAGAACCGGGAATACGTTTTTACTATAGTACTTTCTGGCGTGCTCCTGCTCTTTTTCATTCAGATCTTTCCAGGCAAGAAGATGGATGTGCTCTTTTTCAAGGGCCTTCAAAATTTTCTTATGACAATTGCCCTGATCCTGCAGCATCGGCAAAACGACCTGACGGATTTCCAACAGCTGCGCCATCGGAGTTTTACCATCCGCAGATTTCGGGGAAACTCCGTACGCCACGTGGCGCTTTAAGCCCCCCACGCGTTTCATGAAAAATTCATCCAGGTTTGAGCCCGAGATACTTAGAAACTTCACGCGTTCTAATAGCGGATTGGTTGCATCTTCTGCTTCAGTCAGTACACGACGATTGAAGTTCAACCATCCGATTTCGCGGCTGGTGAATAGACTTTCAGATGACAAGGGATGCTCAATGACCTTGACCTTACGTGTGGCAGCTTTTTTCTTAGACGTTCTTTTAGGCGTTCCTGCCTTTGGTGTGTTCAAAGAATCCTCCTTGACTCCCTGGATGTATATTTCACAATAAAGACTTATTCTTGGCAATGCCTTCGTAAGGAACAACGACATGCAAAATACTCCGAAAGAGTGGCAAGTTCTGAAGCAAATCCGCAATAAGGTCCAGCGTCATAATCCGAACACGATTGTTCCTTTGGGTGATGATGCGTTTGTGTTCAAAAACTTCCCCGGCTATTCCGTCATTGCCCAGGATATGATGGTTGAGGACGTGCATTTCCGCCTTGATTACTCCTGCGCATTTGATCTGGGACATAAATCTTTGGCAGTTAACTTAAGTGATTTGGCAGCCATGGGAGCGACTCCTCATTTTGCTCAAGTGTCTTTGGCGATTCCAAAAGAAATAACAGAATCCTGGCTTGACGAATTCTATCAAGGCATGACAACACTCGCCGACCGTTTCGGTGTTGAAATCGCTGGTGGAGATTTATGTGTTTCCCCACGCGGTGTTGTGATTGATGTCAGCGTACATGGCTCCTGTGAAAAACCCCTTACCCGTCATGGGACACAACCGGGGGATATTCTGCTAAGCAGTGGTCCCTTGGGACTTTCCACCACGGGTTTGCGCGCGTTGAATGAAGATCGCAAAGGGGATTTCCCCGAAGCCACCGCCAGACATTTGCGACCGATGCCACGATTGGACTTGCTGCCAGAACTTCGCAAGCACGCAGATAAAATTCATGCGCTGATGGACTGCAGTGATGGCCTGGTCAATGACGCTTTGATTTTATCCAAAAAACCTTACGGAAATGGACACTCTGAAACCATCAGTGGAGTTCAACTTTTCCCCGATCAGTTTCCCTTGCATGATGAAACCATTCGCATGGCGCATTTGAATAAAGCTTACGAATATGCTTTGTGGGGCGGAGAGGATTATGAGCTGCTGATGGCGGTGTCTCCTGAAAGCCGCACACTTTTTCCGAATTGGACAGAAGTTGGTCAGTTCACTGAAAGCCCTGGAGTATTTCTAATTCACGGAGATGCAAAAGAGGAAATCACGACCTTCAAAGGCTGGAAGCATTTTTAAGTCGAAGGCTGTGCTGATGGGCGCTGCTTCATATTGAGACGCAGATTTTTCCCGAGTTTGGTTAAGACGCCCCGCTTTTCGTCCGAAAAGAACAGTATGACTTCACTCGCACGCTATCACGGCAGATCTCCCCGATTCATTCTTCAAACCGAAGACGAGAGCCTTGTGCGTGTGGCCGGACCGAAACAGGTTCCCTGGGAAGAAGGCACTTCCATTAAAAATGTTTCTTTAACTGGTTTGGCATTCACTGCACCGGATGACCTGTGTCCACTATTGGGTGAAGTGGTTAAAATCCAATTCACTCCTCCGGGTTCACGTCAGATGGCCTGCTATGCGATTGTCACTCGTCTGGATAGTATTTCTAATTCTCAAACTCTGGTTGGAGTTCACTTCTATAAAATGGAAATGACTCAAAGAATTGTTCTGGCGCAGGGCCTGGCTCGCAGATTCCGTGAAAACCAGGAGCGTGGGCAAATTGATGAGATGCTAAATAAGCAACCAGGCCCGATGAGCCTGGCGCACTTTCCACAAGTGGTCATGATGAGTCTGATTGCAGTCCTTTGGGGCGCTGTCATTCTGGGTTCATTGAAGTTTCAATACGAAGACATCTTTTCATACTTCGCAAAAATCTTTTAAAACTGTTCGAACTTTTCTTTCAGTCTTTTCGCTGCAAAGTCGATGAACTTTTTCGTTTTAAGCGAGACTTCTTTTTGTTCCGGCGACACCAGACTGATCGGAATTTCCTGTCCGCGCAAACCACGATGAATATGCAACAATCTGCCTGAGCGAATATGTTCAGCCGCGATAAATTCCGGCACTAAGCCGATTCCACGTCCTTGCAATGCCATTTGCAAAACCATGTTGGGGTTGTTTGCCAGGAATACGGGCTCGATCTTAAAGGTCATTTTCTTACCATCGCTCACCCGCCACAATTCGATTTTTGCCTGAGACCCCAACGCCAGGAACGGCAGCGTGCTGATGTTATCCAAATCTTCGGCCTGGCGGTAACGCTCAAGGAAACCCGGGCTTGCCACCAGAACGCTTTTTAAAGTTGAAACTTTCTTAACTCGCAATGAGCTGTCCTTCAGAACACCGATACGAACTGCGACATCAATGGATTCTTTTACCAGATCCACATAGGCCTGGCTTAAGAATACTTCAAAACGCACTCGGGGATGTTGCTTGGAAAACTCCGCCACAATATCCGGCAAATGCAAAACACCTAAATCATCGGAAGCCGTGATTCGCAGCCATCCTGAAACATCCGCAGTTTCTTCGCTAAGCTCGGCCGACAGACTTTCCAGACCCTCGACCAAACCTCGAGAACGCTCATAATATACTCTGCCCGCGTCGGTTAATTGGAATTGTCTCGTCGTGCGATAGACTAATTGGATCCCCAAATCCCTCTCTAAAGCCGCCAACCTGCGACTGACTCGGGATTTTGGCTGATGCAGGATTTCAGCGGCCTTGGTGAAGCTCCCCGCCTGTACCAATTTAACGAATGTGCGTATTTGATTGAGATCTAATTGTTCCATATGTGCAACAGTATATCGTGAATATGTCTCCTACCGCAACACCCGTTTCGGCCCGATACTTTATGAGTGTTCATTACACTTACAAGGAGAGAACCTATGAAAATGATGACTGCTACAATTATTACGTTACTCAGCACTGCGGCGTTTGCGAAAACTATCCCTGCTGGAACCTACACTCTGGACACTGCCCATTCCCAAGTTGGTTTTGAAGTTCCCCATTTGGTGATTTCGTCTGTTGATGGCCGTTTTACGAAGTTTGATGGCTCGATTACGATTGATCCAAAACTGGAAAAGTCCAAAGCTAATTTGAATGTCGATGTGAACAGTATTGATACGGCGAATGCCGATCGTGACAAACATTTAAAGAGCCCGGACTTTTTTGATGCCGCAAAAAACCCTACAATGAAGTTCGTGACCAAAAAAGTGATCGGCACGGCTGATGACTTGAAATTGGTGGGCGACCTGACGATCAAAGGTAAAACCAAAGAGGTGACTTTGAGCGTGAAATATCTGGGCGATGTTAAAGATGCGTATGGAAATCAAAAAATCGCATTCAACGCGACCGGAAAAATCAACCGTCAGGAATTCGGTCTGACTTGGAGCCAGGCTGTTGAAGCAGGTCCCGTAGTTGGTGACGAAATTACGTTGAACATTAAAATTCAAGGTAATAAACCAGTAGATAAGAAAGGTTAATTAGTTATGAATCGTATGCCTGTGATTTTTGCAGCTCATGGTTCCCCCATGAATGCCCTAGCCAAAACTCCTTTTACGGAGGCATTGGCAGCATTAGGGGATCGCCTGCCAAAACCTCAGGCGATTCTGGTGGTGTCGGCGCACTGGGAAACAGAAGGAACCAAAATTCTGTTCAATGCGACACCACAAACCATTCATGACTTTTACGGATTTCCGAAAGCCCTGTTTGATGTTCAGTACCCTGCCCGTGGACCGTTAACCTTGGCACAAGCCACGCAAAAACTCGTTCCCGGTGCAGAGCTCACCGAAAAATGGGGTTTGGATCACGGCACCTGGTCTGTTCTGGTGCATATGTTTCCGAACGCGGATATTCCGGTGTTCCAGCTAAGCCTTGATGTGAATGCTCCTCCTGAAAAGCACATCGAAGTCGGCCGCCACTTGCGTAGTTTACGCGAGCAAGGCGTGTTGATTCTGGCCAGCGGAAACATCGTGCATAATCTGCGCGAGATCAAATGGCGCGATACCAATGGTTCTTTTGATTGGGCGGTAGAGTTTGATTCAGCAATTAAAAATGCTTTGGATCAACGTGACGAAAAATCCCTGACGCAATATCTGGAAAAATTCGGAACTGCGGCAGAGCTTTCCGTTCCCTCGCCTGAACACTATTGGCCTTTGCTTTATGCCTTCGGCGCGTCGGATGAAAAGGATAAGATCTCCTACCCTTACGAGGGCTTTGAGATGGGATCGCTTTCGATGCGAACTGTGATGTGGAGTAGATGAATCTACACCCAAGGAGTCAGCTCTGGATGTGCCGCTCCCATATCACAGGGGTCTGACTTAAAAATATTTAAAGCTCGTGCTTGAGTCCAAAGAAGTCCATAGAGAAAATCCGAACAGTTTCCTCGGGCGAGGGTCTAATGACCTGTTCGACCTTAGATATCGCGTCCAGTAGTAGGGATTTTATCTTCTGGGCATCTTCCTCAGAAAGAGCTATTGCCGATGAATAATGGAGCGAATCTGAGCGAATACTTTCAAGCGCATTTGCCGTCAATGCACGAAAGTTTTTATGATGATTCGCGATAAGTAAGTCTTGTGGTCCAAGATGAATTCTTTTTTTTGAGGGATACCATCGATCATTTTTTTTCTCAACCAATCCCGATTTCATCAAAAAATTTAAAGTATTTTCAATTTCTTTCTCAGAAAGGCCAGAGGTTTTCTTCAAAAGCTCATGTTGCCGTCCCGAGGGAATTGATGTGAGTACATGGATAAGCGCATACTTCCATGAGGAAAAGAAAATCGACTTTGTCACATCATCAAGTGTTTCGTGTTTTCCGATCACGGCTTGCGCGCTTTGATGTTGGTTCCGGTGATTCTGCATTCGTTTTAAGAAATAACTGGATAGTTTCGTCGAGCCAGAACGGCCGTATTGCAGAGCCAACATAAAATACTCTTGTTCAAGTTCGCTCAAATCATAAAATTCTGAAATCAAAACCCCCTGCTCCAATGATAGATGAGGCTTTCCACGCAGCACTTGAGAAAGAAATGCAGGCTGAACCCCTATATGTTCCGCAAGCTGCACTTGTGAACCGCGTACGAGCTTTGATTTCAAAAACAACTTGTAGTCCGTGTAATCATATTTTGACATAGTTAATAATTTTATTAATATTAACTTAATAAGTAAATATATATTATATCGACTATCGTTATTGCACCCCGTAGAACTTACCTGTAAACAACACCCACTAGGAGGGGATATGCAATTGAAAATGAAATGGCTATTTTTTGCCTTCGCATTCTATGCGCCACATGTGAGTTCTGCTGGTACTGCGGTCAGCGGCGGCGGCGGCGCCATGGTGTGCCGTAACGTTTATAACTATATTTCTTCAGCTGAGCTATTGGACATCTGGGAAGCCAACAATATTAGAGGCGAAAGAATCGTTTACACTTCCGAAAGCGTAGATCAACAAGTGAACCTTGCTATTGGGAAATTGATGGCGGCGAATCCTGCATTTGGAACTGAAGTTTTAAATGCCTATAAAATTGTCTTAGCAAATCAAGTGAACTTGCCACCAAATATTGCATTAGCACCACCAAAAGACGCAAATACTGCCTACCAAAAACCTGGGTGTACGTTGGAAGGTATGATGTTATTTGATGACCAATCTAACAAGCTCTACATCGACCGGGCTATTTTCTCGGTACTTTCAGATACCGACAAGGCCGCTGCGTTGATGCATGAATCCGTTTATAAGGTTTTGAGATCCTACGGGGATCAGAATTCAATTCGCTCCCGCGCAATTGTGGGTCGTCTTTTCGGTTCACTATTGGATACTTCGGATCTACCGAGTCGCCTTCCAAAACATGGTGTAAAACGCTGCGCAAATACGAACATTGAACTTTATATGTATGAAGTTTGGTCTACTGATGGCACCAATACACCGACACCGGTAATGCAGATTACTCGTGTTGGGAATGTTATGTTCCCACTGGGCGCTCAACAGTCTTTCCAAAAATGCCAATTTGGCTGGTGCCCAACGAACAGCCTTCTCGTCGTTCATGGCTTCGACGCGACAGGTGTTCCTTCATTGAATCCAGGCACTCTTGTTCTTCAATCGTTTTCATCGCTCCCAAGTTTCGATACTGCAAAAGGAGAACTCGGGCCATCAAATTTGGAATTCTATAAAATTGGCAAAACGACTTGCCAATCCTTGAACTAAGAAAAGGGCTCACTCCGATACACTTGATTGTTAGTCATGCAATAGTCAATAAGGCACAGACGATTAGATCTGTGCCTTCTTCAATAAGGTTATGCAATCAACCTTTATCATTCCTTCACACCGGCAATTTTGCAGCCCACAATGGTCGTTTTATTGAACGCTCGACGCGACACTAAGCCCGGGGATTGCTATAAGCGATCTGACTTAAAAATATTAGAATCTGTTCATAAGAATGGGTTCTTCAAAGACTCTATAATGAGCCTCTCTGGTGTAACTTTACCAAATTCAGGACGATAGACTAAAGCAATTTCATCTCTATAGTGTGGCAACTCTGCCATTTGTTTCAGTTTCAAGGCAGAAAGCGTGACTGCTTTCTCTGGAATGATTCCATATCCCACGCCCTCATTAACTAATTTGCAGATTAGCTCTAAACTATCAGTCGAAAGAATTCGTGGAGGCTTATTTTTCCATTTTTTTAGAATCGATTGGGTTTGGAAAAGATCCATATTGCATATCACCGTGTCTGGATTGGAGTCATTTTTAGGACCCCACACATGGACTTCATCGTGGCCAATTTTTTGAATGATCAAATCTGGAACTTGTACGGGATTGATAACAATACCTATATCTATATGGCCCCGCTGAACCTGCATTTGAATGTTTCTTGAAAGATCGTGGTGAAGTTCAATTTTGTAATCAGGTGCCTTTTTTTTCAAATGTGCTAAAGCTTTAGGTAGGCAGTACTGAGCAACCACGGGATGGGATCCTATAGATACGACCCTATCAGCAAAAATCTTGGAATGGTCCTGCTCAATGGTCAAATCGTTGTAGGATTGAAGAAGCTTTTTTGCCTTACTTAAGAACACTCTTCCACTTGAAGTGAGATGAATCCCAGACCTTGACCGATAAAATAAGGTGCTTTTCGCATCAAGCTCCAATCGTTTGATACTTTCAGATAATGCCGGCTGGCTGATTTCAAGTTTTTTTGAAGCTTCAATAATAGTTCTGCACGAGGAAGTGGCTACAAAATTCTTAATGTCAGAAATTCTAAATTCCATAAGTGTTTACCTATTACAACTATAATTAATATCGGATTACACAATACGATAAAACAGCATTATCTTTCTTTCAACCTTAAAGGAGGTCTTTATGCTTTCTGCAAAAGCAGTAGTTATATCATTTATCTGTATAGTTTTTTCTTACCAAGTAGAAGCTTCCACTTTGCAGTGTAAGTCATCTTTTCCTTATGACTATTTTACGGCTACTATTGACGACAACGAGGGTTACTTTGAACTGAAGGATGCGAAAGTTCGAGTTGGATATGCAACAGCAAATAATCTAAGTTGCGTAGGTTCTAATGTAAAAAGCAAAACTAGTTGTGTCGGTCACTGGTTTAACCTGCCGGATTTTGTAGTTGAATTTCAAATAGAGGAAATAGATGGAAAACTCATCGGAGTAATAAGTAATCTAAAAAAAGGAAAATTTACGACGGATCCAGATGAAAAGATTGCGATTGGTGAAGGAATGAAATTCGACTGCAATGTTGAGTGAATACCAAGAGCTTAGTGAACGAATTGATTGATGGTCATTTTCATTTCCGCTTCGGAAGTGAAAATGACCAAGATGAACCCAAACAAACAGAATTTTAGTTCTTTGTTTTATTAGACGGCCGTGGATCACATTATGTCGACCGCTGCGGCGGATAGACTTTGATCAGGTTTATTACTATCACTCAGTTTCACTCTGCAAATTCAAATAAACTGTCGAGAACTCCGGCAAGAAATCAGACTTAGACCTGAGTCCATTTTACTTACTCACATACAGCATTAATTTGGCTTAATAAATAGGACCATTGTTACGATACATACTGTATGAAAACAAAAGTCACCGCCAAACAAAATATCCTTGCGGCCTTTTTTCTC
Organism: Bdellovibrio sp. HCB274; assembly: GCF_047306075.1. Taxonomy (GTDB): domain Bacteria; phylum Bdellovibrionota; class Bdellovibrionia; order Bdellovibrionales; family Bdellovibrionaceae; genus Bdellovibrio. Next base: position 2,817,641 of record NZ_CP178623.1, read on the forward strand.
GTTTCTACTTTAGCTGCGTGTTCTCCCTCTAACTCCGGTTTCCAAGCAAAGGCCCTGCCTAGCACGGATACGGACAATTCCCAAACGATCCCCGATACCGACGATTCAAACATACCAGGCACTCCGTCCACTCCTGCGCCTGATGATGAAATCAAAGACAGCGCCAAATCGTTAAAGATTCATGCCTTTGCTGACATGAACATCGATACCGATGGAACCTATTCCAGCAGCACGATCTCGATTGTGAAATCCATGATCTCCCGTCAACCGGCTGCGATCCTGGGTGTTGGTGATTACATCGATGGTGAAAAGACAAGTCTTTCCAACAGCACCTATGTCAGTATGTGGAATGCATTTTCCAAAAAAGTGATGGCGCCGATGCGTGATGCAAGGATCCCATTCCTGCCAACTCCAGGGAATCACGATGCTTACTACAATCAAGAGCGCCAACAATACAGTACGTTTTGGGATAAGAACAAAGGCAACGTGGAATTCGTCGATGATGATAACTTCCCGTTTTATTACTCTTTCATTCAGGAAGACGTCTTCTTTGTTTCTTTGGATAACGCCAACTACTCGAGTCTAAAAAATCGCACCGCTCAACTTGCATGGTTGAAAGCGCAACTGACTTCTTCTCGCGCGAAGGGCGCTCGTGCTCGCGTGGTGTACGGTCACATTCCGCTTTACTCGATCGTTGCCACTAAAGCCAATAGCTCCACCGTTTATTCAAACGGTGTATTGACAGGCGAACGTCGCACCGCAGGCAGTAATACTCTTGAAGCCATCTTGTTAAATAACAATGTTGATCTGGTAATCTTTGGCCACTCCCACGGATTTTATTCTGGTCATTACACTTATGCTGATGGCAAAAAATTGCAGGTGGTCTCGATGCCTTGTGCGGGCAGCGCACCACGCTATCTAGTGGGGACTAGTACAAAAACTCCAACGGGATACGTTGAGTTGGTTTTCTCTGAAACTAACAAACTGACTATCCGCTATTACAACTCCTCGGGCACGCAACAAAGTCTCAGCTCACTACCCGCTTCGCTTACGCTTGATTCCAAAAACGGCGTGAAGTACGTCCGCTAAACAGGCTTGCAGTAACGTAATTTGGTTTTTATTTTTCCCGGTTCTAGTCTCCGTACTTCACACTACGGAGACTGAATTATGCTTGCTGCATTCATTTCATTAGCGCTATTTGGAACTTACGCACACAGCTACCTGGATCCCCAAATCGATTCGCATGCTGTAAAAATCTATGGCATCGACGTTTCAGGAAAAGCTCTTCCAGAGAAATGCTACATTCTGCCAAGACTTCCCGGGTTGGAAAGTAAGATCGACAAAGACGAAGATGCTCTGTGTGCTTTCAATCTCTACCCGACTCGGGGCGATCATCCAAAAACACAAACCTTCTATAGCTGCCCTAAAGTGAACAGCACATCGATTGCGGTGGAATTTTTTAAAGTTCCCAATGGCATGAGCGAGGCTAAATTCCAAAAAACAGTCTGCACTTTAAGCCGTCCAGATAAAAAGAAATTGAAAGACCGCGCGGGATATCCTGACAAAGAGGCGAAATTTAAATTCGCGGCCCCGGGTGTTTCCGTAGGAAGTATTTTGGGCTACTCCCGCTTAAATCAGCTTTTCAAAGGTGTCGATATTCCAGCTGTTACTCTGCGCACAGTGGACTTGGACACCGTATTGGATCACTCCCTGGCCGGCCGTTATTTAAGTTTGCAGATGGGTAAAACCATCATCAACAGATACTGGCATTATCAGATTGGGCATTTGATTCGCACTAAACACGGCAATGTCTCCCAATTGCCAGATGCTTATACCAAACCGCCTCATGGTTTAAACCTTGTGCCTCCGGCTTTTTACAACGTAGGCAAGCGTCGTGGATTACTGGATAATTCCTCTGCCCACTGGACGAATCTGCAACTGACGGAAGATAAGCAGCAGGTCTTCGGAGTTCTTGCGGAAAATCCTGGCAATGAGGAGTCTTACTCCGAGGCATCTGGGTTAAAGCAGTACAAACTTCGTGTTGATCAGTTCCGCAACTCGAGTGTTTATTGGCCCTTGCTAAAAGATCCGCGTCCGGTCACACAAATCCTGGGAAGTACTAACCTGGCTCAATCCGGCCAAAAGCTTCAGGGTATGCAGGACACTTCCACCATGCTGGTTTTGGATTTTCTGTTAAGTCAGTCTGATCGCATTGGTAACATCGCCTTTAAACGCCGCCAGTTCTTTAAAACAGCCCAAGGAACTTTGGATGATATTTCCGAGAAGAAGTACAAAGAACTTCGTGCAAAACCGGCCGGCACTTTGACTCCTGCTGAAGTGGAAATTCTGAACGCCATCAAGCAATCTGGTGTTTCCCTAAAGGTTATGCTTCTTAAAGACAACGACGGTGGCTTCGATCTGAATACGGCTAAGAAGTATCACCTGATCGCTGACGTTAAAAAAACCTCAGCGACATATGACAGCTGGAAGGACAACGCGGATCTTTACCTGAATTCAACGATGGTCGTTCGCCATTTCAGCCCTAAAGCTTACCGAGGCGTGATCCAACTCTATGGTCAGGTCTTCGGCGCTCCTGACAGTCAGGCTGTCATGCAGAACTATTTCATGTCGACTTTACAATTCACACCGGGAGAATACCGAGTCTTTAAAACCAATTTGCAAAGTCTTTACAATGCACTTTATCGCGGATGCAAAAATGGTTCGCTGCTTTTGGATTTGGACATGAAGGATTATTTCTCGGCCTATCCGAATCCGGTACAAACGGCAACTCCGGGTGTGTGTGAAGGTCAGTTCTAGGGGACGATTATGTTGGATTTTTCGGTTCTAAATTCATCGTTCGCTAATCCGACGTGGATTTCGATTATTTATGCTTTCTTATTGAGTTTTATTTTAGGCACCGCTTTGGCCGTCGCCTATGTGAAAACATTCCGGGGATTGTCGTATTCACTAAACTTTCTGCACGGACTTGTGTTGTTACCGATTGTCATCGCCATCGCTATGCAGGCCATTGGTGATAACGTGGCCCGAGGGATTGGAATGATCGGCGCACTTTCCCTGCTGCGCTTTCGCACGAATGTAAAAGATCCGCGGGATATGTTTTTCATTTTTGCCTCGTTGGCAGTGGGACTGTCTGCGGGAGTCCACGCTTATGGTATCGCTATCGTCGGTACGATTTGTTTTATTCTTGCCTTGGCGGTTTTGCAAAAGTCCCCGTTTGCGGCAGGTCCTCAGTTTGATGGATTGTTGCGTTTGAATTTATCCCGTGTTGGTCAGGATCAGCGCGAAGTCGAAGGCGTCCTTGAAAAGTCCTGCCGACATTTTGCCTTGGCTACGATCCGTGAAATGGGTCAGGGCGAGCGATTGGATTTTTCCTATCAGGTACGTTTAAAGCCCCGCCAAACTTCTGCTGAACTTGTTGAAGAACTGGGACGCATTTCCTCAGTGCGCGGCCTGAACTTTATGAATCAAGAATCCGTAATCGAGGTGTAAGGTGAAGATTGCTGACGTCATTGGGACCGAGAACCGTTTCTTGCTGGGCTGCTGGAGTGTGGCGGTGTTTCTGGTTCTGATTTTGGGATTCGTGCTTAGTTCTGATCCAGTCAGCATTCTGGGTGTTGCAGAGTCTCGCGAATTTCAAGTCAACTTTGACAGCCCCGTCGAAATCAAACACATCTATGTACTGCCCAGTCAGATCGTGCGCAAAGGTGATTTACTTGCTGAACTGGGCCAATCGGAATGGGAATCCCAGTTACGGGTCTTAAAAAGCCGATATGACAAACTCAACGCAGAAATGCACCTGCGCCAGCAGCTGGCTGGCGTCGTTGAAGGTTTGGGCCATTTGGCTCCCCAAGCGGATCCCCTATTGGTGGATCTTGAAGATGCGCGCAAAGAGATCGCATTGATCGAAAGCCGCATGAAGAATCTTTTTGTCTTTGCTGAAGTTGATGGTGCTGTCGGTGCGGTGAATTTTAAAAACGGTGAAAAAGCACCCGCGTTCGCGCCGCTAATTACGTTAGTTCCTCTAAATCCCACTTATGTGAATGGATATATCAACGAAAACCTGTCTTCCACTTTGTCAGTGGGACAGACAGTAGAGGTCAGCTCGACTTCCGGAAAAACAGTGCGCGGGTCCGTGGTGAGTGTTGGCTCTCGCATCGTCCAGATTCCAGAACGTCTGTTGCGCATTCACACCCTGGTTGCCTGGGGCCGTGAAGTTGTCATCAAAATCCCTCGCGGAAATGAATTTCTTTTAGGTGAAAAAGTATTTGTTCAAAAAAAATGGGGCCTTTCATTGTTAAGCCGTGCTTATGCTGACGAAGCCATCTCAGATTCAGAACTGAATCAACAAGATCCCCGGGAGATGGACATTCCACTAAACATCGTTGAATCTTTTAAACCCGAGATGTCGGGAATCACATTCATTCCTGAACTGAAGCAGTTTGCTTTGATTTCTGACGACTATCCTGAAGATCGTCCCGTGCTATTTCTTATGAATGAACAGGGTCAAATCCAACCTCATCAGATTCAATTAACAGGACTGCCTGCTATCGAGGACCTTGAGTCGGTCTCTACACGCGGAGACAGCCTGTATCTGTTAAGTTCCATGTCTGCGACGAAAAAAGGAAAGTTAAAAGAAGAAAGAAACATTTTTGTCCAAATCAAACGCAACGGACTTCAATACAAAGTCGAAAACTCCGTGGATCTGCGCAAACTTACTTTGCAAGCTCTTAAAGGCTCCGCAGACCCGGTTCTTAGATCGATTTATGCAGCCGATCTGAATTCCAGCAAAGATGGTTTTGAGGTCGAAGGCCACACAGTCGACAATAATGATCTTTACCTGTCTTTAAAAGGACCGGTACTTCACCGTAATGAAGCGGTGATTTTGAAGGTCTCAGACTTTGAGTCCGTATTTGAGGGACGATTGAAGACTGAACAAGTGTCTTTACTATCGCGCTTTGAAATGAAGCTTCCCCATCAGGAAGTTGAAATGCTGGCGACGGACCTGATAAAACAAGGTGACACTTTTTATCTCGCATCAAGCTGCCGGGAAACGGCCTGCAGTGCTATCTGGATGCTAAATGCAGACTCTGGCCAGGCAAAACTACTTCATGAATTCAACATGCGCCATCTTGAGGGGCTTGCGATTCACCCGGAAACTCATCAAATGTTTGCCGTCTTTGATCGCAAGCACGCCACTCAATTTGCTGTTGTTAGCCTTGGTGCAAAAAATAGGACTCCCTGATGTTTCTGCACTGGCTCCTGATCGGGGGACTTTCTTCTTTTGCTATGACACCAGAGCAGGTCTTAAAAACTGCGTGGTCTGACTCGGCCTTCACTTCGCAGGATGAATTGCGCAGTACAAATACGACCAATCCCCTGCGCAACGTGGAAGCTTTTGCCAGCACCGAAAAGGAAGACAATAAGAACGAATATGAAGTCGGCTTAAAGTTTCAGTTCCGTTCGTGGCCGGAATGGAAAATCGGCGAAGCGCCCGAGGCCAGTCGCAAAGTTTTAAAGGATGCTTCCCTTGCCTGGGCCCTGCATGAACGTTATCTAAATTTGGTATCTTACGAAATCAGCCGGCAAAAAATGGCGATACTAACAAGCTCTCTGAAACTATCAGAGGGCTATGTAAAAGCCCAAAGTCTGTCGTTACGAGCGGGACGTTCCTCCACCAAATCATTTTTAGGGGCACAAGGTGACATCTATAAATTGAAACGTCTGGAAAACGTAGTTACCCAGGAAAATAGAACCGCCGCGAAAAGAATAAAATCCTGGGTGCCGACATGGACGGATGACTCTATCGATGGATTTGATTTATTAAGTGTGCAAGAAGTTGCAGACTCCGTCGGCAGCATTCCCCTGCCGCAAACTTCATTATCAGCCCGATTTTCCCAAACGGAATTCAACGACTACAGTCGCGAACTGGAAATTCTTCGAGGACGCGAATATCAATGGATCAAGGGCGTGAATGTCTCTCAATCCCACAAAGACGAAGAGATCGGCTATAAAGTTGAGTTAACCATTCAGTTGCCGGGCTTGGGCTCGGATGATTTATCCCGTCAAAAACAGAATGAACTGATTCTAAAAAAAGCGCTGAAACAGAAAGAAGTGGATGACAGCAAAGACAGTCTTTTAAGTCTAAAAAACCAGATCATAAATCTGGTCGGCCTGTACAAAATGTCCAGTGCAGGACTTAAAGAAAGCGGTAAAGTGAAAGAGACCGACACATTGTCTTCCCTGGAAAACCGTTTGCTGCAGCAACAGGGAGAGATGGATCTTTTAAGCCAACAGCAAGAGATCCTGACCTTGTTTGTTGAATACCTGCTGCAAAGTGAACGCCTCGCCACCGAGCCCACTAAAAACCACTTAAGCAAGTCTTTGAAAGTGGTGACCTTGTGAGCGGTCCGGTTTCTCCCCTCGCCTTAGAGCGCTACGAGTTGAAGTACTTGATCCCCGCCTCTATGGTGGAGTCGATTTCACGGTTTGTGGAAACTTATTGCGAGATGGACTACTACTCGACCGTTTCCCCTGACAAACACTACACCATCAACAGTCTTTATCTGGACACACCCAGTTTATATTTGTTGCGGTTTAAAGAGTCGGCAAATGCATTCAACTTCAATATGCGAATCCGTTCCTATGGCGACAATCCCAAGCCGCCCTATTTTTTTGAAATTAAATACAAACTGCAGGAGTTCGTGCGCAAGAAACGCGCTTTGGTTCATGAAGAAAAATGGTCTGACATTTTGGAATGGGGAACTATTCCCGATCATATTCAAGGCAGCTCCCGGAATAATCTGGAAGAGTTCCTGCGAGTGAAGATGACCTATAACACGGCACCGGTGATTCTGACTCAGTACCGCCGCAAAGCCTACCTGTCGGTGGTCGATGATTATGCCCGCGTCACCTTCGACCGGGATTTGCGTTATCAGGAAATGAATGACTGGTGCGTAAAACCGGAGGAGCAACTACTAAGCCACTACGATCATCCTGACTCTTTTGAAGAGCCCGGCTGCAACGTCATTCTGGAACTAAAATGCGAGAAAAAGATTCCGTACTGGATGGTGGATCTGATTCGCCACTTCCAGCTTGAAGGCGGATCGTTTTCAAAGTTTGGTAACTCGATGATGACTCATCTGGGAATTCCCGAAGTTGCCTGCCAAGGGGCTTTGTACCTGTAATTGATCTGTCTCAATCTAGAACATCACTTTATCTTTTGGCTGGATAAACCGATAGGTATTTATAAAGTGAGGCTCCATTGAGAAGACTTACATCCATAATTGCCGTCTGTGTTTTAGCTTTCTCCGTCACCGCAAAATCTGAAGAAGAACCTGAACGAGTTCTCTTAAAACGTGTTGAAACCAAACGCCAGTATTTCGTTAGTCCCGTCGGCATTGGTACTTATACAAAATCTGAAGAAAAAGATCTGGTACCTGGGAATGATTCGTTTGGCTTTTTCTATAAGCCGACTGATGAAAAACGCGGAATATGCCGCTTGCGCGTGAAGGTCGTTTGCGACTACGGCATGGAGATCTTAAAGGAACAAAAGAATATCGATGTGAAAATTCAATTCACCGATATCGTCTATAAGGGAAAAACGGACCTTGAAGGTATTATGGATGCGTTGATCAGATGCGATGTCCATCGTGCTAATGATGGAGTCATCGTTACTGCTAGAAAGTTTATGATCTCAAGCAAGCTTTCTGAATTTCCGAAAGAACTAAGAATACCCGATGCTGACTGCAAATAGGGACAGCGCAAATCGGTTCTGCGCTGTATCCGTAAGTTGATGAGCCATTTAGGAATACCTGAAGTCTTTTCCCCAGGGGCCATGTATCTTTGTTCACAATAAATTGTTCATTTTTTAATTTTTCATATCTTCATTTAATACAGTAATAACAATAACTTAATAAGTATTAATAGCTTTTTGGCTATTATTTTATTAACTTAGTATCAAATGAAGCATCGATCACAATGCTGCAATGCATTACTCTCCCAGCCGATCTGATCTATAAAGAAAAATAAGATTTAAAGGAGAGTTTTAAATGAAGCTTTTTAAATTTGTTGCACTTGCGAATCTCAGTTTTTTCATGACTGCTAACCTTGCGCTTGCTGGGGGTGGTGGCGGTTGCGTATCTATTCAGCCAAATAAAAAACTTTTCAGCTGCCAGATTAGCTCTGTTGAGTCCGTCAATCAGATAGCTTTGGAACGTGACTATCAACCCGGCATCATCTATGGCGGCCGTGAGGATCTTCAAAATGCACTAAAAACAGTGGGAACAACTTTGATTTTTATTGGGGGCTCGCAAGAAGATGTCACAGGCCCTGAAAATGAAAACTCCTGCTATCTAGAAGTGGATGCTCATACTCGGATCTATAACATTGTAATCCCAATGGAAAAAATGTTACCCGAGAAGCTTGTTAAATATAACAAAACGCTGAGCCTCTACGGTAGCGAGGGAGGCATTGTTTCTGAAGACTCGAACTCCTTCGACAGCAATATCTTTGCAGAATACAATTGGCCTTCAACAAAATCTGTGAACAACTCATTCCGAGTTGAATACACATTTTTGAAAGTTTCACGGAATCCAGGAGAATCACAAGCAACCTTGGAGGTTAGGCAGAGCTATTTTGCCAAAACTGATCAGGTACAAAAAGGTGAATCAGTTATTCGTGCAAAGATGAATTGTGATTTGTAAAAACGGAAAACCCCTTTATACAGCGCAAAACCGAACCGGTTCTGCGCTGCATCCGTAAGTAGGACCTGGCACCCTAGAGGGCTTCGTCGCCGACGGCGGCGAAGGCTTGGCGGGTTTTTTCGCGGACTTCGTCGCGTTTTCTGAAACGATCCATCAGTGAGTACACACATGGAACCACGAACAACGTCAGGATTGTTGATACGAACACCCCACCGATCAGACACAATGCCATCGGACGCATGGTTTCGGAACCAGCACCTGTTGCAGTTGCTGACGGAATTGCTGCTGCGATTGTCGCGATCGACGTCATCAGAATCGGACGAAGACGAATTGGGCAGGCTTCGATCAATGCGGCATTCGCTTCAGAAGTTCCGCGGTCACGAACAGTGTTGGTGAACTCGATCAACAAGATAGAGTTCTTTTTCACGATACCCATCAATAGCAACAAACCGATCATCGAGTACATGTTCAAAGACTGACCCGTGATCAACAAGGCAAAGAAGGCACCCGAGAAACTGAATGGCAACGCCATCAGGATCGTCACCGGATCAATGAACGAGTTGAACTGAGAAGCCAAAACCATGTAGGCGATAACCAAACCCATGATCAAAGCAAAGATCAAACTTTGGAAAGATTCTTTGAATGTTTTCGAAGAACCCTGTTGTTCGATCATGTAGCCCGGCTCCAAGGTCGCCTTGGCGATCTTCTCGATGCGCTCCATAGCTTCCTGCTGGGAGGCTCCATCTTTTAAGTTCGCCGTGATCGTAATCGCACGCTGACGGTTGGAACGCGAAATACTTTGTAGGGCATTTGTTGTTTCCTGCTTGGTCACGCGATCAATTGGAATCAGGTTCGAGCGCGAGTTTCCGATCAAAAGCTTTTTGATTTCGGCCATCGCATCTTCTTTGTTATCCAGGCGCACTTTGATATCGTAGCGATGTCCACCCTCAGGATACTCCCCCGCTTTCACTCCACCAATCAGGGCACTGACTGTCGTTCCAATCGCATCAATGCTAACACCATGTTGAGCTGCTGCCAGACGATCGGGTTTGACCTGGATTTCCGGCATACCCAAAAGGTAATTGGAATCCACGTCGACCATCGTTCCGCTTTTAGTCATCTCGTCCATGATTTTTTGCGAGTAGCCTGCAAGCTTTTCCCAGTCCGAACCCATCACCGTAAATTCAATCGGATAACCACGGCCGCTTGAAAAACCACGTTGTGACATATCCATCAGAATCGGGCGCACATCAGGAATTTTCACGAAAGCTTCACGCACAACCTGCATGAACTGCTGCTGACTTAGACGCTTGCCGGTTTTTTCATCTTTAGGACGCTCTTTGAAATCCTTCATTGTGATAAACATCATCGCGGTGTTCGCGTCGGAAATACCTCCACCGAAACCACCGATGCTGGCAAAAACCTGCTTCACTTCCGGGCGAGCACGCAACCACGCCTCGGCTTGCCTCACCTGCTGGTCTGTGTACGCCAGGGAGCTTCCCACCGGCAAAACAATACGTGCCAGGAAAATACTTTGATCCTGCGCTGGAGACATTTCTTTCACCAGGAATTTGATCGATACGAATGAAACAGCAACGAATACCAATGAACCCGCGATCACAGTCCAGCGAATGTTCAAAGATTTACGCAACCATTTCTCGTAGCCCGTTTTTAGGTTCTCCATGAAAGCTTCAAAAGCTTTACCGATTTTTGTCGACCGCTCGCCGTGATGAACGAAACCTGCACAACGCATCGGCGTGATCGTCAAAGACTCCACCAGAGACAGGAAGACCGCGATCGAGATCGTCACCCCGAACTGCATAAAGAACTTCCCGATGATGCCCTTCATGAAAGCCACTGGAAGGAAGATCGCAATAACCGCCGCAGTTGCTGCCATCGCCGCAAAAGAAATCTCGCGGGAACCTAAGATGGCAGATTCAATCTGTCCCCGTCCATCCTCGTTATACCTGAATATATTTTCCAGTACCATGATGGCATCGTCGACGACGATACCGATGGCGAGAGTCAGCCCCAATAGAGTAAACGTATTCAGAGTGTAACCCAAGAAGTACAAACCAATGAACGCCCCTAAGAGAGACGTGGGAATCGACAGCAAAACGTTGAACGTCGCAGACCAGGAACCCAAGAAAGCCCAGCACACCAATGAAGTCAAAATAACTGCCAACACCAAGTGATGCGTCAACTCCCCCACTGATTTTTCAATGAACTGAGTACTGTCAAAGTTCACATGAATCTTCATGCCTTCAGGAAGCTGCGATTGAATTTCTGCAGCCTTAGCCTTTACAGCTTTCGCAACGGCCACCGCATTGGTACCGCGTTGCTTACGAATACCCAGACCCAACGCGGTCTCACCGTTGAAACGGGAAATACGCGTGATCTTATCCAGGCCCATGCTGACATCAGCAACCTGACCAATTTTTACCATGTTCAAAGAATCCGACATCTGCGCACCAGCACGTTTGCTGATCACGATACTTTCAAATTCCTTGATGGTTTTTGCCTCACCCATGGTGCGCACATTGAAGTTGCGCTTTTCAGTTTCAATGTAGCCACCCGGTTTTTCCGAGTGCTCGGATTTGATTGCCTCGATCACGTCATTCACGGCAATGTTGTATTGCGGAAGTTTTTTGGTGTTTACGTAAACACGCAAAACCGGATCGGTGTAACCACCCAAAAAGATATCACCCACGCCGTCCACGGTGGTGAAACGATCTTTCAGATAATCGCGGGCGTACTTCATCAGGAATTCCAGATCGCCTTTTTCGTAAGTCAAAGCCAGCCACAAAATCGGCTGATCATCCGGATTCGTTTTTGAAATTGTCGGTGCATCCACGTCGTCAGGAAGAAGTCTTTGCGCGCCAGCTACTTTCGCCTGTACGTCTTGCAAAGCGAGGTCGATGTTACGATCCAAACTGAATTCGACTGTAATTGTTGCAGAACCGGTTTTGCTGCTGGAGGTGATGCTTTGGACCCCTTCGACTCCCATCAGTGCACTTTCTATAACATCTACAACCTGCGTCTCCATAACTTCGGGGGCCGCGCCATCCAAAGTAACGCTGACGGAGACAGTTGGAAAATCCACGTCCGGCAATTGGCTGAGTCCCATTCTAGAAAAGGAAATCAATCCAAAGATCATCAAGCCAAACATCAACATCCATGCAAATACTGGATTCTTGATGGAAATATCCGAAATTCTCATCCCCAACTCCTTGGTCCTAAAACATCCAAACTAGTGTAACAAATCAAAGACAAATCGCACATGCACAATTGTGAGGACGGGACCTTGATTTGACGCTTGTTCCTAAGGAGAACTAAGCAATACTTAGGCAACTAATCAACCGTTGACATGCCTGCTCTGAGAGACTAATTATGACCGCACTTTAATGCCTCGGAGGCCCTATGAAAATGACTCGTATGACGGGTACTTTCTTGTTTGTTTCTCTAACAACTTTCTCTGCTGTCAGCTGGGCACAAGCGACTTCCATTTCTTTGCGTGATGCTGCTTTGGCAGAAACTAAAATCAAAGGTGTATCCACGGCTTCTGCAACTGACGCTCAAACAGGTATGTTGGTATTGAAAGATCCAAAACCTGAAGTGGTTTCCCGTCCATGGCAATACATCGCGGGCTTCACAGCTCAAAATTTCCAGGCTCAAGGTACAGTCACTACTGACGCTGCCGGCACTTTCGATCTTTCCCAAAACGGTCAGACCTTCATGCCGGGCTTGATGTTGGGAGTGATGAGCTCTGAGTGGAACGTGAAAAACATTTTGATCAGCGGTGGACTTCGTTTCAATGGTTCATTGGCTTCGCAAAGTGTTTCCGCAAAAATGCCTTCAGGCGTGGTAATCGATGATGCCCGTTTGAACACATCTTTGCTTTCCGGTGGAGTGGTTCTAAGTCTTCGTCACGCAAACCTTGCATGGGTTGCGGTTACAGTAGCTCCACAATACGGCACAGTGAACTACACACAATCCTCCACAAATGATTTCGCCAAGTTTTCCAAACAGGCTTCTTACAACGCCATTAATTATGGCCTGGATTTCCGTTTGACGAAAAAATGGTCCGTTTTCACCGAGTGGTCACAAAGAGAATTGCGTGATACAACCGAGATCGCTCTACAAAAAGACAACTTTGAATTAGGAACTAAAGTATCATGGTAAAAAAAATCATTCTGCTTCTTTGTGCAACCTCCACGGCCCTGGCTCAACAGCCAGTAGCGCCGGCAAATGTCATCACCCTTTCCCAAAAGAAAGTGGCGGAGCTGGCTTTGCAACAAGGTTACCGCACGAAAGAAGTAAATTTACAGTACCAACAAACTAAATTCCCACTGGTCCAAACACTTTCCACTTACGACTGGCAATTGGCTGCAACAACAGGTTACGAGCTGGACAAACGCGCTCAGCTTCTGACTTCGCAAACAATTGATCCACACAACAAAATCGAACGTTACGATACGTTGTTGCAGTTCGGGAAAAGATTTACGACTGGTACTGCGGCGACAATCGAACTGAACCGCCTTTCTCAAAGCGCAAGCTATGATACGGCATTGGGTTCAAATGTGCCTCCAGGAAATCAGACATTGGATCGCGCAGGAATTCTGCTTGAGCAGGCTATCCTGGGTAACTTCTTTGGTGTGGCTGATCGTGGTATCGTAAATGCTGCTGAAGACAGCTACAAAGCTTCCGAGATCCTTCGCGCGAATGATCTGGAAGAAGTGGTTCTGGCTTCCATCAGCCAATTCTGGTCAGCATACATCGCCCAGGAAAACTTTAAAGAAGCTGTTGCTGCCCGTGACCGTTATAAAAAATTGACGGATACAGTTCGCAGAAAAACTTCTTTGGGTTATTCAAATCCTGGGGACTTGCCACAGGCTCAAGCTGAACTTGAAGCTCGCGAGCAAACGGTTAAGGCCACTTCCACGGATTACCTGGCTTCGATTGAAAATCTTCTGACATCTTTGGCTTTGGATCCAAAATCCGAAGTTAATTTTGAAATGACGACTGCATTGCCGCCAGTTCCAAGTTTGCCACCAATCAATACTGAAGATCTTCGTCAGATCCGCTCGCAAAAACTATTGGTGTCTGCAGCAGAAGAAAATCTGACAGCAGCCAAGTCTTTGTCTTATCCAACTTTGAATGTGGTTGGCAGAGCTTACACGACTGGTGTTGGCGAGAAGTCCGAGGATTCTTACTCTGAACTTACTGGTGGTTCCCGTCCGGATTACTATGTGGGTTTGAAATTCGCGTATAACTTTGGTTCTGACTTCCAGAATGAGCGCATCGTTTACAACAAATTGAACCGCGATCTTCAACAAACGCGCCTGCAACGCCAACAATTGGAAGTTGTAGACACGAACATTCAGGCAGAGCGTAAAGCACAGGCGGCGTACACAATCGCCCAAAGTGCCGAGAAGCAAAAGAACTTCAGCGAGAAAGCTGTGAACGAATTAACCCGTTCCTACTCTCAAGGAAGAACAGATATTAATAACTTGATCCAGGCTCTTAATAGCCAGTTCGCCGCACAAATTAAATACATCACGGCGGTAGGTAACTACCACATCGCGCTGAACCAGTGGGCTGCATCAAGAGACGAACTTATTCCTGACGATAAAACTCCGTCAGAAGAAAAATAGGCAGGGGAATTTATGTTGAAAAAACTAATCTTGGCATTGACGGTTTTGTCGCTGGCAGCTTGTGCGTTTAACAACGACGACAACGGCTCCGACAACTTCAATAAAAAACTAAATGACGACAATATTCGTGCTGCTGAAAACTTCCGTAAAGTGGAAGGTTCTTACCAGGGCAATATGATCCGTGAAAACGGCGCGACAGAGATCGTTCAGATTTCTTTGCTTCTATTGAACATCAATACCGGCACAAACACTGACGGTTCTGCGAAAATCCAGCACATGCAAAAAGCGGCTTACACTCGCGTGTCCCCGGCTTCTGCTCCGTTGACTGACATGGACGTGGCTTATGTTCCTGAAACGGGAACTTTGAACATTCTGAATTCCAAAGCTATTACGAACGATGACGTTCAATCCATTATCGCTACGATCAATGGCGGCATCATCACTGGTACGGTTAAATCCCGCACTGGTATCATCGGTCGCATTTCTTTGAAATTTATCGTTGGGGGCTCATCAAATGATGGCAATGGTTCTGACGAGCAGTACTACAACCGCTTACGCGAGCAGTACACGGCGATCTCTGGAACTTACCTTGGTTGCGTGATCTCCACAAAAGAAGTTGCTCAACGCATGCCTAGTTACAAAGGGAAAATCAAACTTTCCATCTTTGAACAAAAAGTTGGTAACAACCCGTCTGACAACACGACGATTCCAACTTTGGTGGGCTCTTTCACAAGAAACTACGATAAGAACGATTTCTTGAAAGCGGACTTGTCCGGTATCTATCGCAGTGACTTCGTTCCAGCGACATTGAGCCTGACTGGTACTTACCCGACTCAAAACAATGGATACTCCACAGTATTCAAAGGCACTTTGACGAACGGTGAATACGTTGCTGACTTCATGAACGCTAAAGGCGGCATCGAAGGTCAAATGTACTTCAAAAAGGGTCAAAACTACCCAGCGAAATGCGCAAACGTATCTCGCTAGTCTCTGGAAATTTACCGATCTAAAATTAAAAAACCCAGCTCTCGAAAGAAGCTGGGTTTTTTTATTTCTGACTCTTTATATAGTCGACAATCACATCAGACCGACCGCGAATTAAGACCTTGGGATTCCGTTTGGCAAAGCTTTGCGAGTACGCAGGATCGTAGTAATAGCGTAAAAGCTTCTCGATCCAGCCACGGTTCTGTTCCGTCCCTTGGTGGCTTAAATAGTCCCGTTCACAAGCATCGATTTCTCCAAGGATTTCCTGCGTTCTTAGACCGCCCAGTTTGTTGGAAATCATTTTAATCGCATTCTTAAACTTTGCGAATTCCGCAAGGGCTGCCGTTGAATCAACGCTGCCGATGGCTGTGTTCACGACATAATCGATATAGATATTCTCTACCCTTTGCTCAAAGGGCTCTTCAAGATACACCAGGGCAGAAGCTCGCATTCCCACAAATAAACTCTCTGGAATGGCACAGCGACCAATCAGGCGGCTTTCGTCCTCCAGCAAGATCTTCGTTTCCGCGGGCTGTTCAGCCAACTTCATAAATCCCAGAGCGATGGCATGCTCAAAATCGATTTGCGACGGTTGCGGCGTGGACATCGAACCAAATGCGGAACCTCGGTGATGCGCCAAGGACTCTAAATCAATCGCGGGGTAAAACGGCTTTACCTGATTCAGAATGCTGGTTTTAGCGCTTCCCGTGGGGCCGGAAAGAATCAAAAATGGGTTCTTGGAATGCATGTCCACAGTTTCACGCAAAAACTGACGAGAGGCTTTATAGCCACCTTCAATCAAGGGTCTTTTGACTCCCATTTCTGATAGCCATTGCTGGGTGATCTTGGATCTTAAGCCACCACGAAAACAAAACAGGACGGTGTTAGGATTTTCACCAATGAACTTGGACCAACCACGCAGACGGGATTCTTTAACTTCGCCTGAGACAAGCTTATGACCCAACTCTAAAGCGGCTTCTCGTCCTGAAGTTTTGTATGTAGTACCGACGGCTGCTCTTTGCTCATCATCCATAATCGGCAAATTAACCGCACCCGGCAAGGTGCCTTGGGCAAACTCCACAGGGGCACGGACATCAATGAATGGCGTGTTCTCAAGAAATAACTTCTTAAGCTCTGCCGAAGTTACATTAGACAAATGCGACTCTCGACGTGTTCTGAGCCACGACGTCACCAATGATACGGGCGTGAACGAATTTAGAATTAATCTCTTTCACTAATGGCTCTGCCTGATCACGACTTACGGACAACAACAGACCACCGCTGGTTTGCGGATCGTGAAGTACTGTTTTTTGCAGTGAAGACAATGATCCAAAGTCGACGTCATTTTCAGTGTATTGTGAATTCGTGCGATGAGCTTTCGTCAGAAAGCCTTTTTCCAGGAAATCCATAACTCCGCCAAATAAAGGCAGGGCTGCAAAGTTAACTTTAAGACTGACGCCGCTGGCTTTCGCAAGCTGCATGCTGTGTCCTGAAAATGCAAAGCCCGTGATGTCGGTCGCTGCGTGAATGGCATTTTTCGAAGACTCGCTTAGGAAATCCAAAACATTATTAAGAGTCGCCATGCTGGTAAGCGCTTCGGAAATATCTGCTTCAGAGGCTTCCCGTCTTTTCAGAGCTGCAGTCATCGTGCCCGTCCCTAACGCTTTGGTCAGAACCAACAAGTCACCCGCTTGGGCTTTATCATTGGACCAGACCTTTTTGGGATTCACGAATCCTGTGACGGACAATCCAAACTTTAAAGTGTCATCGTCAATAGAATGACCACCGACGAAGTTGGCGTTCGCTTCAGAAATAATATCACTCGCACCCTGCATGACATCGACGATCACGGATTCCGGCATAGTAGCTACTGGAAATGCCAGGATACCCATGGCAGTCTTTGGCAAGCCACCCATCGCATAAACATCGCTGAGGGCATTAGCTGCGGCAATTCGGCCGAAGAGTTTGGGAGTATCAACGATGGGAGTGAAGAAATCCAACGTCTGAACCATTGCCACATCATCAGTGACCTTGTAGATCGCTGCATCGTCAAAAAGACCGCCATCCACCATCAAGGCCGTATGGGATTTTGGAAAAGTCACTTTTTGCAGGATTTTACGAAGTTCGGAGGCGGCAACTTTCGCTGCACAGCCACCTTTTTGCACCGTTTGAGTCAAAGCAATGGTTTCTTCAGACATAATCGTGCTTTCTAGGATTTACCCTCTAATTCGCTCCAGCGGGCATACAGTCTTTCGATTTCTGCCTGAGTGGAAGCGATCTCGTTGTATAGTTCCTGAATTTTCTTTGGATTGCTGGCTACATCTGGAAGCATGCTTTGCGTTTGCGCGGCCTGAAGCTTTTCCTCAAGACCGGCAATTGTCGTTTCCATGTTTTCCAGTTCAAACTTTTCTTTGAATGAAAGCTTTTTACCTTTACCGGAAGACGCGGCCTTGGCCTCTTGCTTTTCTTCCTGTTTTTTATTGGCTTCAGCCTCTTTCAAATCATCATACCATTCTTCCCATTGAAGGAAGCCGGCGAAACGCTCCATCGTCGTATTGCCATCGGGATTTTTATGAAGAGCGATGATTTCTTTAGCGACCTGATCCATGAAGTAACGATCATGCGTCACCAAAATGACGGCACCACTGAATTCGCGCAACGATTCCTCGAGCACCGCCAAAGTTTGCACATCCAGGTCATTCGTCGGCTCATCCAGAATCAAAACCTGCGCTTCATTTAACATCAGCTGGGCAATACGCAGACGAGCCTGCTCCCCACCCGACAATTTTTCAACAGGCATGTCCATTTGCTGACGGTTGAACTGGAATCTTTCCAGGTAACTGCGCGCATACACGTAAGAGCCCTGATAGTGAACGTAATCGCCATCAGGACAGATATTTTTAAGAACAGATTTCTGAGGACTTAAAGTTTCGCGGTTCTGTTCAAAGTACGCGACCTTTAAGTTCTCGGCACGTTTGACTTCACCCATGTCAGGATTTTCCTGTCCCAGCATGATCCGAATTATAGTCGACTTACCACTTCCGTTATCACCCAGCAAAGCCATGCGGGTTTTCGGATTTACCAGATAAGAAAAATCCTTAAACAAAAGACGATCATCGTATGCTTTCGTAATATGGGAAAGCTCGATCAGTTTTTGCGGATTGCGTTCAGTATCTTTGAATTCAATTTTCACTGTGCGGTTGGCATTCTTGGCAACCAGATCAGAAACATCGTCTTTCAACGTGTGAGCACGATCGATACGGGCTTTTTGTTTGGTCAAGCGGGCCTTAGCCCCACGACGAAGCCACTCGGTTTCACGACGAAGAGTGTTCTTCATCGTCAATTCTTTGGCTTCCTGACCTGCCATCATCAATTCTTTGGATTCAACGTAGGCCGAGTAATCGCCCAGGGTCACAAACAGGTAGTTCGGATTCTTGGGATCAAGGTCAAAAATCTTATTCGTCACGCGCTGAAGGAACAAACGGTCATGCGTGATGATCAAAGTCGCAAACTGCGCCTTGGCCAAAAATTCCTCAAGCCACATGATGGAGCTTACGTCCAAGTGATTCGTCGGCTCATCCAGAAGCAACAATTGTGGAGATTGCACAAGCTCGCGGGCCAAAGCCACGCGTTTTCTCCAACCCCCGGAAAGGTCTTCCACCAGGAAAGTGTCGCCGAATTGGGAAAGCTCCAAGCGTGCCATCCACTCGTAAGCGGGACCAATAAATTCGCCGTAATCAAGATCACCCATGATCGCATCCAAAATAGATACACCGGGAGTGAAGGTCGGAGTCTGCTCAAGGTAACCGATTTGCAAACCCTTGTTCATGGTGACATCGCCACCATCAGGTTTCATGCGACCTGCGATAATCTTTAACAGCGTGGATTTACCGGCACCGTTCGGCCCGACTAAACCAATGCGGTCGCCTTCATCAATCCCCAGACTGACGTTCTTAAACAGAGTTTTACCCGCAAATGATTTTTCAAGCTTATAAGTACTTAGTAATGGCATGCCGACAACTTACGGCAAATTCTCCGGAATTGCAGCTATTTGTTGATGACGCTCATCGAGTATGTGCAGGTATTCCTCACGTTCAATCAGGCGGCCGCCCATCTGCGCCACCACGGGCGTCACCATCTGCACATCGATCCAACCGTGACCTTGAGCGCCCAGGTACTCTACCAAAAACCACAGAGCTAGCTTTGAGGCATTGGGCTTGCGGTAAAACATGCTTTCACCACTGAAAACCCCCTGCACCAGCACCCCGTAAATTCCGCCGATAAGAACATTGTTTTCGCGAACCTCAATTGAAAGACAAAACCCTGCCTTATTGAATTCATGATACGCCCGCTTCATGACAGGTAAAATCCACGTGCCATCCTGACCTGGGCGAGGCTGCCGGGCACATTCATCCATGACGTGATCAAAATCTTTATTCACCGTGAAAGTGATCTGGGGATTTTTGCGGCGAAAACGCTGCAGACTTTCGGGAACCTGAAATTCGCTGAAAAATAAAACGCCGCGTTTTTCAGGGGAAAACCATAACATCGGAAATCCCACTTGGGGCCACGGGAAAATCCCTTTCGAGTAAGCGGTGTACAAGGTCCCCACATCCAGATTCCCGCCGACGGCCAAAATACCTTCAGCCATCGTGTCGCGAGGATCTGGAAAATCAACAGAGGAATGAAACCTGGTCAAACTTACTTTCCTTTTTTTGCCTTATAGCTAAGACGATAAATGACTCCTGCTTTGTCGTCAGAAATCAGGACGGAACCGTCCTCCATCACTTCGACATCTACAGGGCGGCCCCACGCATCTCCGACCTGCAGCCAGCCCTCAACCAAAGGTTTTACAGAGGTGATTTTCCCATCTTTTACGAAGGCAAATCCCACCATATAACCTTGAGGCACGCTGCGATTCCAGGAACCGCGTTCAGCATAAATGATACCGCCTTGATATTCAGAAGGAAACATTTTCCCGTTATAAAAACGCATTCCCAAAGCAGCCACGTGGGCTCTTAATTCGGCTTCCGGCGGAGTATAGTCCTTGCAGTCTTTCCCCTTACCGAATTCCTTATCCAGGATGTTTTTGCCATGGCAAAAAGGAAAACCGAAGTGCTGTCCCACCGTCGTCAGATGATTGATTTCATCCGGCGGAAGGTCATCTCCCATCCAGTCACGTCCATTATCCGTGAACCACAAATCTTTTGAGACAGGATCCCAATCAAAACCCACAGTGTTACGCACACCCTCAGCAACGATTTCTTTAGAGGTACCATTGACATCAATGCGATAGATGCGGCCGTACTCCGTTCCCATATCACAGATGTTGCATGGGGCACCGACCGGAACGTAGAGTTTGCCATCAGGACCGAAGCGAATGAACTTCCAGCCATGATGCGTGTCTTTGGGAAATTTTTGCGTCAAGGTACGAACTGGTTTTTGTGGCCCGGTGACATTCGCAGGCACATTGAATTCCAAAATGTCTGCGATTTGCGAGACATAGAGTTTGCCATCCTTAAAGGCCACGCCATTCGGAGTATTGAGCTTTTCGGCAAAAATCTGCGCTTTACCATTCTGAACCAGATAAACATTGTCTTCAGATCGATTGCCCACAAAAAAACGCCCACCCGGAGCCTGCGCAATGGAACGCGCATTCGGAACCGTAGCCCACACCGAAATCTCAAAACCCGGCGGCATTTTTAATTTTTCAATTGGAAGCTTTTCTTTTGCCTGGGCACTGGCAATCATCCCAAGGCACAATACCGAAATCCAAAAAGACTGTCTCTTGAACATAAGCACCTCTTGTTACACGGCTTGGGAACAATCTAATTCAGCCTGGCATGGATGTCACTCTGTCGGGAATTGTCACATTCCCAAATTTGGGAGCACATTTTTTCAATCAAAACCGATTGGTCTTTGAAAACCAAACTTCCTCGCTATCCTAAATAGAGGAGGATGTATGTTAACACGTCGCGCTTCAATGGTCTTGATCTCAGCAACAATCCTGGTTTTCCAAAGCCTAAGTTTTGCGGAAGAACCTGAGTCTTTTCCCTCTAACGTTTCCTATGTTAATGAACCAGGCAGGGTCTATGGCGACTACCCGTCCGCAATTGA
The DNA here is from genome assembly GCF_047306075.1 of Bdellovibrio sp. HCB274. GTDB lineage: Bacteria > Bdellovibrionota > Bdellovibrionia > Bdellovibrionales > Bdellovibrionaceae > Bdellovibrio. The sequence goes on from NZ_CP178623.1 coordinate 2,839,119, forward strand.
TAAAGCATTTGAGCACATTGCTTTTAGCACTCTTAAAGGGAATGGAAACAACAACGCAAAAAACAGTCTGGACATTATGAACCGCATTTATACTCCAAAATACGGTGAAGCCTTCGTGGACAAAAGAATTGCATTTGCAAAATCTGGCATCGACCTAAAAGGTCCTGCTGTTCTGAATCAAATCTATCATGCTGGAAAAGGATATCTGGTACACGTCAAATCCCCAGGGTCGGGAATAGTTGCTCTTTATTTTGAGGGTTTTCAACCGGAACGCATCGCTAGTATTCGCGATAAAATCGTCTCTAGTCTGAGGAATGAAAAAGGATTTGCTTTGCACGCGACTCCTCTTATGAACAAGCTAAATTTTTTTCAAACTGTAGCCTTGAACATGGCATTTGCTGAAACCCCCGATGTCTGTGGGGGCTACTTTGGTTCAACACCGGGAAAAAGTCTTTCAAATGCCTCCTTTGAAAAACTATGGAACTGCACCAAGGGATTTGCCGGCGGGGTCTGGGACAGTACCGGCGGATCCGTGGCTAGCGTGGCAAAAGGTGTTTACAATGTTGTGGTCCACCCCATCGATACTTTCAACAAAGCATCCGAAGAATTTGACAAATTAAAGGCTGTCATGAGTGACCTGGAAGGTGCCTTTGGCGAATTTAAATCCACATTTCAAAGACTGCCTGAGGAAGTAAAAGTGAAAATCGGTTGTGAAATCGTAGGCTCAGTAGGAACATCCGGCTTAATCACCTACTTCACTGCTGGAGGAGGAAGCCCCCTTCTTGCGAAATCCATCGCACAAGCCGTCACCAAAGTGGGTAACCTGATTCCAGGCAACTCTGCCATCAGGACGAAAACTCTGAAGCTCGCCGAGCAGATGAACAAAAAAGCTGCAAGCCGTACTAAAATTGCTGCGCACCTTAAACAATCTCAAGCTGAGTTGACTGAATATAACAAACAGTTCGATAAATTTGTCGATGATCTTGGAAAATTCTATGCCCAGGGAAAAATCACTGACGACATGGATATAAAAGCGGCCCTGCCTCAGATTAAATTTCCAGACGATCTTGTGACCAAATTTGATCCGACCAATCCTTTTATATTTGATGACATGAGTTCTTATCTTATGAGCATTCAGAAAACAGATCCCGAACTTTATAAAACAGTCAGCAAGTTTATAGATATTCGGGGTATGTACGTACAAAAAAGAAACTTGAAACTGGTCTACGATGACGCTGTGGCTTGGCGAAAAAAGTGGCTGCAAGACAACAAGCCAGGCTCCCCAGTTGCTGCTTCTGGCGCCGCCATTGCCAGCACCTGCACCGCAGCAGCGTCCATCGGCAATCAGGTACGCCGCTCCGGCACTGCTACGTCGGGAGCCTCTAGTAAATCTCCAGGAATTCGGTAACCGGGGTGATCCCAAAAAATGGGATCACCTTGTTCCAATCTGATTTGACTTCATTTCCTGTTCTGACTATGCCCTTCTTTAAAAGAAGGGCATCCATGATCGATCTCATCAAATCTGAACTCTTGCGTCGCAAGCGTGATAACAAAAGCTACTCCATGCGTGCATTTGCCGAGTTTCTGGATATTCCGCCTGGACGCCTTTCTGAGCTGCTTTCCGGCAAGCGCGCTCTTAGTAAAAAGCTGAAGCTAAAAATCGCGGAGCGCCTGGGTTTAACGGATTTGGGTGAGCTTCTTGAAACCCCGGCCCATCATCTGACTTTTTCAGACCGGCCTGACTATCATTTTCTTTCCAACGATGCCTTTGCAGTTCTGGCTGACTGGTATCATTTTGCAATTCTCTCTTTAGCTGACACGAAAGATTTCCAGCCTAATCCAAAGTGGATTGCCAAGCGTCTTAATATTTCAAACCTTGAGGCCACAGAGGCCCTTGCGCGCCTTAAAAAAGTTGGCGCCATCGAACACAACGGAAGAGTTTTCAAGAAAACCAACAAGAATGTGACCACCACTACCGACCTCGAGTCACAGGCATTGCGTATTTCTCATCGTCAAAGCATCGAACAAACCCTGCTGGCGCTGAATGAGGTGCCTATCGAACTGCGCGATATCACCAGTATGACGATGGCCATCAATCTTAAGAAACTGCCCTTGGCAAAAAAAATCATCAAGGAATTCCGTTTACGAATAGCGGATCTTCTGGAATCTGAAAATCAAACCGAAGTTTATAACTTAAATGTCCAACTGGTGCCGGTTTCGACACGGAGAAATGTATGAAATTCGCAATCGCTCTTCTTATTTGTTTTGCCTCTCCGCTGGCTAACGCCCAATCCTTGTTGGGCAATGACCGTGGCAACGGTGGCGACCCCTGCGAGTTAAGTTTTATCAGCATTCGCAACGACATTCGCCAATGGATTATTCGGGGCGGCTCCGCAGTCCTTCAATTTCCTGCAAACTTAAGCTTAAATCAGTACAACACCTCGATGGTTCAGCAAATTGACAGTGCAGTGATAAGCTGTACTGAAGAAAAACTGACGATCGGCTCCTCCGAAAAAACCTGCGTGAATTACCGCGACAAACAGGGCCGGCCCATGATCACCTGCAACCTTCGTCGCTTCACTGAAGCTGGTGAAGCTGCCCAGTATGTTCTGGTTCATCACGAATATGCCGGACTCGCAGGAATGGAAGTCAACAATGGTGAAGCCTCGGATTATCGCATCTCCAGTCAGATTTCCGTGTCTGTGATTAAACCACCGACACCAATCCAATGCCTTATGGACAGCTCTTTACCTGACTCTCAAAAACTGCTGGCGGCAATCTATAAAGACGATGTGAACTGCGTAAAATTTCTGGCACCCCTGATGAGTTTGAATCAGGAGCAGTTAACCAAAGACTATTTTCCCAATCAGTCCTGGGGTTATTCAATGCCGCCATTGTCTTTCGCTGCAGTACTTGATCGCACCGAAGTCATCAAAGCACTGCTTGATGCCGGGGCCTATATTCATATTGAATCCCAAGGAACTCATCCGGTGACATTCGCTGCGAAAAGTAACGCACTGAACGCCCTGCGCCTTCTGGTACAAAGAGGTGCGTTTATCAATTTCACCTCACCAAACAGCTTTAATCCGCTGGCGGCAGCTATCGCCAACATCAAGGACACTTCGATTCCCCTAAACAAAACTTACGAGACTGTGAAGACCATCCTGAGCTTGGGTGCAAACCCCAACCTTCTGAGTTTTGGCAAATCTCCTCTGGGAGAAGTTTGCGAGTATCCTGCGTTCATCGATCTATTGATTTCTTTTGGAGGCAATCCCAGCGCACTCAACAGTATGGGGCGAACACCACTGTTCAACTGCTCGACGAAAGCTTGCGTTGATAAATTCGTTGCATTGGGTGTCGATGTAAATCTTCGCGATGTTCTGGGGAATCGTGCCATTGACTGGATCACAATTCCAGAAGTGATAAATGCGCTGGCTGCGAACGGTTCGAAACCGAAAACGAAAACGCATGCCACTCCAAAAGTTGGTGACCAGGCCATTTACAAAGTAACCATGAAGTCAAAAAGTAAAACTGTTGTCGCCACCTGGAAGTACGATCTGACCAAGATCGACAACAATGAGGATTCAGCAACTATCCATATTGCCCAGGAAGAAAACGGCAAAGTGAAAGTTCAGGAAATCAAAGCTCCTCTGGAGAGTCTCGCAAGCGACTTCTTCACGGAGTGCCGGACAAATCCAGATACGGGCTTCACTCCGGTTGATGTCACTGTTCCAGCGGGAACATTCAAAGCCTGCACCGGAAAGTACATCGACTCACCTCCGTCGCAACAAATGTGGATGGCTGCCGATGTTCCAATTTTTGGATTGGTCAAATTAGTTTCAAATGAAAATGGCACCCTATTAACCCAGGAACTTGTTTCTTTTTCATTGGGAAAATAAATGATCACGCTGTACAGATATCGCACTTGCCACAGGGAGTTTCATGCGTGTGACCGAAGTAGTGATAGATGTAATTCATGCGGCATTCTTTGTCCTGGGTAGCCCAGCGAACCATCTCCAAAAGTTTTGAATTTTGCGCTTTCAAAATCACTGGGCCATTTTCCGCAGCGAACTGCTCCTGCGTCGGTGCCTGCACGCATTGGTACGGAAACGGATCGTCGGATTTTGTCAGACAACCCCAGCGTTCCAAAATACTGACGGCGGCTTCCGCACGGAAATCGCGGCGGTTGCGGAAGTTCATTTGCTCTCGTAAAAAATCAAACTTTTCCTGATTCACGCGCAGGCGATTTTGCTCGATCAGATCATAAATTTTCGCGATGAATTCCGGATCGGGATGGGACCATTTTAAAAATTCCATCTGAATGCTGACATCATCCTGATCATATAAAAGATGACAGAAAGACTCCTGCCCGTCGCGCCCGGCTCGGCCCACTTCCTGGAAATAACTTTCCAGAGCACTGGGAATTTCCGCATGCACTAACAAGCGCACATTGGCTTTATCAATTCCCAACCCGAAAGCAGGCGTCGCCAGCATCAACGGAGCTTCCTCAGCAATAAAAGCCTTCTGATTGCGTTTGCGATCCTGTGGTGAAAGATCACCATGATAAACCAGATGATTGACTCCGGCGCGGCTTAGTTCCGAAGAGATCTTGCGCAAAGTTTGAATCAAGGAACAGTAGACAATAGCTGATCCCGGCTGCTGATAGCGCAAACCAATGATCGCACGAATCTTGTCGTCGATTCCGTAAAGATCGTGCACTCGCAGCGCCAGATTCGGTCGTTCGATTCCGGCCGAGATGATCGGCGCATCAGGAATATTTAGTTTTGTGAGAATATCTTTTTGCACTTCCGGAGTCGCAGTTGCTGTCAACGCCAGTGTCGGGGGATTCCCCAACAAAGCACGGAACTCCCCCACCCGGGAATAATCCGGTCGGAAATCATGCCCCCATTGGGAGATACAGTGCGCCTCGTCCACGGCAAGAAGCTGAATTTTGCGACCCTCGATGGCTTTTAAAAATTCCGGTTTGCGAAAACGCTCGGGCGTCACGTACAGAAGTTTAAAATCGCCTTTCGCCAAACGTTCCTGGCGCGACTCGCGCTCATCCCGCGTTAAAGTGGAATTCAGGCACGTGGCTGGAATTCCCAGATCTTTGGCTTTCAGGACCTGATCCTGCATCAGCGCGATCAGTGGGGAAATAACGATAACGAGGCCGTCTCGGATCTTGGCTGGGAATTGAAAACACAGGGATTTTCCCATTCCCGTCGGCATTAATGCGAGCAGGTTTTCATCTGCCCACACTTTGTGCAAAATAGCTTCTTGTTCGCCCCGAAAAGCGCTAAACTCAAAATTCCTTTTCAGGAGATCGTGGAGGTCCATCATGCCACCAAGCTTACGCTAACCCAGCCCCCAGAGGTACGCCGTACCTTTTGAAATGCAATGTGTCATTGTTATAGGCTGGGCCCACCATGCGAATCTTATTTTGCATCTATATGTAATTGATGATAATTCGAGTACTTTCAAATTAGTAACTAAGACTTAAACGACCAATAAGAAGGGTAATATTATGTCCAAAAAGTGGAATATTGATATGGTCAGAAACATCGGTATCTCGGCTCACATCGACTCGGGAAAAACGACTACTTCTGAGCGTATTTTGTTCTATGGAGGCCGTATCCACGCTATCCACGAAGTTCGTGGTAAAGACGGCGTCGGTGCAACGATGGACTCCATGGATCTAGAGAGAGAAAAAGGTATCACTATCCAGTCTGCGGCAACGCAAGTTCACTGGAAAGATTATACTATCAATTTGATCGATACACCGGGGCACGTTGACTTCACAGTTGAAGTTGAACGTTCACTTCGCGTTCTTGACGGTGCGATCCTATTGTTGTGCGGCGTTGCCGGCGTTCAATCTCAGTCCATCACAGTTGACCGTCAAATGAAACGTTACAACGTTCCTCGTTTGGCATTCGTTAACAAATTGGATCGCCAAGGTGCGAACCCATACCGTGTTACTGATGCTTTGATCGAAAAATTGCGTTTGAACGCAGTTATGATCCAAATCCCAATCGGTTTGGAAGATCAACACAGAGGTCACGTAGATTTGACTGACATGAAAGCGTACATCAACGAAGGCGACAGCGGCGAAAACGTTGTTGTTGGCGAGATCCCACCGGATCTAGTTGAGACTGCTAAAAAATACCGTCAAATCATGATCGGTAAATTGGCTGACGTTGATTCTGCTATCGAAGAGAAATTCTTGATGGAAGAAGAGCCAACAACTGAAGAAATCCGCGCGGCTATCCGTAAGGGTACTATCAGCTTGAAATTGGTTCCTGTTCTTTGCGGCTCTGCCTTTAAGAACAAAGGTGTTCAACGTTTGATGGATGCAGTTACATACTATCTTCCGTCTCCTGCTGAGAAAAAAGAGCAAGCTCTTGATCTTAACAAGAACGAAGAGAAATTTGACTTGTTCCCAGATCCAGCGAAACCATTGGTTGCTCTTGCGTTCAAACTTCAAGAGACTCCATTCGGTCAGTTGACTTACATGCGCGTTTACCAAGGTAAAATGGGCAAAGGTGATTTCATCATCAATCAAGTGAACAAGAAATCTGTTAAGATTCCTCGCTTGGTTCGTATGCACTCTGACAAGATGGAAGATATCGATGTGTCTTACGCAGGTGACATCGTTGCATTGTTCGGTATCGACTGTGCTTCTGGTGACACTTTCTGTGACGACAAAATCCAGGCTTCTATGCAATCCATGCACGTACCGGATTCAGTTATCTCTTTGGCAGTTGCTCCTAAGGACAAAACTGCTGCGAATAACTTCTCCAAAGCGTTGCAAAAATTCCGTAAGGAAGACCCTACTTTCCGCGTTCACCGTGACGAGGAATCAAATGAGACTATCATCTCTGGTATGGGTGAGTTGCACTTGGAAATCTACGTTGAGCGTATGAAACGTGAATTCAACTGTGAAGTTATCGTTGGTCAACCTCAGGTTGCTTACCGTGAGACGATTTCTGCTGCAGCTGATTACGATTACACTCACAAAAAACAAACGGGTGGTTCGGGTCAATACGCGAAGATCGTTGGTAAAATCAACCCTCTTCCAGCACAAGAAGACGGCTCTGTGTTTAAATTCACAAACGCTGTTGTCGGTGGTCGTATTCCTAAGGAATTCATCCCAGCTGTTGAAGAAGGTTTCAAAGAACAAACTGTTAAAGGTCCATTGATTGGTTTCCCAATCGTTGGTGTTGAAGTTGTTCTTGAAGACGGCGCATACCATGACGTCGACTCCTCATACATGGCGTTTAAAATCGCTGGTATGGCGGCTCTTCGTGAAGTTTACGCTGCTGCGAAACCAACAGTTCTTGAGCCGATCATGAAGCTTGAAACTGTAGTTCCAGACGAATATCAAGGTTCAGCGGTTGGTCAAATCAACCAACGCCGTGGTACTATCGTTGGTACAACTGCATTCGATGGCAACTGTGTTATCGAGGCGGAAGTTCCATTGACAGAAATGTTCGGTTACTCAACTGACCTTCGTTCTGCAACTAAAGGTAAAGGTGAGTTCTCTATGGAATTCGCGAAGTACGCTCCAGTACCTCGTAACATCCAGGATGAGCTTGCTAAGAAATACCAAGCTAAGCGTGCAGCTGAGCAGAAGTAAGCCGTAAGGCTTATCCCGCCGTAGCTTTAGCGAAGGCGGATCTCTTTGATGAGAATCCAAAGCCCTGGTGGAAACACCGGGGCTTTTTTTTTGCCTTTCCCTGGCTTCGGTTCGAGCCTGGGCCTTGTGAAGAAGGCCGTTCTTCGTGTCGGCACGCCTTCCAGGCTCAACGGCGCCCGCCCTTGGCGGGTTCGCGCATCCATGCGCCGCCGAGGCCGCACTACGCACGGTCCTCTTCACAAGTCCCCGTCTCGTTCGACGTTCTTGTTTATGGCAGAATAAAATCCCCGGTGTTTTTGGAGATCTGCGGTTTTTGCGTGGGTGTTTGGAATTACTTCTGGAGAATTGGAGAGTGGGCCTGTCCGCCGTAGCTTTGGCGTAGGTAGATTATCTATTTGTGTTTGAGTAGAATACTTGGGTGGAGTAGCCGTTGTAGAGGCCTACTCCGAAGGAGCGGTAGCTTTGGTTTAGGATGTTGGCTCGGTGGCCGGGGCTTTCCATCCAGCTTTGGACTACTTGGGTGGCGGAGTAGCCTTGGGCTATGTTTTCTCCGCAGCCGGAGGCTAGGCCGAATCTGGTGCAGCGGTTATAGAAAGTTTCGTCGGGTCTGGTGTGGTCGAAATAGCCGCGGTCGTTCATGTCTTTGCTTTGTTCATAGGCCATTTGGGTGCAGGCTTGGCAGTATGCTAAGGCGGCAAGTCCGTTTGCTACTCTTTGGGTGTTGGTGGATTTAAATACCAGGCAGGTGTTGGCGTCCATTCCGTAGCAGCCGTCGGTGCCTGCGGGTGGCGTGGGATCGATGACTGTGCTTCCGCCGTTGCTTCCTTGATTGGAGCTTCCTTCATTCACTGCTGCGGAGCTGGCAGCGCTGAGGGCGCCGTTTCCACAGGCGGTAAGGCAGGACAGACTTAAGAATAAAAACGTTAGCTGCAACTTCATGATTCAAGGATATCTGCTTCAGGGATGATTTGCGTGAAAGTTTCTGCTCGCATTCTCACCCTGAAGCTGATTATCAAACTGACTGACTAAAAGCTGCGCAGTTTTTTGGAACTTCTAATATTGGAAACTTAGTAAGAGTGATGATGAGGCAATAGTGCCTTCATTCTTGGACGTGCCTGTGGAGTCAGACATATTCAACTCCGTCAAAGCTGAGCGCCCCAGAAATTCAATCACGAAGTTATCACCGAGGAACCATCCCAATCCCAGATGAGCACCGACGCCGTTTTTAACTTCGACTGTTCCAACAGAGAGTGGTGCAGGTTGAAAAAAAACGAACGTATAATTTAATGCCAGCGGAATAAATAAATTTTCCCAACGATAAGCTGTCCCAACATAAACATTCTGAACCTGATATTTTGAACTGGATTGAATGTTCGTTGAAGACAAGCCATTGACGGTCACTTTCTTAAGCTCGCGCTGACCAGTGTACTCGTAACCACTAACAAAGCCCCAGCTATTTTGCGGAGTTCGCCAAGCCGTCAAAGAAAATGCAGCGGACCCTTTGTATTCCAGTTCAACAATATTGTGGTAGGTATTTCCGGTACCCGCCTCTGTATCCGTGCCTTTTAAATTCAAGGTCAACAGGGGACTGTAACCCAATCCGACACCAAATCTCCAATCAGATACTCTCTTAGAGTCCGAGGAACTTTCGGCGAAAGCTGAACTGTTAATCGCAATTACCCAAGTAAAAATCAGAACCAATAACTTCATACAACCCCCACAAGATAAATAATCTATAGTTTATTTAATGAAAATCAGTTCTGATTTCTTTGGACGATGGTCTTGAAAGAGAAGTGTCTCAAATAAAGAAAACTTGATCACTTGAATGCAAAATTCCATCAGCTTCATTTAAAGCGATTTAAATGAATCCAAAACAAAGATCCAACAACTTTTGGGTTCAAACAAAATCCGTATTATGCCGATAAATTATCATGAACGTTTTTTTGAGTCGCATCCTGAACATCTCGATATTGCTGACTTTCTTGGGAATCCTCTCAGCGTGCACACTTGAGCTCAGTTTTTATGAAATGGATCAAATACCCTCGCTGCAGCCTGCTGGTGTTTACTCTTCACAAGCCTCACGTTCACTGTATCCAAACTCCCGTCGCGTGCGTAACACCTCAACCACTTTGGCTGATGGTCGCATACTTGTTGTGGGTGGCACTGTTTTAAATGGACCTAACCCCGCGATGAAGGAAGTAGAGTTTTTTAACCCTACAACTTTGCGCTGGTCATCGGCTCCCCCAATGGCGGAAGCACGATCTCGCCACACGGCTACGATGCTGTCCAATGGAAAAGTTTTGGTAGTCGGTGGTGTTGATATATCAACTTACAAGGCTACTGCCGAATTATATAATCCGGCGACAAATTCCTGGAGCTCGACAGGATCCCTGTCAATTGCTCGCGCTAATCACACTGCCACGCTTTTGGGAGACGGGCGCGTTTTAATTGCGGGCGGTCACATCAGTGACTCGACTTATACAAACTCTTTGGAGATCTATGATCCCGCCACCGAAACGTTTAGCAATGCTGGGACGTTGCCTGCGGCGCGCTCGCGACATGCGGCGGTTCTTATGCCTAACGGTAAAGTATTTATCGTTGGAGGAGGATCCACCACCGGCAACGTACTTACAGACACCGAGATTATCAATCCAGGCGTTGCACCTGCACTTCCCACTTTGGAAATCACAAAACCCACTCTTGGATTAGGACGTAACGACCTGACTGCGACCGTGCTAAAAAATGGTTATGTTGCCATAATTGGCGGACTCACCCAGGCCTCTGCCGCTTCTGCACTTGTTCATACAATCAACCCTGATTCACCAGCAACGTTGAACTTTGGCACTCCCCTTCCCACCGCACGATGGGGACACACAGCAACTGTAGTTAACGGTGTTCTGGTCGTAACAGGCGGTTTCTCCGATGGCTTTGGCGCAGCAGCGCTGAGTGATTCTTTGATCTACACCCCCGATGGAACATTTGGCACTTGGACGACGCTTGGCACTTTGAAAAACGGCGTGCGTGCTTTGCATACCGCCAATGTGTCTGGCGACTATCTGGTTTTATTGAACGGAACAACTCACACCAGCTCTCCAGTCAATCTGGCCGAAAAAATTGACATGAGTTCGTTCACATGGAAACGCGAAGGAAATCTGGCTACAGACCGTGCGGTTCATACGACGACACTTCTGCAGAACGGAAAAATTTTGGTGGCAGGCGGTCTTTCGCAAAATGCCTCCACAGCCACGCCATTGGATTCCACAGAAATCTTTGATCCCGCAACAGGCCTTTGGACTGCAGGCCCCACTCTGCCGGCCAAACGACTTTGGGCTCAAGCAGTCCGCCTGAATGACGGCAAGGTGTTAATAGCCGGGGGACTGGACGGCTCGTACAACAAAACTGCGACAACAATGATTTACAATCCTACGTCGAACTCTTGGGCCATGGGACCATCATTGACTGTTGCACGCGTGGGGAACTCTATCCACCTACTGCCTGATGGGAAAGTGATCGTCATGGGTGGCTTTCCTGATCCTGCAGGCTCCCCACCCACCCACAAAACAGAGATCTTTGATCCGGCAACAAATGCGTGGACCGCGGGACCCGACATGCCAACTCCGGTGGCAGAATATCCATATGTCACCTTACCCGATCAGAAAATTCTGATTGTGGGTGGCGCAAATTCCGCTGCTGCCAGTTCTGTGACAAACGTTCAGACATATGACCCGGCGACAAATTCGTTCGCGGCTATGGCACCGATAAATACCGGTCGCTATCAAGCCACGGCTACACTTTTACCTACAGGAAATGTCCTGGTCACAGGCGGATTGAATTCCGGAAATATCCTGGCCACCACAGAGATTTACAATGTCTCGGGCAATTCCTGGTCTGCGGGCCCATCCCTTGGAACTGCTCGTCGCGCCCATAGCGCCATAGCACTGCCTAGCGGAAAAATTCTGGTTACCGGAGGAGTGGCAGTCACTGGCAGCCCTTTGATAGGCGCAGCTTCTAACGAAATTTACGATTCAGGAACCAATACCTGGTTCACTGACCCAGTAAGCAACGACCATGTTCACTCACTGGCGACCCTCGTAAAACTCGCTAATGGAAAAATTATTATTGCTGCCGGTGTTGATCCGAACTATTCGTCTGCATTTACTGAGTCGTATATTGAAGATCAAAATTCAGGCGTTGCTTGGACAGGTAACACTGGATTACTCGGCGGTCGGGTCGGAAACACGACGACGTTAATGAAGAATGGAAAAATTCTTTTCACGGGGGGACAACTGCTTGCAGAAGCTGCCTCTTTGACAACATCCACCTCCGTCTACGACTCAACTACCAACACGTTTACTGCAGGTCCGAACATGGTAGACGACCGTGTATATCACACTGCCACTTTACTGCCTTCCGGAAAGGTCTTCATTGCAGGTGGCATGAGCTTCTCAGTCGGTGGAGCTTCATCTACAGGACAAATATATGATCCTGATTTGAACTCCCTCACCACCGTGGCCTTGCCAGTCGGACGCTATTTCCATACTGCTCTGGTCATGCCTGATGGAAAGCTCTTATTAACTGGAGGTATAGACTCCACGGGCAATCCATCTCTGCAAAATGACGTATATGATCCCGATACTGGTACATGGAGCACGCTGGCTCCGCGTACTGCTCCATCCGCTATTGATACGGCATTCACTATCAGTGATACAGAGATCATATTTATCGGGGCGTTTGGGGGTTCGAAGTATGATATTAGCACTGACACATGGTCCACTTTGGCCAGCCCTTCCTTTGGCAGAATGCAGGCAGTAGTTGCCAAGTTGCCTTCCGGAAAAATCTTCGTGACCGGCGGAACAGACGGCGGGACCGGCAACGCTCTTGCCGCTTCTGAAATATATGATCCCACTACCGACACATGGTCCACAGCAGCCAGCTTGGATATGACTTTGGTTTCTTTCTCACACCAGTTGCGTCCTGACGGCAAGGTAGTGGTCATTGGTGGTTTACAAGACAGCGCAGCCACCACCGCTCAATCCACTGTCAGAGTATACGACCCGGAAACAGATCAGTGGAGTTTTGGTGACTCACTCACCGAAGGACGCGCATTTTCTTCTTCCGTGTTAATGCCGGACGGTGCCATCGTCGTTTTCGGTGGAACCAATTTGTCTTTTGGTATGCTGCCATTCTGGGAAACTCTTCAATAGAGATTCCGGTCTAGGCGATGGTCTGGAAGGACTTAACTTCGTCTCGTTTTATACCGAAATGATCCATGGAGAAAAACACCATGGATCGTGATCAACTTATTGAAGAAATCAAAAAACAGATTTTGGAAGAGCTCAAAGGGGCCGCATCTCCTTTGACTGACAAAATTTCTGCCGAGCAAAAAGCTGAAATGATGGAAATGAAAAACTCTGTGGAATCTTCCGTGAAGGAAAATCCGTGGATGGCCGTGGGTATCGCCGCTCTAGCAGGCTTTATGATTGCTCGCCTTCTTTATCGCAGGGATGACTAGTTATGATGAAGTTCATTTTGCCTTTACTGTCTTTCCTGATTGGCAATGCCAAGGGACTTATTAAAGAACCTGCAGAGGCTTTCTCTTTGCAACTTGCGATGCGTGTTCGCTCACTCACCACTCTTTTGGTTGCGGTGATCGGTTCGCTGGCTTTGGGTTGTGTTGGTTTGTCGCTGTTTATCGCTTCTATCGCAGCCCAGTTGGATAAGAATGAAGAATTCCATGTCTCGGCTGGGATGGTGGTTTATTTGGGACTTACTGTTGTTGCGTTGGGTGTATTGGTCTATTCCCTGCGCAGTAAAACGTGGATGAAGAGTTTGGGCTTTGAGGAAAAACCTCAACAGACCACTTCTTCTGGTAGTGGCAAACGTTCCGGCGCTTTAGAAAACGCAGTGGCGTTACTGGTGATGGATTATATCGACGAAAGAAAAAACCGTCGCGAAGAAAAGCACCATCAATCTTAAAATCCTCAATTAGAAAATAAAAAAAGGCAGCTTGTTGGAAGCTGCCTTTTTTATTGATCACTTGGATGTGATTTTTTAGTAACCGTTGCCACCGTAGTAGCCACCGTCTTCGTCATAACCGCCGCCGTAGCCGCCGCCATCATAGTGTCCACCGTCGTTGTCCTGACGGCTGCCATCTTCGTAACCACCGTTACCGTAGCCACCACCATCGAAGTCACCGCCGTTACCGCTGCACTCGTAAGATTCTTCACGAGCATCACAGCCTTCAGCTGGCTCTGCAGAAACAACAGAAGCTTGAGATTGATAGAATGCGGATGCTGTGAACGGAGCCAATAACGCTGACGCCACCAAAGCCATAACAAGTTTTTTCATTCGAAACCTCCCATAATTAAGATCCCCACTGCATACCACACAGAATCCCAATAACAAGGTACGGACACACTTTTGGTAGCATTTACGCGTCATTACCGACAGGAAATTCACAAATGATAAAAGGTACGGACTTACCTGACACACCTTTGCTACCAAAAGTGTGTCCGTACCTTTTTGAATTACTTTTTAATCGGAGCGACTTCGTTTAGGAAATCCATGAAGTGGGCCCAGGAACGGTGATCGGCTTTTTCATTGTAAGCGACACCTTTGCTTGGATCATTGCCGGCACCTTTTTGCGTGAAGGCATGAACTGCGTTTGCATAGGAAATAAATTGATAGTCGACTTTGTTTTCATCCATTTCTTTCATGAACGGCATTACCTCTGGATTTACGCCTTTATCCAAAGCTCCGTGGGCGATCATGACCGGGCCCTTGAAGTTTTTTGCATCAGCCGGAGTAGGATTTGAAAGTCCACCGTGGAAACTTACGAAACCTGCAGCTGGCACTCCCGCACGTCCCAACTCCAGGGCGCCTGTGCCACCGAAGCAATAACCGATCACGACGATGTGTTTGGCATCGACCATTTTGTTTTTCTTAAGCCAGTCAAAAGCAGCCTGCCCGCGGGCGCGATAAAGCTTGCGATCGTTCTTGTATTGGCCGGCAAGTTTCCCGGCTTCCTCGGGTGAAGTTGGTCTGACACCTTTACCGTAAATATCGACGGCAAATGCCACGTAGCCTTTCTCAGCCAGCATTTGTGCGCGCATTTTTTCGTTGTCGCTCAACCCCATCCATTGATGAATAATCAAAACCGCTGGTCTTGGCGTTTTCACTGAATCATCGTACGCCACAAACCCTTCAAGGTTGGTTTTACCCTCTTTGTAATCCACGTTTTCAGTTTTAATAGCGGCCACCGCCGATGCCATTGTCATAAAAAACACCACGCCTGATATAATTGCTTTAAACATGCTGAACCCCTTTTGATGTACGACAAAAGTCTATGTAGAAGGCCTCGTAAGGTCAAAAGTCCCACCTCAGCTGTGATAAAGAACACCTGAGGAACCTAGCCCTGCGCGTTATAGACAGCCTCCTTCGGGGGTATGCTATTATAACCGCAATGGAATACCACAGGCCAAGGCCATCTACATTCTCCCTTTCTTATAGAAATCTGATCATTCAATTATGACATTACTCGTAGTCTTACTCGTCGTTACTTTAACCGTATCGTTTGTTTGCTCAATGCTGGAAGCAGCTTTGTTAACGTCCACTTCTGCATACATTGCCGTTTTAGTTCGTGAAAACCGCCGCAGTGCCAAGCTTCTTGAACACTTGAAAGAAAATCTGGATCGCCCTATTTCCGCGATTTTGACTTTGAACACTTTGTCGCACACGTTGGGTTCTTCCGCGATCGCTTATCAGGTGCAGGCCATTTATGGCGAGAGTGCCGTTACAGCGGCGTCTTTTATTCTGACTTTTGCGATCCTTGTTCTCTCTGAGATCATTCCAAAATCCATTGGTGCAGCTCACTGGAAAGCTTTAATTCCGTTCACAGCTTACACAATTCAGCTGATGATCCTTTGTTTGTATCCTTTGGTAATTATGTCTGAGTACCTGGGACGTATGTTCCAACGTCGCAGCGAAGATCCGGAAGTAACTCGTGAAGAAATTCTGATGACGGCCGAGATGGGCGCTGAAGAAGGCACCTTGAAGGGCAAGGAATCAAACATCATTAAGAATCTTTTGATGCTGGATAAGATTTATGTCTCTGACATCATGACTCCGCGTTCAGTGTTCTTTGCATTGGATAAAGATCTGACTGTCGAGGAAGTATTTAATAAGTACAAACCTTTGCGTTTTTCCCGCATCCCGGTTTATTCCGGCAGCCTTGATAACGTGATCGGCATGACTTTCCGTTATAAAATCCATGAAGCCCTTTCCAATGACCAGCACGAAAAACTGGTGGGCGACCTGGTGACACCAATTTCTTCAATCCCTGAGCGCATGACCGTTTCTCAAGTCCTTGATTATTTCATCAAAGAAAAAGAGCACATTGCACTCGCTGTAGATGAGTATGGGATCGTAGCTGGTTTGGTAAGTTTGGAAGACGCCGTGGAAACTCTTTTGGGAGTGGAAATCGTCGACGAACTTGATTCTGTTGAAGACATGCGTAAGTTCGCCCTTGAACAGTGGCAGCTGCGCAAACAAAAGCTTCGTAAGAGCTAATCCCGCTTATGCAAATCTATTACATCCCCTGCCCTGATCAAAAGAGTGCCGAACACATCGCGCGCACTCTTTTGCAGGAAAAGCTGATCGGTTGTGCGAACATCATTCCCGGAATGAGTTCCATGTACTGGTGGGAGGGGAAAATAGAATCCTCCAACGAGTTTATTCTTATTCTTAAAACGGTTGAGAGTTCTGACGCAGGTAAGAACCTGCAAAAACGTGTTCTTGAGCTTCATCCCTATGATGTGCCCTGCGTGATGGCTTTGAATGTCGCATCAATCAACGATTCTTTTAAAAACTGGCTTGAACAAAGTCTTAAATAATTCCAAAGTTAACTTCCGAAGGCCCTAGCCGGAGGAAATCATGACTCGCGCAGAACTTGCTAAAAAAATCTACGACATCGCTCACTTGACTGGGGAATTCAAACTTCGCTCAGGCCAAATCTCAAACGAGTACTTTGATAAATACCGCTTTGAAGCCCAACCGAACCTGCTTCGTGAAATCGCCAAGCAAATGGTGGCATTGATTCCTCCAGGCACTGAAGTGCTGGCAGGTCTTGAAATGGGTGGCATCCCTATCGCTACCGCGCTGTCTTTGGAGACCGGCATCCCCTGCGTGTTTGTTCGTAAGGAAGCGAAAGAATACGGCACCTGCAAGTTTGCTGAGGGACTTGAAACCAAAGGCAAAAAAGTTTTGGTGATTGAAGACGTTGTCACGACTGGGGGCCAAGTGGTGCTATCAACGGCGGATTTGCGCTCGATCGGTGCAGAAGTTTCCCACGTGCTTTGTGTTATTCACCGTGGGCCGCAATTTCCAGAACCAAAACTGCAGGAAATCGGTGTAACGTTGTCGCCGCTATTCTTAAAGGCTGATTTTAAATAAACCCGGGGACTGTATGAAAAAGATTTTGGTATTTGCATCGTTATTTTTCACCGCAGGGATTGCCCAGGCTTGCGTGGGATTTTCTGGAGCTTACTCGACGTTTCGCCCCGTCGCTGGCAAATACCACGTTGTGGTTTTGGAACAAAACGATTGCAAGACCGTTGCGGTGGGATCCTTTCAACTGGATCAACAAACCAGCGTCGTTTCTGACGAACTGGAACCGAAGATTTTTTATACCGACAAAGACAACACCAAAAAATGTGAGCTATCGAGTTGCCGCGTTTTCACCACGACTCCAAAGGGACTGGAATTCGCAGAAACAGCTTCGATCTATATCAACGGCACAACCTGCAAATACGACCGCGTCGCTTGGGAACGTGTCGACATTTGGAATTTAAAAATCACCTACCGAATCATCGATTCTTCCTCGGCCTGCCGCCAGCTGGGCCGCAGTGCCAGCGTGATTATGAAAGACATCAAGCACGCTGCTCCCTAAAGCAGCGCCCACTTGTTATTGAATAGGTACTTGAAAGTGAATTGCAGGCGGTAATCTTCACCGCGGTCCCCGTTTTTATCTTCACGAACTCCGTACAAAAATTCTCCACCCATCAGGATGTTCTTGTCAGGTGTATAGAGCATATTCACTGAAGAGTACTCTCCGAACTTATAGGCATTCGCTGCCTGGAAATCAGTGTTGGTCACTTCCGTTTTTGAAAAGCCAATCGATGTCGCCCACAGCTCACTCCAATGATGATCATAATATACAACCCATCCCAGCAACGGCACTGCTTTGGCCTGCAGATCGCCTGGGGGACCATCGGCGGCAAGATCAGTACCTCCATCGTTCATGTAGTTTGCAATACCCTGGCCTGTGACCGCTGACAGAATTAACTTATTGGTGGAGCCAATCACATAGGAAGTAGAAATATTCAATCCCCAACCGAATACATTATCCTTGGGATCAGCACCCGCGACTCCTGGAGTATCAAAGCCCAAGTACCTAACGATACCTGATACGCTTAAGTGCCCCCATTCAGGACTGTAGCGATACTTCGCTGAAAGATCCGGAGCCTTATTGTCTGCACTGACCGCCCCTAAGGAGCCATCTAAATCCGCACTGGGATTTTCCAATGCCACAGAAACAGTATTTAAACCCGCAACCGGAGTATACCTGATTTGTGGAGTTCTGATGAAGACCATCCCGGTGGGCCCCCAGTAGTCTACGATATTGGGGAAGCCATCAATGTCCATGAAGTTGCTCCAGGTCTGACCTGCCAGCACAGTTCCCCATTCACCATAAGCATGACGAAGACGAGGCGTAACCTTACCCGCGTTGTCGCCCACTCCGAAAAAATCAAACTCGATGCGTGCTTTAAGATTCTGACCTGCAGTGGGCCAACTGCCTTGCGCACCCAAGCGACTTTGTCTGGGACTTAGGATGGCTTGACCGTCACTGCCAAATTGACCGTCTTGAGTTGGAATTGTGGAAGGTCTAAATGTGCTGATCCATTTGGGATCCGTTCGTTTAAAATCCTGAACGTAATCCAACTGAGCGAATCCGTAGATTTCAAAATCTGCGAAAGCAGAAGCTGAAGTCAAAAGACCCATTAACAGAATACCCACCGACCTTGTCATTGCCGTCATCGCTTAAGTCCTTTCAAATTGTTCCCAAAGGCGCAATTTTCAAAAACTTTCGGCATTTGACAAGAAACTAGATTGCAATGTGGTGTTTAGCAAACCACCACCCCTGAATCTTTCGTTCCAGCAATCCTACTTTTTGGTTTTATCTTTGTCCTGATGGTCCACTCTAAAGAAATCGATATTCAGGCATGCCACCTGCTCGGCCTCGCCGTAGCTGGCAAGATTATCTGATATATGTTTGATCCAATCCTGCAATTCACGGCGAACTTTTTTAAAGCCGCTTTCTGAAATCGATAGCGGAGCCGTGAACATCAACTCTTCGTCATTGATGAAGTTTGCGCGCTCGACCGCCCGCAGACGCCAGTTGGTGTGATGTTGCTTTAAAAATGGTGAGCCCTTAGGCACGAAGGTTCGCTGCGTGCCCATTTCGTAAAGCAATCCGGTCTTTTTCAAAAGCTGTCGTTGTAACAAAAATTCCACCACTATATTGATTTCATTCGCGGGAAACTCTGCAAACGCATGATGAATTTCCTCGATGCGCTTGCCCTGCCCCACTGAACAAAATAACCGAATTCCCGAATAGATCCACGAAGAGTAAAACTGTCCCTTGTCTGCGTCGCTAAGCTCTGTCGTTGCAGACACCGCCTTACCGACTTTCAAAGATTCTTGCTTTAGCGCTTCCAGTTTCTTTTTAAAATGCTTCTTAACTTCGTAGTGAGAGGCGCGCTCCCAATCGACAAGGGTAAGCCAGTATTCCATTTCAAGTTCCGACCACGAGAAGTACCGGCCAATAAGATAGGCCTGATCCATCGTAATAGTCTTTACCCCCGACAAAAACTGACTGACCTGAGGTGATGCCACCCCTAAGTGCTCGGCCAGCTGCTTGACCAATCCCCGGCCCTTCTGGGGCTGGGAGGTTATAAAGCTACGGAGTAGTTTTGAAGTCTCATTTTGGGTAAAAATATCGAATTCTTTAGCCATAATAAATCCATTATAATCAATATTTTAACAAAGAATAATAACTTATCGGCTATTTTTATCGTTACTTGATAATAACTCTGCTATCGAGTCGCGCGGCGCAATGCGTTATTCTCCATGCATCAGATTGAGACAAAAACTAACGAAAGGAATTAACCATGAAAGCATCCATTACGAAACTTGGACTTACCGTATTGAGTACCCTATTGGCTTCGCAAAGCTTTGCCGGCGGTGCAAACGTCGACTTAACTTATAAAGTGTCGGGCCCAACGAATGAAATTGGCGACGAAAACACACTGACTTTAACACCTGACGGAAAAGTCGTTCTGACTCAAATGTCTTTGGATAGAGAGTTGTTATGCGAAGGTACTTCGCGTGAAAAAAATGGCGTTATGTTTGTGCTTGGCACTTGTTCTGATTCCAGCAAATTTGAAATGTCGATTGATCTTAATGACGTCAAGGACATTGGGTACTTCCGCACGACGGTATTCAGTACGAAAATTTATCCAAAAGCTGTGCAAATGGAATTTTTGCTACAGTAAAAAACCTTAACCCCAAAAAAACGACCCGTACCTGTTCCACTACGAGTGCAGAGTATTTTAATTAGACTGAATTTTGAAACTTATTAAACAAACAGAAAAGGAAAAAAATATGAAAAACATTATCGCAGCTTTTATCGTTTTGGCCCCCCTGATTTCAAATGCTTATAGCGAGTCAGACCGTGTATCACCAGCCCAGAAGGCTGCAGCCCTGGGACAGCTGGCTGAAGCCCGCGGCACTTACTTTTTGCTAAGTGAAAAGACCAAATTCTTGCTTGCAGCTTTGGTCAATGGACAAAAGGAACTTTTGCGCAACGGTCATCGTGTGACAGTTTTGACTCATGCTTGCGAGAGTGGCACGGGTGAATCCAGTTGCCAAATTGAACTTGGAGTTCAGCGAATTGCAGACGGCGAATCAACTGTCATTGCAATTGACTATGCAATTGGACGCAATGGTGTTGTGACTGGCGCGGCTGAAAGCATTATCGCCAACTAATTTTTAAATATTTCAAAAAAAATCAAACAAGGAGACCTTATGAAAAAAATGTTAGTATTCACGATCGCAATGCTTTCTATCACGGCTCACGCAAAACCTTTTAAATGTCTGGGTTTGGACAATCAGGATTTAGTTTCTGTAGAAATAAATGATGAAGTGAAGGTTATTGGAACCCTTAACGGCGCCAAAGTTCAACTCGCCGATTCAAACGGGTTTACGTCTTTGGCCATCGTTCAAGGAAAACTAATTACTGCTGTTGTCGCGAAATCGGGTGGAATAACTTTTCACCAGAATGACGGCAAATCGATTTATTCAGTTTCTTGTATTGAAGCCCAGTAATTTCAATCGGGGGCCAGAACTTGGCCCCCGACTTGCAAACCTTATCAGTCATACCAAAACCCGTAGCTAAAGGTGCTTAATGAAGAACCTGAGAGTGAAGACTGTCGAACTTTTATGCGCCCTTGTGACGATTGCCGCAACGTCGGCAGCCTATGCACAAACGGCGAAAGTTGATGTCTCTCAAGCTCTGGAAAATTGGCGCCGTCAGGAGTCCATCAGTGTCTCCGCGGTTCAAAAAGGAATCATCAGAGAACAACCCAAGTATATTTCTGCAAATGGCAATTCCACGGCCCTTGGCGGACCGGGCTTGGATGGTGGTGGTGGCGTTGGCGTTATCAATTCACTAGGCCAGCTGCGATTTTTGGATCAAGCTATTGGCAATAATAACACGCTGGTTCGCTTTGACAAAGAATCCTACCTGCGAATCATGTCACAAAAAGGGAACTTCATTTCAAACAAAGGGACTTATGTTTCGAATGCAGAATTCTTTGCGTGTGCATTCGATAGACTGCAGATCCAGGACAATGTTCTTTTGCAATTCCTGAAACCAGAGAATCTTAGACTTACGGTTGCGTTCACTGATTTGCCCTTAAGCCGGGGCAGTGTGCGACCTTCCAAAGTCGTTTTCCCTTCACCCTTTGGCTCTGGATTTGCCTGGGAAGTCACCCAACTTCCAGCAAGCAATCTATTCAGCCCTTCCGTGCCTGCTGACTACCAAAAGCCCATCGCCTCCTATGCGGTTCAACCCACGGTACAGTCCGGTACTTCCCTTCAGGTATTGCTGGTTAGCTCACAGATGTACAACAGACTTTCTTGGAAAGATCAGTGCGCTTTGCAGGTTCATGAGCTTCTTAGATATATCAGCAATGTTGGCGCCCATAAGGTTTCCTTGCTTCTTAAGCGTCCACTAAGCACCGCCGAAATCGAAAATCTCACTCGCAAGATTATTAATAAACAACCCGTCTATCTTGCGGAAATCCCAGCGACAAACTTCTATAAGTATTTAGCGGTGAACGGCTCGGATAAATTTGCGGCGGGAGTTCAAGAACATTTAAGCTCGGTTCTTTACTCTCCGGAAGATGACCACATGCTTTTACCGGAAGAAGCAGAATCCATTTACGACTCTCAGAGAATGTCGATTCTGGTACAACAAGCACATGAAGAGACTGTGTTGCAGTTAGGCCGGGACTATCATCGTCTAAGAAGTATACTGATCGAACGGGATAAAAAGCTTCAGGGAAGTCAGTTCAGTATTCGCGATTTGGTCTTTTAATAAAAAACCCCACTCTCAGTGGGGTTTCAAGTTTGATCTATTTTTCAGCGACCACATAAGCAATCCAGGATTCACAAGCCTCGCCGTGATCGACACGGGTGAAGTTACCATCGCCCGAACCATCTTTGGCAGTGCCTTCCCAGTACACGTGACTTTTTGCAAAGCCCACTTCGTGCATGATCTCGCGGATCTCCGAAATGCTCCACAAGCGCCAGTCATAAGTGAATACCTGTTCGATCTTTTTACCGTTCACGCGGAAGTGAATATGGAAAACAGCTTCGTTACTGATTGGGTCAAAGTTTGTCTGATCCCAGTAGTATGTGAAGTCTTTGTGCTTCATGCGGTCTTCGATCGCGTCGTAACACTGACTGCCACCGAATACGTCCACCAAAAAGATACCGTCTTTGTTCAACGTCTTATAGGCATTGGCAAAGTAGTTCTTAAGCATCCATCTTTGTTTAAAACAGAAATATGAAAAGTTCATCGCAGCGATGATGTCAGCCTTTTCCAGGCTTGGGTCCATCACGTTGCCCTCGATAACTTTCATGCGCTTTTGCTGGTCCGGCTTTAGTTTGGAAAGATAGTGAGTCTTACCATACGCAATTGGTTCTGGATCCAAATCCACCCCAACGGCGTTGTGCTTCGGATCCAATTTGATCCACTCTGTTGAAAGAGCAAATGTCCCGCAGAAGTCTTCACGGAAAGTTCTAGGCGCTTTTTTCTTAAGCTCCTTATACGTATTACGGATGAACACCACGTCGTTTTCAGCCGACTGCACCGCTTTGTGGTACAGCTCGTACTTATCGAATTGTGTTTTTCCGCGCTTCTTGGAAACCTTACGACGAACTTTCTTTCTGTGACCGACTCCTGCTTTCAACATAATTACGGAACCTCAGCAACGATCTCGCGGATCGCTGTTTCGATATCGTGGTGTTGAGGAACAGAGTTCTTTTCAAGGTTTGGATGCAACCCGATACCTGGAAGGTTTTTGCCGGCAAGGACACGCGGACGCGCCATCAATGAATAGAAACACTCCTGAGTTGTTCTGTAGGCCAAATGCTCACCAAAGTTAGTCACTTCAGTGTCTTCGTTCACAAACAA
This sequence comes from Bdellovibrio sp. HCB274, assembly GCF_047306075.1. GTDB lineage: Bacteria > Bdellovibrionota > Bdellovibrionia > Bdellovibrionales > Bdellovibrionaceae > Bdellovibrio. The sequence continues at coordinate 2,862,569 of NZ_CP178623.1, forward strand.
TACGCGGCCTGTTTTTTCAACAGACGATTTAATCATCTGCCAGTCGTATGGATAGATCGAACGCAAATCGATCACTTCAACTGAGATACCATCGTCAGCCAGCTTCTTAGCCACTTCGTCACACAGGTGCACCATGCGGCTGTATGTTACAACAGTGATGTGCTCCCCTTCGTGAGTGATCTTACCTTTACCGATTGGAACGATGTACTTTTCAAGTTCCGGCCATTTCGCTTTCCAGCCTTGAGAGTTTTGTACTGGCTTATCGATCATTGATTTCAAAGTTTTTTCATCCTCTGGTTCACCAGGGATCAACTCGTCACCTTTATGGCGCATCAATGCTTTTGATTTCAAATAAAGAACCGGATTCGGATCTTCAATCGCCGCCAACATCAAACCGTAAGCGTCCAACGGGTTTGATGGCATAACAATCTTCCAGCCTGGCAAACGAGATGCCCAAGCGTCGAAAGAATGAGAGTGGTAAACGGAACCAAAGATCCCTGCTCCCACCGGAGTCATCACAACCATCGGCAATTGAACCTGACCGTTTGTGCACCACAAAGTGTTGCCGGCAATTTTCAAAAGATCGATCGTATTGAAGATATAGTCTGCGAACTGGATTTCAGCCACGCACTTATCACCGGTCATCGCGATACCCATCGCCATGCTGATGATACCACGCTCGTCCAGTGGCGTGTTCCATGCTGTTTTCAAACCTTGAGTCGCCGTGAATACGCCACCCAGTGGTGCACCCACGTCCTGACCGAAGATGTCTTTAACGCCCATGTGTTTTTCACCGTAGTGAAGGGCCATTCTGATTGCTTGAGCTACGCTTGCCATTAGAATTTTCTCCAATCAGCATTTTCATTATTTACGAAGACATGATCCCAAACTGATTCCGGCGCAGGGCCACCTTCAGCACGAGCTTGTTCCTGAGCTTTAACGCCCTCTTCTTCGTAGATCTCCCAGATTTTTTGCGCAGCTTTTTCAGTCAAGATACCAGCAGCGATCAATTTTTCCTGGAACTTGTAAACCGGATCGAACAAATCTGTCTTACGGTTCGCACCGTCGGCAGAGGAGTGTCCGTACAAGCGGGTTGTTTTTACCTCAAGGAAAGATGGCTTACCCGTTTTACGGATGTAGTCCATTTCTTCTTTCAAAGCGATATATGTTTCGACAGGATTTGTTCCATCGATCACGCGTGAACGGATGTTGAAGGCTTTCGCACGGTCAGCGATTTGAGTTTCACCGTGTTGTCCTTCGTACGGAGTGGAAATACCAAAGCCGTTGTTTTGCACAGTGATCAACACTGGCAATTCCTGACCTTTACGGGAAGACCAAACCAGGCACGTAGCGAATTCGCCCTCTGCCGTACCAGCGTCACCGCCAGTTACGATAGAGATCGCTTTGTGACCCGCGCGTTTTTGCGCATGAGCTGTACCGCAAGCGATTGGGTACTGAACTTCGATAGGAGAAGTTACAGGAGCCACGTTCCACTGCGGGAAGCAATAGTGCCCTGCGAAGTTACGACCACCCGTGGAAGGATCTGTCACACGATTCATCATCAAGCGAACCGCTTCGATCATTGGCATGCCCAGCGCCACCATCGTTGGAGTACAACGGTAGTGAAGATGGAACCAGTCGTGTTCAAGACCTTTACCTTTGCGAGCCAATAGACCCAATGGTACCCCGAAAGCTTCCTCGCCCGGGCCACCGATCCAGAAGTAACCTTCACCGGCTTTGTAGATTTTAATAACACGCTCTTCAAGAACGCGGGACTTGACCATCAGGTCGTGCATGCTCAACAAAAGTTCTTCAGACAAGCCACCGAAATCAGATTTCTTTGGAGCAGCTTTTTTAGAAGACTTCGCAGCGGATTTGGTAGCAGCTTTTGCCGGCGCTTTTGCTTTAACAGCAGAAGCTTTTTTGGCAGCTGGTTTTACAGTGGTCTTTTTAGACATGTACTCAGTTCTCCACGGTTTTTAGTCACATAAATCAAGGCCCCTATCTAAGCGAGAACAGGGCGAATTGTCGCCATTTTTCCCGTTAGATAACGCAAAATGCCATGTGGAGAATACTTAGAGTGCAATATATTCCAGATTGGCCGCTAAAGTGCCTAAGACGAGGGCAGCCGTGACAGGCTTAAACTGCCTTTACTGTGGAAATGCAGCGACTGTATCGACAACCATTTTGTATTGAGCAGGATCGGTTACGGAGTAAGTGGTAGAACCAAAGGAGAACGTAAAGGTCCCATTTTCTGCCTTGGCATTGAAAGAGCCCGAGACACAGCTAAAGCCTGTGGCTGATCGGGATTTTTGTACATAGGAACTGGCCATGCATTGTTTTATGGAGGTGATCATTCCATACCCCCCGCCGCCGGTAGAGGACTTGGATTTCAATGCGTTCTTCAGTGCTTTCATTTTATCAGCCACACACTTTTGACTGATCGGCGCGTCCCCGGCCACGGTTCCGCAATCCTGCGTTGCTTTGCACTGCCCGGTTACCTCATCAAAAGTGCCACCGAAACTAATGCAGGCACTTTTTAGTGCAGCAACATTGGCGCTGTTATCTCCACCCATACACTGAGTGATATTGCCGTCCTTATCAACGCCAACAGAGAATGATATTTTCTGAACGCCCGACTCCGAACCTTTTTCCCGTTCAAAAACAACTTCCAACGCCGTACTTAATTGCAACGATTCATCAGGTGACGCGAAAGTATGGTTCTTAAATTCTTTCCAACTTTCTTCATTTGCCTGCAGACGCAAAGACTTCACAGTGTGAGTCTTTTGCTCCAGCGACATGCCTTTTTTAATAACGTCACCGCCGTTGGCATCTTTAACTTCAGTGACGTTAAGACTGCCAGCGCTATCCAGAGTGCGTCCCTTGAATGAGGCATCACAGGATTTGCGGGTAAAAAGACTTACCATTGTCGAATTAACCAGGTTCGCTTCATTCAATTTTTTTGAAGCTGCCGCGTTTGATTTACTGGCAACATTCATCACACTTGAAAGCCCCAAAGTGACCGCTGCCATCAAGCCCACTGCCACCAATAACTCAGTGACTGAAAAACCATTTTGCTGCAGTCTCATTTGGCCCCCACGGTGATTTTCATCAGACCGTCCGTTTGATACTTCACCACCAGATCGAATAGGTATTTTGCCACGACTGGATCAGACACCGTGTAGTTCGTGGCACCGTAAGTGTAAGAAAACTCCTCCGGAGTCGCTGAAAAGTTATTACTCCCCAAAGAACAAGTCGTTTTGTTTAAATTGATTTTTGCGTCCTGGGAGTCCGCCAGACAGTTTTTAATTGTTTTGTGTATTTGCGATATTGGCGGCGGCGATGTCGAGGCTGTCTGCCCAGCGCTGGAAATCTGCGTGGCAAGGCCAGCAGCTAATTGATCAAAACATTCCTTGGAGACCGCCGAGTCTGCGGGAAGATTCGCGCAGTCTTGTTTAAATTCACAACGCGCGGTCTCTTTAATAAACTGCCCGCCCAGTTGAGTGCAGGCAAGTTCCTGGGCATTGACTACTGACGCCTGCTGCGTAACCAGACAGGAATCCACCACTCCGGCTGAGTTCAGGTAAACCGGTATCGAAACCACCAGGGAACTTGTCTTAGAGGAGATGAGTTCCTTTTTTCGATCCAGGTTTACGGTGAGATCTATATTTACGATGTAGGTGTTTGCACCCAGACTGCCTTTGGCAATATTAAAAGCACTCCAGTCTGTTTCGCGAACCTTGGCGTTCACACCCTGAACCTGAATGTCTTTAGAGGATGAATTTACACCCGTGGAAATCAAAACCGCATTGGCAATATCCACGAAATGTCATTCCTTTGAAATTCTTTTCACAGACTGCTGGAGTATTTAAAGTTTCCTGCCAGGCCATATTCAGATTGGCAGCAGTGTTGCGCATTTCAACCAGATTGGCACCGCGAAACGAAGTTTGAAAAATCGTTCCGATCGCCATCACCAGAACAGCAATGATCGCCAAGCTTACTGATAGTTCTATGAAAGTAAAACCCGCTTGATTCTTCATTTCATACTAACCTTTAAAAAAAGATAATCTGAGTTTAACTTTAGAAAACACCTCGTCTTCCGATAATGTTAACAAGAGGAGACGGTTATGAAAACTGTTTCAAAGACTCCGAATCTTGTGCGCTCTGAGAACGGCTCAATGATAGTCAGTATCCTCATTCTCTCGACTGTGGTTCTAACATTTGCTCTTGCTCTGACGACGTCATTAAATGATTCTCTAAACTTAAATACATTTGCTCTAACCAAATCGACTCAATTGAAAACTGAGGCCATGATAAAGGGAGCATTACAAAACAACGAATATTGTAATACCAATTTTGCCGACTCAATTTTGGACAACCAGGGACGCCTGAATCTAACTGAATTAAAAGGTAAAGCGGGCGAGAGCCTGGCTTTCGTAAATCAGGAACTGGGAACCAAGGATCTGCAGATTACGGGGCTGGCAATTGAAACCGGTACCACCGAGTGGAATACCTATATCGCAGCAAAAGCGACAGCGACGACTCCCATTGCCGTGGATTCAAAAGTTCGCATTCGCTTTAAAAAATTGAAAACTGCCATGGGCTCCCGCCAGGCGTTCACCGATATTCCCATGAGACTTCTGATTGATCCATCCCAAAGAATTGTCTCCTGCGATACTTCGACCAATATGGGACAAACGCTGTGCCTGCAACTGGGGGGACAGTTTAATTCCACAACACAGAAGTGCGGATTCAATATTAACTGTGCAAGCTTGAACGAGGCGATGCTTCCATCAGGCACATGTATCTCGGAACAGGTCGCAGCTTTACAAAAAGAAATTGACGCACTTTTAGCGACGTCTGCAACATCCGCCCAGCCTGCGCCAAATCCCCTTCCTACTCCACCGAAACTTCCTGCTGCTGGTGGTAAGGAACCTGCCGGCTGGAGCAGCTGGGCCAACCAGTTAAAGTCCTGCGTGCAAAATCCCCAAAGCGCTCAATTCACGGCCGAGTTCCTTTCGTGCAACCTTGGGTCTTTCAACGTCACAGCCAACGGCACGTCCGTCACCATGAGTATGGGCGCCATGTCCTTAAACGGAGGTCCTGACGAATCAACCTTCGTTCGCGACCAGGCCCGCATGTTTCTCTTGGCTCATCTGGCCGCCACACAGTAAGATTCAGGGATGGCGTATACTTACCCGTCCCTGGTCTTTTCATTTCAAGCTCTTCTGGAACTTTTAAAAATATCCGCCTTTATCTTTGGGGCCGGAGTCGTACTCCATTTCTTTTCGGGCTTTCTGCGTGTGAAGCTTTCTGAAACTTTTGGTCAGCATGCTTTCAATTTGATCTTCGCCCCAGGAATCATGATTCACGAAATCAGCCATGCGCTGGCGGCGTTCGTGTTTCTTCACCAAATCGAAGACATCAAACTTTTTGACTGGAAGGCCAAGGACGGCTCCCACGGACATGTGATCAGTCGTCCGCGTTCGCTTCCTGTGGTGTTTAAAATCTGGATCAAGATGGGCGAGCTGTTTATCGGAATCGCTCCGTTGATCGTAGGCCCGCTGATCTGTGCCGCTGTATTTTACTTTTGGATTCCTGGCGGCAGGATTTTCATCAGCAATCCCCGCTTCATAAACTTCCCGTCTTTTTCCTGGGCACTCATTGCATGGTGGTATCTGGTGATCGCGGTATTTTCACAAATGGAGCTAAGCGATGCCGATCTAAAAGGAACCTGGAAGGGTTATCTTTGGATCGTGCTGTGCACTTTCATCGGAGCTTTTTGCTTCTACAAAATCCGCCATTGGGTTTAACTATTTTTCTGTCACGTCAAACAGTTTGCCTAAGTAAGCCTTAAGCTCCGGCGAGTAGTACTCGTCTGCGTGAGGATCGAATATCCCATAGGCCACCACTTCCGCAAATCCTTCAAATTGATTGCTCATTGAATATAATGTTGGAAATCCATACTTGATTCCCAGTTCACGATCCAGGGCATAGGCCTCTGCCGTGCGCTTTTCTTTCATTAATGCCATCACCTGTTGGAACTCTCTCTGGGATTTTGCAAGATCCAAATTCGCCAGGCCCGCTGCCTGCTCGAACTCTTCCATGGAGAACGCGTGGTTGGTAGCGATATCAAAGTCATGCATCAGCTCATGCAGGATATTTATCTGCTTGCGATCTACTTTTGCGTAAGGGTCCATAAACGGCGTGCCGGTGAAAAACGAATCAGTCACACCGATAACATTCGTCACAGGGTTTACCCACAGAAAAGCTTTTTCAGCAGAGCGCACGAACTCCACCCTGCGCATTTGCGGATTATTGTACCAGCGTGCCGCATGAGATACGCGGTGAATTTTTGTAATACCGTTTTCTTTGATAGCTTTTAGAATTCCTTGCAGACGCGGATCATTGATTCTGGCCAGATAGCCACCGACAATCGCCTTTTCCCCTGAGGTCCAAGGCTTGAACTGCACGGATTCGCAGAAGCTGTGATGCGGGAACTTATCCTGACACTGAAACTCGTCGGCAAAGGTCATGATATCCAACGCCGAAATTGCCCCGGGGCTTCCCGCCCAGGCGCTTAGTGAAGTCAGCATTGCCATCATACCCAAAATCAGTTTCATCATACTTGGTTCCTATCCCCGATACACACTTCAAGATCTGGTCCGCTGCCATCCCCGAGCACAGGGATTTGAAGTCGAAAAAACCGTCAAACCCTTATACACAGACGATTTTTGCGGTCTGACCATGATCCAGAGAATCCTTAAATCCTGCTCGCATTCCTCGCGCACTGCCTGTTTTTTCATCAAGTTAAATTTCGATGTGTCGTTAAAGGGATTATGAAAACATCCACCTATCTTGTGAACATTATTGCCCTCCTTTCCTTTGCCAGCGCGGGTTGCGCGAAGATGGAGTTTGCCAAAATCGTTGATAACGCGTCGTTGGTGGTTCCCACACCAAGCCCAAGTCCGACTCCCCCGGCAAAACTTCCTGATCACGTCTATTCTGATGTGGTGAAATCCGGCAATAAGCAGGTCGATTTCCTTTTGGTGATGGATGATTCAAACTCAATGCTGCCGGATTTAAAAAAGCTGGCAGCTTCGATGAGTGACTTTATGGTTTCTTTGGAAGCGAGCCAAATCGACTGGCAAATGTGTCTGACGACGACTCGCCCACTTCCTGATTCTGCCGGTGTTACACACTGGGGAATGCCTTTGACCTGGGCGCAGTATTCTCCATTGGCGGGAACTTCGCCGTGGGTTTTGAAAAAGGGTACGACAAACATGAACTCGATCTTCACGTCTACCGTCGACACTTTGCAAATTGGTGGCACGGGCTCTGGTGATGAACGCGCTATCAAAGCTACTTATGTAAACTTTCAAAATGTTGGAAACGGTTGTTACCGGGATGGTGCCGCAAAATCCGTGATTATTATTTCTGATGAAGATGAACGTTCCGTGGGCGGAGATATCACAAAGGTCAAAGCGAAAGATAATCCGACAGCCTATCAACCATTGGAAGCTGAAGACCAACCAGAAAACCTGGTGAAGCTTTCTCAATCTGTATTTGGTGACGAGGTTCGCTTTACTTTCAACTCGATCATCGTAAAACCCGGTGATTCAGTTTGCGAGATGACTCAGGATCAGGACACTTCCCCAAGTCATCCGGGCTTTGTATATAGTACTATGTCGAATCTGACCCAAGGAGGCATCGGCAGTATTTGCGATGCGAATTTTGCAACAAGCTTGAATACGTTTAAAGACAAAATTATCAACTCCCTCTCACAGATCAACCTGGAATGCGCACCTGATCTGACAACATTGACCGTGGCCGTGGATGGCCAAGTCATCAAAAATTATTCTGTGAGCGGGAATGTTCTTCACTTCGCAGCACCTTTGACTGAAGGCACGCAACTGGACATGAGCTACGACTGCAAATAGTCATATTGTATCAATAGCCCGGACCCGGGCTATTGCTAATCGTCTTTCCCGATACGGAAGAAATCCACAGAAAAGCAAGCCAGCTCCTCTGCGGGCTCGGAGGCCGCGATTTTCTTCAGAGCCTCCCCGATCATCTTGCTTATGGTATCCCGAATATTTTGATAGTCTTCATTCGCCAGAGACACGACTGATGAGTAATGCAGATCCTCCAATAGGACTCCCTTTTCCACACTATTAATGGTCATCATGCGGAAATTGGAATGATGGCGAATTTGCAGTGGAGAATTCCAATCCAAATGCAGGGACTTGTTCCCAAATACTATATGCCCGTCTTTGTTTTTTCGTACCAGGTCTTTTGCCAGCAAAAAATCCAAAACATTTTTGACCAGGGCTTCAGACAGCCCCAATCGATGCGCAATAGCTTTGCTGGTACTTAAACCAGTCAGAGTTGCCGCAATATGAATTACAGCATAATACCATGCACTGTAGTAGACTTGTTGGTCTGCGGGCGAAAGCTCATGAGCGTCGTATGTTACAACACGCTCCTTCATGCCGAGTTCTTTCATTGTTTCTACCTGTTTTTTAAGACGCGCACGAAGATTTGCGGAGCCCGCTCGTGAATAAGCGACCATCGCCAACAGATATTCAGTTTCTGCGTCGTTCAGCTTTAAATAGCCTGAAAGATCCAACGCCTGCTCACTGCTGAAATTCAAGTCTCCAGACAACACTTGGGATAAAAATGAAGTCTGAGTTCGCAGTGATTTTGCGATGGCTGAAATAATCCCGCGCCCCTTCATGGGATGGGACTCGATCCACTTCTGCAGGTACTTCTTGTAGTCTTTAAATGAATAGATGCTGGGAGTGATAATTTCGCTCATTCCCCTTTTTCGGCTAAAAAAGGCAAAATCCCAAGGCCAGACCCGAAAAATACCAGACCACAAATACCTTGTAATTTCATGCACATGCAGCAGTTACGGTGAGTCACTTAAACATTCCCCGGGCAATTTCAGAAAGTCCACCTAGGCGCCATGCGTCAATTTGAAGTAGAACCCGTCCAACGAAAACACAAAACAAACCTTAAGGAGGTTTTTATGAAAAACGTATTGATGATGACTGCTTTCTTGCTAATTGGTTCAGCGGCTTCTGCCCGTGATACTGCTGTTTCTTGCGCGGTGAATGAATTCAACACAGTCACAAAAAAGACTCAAACCACATTCGTTGATCGTTACGAAGCAGACCGTATCAACGAAAACGCAGTCCCGACGTACGAAGTAAAAACTTCTCAAGCAACATTTCACATCCTTGTTCATAGAGAAGCTAACTACATGGCAATCAGAGGCTATACTGGCCCTAACTTGTCTGTTGAAGCTGTAGCTTCTTCTTTAGAAGGTGCCGTCGTGCTTCAATTGAAATATCAAGACACGCAGACAATCATCTCCTGCAACTAGTTTAGATAATGGATTAACGAAAATTGGCAGTGTCTCATTCAGAGACGCTGCACGGGCCCCACAATTAAATTGGCGGGGCCTTCATATTGCATAAATCCATTAGTGGAGGCCAAATGCAAAGATCATTTACCAAACTCATGTGTGTCATGATCGTGTCTTTAATGACATGCCTAAGCCTCAATGCCAACGCGAAAACCACCGTCACCATAGATCCTGATACAGATGTCAGAAATGTCGACGAAATTTCCACTGAAAAAGAATACCAGGACAAGGTTCGCAAAGATTCTGTAAAGCCATCTGCTTCATTCGAAGGTGGAATCTCCGGCGGTGGCGGCGGCATGGTCGTGGTCACTGACGGCATGGTCAAACTGGTGGATTTAATTCACCCGAATGAAAGATTCCTGGATCGCATCAAATCCATGTCACAAGCGGAGTACAATAACTTCATTGAAAACTCTCTTTATCCCGAACGCCAAGCTGTCACCAAAATGGGAAAATTCATTCTTTATGGAGATTTGTTTCAAGGCGGTCTTCAGTCTATGGTGGACAATCACGCTCAGTTCCCCGTATTCGCTGCCTTAGCCGGCACCCGCTGTGACAACCTGACAGTGACGTCATTCCTTTATCTGCCAAGGATTAAGGTTCGCACATCTGACTCCAACGTTCGCAACTTCTATTCAGAGCGCTTTCCAAAACATATCCAAGAACCTGCAGCTTACTACTTCGGGAATACCATCCTCCTTTCAGCAAGAATGCTTGAAAAAATGGACAGCCGAAATATTCAGGCTTTGGGTATCCACGAATGCCTAAGAAATATGAACGACCAGGTTCTGGAAGTCGGTTTGACGACCTCCGAAATTGAAGCGCTAACTCGTTTTTACGTGAAGATGCCTTTTCCAGGGGACGAAAAACTTCTGGCCTCCGCAAAAGCGAAAAGTCAGAAACTAAAAAATGTAAGTTGGATTAAGATCGCCATCGCCTGGAGTGATGCGATCTATAAAAGAGATCAGCTGATTAAAGACATCATGAGCGGCAAGGTGAATGTCTCAGACCCAGGCTATGAAGCGCTCACAGACAAGATTGCGGCAGACATAAAATCCAGCCGAAGAGCTCTTAATGAAGACTGGAAATACCAGATCCTTATCGAGCAGGATTGTTATATTAACCTATTTGCTCATATGGCCGACAACAGTCTCAAATGGCGCAAAGGACTTTCCGAGCTGAATCAAATGTACATCAGTGACATTATCAAAGCTCACATCAAACTTCTTCCCGCTCATTGTAAATAAAAAAAGCCCGGTTTCCCGGGCTTTTAACAACAACTAACATGTCAAATCTAGCGGCAAACTATTTAGCGTTCGCTTGTTTTGGAGTCGCTGGAAGCGCTTTACCATCTTCAAGCTGAATCAGATCAAGTAGTACGTTTGTAGCTTCCTGGATATCCGGGCGCTTCAGGTACTCTTCGTTCTTTTTCGCTTTGCTTGCTACTTTTTTGGCTTTCTCTTTTTTCTCTTTTTCGTTTTTATCTTTCAGCACTTCGCTAACGCGGATCACTTTACCGCGAGCTTTGGCTTTGTTCAGCTCGTCCACGATTTTCTTGAATTCGTCAGACTTCGCCACGCGCTCTGCAGATCTTTCAGACATCTGCTTGATCCACTCTGGCTTAAGCTCTTTCCAAGCACTTGGACCTTCTTTTACGAAGGCATCCGGAGAGATAAACGCTTCAATCGTTTTCGGAGGAAGCGAGTAATCCATGTACTTTTCACCAATATCGTCAGTGCTGAACGGACCTGGCAATACGATGTCTGCATCAACACCACGGTGCTGAGTGGACTTACCAGATGGAACGAAGAACATGCCCACAGTTACTTTGATCGCGCCCAGGTCATTCGGGATTGGCAATACAGATTGGACAGAACCTTTACCGTAAGTATGGTCACCGCCGACTACGACTGCACGTTTATAATCCTGCAAAGTACCGGAAACAATCTCAGAAGCAGATGCAGAAATACGGCTGGTCAATACAACCAGTGGACCGTTCCAATCAACTGCTGAATCTGTATCACGAAGAGCGGCTTCCGCACGGCCTTCATTTTTAGAGGATTGTTTTACCACGTTACCTGTTTGGAAGAACAAACCAGCGATCTTAACAGCGTCCTCAAGAGAACCACCACCATTGTTGGAAAGATCCAACACCAGGCCGTCCGCTTTCTTTTGAACTGCCTCTTTGATCAACGCTTTCATATCAGCCGCTGAAGATCTGCCACCACGGCGGGAATCCGCATAGAAGCTCGGGAAGTTCAGGATACCGATTTTTTTCTTTTGACCGCCCACTTCCTTATCAACGTAAGTGATGGAAGCTGCTTCGTCCTCAAGGTTCACTTTTTCACGAGTCAAAGTAACATCGAAACGTTTTTTGCCGTCACCTGCTTTACGCAGAATCGTCAAACGAACTTTCGTGCCTTTTTTACCGCGGATTTTTTTAACAACGTCTTTCAAATCCTGATCGATCACGTTTTCCATGGCGCCCTTGTCCTGGCCCACAGCGATGATTTTGTCTTGTGGTTCGATCAAACCGGATTTTGCAGCAGCTCCACCTGGAACCAATGCTTCAACTACAGTGAAACCATCCTGGGAGGAAAGAGTCGCCCCGATACCTTCCAAAGAAAGACGCATTTGGATTTCAAAGTCTTCAAGTACATCACGAGAGAAGAAGCTGGAATGTGGGTCCAACGCTCTGGCAAAAGAATCCAGGTAACCTGAAAGCAGGTCGTCCTGAGTCGTTTCCTGAGTACGCTTCACCGCGCGCTCGTAGTTTTTTTCGACGTTCTTTTTTGCTTCATCCAGTTTCATGTCTGTCGCAAGGTAATTGCCGATTTGGAACTGAATATATTTTTTTAAATATTCATTTGCTTCGTCAGCATTCTTTGGCCAAGGCTTTTTATCCGGATCAAATGCAAACTCTGTGTTGGATTCAAACTTGAAATCCTTACCCAGATACTTTTTTGCGAAGTTCGCGCGATCCTGCACTCTTTCCAGCACCAATTTTTGCGCTTTATCCAGGAATGTACAGTCTCTGTTTTTGGTTTTATCAAAAACATTCGACATGTCTTTTTTAATCGCATCAACATCTGTCTGGGTCAGATAAATTTTTGAAGGATCCAAACGTTTCAGATACTGCTCTACCACACGGTTAGCAAGGTCTGCATTGCGATCTGAATACTTAACGTGATTTGCCAGGAAACCCTGTTCGATAACTGAAATGTATCTGCATTCCAAACCGTCTTTTAATTGTGCGGCTGCAACTGAAGATACTGCGAGAGAACCCGCAACAACTAAACCCTTTAATCCCTTAGAGATTGAACTCATGATGGTCCTTCCTTGGCTCCCCGGCGAGAGCGTTCTAATCACTTAAGATTAGCAGGAATTTTCCCCAGAGCATTCAATTTGTTATTAGGGATAGAAATTTAGGACTGTAAGATTATTTAAGACTTACGTCGGTCATCTTCGAAAAAAGATAGCTGCGACAGATCTTCAACTTTCTGTCCCTGCAGGCCGCCCACTTTGACCTCGTGTTTGATGAAGTTGCCGTGCTGAGTTTCGATCATAAAGAACGACATCTCCGGGAACCTAGCCTTAAGTCTGGTCATCTCTTCAACGATCAGCTCAATGTTTTTAGGATCATCATCGGACATGCCAAAACGGTGATGAGGATTATAGCCGTAAGTTTCAATCGCCTTTTCCACACTTGCACGGATAGCGCGTTGTTTAAGCTCCGCCGTGCCTTCAGAGAAATTTGCATCCCCTAATAAAGCGCGGGTCGGTTTATGACTTACCGGATACAGGCTTAGATAATTCGGCTCCAAAGGTAAAACTTTGTTTTGAACGAAAACTTTGATGCCGTCTTTTAGAGTTTCAGGATGATGCCCGCGAGCAGTGATCACAGACAGAGGACGCTGATTAAAAGTGGCGTGATAGAAACACTCCCATGAAGGACCCTTCCATTGAAAATCCGGAAAGCCCAAAGCTTCGGCAACATCTTGAACGAAGATCTGCTTATTTCCCGCAAGCTTTTCCACATCGCTGATGTTGCGATCGCGGAAATTTCTGAAAGTCCCTGTCACATCACAAAAATCAATTTCAAAATCGGCATACACACCGCTTTTACCGATCGTCGCATTGTGCTGGGCAAAATCGCCGCTCGTGATCAGCTGCTCGGTACGGGTGTCCTTGTGGAATAAAACCAGAGGAGTTGTTAGGAAGGCGATGTTGTCATCAAAGTCGAAGAAGTAAAAACTACGGCCACCCAGATGAAAGTTTCTGTCTTTCTCTGGCGTGCGATTTATTCCTAAATCCAGCTGGCCTTTTTGTTTTTGATCTTCACTCATGGAACACTTTCCTCGTACGGGCTTTAGAATCTAACAAATATTCCACCCGCACGAAAGAGCCCTGCACTAATTTCTTTTTTTCAATGTTGCTGACTACTAGTTAGACAGGGCAAGACCTCCTGTCGAGTCAGCATTTGGTTAAGGTCGCTTTTATGGATCCTGAGTATTATCCACCTCCGGAGCCATCGACTCCACCGGCACTTCCACCGGCTCCTTAAGCGCCGTCCCCACCTTCACGGGGGTATCGGTCACGGGCTTCTTGGCTTCCGGTTGCTCCTTGGGTTTCATACCCCACTCACCCCGGCATTTTTTAAGCGCATCGTCCATGGAACCCATCGAAGTTTGCTTAGCCGTCACCGCACAGTTCACTATTTCCTGATAGTCCCCAGCACAAAGCTTTTCTGCATCCGCCGATGAAATCGACATCGAGCGCGCGCGGACCGTCGTCACACACTGCTGCTGTGACTGAATCTGTGCCTGGGCAACCATAGAAACGAAAAGCGAAACCACCAAACCAAGTATCTTCATAGACCCCTCGCAGAACCTAATCGTAACACGCCCCTCCCCAGAGTAAAGCACCCCAACCCAAAACCCTCTCCCAGGGGGTATCGGACATCCACCATTTCTCATAACCAGACAAACGCACGCTGACCGGTACCCCTACGCGCCAAACAGGCGGCTCGGTCGCGCGCCGACGGGAGTCCGGGTTTCGCACTTCCGTCGGTTCCCATCCCTCCCTGCAGCCCCGTCACCCACACCACCACTTTGCACCTAAACACAACAAAACCCCGGGGTATCGGTCATACCACCCCACCGAAAGACTAATATTGAATATGAAGCAACACACTTTTTCCTTACAAAGATTTCTGGTGAATCACCGCCTCTCCCATGGCGGCACTTTACGTAATTCCTCGAAGGGTCGCGGTGCACGCCCGCTTTCCCACAAAGACCCGCTTCATCTGGTGTTCAAAGTTAACAAAACAGCCGTTAAGGGAGGATTACGCAGTTCGCGAAATTTCATTTTGATGACTCGCCTGCTGCAAAGGTATTCGGTCAAATTCTTTGTAAAAGTCGAGCAGTTCTCAATCCAAAGAGATCACGTGCATCTGTTAGTGCGTGGAAGTCGACGGTCAAACTTGCAAAGCTTCATGAGAGTGTTGGCTGGGCAGTTCGCGCAAATCTTGACCGATACCCTTCACACGAAGCATGAGGGGCCTCGAGTTTGGAAGTATCGGCCTTTTTCGCGGGTGGTGAAAGGGTATCGGGCTTATCGAACTATGCGGAATTATATTCAGCTAAACGAACTAGAGGTGTTGGGAAAAAGACCGTACTCGAAAACGCGACTTCGGGGAATGACGGAGGAACAGTTGCGGGAGTTGTGGGTTTAAATACATATGACCGATACCCCCTTCCGAGGGGCCAGCGCAATAGGTGGTAAAAAAAAGCCGCTGGGTCGCAGCGGCTTTTTGGTAACTTATATTTCTAAGAACTTCTTTCGAGCTTTCGAACGAAGATTGAGGTCTACTTTTTCGATTTTCTGGTGACGACTTTCTTCACTCCCAGAGCAGCGGCTTTGTCTTTACCAGATTCGGCATCTTTCAAAGCTTTTTTGGGAGCGGCTTTTGTTTCGCCTTTGGCTGCTTTGGCAGCTTTTGGTTTCGCAGAGGCCTTGGCCTTACCCTTACCTTTAGAGCCTTTTGCAGGACCCTTCTCGTTGATCAGACCCACGGCTTGTTCCAAAGTTACTGTCTCAACAGTCGTACCTTCTGGCAACGAAGCGTTGACCTTGCCACTCTTGATATAAGGACCGTAAGGGCCGTTGAAAACCTGGATCGCATCGCCCGTTTCAGGATGAGCACCCAAATCTCGAAGAGCAGCGGCTTTACCGCGGCCTTTCTTAGGTTGTGACAACATCTCCATCGCGCGCTCGAAAGTGATGTTCAAAACACTTTCGCCTTTTGGAATCGAACGATAGTCACCGTCATGCACGATAAATGGACCAAAGCGACCCAATCCAGCCTTGATGTCTTTACCCGTGCCCGGATGATCACCCAAGCTTCTTGGTAACGACAACAAATCCAGCGCCGTTTGCAAGTCCACTTGCTCGGGCTGCATGTTCGGCGGAAGGGATGCACGTTTTGGCTTGTCGTTTTCAGGTGATACATCACCCAACTGAACGTAAGGACCATATCGGCCACTCAACACATAAATCGGTTCACCCGTTTTTGGATCTTTACCAAGGGCATCGGCACCGTTGATTTTCTGATCAATCAATTTTTCCGCGATCTCGGGAGTAATATCCGCCGGGGATTCGTTATCAGGAACAGACGCGCTGACATCTTCGCCATCACGCTGAGTTGTCAGGTAAGCACCATAGCGGCCGACGTGGAATTTATATTTATCCATGCCTTCCAAAGACATCGTACGTGCTTCATCCGGATTGATCTTTGCTTCCTGACTGTCGACCATCGCCCGCAAGCCTTTCGGGCCTTTGTAGATGGACGCCAAATAGCTTTCCCAATCAAGCTCGCCGTCGGCGATATGATCCAGGCTCTGCTCCATTTCGGAAGTAAAGCCCAAGTCCACATACTGAGTCAGATAGCTGCTTAGAAGTTTAGAAACGATCATTGCCGTGAACGTCGGAATCAAAGCCGTACCGCCCTTACGAACATAGCCGCGATCGATGATAGTACCGATAACGGATGCGTAAGTGGATGGACGACCGATACCCTCTTTCTCCATCGTTTGTACAAGGCTGGCCTCGGTGTAACGTGCTGGAGGTTTGGTTTCATGAGAAGTCGGATCAAGTTTGATACATTTCAAAGCGTCTTTGGCTTTCAAAGCCGGCAAGCGCACTTCGCGCTCTGCCAAATCTGCTTCAGGATCATCAGATCCCTCAACGTAAGCACGCAAGAAACCCGGGAACTCGATCGTCATACCAGAGGCACCAAAGATCGCATCACCGACAGAAATTTTTGCGCTGACTTGCTTTTGACGGGCATCAACCATTTGCGATGCAATGGTACGTTTCCAGATCAAATCATAAAGACGGAACTGCTGACCAGTCAGACCTGTTTCATCTGGATCCTGGAATTGGTTGCCCGCTGGACGAATCGCTTCATGGGCCTCTTGGGCACCTTTAACTTTTTTCGCCGCATACGTGCGCGGCTGCGGAGTCATGTACTCTTTGCCGTATTTGGAAGTGATGCAATCACGAGCGGCATTGATTGCCTCGTTAGACAAGAACGTAGAGTCCGTACGCATATAGGTGATGAAACCCTGCTCGTACAGTTTTTGTGCAACCTGCATCGTTTCACGCGCAGACAAACCCAATTTACGATTGGCTTCCTGTTGCAAGCTTGAAGTGATGAACGGCGCCGCAGGTTTTCTGAATGTCGGTTTTTCCTCAACATCAGAAACTGTCCATGGACCTGATTTCAAATCAGCTGACAATTTAGCAGCGTCTTTTTCACCCAGAACCAAAACATCTTTACCAGCCGTCAACTGACCCGTCAGACCATCAAAGTCCTTACCAGTCGCTACGCGCTGATTTTTAAATTGTTGCAGGCGGGATTCAAAGTCGACGCCATCTTTGGATAGCTCGGCCAACACGCCCCAGTAAGCTGACTTTTTAAAGCGAATGCGCTCAAGCTCTCTTTCAACGATCAAACGCACAGCCACAGACTGCACGCGACCCGCTGACAAACCGTAGGCCACTTTCTTCCAAAGAAGTGGAGAGATCGTGTAACCCACCAAACGATCCAACACACGACGAGCCTCCTGGGCACGCACCAGGTTGAAATCGATTTCACGCGTGTCTTTAAGCGCTTTCTGAATCGCATCTTTAGTGATCTCATGGAACACCATGCGTTTCGTCGGAACTTTAGGTTTTAGAACTTCCAACAAATGCCAGCTGATAGACTCCCCTTCGCGGTCTTCATCGGTCGCGAGGTAGAGCTCTGAGGCTTCGTCGAGTTTATCTTTCAGGTTTTTTACAACTTTGGTTTTGTCTTTGGGAATGCAGTACAAAGGCTCGAAGTTTTTATCGACGTTTACACCCAACTGCGCCCATTTTTCTTTTTTTACTTTTTCAGGAATGTCTTTTGCGGATTGCGGCAAATCGCGGATATGCCCCATGCAAGACTCCACCACATAATCCCTGCCCAGGAATTTGCGAATGGTTTTAGCCTTTGTTGGAGACTCCACGATGACGAGTTTGATGCCATCAGATACCGCGTCAGTTTTCTTGGCCATGTACCCAGCCCTTCATCCGGCCTGTAACCGGGATATAATATATAGACAAAACATGAATGCTGAAACTCCACTTTGCAAGTCTGAATTTTGACAACCAGTACCAAAAGCAGATAACTTGTGAGCATGAAACCAATTTCAGCGTTTACAAATTCCGTTCAATTTTTACTGACTGACATCGATGACACACTGACTGATGAAGGACTTTTGGGCACTGAAGCTTATGAGGCCATGTGGGCACTTCACAATGCCGGCATCAAAGTGATCCCCGTGACAGGGCGCCCTGCCGGATGGTGCGAAATGATCGCTCGCGTGTGGCCGGTCAGTGGGATCATCGGTGAAAATGGCGGTTTCTATTTCCGCTATCACGGCAAAAAAATGCAGCGTCATTTCTTTTTTGACGAACAAACTCAAAAGCAAAATCGCGAAAAACTAAACCAGTTGGAAAAAGAAATTCTGCAGAAAGTGCCGGGCTGTGATTTGGCCAGCGACCAATTTTGCCGACTGATGGACTTAGCAATCGATTTTTGCGAGGACGTCCCCGCATTACCTAAAAGCGAAGTGCAAAAGATCGTGGATATTTTTAAATCCCACGGTGCTCAGGCCAAGGTCAGCTCGATTCACGTGAATGGTTGGTTTGGCTCTTACGACAAACTTTCCATGTCGCTTAAATTTTTGGCAAATGAGTTCGGAGTGAGTGCTGACGAAGCCAAGAAAGTCTGTGCATTTAGCGGCGACTCCCCGAATGATGAGCCGATGTTTCAATATTTTCAGAACAGTTTTGCGGTCGCAAATATTCAAAACTTTGTGGATCAAATCAAACATCAGCCCACTTATGTGGCAAATCAACGAGGCGGAATCGGATTTACGGAAATCGCCAGTGCCATTCTGAAATACAAATAGTTCCACTGCCTAAATAAGTGCCTCTTTTTTCTGAAAAGGGGTCGCGTTACCGGACCAAGGTCTATAGCCACTCCCTTCTGTGACCGATAAAGAAATCAACAAGGAGGGCTTTCCAATGGTAGGCGCACAAGCACGTCAATACATCGCAAACAGATTGGATGAACAAGCCAAGCTCGTATGGCACTTCGACAACCTTCATTACTCCGGTGAAGTCAGCGCACGGGAACCTCAGCGCGTCTTTTCATTCGGGGAAATAACGATCAATTTGAAACCGAATGGGGATCTTTGGATTGAGGGAGCGAATTACCGAAACTACATTTCAGCAGACAGCTACACCACGGCACAGGAGTGCGTAAGTTTGTTGGGAGATCAGTTACGCTATATAGATCAAAATTATCAAAGAATACAAAGCGAGCCGGAATTCTGGGCCAAAAAAGGAATTCTGATCCGAATCATGGAGCGCTTTGCATCTTAAAGAAACCGGTGGTTGCGAAATCAACCGCCGGCAAAACTCATGGATTTAATCAATACATCAGGTGCGATCAGGCTGCGGCCTGGTCGACCGTAAGTGTCCCCTAGCTCCACGATATCACACAGAACATCGAGCACATTTCCTGACACCACAAACTGATCAACCGGTCCCAGGCACTTACCGTTCTCATACAAGAACCCTTCCGCTGGCATCGAAAGATCGCCCGTGGAGTCTTTGAAACCCGCATGCAGGCCGCCTGTGAATTTTGTGATATGCACAGTCTGTCCTGGATAGTTGTTCAAAAGCTGCTCTTGCGTTTTACCACCCTTAGCCACCACCAAATTCGTCGGACCAATTCCCATCGGAGAACTTGGACCACGAGCTGCGTGAGCTGTGTGAGGTAAATTCATGCGTTGTGCGTACTCTAAGTTTGTCAGGAAGTTTTTCAAAACTCCGTTTTCAAACAGAACTGTTTTTTGCGAGGGCGCACCTTCAGCATCGAACGGTCTTACCGCAGAACCGTGAAGCTCGAACGGGTCATCAATAAGTGTGAACTTATCGCTTGCCACCTTTTGGCCCACTTTTCCTTTTAGCAGGGACTTGTTCTCGTGAACTTCTTTCGCAGAAAGATACGAAAGCAGCATTGCCAGAACTGTCGGAAATACCTTGCGATCCAGAACAACAGGGTAGTTTCCAGTTTTAAGCTTTGAAGCACCCAGGTATTTGATGGCGTTGTTCACGCCTTCACGCGCGACTTCATCAACATTGATCTCAGCAAAGGAGCGCACGAAAAATCCTTCGCCGCCCATTTTTGAAATCTCACCCTCTTTAACCAAAGGGGCCGCACTGCCCGTGTAGTAATTCTGTTTAAATTCCTGATCGACACCTTCTGAGTTTAAGATTCTTGAAAACGATGAACCTTGAGAGAAACCAGAATAAGGAACGGACTGAACTCGAGCGTCCAATCCCAGACACTTTTCTTCAAGGGCTTTAGCCACTTCCATTTTTTTATCCATTTCAATCTCTTCAGGATTAAAAAGGTTCATGGCCTTAAACGCTTGGGGCTTCATCATCGGGATCTGAAAGTTCTCTGTGCTTTGTACGGTCTTGGCATTATTCAAAGCTTCCGTGTACGTGCGCAGTAGCGCTTCTAACGAAAGATTCTCGGTATAGGCATACCCTTGGGAGGCTCCCTGAACCACGCGAAGTCCGGCCATTTGAGTCTGTGTGGATTCAAAATCCTTCAGCGCTTTCTTTTGAAATCCCAATTCCAGGCTTTCTCCGCCGGAAATTAGCATTTCCACTTTCACGCCATCTTGTTTCGCTTGAGCCGCAATCTTTTGGAAGTTTTCTTTAATAGTATCCATTATCCAGCTCTCCCACCAACCATCAGGCTTGAAACCAGAATTTGTGGTTGTCCCACGGCTGCAGGAATGGAACCGCTCACCGAGCCGCACATTCCCGTTGCCAATTTCAGTTCATTGGAAACTTTGGTGATTTTACCAAGAGTATCAATACCACGACCGATCAGGCAGGCACCTTTCACCATTTCCTCGATACGACCGTTTCTGATGATGTAGGCTTCGCGCACCTGGAAGTTATAATCGCCAGTGCCTGGATTCACAGAACCGCCGCCCATGTTTTTCGCGTAAAGACCGTAATCCACATCGCGGATCATTTCTTCAAAGGAATCTTTGCCCGCATCAATAAACGTGTTTCTCATACGGGACGCCGGGGCATATTTGTACGACTGACGACGGCCACTGCCGGTCACATCATAACCCGTTTGGCGCGAGCCCATTTCGTCCACGATATAAGATTTCAAGACACCGTTCTCAATCAAAGTCGTGCGTTTTGTTTTATTGCCTTCATCATCAATGTTTAGTGAACCCCAACCATTTTTGATCGTTCCATCATCGATAGCTGTTACGCATTCATTGGCAATCTTCTGGCCCATCTTTCCGCAGAACACGGAAGAGTCTTTCGCCACTGACGTCGTCTCAAGACCATGACCGCAGGCTTCGTGGAAAAGAACTCCGCCAAAGGAATTATCAATCACCACCGGCATTTCGCCGGCAGGTGCAAACTTCGCCGTGGTCAAGCCCATCGCGCGATCGACGTTTTCGTTGGCAAAGTTCTGCAGATTCCAACCATCATACAGTTCAGAAGTGCCCATGTGACCATAACGTTCACTGGAACTTTCTTTCACACCGTTGTGCTCAACGAAGACTTCCATATTCAGGCGGCTGTAGGCGCGCTCATCATATGCCATCAAACCGCGAGAATTTGCGATTTGCACTTTCTGAAATTTTTCATTCAAAGCGGCCTCAACCTGAGTAACCGCGGAATTACGATTACGGGCATGTTGATCCAAAGAGTTCATCCATTTGAATTTGCGTTCGCGATTCATCTCCCACGGTTTTTCACCATAGGTATGAATGGAATCAAAAGACACCTGCAGCAAAGGCATTGCTTTCTTACCTTCGCCCGTACCGCGGCTTTTCGCTGCATTCAGCGCAGCCTTAACCAGACCCTGCTCAGACAAATCGTTTGTAGTCACATAGACAATCTCGTGACCAAAGAAAAGACGAATGCCTGCACCGTAAAGCTGGCCCACGATGGCCTGATCGGCCTTGGAACTTAGGATAGAAAGATTGGAAGAGTACGTGTCCTCGACAAAGATATCTGCGAAATCAGCGCCTGTTGAAAGTGCTGCATCCAGTGCTTTGCTTAAAATATGAGGTTGAACGATCATGATTGCCCCCTATTCGCAAAAGCATATCCCAGAGGGAAATCACGCCCAATTAAAAACACTGCAGCACTTCGGAATAAGTCCGAAAGTACTGACATTCACGACTCGCCTCATTTTGAGACACTGCATGTTGGCTGACCAAAACTTGATCGGGCCGCTGCGTGGAATGTCACGAAACCTAGGAAAATGTCCCAGCTGCAATTAAAACGGTCACCGGCTCGGTTTTATATGGCCTACCCCTTGCTCATATAGAACTTAGAGATGGGTCTCATGTTTAAAACCCATCGTGGAGTCTATTGTGAACAAGTTTACGGGTCTTACATATATAAAGAGCATTATCCAGGGTCTGACGATCTTGGCGGCGCTTTCTGTTGTTACACCCGCAATGGCGGCCAATGTATCGACTTCCACGACTAAGGCGAAACGCCCGGCTCCAGCTACGACTCCAGAAGCGAAAGCCTGGTCTCTTGATCTGGGCCTTGAAACTTACAGCAATATGATGAAGGAAGACTCTTACGAACGCGATGCTGGGACTTCTTTCGATGTTTCTGCGGGCTATCGTTTTAATAAGATCACTTCTATGCGCGTGGGCACAGCTATTATGAAAGAACATGTGGGCGCCGAGAACACTTACTTCGATAACTCAACGGTATCCATCAGCTTTAAAACTCCGCTTACACAGGATATCGCCTGGGTGAATACGGTTGCTGGAGTACTTCCAACCAACCGCCAAATGCAGGATGAGATGTCTTACCAGGGCGCAGTTCGCCTGGGCACCAGAACTATTTTCAGCAACCTATTCTGGGGCAGCACAGCTGTGACTGGTTTGCAGGCGACCCGCAACTTCCATGAATATGAAATGGCAGCCGAGGGTTACTACAACATGCGCAACAACGCTCAGTTCATCTTTAACTACACTTTGCCGTTGTTCGCGAAACTGACTTTGCAAACATCGTATGTCTACACAATGGGTTGGACTTATCAGGACGACACTCGCAACAAGTTCAGCATCGGTGCTGATCTGGCTTGGGAGTTCACTCCGGCATTTTCGGCTTACGTCGGCACTTCCAATGAAGGTAATGCCCTGAAGGCAAACGGAATTGAATCAAACATCGAGTTCTTTAACGACACCACTTCGATCGTTAAAGCCGGTTTGAGTTTGAGCATTTAATTAGATTTTAAAGTTTTAAGAGATTTGTTTTTTGAGAGTTTTGAAGAGGAGAGAGAGTATGAACAGCAACATGAAACGCAAAATTCCAGTAACTGGTGCTTTGCTGCTGACTATTTCAACGTTGATGATTTCCTGTACGAAAGCAGTTCCGTACAAGGAAGTCTATAAAGAGAATGTTGAGACCAAAGCCACTCTGGCTCCGGAAGACGAATACCTTTTCGTTGCCTCCTCTGACTTGTCTAATAACGACGACACGGGAATCTCTTCTGCGACTCCTTACTGGCAGGGTCAGGAAAAGATCGTAAAATTCCGCTTTACTGAAAACACTTTGCAGGTTTTGCAAGTGAACGAAGAAAGCCGCCTGGCAAAAGACAACACACTGAACGATAAGATCTTGATGGAAATTCCAATCAAGAACGTCGAATACCGTTGTGCGGAAGACCGCTACGGTAAATGTACGAATCGTGAAGAGGAAAATAACGAGAAAATCTGGTCTAAAAAAGGTAACTTCATCCCGGATTTCAACAGCATGAGAACTACAGGCTTCAACATGTTGCCAGTGGAAATGGAACAACTTTACGGTTCTTCCTGCTACACAGAAACGTCATCCCGTCTGTTGAACTATGAACTAAAAGACGGTGCATTGAACATCCAGATCGAAAAAGGTTTCCGCGGCAATGCGGCTTGCCTGGGTTCTGCAATGTACAGCATCAACAGCATTGATGATTTGCAAACGCAAATCGTGTATCACTACTCATTCACAAAACTTAGCAAAATGGCGACTCCTGGTTACAAAGCCATCGAGTACCCGCTTAAAGATCAAAGCACTTTCGGTTTCTTCACTTCTGAAAACCGCAAGTACGATGTGGACATGACCCGTACTCTTAAAAACCAAAAAGAGTGGATGAACCGCTGGAATCCAGAAAGAAAAGAAATCACTTACTACCTTTCTGACAACTTTAACAAGCCAGAGTACGCATCCATTAAAAAAGCAACTCAGATCGCTTTTGACCGCGTCAACGAAGGTCTTAAAGCTGCTGGTATGAAAACTCGCCTGGTTCTTAACGATCCCGCGGGCAAAAAAGTTGGTGATACTCGCAACAGCATGATCGTGATGGTTGAAGATCCAATCGCGGGCGGTCCATTGGGTTACGGCCCAACAGTGGCTAATCCCCGCACTGGCGAAATCATGAGTGGTCGCGTGGCAATGTACTACGGTAACTTCGTACAGGGTATCCGCTACACTTACGATGAAGTTGTGCGCGAGCTTTCCAAGTCCCCGCAAACTGAGAAATCTGACTCCCAGTCAGCTGCGAACTCCCAAGCTCCACAGTCTGCTCCGGATGCAGGTACTAAAAACAGAATTCAAGCTGCGAAATACTCGGCTTACCTGCTTTCCACAAAAACAGGTTATAAAGTTGCTAACTCTTATGTAAGCTCGAAAGCGAAATCCACTCCAGCAATGGCGCCGGAAGTTCTTCGCACTGCGATCAAAGGTGCAAACAGCTTAAGCAAGCTAACACCAAAACAAGTTCGCGAAACGATCGCTAACTCGGCGATGGGTAAGGCACGCTTTAACAGCAAATCAACTTTGATGGCCATCGCTGATGCTGACGAAGGCTTGACTCAATCTGACTCTGCTAAAGCGATCGATGCTTTGTCAGTAATGTCCAAATACTGCAACTACCCTTCTGAGTTGTTCCCATTCAGCGAACACATCAAGAACGCGTTGCAAGCTAAATTGGGCCAAAAATTGAAGTTGTGGAATGACTTGTCTGACAGCGAGCGCGAACAAGTAATCGCGATCGTAATGCCGGAAGTATGGGTTCCAACATTGGTGCATGAATTGGGTCACAATCTGGGTCTACGCCATAACTTTGGTGGCTCTGAAGACCGCTTGAACTTCTACACTGAGGGCGAGCTTGCAAAAATGGGTGTTAAACACGCAATCCCATACAGCTCTGTGATGGACTACGGTTACAGCGAACTAAACCTTTTGCCAACATTGGGTAAATACGATATCGCGGCTTTGCGCTTCGGTTACAACCGTGTGGTGCAAACTGATAAAGGTGCAACAGTAGCCGTTCCAGAAACTTTGGAAAAACTGACAAAAGAAAAAACCGATCTGACATTGCGTGATTTCACGTACTGCTCTGACGAATCTGTGGATATGAACCCAGGTTGTAAGCGCTTTGACAAAGGTACGAACTACACTGAAATCGTTCAGTACCTGATCAAGGCTTACAATGATGGTTACATGACACGCAACTTCCGTAACGGCCGCGAGAACTTCTCAAAGATCAATCAAGGCGGTTACTACAGCGGTACATTGTCACGCTTCCAGTACATCAGAAACTTCATGGAGTCCTATGCTGATCTTAAGAATCGTTTCGGTCTGACTGACGATTCTCAGGAAATGGAACAGATCCCATGGGTGAAAGATTTGAAACAAGCTGCTTTGATCTCTGGCCGTTTCTTTATGGATGTACTAAAAACTCCGGAAGTAATGTGTGCCTTTGCGAAGTCTGACAACCCGCAAACGATCATCGACATCTCTCCGCTTAGAAGCCTAAGTGCTGAGGCGACAAGCTGCGCCGACATCGAGCTTAAGTCTGAGTTCGTTTTGGTGGCACAAACTGGTAAGTTCTTTAACGACGTACGTGACAGCAAAACTCAAACTCAATACGCGGACCAAATCGACATCCGTGGTATTGGACCGGATAAATTGGCTGCTGCCCAGGCGTTGTTTGCAAGAACAAACACAGGCACTCGTCAAAACGAAGACAACTATCTGGATATCAAAGATCTTGCTCCGGAGATCGCAACGACTGTAACTGGTTTGTTGTACGACCAGACAATGAGCAAGCTTGTTTTCCGCGATGGCATGAATCAGCCGGTTTTCGATATCGAGTGGAGCTACGAAATGTTCTCAACTCCAGACTCCGTAAACCGTGGTTCAAGCTCTCACTGGTTTGAAGTACCTCTTCTTGATTCAGCCGCTCGTCGTATGGGTTTGCCTGCGCACAAGGTCAGCTTCCAGGAGCAGTTGCTTAAGGTTATCCAGGGCCGCATGAGCACTTCCCAGTCTCACTCGGCTGCTGATAAGGCCTTTGTTGATCAGTTCCGTGTAAACCGTATCGCTAAAGTATCTGTGGTTAACACTGACGCCAACACAATGGCGGTTGATGCTGGTACTTTCAAAGCCCTGGCGCTTCCTGAAAACTCTATCGCGCAAAACGCGATGGTAGCGATGGGTAAGAGCGAGCGTTTGTCAAAACTTGAAGCAAAAGACTTGGAAGGTCTATTAATCGCTCGCAGCAGACCGGCCAATATGCCGCGCTCTACAGAGGCTCCGGCTTCCGCTTTGGAGACTTCACCTGAGTACGTTGATATCACTGCAAACGATATCAAGTTGTTCAAATCCGGTGCGATGCCATCCAAAGAGAAGTTGAACTATCTTCTGACGATCCTACCGGGCGCAGAAGACAAGCGATAAACTGAAAAGACAGGGACTCATATGAAAAAGATCGTCATCGCAAGTGCACTTTTGATCGCTACTGCCGGCTGTCAGCCTGGCAGTAAGTCCCCGGGCTCGGACTCTCAAGCTGCGCCTCAAAAAGAAATTTTGCACTCAGGCATCAGAACTTCGGATCTGGGCAATGTGCCTTCTCCGGATGACGAAATTCATGATTCCGTCTCCCGTCAGGATGCGATGAAGGATCTTCAATCCAAGGTTTTAAAACTCGTGGCTCGCCTGAAAATGGATACCATGGGCAAAACTGAAACTGATGACGTCACAAATCTGTTGAGTGAATTCGTAAATCGTAAACAAGGCGCCCAGCAGCAGGACATCGTGGATGCCCTTCAAACTGGAACTTTAAGTGCGGCTTTGGAGATCAAAGACCTTCAAGGTGAAGTCACGGACAAAGAAATGCAAAAGATCGCTATTCAACGTTCTGTTGAAAAAGTCGCTGCTGCCTACGGCTTTGATAAAGAGCAAACTAAAACTATTCTGGCCGAGATCGCGAAACGCGAAAATATGATCTCCCCGACAGACGAACAAATTCAGTTTGTTCGTGATTTGTCCGAGAATATCAAAAAGAAAACAACCGCTTTGATCAATGACTACAAAGCTGGCAATGACCAGCAGCTGTGTGGAGCATTGGCTATTTTCGTTAATAACTTTAACAACGTGGTCACGTTTAAGTCACGTGTTGAATTCCCTTCGATTATTTCCCAGCGTGCCAGCGTAACTGCAGAACTGGCGAAAATCGTTGAGACTTGTAAGTCTGATGTGTCAGCCGCACGCAAAGCCATGGGCTCCGAGCTGCCAAAAACTTTGGCTGAAGTCGACAAAGTCATGCAGTTGATTGAGCTTTACATTGATCCTACAACAAACAACTTCGCTCCGATTTCTCTGGAAATCATGGATCGTTGGAAATTGGCGGAAACTACAGAAGTGCTATACAAAAACGGCATGCCACTGACTGGTGAACTTGCAGCCAACGGCATCACTTGCCAAGTGGGCGACAAAGTTTACGGTGCAACAATCAGCAGCTCTGACGAAGAATCGACGACGGCTGAAGTAGATTTCGAATTGGCTGGCGAAAAACCATTCAAGATCCGCAAAATGCAGGGACAACGTGGTATCACGCTGGTTTACATGTCCTCGAAAACAAACGTACTTAACGCAGGCAAAGCCACGATCGTAAACGCTGGTGAAGGATTCGTAAGCACAGTACTAAATCTAGTACCTGGCTTCGCGCCTTTCACTATGGCAGTGGGCTCTTCTGCAGCGCCAATCAATGTCGTCTGCCAGTCTAAATAACTTAAACGCTGTTATTCGACACGATTGACCTCTGTAAATTGCTTCCTCCTTCTTCGGCTTTATCATTAAAGCTTATTCAAGGAGGAAGAATCATGAGTAAAGCCCTAGAAGGAAAGAACGTTGCGATTCTAGCAGCCGACGGCTTCGAACAATCTGAACTATTACTACCAAAAAAAGCGCTGGAAGATGCTGGCGCCAAAGTCGAAGTGGTGTCTTTGAATTCCGGTGAAATCAAGGGCTGGGAAAAAGACAACTGGGCCAAACCTCTAAAAGTCGACGTAGCCATTCAGGTTGCGAGCGCCGATGATTATGATGCTCTTATGCTTCCGGGCGGAGTGATCAATCCAGATAAACTTCGCGGAGAAGAAGGTGCCGTTCAATTCGTTCAGGAATTCGTCGACACTGGTAAACCCATTGCAGCTATCTGCCACGGCCCTCAAACTCTTATCGAAACCGGTGTACTGCGTGGCAAACGCGTGACCAGTTACCCTTCAGTTCGCACCGATATCATCAATGCCGGTGGCGAATGGGAAGACAACGAAGTCGTTGTCGACAACGGACTGGTAACCAGCCGCAAACCCGCCGACATTCCCGCTTTCTGCCGCAAAATGATCGAAGAATTCGCAAAAGGCCCGCAAGACACATCTGTGCTGGGACTTGGCGAGCAACGCCGTGAACACCCAAAACACGCCCACTAAAAGGTCGCGGCAGAGCTAAAGACACACTTTTGATAGCAAGCGCGCATCATCATGCGGCGCTCGCGCTACCAAAACAAAAAAAGGACTTACCTGTAAAGTAAGTCCTTTTTTTTTTGCATAATTTCTTCGGAAAAAAGTACGGACTTACCTATAAAGTAAGTCCGTACTTTCGCTTATGCACTGCCAAAAGTGTGTCTTTAGCTCTGCCGCCTAATTTTTCTTAGGTACATCTTTGATTGAGACGTCGTTATCAAGTTTCTTTTTCATCGCTTCGATGAAGCCGTTTCTTAGTGAAGTCCACACCGCTCCCCATGTATCAAAATCGGGACCTTTGATCGCGCCCTCGAATTCCAGTTTGGTTGCCATGGTTTTGTTATTAGGATTTCTTAGGATCAAATTGACTGTCGCCAAAGAGAACTCATTAAAAAATCTTTTCGGAGAATCAAATTTCTCCTCTGAACTCATCACATCCAACTTTTCGATAAACGGTTTCACATAGCCTGCTACACGATCATTTGTCGCACTGACCTCAGCCAAGACACTCACGTGGCCAGAGGTAAATGAAACGGGCCCGTACGCCATAAAAAAGTCATTCAGCTTGGTTATATTAAGACGATCCAAAGTGATTTTAGACTCAAACGTCGGCGTTTTTGCCAGAATATTCATCTTGGCACCCGCAGTGATATTAGCATCCTTTTGCAGACGGGCTGTGACCTCAACCTTGCTTGGCAAAAGCTCTTTGGAATTATCTGTATTTTTGATATTCGTGGCCGAGGCCATAATTCGATCGATCACCACATCCACCGGAGCTTTGAAGTCATTGTTCAACAGATGAACTTCGCTATTCACCATGCGAAATGATTCAAGCTCGATGGGCACCAGTTTTCCCACGACTGTTTTCCAGTCCTGACCGGTACCCAATTGCTTTTTCTTTTTATCTTTACTGTCGACAAAATCCAGCTTCATTCCGTCGACTTTAAGATCTCCCAAAAGCTTGCCTTTAAAGATCCCACGCCAAGCCAGGGAAATATCCATCTCTTTAATCGAAATCAACGGAGCCTTTTCGCTTTTTACTTTCTCCCAGATTTTCAAACCTTCGATTTCATAGGCCCCGCGCCACAAAGCCAAATCGAAATCCTCGATCTTTCCCTTATAGCTTTCCATTTTATTGCCCATGTACCAGTTGATACCGTACTTGATTCCCACAGGCATAAATACCCGCACGACAATCAGTAAAATCAGGATTATCCAAATAGCTTTATGTACCCGTCCCAGGGCTTTTACGATTTTCTGCATGTTGCTCCACCTTATTGATCTCGTTTGCCACTTCCGCGCTTAAAAAAATCACGGCCGAGGAGTAATAAACCCATAACAACAACACGATGAAAGAGCCCGCAGCGCCATATAAGGACGCCACCGCACTTTGTCCCATGTATAAACCAATCAGACCTTTGCCAATTGAAAACATAAAGGCCGTGATAAACCCCGAAGTCACCGCCACCTTGAGACGAACATCTCTTTGCGGTAAAAAGTAATAAATAGCACTGAACAGAATTCCAAAGATCCCCAGCGAGATCACAAAATTCAATAGCTGTCCCCAGATTGCATCGTTGCCCTTTAAAAACATCGAAAGCACGGAGGAAACTAACAGCGAAATAATTGAAATAAAAACAAAGGTTAAAACCATACCCATATTAAAGAGTTTGGTTTTCATAAAGGACCAGACTGATTGTATAAATGTTTCTTCTTTTGCCTTTTCCGGATCAAACTTCACTTCAAAAATTTTATTCAACGACATGCGCAGTTCGCCGAAGATGGCTCCCGCAGAAAATATCAATGTAACCAGACCGACAATCCCCGCAATATCCCGGATCTCGGGCTTTTTATCGACGTTCTTGGCGATGTCGCGCAAGATGTTTGACGACTCGCCTCCGAATAGCATTTGCACCTGCTTCAGGATTTCTTCGCGAAAACTGTCATTTATCAATGCTACAAAAGTTAGAAGCAGGACCAGCAAAGGTGCCAGCGACAGCGCCGTATAAAAGGATAACGACGCCGACATCTCGAAAATATCGTCAGTACCTAACTTGCTAAAAAAATTTTTATTGGTCACCCGTTTCAATGAATTCAATAACTTCATACGAAAACGGTAACATGAATCAACGTGAAGGACGCGGAGGGAGGCTTTGATCTTTGACAGCTTTAAGTCAAAAAAAAAAAGCCGGGAACTGGCCCGGCTTTTTCGTAAATCCGATTACTTGCGGATTTTAGCTTTGTACATACGCTTTTTTGTCAAAATGCGTTTTTTTCTGTGACGGATACCTTTTCTGGATTTGCCTTTAGCTGCCATTGTAATTCCCCTTTTTGTTTTAATACTGCTTCAGCTTGCGCGCCTTCCGGCGCTACAGCACTGCCCGGTCAAGCCGGTTATTTCTTATTTGTCGGAGTGTTCATCAAAGCCGCGAACGGATTGTTGAACGGATTTGCCGGTTTCGCTGGAGCACCACCACCCATTGGGCGCATGCCTCCACCTTGACCAACTTTAGACTGACCAGAACCTTTAGTTGCAGAGGCACCACGTTGTTGTGGAGCTCTTTCACCACGAGGAGCGGAAGAAGCTTCAACGGCATCATCCATTTTCATCGTCAAAGAGATCTGGTTTTTCACAGTATCGACTTTCAAAACTTTCACAGACACATGATCACCTGGATTTACCACTTTACGAGGGTCATCCACGAACTTGTGAGAAAGTGCGGAAATGTGAACCAAGCCGTCCTGATGAACACCGATATCCACGAACGCACCAAAGTTTGTCACGTTAGTCACGATACCTGGACAGATCATACCTTCTTTAAGGTCTTTCACTTCCATGATGTCATCGCGGTATTGGAATACTTTGAACGGATCACGAGGGTCACGTCCTGGTTTTTCCAACTCTTTTACGATGTCGTCGAAAGTGAACTCACCAACAAGCTGAGCCCATTTAGTTCTTTGTGCGAGAAGTTTCTTAGCACCTTCACCGATAACTTCAGTCAAGGAAACGCCCATGTCCTTAGCCATGTCCGTCACCGCTTGGTAGCGCTCTGGATGGATTCCTGTGGAATCCAAAACCTGCTTACCACCTGGAATACGCAAGAAACCAGCGGCTTGCTCGTAAACTTTTGCCGAGAACTTAGGAACTTTCAAAAGCTCACTACGGTCCGAAAACAATGTTTTCTTACGAGCTTCAACGATACCTTTCGCCAATGCCGGACCAATGCCCGCCACGTGAGAAAGTAACGCTGCAGAAGCAGTATTAACGTCGACACCCACGTTATTCACGCAAGACTCAACCACGGCTTCCAATGATTTTTTCAATTGAGATTGATTCACGTCATGCTGGTACTGACCAACACCGATAGACTTAGGATCCACCTTCACAAGCTCCGCCAACGGATCCTGCAAACGACGCGCGATAGAGATCGCACCTTTTACAGTCAAATCTAGATCCGGGAACTCTTCACGAGCGATGTCGGAAGCCGAGTACACAGAGGCACCGGATTCAGAAACCATCACAACCGGAATGTTTTTACCAAGATCTTTCAAAACTTTGCGCAAGAAAGATTCAGTCTCACGACCTGCGGTACCGTTACCGACAGCGATCGCTTCGATTTGAACCTGTTTCATCACTTCGCCGAACAAAGTTTTAGCTTTGCGTTCAGCATCGTCGCCCAAAGTATAAAGAACAGTGTGAGAGATGAAAGCGCCTGATTTATCAATCAAAGCAACCTTACAACCTGTACGCAAACCAGGGTCGACACCCAATACGCATTTTGAACCGTATGGAGAAGCGAGCAACAGTTTACGAACGTTTTCCGCAAATACTGTGATTGCGTCCTGATCCGCTTTTTCTTTAAGCAAACGGTGAACTTCGTTCACAACGGATGGAAGAACGTAAACGTTCAATGCCAAACGAGCAGACTGCTTCAAGTACTCACCGATCGCGTTGTCAGGAGTTGAAGTCGCGAAGTTTTCGTATGACTTCAGGATCGCTTCGTCATCACCTTTTACGTCAAGAGTAAGCTCTTCTTCCTGCCAGCCACGTCTCATCGCCAGATAGCGGTGATTGTTCTTGGCATCCATCAAAGGTTTAACTGGCTCTTCAAACTCTTTGTACATTTCGTACTTGGAGTTTGGTTTGTAGCCCTTAGCCGCTTTAGAGATAATGCGACCATTTTCGTTGTAGTTTTTTGCAACCATCGCACGAAGTTCAGCATCATTGGCGATTTTATCCACGATGATGTCTTGAGCACCTTTAAGCGCTTCTTCGTATGTCACGATTTTGGCAGTTGGGTTTAAGAAAGCTTTCGCTTTCATTTCCATAGTCTCGGAGTCTTTCAACTTCCCGTGACCCATGTCCCAGATCCAGTTTGCCAAAGGTTCCAAGCCCGCTTCGCGTGCAATCGTCGCTTTGGTTTTCTTTTTCTTTTTGAATGGTTTGTAGATTTCTTCCAACTCGCCCAAGTCCCAGGAAAGCTCGATACGCTTTTGGACTTCTGCCGTGAGATTGTTCTGCTCCCCGATCTCTTTGATCAGGAATGCTTTACGCTTCACGATTTCGTTGTAAGTTTCGTGACCTTCGATAACACCGCGAATTTGAACTTCGTCCAAATTGCCGGTTTTCTCTTTACGGTAACGTGCGATAAACGGGACTGTAGCCCCTTCCGCAGCAAGTTCGATCACAGCTTGTGCTGATTTTGCTGGGACAGTTGGGACAATACGAGCCAAATAACTCTGAAGAGCCTGATCCATAGAACCTCTAGATTTATTGGAATGAGTTTAAACTAAATCTAACTATTTATGACGGAATTGGATCAAACCGTGGCTAGGATCGTATGGAGATACGCCCACGCTCACGCGGTCACCAACAACCACACGAATATTAAAGCGTCTCATCTTGCCGCAAAGTTTTGCGTTGATGATAACTTTGTTTTCAAGTTCGACCTTGTATAGACCACCCGCAAGGGCGTCGATCACTTTTCCGTCAATTTGTACTAAATCGTCTTTTGCCATGTAGGTAAATTTCTAGGTCAGATTGAGAGGCGTTGCAAGAAAAAAGCCCCGTTTCCGGGGCTCTTGGTCGAATTCAATTAAGAAAGCTTGCGGTTGCTGATCAGCATACGTTTGCCATCTTCAAATAAAACCTCCAGGCGGTCGTATTCATTGCTGACAATGAATCCCCAGCCAAAGATCTTATGCTGAATCGGAGTTTTAGCTTCGTACTGAGAACCGATGTTGTAAGACTGAGCTTTCATCGCTTTATACTTCTCATGAAGCTCGTGCCATTTGATCTGATCTTCAGACAAACCGGTCTTATCGATTTTAACTTTCTTTTCTTTTTTAGGGGTTTCCACCACCTCTTCAACCGGCGCCTCTACCTTTGCAGCCTTTTTCTCTGGCTTTTCAGCCGGAGCTTTTGCCGCCTTGGCAGGTTTCGCTGCGACAGGAGCTGGTGCAGGTGCAGCTTTAGCTGGCTTAGCGGGAGCGGCTACTTTGGCCGCAGGCTTGGCTGCTTTTGCTGGAGCTGGTTTTGCCGCGGGCTTTGCAGCCTTCGCAGCGGGTTTTACCGCAGGTTTTGCGGCCTTCGGAGCAGGCTTAGCTGCTTTAGTGGCAGGCTTCGCTGCCGGCTTAGCAGTTTTCTTTGCTTTTGCCGCAGGTGCTTCCTTTTTTGCTGCCTTTTTAGCCATCTCAATTCCTCTCTAATATGTAAAGGTGAGAAATGATCGAAACGTGTTTATGTATACGAGACTTATACTATCACCCAGTGTCTTGACATCAAAAAAATATTGGGAAAATGTTAGCGCGAGGCATCACTATGATTACAGCAGACGTTATTAAATCTCTTCAGTCTTCGGATGCAGTCTTCGTATCCGGCTCCACTGAAGCAATCGCACACAAAGTCCTACCCCCAGAACAAGCTGATTCCGAAAGCCTGGTGTTCGTATCAAAGGCCGATCAGCTGGAGAAAGCACTGAAAGCTCAAGCGACCATTATCGTCGCCCACAAGTCGCTCAGTGTTCCCACGGACACCAAGACAACATTCTTTACGACTCCGAATGTTCAACTGGCAATGTCGGCCATTCTTCCGCTGTTTGACGGAAAGATGAATCGCTTCAACCAGGAAACCAAAATCCACCCGACAGCGTGCATTCATCCAACAGCTCACCTGGGACAAAATGTTTCCGTAGGTCCCTTTGCCGTGGTTGGCGAACAAGTTCGCATCGGTGATGGCGCTACGATCGGGGCCCATGTCGTGATCGAATGTTACGCCCACGTCGGAGCCCACACGATCCTGCATCCACAGGTTTTCATCGGGGCTTACTGTGAATTGGGCGCAAGTTGCGAAATACATCCGCATACCACGATTGGTGCTGATGGTTTTTCTTTCGCCATGGCCAAAGACGGAACTCACAAAAAAATCCCGCAAATCGGTAAAGTCATCCTGGGTGATCATGTCGAGTTGGGAGCAAACTGTGCGGTCGACCGCGCGGCCCTGACAGAAACACGCATCGGCAGCGGCACCAAAATGGATAACTTCTGCCACGTGGCCCACAACGTGATTATCGGTGAAAACAACGTGATGGCGGCTGGGTTCAAAATCGCAGGCTCCAGCACGATTGGCAGCAACTGTATGATCGGCGGCGACGCTGCAGTCTCCGATCACGTTAACATCTGTGATAAAGTTATCATCGCGGGACGCTCGGGAGTGACCAATGACGTTCTGCAACCGGGTGCTTATGGTGGATATCCGCTTGAACCCCTGCGTGATTCATTGAAAACTCTGGCAAATCTGTCACAACTAACCCGAATCAGAAAAGAAGTGGCTCGCGTGGTGAAACACCTGGGTCTAAAAGAAGAGTAAGAAACAGAAAGCAGAGGCCAAGATGAGCTATGAATTTTATAAAATCACCCACATGCTAGGTTTGATCACCTTGTTCTTTGGTTTCGGGGGCCTTTTGGTTTCCACGTATGCAGGCATCACATTAAATGCCAAGGCCCGCATGATGTCCTATGCGACTCATGGCTTGGGTCTTTTGCTTTTGCTTTTCGGTGGCTTCGGTATGCTGGCAAAACTGGGAATCATGAAAGAGCTTCCAGGTTGGGCTTTGGCCAAACTGGGAATCTGGGTTTTGATGGGTGCCGCGATTTCTGTGGTAAAACGTAAAGGAAAAATCGGCTGGCCTATAGCGATTTTGCTTTTCGGCTTTGGAACTACAGCCGCAATGCTGGCAATCACAAAACCGTTCTAATCGGAAAATTAAAATTGAAAATAAAAAGGGAGACTCAGTCTCCCTTTTTTTATTTAAAAAAACTGTTGTTCTAAAATCTCCCGCAGTTCTTCGCGCTTTAAAGGTTTTTGCAAATAGCCATCAAACCCCGCCTCCAGACATTTTTCCCGGTCGCCTTTCATCGCATGAGCTGTTAATGCCACGACCCTGCCTTTGTAACCACGCTCACGCATAATCCGAATCGCCTGCAATCCATCCATCTTGGGCATTTGGATATCCATCAGGATAAGCCGAAAACATCCATCACAGGCTTTGGCCAACGCCTCTTCCCCATTTTCCGCCATGTCTACCTGCTCTGCACTCAAGCCCGCTTTTATCAGGTAGCGCTTAAACAGTTCGCGATTGTCAGAGGCATCATCAACGATCAGCACCCGCTCATTTAAATTATCCTGCGTGCGAGCCTGAGACGAATCCCCCGCTTCGGATATACTTTCAGTCGCATGGTTGTAAACCGGCTGCAATGCCATCACCGTGACGGTGAACTCACTCCCCTTTCCCTCTGTGCTGGTGAAATAAATATCCCCCCCCAATAATCTTGCAAGCTTTCTGGATAAAAACAGCCCCAGCCCCGTTCCCCCATAGCGGCGGGTGGTAGAGGAGTCCGCCTGGGAAAATGCCTGGAACAGATTTCCCCGGTTTTCCTTGCTGATCCCTATGCCGGTGTCTTTGATCACAAACTGCAATAGGGTCTTAGATCCCAACAAAGTTCCCGAAACAGATATTTCAACCGATCCCTCTTCTGTGAATTTAATGGCATTACCCACCATGTTGATAAGGATCTGTCTAAGACGGCCGGGATCAGACACCACATATTCGGGAACATTGCTCATCACCAGCTGCAGTTCGATCTTTTTTTCTTCGGCTTGCACCCGCATCAGATGAAC
The DNA here is from genome assembly GCF_047306075.1 of Bdellovibrio sp. HCB274. Lineage (GTDB taxonomy): Bacteria > Bdellovibrionota > Bdellovibrionia > Bdellovibrionales > Bdellovibrionaceae > Bdellovibrio. Next base: position 2,899,632 of record NZ_CP178623.1, read on the forward strand.
TACATCACTTACCAGATCAGGCAGATGGAAACGCAGCTGTTCAATTTGAATTTTCTCTGACTCCACCTTCGAGATATCCAGGATTTCATTTACGATCTTTAATAGCTGCTGCCCATTGCGCAGAATTGTCTCCACCGTCTGCTTTTGCTCCGAAGAAAGATTTGCATCATCTTTTAGAATCTCTGTAAAGCCCAGCATCGCCCCCAACGGTGTGCGAATCTCGTGGCTGACATTTGCCAGAAAGTCAGACTTGGCCCGGCTCGCATCCTGGGAGCGAAAATATAGACGCGAGTTTTCAATCAGCACACCCAGTCGTTGCGATATCTCTTCAGCCAGGGCTTGATCTGATGGACTAAAGGTACGTCTGGACCGGGTGGAAATAAAAGTCACAAATCCCAAAGGTTTTTGATCTCTGGCTAACAGCGGAACTACCATGAACGCTTCCGAAAAAAGTTCGACGCCTTCGTTGTTAAACTCCGTCGACTCGGAACTGAAGTTGTCGTCCACATGCCGTCCCATGTGCTTGGCGTCGTTAATAACGATGGTCTTACGATCCTTAATCATTAAAGGACCACCGGATTCAGGATCCCACTTCGGCGGATTTCTAATCCTCCACTCGCGGATAAAGTCCTCTTCGGCGCGATTTAAACCGCGCACCACAGTCGTTCCAAAATCCATCCCTTCTTCATCTATCAGCTCCACGGTACACATATCACAAAATAGCGGAACCATTTTCTCGGTGAAGGCCTTAAGCATTTCGTCTAAATCAAACGTGTGCGAAATTGAAAAAGTCAGATCGGAAATAAACTGGGCTTGGCGAGCCCGCATTTCGGCAAGTTCTTTAGCCGACTGGGCACGCACCAGTTCCTCGCGCTGCTTTTCCAGTTCACGGCGTTCAGTTATATCATCGGTTACGCCTAACAAATATTGCGCACGACCGTGATTATCCATGATGGCTAATTTTATCGTGCTGATAAAACGTATGCCGTTTCTGGTCGGCAAAGCGTCCTCGGTGATGACAAAAGGAACCTCCCCACTTAAAACTTTTCGATCCACCGCCCGAAATCCTTCCGCGACTTCTTTACTGAAAAAATCAAAGTCGGTTCGCCCCACAAATTCATCCCGGGAAATTCCCAGCAACTTTTCCCCGGCACGATTCAACCGCACAAAGCGCAGATCCTCTGCGTCTTTCACAAAAACCATGGATGGCATGTTCTCGATAATTGTCAGCAGAAAGGATTCGGATTCGGCCAGCTGATGAGTGCGGGCTTCCACCCGTTCTTCCAGCGTAGCTAAAATTTCTTCCAGCTTTTTTTCAACTCCCTTGCGTATAGAGATGTCCTGAACCAGTGTGATGACGGTCTCGCCGTGCAAAAAGGCCGAGCCTATGCGCACGTGAACCAGATGTCCTTCGCGATGATAATAGGCTTTTTCGAAAGTGACATGGTCCCCGGTCTTAACCAGACGTTGCCGGGCTTGCACGCTGGCATCCATGTACTCGGGAGGAGTAATACGGTGCCAGTTCAGCTTTTTGTTTTCGAAATCTGCGCGGGTGTATCCCAGCATCTCTAAAAAACAATCGTTGGCCTCAAGGATTTCACCATCAAGCCGGCTGATGATGATCCCCATAATCCGCGAATTGAACAACGTCTGATATCGTTTTTGCAGGTCAAACTGCGGGTTAGATTCAGAAGTCATCTATACCTCTCCGCCTTCTATTTTATTACCTCTATTGCGGGAGTCATGACTCAACCGCAGTGCGTGTATGAACACAAAAACTGGGCACAATAGGTCACCATTCCCCTCGAAACTCGTCACTGGCTAAACTTTCGACAAGCATTTGGGGATTAAAAACGCCATATGCCCTAGCCATCGGGGAACGCTTTTTGATAGAAAGCTCATATTACTTTTACCTGGAGCTTTCCATGTCATTCGCTGTAAGTGTGTTAATTGCCCTCGCACCACTGACTGTCTTTGCTCAGGCAAAACCAGCTGACCTGGTGGTGAGTCCCGCTGAAAAAGCCCTATACCTTCAACACAACAATACGATTGTTAAAACTGCCAGCGGCTGTATCGAGGATACTTACAAGACCCATTTGGCTTTCTTCAAAAAGTACGGCGTTTCCAAATACTATGGAGATCGCAATCCAACCCTGAATACCCGCGACAAGCGCCTGCAAATCGTACGTCAAGTCGGAGCACCTGACTTCGTGGTAGATCAAATGGAAGGCATCAGCTGCATCGGCCTAACCCGCAAATGCTTAAAGCAGGGTATCGACGCCACTCAAGAACCGGCTCTTAAATCCCTATGGGAGCGCATTGATCAAAATGTTATCGCTAACGGCACAAGCGGCGTGGTGCTGACTCAACACCTGCAAAAGCTTGGCTGGAAGGTCTTGTACTGGAATCCCCGCCCTGATTTGAACAAAGAATGGGATGCAGAGGATCCATCTTTAACCAAAGGCAAACCCGTTAGTTGGGATTCCGGCGTTAAGGATTCTTCAGGCCAAAATATCTACAATCCTGCGTGGGGCATGCACGAAATGCGCTACCAAACTGTGATGAAGAAAGACCTGTATTACACAGTAAAAATCGACGACAAGAAAACCCTGGTGAATTTCGATCTGAACCCACCTGAAGAATTCACGTCGGCACCGTTCTTTGTCGGAGTGGCGCACGCGGGCTATCACGTCTTCCCAGGAACCTTCGGTCAGGTGATCGAAGCCCACAGCATGCGCCGTCTGGATTCAATCGATAACCTGGAAGCAGGCCCGTTTAATCCTTTGGCCGAGGGCGGAGCACCGATGTGGACTAAGATTGAAAAGTACCGCTCTGGAATCTTGGCGCTTCCGCCAAGATAGAAAATGGATATTCGAAAATCGAAAATGGAATTGGGAAATAAAAAAAGGCGCCTCTGTGGGCGCCTTTTTTTTCAGGAATCTAGAACATGCTGTATTTTAAGAAGCGGCACTCGATGTTGCCGTTGAATACAAAGTGTTTGCGTGTGGATTTCAATTTCAAATCTGCGATCAACTCTTTGTTTCCGGAAAGGATCCAAGCATCCCAGCCTTTGAATCTGTGCTTCAATGTGAAGCTCAGGTCACGGTATACGTCACGAAGATTGTCTTCGTCACCGATACGCGCGCCGTACGGTGGATTCACGATGATCAAACCTTTTTCTACCGGTGGCTCAACAGTTGCCACTGATTCTTTTTTGAATTCAATAACATCGTCCACGCCGGCAGCTTTCGCGTTTTCTTTTGCCGCTTTCAATACCTTGTTGTCGATATCGTACGCATAGAACTTGGTTTCGATCTCTTCAAGCTCACCCGCGATAGCCGCATCAACCACGTTATCCCAAGTGTCTTGTTCAAAGTTCAATAGATTCATGAAACCAAAACGCTTGCGGTTAATACCCGGAGCGATGTTTTTCGCCATCATCGCAGCTTCGATCATGAAAGTTCCGGATCCGCACATGAAGTCCACAAGAGCTGTTTTGCCGTCCCATTCAGAAAGCTTGATCAAGCCTGCTGCCAGGTTTTCTTTTAGTGGAGCTTCACCCACGTCCTTGCGGTACCCACGCATGAACAGGGAATCACCGGAAGTATCGATAGAAACGTTGAATTGATTTTTCACGCTGCGAACCACGATACGAAGTGCCGGATTGTAGTTATCAACGTCAGGACGAACACCGAACTTGTCGCGGAACTGGTCCATAACAGCGTCTTTGATTTTCATCGCGATGAAACGTTGATCGCGCATTTTTGAATCACCCACGGATACGTCGATGCTCAAAGTCTGATTTGGTTTGATGTATTTCGTAAAGTCATGGCGAAGAATCATCGTGTACAATTCTTCAGGTTGGTAAGCCGTGAAATCCAGGATTGGTTTCAAAATACGGCTGGCCATACGGGAGTGAAGGTTCGCTTTATAGCAGCCTTCCCAGTTGCTCTCAAAGTACACGCCACCTGCGGTTTTGCCGGTAACTTTAAGGCCTAAATCTTTAAGTTCTTGTTCTAGAGGATCTACGAGTCCGCGTGCTGTTGACGCAAAAAATTCTGCCATGGGGATGGGTCCTTTCTTTGGTTAAGGAAACAAGGTCCCACGCCCTGTTTCCTATACCGCCCAGGTCCCACCCATTTGAATCTGGTTAGACCTCGCGATATTGTGGTCCGCCGCCACCTTCTGGCACCGTCCACTCGATGTTTTCGAATGGGCACTTAATATCACAAGTCTTACAGTGAATACAGTTGGTATAATTGATTTGTAGCTCTTTCTTACCTGCTTCTTTTGTAGACGGAACCATCTCGTATACAGAGGCCGGGCAGAAATGATTACATGGGGATTTGTACTGCGGCTCACATACGGAACGGCAGATATCCCCGTCTTTAAGGATCAAGTGATTCGGAGAATCCTCGTCATGCATAGTCCCCGTCAAATAGACGCTGGATAGCTTATCAAAGAACAGCTCCCCATCTGGTTTAGGCAGCTCACCCAATTGCTCCTCAAAGCCATTAGGGCCCCATACCTCAACGACTTTATTGGTCGTTTGAGCATCTGTATGATCCAAAGGCATCGGATCCTGGAAGCCACGGCCCCCTGTGATCTCCTGCATAGCGATGTGAGGCATGCCTTCCAGCACCCCTTTGGAAAGGGCCTGATGAAAGTTTCTGACAGCCCACAGGTCCTTTTTAACGAAGCTGTTCTCGATGCGGGCTTCATAACCCTTGGTCACAGATTCGTTAAACTCAGCACCCTGGATCAAACCATCAATGATCGTATCCGCTGCCGACATCCCGGCTTTCATCGCCAAATGGATACCTTTAAGCTTCTTAACATCCACCATAGAGGCAGAGTCACCCACAACCATCCAGCCATCGCCGTAAAGCTTAGGCATGGAGTACCAGCCACCTGCCGGCAAAGTCTTACCGCCGTATGCGATAACTTTACCGCCCTTAAGCATGCTTTGCATGAACGGATGAGTTTTCAATTTTTGCAATTCACGATGTGGATCCAAAAGAGGATCGTTCGTGTCAAGGTAGGCCACCAGGCCCACGATGATTTTATCTTCAGGCAAAGTATAGATGAAAGTACCACCGATGGATTTGCTCAAAGGGAAACCCATAGTGTGGATCACTTGACCCGCTTCAACAGAGCCTTTTGGCATCTGAATGATTTCTTTTACACCTTCTTCGAAAACTTCCGGATTTTTGCCTTCGCGAAGATTCAATTTCTCGGAAACTTTTTTGAACAAAGAACCGCGCGTACCTTCGGCAAACACAGTCACTTTGGATTTCAAAATCAAACCTGGCTCGAAGTTCCCTTTCGGGTTGCCGTTTTTATCGCGGCCTTTATCGCCCGTGCGCACACCGACGATTTTGTTACCTTCGTACAAAGCCTCAACAGCTGCGAAGCCCGGGAAAATATTGATACCTTTTTCTTCACACTTCGTCGCCAACCAGCGGTTCAATTTGCTGGCAGAGATGATGTAGTTGCCTTCGTTATGAAATGGCGGAGGCGTGATAGGCATTTTGAAAGAGTAATCAGTGCCTAGATAGTAAACGGCGTCTTTTTTGACTTCCGAATCAATCGGGCAGCCTTCATCTTTGAAATTTGGAACCAGCTCGCGAAGAGCGGCTGGATTTAGAACTGCACCCGAAAAACTGTGAGCACCGATCTCAGAAGCTTTTTCGATAACCACGATCATTTGATCTGGAATAGGCTGACCCTGTTTTGCTCCAGACGCCACGTCTTCATTGTGTTTGTTGATTTGATCCTGCAAACGAAGTGCACATGACAAACCTGCAGATCCACCACCCACGATAAGAACATCACAGTCCATCGTTTCGCGTGTTACGCCCTCAGGCAAATGATCATAAACCATTAAATTCTCCTAGCTGCTTCAGCCTCCGGGTCTCCCGACCCTGCGGCTCTGCCCGGCTGCTGCCGGCTTATTCTTCGGCAGGTTCTTCTGGAAGTTCTGCTTGAGGAGCCAGTTTGCGTGGAGGGTTTGTTACTTGGGCTTGCACCTTCAAGTCGCCTTCATCGCGGCCGCCTGGATACAGGCGTTTCTTTGCTTTTTGCGCTAACTCTGCCTCACGGCCTTCATCGCGTACAGCACCGGCTAAAACTTCCTGAGCAAAAACTGTTTGGCCCAAAAAGGAAGTCATCAAAACAGAAACCAAGAAAAGACGGATCATAATTACCCCGTTTCCTGCGCTTGTGTTCACCGCGCATTTAAAAACTAATTGAGAAAGATGTCACCAGAAATGATGCAGAATTTTATCGCTTTAGGCAACCGGAAGCCGGCGATGAAACTTCATTGGGATCTGTCGACGAACTCCGTCAATTCGATCCTTGGAAAGAGTCACCACAGAATACCCGATCGCTCGGCTCTCTACCTGCCCGACAATTGCACCCCACGGGTCCACAACCAGGCTGTGGCCGTAAGTTTCCCGCACTCCCCCGTTAATGCCCATGTGAGTACCACCTTGGGCGCTGGCAATTAAATAAGACTGACTCTCAATCGCACGGGCACGTAGCAAAATCTCCCAATGAGCTTCTCCGGTTTTCACCAAAAAGGCCGCAGGAACCAAAATCAAATCCACTTCTTTGCGGGCATACTGCGAAAACAATTCGGCAAAACGAATGTCATAGCAAATCGTTTCCCCAATGCGCCAGCCATCGACCTCAATGATACTCGGACGCTGTCCGTGACGGAACACATCCGACTCTTTGATAGGTTTTTGGCCTTCCAAATGAATGTCGAACAAATGCAATTTTTGATATGTCGGCTTCACTTCACCTTTGGGAGTGACCAACACCGAAGAATTATAAAGATGACCTTCCAACTGCAACGGAATGGAACCCAAGTGCAGATAGGTATCGTATTTTTTTGCGAGATCAGAAATTTTAGAAAACACCGCATCGTTCAATGCGAAACCCAGGATTTTTTCCCCTTCTTTGGTTCGCATGTACAGACAGTTTTCTGGGAATCCCACCAGACGCGGCTTGTGGGATTTAAAGATATCTTCCAAGAGAGCTTCAATTTGCATCAGGTTCGCATCGACATCATCGATGGAGGTCATTTGCGCTACCGCAATCACCAACTCCGAACTCATAGGTTCTCCTTCAAGCTCTCTGACTGACAGAGGAGCTGACTACTCTACAGAAATCACTGTCGATGAACGCGCTTCTTTCACGTCACGGCAGTTCCATTTGGCTTCTTCCAAAGTTTTTCTGACTCCAGCGATAATTTCATCACAGGAACCTTTAACTGTCGAAGAACCAATAGTCTGATCCACACCTTGTTTTGTGTAAATGGCTTTGCACTTTTCATCAGAGCCAGTTTCAACGCGCAGTGTGCGTACTGTTTTGTTGTGCTTGCAGAGAACCATAGCGTCGCCGATGTCAGCGTACGTTAAGGACGAAAAAAAAAGCACTGGCATCGACATAGCGACCAGTGCTTTCTTGTATTTTTCCACTTTAGTTTGGTCTCGTTTAATCAAGCTGCTCTCCTGTCTTAACAAGTTGGGATCCAGGCCTGTTCCAGGAACAATGTTTCCTGAATCCAACTTAATTTTACGCAGCTATGTAGGAGACTAAAACGAAGAGATCACCTTTGAGACCAAATTTAGGCTTTATCCCGGGAAGGAATTGCCTACGTGGACTTTTGTTTAGCTGATTTCTTAGCTGGTTTTTTAGCAGCAGCTGCTTCAACCAATTTAACGTTAGAATAATCGATGAAGCCTTCTTTTTTCAAAAGACCATCTTTTTTATCGTAGTGTGTTTGTACTTTCACACCTTGAACGCTGATCTTCATAGCAGAAGCGTCTACAGCCAAAACTGTGCCCTTCTTACCTTTGTCAGATCCAGTGATAACTTGTACAGTTGCGCCTTTTTTGATTTTCAATTTCATTTTGCAGCCTCAATTATTTCTTAGAAGAGATTTTCTTTTTGATTCTCATCTTAACTGCCATTGCTCTTTTAGAAAGAGTCGCGTCGTTAGCAGACAAGATATAAGTATCGAAACCGCCAACGTGTTCCATGTCACGAAGCGCAGATGTTGCGATGTTCAAACGAACCATAGAGTTCAAAGAACGGCTAAAGATGCGTTTTTTCTGAACATTTGGTTGCGCAGTTGTTTTAGTTTTGATGTTGGAGTGAGATACCAAGTTTTTTACAACTGGGCCTTTTCCAGTGATTTCACATTTGCTCATTACGTGCTCCTACTAGCTACAAGTCGAGGTCAGCGCCGCCCGACCCCAGGATTCTTTCCTGAAATTCAATAGGGACGCCGCAAACAAGAAACAAGGATATAAAGTAAAAAGACACTTGATGGCAACTGTTTTTTCTTGTACACCCATTAACTCGCAAACCAAAAGGAACTCAAAAAGAGGGTACTCATGAAAAAGACAACTCGTAGCAAATATAGACAAGAATTCTCTGGCGACCACGTATTCGATTACAAAGATCCAGCATCTTTGACTCGTTTTATCGGTGACGGTGGCAAAATCACTCCATCTCGCATCTCTAAATTGTCCGTAGCTCAACAAAAACGCGTAGCTGCAGCAGTTAAAAAAGCTCGTAACTTGGCTCTATTGCCTTCAGGTACTGATGCTTACGATACATTCCACAGAGCTGAAGCTATCTCTCCAGTTCCATTCGAGATCTAATTAGATCTAAAATTGAATAGAGCTTCCTTTTGGAATTAAAAAAGCCGGGCAATCCCCGGCTTTTTTATTTTTACCCTCCACCGGCTGATCAAAAGTGGTCAGATGCAAGGCGGAGAGGCTTCCCGCAGCGCAGGCGTACTATAAGTACGCTGGAGCGAGGACAAGCCACGACAACGCAGCCAGCTGGCCGCTTTTCATCAGCCGGCCTTTTTATTTAACTTGAACCACCGAATCGCGGTGATAACGATCATTACCATGTAAGATTTGCTCGACCAGCTGTGTAAAAGCGGTCCCGGAATCCCCCAAAAGGACAATTGATCGAACGGCACACCCCAGTTCATCAGGCGAATACCTAATATAGGTAAAGCAAAGATCACCCAAAACTGCAACACCCCGGCATACCAGACGGCTTCTTTAAACCCCGCACGCTGATGCTCCCAGGCCATCAATCCCAAAGGCACTGCTACAAATAAAACTCCTGCGATGGTGGCAGCGACCTGTCGATCGGAAATCGACGCAAATATCACCATGACGGCCACGATCACTAAACCTTGAATTACCAGGTATTCTAAAAATCTGTTTCGTCTCATATCCAAGAAGTTAGACCAGCATCCAAGACAACACAAGGCTCGGCGTCACTCGCACTGGGTTTATTTTGATTTGGCATCCGGAACGGTTGGCAGCCCGGTTGCAATATCGGTTCTTCGTTAACTTTTAAAAACAATAAACGAAGGACTTTCCCATGACACAACAACAAAACAACCTACTGAAACTACAAACTGAACTTAGCCATTTTGGTTTGAATCCCACCGAGTGGACTCTCGAAAAAGTTCAGACTTGGTCCTATGTAATTAGAAATAAAATCGACAAAAGCTTCGCCCTTTACGGAAAGCTTCAGTCGAACCGAAAAACTCCCACCTGGAAGTCCATTGATCTAGTGGCTCTTTAATAATTATCGCAGCGAACAGAAAACAGGCTGCGATTCCAGATATCTTCCTCAGTCAGGACCGCTGATGCCTTACGAGGCTCGACAGTTGAAACTGTCCCCTCCGCCGTCAGCGGGACCTCCTCACCCGGAAGCTTGGCAGAAATCTTTTGACGAAGTGCTGTCCAGGCTTCTTCCCCATTCGCTCTTACAAAAGTACTTTTTAAGCGGCAGAAAGTCGCAATCTCGGACTCGGTCAACCAACCGAATCTTTCAAATGTCCCCGGCTCTGGTGGTTTTACTCCCCACGCCAGGCGCACCATCAGTTCGATACCGTCATTCAGCGCAGAACCCACTTCCTTAACCTCATAAAGCTGGGCCGCACACTGGGAGGAGCCTTTGGTCACCGCCCCTGCCACGTTCTTTAAAGTCGAAAAGTACTCGTAGCATGAACCGGCACTGTTCCCGAGCTGACATGCCTCTTTTTCGCGCATAATAGACGGCGGGATGGTGTTCTTTTTAAATTGGGTCGAGAAAAGTTGTCCCTTTAAGCTTTCGCGCAGGCCCTCTTCCTGAGTATCACAGATGGTATGGGGCGGCTCCATCACCATAAAAACGATGACGGCGATTAAAATCGCGCCTACAACAAGAACCGGCTTGGGTAACGAGTTCAGAAACTTTTCCATGAAAAAAATGATACTTATATTACGCGTTAGAATCTAGCAGTTTGACAAGTGGGGCGGTTTTTAGTTAGTTTCCTGTCTCTGTCGGGGAGTAGCGCAGTCTGGTAGCGCATCTGGTTTGGGACCAGAGGGTCGTAGGTTCGAATCCTATCTCCCCGACCATTTTTTAGCCATTGCGGCTGTTCTTTCGATTCTCTCAATCACCAATTACTAAAAAATGTTGCTAAACCCCATCGCTATGGCGCTGGGGCCCCAAAAGTTCGCATTCGCTCACTTTATTTTTTCGGAGGGTTTATGTCTCAGTCTTTGGATCCTAAAAATGTTTCTGTGATGGATGACACTGAACTTACTGCTGAGGCGGAGTTGCTTGAGGAGAATTTTGAATCTGCTGATACATTGGAAGACTTTACGAAAGCTCTGATGGAGAGCCTGACTTCTAAGCTTCATGCGAATATCGACGAGATTTTTAAGCAAAACAAATAGTCACCGCCTTAATTTCAATTCTGGAATTACAATTTCTTTGAATTTCTTTGTCTTGCAGTGCGCGCGGCGCGTTTAGAAGCAGGACCTTCCTTTTTTTCTACTTTACCCTGCCCTTGGGGCGGACTTGAGCCTTAGTATCAGAGGTTCAATATGACTGGCTTACTATCAGCGAATTTGGCGAACGCACGGGGCTTTCTATCAAGGCTCTGCGCCTCTATGAGGAGAAGGAGATTTTATCTCCGCACACTCGCAGTGAAAGTCGTTACCGCGTTTATACGGTCGAGCAAGTCTCGGCTGCAAAGCGCATTGTGCACTACAAACATCTTGGTTTTACGCTCGAGCAAATCAAGGCGTTGTTGCGCGAAACGAACGAGCGGTCACTGCAGGAACTTCTGGAAGCGCGTCTTATTGAAAGTCGCAAAAGTGTTTCGCAAATGCAGCGGCAGATCCAAAGCCTGGAATCCATTTTGGCCTCTTTAAAACAAGACAAGGAATTGTCTGCGACTGAGAGGAGTCAAGTTATGGAAAACATCATAGACATCAGTGAAAACAATCTGAAAAGAAAAGGTGTGGTCGACGAGCGCGCGTTTTTGCAAATGCGTGAAGAAATCTCGCTGTATTCCCACGAGAAAAAGCAGGTGGTCACCGGTCTTCGCGAAATTATCGAATACGCGAAGAAAGAAAACATTCTTTTAGGGCCTGGCCGTGGAAATTCGGCAGGTAGCCTGGTTTTGTTTGGCGAAGGTTACTCAAAAAGAAATCCCATGGACTATGGCTTATTGCCGGAACTTTTCAGTGCCAGTAAAATCGTTTGGCTGGATGTAGAGTATTCCCGTTACCGCGAGATTGGTCAGATGTGTGATGAACTTACGCAAAAAACTGGCGTTGAGGTCATTGCGTTTCGCAGTCCCCTTTTGGATATTTTTAAGTCCCTGGAAAAACAAATCGGCAAAGTGGAGTTCAATTCTTTTTCCGACTATGACCCGATGATTTTGCAGGCTCCTAAAAATGGCACCCGTGGCCTGTTCTGGCTTGAATGGAGTCCCAACTTCCACGCGCATCAGAATAGTTCTTTAGAATGGCAGGAAAAATCCCAGTGGAAGAATGAGGAGCTTGAAAAGTTCTTTAAGGAAAACAGCTTCCAAGGTCCTATGGACTACATGGTGCAAGACTGCCTGATGTCTCTGGGAATGCGTAAAGAGTTCTTTGCGTACCCACACCGGACAGTGGCTGATTGCCCAGGCACTTTGCCAGAGCTGAAGGACACCAAGGGCATGCTAGTATTCCGCGAAGACTGGCTAAAAATTCTGGCAAGAACAACGGGAGTTTCGATTCTTGAAGCCAGCAGAATGCACAGAGCGATCGCTAACGATGAAAAGGCTGCAGAGGCTACGGTTTTTGAAAAAGTCGAAGACCCCGAAGTCAGAGCGCTATTACGCTCAACCTGCAAGACTGTCTATTCCAAGGCTCATGCTGTGAACGGATGGCTTCAGTACAAGCAAACGGCGATTTTAAAAAGTCTTTGGCCGAAAGAGTATCTCGCAACGCTGGATGCTTGGGAAAAAGAGCATGGCCTGGTTTGGTTTGAATTTGGGTATAAACCGTCGCCTACCGAATTTTATTTGAAAGCATAGAGCTCACGTCGCCTTGTTTTTTCTATGATTAATCAGAAGAAGCAAGGCGTCTGATTCGACGCACCAAGAGACGTAGTTCCCTAATAGATAATAACGAGCACATAGAACACTTTATTGGATGAGCATCACATTTGTGGACACTTGAGGTTGACTCATTTCTTTCACTGCCAGTACTACACAGGCAAACAGAAGGAACTCTTATGAAATATTTGTTAACTGCCTTTGTATTGGCTTTCTCTCTTCATGCTCGCTCAGAAGTATTCATTACTGGATATACTATCGTGACAAGCTTAATCCCGTTCGTATCAACAACTGGCTTGCCTGCTGATATGCAAGTTTACAACGAAGCTAAAGACGATGCGGCGATGTTCGTAGCCACTGAAGGCGAAGTTCGCGGAGTTTACTTCCAACGTGCTTTGGAACTATTCAAGAAACGCTATCCAGACGTTAAAGTTTCAGATTCAATTGTTGCTCAGACAATTATCGGTCTTTAATTTTATGCAGAATCAGTAGCACTCGTTCGCGGGTGCTACTGTTGATCTAAAGGATATTATAAACCGTAGACGGTCTTGGCGTATTTGGTTGATTCACCAGTTGCGAAGACGTGGCCTTTTCCGCCCATGCACTTCATTTCTCCAGTAGCCTCCAACACAAAGCAGTTGTATCCGGGTCCGGAAGCAACGTCTTTCACTCCTGAAGTTACCACAGTAACGGGCCCGCTCGCAAAAGGTCTTGCCACTTTCGTTCCATCACCAAGTTCGCCGGAAGAGTTCTCGCCCCAACATTTCAGGGCTCTGTCATCACCGACGATTACGCACATCGAACTGTATCCGCCGAAGGCAACTTTTTTAACATTTTCTAGCATTTTCGTCGGCGTTGTCGTTAAGCCAAGTCCAAAGCCGACTCCCCAACAATACATATCTCCGTTGGTTTTTATTCCGCAAGCCTGAGATGAGGATTGTCTACCCCCGGCATAAATACTTTGAACATCCGTCAGAATGGGATTTGTAGGCATACCTGAAAAACTCGCATAGTTTCCAAGGCCTAACTCCCCGTTGGTGTTACGTCCCCAGCAGCGCACTTCGCCTTCGGTGTTCAGATAACAACTTGAACTATCCATGACTGCGACGTCCTTGACTCCGCTTGCAAAAACCTCGTAAGGCGATGGCTGATCTGTTGTATTGTCGGGACGAGCTTGGCCGAAGTCGTTTTTACCCCAGCACTTCAAAGCCCCGGTACTCATAAGCGCACAACCGCCGCTATAGCTCATGACGACCTTGACCACATCCTTTTCCAAAATCATAAGTGGTGAAAGGATATATCGCGAAGTCGGAGTTCCCGCACCTAACGACCCTCGAGAGGAATGCTCACCCCAACAGCGAAGCTCGCCGTAAGTGGACACTGAGCAAGTACCGCCCCCGCCAACTACGACCTGCTTGATATTTTTAGAACTGATCATTGTTGGGACCAACCTAGTCACTTGAGTACGGTCACCTACCTGTCCATAGTTGTTGTATCCCCAACATGAAAGCTGTCCACCCGTCAGAGTTATACAGGCGTGGGAGCCATCGCCATGCAATCCTATGGACTCTACCGAAGAGTTTATTACCGTCTGAGGATTTAAAACATAAGCGCCAGTTGTACTTTCCTCCCAACAAATAACAGAGGCTTTTTCTGTAAGTACGCAACGCGAATGATTGTATGAAATATTTAAAAACCGTACGGCTCTTTCCTGCACCACTTGCACCGGGCCTGCTGTAGCGATGGGTCCCTGCGGCACCCCGGTTCCCCAGCACCATACACTGCGATCATCGGATTTAATTCCACAGATAGAGTTGAACACCGGCAGGTACTCACTGTAAACACGACCGGAACTATCCTGGATCATTTCGACCGGAGTTAACGAAGCCGTACTGCTGCCCGTACCGAAAGATAAAGTTTTAAAAACGTTCTGCCCCCAGCAGAAATTTTTTGTAGATCCGCTGTCGTCTCTTTGAATACAAAGATTGGCCATTTGATAACTTAGTCTAAATGACTTAACGTTGGTAACGTCTGGAGTCGTCGGGAATGTATTTATCTTGCCCGAAGAAGCAAATAAATCGGCACTTTTATATCCCCAGCAATAAAGATCGGTTTGAGATGGAATGGAGCTGTTCTCCTTTAAGGCACAGAATAAATCCCCCCCATTTGATGACATAATATCGGCGTCCGTGAAAGGGCCTGATATAGTAATGGGACTGGATTGAGAAATCGTTATTTCATTCACCCCTTGTCCCAAAGCTCCGTGGAAGTCTCGCCCCCAACACACTAGATTTTTACTTGTATTCAAATAGCATATTACAGTCGAAGTCATTACAGGCTTCACCGCATCGCTAGAAACAATTTTCTGTGGTGTCGCCGAGTACCCTCCCGCAAACGATAGAACCCCGTAACCCTTCCCCCAACACCACATCTCTCCAGATAAATTCGTTGCGCAAACAACTTCGTTCTTGATGTCAAAGGCCGTGACATTTGTCAGGACTGAAATTGCTGACACTTTATCAGAATCAACCAGAGTTCCGTTACCGAGTTGTCCATTTGTATTACTTCCCAGGCACTTCAGATCTTTATTGTCATACAATGCACATCCGAACTGCATTCCTTGTTTATAATCTACAACTTTAGGTGCCGCCAAATTCTCGTCGTGAATATTAATTTCAGTAAGTGACAACGGTCCACCAGTACCCAACTGATTTTGTGCCAATACCAGACGCAGGCGTTTTTCCTGGCCCGGTGTCGCATGGCTTAGAAGTTTTAATGACACATATTGAATACTTGAGTCCTTGATGAAGTTGAGTTCCTTCGGGGAAAGCTGATAATCTACTCCTTCAATCGCCTCGCCCATTACGGCCAGAGCAACTTTAAATGGAATCGGAGCTGATGCACTGAGGACTACCGGAATTTGAATATCAACGGCACTGCTGCCCACTACAACTGTCTGTGTGCTGGAAACAAACGATGCCGTCAAGATAGACGTATAAGTCAAAACATTCGACGTGTCTTTAACAGGCAATGTGGAAACGGCAACTTCATTTGCTGGATTTAAAATTGTAGCACCATTTAAATCAATGGCTGGTGGAAGCTCAATCCCATTTGTATCGTCGTCGCCATTGACTACGGTATAGCGGAACAATAGTTCGCTTGCGGAAATCTGAGCGACGTAGTTGGCATTTCTTGTATTGCTGCCAACTTTAATCTGTAAGCGCGGGCTGCCCGTGACTGTTACGGGCTGGTCGTACTTAACTATGACTTCAAGGCTGGTTCCATCCAGATACACATCGGTATCCGGAGACTTCATTGATTTTACTTCAGGGACGGTGTTCACCAATACCGGCGTTGTACCCGCCAGTGATTTTGCCGTGCCTGGATCCGGCAGTTTTAGGGAATCCAGAATTTCTTGTGCGGTGAATGAGCTCTGCTGATTAGTTGGCAGGATTTCCCCACCGTTAAGGCTTAAGGCACTATTTCCTGTATAGTCCAAAGTTGGCGCAGAATCCCCCGCTACAACCGTATACTCAAAAATCAAAGTTGCAGTTCCTGATCCTGATACGTAATTAGCTTTTCTAAGCGTTGAGCCCGTAGAAAGCTCCAGCGTCGGATTGCCTGTGACATCCATCGCACGATCGAACTCAACAGAGATTGGAATTACTTGTGCCGTGGTCGCCCGCGGTACCGACAAAATCGACATTCCTGATGCGCTGGAAATACCGGTAATATCTGCGGTCACTTGGTTGATGGAGGGGGGAGATAGTTTTGAAGCAAAGCTGCCCGATCCCAGACCATGAATGTCCAAACTCAATGAACATCCCACCAACAGCGAAATCGCGATCAATGAAAGTACCGAATTTTTTAGACCGTTCCAAAACATGCACATAAGTAATTTATCGGAACATCGGGAAACGTCCTTGAGGAACAGTCGCTTTTTTTCGAAACGAAACGTGCACTCCTGTGCACAAGCAAATAAGTTTTTTTGACAACAACCAAGCCCCGAAAACAAAGTCATTCGTCGAGCAGACGAATTTGTTTTAACAGAATAGTCTTCTTAAATTTACGAGTTTGCTTTCACATGCGAGCTTTATAGTGAGACGGTCGGTGGATTTTAATGGGCCTGGGAGGCAATTATGAATCTATTTTTGCGCGGAGCCTGGGCCAGTGTAATGGCAACGGGATCCATGACAATGATGATGTTTAAATCTCACAAGGAACTACCTTCTTCTGAAAAGTCCCCGCTCCCGCCAGCTATCCTGACTGATGACATTCAAAAGAAAACCGGACTATTTCCCAATGCCAACTCAGAAATTAAAGAACAGGCCACGATGCTATCGCACTTTGGCTATGGCGCCTTAGGCGGGATCACCTATGCAGCCCTGTCTGAAAAACTACCCAACACCTCTCCCCTTTTAAAAGGAACACTGTTCGGTTTGGGAGTTTGGGCCGCAAGCTATTACGGTGTGATTCCAGCTTTAAATCTAACTCCTAAAGGACGCGAGATGACCCCCAACAGAAAACTTATGATGGCGGCCGCTCACGTGGTGTGGGGAGCAAGCCTCGGTTTTGCGGAAAACGAATTACGCAAACATGACCAGGAACTTTTAAACGGCAGAGTGAACCGAAGAACTCGTCACTAATCCCTAACAAAGGACGAACTATGCCACAAACACAGTCAAAGTCAGAATCCAAGAAAGCGCCGGCTAAATTATCACGCTATCGCAGAGAAAAAATCAAAAAAGCCCAGGAGCAAGGCGCACTTTCAGATGTGGCCTTCAGTCATACTTCAAAACAAAAGATTATGAAGGCCGTAAAGAAAAACGATAAAGCCGAAAGCAAATAAGTCGCGACAATCGCGACTAATGTTTTGCCTTACCTGATGTATTTTTTTTGCCTCGCGACTTTGCTGACGAGTCAGTCGCGTTTGACATAGAGCCTGTGCGGTTCAACGTCGAACGACTGGCCGCATAGTTTTTCAGCGATCCTGTTCTACTAACTTCACTATCTTTCTCTTTTTTCTTTGAACTGATTTCGCGATTTGATTGTGCCATAACTTCTCCTTTTTTGGGGTTGATTCATGCCTCAATATTCTCACAAACGGTGTGCATATCTCGCTCTCAATCCCTACTGAGTGACAAACTACATCGCGCATAGACCTCGGTCCTTGCAGAATTCTTACGAGCTGTATTTTTAAAAACAACTTTGAATTGCTTAAGGCGTACTGTAAAAAAATTATCGTGGCACTCGAAAAACAGGAAAATCCATTCGCGGAACTCGCAATGTCCAGTCAAATGGCCAGAGCCACTGTGAATTTCGATTGGGCTGCAACGGAGCTTGGCCCCATTGCTGGCTGGGACTTGGGGTTGATCAACTCACTACGCATCGTCTTTAGTTGCCCCGTGGGAATGTATTGTACCTGGGGTCCCCAGCGACGTGTCTTCTATAACGACGCTTATATTCCGATCTTAAAACACCGACATCCCCGCGCCTTGGGATCACCCCTGCACGAGGTTTGGCCCGAAGTATGGGCACAGGTTTACGCCATCGTGCAAAAAGTCGAAAGTGGTGGCTTCGTGCTGGAATCAGACGTGCAGTTCGATATAGAGGTCGAAGGCAAACCTCAGAATAACTATTACACCTACGGAAATTCCCCGCTGTTCAATGTTGAAGGAAAAATTTCCGGAATGCTTTGTACAATCCTGGATACAACAACATCAGTGCTCAGAACCCTCGATGCCCTTCGTGCGGCAAAAGATGCAGCGGAAAAAGCAAATGTGGCAAAGTCGGCATTTCTGGCAAACATGTCCCATGAAATTCGCACTCCCTTAGGCGCCATTCTGGGATTTGCAGAAATTATTGGAACCCAAGATCTGGAAGCTCCCGAGAGAGAACAATACTTCGAAATCATTCGGCGCAATGGTGCCTCCCTGACACGAATCATTGACGACATCTTGGATCTGTCAAAAATCGAGGCTGGTAAACTGGCTACTGAAATGGCGCCGGTCAGTATCCAAACTTTGCTTCAGGAAGTTCTGGCGATGTTCTTTGATAATGCCTCGGAAAAGAAAATCCAACTAAACGGTATCCTAACCGAGATCGCCGATCTGGTCGTGATTACAGATGCCGTTCGCATACGTCAGGTATTAATAAACCTTATCGGTAATGCTATCAAATTTACCTCTCAGGGATCAGTGAAAGTATTCTGCCGGGCAGAGCCTTTAAACGGAATTCGTAAAAAGGTCATCTTCACGATTGAAGATACCGGCATCGGTATGACTCAAGAGCAGGCCGATCGACTTTTTCAGCCCTTTACTCAAGCGGACGCGACTTCCACCCGAAAATTCGGCGGCACTGGTTTAGGACTGGCGCTATCCCGAAATCTGGCGCGCGCCTTGGGTGGCGATGTTAATATTATTCATTGCGAGCCTGATCATGGATGTACTTTCGAGTTTTCATTCCAAGCTGATGAGGTCACGAACGCCACAGCAGCTCAAACTTCCGAGTCTGCATCAACAGAAAGTAAAAAACCATTTTCTGGTTTTAAAGTTTTGGCGGTTGATGATTCCCCGGACAACCGCGAACTTATTAAATCTCTGTTGCATACTTCCGGAATTGACGTGACCGAAGTGGATAGCGGCGAGGCAGCTCTTAATCAGGCATCTATGCAAAAATATGATCTGGTCTTAATGGATATACAAATGCCGGGACTTGATGGCTACAGCACATTATCAGAGCTTCGCCATCGGGGATTTCAAGGACCCGTTGTCGCCCTGACTGCACACGCAATGAAAGAAGATAAGGAACGCGCCTTGGCTGCAGGATTTGCAGATCATTTGACAAAACCCATTAATTCGCACCAACTTATTCAAACCATTAAGTCGCATTTGAAATAAGCAGGTTAGTTATGAACTCAAAGTATTTTTTCTGGATGAACATTTCCCTAATCTTGATTCTTACATTGGCACTTACAAATGCTCAGGCAAAAGCCATTGAAAAAAATCGCCTGTTGCTGGCAATCTCCAAAACTGATCATACTTTGGTATTCATTGATACATCCACTTTGAAAATTCTGGGCAAGGCTACTGTAGGTGCGGATCCCCATGAAGTGGTAACTTCCTCTGACGGAAAAACCGCGTATGTGTCGAATACCGGCAGCGGAAAGCTTCATGAAATAAATGTGATTGATATAAAAACCATGAAAGCACTTCCTTCTATCGATACAGGTGCCTTGCTTGGTCCTCACGGCATGGTGGTGAACGGAGAAAAACTCTGGTTCACCTCCGAGGGCTCCAAGTCCGTCGGTCGCATTGATCTTAAAGAAAGTAAAATCGATTGGCTCATGGGAGTAGGACAGAATAGAACACACATGATTCAAGTTTCCCCGGATCAAAAACAGATCTACGTTTCTAATGTTGATTCAGGGACCATAAGCATTTTTGATAATTTACTTTTACCACCACCAATTCCACCCATTGGAGCCCCCCTTCCTGGAGCAAAACCTCAAATGGGTTGGCTGCAAACAGTGATTCCAGTAGGCAAAGGTGCGGAAGGATTTGATGTTTCTCCGGATGGAAAGAAAATTTGGGTAACTAATGCCCATGATGCGACGATTTCAGTCGTGGATATTGCTTCAAAGAAAGTGATTCAAACTTTGAACACTAAAGTTCTTGGAATCAGCCGAATCAAATTCACACCTGACGGGAAACGCGTTCTGATATCAAGTCTAAGAACTGGTGATCTTTTGATTTATGATGCGGCTTCTATGAAGGAGATTAAAAAGCTGAATCTTGGAAAAGGCGCGGCACATATATTAATTGAACCCGATGGTGAGAGGGCTTTCGTCTCCTGCACGCCGGCTGGTTACATTTCAATTATCGATTTAAACAAAATGAAAATTCTGCGAACTCTGGATATCGGTCCCCGCCCCGACGGCATGGATTGGGCACCTTAACAGGATTTGTTCAGAATCTTTTCCTCAGGGCCCGCAATGGTGTCGCGATTATCAAGTACTTGGCCATCGCGAAATATCCACAGGCTTCCCGGTTTCATTGGAATCCACTTTTCATTATTGGTCAGAGGAGTCGTCGCAATAATCGCGACCCGATCCAGCGGTGTTGTCACCGAATTGAAGTCGACCTTTACGTCTTCGTCCTTAAGCTCTGCCGTCAGAAATGGGGCTTGGCGAACAATGTAGGTAAGGTTGGTCGACGCATGGGCCGCGAGATAATCTCCATTTGTTAAAAGGAAATTGAACTCCCCGTAAGGACAAATCTGTAAAGTAAGTTCATGGATCGTGGAAAATAGATCCTCTTGATTTGGAAACACATCACCGAATTTCTTTTGCAGCCCCTGCATGATCCAGCAGAATGCTTTTTCACTGTCAGTGCTACCAACTGGACGGAAAGTTCCATCCAGTACCGGATCGAAATTTAGAATATTCCCGTTATGAGCAAACACCCAGTAACTCCCCCACAACTCGCGCATGAAGGGGTGAGTGTTTTCCAAAGACACAACTCCTTGAGTGGCCTTACGAATATGGGCAACAACGTTGGTGGATTTGATTGCGTAATTTCGCACCAGTTCAGCGATGGGAGAATGAGCCGAAGGCAATGGATCCAGGAATTGACGAACTCCCTTGCCTTCAAAGAAAGCAATTCCCCAACCATCCTGATGAACATCCGTACGCCCGCCACGAGCCTTGAAGCCCGTAAATGAAAAGCAAATATCGGTTGGCACGTTACAGTTCATTCCTAATAGCTGGCACATCTAACAACTCCTACAACCTTCAATTGTTCGCCCGCAAGTCCACTTTAACAAGTAAAATCAAATAGTTAACCTAAACCAAGACCCCGCCTAACGGATAGGCATCTGATACGCCAAAGTCCTCCTCGCTTTTTCGCCACCAGTCAAAAGTCAATTTAAGCTCTCCGAGTCGTGACGAGTGGGTTTTAGAGGTCTAAATTCTTTGAGTTAGCTCAAATATCGAAAGGATTTATTATGAAAGCTCCAGTACGTGTTGCAGTCACAGGCGCTGCAGGCCAAATCGGTTATGCCCTACTTTTCCGTATCGCTAGCGGTGCGATGTTAGGTGCAGACCAGCCAGTTATTCTTCAACTTCTAGAGATCCCAGACGAAAAAGCTCAAAAAGCACTTAAAGGTGTGATGATGGAGCTTGATGACTGCGCATTCCCTCTATTGCACTCTATGATCGCTACTGGTGATCCAGCTGTTGCATTCAAAGATGCTGATATCGCTCTTCTTGTTGGTGCACGTCCTCGTGGCCCTGGTATGGAACGTAAAGATCTTCTGACTGCGAACGGCCAAATCTTCACAGTTCAAGGTGAAGCTATCGGCAAACACGCAAATCCAAATGTAAAAGTTTTGGTTGTTGGTAACCCGGCAAACACAAACGCATACATCGCAATGAAATCTGCAATGAAGCACGGTCGCGTAAAAGCGAAAAACTTCACAGCAATGCTTCGTTTGGACCACAACCGCGCATTGTCTCAACTGGCTACTAAAACTGGTAAACCAGTTGCTTCTTTCAAAAAAGTTGCAGTTTGGGGTAACCACAGCCCAACTATGTACCCAGATGTTCGCTTCGCAACTGCTGACGGCGCGAAAGTTCCTGAGTTGCTAAAACTTGGAACTGCTGATGGGGATACTTGGAACAAAGACACATTCATCCCGACAGTTGGCAAACGTGGTGCTGCGATCATCGAAGCGCGTGGTTTGTCTTCTGCCGCTTCTGCCGCTTCTGCAGCGGTTGATCACATCCGTGACTGGTGGTTGGGAACTAATGGTGAGTGGGTTACTATGGGTATCCCTTCTGACGGTTCATACGACATTCCAGAAGGCATCATGTACGGCTTCCCTGTAACTTGCAAAAACGGCGAATACGAGATCGTAAAAGGTCTTGAGATCGACGCTTTCTCTCGCGAGAAAATGAACAACACATTGAAAGAGCTGACTGAGGAAAAAGACGCAGTCGCTTCAATGCTGTAATTCTAAATTCACATATTGAATTGAAAAGGGTCTCTTCACGAGACCCTTTTTTTATTTAACATATAACGGCCGCTAATCGTGATTCACCCATCTTCCTAAGCTAGAATCACAGCATGAAAGCTATTAGCCTTTTAATCTCACTGCAGGTTTTGATTGGATTCAGCACATACGCTTTAGCAGTCACCGAAGTTTGTGGAAGAAAGTTCGATGTTGGACTGGCAGCTTATGAGCCCTTGGCCTTTCGTGAAGGTGGACGCCTAAAAGGTTTGGCCCACGACATAATACAGGAACTCGAAAAACGCACGGGATGTAAGTTTTCTGAAAACGAATACCCCCGGCGATCAGCTATCAATCAGATGCGCACAATGCGCATAGATATGTTTCTTCCTTCCGCTTCCACATCGGAGTTTGAAAGCGTGGGTGATTTTCATCCGATTTATAAAAGCGAAAGAGCTCTGTTTGTTCTTAAAGAATTGGGGGGAAAGTATAAGTCTATTGAAGAAGTTATCGACGATAAGACTGTAAAATTCGGCGCACTGATTGGCGGACAAAACGCATTAACTAAAGAGGAGTTTCAACTGCTGACAAAAGAAAACCGCCTCGTCACCACTCCTGCCCCGGATGGGTTGTTTCAACTTTTGAAAGAACGACGTATCCATGCTGTTATGTACACAACCCTAACAGCGAACCACTATGTAAAAAAAAATACCAGCTCAACGAACAAATCATCCAAATATTGGATCCAAAGACGGTTGTAAACGTGGGCTGGATATCTTCCAAAGTCCGTATGTCCAAAAATGAACAAGAACTCATCGATCGGGCCATTCAAAAAATGAAAGCCGACGGGACACTGCTGAATATTCTTAAAAGGTATACGCCCGAGGAGGACGCGCGAAAGAAGTTACAATAGTTATGACGTTTTCTTTTATAAATAAAAAAACCGGTTTTTTAGACCGGTTCTTTTAACAAAATCTTTACTTAATTTTCTTATACTTTTTGCGAACCGCGTAGGCTTCATCAACAGCAGCTTTTGCATTTATCAAACCTTTGCCAGTCTGATTTGGAATCTCTGTTTTCATCGGTACCGCCGTCGCATCCAGGATTTGACGTATTTTCCACGACGTGATTCCCGGCACCACGGATTTCATCAATGCCACGACGCCAGCCACGTAAGGCGAAGCCATCGAGGTTCCGCTGAACTCGGCATAGTCGGCACCTTGCACTTCAAGGCGCACAATCAATGAAGGAGACTTCGATAGGCTACGAATCAGATCCTCGCCCGCCGTTTTTTCAACCATCATTGCAGGGATTTTGATCTCGCTTTTATCTTCGCTTAGTGAACCACTGACCAAGGCTGAATCATTATTACAGATAATAATCGCTGTCGCCCCAGCCGCTTGTGCATTTTTGATTTTCTCAAGCAAAGGAAGATTGCCACGTTTTACTACCAGGATTTTCCCAGCAGCAGCAATTTTGGCAAGTTCATCGATAGTACCGAACTCACCAAACACAGCCGAGCTGTTTAGTGCAGCCTTAGGCACATCTGCAAAAGTCACAGAGGGAAGAACCTGGAAAGATCCAGCTTCAGTTTGGAAACTTGCCATGCCCACGCGACCGGTACCCAGTGGAACGGAGGAGCGAATACCAACCCCTGGAGCCATAATATCAAGAGCGGCACTCCAGTTTGAAAACTCCGCACGCTTGCCATTCATATCCACGGCACCTACGGCAGTTACGGATGAATAACCTGCAGGAAGCGGAGTCGCTTCTGCGCCATTATTACCCATAGCGGCCACAACCGGAACCTTATGACCATCCAATTGGTTGATCATGAAACGCTCAACAACACTGCCAGCTCCGCCCAAAGACAAATTCACAACATCAACATCCTCACGCAAAGCCCATCCTAGAGCTCTGGCTACTGCATCGTTGGTGCAGCCTTTGATGCCGCAAACTTTGGCGATCAAAAGTTTTGCTTCAGGCGCAACCCCTACGGCCTCAACCGCTGCTTGAGCTGCAATAATGCCAGCAACGTGAGTTCCATGTCCCTCAGTGTCCGTGACATCCTGTTCGCCACCTTCATCCGTATAGTTGCGAACCTGCTCAATACGCCCTGCAAATACCGGATGATTCTTATCGATACCGGAATCGATCACCATTACGCGAGCACCTTTACCACGACTCATGCTCCACACTTGTGGTGCTTTGATCAGGGTTAGACCCTTAGAGACTGGCAACTGACCACTCATCAAAGTCATGCGCGGAAGACCGACGGAAGCCGTTGGCGCCAGTTGAACACGAGGAGCAGCGAAGATGGCTTGTTTTTCAAGGAAGTTCAGATCTTTGGGATCAACCAGGTGCATGATCTGTTCCTGATTTTCCGCATCGATGATCAGGACTTTTAATGCTCCCAAGTCTTCAACCAAAAGAATGCCTGAGTTCTGCATTTTGGATTTAAATTCTTGAGCACGATTTTGATCTTTAAAAGAAATCAGAAACTTTGAAGCGCTCGCCGTGGAAGCAACCAAAGATAATGCGAAGACAGCAGCCAGAGCCAGATGCTTTTTGCAGTTCATTTAAATCCTACTTTCTTTTGCAAGTATAGACGTGGTGAATGTTCATTGTTTCTTTACCCGGACAGCGCAAGATCGTGCGATCATCCATTTCGATCTGCTCGCCCTTGCGCGTGAACACTGTCAGAGACTCAACAGCCAAAGGCATCGATGGACAGATTGAAGAGGACACAGAAGTTTGGATGCGGGTGTTAAGACTTTGTTCCGCACAAGTGGCAGTATAAACCGACGGAAATGCATCACCGCGATTGCGGGTCTCCGGAATACCATTAGCAACAAGCTTCGTGCCGTTGACGTAATAGACAGCCTGACCGCGTTCTGTGCCAGAACTGAATATAAAAGTGTTCACGGGGCCCGTTGTTCCCTCGCAGTCGAATTGGCCTGAAAGTTCAGGGCACGCAAAAGCTGGAACACCTAGAATAACGATCATTAAATTAAATAGAATTTTATGCATGGGCAGGGGTTATTGGTTTCGCTAAAAGTTGTCAATAACAGAGGAACATTCAAAGTGTATTGAGAATCATGCGGAATGCGTCATTTTAAATCGCGCAACAATCGGCTGCACTCGAAAGGGAACACAGCCGAGATTTGACACACACTTTGAAACATCCCATCATTTACAAAAAAGGGAGGTTCAATGAAAGTTATTACTGCGCTTTTGGTTGTTTCTGTATTTTCTGTCTTTGCACAAGCCGAGGAAGGCAGCCCTCCTCCCCCACCCTTTAAAGCTGATTACGGACAGTACTCAATCACGGGTTGTGCAGGTCAGACGTTCCAATTGGACTGCAAACTGAAATCGGTGACGATTGGGGCCGCCCGTCCTGAATCAAATCCCAAAGGGAAAGGTTCTTCTGTCGGTTTCGTCTTTAAATCCGAAGCCGACACCACAGTGAACACGGATTTCTGGATGACCCCTGCTGATAAGTTTGAAGTCGAAGACGACGTGTCAACGTTGACCACCGACAAAATCAAAAACACCACCAACTGGAGCGAAGAATCCCATCAAGTCATTTTGGATAAATCCAATAAGAACGAATGGACCTTAACTTTCGCGGTAACTCGAGACAATTTGGGTAAATCCATCAAACGTCAGATTGAATTTAAAATTAAGAAAAAGTAAGTATCTTAATAAACCTCCTTGTGTAGATTTATTCTTACAAGGAGACATCATGAACAAACTTTTAATTCTTGCGGCCTGCCTGGCCTCGCAAAATCTATTTGCGGCGGACTCTCGCACGTTTGATGCAAACGGCATCACGCGTGTGAATGTTGAGAACCACAATGGTGGAGTGAACATCAACGCGATCGAGGGCACTCAATCCACGGTCACTGTTACTAAAAACACGATGCCGGAAATGTGCAAAGTGAATGCGGAACGCTCCGGCACAAAACTGTTGGTTGAAGTAAAACGCAAAGGCAAAGCCGAGTGTGTTGTCGACCTGGATATCAAAGTACCAAAAATGGTGAAGCTGGATCTGGAAATGGGTACCGGCAAAATCGTCACCAAAGGAACTCAAGGCGATTTGGATTTTAAAATGGGAGCAGGTTCCATTCTGGCTGAAGGTAACTTTACGAAAGTAGATGGAAAGTCTGGAGCTGGGAATATCGAAGTCAAAGGCATCACCGGCAGTTCCGATGTTAAAGCGGGATCTGGCAACATGATGCTGACTTACACGTCCCTGCCTGACAAAGGCAAAGCGGAACTGAAAAACGGCAGCGGCAATTCGACTTTGCTTTTGCCTAAAGGCAGTCAGATTAAAGCGAAAATCATTGCAGCAAGTGGACACACGGAAAATGAATTCGGCACCAATAAGGATGCAGGATTTGCTGTAGATGCAAAATCCGGATCCGGTGATCTAAAAGTTAAGTCGCACTAAAAGCAAACGGAGCAGGCTTGCTGCCTGCTCTGATAAAATACATCCCCGACCTTGGGTCTCCCTATTCAATCTGTAAGTAATAAATCCTTTGGTGTTGATTTTATTCTATCGA
Source organism: Bdellovibrio sp. HCB274 (assembly GCF_047306075.1). Taxonomy (GTDB): domain Bacteria; phylum Bdellovibrionota; class Bdellovibrionia; order Bdellovibrionales; family Bdellovibrionaceae; genus Bdellovibrio. The sequence goes on from NZ_CP178623.1 coordinate 2,926,626, forward strand.
CACGACTAGAAAAATGAGGAATTTATGAATCCGAGATTGATAATATTGGGTTTGCTGTTTTTCACACTGGCCTGCACAAAGAAAGAAGCTCCACAGGCACTTCAGCTAGTGCCAGAAGTAACGGCGATGAAAGTCGTATCCAGGGACATTCCCTTAACCAAAGAGTTCGTTGGACAAATTTCCGGGATTCGCGACATTCAGGTTCGTGCCCGAGTCGGCGGAATACTTTTGAAGCGTTACTACAAAGAAGGCGACAAAGTTAAATCCGGCAGTCTTTTATTTAAAATTGACCCCGCTCCTTATATCGCTGCCGTCGCTCAAGCCAAGGGCGAGGTGGAAGTTCAGCGCGCCCGCATGATCAATGCGCGCCAATCAATGAATCGTATTGTTCCGCTATATAAAGAAAATGCCGTCAGCCAGAAAGACCGCGACGATGCAGTGGCTATGTTCAATGCTGCCAAATCCGCTTTTGATGCGGCAAAGGCGAAACTGGATGAGGCGCAGTTGAACTTAAGCTACACCGATGTGACAGCACCGATTGAAGGCTACACCAGTGAACAGACCGTCGCAGAAGGCAGCTTGATTGTTCCTAATTCAGAGAAGTCCCTGCTAACTACCATTTCTCAAACGAATCCCGCCTACGTGAACTTTAGTTATACCGATTCTGAACTTTTAGAACTTCGCCGATTGGCTGCACAGGGAAAATTGGGCCGTCCAGAAAGTCTGGAGAAAATGGAAGTTCAAATTAAACTCGGTGACGGGGAATTTTATCCAAAAATCGGTTACTTGAATTTCAACGACCAGTTGGTCGACACCTCCACGGGTACTGTCAAGGCTCGCGCCAGTATCGACAACGCGGATACCTCTTTACGACCAGGACAATTCGTTCGCGTCTATATGAAGGGCTTCATTATCAAAAATGCCATCGCGATACCGCAAAAGTCAGTGGTGCAAACACAAAATGGGCCGGTGATTTTTACCGTATCTGCCGAAAGCGTTGCCCGCCAGGTTGGAGTTGAGCTGGGACAGGAAATTGCCGGCGATATTCTGGTAAACCGCGGCCTGCGTGGTGGTGAGTTGATTATTGTGGAAGGTGCTGCCAAGGTTCGCAACGGACAAAAAGTGAAAGTCGTCAGTCCAAATGCCATCGCCAAAAAATAGGGTGAACCATGTTTTCAAAATTCTTTATTAACAGACCTGTTTTCTCGGCCGTCATCTCATTACTTTTTATGATCGCGGGCTACGCCGCAATCCAGGCACTCCCCATCTCTCAATACCCGGAAATCGTGCCACCGCAGGTATCGGTCACGACAAAATATCCGGGAGCTTCCGCCGAAACCATTTCCTCTACTGTCGCAGCACCGATTGAACAGCAGGTCAACGGTGTCGACAACATGCTCTACATGCAGTCAACGAACTCCAGTAACGGTGACATGATTTTGACCGTGACCTTTGCGATCGGCACAGATCCCGATCAGAACACCATCAACGTCAATAACCGGGTGCAAATTGCCATGCCCTCCTTACCCGAGGAAGTTCGTCGCCAGGGTGTGACGGTCAAAAAGAAATCTTCGGCGATTTTGCAGATCATCGGTCTTCGCGCTCCGGACCTGCGATATGATTCGGTCTATATCAGTAACTACGCCTTGATTAACGTACTTGATGAAATCAAACGTATTCCCGGTGTGGGCGATGCCTCGATTTTTGGAGCTCAGGACTATTCGATCCGTCTGTGGATGCAGCCTGATCGCATGGCACAACTAAAAGTCACCGCGACGGATGTGATTAAAGCGGTGAAAGAGCAAAACGCCCAGTTTGCTGCAGGTAAAGTCGGCGCAGAACCACTAAGTAATCCCGTGGATTTTACTTTTACTGTTACCACACAAGGACGTTTGGATAATCCAAAACAGTTTGAAGACATCATCATTCGCTCCAATACCGATGGCTCAAAACTAAGACTTAAAGATGTCGCGCGTGTCGAATTGGGTGCATTAAGCTACGATGTATCCACCAAATGGAACGGAAAGCCCGCAATCGGTATCGGCGTTTACCTGGCACCGGGAGCAAATCAAGTACAAACTGCGGATCTGGTTAAAGAGACCATGCACAGACTTTCGCAAAAATTCCCGCCCGGACTGGCTTACGACATTCCTTTCGATACGACCAAGTTTATTGAAGTTTCCATTGCGGAGGTTATTAAAACGCTGATGGAAGCGATGATTCTGGTTTTCCTGGTGGTCTATCTGTTTCTGCAAAGCTGGCGCGCCACTCTTATCCCCTGCCTCGCCGTTCCAGTTTCAATCATCGGCACTTTTGCAGGTATGTATGCGCTGGGGTTTTCAATCAACACTCTAACACTGTTTGGTCTGGTGCTGGCCATCGGGCTCGTCGTCGATGATGCGATCGTCGTTTTGGAAAACGTCGAACGTATCATGCGAACCGAAAAGCTAAAGCCTAAAGAAGCCACTATTAAAGCCATGGAAGAAGTGACCAGTCCCGTGATTGCAATCGTATTCGTGCTGTGTGCCGTGTTTATTCCGGTCGCCTTCGTCGGTGGTATGGCCGGACAAATGTACAAACAGTTCGCGATCACCATTGCCGTTTCAGTGGCGATTTCAGGGTTGGTGGCCTTAACTCTGACACCGGCTCTTTGTGCTTTAATATTAAAGGACGAAGTTCATGAACCGAACCGCTTCTTCCGCGGATTTAATAACTTTTTTGATCGCATCACCACGGGATATGTCGGCGGAGTCAGCTTCTTCAATAAACGTATTCTGATCAGCGCTGTGATTTTCATCGGATGTTGTTTTGGAATCATGACCTTCTTTAAAATTCTGCCAAGCGGTTTGGTTCCGAACGAGGATCAGGGATACGTCTTTGGTGTTCCGAACCTGCAGGATGGGGCGTCTTTGGCGAGAACCATCAAGGTCACAGACCAGATGGATAACTTTACAAGTAACAACAGCAATGTGCAGGACGTGTTCTCGCTGTCAGGTTTTGACTTAATCACCGGCTCTAACAGAACGAATACCGGCACCAGCTTCATCACTCTAAAAGACTGGAAAGACCGACCGGAAAAAAACCAATCTGCTGAAGCTATCGTTAAAAGTCTTTTTGGATTAAATCAATTCATTCGGGACGGAAATATCATCGCGTTCAGTCCGCCAGCAATCGTGGGTATGAGTACCACAGGGGGCCTGGAGTTTTATCTGCAAAGCCGCGGTGGCGCTGACAGTAAAACATTAGCGATAACGACAACCAAGTTTGTGGATCAACTGCGCAGCAACCCGGCCATTGGCACGATCAGCTCAAATTACAGTGCCAATATCCCGCAACTCTTCCTGAATCTGGATCGTGAAAAAGCCAAAGCCTATCAGGTTCCGATCAACACTGTGTTTGATGCGATGTCCGCAACCTTTGGTAGCTACTATGTGAATGACTTCAATAAATTTGGTCGGACTTTCAAGGTTCAATTGCAATCCGAAGGTGATTACCGCGCCCGCCCGGATGATATCCGCAACATCTATGTTAGATCTGATACGGGAAGTATGGTTCCGTTGACTTCCGTTCTTTCTGTACAAAGAGTCACCGGTCCTGAAATTGTCGAGCGGCTGAATATCTTTCCTGCCGCCCGTATTATCGCCAGTCCCGCTCCCGGTTACAGTTCGGGTCAGGTTATCGCAGCAGTTGAAAACGCTGTGACACAGAATCTGACAACTGATTATGGTGTGGCCTGGACCGGAACAGCCTATCAGGAAAAACTCACAGGCGGTGCTTCGGCCACGGTCTTTTTGTATGGCTTGATGTTCGTCTTCTTGATACTCGCTGCCCAATATGAAAAATGGGGACTGCCTCTTTCAGTATTGCTGTCAGTTCCTTATGCTCTACTTGGAGCTTTGGCTGCCAACTGGCTGCGTGGATTGGAAAACGACGTGTACTTCCAAATCGCCCTGGTAACACTGATTGGTCTGTCTGCCAAGAATGCCATTCTGATCGTGGAGTTCGCAGTCGAAAAAATGCACGAAGGACTTGATACCACGCAAGCGGCAATTGAAGCAGCACGCCTGCGCTTCCGTCCCATCGTCATGACCTCACTGGCATTCATCCTGGGTGCAGTTCCCTTGGCGATTTCCAGCGGAGCAGGTTCAGCCAGTCGTCACTCCATCGGAACAGGAATCATCGGGGGAATGCTGGTCAGTACTTTTATTGCCACCTTCTTTATCCCGATGTTTTTCGTGGTCATCATGTCCGTAAAAATTAAGAAATCAAAAGTAAAAAAAGATACCCACGCGGCGACCCCAAGCACACCTGCTGCCGCCGGAGGACCGCATGAACTTTAAAATGATAGGCTCCGTTCTTGGGATTGTTGGTTTCACCACTTCTTGCGCTTTTGGGCCGGACTATAAGCGCCCGGAAACACGAATGCCGGCAAACTTTTCCAGCACAGAGACTGCTGCGGAAAAAATCAATATTAAATGGTGGCAGCAATTCGGCGACCCAACACTGGAACAACTTATTAAGACCGCTCTGGAACACAACTTGGATTTGGAAGTGGCCCTAGCTCGTGTCGATGAAGCGCGAGCGCGGTTAGGCATCGCTAAATCAGAATTCTTTCCAACCCTTGATTTGCGTGGCCTTGCCGGAACTGAAAAGATTTCCGAGACCGGCCCGACTCTGCTAATTCCTGATACCGACAGTGACACTGATTTTTTTTCCTTGGGAGTGGTACTTAGTTATGAAATCGATTTCTGGGGCAAAATTCGCCGCAGCAACGAAGCCGCGCGGGCGCAACTGTTACGCGAAGACTTCAATCGCTCCAACGTGCAGCTGACTTTAATCAGCCAGGTGGTAAGTGCGTATTTCGCGCTGAGATCTCTGGATCTGCAACACAACATTGCAAAAAACACCGTTGAATCCCGCAAGGGTTCCTATGACCTGATTAACAAACGCTTTAAGGGCGGAGTGGGAAATGAACTGAACGCCCGCCAAGCCGAAGCCGAGATGCATTCGGCACAAACCTCGGTTTCAAAACTTGAAGACCAGGTTTCAAAGGCAGAAAGTTTTCTTTCGGTGCTGATCGGGCGTGATCCCCGTGCCATCATCGAATCCCCGATTGCCCGGGGACTTCGATTGGATGAAATTGCATCTCCGCCAACATTGCCAACTCTTTTACCATCCTCACTTTTAGAAAGACGACCTGATATCGCCGCCGCAGAACAGAATCTGATTTCCGCGAACGCCTATATCGGCGCGGCAAAGGCTTACTATTTTCCGACGATCTCTTTGACTGGAGGATTCGGCTTTGAAAGTTCGGATTTAAAGAATCTTTTTAAAGGTGAATCGCAAGTGTATTCCTATGGTGCCGGCATCTCCATGCCGATCTTTAACGGCGGCCGCACTGGTTATATGGTCGAGGCCGCCACCGCCCGTCAGAAAGCAGCATTGGCCCAATATCGTCAGGCAATTCAGAATGCATTTATGGAGGTAAGAAATTCTTTAAAAACTTACAAATCCTATGGCGACGTCGTTGACTCACAAAAGTTGCAAGTAACAGCTGTCGAGAGAAATTTATATCTGGCAAATTTGCGCTATAAGAATGGTCAATCACCGTATCTGGAAGTTTTGGATGCAGAACGCCAGCTATTTGATGTGCAACTGGACTTGGTTCGTTCTCAACAGTCCAGACTGGTTGCGGTCGTTGATCTGTACAAGGCGCTCGGCGGAGGCTGGGAGCGCCCACAGGAAAATTCCACTAAGAAGAACTAGTGATCCAATGGTTTTTGCGGTTCGTGGAAGATCGGACGGATGCTGGGCTTGGGCGTTTCCTTCGTCCAAGCCTCTACCAATCTGAAAGCCACTGCCAAGGTCATCGGACCAATAAAAAGTCCCACAACTCCGAAAGCCAATAGCCCCCCGATGACTCCGGCAAAAATCAACAGCAGCGGTAAATCCGCCCCGCGTTTAATCAGCAGCGGTCGAACAACGTTATCCATCAATCCCACAACCAGAGTCCACGCAATCAAAATTGAGCCAGCCAATTTTTGATCATGCTGAAACAACCACGCCACTGCCGCAAGCATGGGAATGATGGGCCCGAGTTGCGCAATACAAAGCACTAACATGATCGCACCAAGGACACCCACGTACGGAACACCCGCGATCCAAACTCCCAAAGTTCCCAATGTTGTTTGCAGAAGTGCCGTCACCACAATTCCCATCGCCACTGATTTTATGGATTGTCCTGCTAAAACCAGAGCAGACTCCCCGCGGTCACCATCAATGCGTCTGGCAAACATCAACACACCTTTTGCTGCCGTTTCTCCTTGAGCATAAAGAATTCCCGATATTACTGTGGTTAAAATCAAATGGACAAAAAGCAATCCCGTACTTTGCGCCATGTCCGTGACAAAGTTCAGAATACTTCGCAGATGTGGGCGCAATAGTTCGGCCAGTGCTCCAGGCCCTTTCACCGCGATTGTATTCCATTCGGTAGTTATTCGATCACCAAAAGGAACACTCGCCAAACCTGCGGGCGCCATCGGCAGAGTAAAACTTTTAAGATCTTTTAACCAGGCATAAGCATCATCAACATGAGTTAACAACACATAGGCCGCAACCATCATCGGCAAAATCACAATCAAGGCCATGGCCAAAACCATCGTGGTCACCGCAAGCTTACGACTGCCAAAAGCTCTTTCCGCTTTTAACAGCAACGGCCAGGTTGCCACCACGATCATCGTGGCCCAAATTAATGACGGCAGAAATGGCGTCATTATGGCAAAGCTTCCTGCGATTAGCAGCAGGATAAAAATGGAAGCAAATAAATTTCTCGCCAGTCCCCATTCAGTGCCCATAACCTGACCTTTCAAATATTAGAATTGTTTGCCTAACATAAAATAAAAACTCCAGACTTCGTTATCACCATAGGCTGTCGCGAAATACATCGGCCCCAGAATGCTGTCGTAAGCCAGATACATAGTTCCCGAGTAGTGCCAGTTGTCTGCAAGCCGTTCATCAAAGTAATTGAAAACCCGGCCGGTCTCTGCAGCCAAGCCCCAGTAACTTCCAGAAAAAAGTCCCGTCGGATGATAATACTGTACCGATCCGTAAGCGAGTTGATCCCCGATCAATTCCTGATATCGATAGCTCGACAAATTCAGGAAACCGCCCAGCCAGCTCACATCGGCCAAAACGGTGCTGTCTCCAGTGGAGGTTTGACCTTTTACCGTAAATTGAAAAGCACCGGAACCTGCTCTTAAAGCATCGCGAAATGTTAAACCGTAAATTCCGTAGTTCTTGATATCGTCAGAGGCACCGATGGAATAGTAAGCGTAAAGATCGAGCGATTGGCCTTCGCTGGGGAAAAAATAATTATCCAACTGATCATAAAACAAATTCAGTCGGAGCCCGTAATCATAGGTTCTGGAATTTGGGAGGACCGACAGACCAATAGTACGTGATGCACTATACACATTGTACGCCGGACCAAATCGCAGCTCACCAAATCTGGAACCGGCTCCGATATCAGCACCTGCAGAAACTTTGGAATATTTGTACTTGGCGATTTCCTCGCCATCCTGCCATACCGCCAATGGAATGCGGTAATATTTTAAGTACGGAGAAACGAATCCACTTTTTCCAACCGCCAGGGGTTGATAAAATTCGGTGCTGATGCGGGACGAGTTACCTGCCTGAACGATCGTTTTCCATTCAGCGCCCAGATCATTGATCCACGTTCGACGATACATCGCGGTCAGATTCCAAGGATAAGAACTTTCAAAGTCAGTACCCAGGCTTAAACCAAAGTTTAAATAATTGGGACCCCAGCTTTTCTCAACCGGTAAAACCAATAGATCCTGTCCGTTAATTCCTTCATGCAGTTCATAATCAAGCTGACTGTAATCACCGGTCGCATACAGGGACATCAACTGTTTATGAAATGAGTCTTTGGGAAAAGCTTCGCCGGTTTTCACATCCAGCTCGCCCACCAAGGTTTGTGGATTCACCCATCCGCTGGGCCCAACAGAAATCTTTTTAAGATTTTTTACCGGACTTTTCCGGGCTTCCCGGTTTTTCTTCCACTCTGCATATTGTTCTTCCGAAACAGAGTACTGGGAAAGTTTTGGCAGCATTTTGAGTGCTGCCTCGGCTCCTGCTTGAATCAACGGTTCGCTTTTTCCAAAATCAGTGGATCCCAGATTTTGAAAGGTCGGACTGATCAGTACATCTTTCGCTGTCAAGGTTTCCAGTTGCGGCTGGACGTTTTGAATCATCATCAAGCGAGTATATTGATCCATGACTGACAAAATCCCACGGATCTCATCGCGTTGCAGAGGAGCAGAACTGACATCGACCGCGATCACCACATCCGCACAGGTTTTTCTGGCCACGTCCACGGGAAGATTGCGAACCAGTCCCCCATCCGCCAAAAGCCGTCCTTGGCTGGGAACCGATGGGAAAACACCGGGAACGGCCATACTGGCGCGCATCGCTGTCACCAGATCTCCGTCCTTTAGCACCACCATTTCGCCATTTACAATGTTTGTGGCGATGGCACGATAAGGTATTGTCAGGCCGTCAAAGTTTGGAACAGTTAAGCTATATGTGAGCGTGCGCAGGAAGTATTCGATCTCCTGCGTGCTGATAGCCGACGATGGAAGCAGTATTTGCCCCTTGTCACTTAAGCCCACTTCCACGCCAAGCATCGAAAGAGCATCATCCTGTTTTCGCCGGAAAGGAAAAGCCTGACGTGGTGGACGAGCCAAAAACATCCGCGACCAGTCGGCCTGTTCGATATGCTCTTTCATTTCTTTGGGAGTGCGGCCTGCTGCGTATCCGGCGCCCACTAAAGAACCGATACTGGTGCCGACAATACAATCAACAGGAATCCGGTTTTTCTCCAGGACATCAATGACGCCGACATGGGCCATACCCCGGGCACCGCCACCTCCAAGCACCAAGCCAATGCGCGGTCTTTTGGCTTCCGCAGACAGGGAACTTAACGGCAATAGGAATACCACCAGAAGAAATGCATGAATGATTCGCATTCATTAAGATTTACATCGACATTCTTCACTGACTAAAAAAAATCAATGCCGATGCAAACATACATAGCAAATCAATTTCCAGCTTTTAACGAAACCTTGCCGACCGATGCGATTTCACCCATTTGATCGTGAATAGGAAAAACGGTGGAGTGATAACGGCCCTGAATGCCTTGCACAACAAGGTCTTCATCAAAGGTCACTGCACGTTGCGATCGGATTACTTCCTGCTCTTGTGCATGGGATTTCATGATTCCCGAATCTTTAAATTGATCTTCATGTCGCGCAATAATGAAATCACGATCAAGACCAATTGCGTTCGCAAAAGCTGCATTGCAGCTGGTGATGATTCCGGTCGTGTCTTTCACCACTAAAAGAAATGGCGCCACATCCAAAATCTTTTGAACGCGAATCTGAAAGTTTCGCTCGTCCGTCACATCCCGGGCAGAGGCAAATCGAACTCCCAATTCCATGTCAGCAGCCGCACTCCAGCTAAGAGTTCGATAGTCGCCGGATGAAGTTCTGTAACGATTTTCAAATCCCACCGAACGCACGCCCATATTCAAAGATTCAATATTTCGGCGCGTGGATTCGCGGTCATCAGGATGAATAAACTCAACAAAAGGAGTGTTTAAAAGGTGCTGCTCATTATAACCTAAAGTTCTGACCAGGGAGCGGCTGACTTTTTTAAGCATGCCGTCTTTTCCGGCCACAGCCATCAGGTCACTGGAAATAGAAAAGAAGCGATCCAGAGTGATACGCGAGCCCTCAGCTTCCAACACTTGTTTGTGCATCTCCTGATATTCTTTAAGAGCGCGGGTGGATTCAAGATTAGAGGCATGACAAGTCGCCAGAGCTAAGCAGGCCAAAGCCGGAATCAAAACAATAAAAGCCACAAATTGAGAGGTGCTAAACGCCGGAAACAGAATAATACCAGTCGCAAAAAGTGCTGACAGCAGCAGGATCGCAATCAGGGAATAAAAAGTGATCCTGTTCTGGAGCAACCAGAAATTAAAATGTCCTGCTGTTTTTTTCTGTTCTTCCAGAGTCAAATTGCAGCCTCACAACCGGGTATTGGATTCATATAAACCGATTCTTCTAAGGACCGCAAATTAATACTTACATTTTGAGTTTTTTAAATGTTTCGATCAGTAATTCATTCTGCATCTTGCTGACTTCACACCGGGAAGTGTCTGAATTCTGCTTCCACAACAGAAATCCTTGATTCTTGTTTTTACCGCCAAGCAAAATCTTCACGCGTCCGTGCAGTAGCACAGGTTCCTGACAAGACCCGCGATCAAAATCAATCATTACATGCGGGACAGCTCCCAAAGGAAGGTGACGGCCCGCAACGGGTTGCAGTTCGCAGCTTCTGCCATCGTATTTCAGCAAAGCCTTCCCATCAGATTGAAAACTGAATTCCACCATTTTTGCGCCAGTGCCAGACTTACATTGAAGTACGACTTCCGCTGCAAACAAAGGCTGAGCGATTCCCAACACCAGGGTAAGTAATATCAATCTCATTGCCCACCCCGCCCCTTACAAGCATGGATCGTATGAGTTGCACAGTGCAAATTCCCTCCACCCACGTGTCCATAGGAATAGGTATTCACAAAGTCTGCCTTTATCCCCCGCTTGGCGTATTCAGTAGAAATATAATTTTTGAATGCTTTGTTTTGTGGCTCTGGAGAAATAACAGTATTTCCTGCGCTAAGAGCGTTTGCGGGATTGGGTAAAATCGAATCCCCCGTCGCGGCCGATAAAGGCCTTGCCTCGCCACTCACCACGGCGCCCCCAAAAAAGAGATTCGGTACATCGATAAAATCAACTTTGCACTGAGGCATTTTCTTTACCAGCTTTTGCCTGATGACGGCCTTCAATCGATCCATTTCTTTTTGAATGCCCTGATTGTATTCCCTTATCTGCTGGTCTTGCATCACAGTGTTGTACACTTCTGCATTGGTGATCGAGGCACAAACGTCCTGGCTTGCGTGGACAGTGCGAGGCTGAGTAATCCACTCTAAGAAACTGACACCCGAGTCCCCCCGAGTTCTTGGAACGGCATCTTTTCCCCGGACCGCACGACAAACCGTTTTCAGTCCATTGCCGGGACCTTGCATTCCCTTATTATTAGCATCCCGGAAAGGTATCATGACTTTTTCTGGATTCTGAATGAACAGATCCTTACCCTGAGATTTAAGCAACTCCAAAGCTTTGTTGGGACTGGCGATACTCACTGAAAATCCGCAGGAGCCGGAACTATTGCTAGGAAGAACTTTTACGATTTCATCAGTGTGCCCGACTGTCATAAAGTAAGTTGGCACTTCGATACGCATATCCGGATCTTTGCCACAAAACTGATCGACATAGTCAGACCAGTCTGTGTGAGTTTCAAAGCTATCGTTGCCAACCATGCAAATGCCACCAGGTAGCGCTTCAATATTTCCGCCGTAGGTACCACTGACGCCTTCCCGATTTTTCAGAACCTTGCCTGTGGAAATTCCACACTTGTTCAGCTCGGCGGCGATGGCATTAAAAGTCTCGGTCTCTCCGTAGTTACCGACTTCGCGAATTTCCATTTTACCTGTGCGCGGATTTGCAAAACTCTCGAAATAGTCCTGCTGCCAAGGGTAGCTTTTTCCCTTCACTTGAACGATCTGTTTTTTCCAGAGTGCTTTTTGTTCAGGAGTGCCGGGCATCTCCTCCAATTTCCGGTAGATGACTGTCATCGTCTCATTATCCACCGGCAGTACAAAAAGCGGCGCCCGATCAGGCTGGGCTTTTAAATATTTAGCAATGACTTCCGCGGGAAAGGATTCGTCCCTGTATCCCATTGTGCTGCGATCTGAAACCACCAATGCCGCTGCAGGATAGGTTTCCGACAACAACGAAGTTTCCGGGCACAGCGGTAAGCTTTGCTTGTCCTTGATCCATGCAGGACAGGAAGCATTTGCGAAATTTGCGAGTGAAACCAATGAACCTAAAACGACGAATCCGAAATAGCTCTTCATTCTTTTAGTATGAAGCGTATTGAAAGCAATTTCCAATTTATTATTAGGTCCGACAGACCACGAATCCTTCTGCAGTCCCCGCATTCAATCCATCTGTGCCTCTTGAAAGATATTTTTGAAAAAGGTCCTGTGCGGATACAAACTGGAAGTCCTAGAATCCCGCTTTTTCAGCCAAGTCCAAAATCTCCGGCAGGTTCTTGCGGATCAAAACCGGCAACAATAAGTTGATCCCACCAAGACTCCCCCACTTCAAAATCGACCGGTACGAAATTAAGATTTTTGGGAATCTCTAACCCTTTGGCGACAAGCTGTTGCTTTTTCCAGGCTTGAGGCCCCGGCTGATCGACCTCGAAAACCTTAAGCTGGGATTGATATTCCGGGTGACGCTGAGCAAAGGTATCAAGCCCCGCTCCCAGGATCACATACTGGCTGACGCGTTGTTTAATTGCCTCTTCAACCAGGTCCTCCACAAACCTTGCCCGTACGACGATGGAAGCCCGCATATTTTTTGAAAAATTTATCTCCATATCAGAGCGACTGCGCCAATTTTCTTCCCCGGCGATCACCGCCCCCAGGGAGTCCTCAAAAACATGGGGAGCTGGGTCCACTTGAACGTGAAGGGCGCGCCAAAGAGCCACGCGGACAGCGGTGTGATCAGGAGCGACTGCGAAACTTTTCTTATCCATAATCCTTATCCTAGATGAAGAATTTCAGAGGGAAAAGCTAAAAACTTGAGCAGACTTTTGCGGTGGATTTTATGTCATCCAACCAAATGATTTCCAATTGAGTGCCCATTGAAAACCAATTCACCAAATGGGCCCATTTTATTGACCGTTTCGGCTCTCCCCGCGCACATTAAAGGCATAAGCAGAGGGGTTCTCATGGACTATTCAGAAAAAAGAACATTTTTCGATACCACGGATGAATTTTATTTTGGACGAGACGACAAAAATGACTTAATTCAGATAAACTTTGGGCCCATGCGCATCCAATTAAGTAACTACGCAGCACACGATCTTGCTTACAGATTGTCGGCTTATCTGCTACTCTTGGACGGCGGCGAAGGGGCCCACCCCGCGTCGAAGGACAGTACACCTCCGGACAGCCGGGAAATGACTGAACCGGATAATGTATTGATGCTACCCAGGAAGAGAGAAAAATGAACAATAACAATGTCATTGAAGTTAAAAACCTTGCTGTTGAATTCAAAACGGATGACGGCATCGTTAAAGCTGTTAAACACATCTCCTTTTCAATCCCTAAAGGCAAAACTGTCGGCCTGGTGGGCGAGTCCGGTTCCGGTAAAAGTATTACTTCCCTAGCGATCATGCGTTTGATCGGTCACCCAGGCAAAGTTACCAGTGGTGAAATCCTGTTCGAAGGCAACGACCTTCTAAAACTTCCTGAAGACAAAATGCGCGAAATCCGTGGTGCTAAAATCTCCATGATTTTCCAGGAACCAATGACCAGCTTGAATCCGGTTTTGACCGTTGCTGATCAGATCACTGAGACTTTGATGCTTCACCAAAACCTGACGAAAGAACAAGCGTTGGTTCGCGGTGTGGAGCTTTTGAAAAAAGTGGGCATCCCAAATCCAGAGGAAAGACTTTACTTCTACCCTCACAAATTCTCGGGCGGTCAACGTCAACGTATTATGATCGCGATGGCGATCGCTTGTAATCCGGATGTTTTGATCTGTGACGAACCAACGACAGCGTTGGACGTAACAATCCAAAAACAAATCCTGGATCTATTGGCAGACATTCAAAAACAAACACAGATGAGCATGTTGTTCATCACGCATGACCTGGGTGTTGTCGCTGACATCGCCGATGAAGTTATCGTTATGAACAAGGGTGAAGTCGTAGAGAAAAACAACTCTAAGAAAATCTTCACCAGCCCACAACATCCGTACACAAAAGGGTTGCTGGCTTGCCGTCCTTCTCTTTCCAGCCACTTGGCTCGTTTGCCGGTCCTTAGCGACTTCATGGGCCCTAATGGTGAGGAGTTGCCAGGTCCAAGCGCTGACTCTATCCAGGCTAAAAAAACCGTGCATGCATCTGACGCTCCAGTAATTCTGGAAGTGAAAGACCTGCAAACTCACTTCGCTCACACGGGTGGCTTGCTTGGCCGCGTACAAGGTTACACAAAGGCCGTTGATGGTGTTTCTTTCTCTGTTAAAAAAGGCAGAACTTTGGGTCTTGTGGGCGAATCTGGTTGCGGGAAAACCACTTTGGGCCGCACGTTGATGCGTCTTGTGGATTCCACAGCCGGCCAAATCGTTTTCGAAGGCCAGGACATCACGAAGCTGTCTGCGCGCCAAATGCTTCCAGTACGCAAGAAAATGCAGATCGTATTCCAGGACCCGTTTGCATCTTTGAATCCACGCATGACAATTGGTGCGATCCTGATGGAGCCAATGCAGATTCACAACTTGGGTGACAACGATAACCAACGCAAAGAAATGGCTGCGGTTATGATGAAGAAAGTGGGTTTGTCTCCAGGTGTGATGAACCGTTACCCACATGAGTTCTCTGGCGGTCAAAGACAACGTATCAGCATCGCGCGTGCATTGATGGTTAAGCCTGATTTCATCGTGTGTGACGAATCCGTTTCTGCCCTGGACGTATCCATTCAGGCCCAAATCCTGAACTTGCTATTGGATCTTCAGGACGAAATGAACCTGACGTACATCTTTATCTCCCATGACTTGTCAGTGGTTAAATACATCTCTGACGACGTGGCAGTAATGTACGGCGGTAAGATCGTTGAAATGAACACGGCTGCAAATATCTATTCAAATCCGCAGCACGAATACACTCAAAAACTTTTGAGTGCGATTCCAAAAGGTGTTCCAAAAGAACTAATGTAAAATTAAAAATGAAAAAGGGGACTTCAAGTCCCCTTTTTTTTTGCTCAACTCTTAGTGGGCTTTGCCCAGTTGCTTTTCTGCCACCGCGCCTTGAAAATCAAACATCTTTGCGGGTTTAAAGTATCCAGAGATATCACCGCTTAAGTCATAGTTCTTTACCAGGGTAATCTTCTGCACTGGCGCCCGCTTGGTGAAATCCAAACGGTCCATCTGAACCCACACCATATAGGGGCTTAAAGTGTTTTCGTAAAAATACACTCCCCTGGTCATATCTGCGACCGTTCTCCATCGAGTTGTCGAAATATAAGGCCTTGCCGGATCAGGCGTCCCAAAGGGTTGAGAAACGTTCCTAAGAACACTTAACACTCCGGCCACAGTCTCGCGGTATTCGGTCGGCTGAGGCAGTTTCTGGGAGTAATAGGCTGCTCTGACAAACCGGTCTGCGGCGGCTGTGGTACCAGGAAGCTCTTTGTCACCGCCGAACCCTTGATAATGTTTTAAAGTATCCAATTGTTCGTCAAAAGGGGGGGAGTTGGTCATCACTTTAAAACTTTTATCGTGATAGATTTTAGCTTTTCCATCGATGTATTCAATGACTGCCGTGTCGCCGTCTTTGTCAGAAATCGCAAGATGCACCAAACCCTCTTTGCGTCCCATCGAAGTTTCAACGCCGAAAGTCTGCAATTGAAATGGCTTTTCTTTGAATGACTTTACCGCCTCGTTCACCGTGGCAAAGTTGTCCAAAAAGTACTGCGCCCACAAAGAAACTGACATGCCAGGAATTTTTGAATTGCGCGGGCCAAAGTCACTTTCAGTCAGATAAAGTATATTTGCGGTCAGTCCTTTTTCATTTATTCCATCGGCCGTGCCAATATCATAAACCGTCAAGATCACGCTTCCGTATTGTGACGTCCACTTCAACGGATTCTCAGACACAGCACCTTCGCGCTCCATGCCCCGTGGCAGCAGCCACATGTTTGAACCGATCTCTTCTCCCCAATCCATATTACGACCGACCACGACGCTTTTATCTTTGGTGGACCACAAAAACCGAGTGCACGCATTGGCAGGGTCGAATAGCGAAATAATCGCCAGAAAAGAAACAATCGCTCGCAGCCCCATACATCCTCCAATCGATTCAGCAGTTTAAAACTGCCGTAAATCATTGGCAAATGATGGTCCGAATTCAAAACAAACACTGTTAAAATAAAAAAAGGGCCCCTATTGGGACCCTTTTAAAACGAAATCAGAATTTCGATTACTTTACATCAACAGTTGCGCAATCAGGCACTGTGTATGATTTCGTGAACATATAAACTTCACGTCCTTTGTTCATTTTGCGGCCTACTTCAATGTCGACTGTCATTGGGTAAGAGCCCGTGTAGGTCATCGGCGTGCAAAGTGTTCTGGAATAAGAAGCATCACAAAAGTCTTCGTGCTGAACATAGTTAATCGGAGTGGAAAGAACTTCGCTGCCCACAACTTCAAACTTAGTTGGGCCATCACCGTTGTGATCGTTATAAACGATATCAACAGGACCCATCGTACGTAGGTTATTTCCATCACGGCATACGTATGTGTAGTCAATGGCGCGACCCATGTAAACCACAGGAGCGTGGATTCTGTAAGGACCTTTTGCCGCAAAGATTTCTTCCCAAGAAGAGTTTGCAGTGATTGCTGCAGAAGCCGTTTGCGCCAACAAAAGAGTAGCAATTGAAAGAACGATTTTTTTCATCGATTACCTCATTAATGATTTTTCAGTATTAATGAGGGCAAATTGCCTGAGGTTTTCGGATATCACAATGGGGGGTCTTCATCTTGTATGAAAGTGATCCCGTCTTTGAAAAAGATACTCGTACTTGTGAATGAAGAAGCCCGCTTTGCGCGGGCTTTTTACATGGATTATTACTTTTGTGAAATCTACCAAAGGATTGGATTTGCAGCCGCTCCGATGAATGTAAGACCGGTATTCTTGATCAGCGTCGTATTACCTGTGTTGATATCAACGCGAACCAGGTTACCTTGTTCACTGAATCCGTATAGAGCTTTGGATGCGAAACCAAGACCGAAGATGTTTTTCTTATCGAAACATGCGATCTCTTTTTTACTGCCCGTTGCTGGGTCGTATTTTAGAACTGCTTGATTACCACCTTTAGAAGAATTACGACACAACGTCGATGTTTCATTCGTGATAGTCCAATACATCATATTGTCAGGAAGCAACTTCACGTCACCACCGTACATAGTGTATCTGTCCGAGGCAGGAATCAGAACGGTCTTTACTCCGCTTTTTGAAACTTGAATCAAACTGTTCGTTTGCGAAGATCTACCTGGGTCGGTTTCTTCTGAAGTGATCAAGCTTAAGCCATCAACACTTAAAGTCAGACCTACAGAGCGATTTCCAGAAGCTACTAGCGAGCCTTGATAAAGAACGCCTTTGCCCGTGCTTACATCGATCGTATAGATCTTGTTACTTCCGTCGCCGTCTTTCGCATAGACAACACCAGACTTGCTGATAACCATGTCACTGCAAGGCAATTTGTTTCCATTATAAGTCAGGTCAACAGTCTTTAATACATTCCCAGTTGCTGGGTCCAAGCTGTATAGCTTGCCATCCAGGTTACAACCATAGAAAGGTGCTGTTGCAATATCGCTTTCCACAACTTTAATAATGATTTTCGCAGTGGCTTTAAGGTTATTACTATCCGAAATTGTGTAGGCCATCGAAGCCGTACCTACCGATGAAGATACGAAATCATAACTCGAGCCTTTTGACGTTAAAGTCCCCAAGCTTGGAGTACCTACTGAATCCACTTTAAGCATACTGCCCTTATTGGCAGCAATGATACTTGCTTGCGTGATATTCAACGTCACACCTTTATTAACCGCCAGCGTGATATCCACAGCTGACAAAGTCCCCGGCGACGCCGTATCCGGAGTGCTTGGACCATCATTAGGTGAAGCACTGTCTGTTGAATTTGAATTATCTGGAGTCGATGACGCCAATTGTGCCGGCACCTGCGAAAAATTCGCCTGTGAACAGTTTTGAAACGACACAACTGAAACAGCTGCCAACGCGATAAATCCGAAAAGTTGATACTTAGGCATTTTCACCCCATCCCCCTAACCTACTGAGCAATATGCGGACCACTCACTTGTCGGTTCTATTCGTTTTAACTGATGACAAAAGTAACGGTGTCTAAAATGTAGTAGACGTTTCCCGTTCCGCGAAGTTTCCTAAGCGGAATGGATTCTCGAAGTGAGACGCAATATAAGAAAGACCTAAGAACTAATTAAGCCATTTTTAAGGGAAACGAAGAAAGCTTGGGATATGCCGAGGAATTTATCTCGCCAAAATATTTGGAAGGTTCCGCAAAACAACGTTCAAAGATCTTCTGCAAAGCCGCCGCATGAGTTCCATCCATAAAGCGATGGTCAAAGGTGACACCAATACGCGCAACCGGTCTCGCCTCAACTGTTCCTGTATCAGTCACCCAAGCACGCTGTTTGATCTGTCCCACAGTCAGAAGAATCGGCACTTTGGAATATGCCACCAAAGGAGCCCACGCCGTATCCGCCCCCATGCCACCAATATTGGTGATCATGATGGAACCGAAGGCATCACGTGGCATCCCTGCCCAAGTCAGATTGATTCCCAAGTCGTAGTTCAAAAATGATGTTACATTTAGAATCAAACGCATCAATGCCCAAGGTATGAACTTCATGGCGTCCACTGATTTTGTAAGATCACTTTTTGCGCCGCCCTTGATGGCTTTGGATCTGTCTGTCAGATCCTGAGCAATCTGCCCTGCACTTAGATTTTGTGCAGCTCTAACAACGACCCCAGTCAAGGTCGCCTTGCCAACAGGGTCTTCTGGATTTCCAGGGATATTAACCTGATAAAAAATATCCACGTTTTCGCGCAGGTAGATGCGATTGAAACGAATCATCCCGTTGATCTCGGGTCTTTCTTTCATCGCAGTGGCAGCTGCCTTCCCCACAAGGTGCGAAATCGAAAGTTTAACTCCCGTCGCAGCTTCATAAGCCTTCATGTATTCCAGCGCCTGGGTCATATCGATTTCCAGCAAGCCATACACGGAAGGATCTCCAGCTTTATGCCAGGAACCCATCGCTATTTTTCTAAATGCCGAGCCACCCTTGGATAATGTCATTTTTGGTTTCATACCTTCATCCTAAGTTTGATTTTTCACACAGTAAAATGTGAAAGACTCCCCGATATGAAATGCGACTATGGCAGAGTCGAGTTTCTGCAGGACCTTGATCCACTTTCCTTCCCAAAATTTTATAAATAAAAAATATCACGTTAAAGAATGGTCAAAATGACTCCGATCCAAATACTGTGAAAAAGATACTTCTGACATTCATTTTATCATGCTGGGCCCTGGGAACGCTGGGTTTGGTTTCTCAGTTTTATGGCTGGCATCTGATGTCTTTTTCCTCAAATACCTCGCTCGCTTCCAAACAAGCCGGCGCCTGGAGCATCACACACGTTCTTAGTGAGTCCTGTAAATGCTCGGAACAAGTGATGGAGAACCTGATTCAGCGTGGCCCCGCTTCCGATGTGCACGAAGAAGTGATCCTGTTGGGAAAACCTCCGATTCAATTGCAGTCCCTGATTGGCAAAGGTTTTACAGTCCGTCAGATGGACCCGAACGAACTTAAAGAGGACATTTCCAAATTAGGTGTCCCCTTCCTGCTTATCACCACGCCGAAAGGCGAAACGGTTTACGCCGGCGGATACTCTGAAAAGCCCGTTAAAGATGGCGGTCCGATTCGTGACCTGGAGATCCTCGCCAGCCTTCAGGGCAAAGGCGTCGTTAAAAATTTTCCTATCTTCGGCTGCGCTGTCAGTCGCAAGCTTCAAAAATTAGTTGATCCATTTTCAATGAAATACTCAAACCAGGTGACCCATGAACTTTAGACAAAGCTTCACAAGATCCCGATCCAAGATTTTCTTACTAAGCCTGTTTGCGCACTTTCCTGTTTTTTCATACTTGGCTTACACGAATGGGCACAGTCAGTGGATGGCATGGGGAATGGGAATGTTTATTCTTTCAGGTCCCACCATCGCCTATTTATTGGGAGTATCATCGGCCCTGCTGCCTAACCTGCTGGCGTTTTCCTTGATGAGTTTTTCTGGTTTGTTGATTCATCTGGGTAACGGCATGATTGAAATGCATTTCCACGTTTTCGTATCTCTGGCATTTTGTCTTAGCTTTGGATTGCTAACACCGATTTTTACAGCGGCTGCCACGATCGCAGTTCATCACGTGGCATTCTTCCTTTGGTTTCCAAAAAGTGTCTTTAATTATGATGCCGGTTTTGGAATTGTTCTTTTGCATGCGGCCTTCGTTGTGCTTGAAACCGTGCCTTTGATGATGATCGCTAAGCGTTATAGCGTCTTTATTAATATGCAGGATACCACTATCGCCCAATTGACTGAAATCAGCGGTCAAAACTTTGAAGGTTGCACAGTCATCGAAGACACGGGCAGAAAATTAAATGAATCCAGTCAAAAGGTCAGCTCCGAGCTGGAAGAATCACTGCAGAAACTTTCAGAACTTCTAACCCTGGTTACCAACAATTCCCGATCCGCCCAGGAAGCAGAATCACTTTCAACGACATCTAAAAAGGTGGCCTCTGACGGTTCCAAACATATCATGGACCTGATTGAAACCATCAAAAAGGTTTCCACCAGTGCCAACGAAATCAATAACATCGTGACGATCATTGAGGACATTGCCTTTCAAACAAATCTTCTGGCTTTGAATGCTTCCGTGGAAGCTGCGCGCGCCGGTGAACATGGGCGTGGCTTTGGAGTCGTGGCGGACGCCGTTCGCACTCTGGCACAACGCTGTGCCACTTCTGCCAAAGACATCTCTGCCCTGGTTAAAGGCAATGTGGAAATCATTCGCAGCGGGGAACAAAGCGCTGATCTCAGTGGCAAATCACTCAGCGAAATTTTAACTGCGGTAAACCGCGTTCAAACATTAAATTCCGAAATCTCGTCATCCAGCAGCTCCCAGATTAAAGATCTGGAAGCTGTCACGAAACGCATCCACCATGTGGAATCGCTGACATCGCAAAACACAGATTACGCACAAAACCTGAATACGACATCCAATCAGCTACTCAGCGACGCACAAACTTTGAGTGAGTTGGTTAGCAGTATTAAAGACGAATCTGTTGCAACCAAAGCGTCTTAAAAATTTCCCTGCAAAATAACATCTTTCCCCTTCATCATTGGAATGAAACCATGAAGGGGAACTGTTTTTTCAGGGAGATAAATATGGCTTTTGCTCAACAAAAAACTCAGTCTCTTTGGCAAAAAGAAATTGCAATGCCGCAGTTACCACGCCTGCAAAACTCTATCGAAACCGACGTCTGCGTTGTCGGCGCAGGCATTGCGGGACTTTTAACCGCTTATGAATTACTTCAGCAGGGATTCAAAGTTGTCGTCATCGAGCGTGGTCCCCTGGCAAAAGATGAAACCGGGTTTACCACTGCCCACTTGTCTGATGCTATTGACGATGGTTTTGCTCATATCCTTAGAATACACGGCCTTGAAAAACTGCGACTATTTTATCAAAGTCATCGCGCGGCTATTCAGTTGCTGGAAGACATCGTAAAAACAGAGAACATCGACTGCGATTTCAAACGCGTGAATGGCTATCTTTTTCTTTCGCCCGATAAAGAACCATCGTATTTGGCTCAGGAACTGGATGCAGCTCTGCAGGCCGGCGCCGAAGGCGTCAAGATCTCCACAGACTTCACAGAATCATTTTTCAATATGGGAACGGCGCTGCGTTTTGAAAATCAGGCACAGCTGCACCCGCTAAAATTTATCAGTGGTTTGGTCAGAGCCATTCTAAGCAAGGGCGGACAGATTTTTGAGCATAGTAATGCCGAGTACTTTCATGAAGGCAGGAACACGTATGTAAAAGTTACGGACGATTACAAGGTGGAATGCAAGTCCATCATTCTTGCGACCAATGGGCCTACGACCACCAATAAGATTTACTTTAAACAAGCGGCTTACCGTACGTACTGCATTGGCTTTAAGGTGCGCCGAAACAGCATCCCTTCGGCACTCTATTGGGACACTGCCGAGTCCTATCACTATATTCGCACCAATCCCTCAGTTCACGATAACGAAAGTGATATTCTTCTGATCGGCGGTGAAGATCACCGCGTTGGTGAAGGTCATCCTGAAAAAGCTTTTCAAAATTTGGTCGATTGGGCTCAGGAAAGATTGGGAACTCATCTGTCAGAACCAGTGGTTGCGTGGTCTGGCCAGATTCTGGAACCTGTCGACGGAATGGCATTCATTGGCCGTTCTCCCGGAAGAAAACACACCTATCTGATTACCGGGGACTCGGGGCACGGCTTCACCCACTCTGCTATCGCTTCAAAGCTAATAACTGGTTTGATTCAGGGTAAAGAGATGGAGCTCGCCAAGATTTATGATCCGAACCGTTTCGCCATCAAAGCCATGAAGGATTATATTTCAGAAAATGCAAATACGATTCAACAGTATGCCGATTGGGTTTTACCTCACGATGCCGTGGAAACTTTAAAACCTGATGAAGGATGCGTTGTTAATCACGGACTAAAAAGAATCGCGGTTTACAAGGATCCTGAAGGACGGACCTTTAAGATGTCAGCGGTCTGTACTCATTTGGGAGGAGTGGTTAAGTGGAATTCCACCGAAAAGACCTGGGATTGTCCCTGCCATGGCTCTCGCTTTAATAAGTACGGTGCATGTTTACACGCGCCAGCGACTGCCGATTTGAAACCCCTGGATCGGGAGAATATTGAAGTTCCTGACAAAGAAAATCTTAATCAGGAACTTCAATCCAAGTCGGAATAATCTTAAAAGAAAGATTAAACGCGACGACTAGAATCTTTTTTATCATTCATATGCTCGATTTTATCACCGAGATCATGAATGGCTTTGCCAGTTTTAGGAGCTTTTTCAGCCACCTTACTGCCGAGCTCTTCTATTTTATCGCCCGTTTTTTTGGAGAAGCTTTCGTTTTGATTTTTATTTGTAGCCATAACTGCCTCCTGTTTGCCCCATTATAACATCCCCAATGGCAGGAGTTCGAAGTCTGCTGCAAGACAAGCCATCCTCTTAGGACATTAGGGATATAATTGTTGAAAATTTAATCTTAAAGCGAGGATTCTCATGGCTTTACGAATTGGAATTTCCGGATGGGTCTACGAACCATGGCGCGGAGTCTTTTACCCCGAAGACCTGCCAGTAAAGCGTCAATTAAACTATGCAAGTTCAAAAGTTTCTTCCATAGAAATCAATGGATCCTTCTATGCCAATCAAAAGCCAGCCACCTATCAGCGCTGGTCCAACGAAGTTCCCGAAGATTTTTGCTTTTCGATCAAGGCCTCCCGCTTTATCACTCATATCTTGCGTTTAAAAAACTGCGAGAAAGCCCTGGCGAATTTTTTCGCCTCCGGCCTGCTGATCCTGGAGCAAAAATTAGGGGTGATCCTCTGGCAGCTGCCTCCCAGTCTGCGGTTCGATCCCCACGAGTTCGAAGCATTTCTAAAATTGCTCCCCCAAACATTCTCAGAAGCTGTGAATCAGGCGGATCAATCCGAACGCTATGCCAGACACTATTCTGATCACCTTCGCACAAGTTCACGGAAGCTAAAGCACGCTTTCGAGGTTCGCCATCATAGCTTCGAAAATCCGGAATTTATAAGGCTTTTAAAAAAGTATAACTGCGCTTTGGTATTCGCCGACACCGCAGGCAAATGGCCTTATATGGAAGACGTCACCGCCGACTTCATTTATTTACGACTGCATGGTGATGAGGAGTTTTATGTCAGCGGTTACAGCCAGGAATCCCTGCTTTGGTGGGCGAATCGAATTCGCCTGTGGCAAAATGGCACACAGGCAAGGGACGCTCTGACTTTAACTGACAATGCCCCATCAAAAAAGAAACGCGACGTGTTCGTTTACTTTGATAATGACCTAAAAGTGAAAGCGCCGTTTGATGCTCTTACGTTGATGAAAATTCTGAATGCAGAAAAAACTGACAATGTCACAGCATCTCGGCCTTGAACTGGCGGCGCTTGCTCACATGAGAACCGGAAAGCATGAATACCCCGTCCCCGGTGTAGTGAAAGGTTTTAGGATACTTGGGGGTTTTCGGAGCATGAGCTTTAACAACCTCAAAGACGAAGAAATTATACGCATTCAACATCTTTGAATCCACCAGTTTACATTCCAGATTCGCATAGCATTCTTTGATCATGGGAGCAGAAACTTTTTGCGCGGCCACGGGAGTTAATCCGAAGAGTTCAAACTTGTCGACATCCCGTCCAGAGCAATTCCCCACCCCGACTGCGACATCCAGCAACTCCACGGTCGGAATATTAATCACGCAGTTCTTGCTTTTGCGGATCAGCTCAAAGCTGTGATTGGCTGCTGTGATCATGCAACCCACCAGGGAAGGTGAAAACTCCAAAACCGTATGCCACCCCATGGTCATGATATCAGTATCGCCTTTCCAAGATGAGCTGACCATGACGATGGGCCCTGGTTCCAGGAAGCGACGAATCTTCTCCACGGGGAAGTCGTACTTTTTATAATGCTTCATGGTTTCTAATGAGAAACCGGCACAAAGTTGTGACTTGCCACTGCGTCAATTTTCGCAGCACAGATGAAATCATTTTCTGACACTCCCCCCACTGAGTGAGTGTTCAGCATCACCACACAGCGATTGAATGACACCAAAAGATCAGGATGATGATTTTCTGAGTTTGCCACAAAAGCGATGGCATTCACGAAGGCAATAGTTTCGTAGTAATTTGCAAACGAGTAGGTTTTAACGATGTGATTGTCCTCATACGCCCATCCCTTTAATGCCGCCAAGTAGGCGTCAATTTCGGTACTAGGCAAGGCACTTTTAACTTTACGACTTTTCTTTTTTAGAAGCTCAGCAGAGTCAATCATCACTACCTCCTGTCCCCAATCTTAGATTAAGAACGAGTAATAAATAAAGGAATCACTCTGCACTTTGTTTTATCACATACTTTTTAGGATTATCCGATGAGCTTTAATGCCAGTTGATTGGCCGAGTTCGCCTGGCCCAGAACTGACGTTGCTGCCTGTAATAAAATATTATTACGAGTGAGCTCACTGGAAGCAGCTGCCACATCGGTGTCTCTGATACGGCTATTGGCCGCGGAGAGGTTCTCTTGCATCACGCCCAAATTATCAGCGCTGGAAGTCAGTCGGTTTTGCAAAGCTCCCATGTAGGCACGGGTGCCGTTAATAGAAGTTTGAGCATCATCCAAACGTGCTAACGCGCTTTGAGCCGCTTCTTTGGTGTCATAGGATAAACCACTCAAACCTAGAGCATCTAACGTCGCAGATCCCCGACCAGCCTCAAAAGTAATTCTGTCGGATTTTGGGTCATTACCAATGCCCACTTGGAAATCGAAGGCCGGTGCACTGCCATCCAAAAGTTTCGTCGAGCCCCACGTTGTCGTCATCGCGATTCTTTGCACTTCCTCGCGCAACTGCAGGACTTCCTTATTCAGCATTCCACGCTCTTTATCACCGATGGTATCAGAGCCAGCCTGGATTCCCAGTTCACGCAGACGAATAATAATATTGCTGATTTCATTCAAACCGCCCTCAGCAGTTTGAATCATGGAGATACCGTCATTCGCATTTCTTTGCGCTTGTGCCGCGGAACGAATCTGCGCTTTCATATTCTCGGAGATCGCCAGACCCGCTGCATCGTCAGCAGCTTTATTAATACGACTGCCTGATGCGAGCTTAGCCATCGAATCATTCATGATCCGTTGAGTGCCCACTAAATTTCGTTGGGCGTTAATTGCAGCAAGGTTTGTATTAATTCTCATTCCCATGGTCGTCTCTCCAAGAATCTACTCGGGGAAACGTTCTACATACTTCACGAGACTATAGAATGAGTTTTTAGGGAATTTTCGAACTGGACCCGGGAAGAAAAAATCATCTCACAATCTTGTTTCAATTAGATTCAAAACCCTTGGACTTCCTCCACAATCCCCAGTTTAATAGACTCGCTCAACGTCATAAAGGAAGGCTGCAATGAAATCCATCCAGGCACCCAAAGCCGCAAAACATCCGCAAAAATTCAATAACCACAAAGATATCCGGATTGATGATTACTTCTGGATGAAGGATCGTGAACATCCCGAAACTTTGCCTTACCTGCATGCAGAGAATAAGTATTTTGAAGCTCACATGAAGCCTTTAACCGCTTTAAAGAACAAACTCTTTAAAGAGATGAAGTCCCGGATTAAAGAGAATGATTCCACGGTGCCGGCACCAGATGGCAACTATCTTTATTCCAGTCAGTATAAAAAAGGAAAACAGTACGCGATTCACGTAAGAAAACCGCGCAAAGGTGGACGTGAAGAAGTGTACTTCGATGGAAATGCGATTGCTAAAGGCAAAAAGTATTTCATGCTGAATAGCCTGGAGGTTTCACCTAATGAAAACCTTTTGGCTTACGCTGTGGACTTTGACGGCTCCGAACGCTATGCCATTCATTTCAAGGATTTAAAATCCAAGAAAACTCTTCCTGACACAATCACAAACTCCCATGGCGAGTGCGTGTGGGCTAATGACAACAAGACATTGTTCTATGTGGTTCTGGATGCAAATCTTCGCCCTTATCGCGTTTGCCGCCACACCTTGGGTGATGATCCAAAAAACGATGCCATCGTTTACGAAGAAAAAAATTCTGAGTTCTTTGTTCACGTTTATACGACGACAACAAACGATTTCATCTACATCCATACCGGCGGTAAGGTCACGAACGAAGTCTGGTTCCTAAGATCCACGGACCCCCATGGCAAATTTACGTGCGTCGAACCTCGCAAAGAGAAGATGCGCTATGAGGTGATGGATCGCAACGGAGAATTCTGGATTCACACTGATTATAAGGCTGAAAATTATCAGATCATGAAAACGCCGGTGGATAAACCAGCTAGAAAAAACTGGAAAACCGTCATTGCAGCCTCTGATAAGATTTATAAAACTTCAGCGATTCTTTTCTCTGAATTTCTGGTTTTGGAGGAGCGCCAAAATGGTCTTCCGCAGATTCGTATTTATAATATTGAAAAGAAAAAAGACCATCTGGTGTCCTTTGATGATGCTGCCTACGAAGTCAGCGTGGGCGGTGGGAACCGCGAATTCAATACGAACGTTGTCAGACTAAGCTATTCTTCCCCAATTACACCAGATTCCGTTATCGAGTACGGAATGGTGACGCGAAAATCAAAAGTCCTTAAAACCCGCGAAGTAAAGGGTCATAAGAAATCCAGTTACGTCTGTAAAAGAGTATTCGTTAAATCCCATGACGGAGCCAAAGTACCTTTGACCCTGGTCTACAAAAAAGGCTTTAAGCAAAATGGCAAAGCACCAGGCTACCTTTACGGCTATGGCTCCTATGGTGCTATTATCCCAGACGCTTTCCCTGCGCGCCGTGATATTTTCCGTTTGATTGATCGCGGATTTGTATACGCTCTCGCACATCCTCGCGGTGGCTCTGAAATGGGACGCGCATGGTATGAAAACGGCAAGTTCCTTAAAAAGAAAAATACCTTCCTGGATTTCAATGCCTGTGGTGACTATCTGGTGAAAAATAAGTGGGTGGCCAAAGACAAGCTTGCCGCTTGTGGAGGCAGTGCTGGTGGAATGCTTATGGGAGCATGTATGAATATGCGCCCTGATCTTTACACTGCAATCGCAGCTCATGTGCCTTTTGTGGATGTTATCAATACTATGTTCGATAAGGATCTGCCACTTACTCAAATTGAATATAAAGAGTGGGGCAACCCTGCCGACAAAAAGTACTACAACTACATGAAGAGCTACTCCCCTTATGACAATGTCGCTAAGCAATCATATCCCCACCTTTTCGTGACGTGTGGTTTGAATGATCCGCGAGTGACATACTGGGAACCAGCCAAGTGGGTTGCAAAGCTCCGGGAGCTAAAAACCAACGACAACGCGTTGGTCTTTAAAACAAATATGGGCGCCGGGCACTTCGGTGTTTCAGGACGCTTCGACCATCTATGGGAGCAAGCGGAAGAATACGCATTCATCCTAAACGCCTTCGGCATGGCAAAATCAAAATAGCCATTTAGGTACGGACTTACTTCGCTAAGTAAGTCCGTACCTTTTCCATTCCCGCGCATACTTTTTCCGACCTTCATCCTGCTGATTATTCCACCACGTTGATCTGCGGTTTCGTTTTGAGGTCCGAACTTTATTCTTTCTTATTGAAGTTTCAGTTGCGGATTTAGGTATTGGTTTTCTTACAAAATATTGCGATTCAACACTATTTGCTGAATAGTTTAAGGGTTCGTTCTTTACATCAAGGAGAAGTAAAATGATGAAATCTATGATCGCAGCTCTAGTTCTATTGATTGGTTCTTCGGCATTTGCTGCAGACGTTTACAAAGTTGATACCGCAGCAAGCACAGTTGCCTGGAAAGCTACAAAAAAAGCCGGCTCTGCACACAATGGTGGCATCACAGTTAAAGATGGTTCTGTAACTGTTGATAAAAAAGGTGCTGTTACTGGTGGCCAAATTAATATCGATATGGCGACTATCACAAATGAAGACCTGAAAAGCAGCCCAGACTATCAAAAGAAATTGGTTGCCCATCTTTCCAATGCAGACTTTTTTGATGTGACAAAGTTCCCTCTTTCCACTTTCAAAATCGTAAGCATCACGCCTAAAGCTAAAGACGAAGTAACTGTAAAGGGTGAGCTAACGATGATTGGCAAAACAAATCCAATCGAATTTCCAGCAAAAATCACAACCGATAAAGGTGTGATGACTGGTGAAGCCACTGTTAAAGTTGATCGCACAAAATGGGGTCTTAAATATGGATCTGGTAACTTCTTTAAAGAGCTGACTGCAGACAAAATCATCAACGACGAATTCGAAATGACTTTGAAACTGGTAGCAAAAAAGTAATTCATTTCATTTGAATCATGAATACGAAAGGGCGTGCAATCCACGCCCTTTTTCTTATCCAACTCTTAATAGTTCTTCCTTCGCCTAATAAATTTATCTTTGCTAGCGTCGGGCGATGCAAAAATCAATTGCCCTACTCTTCATCGTCGCAACTCTGACTTCCAACTCAGTGCAAGCCGCTAAGACTGTCACAGACTCCTTAGTGACTGATCTCCCCTGCAATAAGGTCACGGCCTCAGAGATTTACAAACGCATGTCGCCACGTCAGTTCTCCTCAGACTTTCATCTTCCAAATGTAAATTGGTCCTACGATGTTAAGGGTGGACTTTATGAACTGGGAGTTTGCTGGTCTCTTTCCCGCGCGCAACGACTGTTCTTTTATCTGGGGCGATGGAATGCTCCTGCTGAATTCTCACGCCCGCAGACTTTGCAGGTTTTGAATATGCTTCGCGGATCTTCAATCTATCCGATTATGCAGAATCAAGAGGCCTATCCCCGACAGGATTTCGGAATTCTGGCAGAGCTGATGCGCGGAGTGGGTGCGAGAGACTTCAAAACGGAAATTGAAAAGTATGAAACCGAACGCTTTCATAAATTTGCCAAGAATTTAAAGCTTATAATTGGAAATGGTTCCCGCAGTAAAAAGAACAACCAGGAATCCAAATCACTATTGGTACAAAATCTGCAAACGAATAAACTAAGCCTGATTGTGATCCGTGCCAGTCGCGTGGCACAACATGTGGTTTTGGTAAAAAGATATCAACGCGAGCAAAATGGGGACATCAAGTTCTGGGTCTATGATTCAAACCGACCGGGACAAGACGCACTATTGACCTATCGACAAGCGGACTCAAGATACTATGCTCCGGGGATTATATATGGAATCGTTCCGCAAAAAGATCTTCATGATCCGGTCGGCGTTTATATAGTGGATGAAAAAGAGCGCGATCCGGTTGAGTCGACATTGGTTCGTCATTACAGCTCTTTGTGCAGTTCATTAAGCCGCAAGTAATGAGACGTCCAGTCGCCTTTTGTACCTGGGCAAACGCTTAAATGATTGATCACACAGATTGTGCCTTAAACGGAAAAAAAATTGCTGTAGCAACATTAGTGTTCATACTGAAGCTGCCATAAACAAGGAGACACGCTTTATGAAAAAACTCATCATCGCAGCATTAATTTGCTCAGGGACTTGGGCCCAAGCTCAGGAAGATCAGTCAGCTACTTCAAGCACGTTGCAGTTCGGACGTGAAGCTACATCAGCAGCCCCAAGGGGCGTACTACCATTTATTGGATTGGGTGGTGGTTACACGGGTTATGATAACTCCGACATCCAAGACGTAGAAGGAACACCGGCATCTGTCAAACTACTGGGATCCTGGTACCTGGAAAGTCCATGGGTATTTGACGTTGGTTACGGTGTGAACAATCAGCAGTTCATCCACTCTACAGCAAGAGATACAGCCAGCACTGAAGGGGCACTAGAAATCGCAGCCCGCTTCCGTACAGCAAATCGCTGGCAGATGGGTGTGGTCGGAAATCAATTTTTTGACCAGGGTGTGAACTACGCATCATCACAAGGTGACGCTCAGTTCGTAGGTCTGCAAGGTTTGAAAGAATTCGACATGGGTCAGGCATGGTTGGGTCGTGTGGGTCTTCGTGCCCAAAGCTTAACAAGCAACATGGGCGACCTTGTTATGATGTACATGGTGGACCTGCAAATGGGTTGGAATCCAAACGCTTACCGTACTTCGGTAAGATCAACTGCAGCTGAGGAAACTTTTGAAGAAGACTTGGTAGCAGACACTGAAACAGCTCGTCCGGTTGCTGCAGCTGAACCTGCACCAATCCTGAATGACGTAGCTCTTTCCAGCCTGATCGCAGGAAACTCATCCATCAACTTTAACACGTCACAAGTTGCCCTTACAGGTGCTGACCAACAAAGAGTGCAACGATTGGCGAAAGCTTTGGATGAAAACTCCAATCTTTACGAAAGAGTTGAGATCCGTGGTTATACGGATGCAACAGGCTCCAGTGAAATCAATGATCGTATCTCCCAACGTCGTGCTGACACTGTAGCCAGCGCTTTGGAAAGATACGGCATGGATTCTTCTAAAATCACTGCTGTAGGCAGAGGTTCTGAAGGTGCTTCGGGCGGCAAAAACTCATCTGATCGTCGCGCAGAACTAGTGTTCATCGGCGTAAAAGATGAAGCTGCACTTCGCAACGCACTTTCTTCTGTAGAATAATAGCTGAAGTAAAATAGAAACAAAAAGGCAGCTTCTTTGATGGAAGCTGCCTTTTCTTTTATTCAAAATGTGGACGCCAACTGAGATTGAAGGCGGAAGCACTGGTTCCATTCAATGGTTTACCTTCCGTCACGAATTCAACCTTGGCATTAAACTGTCTGGTCAGGGCTTGAGCCTCGACATCATTTGCTGGTACGCGGGCCCCAAGGCTTGTCAGTGATTTTACCGGCACTGTCACTTGACGGGTCGTCAAACAACTTTTCGCTGATTCACTGTAAGGGTCCTTGTGATAGCAGGTCTTGTTCGCCACAGAATTGAACATCTTAAAGGTCACAGTGACGTTGCTTGAATTCGCTTCAAACTTCCAGGACTGTCCTACGTGCTGATACACGTTTGGAATTTTATTAAATCCAAATTTCCAGGGCATTTGAGAGCGCTTATAAGACGCCGCAAATTCCGGACTGTGGGACATAACGAAACTTCTTAATACCATTGCCGCCGTTTGATATCCATAAGCCGCGGAAAACGCGCAGTGGTTTCCGTAGTTCACGTTGATCACACCGACATTGGCAGCTTTTTCATAATAATCATCAAACTCAAACACCTGAGTATTCAGTTTATTACTGACGACATTGTCATCCTTGGATCCCCACACCATCAAAGGCGTTTGAATTTTATGCGGGATATTCCAGAAATTATTATCATAGAAAAACTCTGCAGGAGTAGTACTTGCAACGCCCCGTCTTTGCATCGAGGTGGTTGCCATCTCACCTAAGTAAGCCGGCATGTGCTTACGACCTGGAAGACGATCTTCTGAAACCATGTCGGGAATATCTGTCAGGTATTTGCGAGCAGAACGGAACTGAGCGCGCGTCATCAGATTAAATACCGGTCCCACCAAATTGCTGCTGTATAGATTTTCCAATGTTGGCTTCAAAGAGATCACCGGGCAAATCGCCGTCGCTGAACTAAAAACCTTTTGCCCATTGAACGTAGGATAAATGTCATTGAATGCAGCACCATAAACTGCAGCATTTCCACCCAGACTCATCCCCATCAAGTGCATGCTGGAAATGCGATCGCGATGTTCCCATTTTTCACGCAGCCATTTGCCTGCAATCAGGGACTCGTAACCTTCACTCCAACCACCCAATGAAAAGTGGCCATTCACTTTCAGATAGTCCAGACCCGTTTGATTCGCCAGCAGCACCACGTTATATGGAGACAGGTCGAATAACTGGATCAGGAAGGTCTTCATAAATGCATTTTGATCTGCACCACAGAAAACTCCACACTTCATCACTACCAAAGGACGTGGACGCGGATCCTGTTTTAGTCCCACAATTGCTGGTACAACGACACCGTTTTCCAAAGGGATGTTCAGCGTTTTGATTTGTGGATGTTTGAAAAAGCGGTACTCGTCCAAAGCCATTTTCGCCAGACTCAACAAACCTTTCGGAGAGTTATGAGCAAGTTCACTTTGGCAGGACTGCATATATTGTTTGATAAGCTTTGCGTGTTCATGGGGACTTCGTTTTACGGATAACAACTTGTCCTCAAAGAACTTAGGATCACAAGAAGGAGCAATGTCCTTGTTGTTCTCCGCTTTGGGAACCTTCTCAAAGATCCCCATCGCCGAAACCGAATCCGGATCCAGGGCCTTTGTCAGCTCCAACAAGAAATCAGATTCATTCTGTTCCTCGTTGATTATCGAGACTTGCGCCAGGGCTTCATTGCCCAACACGACGAAAGATAATGCGATAATTGCGGTTCTTAGAAAAACCATTTAGTACACCTCACGTGCTTCAAATGGCTTATCGGACTAAAGGTAACTGGATTAATGGCAGTCCCCTGTTTGTCTAATCGGTTGACGAAAACAGGAAATCTGTGGAGTTAATATTCAAATTGAAACCCGACGATCGTCGGGCTATGCGATCTTTTTGATCTGCGCGAGCTTGTCCTTTAATACTGTGTTTTCATGCTTCAAGGCATTTACCTCGGAAGACAACTGATTCACTTTTCTTTTTAGAAATTCAGCTTCCTGATTTACTGCCGTCGATGGAGTTCCATCGGACTCACCCACGATATTGGGTTTCATATCTTTCTTGGCAGCATCGGTTAACGGAGCAGATCCAATATTAAACGATGTGGTATTCAGAATCTCTTCGATGTTTTCCGGAATATGTAATTCGGGATCCACCTTCTCAAGTCGAATGATACCCTGGCCAATAAAGCCGCGCACCTCAGTCAGCATTTTAGAGACACACGTTCCCTTTTCTGCCGGCGTGGGCGAGGCCTCTGCCATTAGATCAGTGATCTTTCTTTTGGAAATCGGTGGCAGACAACTTAATAGATTATCAATCTGTTCTTGAGGATTGCCATGAAGAGCATACGCCAGAGTCGTCGGTTGCACCCGCGAGAAGATCTCGACTAAGTACTGGCCTTCCCAGCTATAGACTCTTGCGATAGTAAGAATTCTTTTGCGAAGTGCTTCTTCCCAAACCGGATTCTCGCCCGCAATCAAAGTTAGAAATTGCTCTCGTTTAGCTGTTGGTGATGTTTCCAACAACTGAAGCAATTGATAAAAGCCGCCCTTTTTTTTGTATCTATCTAGCATTCCCATATTTGTTATATCGGAAACGACTTTCAAGACTAAAGGATTAAGACCACGTAATTTGGTCTAGGTCCGGTCATTTTCCTTCGACCTGAAATCTTCCTCACCTTCCGCAATCCCTCTATTGTCTAAAACTTTCTCATTAATTTAAACATTTATCGAAGGTCGTCTCATCTCAGGTCGGAATCTGCTTCAAAATGAAAAAGGGCACAGTCGATAAGACTGCGCCCTTTAAAATAAATTGTTTGAATTTTTCAGCCGAAATTTTTTTTACAAACCACACTGATAAGACAAGTTTACCGTAGTGCCCGGAGACAGCGTCTGGCCCAGTGTTAAGACCGTACCATTTACAGAGTGCGCCACCGAAGTGCCGCCAACTTTAACTGTCAGATTCTCTGGATTAGCACAGTTCAAAAGAATGTCTTTGATCTTAGCTTGGATCGAGGTCTGAATAGTGCCCAACTGACCTGTGTAATCAGAAGAACAGATATCTGCAGCGACACCCCAAGGGCGGCTTACGTTAGTAAATGACAAGTAAGCAGAGCCAATGGAACCCGGGAACAATCCTTGAGTTTGCTGATTAGGATTATCGCCAAGCACCTGAGCATTTTGTTGAGCCAGACAGTTGTTGTCTTTAACCACGATCGCGTGGATCGACAAAGAGCTATACTTGATGTTGCCAAGGTAAGTTTGCACTGATTTCGGCAATGACGCCGGTTGATCCAAACTTGCCAAAGGGAAAGAACCATCAGAGTACTTACCGCTTCTTTCGTCTTCGTCAGATACAAAGATAATCGACAAGTGAGCATCCGAACGGATGAAGCTGTTTGGATTTTTCTGAACAATCAAATTCGCATTGTAGATACCGCGCTCATCACCCGATGGGCAGTTCGCATTATAAGCATTTACATAAGTCTGTGTATTGATCGAATTAAAGCCATTGTTTCTTAGGTAATTTGCCACCCAGTTTTCACAGTTCTTAGTTTCAGTTCTTTGAATCGCGGAGTTGAATAGTGAAATTCTGTTTCCATTTGTAGGAGTGATATATTTAGAACCGTCACCAAACGAGATCAACTGACCACCCATGGAGTGAGCTCCACCGCTGATATCTGTTGTCGTGATCGCAATTCGATAATCAACTTTGGCTGCATCCAGATTTTGAATAAAGTTAGCAAAGCGAGGAGCCAGGCGCTTTTGTTCAAAAGACATCGAAGCTGAGTTGTCGTTGACGATGAGGATATCGACTTTACCTGCGCCGGCAGTAACCGGGTAAGAGTAGGCCTTCTTGTTGTTTTGAACAACACAGTCGGTATCTGCATTACAGACAGCACTGCTAACACCGAATTTAACCGGGGAGCATCCCACGTAAAATCCAGCGATAAACGCCAGCACTGTTAGTTTGGTAAGTGTTTTCATAGGCACACCTCTCTCACCTGGATATATCCAATCTCAATGCCAGTTTTGGCAGATCAGCGTAAATACCGGGAATTATGTGCTATTTATGATTTCACCAGATTCCACTGCCCCTCTCTCAATTGTCGATATCCTTGACAGTAGCCCCTTAAGGGCGCTCTTTCTTGTGGAATTTCAGCAATTTAGAGTCACAAAGCACCCTAGCCCGAAGGAGCGATTTTGGTCCCCTCGGCGAAAGCCTTTGAGCCCCTGCCAAAACTTTCCAATAATATATAAGGACAAACTCGAAATTCCTGACCAAGAAAGCCGTTGTCAGAAATATCGATTCAAGCAACAGGGAATCTGGGTAGAAGGGCAACTATGATTTACAAGTTTATTGGTACTCTGGTTATTTTAGCAGCAGGAGTCCTTGCCTTCTTGATCGTTCAAGACAACCCAACAGCTAATTTCATCAAGGGTACCGTTTCCTCCCAGGCAAACTGCATTCAACTAACTCCCGCTCAACAGCTGATTAAACTGATAAATGACGATATCGATGGTTTAAAAAAAGCCGGACAACTACCAAAAGAGTGGCAATCCATCGCTACGATAGAATACCAAGTAAGATCCGACCTGGCCCGAACGCTTCTAGGAAGCGAAAAGCTATCTCTACAAAGAGTCAAAGAAGGTAACTACTATTTAGAAGTAGAAGTTTTAGATATGCCCGACGAAAAAGACCCAGGCATCATCCTGCAAATGAGTTTGAAAGACATAAAAAGCAAAAACAAAATCTTCGAAATCGGCCGAACCTACCTGATGAGCACCCTCAACAGACAATCCCCACCAACAGAATCAACTCCGCCACCGCAGCAACAGCAACAGCAACAGCAACAGCAACAGCAACAGCAACAGCAACAGCAACAGCAACAGCAACAGCAACAAAATCCTGCAGCTGCTGTCAGTCCGACAAGTACAAAATAATTAAAATAAACTATTTATTATTTATATTTCAGACATAAAAAAACCCGATCTGTTTCCAGACCGGGTTCGAGTAAAAAAAGAGCTGGCGTCGTGCTACTCTCCCACATGGTCGCCCATGCAATACCATCGCCGCAAGAGGACTTAACTTCTGAGTTCGGAATGGGATCAGGTGTGGCCCCTCTGCTATAAACACCAGCAAAGCGTTTATTAAAACAAAGATGAAGTACGTTTATACTTCGTCGTTCTTCTTTGCAACTTACTTCCAATACAAATGGAGAAGTTACTTTCTATTTCAGACAACTGAATGATTGATTTAATTGATTTTTAGCGAGTCGTTGTTAGTTCCAAGTTTTAACTCTCTTACTTATTCAGAGAGCTAGTCTCTCGTTCCCAATGAAGGGAAGTCTTAGAGACGAAATCTTCGTAACTTAAAAGTTAGAAGAATGTTTTTTAAAAAAGCCTCACGACCTATTAGTACGGATCAGCTGAATACATTACTGTACTTACACCTTCCGCCTATCAACCTCGTAGTCTCCGAGGAGTCTTTAGGGGGCCGAAGCCCCAGTGAGATCTTATCTTGTAGTCTGCTTCCCGCTTAGATGCTTTCAGCGGTTATCAGTTCCGAACATAGCTACCCTGCATTGCTCTTGGCAGAACAACAGGAACACCAGAGGTTCGTCCATCCCGGTCCTCTCGTACTAAGGACAGGTCTACTCAAATCTCATACGCCCACAGAAGATAAGGACCAAACTGTCTCACGACGTTCTGAACCCAGCTCGCGTACCACTTTAATTAGCGAACAGCTAAACCCTTGGGACCTGCTCCAGCCCCAGGATGTGATGAGCCGACATCGAGGTGCCAAACTCCATCGTCGATATGGACTCTTGGATGGAATAAGCCTGTTATCCCCGGAGTACCTTTTATCCGTTGAGCGATGGCCCTTCCACGCGGGACCACCGGATCACTTTGGCCTGCTTTCGCACCTGCTCGACTTGTAGGTCTCGCAGTCAAGCCCCCTTATGCCAATGCACTCGACGCCTGGTTTCCAATCAGGCTGAGGGGACCATCGCGCGCCTCCGTTACTTTTTGGGAGGCGACCGCCCCAGTCAAACTGCCCACCAGACAGTGTCCCTCTGCTCGTAAAGAGCAGCAGGTTAGATTTCAAAGGTGCCAAGGGTGGTATTTCAAGGTTGACTCCACAAGGGCTAGCGCCCCTGCTTCAAAGTCTCCCACCTATCCTACACATGCCAACTCTAAAATCACTGCCAAGCTACAGTAAAGGTTCACGGGGTCTTTCCGTCTTTCTGCGGGTACTCGGCATTTTCACCGAGAATTCAATTTCGCGAGGCATTTGGTCGAGACACCGGAGAAGTCGTTACGCCATTCGTGCAGGTCGGAACTTACCCGACAAGGAATTTCGCTACCTTAGGACCGTTATAGTTACGGCCGCCGTTTACTGGGGCTTCGATTCTCAGCTTCGCTTGCGCTAACTAATCCTCTTAACCTTCCAGCACCGGGCAGGCGTCAGTATGTATACTTCGTCTTGAGACTTTGCACATACCTGTGTTTTTGATAAACAGTCGCTACTCCCATTTCTCTGCGACCCGAAAAAGCTTGGGGAGTAAATCCTTACACTCTCGCGGGCACACCTTTTCCCGAAGTTACGGTGTTAAGTTGCCGAGTTCCTTGACCAAAATTCACCCCATCGCCTTAGGATATTCACCCCACTCACCTGAGTCGGTTTACGGTACGAGCTAACAAATCTAAATTTACGAAACTTTTCTTGGATACATGGCTTTTCTCACTTCCGGAT
This sequence comes from Bdellovibrio sp. HCB274, assembly GCF_047306075.1. Taxonomy (GTDB): domain Bacteria; phylum Bdellovibrionota; class Bdellovibrionia; order Bdellovibrionales; family Bdellovibrionaceae; genus Bdellovibrio. The sequence goes on from NZ_CP178623.1 coordinate 2,964,632, forward strand.
CAAAGATCCTCGCATTCACGCCTCAGTGTTATGTGCCGCGGATTTGCCTACGACACCACCTACACGCTTACACCTCAATCCAATAAGAGGCTGAGATAGCCTATACCGTCATTCCTTAAACACAATTTGCTAGGTAACGGAATATTAACCGTTTTGCCATCGATTACGCCACTTGGCCTCATCTTAGGACTCGACTAACCCTGGGAAGATTATCTTTACCCAGGAATCCTTGAGTTTTCGGCGCCCGGGTTTTTCACCCGAGTTCAACGCTACTTATGTCAGCATGATCACTTCTAGTTCGTCCAGCTGTCCTACCGGTCAACCTTCATCCTACGCTAGAACGCTCCCCTACCACTAAAATATAAAATATCTTAATCCAAAGCTTCGGTAACACGCTTAGCCCCGTTGTATCTTCCGCGCAGAGTCACTAGACTAGTGAGCTATTACGCTTTCTTTAAAGGATTGCTGCTTCTAAGCCAACCTCCTAGTTGTCAAAGTAACTCCACAACGTTCTCCACTGAGCGTGCATTTAGGGACCTTAGCTGTTGGTCTGGGCTCTTTCCCTCTCGACGCATGACCTTATCACCCTGCGTCTGCCTGCTGAGGAACATATCTGTGGCATTCGGAGTTTATTTGGGTTTGGTAATCCGGTAAAGACCCCTAGCCCATTCAGTGCTCTACCTCCACGATACTTTTTACTCAACGCTATACCTAAATATATTTCGGGGAGAACCAGCTATCACCCAGTTTGATTGGCCTTTCACCCCTAATCACAGATCATCAAAAGAGTTTTCAACCTCAACTTGTTCGGTCCTCCACGAGGTGTTACCCTCGCTTCAACCTGTCCATGATTAGATCACCGGGTTTCGGGTCTATGCCTGCAAACTAAACGCCCTATTCAGACTCGCTTTCGCTACGACTACACCTTCAACGGCTTAATCTCGCTTGCAAACATAACTCGCTGACTCATTATGCAAAAGGTACGCTATCACCCACGTAAGGGGCTCTAACTGCTTGTAAGCTTACGGTTTCAGTTTCTATTTCACTCCCCTCTCGGGGTTCTTTTCACCTTTCCCTCACGGTACTTGTTCACTATCGGTCACTAAGGAATATTTAGCCTTATGAGGTGGTCCTCACAGATTCCCACAAAATTTCACGTGTTTTGTGGTACTCGGGATGCCGCTAGAGCCATTGAGCATTTCGAACACGGGGCTATCACCCTATCTTGCCAGACTTTCCAGACTGTTGTTCTATACTCTCCGGTCCCATATCGCGGTCCCACGACCCCTCTTTCAAATAAATGAAAAAGGTTTAGGCTGTTCCCCGTTCGCTCGCCACTACTGGGGGAATCTCGGAATTGATTTCTCTTCCTGAGGGTACTGAGATGTTTCACTTCCCCTCGTTCGCTTCAGACACCTATGTATTCAGTGAATGATATCATAAAATGATGAGTTTCCTCATTCGGAAATCTCCGGGTCAAAGTGTGTGTGCCACTACCCGAAGCTTATCGCAGCTTACCACGTCCTTCATCGCTTCTTAGTGCCAAGGCATCCACCGTAAGCCCTTTGTAGCTTTAAAAAATGGAACTAACCTCGCTAAAAATCAACTAAATCAATCTATTCAATTGTCAAAGAACGAAAATCGTTCAAGCGCGAAACTTCTTATTCACCTCTAACAGACCAACTCAATTTGTTGAAAGTTGGTGGGCCAGGGAAGACTCGAACTTCCGACCCCACGCTTATCAAGCGTGTGCTCTAACCAACTGAGCTACTGGCCCATGTTAGATGCGTATAAGAGTTTTCACTCTTTCAAAACTAAACAGCTAGAAAAGATTTTTGGGACTCACGCTATCTCGGGAAGAGAAGCGTTGACCTAAGATTGTGATTGCTTTTTTCAAGACAAGCTTGAAATGCCGATCACCATAATCCTTAGAAAGGAGGTGATCCAGCCGCAGGTTCCCCTACGGCTACCTTGTTACGACTTCACCCCAATCATCGACCATACCTTGGGCGCCTGCCTCCTTGCGGTTAGCGCAGCGACTTCTGGTACAACCAACTTTCATGGTGTGACGGGCGGTGTGTACAAGGCCCGGGAACGTATTCACCGCGGCATTCTGATCCGCGATTACTAGCGATTCCAACTTCATGGTCTCGAGTTGCAGAGACCAATCTGAACTTAGATAGCTTTTCTCCGATTAGCTCCATCTCGCGACTTCGCTTCAGTTTGTGACTACCATTGTAGCACGTGTGTAGCCCTAGGCATAAGGGCCATGAGGACTTGACGTCATCCCCACCTTCCTCCGGTTTAACACCGGCAGTCCATCTAGAGTGCCCAACTGAATGCTGGCAACTAAATGCAGGGGTTGCGCTCGTTGCGGGACTTAACCCAACATCTCACGACACGAGCTGACGACAGCCATGCAGCACCTGTGTACCGGCCCTTGCGGGCTACGGCGTTTCCGCCAATATTCCAGTACATGTCAAGCCTAGGTAAGGTTCTTCGCGTTGCATCGAATTAAACCACATGCTCCACCGCTTGTGCGGGCCCCCGTCAATTTCTTTGAGTTTTAATCTTGCGACCGTACTCCCCAGGCGGGATACTTAACGCGTTAGCTTCGTCACTGAAGGGGTCAATACCTCCAACAACAAGTATCCATCGTTTATAGCGTGGACTACCAGGGTATCTAATCCTGTTTGATCCCCACGCTTTCGGGTCTGAGTGTCAGTGTCTAGCCAGATAGCCGCCTTCGCCACCGGTATTCCTCTTGATATCTACGTATTTTACCACTACACCAAGAATTCTACTATCCTCTCTAGCACTCAAGCTACGCAGTATCAAATGCACTTCTGGGGTTGAGCCCCAGGCTTTCACACCTGACTTACATAGCCACCTGCACCCGCTTTACGCCCAATGATTCCGAACAACGCTAGGATCCCTCGTCTTACCGCGGCTGCTGGCACGAAGTTAGCCGATCCTTTCTTACAGGGTACATTCATTGTGTTATTCCCCTGCGACAGAGCTTTACGACCCGAAGGCCTTCATCACTCACGCGGCGTCGCTGCATCAGAGTTTCCTCCATTGTGCAATATTCCCTACTGCTGCCTCCCGTAGGAGTCTGGACCGTGTCTCAGTTCCAGTGTGACTGATCATCCTCTCAGACCAGTTAAAGATCGTCGCCTTGGTGAGCCATTACCTCACCAACTAGCTAATCTTACGCGGACTCATCTTAGAGCGAAAAACCTTTGACCTCGAGAGCCGCAGCTCCTGTGGTCTTATGCGGTATTAGCTAATCTTTCGACTAGTTATCCCCCACTCTAAGGCAGATTATCCACGCGTTACTCACCCGTGCGCCACTAGTACTCACCCGAAAGCTTTCCCCGTTCGACTTGCATGTATTAGGCACGCCGCCAGCGTTTGTTCTGAGCCAGAATCAAACTCTCCAGTTTAAATTCTGAATCTTGCAAACTACTAGCTTACGCTTGTTGTTTGTTCGAATATTTTTTGAAATTGTGAATACTGATTACTCAGTATTCTAAGAGCCCAAAAATCTATTTCTTCTAGCTATTCAGTTTTCAAAGAGCGAAACTTAAAATTCACTGCCTTTCAGCAGCGCGAGGAACAGATATTACTCTGTATTTTGTCCCCGTCAACAATCTTTTTTATTTTTTTATCGAATCGACAAAAGTCCTAAAAAAGTAATTTGGTGGAGGTAACAGGGATCGAACCTGCGACCTTCTGAATGCAAATCAGACGCTCTCCCAGCTGAGCTATACCCCCGCAAAGTGGGACTGGTTTTCGCTCAGACCCCGAAAAAGGTCAATAGCTTTTTTTCGAAAATTTAATGGGCATCGTTTTTCTGCCTAATAAATAAACGAGGCTGGGGCCTCGTTTATTCGAAAAAACATATTTAACTGTTTGTATTTATTGATTTTTAAGCAGAAGCTTTAAATTTAGACGCAAGAAGTCGGTTTAACCACTTACGTTCTGCAGCTAAATCGAAGCCGACCTTTTCGCCACCGCTAATAATAGCCAAATAAACCTTCTTTAGGATCTCTGTTTCTGTATCGTTGCCGTTATCAGCACCCAAAGACTCTTCAATTGCTTCAAAAACACTGACCAAGTCAGGAGTTGTAACAACTTTTGGGATTCTGGACATATCCAGCCCCAGAGTTTCGATAGGCTTAAAGCCGATCAACGTTTCAGTTAACAAAATCTTAGCGCCATTCTTGAAGTTCACCTGCAAGAAAGCTTTACCTTCAGAGTCTGCTCTGTGCAGGACTTCGTTGATATCCTGAGAGCTGAAAGTAAATAATTTACCGTCTAGATCCTGGCGCAATTGCACTCTGCCAGTATCATTCATTTTCGCGCGAAGCCCCTTTGAGGAATCGACAAAATTCAAGATGTGATCAAGTTCCGCGTGTGTCGACTTTGATTTAGAATTGCTCAAAATACCCTCCCCGAACTGGGCCTTTCTTTACCATAAAGGTATCGACATCCTAGGGGTGGACTTAACGTTGTTTTTTTATTTATGAAGAAACCAGTCTCTTATCCTGTAGCAAATTGATTTTCACAGCAGAAACGTGTTTCAAGGCGAGTCAATCGCGGCGTGACTTGTAACTCATGTTCCGATTTGAGATAGTTATGAAAGAACTCAGGCAGATAATCGGGTCCAAAGGGCACATAAACTTTCACGAAATTTAGCACACATTAACACGCTAAATATTCTTATCTGAACTGGGAAATGAAAGAGGCAAACAATGATTATCACACGCTGGCAAGCACCACTCGTACCAAACAAATCCCAAGTGCACATGATCCTGGAATCCGAAGGCCTGGAGCCGTACGACGAAGTCTACGCTCCACAAACCAAAATCCCAGAACACAGACATCCCTTCGCAGAAGTAAGAATCATCGTAGCCGGCGAAATGCTATTCAACATCTCCGGCAACCAATTCGTACTTCGCCCGGGCGACAGAGTAGAAATCCCAGCCAACACCAAACACACCCACACCTCGCAAGGCAATCAAGAATGCCTCTGCGTATGCGCCCACAGAGCCATATAGAAAATAGAAAATCGACAATCGAAAATAGACGTAAGAAAGGGACCCAAAAGGTCCCTTCTTTTATTTTTGTAGCGACAAAAAAAAGAGCCCCAACATTCCACCCAAGATCTTCCCCTTCCTAAAAAGAAGGGGCCAAAGGCCCTTTCTTCTTTTTAGTCCCCGTAAAAAAACGAAACGAGTAGAGGCCGTTCGACTCAGCTGCGGGCCTCGGGGTATGCATGTGCAGCGACCTCCGTGGGCGCCACGATGGCGCGCACCCGTCCGCCGTAGCAAAGCGAAGGAGGGCGGGCCACGGTGAGCCCGGAAGGCGTGTCGCGGATACAAGCATACCCCGAGGCCCGCAGCTGAGGCGAAGGGCCGAAGACTAAGACTCTTTGTTTTCGGAGCGGCGTTGCTTCATCCAGGCGAGGTACTCACGAATGTTCTTCTCAAACCCATGACTAGTAGGTTCATAAATTTTTTCGCCCTTGAGTTCATCAGGCAGATAACTTTGTTCAGTCCAACCAGTAGGATAATCATGCGGATATTTATAATCCCGTCCATACCCCAACTCTTTGGACAAAGCTGTTTTGGAAGATCTTAAGTGTAACGGAACCGGAACAGTCTTCGTTGTCTCAACGAGAGCGCGAGCTTTGTGAAGAGCCATGTAAGATGCGTTTGATTTCGGGCACGACGCTAAATAGGTCGCCACTTGGGAAAGAGTGATGGCGCCTTCAGGCATACCGATCGCTTCGACGGCTTGTAGGCCCGCGATAGCCACGGAAATAGCGCGCGGATCGGCGTTACTGATGTCTTCAGATGCCAGGATGATCAGACGACGGGCGATGAACACAGGGTCTTCCCCGCCGTCCAGCATGCGCGCCAGATAATAAACTGCTGCATCTGGATCGCTGCCACGGATACTTTTGATGAATGCAGAAATGACGTCGTAGTGCATTTCTGAATTCTTGTCGTAGCCGATAGGGTTTTGCTGAAGCAGCTCGCGCATATCGTTGGTTGATAGCGGAGCTTCCTCGCCGTCTTTCATAAAGCTGTACAGGATTTCGAGACTGTTGATCAGACGACGGGCGTCTCCGTCTGAAAACTGCAATAAGTTTTCGATGGCTTCGGGTTGTAGAACTTGAGTCAGAGGCTTTGCGTACTGTTCTTCGGCACGCTTTACTATGTGTTGGAGATTCGCCTCGCTAAGTCGTTCGAAGACCACCACGCGGCAGCGGCTTAAAAGAGCCCGGTTTAGTTCGTAGCTGGGGTTTTCAGTGGTTGCGCCGACCAATACCAGATCGCCTTTTTCCACGAAAGGCAGAAGGACATCCTGCTGACCTTTGTTGAAACGATGGATCTCGTCCACGAAAAGTATGGTTTTTTGTTGATATTGAAGACGACGATCACGGCCCGCTTCGCCGATTTCCCTCAAAGCTTTGGTCCCCGCCTCTGTGGCATTGATATTTTCAAAGTGGGCTTTGAAATGTTGGCTAAGAGCCAAAGCAAAAGTCGTTTTGCCGGTGCCCGGAGGGCCCCAGATTATGAGACTTGGCAAGTAGCCTTTGCGAAGCATTTGTCCCAGCTTAGACTGTACTCCAATGGTCCTTTCCTGCCCGATGATTTCATCCAGATTTTTTGGACGAAGGATTTCGGACAAGGGAGAGGTCGATAGAGATGCCGAGGAAGCGGAAAAAAGATCCATGGGAATTCCTATAAAACATTTAAGGGCCGAAATCACGCAGCTAAGGAGCAATTTATGAATAAGCGCGTCTACTTGATAATTTTACTCATTTTAGCAGGATTGGGCGGGTTTGCCGCGTCGGCTGGAAGTAAAACAAAGGCCTCTTCTACATTTACTGATGGGTCCACAGCAGAGCTGGTGGAAATTGTGAGCGACCGTGGCGTGGTCAGTCAGATCATCCAAATTAAAGACGCTACTGGGGCTATTTGCTATTCAGTTAGCAATGTGGCTAACCAAGCGCCGGGTGTTTCATGCGTTAAATAACAAAAAAGCTGCGGCTTTTGGAGCTGCAGCTTATTTGCTTTTTATTCTTAAATGTTCGAAAATTAAAACTGCGTGCCGTAAGTGAAGTAGGTCGTCGACACAAAGCCCTCTTGAACTTCTGGATCATTTGGATCTGCTTGGTATCCGTAGATCTTAATAGTTCCACTCGCTGTAAAATTAGCGATATCTATGCTGATACCTCCGCACTTAATTGGACAGTCAGTGATGGCAGCCGAATCGGCTGTACCTGCGGGAATCATCGAAATCTTATTAGTGGCACTCCACCAAGTTGCTTTTAATGCCGCTAGATTTTCATCCGCGAAGTCGCACACGAGTGCGGATCCGTTCGGAGGAGTATACATAACTTTGATTAAAGTAATGTAGGTATCCATGGCTTTATTCGCGACCTGGAAGCTGACCGTTGGAATTGAAAAATACGCTTCAGAAACGTCTTTTTCAGGAGTGGTGCTATTTGCGAGTGCCGTCTTATTTGAAAAACAAGAGATTCCCTTAGATGGCACCGTCCATTTGATATTTGAAGAAACAGAAACCTGAACAGCCGTTCCTTCTCCGCCTGAGCAGGAAGTGAGACTTGCGAAAGCTAATGTTATTAACGCCAGTTTGACGATTTTCATTTTCTCCCCCGCTGTTATTCTGTTGCGCTGTTCGGCCCAACTGCTGGAGTAGTCACTCGCGGAGTCAGGAATACCAAAAGCTCTCTTTTATCCTTGGTCTTGTTCTGCATTTTGAACAAGTTGCCAAGCACTGGGATCTCGCGGAACCAAGGCACTCCAACTTCTGCTTCCGTTGCATCGCTGGAGTAGATACCGCCGATAACCGCCGTTTGCCCGTTCTTAACCAAAACACGGGTGTCCGCTTCACGACTGTCCGTCGAGAAGGAGCCGTCTTTTTGAACGGCACCCTGAGTTTGGCGAGCAATCTTCACCTTCATCATAACAGATCCGTCGACAGTTACCTGAGGAGTTACGTCTAAACGCAGGGCCAACGGCTTGAATTGATACGTTTCTTGCTGTGAATTTCCTGTAATAGTCACCTGCTTGACCGGTACCTCTGTCGTCTGACTAATGTATGCTGTCTCATTTGACATAGTCAGGATTCTTGGTGAGGAAAGCGTCTTAACTTTGTCCTCTGTTTCGGATAAGGCCAGGGCTGCGGAGATACTTCCGAAGATATCCAACGTTCCTACGTCCACAGAGAAGTTGAAGTTCCCTGTTTGCGTATTTGTCGGGTTGATGTTGAATCTTGGGTTCATCGTCACAGGTCCACGCTGAGTGTTCCCCAGATTGATGGACTGACCCGATACGTTCCAGCTAACACCCACCTGACGTTGAAAACGCTCGGAGGCTTCAACGATTTTACCTTCAATCAACACTTGAGGCGGCTGAGTATCAAGACTGCGGATTAGTTTTGCCGCACGTTCAAGATTTTCAGCGATATCCGTCACTACCAAAGAACTTGTACGAGGGTCGCCGACAACTTTGCCACGCTCACCGATAAAGTCTTTTAGTTTCTTTTCAAGATCATCAACTTTTGCGTAGCTGATCGAGAACATACGAACTTTAAGTGGTTCAAGATTCTTACGAGCCAAAGCCAGTTTATTGGCGTCATCTTCTTCAGAACGCAAATCCACCAGTGGAGCAATTCTTAGTACGTTGCCTTGACGAGTGTAACCAAGTTTACGTGCTCTCATCAAAACCACTAGCGCCTGATCCCAAGGAACCTGACGAAGTTTTAAGCTGACGTTACCGCGAACTTCTTCAGCGATGACCATATTCACGCCACTTTCCTCTGTGATCAGATTAAGAGCGTCGCGGATATCCATGTTGCTGGTTTCGATCGAGATTTTTTTACCGTAGAACTGAGTGTTGCCAGTCAGGAATTCCGTCAAATTCTGATTTGGAAGAATTTTGCCTTCAACGCCGTCAACTTCCATGTCTGCACCCGCAGAACCGGAAGCAACATTTGAAGTTGCGGTACCAGCTGCGACGATCAATAAAGAATTACCTTCGTTTTGAACTGCAGGCTCGGAAACACCGTCACGCAGTTGAATAACAAAACGAGCCGTTGTAGAACCCGGATTTTGGTAAGCATCAATTGCGCCCACTGCTCCACGGATGTCTTTTGTATTTAATGAACGTTTCAAACGATCCGGAAGAATCGCATTTTCAACTTCGACGATATACTGATGCAAATCAGGATTTGAACGAGTTGTAAAATTCAATGGACGATTTGCCTGAACAACAACCGTACCGCCGTTTTCATTGGATTTAAATTGCAAATCCGTGATCGTAGCTGGTCTTGATTGCGGAGCCGCCTCAGGAACCGATACTGTTTCTTGTGCAATTTCAGGTTCTGGTGCAGGTGCAGCAGGTTGTTCTGGCATATCTGCAATTTCAGGCTCTGCTGGAGGAGCCATATCTTCAATAGGCGGCATTTCAACAGGACCTGCATCGGCCTGAGCCGGTGCTTGTTCTGCTGGAGCCTGTTGAGGAGCATCGCCTTCAGCCATATTGAACTCGTCCTCAAGGTTTCCACCTTGTTGAGCTTGCTGCGCTGGCTGAGCTGCCGCATCTTCATTTTCAAAATCAGCAAATTCGTCAGTGCTGCCAGAATCTGCAGGAGCCGCAGCTGGTTCACTTTCGGCAAATGATTCTTCACCACCAGAGTCATCCAGACTTAGCTCAGCGTTAGCTGAAGAATCCAGGCCTTCATCCAATGAAAGATCATCCTGTGCCGGGCGACTTGCACACGAGGTAAGCGATGCAATCAATGCAGCGACGATCATTAATCTAATGAATCCGTTCATTAGTACCTCCCTTAAAGAGATTATTTTTTAAACTCCATGATGCGAGATTCTTTAACAGGTTTATCTTCATCGTAACGTGTTTCGATGACGACAACCTCGCCTTCACGGATAGCCGAAATATATCCATCTTTTCGGCCCATTTTTGAATTCTTAACCACAGTGAAAACACCACCATCTGGATCGCGAATCATCGCCCGTGGAGTTTTCACATCCCACAGGATACCGATAATCTGCAATCTGTCCAAATCCCAACGCTGCAATGGTTCCAGCTGATCTGTTGGAATTTCCTTACGGGAAATTTTGATAATACGGAATGGTTTAAATGGATCACGCTTGCCATTTGGATCATAGGCATAGCTGTCCTTCGACAGCATGTCAGAGATCGAAGGCGCAGCAGGAGCCGTAACGGCATCACCCATTTGCATCGGTTCCTGTTGCGGGAAATCACCTGGATTAGGAGGTGGAATTGCCGGCGGAGCCGCTTGTACATTTTCCGGTGGTGCAGGAGCTGGAGGAGGCGGAGCTCCTGCAGGCTGACCCTGATTGATTTCATTCATAAACTCTGGCGGCAAATCCCCATTGTTCGGCCCGCCCGCTGGTGGCGCTGCCGGAGGTGCTGGAGGAAGTTCCGCTGCTGGCGGCTGCTCCTGAGAATACGCCGGAGACATGAACCTGGCACTGACAGCGAATGCCAGCCAAAGCCCTAATGCGGCAACTATAATGTAAGACATCATCCATCTTACTGATTTCACTGCGCCGTCCCCGTTTTCTCTTTTTCAGGTGCAAGTTTATAACCCACAACCTGGCCTTCAAATTTCAACCGCTTCGTTGGATCTGCATCCGACTGTTCTGAGATTACAATATTCTTTACGCGCGCCATACGCTCGGATGAAGACACGAGGTTCACAAACTGCGCCAATTGGGCGTAGCTGCCCTCAAGTGTCACGTCCACAGGTACTTCTTCCACGACTTCACGCTTGATGTTGTCGGTGGGCTTTTTGATTTTCACACTGACACCTGCTCCGCGCGCGAATCCATCAATAGCTTTATTTATGTCAATTGAGAACAAAACAGTCGGAAGACGACGTGAAATTTCCTGGTACTGCTGACTTAAGCGTCCCAGCTTTTCACGCATTTCATTCACCTGCTTCAAAGTCGCATCGGTGTCTTTTTTCTTCGCTTCCTGTTCCTGGACCTGTTGTTGGACTCCGGCAATTTGGGCCTCCAACGCAGATCCATCATCGTACAAAGTAAAATAGAAAACGGCGCACAGTAAGATGCCCAGTCCGAATGCTTTTCCGTAGGTATATGTGGCTAAAGTTTCGAAGAATTTATTCATGGTGATCTCTCCAAAACCGCGCTGATCTCAAATTTCTTTAAGATCATACCTTCCACTGTCACCTCGGTTGAGCTGACCAGATTCACGTCCATCAGGAACACACTCTTCGTCAATGCCTCCAGGAACTGGGACACTTCAAAATCACTCAGTCCCAAGCCCTGCACATTCATTTTTTCCGGATTCAAATTAATCTGTGTCAGCCACGCCTTTTCAGGAATTACCTGCTGCAAAAGATCCATCACGCGAATTTCGCGATAGCGGTCTCTGGAGATTTTATCCAAAGCGGAAATCCTTGCCTCGATAACGGCTTCGTCCTCTTTGAACTTCTTGATCTCGGCCACGGAGGCTGCCTGTTTGGCATTGTAGTCTTCAAGCTCGCGCAGATTTGCCTGCAAAGAGCTTAATCGAGCCTGCAACTGAGGAATATGTTGTTCCTGATAAGCATAAAGACCAATCACAGGAATCAAAGCGACAACCAGTCGCTTTATGGCTTCCTTGCGGGTTTCATCGGAGATTAAAACGTCACCAACTTCACCGTCGCCGAACTGTGCACCGAGTGCGGCGTTTGTTCCAACTTGTGAGGAGGCAAGATTAATTTTAATCATGTGCCGTCACCCTCCTGGCGCAATGCCAAGCCGGTTACAACACCTGCAAAATTGCTAATCTGCGCCAGATACTCTGGAGAGAATTTTTTCGGATTGGCTTTGATCTTGGCAAACGGATTGAATGGCTCCATCGGAATGCCGGTCACACGGGTAATTGTCTCCACCAGACCTGAAGTCTGCGAACTGCCACCCGTGTAGAAACAACGATTCAAAGTTAGTCCATTTGTAGTGGCGCTTAAGAAATCCAAGCTGCTGCGAATCTCTTCGGTAACGGCTTCGTTGGTTGCACTGATCACACTGTGAACATCATCAGGAACGTCACGACGGGATACGGCGCTCAGCTTAAGTGCTTCCGCCTCGCCCACAGTCACACCCATGGCTTTGTGAATTTCATTGGTGTAGTTAGCGCCGCCCACTGGAATATCACGACAGAAGATAATTTCGCCGTACTGAAGCACCACGAAATTTGTGATGGAAGCACCGAAATTCAAAAGCCCCACAACTTCGCCTGTGAACTTTCCGTAGTTCACTTCAAAGGAATTCGCCAGCGCAAAACCACTGACATCCAGGATTGAACATTTCAGGGCGCTGAATTCGATCACTTGCGTGTACTGAGTGACCAGCTCGTTTTGAGCGGCAATCAATAAAATATCCATTGTATCCGGAGATACGCTGGTTGGAAGAATATGGTGAGCGAGGCTGATATTGTTGATATCAAACGGAATGTACTGTTCGGCCTCAAAGCGAATCTGGTCTTTCACCAGTTTTTTATCCATCTTGGGAATTGTGATTTTCTTAACGATAACCGCAGTTCCCCACATAGCTGTGGCGATGTTTTTTCTTTTTGATTTAACTTCGTTAATCAGATTTTGAATCGCGATTCCGACTGAGGCGATATCGACAATTTCACCACCGGAAACGGAGTTGGGTGGAGTTGGCACGATACCAAAGGAAAGCAGCTGGGCTCCCTTTCCACTCACGTCCATTTCGGCTAATTTAATGGAACTCGTACCGATGTCGAGTCCGATTACTTTTTTAGATTTAAAAAACATTCTTTAGCTGCTTCCCCAGTTGAACCACTTCGATGTCTTTTTAAAGACTTACGTCCTTCAGACGCAAGTCTAACATAGTAAATTATTTCTGGTCGGGAATAGAATGTCAAACCGGGGGTCTAGCAGGTTTACCTTAATCCCGGAAGAAAAAGGTCCAGGTACCACAATGCTATCGTCTGGCCGCCGAACAAATACAAGATAGCACCCAAGGCCAGGTAAGGTCCGAATGGAATCACGGTCTTTAGTCCTGCTTTTTGTTTTCTGGCGGCGACGATACCGACAACACTTCCGATAATGGCTGATGACATAATCACGAAAGGGATTGCCTGCCAGCCGACGATGGCGCCGATCCAGGCAAGAAGTTTGATGTCTCCCCCGCCCATGCCTTCCTGTTTGGTGAAGATCCAATATAGGTAAGCCATGCCCCACAGAAAACCACCGCCCATCAATACACCAAAAAGAGCATCCAGGAATTCACGTTGAGGGTTTAATGCCGCCCCGACCAAACCAATTACGATTCCGGAAAGAGTGAACTCATCCGGCAAAATCATATGATCCAGGTCGATGAAGGTGCAAACGACCAAACCAAAAACGAACAGCAGGTACTCAATGAGTGACCAGGAGATGCCAGCATAGTGATAGCAAAGGGCAAAAAGCACACCCATGATGATTTCAACTAGGGGATATCGGAAGGAAAACTTGGCACCGCACTTGCGACATTTTCCGCGTAAAATAAACCAGCTGAAAATAGGAATATTGTCGTACCAGGCAATCTGATTTTTACAACCATAGCAATAGCTACGTGGCTTCACGACACTTTCTTCCCGCGGCAGGCGATAGATGATCACGTTTCCGAAGCTGCCAAACAAAGCACCGAATACAAAGAACGCGATATAATAGAAAGAATCTAAGCTAGACAATGTCTTTTCTCCTGAAACAGAAGTTGGTCAACAACACGAAAATCACAAACCAACCCGTCATATGCGCTGTCATCCACAGAACATCTTTGGCAGGAAGTCCTTCCTGCAGATAATACGCTGACTTCCAATTCATACGGTAAAGGTTTGGAACGATCCAATGCAGGATCTCGACGATTTGAGTGAATAAAGCTTCTTTGCTTTTAGAGGCGAAAAATGCCAGATCGCCCAGCCAATGCCCCAGCAGGAACAAAACGATTCCCGCGCAGAGTGCCAGCACCGGGCGAACCACAAGGCTAAACCACATGACAAATGCCAGAATTACGGAGCTTTCAAACCACAGGCTTAAACAGATTTCGGCAAAGCCTTTTAACTGCGAAGGTGTCGTCCAGATTCCCAGTAACACCGACAGAATCAGCGCCAGGATAATCAGCAAAATAGTGTTCAAAGCCAGTACTCCAAACAATTTTCCCAAAATAAACTGATTACGCGAAACCGGTCGCGATAAAATCAACAGGCAGGTTTGCTTTTCGACTTCCTTGGCGATGATGTAAGAGCCGGAGAAAAGCGAAATTCCCAATAGAGCCAATTGCACTCCAAGAAAACCGAAATCTGCCATGATTTTCATCTGTTCGGCAAAGGAAAGTGCGCCCAAAAGAAAGCTTAAAGCAATCATCAGGACAGCAATCACAATCACCACGAAAAAGATTTTCTCGCGCAACATTTCCCGTAAAGTTGTTTTTGCCAGAGTCCAAACCTTAGACATTGCCAGCCTCGCGATTCTTTTGAACCTGGAACGCTTTTTCCAGACTTTGGAATTCCGCCATAAACTGAGTCAGGGCCCCTTCGTAAAGAATTTTTCCTTTATTTACGACGACCAGGCGGGAACAAAGCTCTTCCATATCCTGCAGCAAGTGACTACTGAAAAAAAGAGTGACTCCGCGCTTTTGTTCTTCGCGAAGGATGTCCTTCACCAGAGCACGGCCATCGGGATCCAGGCCAGACATGGGCTCATCTAAAATCAATAAATCAGGGCGAGTCAAAATAGCCTGGGCGATCCCCGCTCTTTGCAGCATTCCTTTGGAATACGTGCGCAAACGACGATCGCGGGCATCAAACAAATCCACTTTTTTTAAAGCTTCGTGGGCGCGTTCGATAAAATCTTTTTGAGTCAGGCCGTAGCAAAGGTTCCAATGCAAGCGAAGGAACTCCATGCCCGTTAAAAACTCATAGAGATAAGGGCGCTCCGGAAGGTAGCCGATGCGGGTTTTGGATTCACTGCTAAGCGGGCTGCCAAAGAAATCAATTCGTCCGCTGTCAGGACGAATGAAATCGAAAATACATTTGATTGTTGTGGTTTTTCCGGCCCCGTTGCTGCCCACGAATCCCGTGGTCTCGCCCTCGGGCAAATGAAATGAAACGTCCTGCAATACATGGCGATCTTTTTCGAAAAGGCCGCCTTTGAAAGTCTTATTTAGCTTTTCAACAAGTAGTACTGACATTGATGCATTAAGGTTTTAGCTCAATATTCAAAGCTTTCACCATCTCCCTAACAGGATCATACTGTTTAGAAGTGGCAGGCATCAAGTCACGAGAACCCAAAATTTCAGAATAAGTGTTTTTATCCGCTGTTTGTTCCAGAATTTCGATCAATGCGAACATCATATCGTGGGTGACTTTGGGATATTCGTCGTAAAAATCCTGGCGTACACAGAACGGATCGTTTGGAATGGGCTGGCTCATCCAGATGACCCGGTACTTCTTTTTGGCGTCAGCAAACTTAACCCAAGCGCCTTGTTTGCCTTTTTCGTCATCACTAAATACCGCGGCTGCATCGACTTCATTGGACTCAAGAGCCTTAATCGACGCCTGGTGATTTCCGGTGAATTGAATTTTTAAATCTTTGTCTTCCAAACCATGTTTGCGAATTTCAACCTTAGGATACAGGTATCCGGACGACGATTGCTCGTCGACAAATGCCACTTTCTTACCTTTAAGATCTTTGACGGTTTTTATTTTTGAGTTCGCGGGAACGATAATCGCGGAGTAGTAGTACGGCTCCTGCCACACTTTTTTCAAAAGTACTTTGGCTTGCGCCTGCTTTTCGGCAAATACGTACGTGGAGGAGGAGAAAAAGGCGAAATCCACCTTTTTATTTTTCATCGCCTCAACCAGGCCGGCGTAGCTTTTTGAAATATACATCGTCACGGGAATTTGCAAACGGGTTTGCAATTCCCGAGCAAGAGCGACCCCCTGCTCAGTTTCTTTTTTGGGATCACCACCGGGAATCATCCCGATCGTCAATTGCTTGGGTGTTTTATCCGCAGCAAAAACTGTCGTGCCAGCAACTGTGGTAGCGACCAGGGCCGCCACCGCCACTTTTCCCAAAAAACGTGAAAATGAAATCAAAAGACCTCCATCGAAGGTAACGCTTCGACTGATGATGACTCATTTCGCGTATTTTTTAAAGCAAGAACGAAGGCTTCGGCAGCGTCGCTTTCAGTAAGACATGGAATATTATAGTCTGTGCAAGCTCGACGAATGTCGAAGCTGGCTTCGATCGCACGGCGACCCGAAGTCGTATTGATTACAAACGCCACTTCCCCCGAACGGATTTTATCCACGCAGTGCGGGCGGCCTTCATCGACTTTTCTGAGGGATAAACAGTTAACACCCTTTTCATTAAAGAAAGCAGCAGTTCCCGTTGTTGCGGAAACTCCGTATCCCATTCTTTGCAGTTCGCGAACCAAAGGCAGCATGGCCTCCTTATCTTTATCACGCAAAGAGAAGAACACCTGACCGGTTTTTGGAAGTCTTATGTTACTTGAAAGAAACGCTTTGCAAAGAGCTTCGGAATAATCTTTACCGCGCCCCATGCTTTCGCCCGTTGATTTCATCTCAGGCCCCAAAATGGAGTCTGATTCAGGGAACTTTTTAAATGGAAACACGACACCTTTTACTGAAACGGTATTGGTGTTTCTCCATTTTAGTTTTGAAAGCTGCAGCTCGCTGGCTTTTTTACCCAACATTGCCGCCACCCCCAGGTCAATCAACGGAATTCCTGTCGCTTTTGCCACGAATGGAACCGAGCGAGAACTGCGGGGGTTGGCTTCAAGCATGTACACGATGTCGTTCTTAACTGCTAATTGCAGATTCAAGTGACCGATCACTCCAATACGATTTGCCAACTGAATACTAAGCTGTTCAATGCGATCACAGGTTTCATTTTTCAAACGATGTGGAGGCAATACCCCCATGGAATCGCCCGAGTGAACTCCGGCAGCTTCGATATGCTCGACCACGCCGCCCACAAGTGTCCAGTCAACTCCGCGCACCAGATCGACGTCCACTTCAAGGGCACCAGCCAGAAATTGATCCATCATGCAGGGCTTATCCGCTGAGATATAATCACCGTGACGTTGGAAGTAGGAAATCAATTCATCGCGATTTTCGATCACTTCCATGCGACGCCCACCCAGGACATAACTTGGACGGCAGATCATCGGGTATCCGACATTTTTTTCGCTGGCCAGCGCCTCTTCCAATGAACCCGCCATCGCCGAGTTTGGAATTTCAAAATTAAGTTCTTTGCAGATCTTCGTGAAGAGGCCTCGGTCTTCGGCCAAATCAATCGTCTGAAGCGAAGACCCCATCAGCTGATATCCAGCTGCCACAAGATCTGGAGCAATGTTGATCGGCGTCTGTCCACCCAATTGTGCAACGAATCCGAAAGGCTTCATAAAGCGCATGATTTCGATCAAGCTTTCTGAAGTCAGTGGCTCGAAGAACAGAACATCAGAGGTGTCGTAATCTGTCGAAACAGTTTCAGGATTTGAATTCACCATGATGACTTTTTTGCCGTTCTTGCGGAATGCTTTCACACCACGAACACAGCTGTAGTCGAATTCAATGCCCTGCCCGATTCGATTCGGGCCACTGCCGATAACCACGACTGCATCTTTGGCATCCACCACAGCGGATTCGAGAGCCCAGTAACTAGAATAGAAGTAAGGCGTGGAAGACTCGAACTCCCCGGCGCAAGTGTCCACCTGAGAGTATTTTGGAAACATCTGGTGTTTTTCACGCAAGGTCTGAATGTACTTTGCATTCTGACCCAGCAAACTTGCCAAACGTGCATCCGTAAATCCTTTACGTTTAGCTGCCAGCAGCAAGTCAGTATTGGATTCGTTAAACTCAGTTTTAAATTTGGATTCAAACTTAACCAAGCCCTCAACCTGTTCAAGGAAGTACGGAATAATTCCAGTCAGGTCCTGAATTTCGGCGACAGTTTTTCCATCACGGAAAGCCTGGAAAAGATGGTAGATGCGCTGGCTGTTTGGATATGAAACCTTGCCCGTCTCCAAAACGACTTCGGGAATCGCCTGGGGATTTGCTTCCAGACTGGCCAATGCTTTCATCATGGATTCCTGCAGGGTGCGCCCGATCCCCATGACTTCACCGACACTTTTCATTTGTGTGGTCAAAGAGTCTTTGGAGCCTTGGAATTTCTCGAAGGCGAAACGAGGAATTTTAGTTACCACGTAATCTAGTGCCGGCTCATAACAAGATGGTGTCACCTGGGTAATATCGTTTTTTAGTTCTTCAAGACTATAACCAATGGATAACAGTGCCGCGATTTTCGCAATCGGGAAGCCCGTTGCCTTACTTGCCAGTGCGGAAGAGCGGCTGACTCGCGGATTCATTTCGATCACCACACGCTCGTGCGTGGTCGGATGAACTGCAAACTGAATATTTGCGCCACCCGTTTGAATGCCGACTTCATTGATGATCTTGCAGGCCTCGTCACGCATGGCCTGATACTGACGATCACTAAGAGTTTGCTGAGGAGCAACTGTGATGCTGTCCCCGGTGTGAACACCGCAAGGATCAAAGTTTTCAATTGAGCAAACCACGACGAAGGAACCTTTGTAGTCACGCATAACTTCAAGTTCGTATTCCTTCCAGCCCAGAATGCTTTCTTCGACCAAAACTTCGGAGGTAGGGCTTTCATGTAGAGCACCGACCAGCATGTTTTGATATTCTTCGGGAGAATACGCGATACCGCCACCGCCACCACCCAATGTGTAATTTGGACGAAGGATCAACGGATATCCCAAATCGTCTGCAACCTGAAGACCGTGCTCGAAGGTGCGAACCAAATGGCTTTTCGGATAACGCGCGCCAATCTTATCCAGAAGGCCGCGGAAAATCTCGCGATCCTCTCCGGCTTTGATTACTTGAGGAGTCGCACCCAGAAGTTGCACTTTATACTTTTGCAAGATGCCTTTCCCGTGCAGATCCAGCGCCAGATTCAGAGCCGTCTGTCCCCCTAAAGTAGGAATAACCGCATCGGGCATTTCTTTGGCGATGATTTTTTCCAGGTAATCGACTTTTAACGGTTCCACATACACTCGCGTGGCGATTTCGGGATCAGTCATGATAGTCGCAGGATTGGAATTCACCAGAATGACTTCAAGGCCCTCCTTCATCAGCGCTTTACAGGCCTGAGTACCGGAGTAATCAAACTCACAGGCTTGTCCAATCACAATCGGTCCGGATCCAATAATCAAAACCTTCTTAATGTCGGACTTACGTGGCACTCATTCCCCCTTGCAAAAAACTAATGTCAAAACCTAAGCAAAAAAAACTCCGGATATACCGGAGTTAATAAAAATAAACTAAATACCTAACTTACCCTCGTTGGAGTAAATCATCTCGGGCCTTACGTGCTTGTACTGCTCGAATTTATATCTCATCTTGATCAAACGAAGCATCATCAGATCAGGATCCAAATCCGGATCTTTGCGATGGCGCTTTACTTCACTCAAGATAAACTTTTTGGCACTTTCCGGATGGAAGCAAAAGCCACGAGTGAAAATGTAGGATTCCCCGTGAGGAATCAAACGAACCTCGAACAACTCGTCAGGATCAAAGCCAAATACGTACGGAGACTCCTTAACGATCAATTTCTTATTGGCCATAAGATCTTTGATGTAAACGTCGCCGTTTTTAATTTTGATAAATTCAAAAATGGAATGACGGTGTTTTTTCAATACCTCGATAAGTTCTTTTTCATCTTCGGTAAAGCGAAGCTCGCGAACCAGGTGGCAGGCATCCAAAGGCGTTTGCCCAAAACCTTTTAATTCGCGGGTAAAGAAATACCAGTCATAGAACTGTGCCATGCGGGATTCATAGTGCTCGGAGTTTTCATCCAGAGTTCCGGCATTTTCAAAGAATTCCTTTTTGGCCATAGCCAACTCATCCTTGAAGGCATCGCTAACAAAATGATTTAGAATCTTTTCGATTAACTTTTCGTATTCGTTCATATCATCCGCTCTACAAAATAACTAAACAGGCCACTCGCTTCATGCGGGCCTGGGCAACTTTCAGGATGATATTGTATTCCCAAACACTTTCTTTTTTCACTATAAAAACCTGCCACAGTGCCATCATTTAGATTGGTGTGCGTCACTTTGACATCGTCAGGCAAAGTTGCCGGATCCACGGCATAGCCATGATTCTGGCTGGTCATATAAATTTGATTTAAAATCTGATCCTGAATCGGATGATTGCTGCCACGGTGGCCAAATTTCAGCTTGTAGGTTTTGCCTCCCAAAGCCAATCCCAGGATTTGGTGCCCCATGCAGATTCCGAAGATGGGTTTAACTCCCAAAAGCTCTTTCACCGTGCCGATTGCCACCTTTACATCCGCAGGATCACCGGGACCGTTGGTCAACATGATGCCATCGGGATTATAATCCATGATTTCCTGCACAGAACTGCGGCTATTGAAGATCTTTATTTCAGAACAACGATTTTGCAGCTCACGAAGGATGTTTTCCTTGCTGCCAAAATCCAAAACCGCCACACGCGGCCCCACCATGTTTTCACCACGGCGCACCTCAGGTGCTGGGCGCGAAGCCAGATAAACCCAGTCCTTGTCCAAAGTTTTCTTTTTAGAGATCAAATCCTGGGCAATGGCTTTGGCCTGATTTTGGTCTGCGGCTTGAACCAATGCTCCCCACGGAGTTCCACCTTTACGAAGTCTTAGAACCAAGTGGCGGGTATCAAGCTCTGTCAGCATCGGGATTTTGTTTTCAATCAGACGTTTTTTCCAAGCCTGGTCACGTTCGGAGTCTTGAACTTCCAGACAAATAAATCCTTCAATCCAAAGCTGGCGGGATTCCCATGCTTCATCTTCGATACCGTAATTTCCCTGCATCGGAGCCGTCATTACCACGATCTGTGAAAAATAAGATGGGTCCGTCGCAATTTCCTCGTAACCAGAATGAGAAGTATTGAAGACCACTTCACCCGCACGGTTTTCACCACCATGCCAGGCTCCTTGATAAACTTCGCCCGTTTCTAAAACAAGCCAACCCTTCATACTCCCCCCAAAACTTCAAGCAAGACCGCCTGACGAACCAGGACTCCATTGGTGACCTGATCCAACACGCGACAACGCGGATCCATCTGCAAAACCTCTGCATCCATTTCGGTTCCCTGATTGATGGGTCCCGGATGCATGATCAAAGCCTGACTGGAAAGATCCTTTAAATTTTCAACTGTAAATCCAAAATCACGGCGATAGTTCGCCAAGGAATGACTGGCCTGATGACGCTCGAGCTGAACTCTTAACGCCATCGCCACTGTACACCACTTCAAACCTTCAGAAAGAGTCGCAAAAACTTTGAGACCTTTTTGCGAAGGCATAAACTCCTGCGGGCCGCAAAAGGCGATTTCATAGTTCAACTTTGCTGCAAGTTCGATGTGAGAAGCCGCTACGCGGGAATGTCGGGCATCGCCCACAATCAGAACTTTTTGATTTTCTATCGAGCCCAGGTGTTTTCTGATTGTATAAGCATCCAACAAAGCCTGTGTGGGATGCCCTTGTTTTCCCCAACCGGCATTAATTACCGGCATTGAAACTTGATTCGCGATAGCGTTGAAATCCAACTCATCCCCGGAGCGAATCACCAGAAATGCAGGCTTCATGGCTGCCACATTTAGAACCGTATCTTCCAGAGTTTCGCCTTTTTCCAGACTGCTGCCGGACTTTCCATCCAAAAGCATCGGATGAACACCAAGTTGCGCGCACGCAGTTTCAAAACTCATACGAGTCCGGGTGCTGGCTTCAAAAAACAAAAGGGCTCCGGTTTTTCCGAAGCCCTTGGATGGTAAAAATGGATTAGCTGCCAACTGATCTGCTGTTGAAAATAGACGACTGATCTTTTCTTTTTCAAGGTTAACTAAATTAAGAATGGAGTGCTGAGTTCTAGATGACATCTAGAAGAACAGCCTAGAAGGCGATGAGATTTCTGTCAATGAACCGCAGAAAAAACTCTGTTCCAACGCACCGAAGGATAACGGTCTCCGCCCCACTTTTCCTGCCAATCAAGGGAAAGCCAGATCAGAACGACTTTTCCCATGATTTGGGAAGCCGGAACCGTCCCCCAATAGCGCGAGTCGTCACTCGCATCACGATTATCCCCCAAAATGAAGACCTCTCCGGGAGGAACGACGATTGGACCGAAATCTTTACCTTCGAACTGCTTTTGGAAAATCACTTTCCAGGAAATGTCCTGATATTTTTCCTCATAGATATCGAACAAATCCTGATTCGGATTATCCGTGCGACTGTCTGAGGCCAAAGTGTATTGTAAGGGTTGATCGTTTAAAATCAGTCGTCCGTTTTGAATCTGAATTTTATCACCCGGAAGACCGATAATTCGTTTCACGTTTGAGACATCGTGCTGATTGGAATAGTTAAAAACCACCACGTCACCACGACTTGGAAAGACCAGGTGCCATTTTTTATCGGAAAGTGGAATTTGAATTCCGTAAGCAAGACGAGAAGAGAAAATAAAGTCGCCCGGCTTCAGGGTTGGCTGCATGGAGCCCGTTGGAACCTTATAGGCAGTGATCAGATAGCTGCGCACGAAAAGCGCAAAAAAAACCGCGATCACTAAAGTTGTTAAATATTCCCGCCAACGAGTCATGCGAAAATCTTAACCAACTTTTATAATCGCGGATAGCTTTTTTGGAAATACGAAAAAACTAGTATTCGTCTTCGTTGATTGGAGACGGGTTCGCCTCTCTGTTTTCCATGTAGATTACAGCTTTAGTGCCGTTTAAGGACTTATGGAAGAACTCAACAAGGCAACCACTGTTCTCGCCACCTGGTGTCCAGATGACTTTAGCTTCTACAGATTGAGTGAAAACCTTTTTAGCGGAGTTGTAAGAGCTATCCAACAACAAGACTTTAGTAACTTTACACTGGAAGCCGTTTGCCTGCTCAGAAACAAGAACTGTCGGCAAAACTTTGCCATCAGTTTCAATAACTACGCGCAAAGAGATTTCACCATCTTGATTGGAAGCATTCACAGCTTCGATGTAGTTTGTACGGTCTTCAAGATTTGTATAATTCGTGCTGTAAGCAAATGCGCTTACTGACATCAATAATGTCACAGCAAAAGAAAGCATTTTCATTTTATTACTCCTTGGATTTATTAATAACCCTCTAGTAGCACAGCTCGGGCTCATGGAGATAACGCAATGTGTCTATGTGTAAAATAAACCAGCTTGTTTAACTTTTATCACAATTGTAAGTATTTGATTTTACTGGATAGTTTTAAATAATCGGGACCATCGCATTTGCGCTGGGTCGCACATAAAACGCATGGAAGGCAACGTGCTGTCGCAGGAAAGCCAGATAGCCCAAGCCCGCCCTACAACATAGTCCGCCTTAACAAAGCCCCACACCCGGGAGTCACTGGACTGATCACGATTGTCGCCCATAAAAAAATAGTGACCTTCAGGCACCTTAAAGGTCTGCACGGGAGCTTCGTCTTCGAATTTATAATCCATGAAACGAATCAAATGGCGGGAGTCATCCAGAAGTTCTTCATAGTAAGTAAAACCTGTTTCAAAATCGCTGCTTTGACGATTTTCCAAGGGCAATAGTTCACCATTCAGAGTGATCTGCCCTGCCTTTACTACCACCTCGTCACCGGGAATGCCGATCAAGCGTTTGATGTAATAGACGTCAGGATTTTCGGGATATTTGAATACGACGATGTCGCCACGCTTTGGTGGTGACCACTGCATCAACCACTTGTCACTGAAGGGAAGATGCAAGCCATAGGCAAATTTCTTAACCAGGATATGATCGTGAATTAAAAGATTCGGAATCATACTTCCCGAGGGAATTACAAACGGCTCGAGAATTGCCCAGCGCACACCGAGTACCAGCAAAATAGGAAAAAGGAACGTTAGAATCGCCTGATTCCACGTTCCTTTCAGATTTTTACCGGCAGGTGTGTTTTCGCTCATTGATTAGTTTACAGGATGGAAGAAACGCTTCCAGCGGATCGTCAACGGATTACAAAGCATTGGCAGAGCCGGAATAGTCTCCTCGCAAGACAACCAAACGAACATCGCGCGTCCCAGGATGTTTTGTTTTGGCAGGAAGCCCCAAACACGGCTGTCCATAGAGTTCATACGGTTATCACCCATCACAAACAAGTGATCGTCAGGAACTACAACCGGACCGAAAGTTTCATAGAAGTCACCCTTGCGAAGCAGGATCGAGTGGTCTTTGCCTTCACCGCCAACTTTTCCAGGAGGAAGAGCTTCAGTGAATTCAACGTAGTTTGATTTTGCATCGTTCACGTTTCCATCACGAGTAAAATCCGCATCGCGCAACCAATCGAAGTCGACTTGAGATGCCGGAACTTTCTTTTCAACCGGTTTATCATTCACGAAAAGCGTCCCGTTTTCGTAGTAAATCTTATCGCCAGGCTCGCCTACGATACGTTTGATAAAGAAGGTGCTCATATCGCGAGGGAATTTAAACACGATCACTTCGCCACGTTTTGGCTCGCTGAATTTAACCAGCCAGTTTTCACTGAAAGGAACACGCAAACCGTAAGTGAACTTATTCACAAAGATGTGGTCATGAATCAACAAGCTTGGAAGCATGGAGCCCGATGGAATTACATAAGCTTCAACGAAACCCCAGCGAATGAACAAAGCGATGAATACCGCCAGGAAGAGTGAACCCCATCCTTCTGTCCAAAAGTGTTTCGTTCTCCAGTCCCATGGTTTTGGTTTGTTTGCCTGATCCTTAGACATACTAGTCCTCTACTTTCAAGATGGCCAAGAATGCTTCCTGAGGAACGTCGACGGAGCCGACGGCCTTCATGCGCTTCTTACCTTCTTTTTGTTTCTCCAAGAGCTTACGTTTACGGGAGATGTCACCACCATAACATTTGGCAGTAACGTCCTTACGAATCGCACCTTGAGTTTCACGAGCAATAATTTTCGAACCGATTGCCGCTTGAATATTGATCTGGAACTGTTGGCGAGGGATGAGTTCTTTCATCTTCTCGGTCAACTTACGACCACGAGTTACCGCTTTTGATCTGTGAACGATCAAAGACAAGGCATCGATCGGCTCGGAGTTGATCAAAATATCCAGCTTCACCAGGTCAGATTCTTCGAAACCGATGAATTCATATTCCAAAGACGCATAACCTTTAGAAATAGATTTCAAACGGTCATAGAAATCCATAACCATTTCATTCATCGGAAGTTTGTATTCGATAATGACTTTCTTTTCGTTCACGTACTCCATTTTAAGCTGAGCGCCGCGCTTGTCTTCGCAAAGCTTCAGGATGCCACCGATGTATTCGGTCGGAGTATGTAAAGTCACCTTTACGTAAGGCTCTTCGAATTTCGCAATTTTTGATTCGTCCGGCATGCCTGATGGATTTTCCAACATCATCACAGAGCCGTCCGTTTGAGTAATTTGGTAAACAACTGTTGGAGCGGTCGTAATCAAATCAAGATTGAATTCACGCTCCAGACGTTCTTGCACGATTTCCATGTGAAGAAGACCCAGGAAACCACAACGGTAACCGAAACCCAAGGCTGCAGACTTCTCGACCTCGAAAGACAAAGAAGAGTCATTCAGGCAAAGCTTATCAAGTGCATCTTTCAAGCTTTCGTATTCAGAAGCAACGACTGGGAAAATACCCGCGAATACCATCGGCTTGATTCTTTGGAAACCTGCCAAAGGTTCAGTCGCGGGATGTTTTGCACCCGTCACAGTATCACCGACTTTTACGTCACGGATATCTTTGATACCGCAGATGATAAAGCCCACCTCACCCGCCTCAAGAGTTTCCTGAGGGGCCGGGAATGGTTTATATTTACCCATGCGCAAAACTTCATAGTCACGGTCAGTAGCCATGAATTTGATTTTGTCGCCTTTTTTGATCGTACCATCGACCATACGAACCAGAACGACTACGCCCTGGTAAGCATCGAACCAAGAGTCAAAGATCAAACCACGTGGAGTCAGCGTGCGATCTGCTTTTGGTGGCGGAACTTTTTCAACAATGGCTTCAAGAATATCCGTGATACCGATTTTCTCCTTGGCCGACGCGTGAATGATTCCTGTTGTATCCAGACCTACGGTGTCTTCGATCTGTCTTGCAACGCCCTCTGGGTCTGCAGATGGCAAATCGATTTTGTTCAGGACGGGAATGATCTCAAGATTATTTTCCATCGCAAGGTATACGTTCGCAAGTGTTTGCGCCTCGACACCTTGAGCGGCATCAACCACCAGGATCGCACCTTCGCAGGCAGCAAGAGAACGGGAAACTTCGTAGGAGAAGTCAACGTGCCCCGGAGTATCGATCAGGTTGATTTGATAATCATTGCCGTCTTTGGATTTAAAATCCAAGCACACTGTTTGTGCTTTGATAGTGATTCCGCGCTCACGCTCAAGTTCCATGTTATCAAGGAACTGTTCTTTCTTTTCACGATCAGAAAGAGAACCGGTTACAGAAAGAAGTCCATCCGCCAAGGTAGATTTACCGTGGTCGATGTGGGCGATAATTGCGAAATTACGTATAAACTTTGGATCCATTGGCGCCATTATTATAAAAGAAGCGCCGAGTTGCTAGAGACAACTCGGCGCAATGATTCATTAATTTAAAAATTCAAAAGACTATGAAAGTGCCTTCACAGCGCTTTTTAGTTCTTCGACCTTATTTAGTTTTTCCCATGTGAAACCTTCTTCCGTGCGACCGAAGTGGCCGTACGCTGCTGTATTCGAATAGATTGGTCTTAGAAGGTCCAAATCCTTCGTAATACGAGCTGGGCGCAAGTCAAAGACCTGGCGAACTGCTTTTTCAAGCACTTCTGAACCCACTTTGCTTGTACCGAAGTCATTCACAGTGATGGAAACTGGTTCAGCAACACCGATTGCGTACGCAACTTGAAGCAAGCAGCGATCAGCCAATCCTGCACCCACGATGTTCTTCGCAATGTGACGAGCCGCGTAAGCTGCAGAACGATCCACTTTCGAAGGATCTTTACCAGAGAATGCGCCACCACCGTGTGCACCGTGACCACCGTAAGTGTCCACGATGATCTTACGACCTGTAAGACCCGCATCACCCATAGGGCCACCCGTAACGAAACGGCCTGTTGGGTTGATGAAGAATTTTGTCTTAGCGTCGATCCACTGAGCCGGGATTGATTTTTTGATCAACTCTTCAGTGATGAATTCTTTGATTGTTGCATTAGAAACGCTGTCCGCATGCTGAGTGGAGATAACCACTGCATCGATACGTTTTGCGATACCGTTTTCGTACTGAACTGTTACCTGGGATTTTGCATCCGGGCGCAACCAGTCCACTTTGTTTGCTTTACGAAGAGTTGCCAGATCTTTCACCAGTCTGTGAGACATAGCGATCGAAAGAGGCATCAACTCAGGAGTTTCGTTTACTGCGTAACCGAACATCAAGCCCTGGTCACCAGCACCCTGGTCATCAGCCAAAGTTTCCTTAACACCGACTGCGATGTCTGGAGATTGCTGGCCAACTGCAACCGTCACTGCACAAGTTTTGTAGTCAAAACCCTTATCAGAATGGTCATAGCCAATACGTTTAACAACATCACGAGCCACTTCTGAAAAGTTAACTTTTGCAGCAGTCGTGATTTCACCAGCGACAACGATCAAACCTGTTGTTAGCAAAGTCTCACAGGCAACGCGACCTTTTGGGTCTTGAGCCAGGATAGCATCCAGGATGCCATCAGAGATTTGATCGGCCATTTTATCCGGATGGCCTTCAGAAACAGATTCACTCGTAAAAAGATAGTTTTTCACTTCTATTTTTCCTTATGGACGAAGCTGCCACACTCTAACCGGGGCAGAGTGCAACAATGATTTATAACGGACTTAAAAGTCTGCTACGCAACCTATCAAACTCAAAATTAGGGGTCAACCTATTGCGGGGCTATCTTAAGGAAAAGACTGACTCTGGTTCCTTTGTTCAAAGGATCGACGGAGTCGCAAATGCTGTGAATTTGAAGGCGTCCATGGGCCTTATCCAGGTAGTGCTTCATGAGCAATAGTCCAAATCCAGTGCCTTTTTCGCCCCAGGTTCCAGCAGATGACGGCAGGGCACCTGCAGTTTCCCACTGCATCAGGCGCTCATTCGGAATCCCCTGCCCATAATCCCGGATCACCAGTTCAAACTCCCCGCCGTGGGAAACGCCGCTGACGGCGATTTTACTTCCGGGGTCACTGAACTTGATCGCATTGGAGATGGCGTTGCTTATCACTTGAGTTCTAAGACTGATCTCGTCACCCAAAACATAAATTGATTTAAGGTCGGGACTGACTTCAAGAGTCAGGCTCTTTTCACGAAGACGTTCCTCGAATAGAGCTGCTACGGATTCCATCAAACCATTCAGAGAAACCGGCAGAATGTTCAACACCACCCGGCCGGAGTCTGCGGCGTCAAAGTAACGCGCGTTTTCGACGGTGTGACGGATGTTACCGATGATCTTTTTAGAGTGACTAAGATCAGGCTCCAACTCTGGAAAGCGTTTTTGAATTTTAGCCTGAGTCATCTCCACCACAGCCAACGGATTCAAAATGTCATGAGTGATCGCGCGGAACAACTGACGAATCTGCATGTTTTTGGCAGAGATTTTATTGTGATAGAAATAGCCCAGCTCAATAAAGAACAAAGAAAAACCACCTACCAGCGCGATCAAACCCAAGCCCACCATAAACTGAACTACGACCTTACCGTCCTCGGACAATTGATTTGCAGGAACCAGTCGCTGTGCTTGCGCCAGAAACATCAACACATACACAGAAACACAAATGAAAATCCAGGTAAGCGCATGGGTTTTGTTGGTCAATATACCCACGATCATTGGTAAGACCGCGATCCAAAACAAAGTGGGTGCAAAGAATCCGCCGGTGAAATAAGCGAAGGATGTTTGAAATACGATTCCCGCAGTAACCATCACATATGTCGCAAAGGGAATGGACCGCGTAAATCGGTACCAAAGCGGACAAAGAGCATGCACGACAGCGCAGGTAAACCCAATGGTCGCAAGGCGTTTATCAGCAACTAGAAATATCGAAAGAAAGCTGTACATCCACATGAACAGCCCGGTTAAGAGCGTAATCGCCACCAGGAGTCGGTATTTGTAAGACCTCGTAACAGCATCGTCTTCAACGACAGAAGAGAATAACCAATTACCAAAAAAAATACCGGGATCCGTGCTTTTCATGAGCACATTAAACAACAAAAGGTGGATACTAACCACCTTTTGTTAATTACAATCTGAATTTCAACTTTGCATTATGCTGCTTTTCTCAGCCTTAGCATCGTATTCAAGCGGCCTTCCTTGGAAAGCTCAGGTTTCTTGTGATCTTTGAACATTTTGGAAGTCTTTAGGAATTGCTTTTCCAGCTTGTCGACGCAGGCATCGACGGCGGTATAGGCGTCCACACTAAAGGAAGAGGCTTTAAAATATTTTTCGCGGGTGTTCACCGAGATTTCCACACAAAACTCGTTCTTCGTTTTGCTAAAGTAAACCGACCCGTAACCTTCTCTAAGCAGGAATTGTCCGATTTCTTCCATACGCTGTTCTGTGTACTCAACAAGTGAATCGGAGTGATCAAGATGCTTAAAGGTTGTGTTCAATTTCATTTTATCTCCTCCAGCCCCTTTCAAGGCCTTCTAGTGTGGGTTCCGACACGAATGTCGTATAGAGCTTATCGGGTCCGCTGGACTAAAGATGAGCTCTATATTGAGAACCGGAGGAATTAATTTGCGGTTAATTCAAAATCTCATTTTGAGAAAATAATTTTTCGTGAATCAAGCCAGAATTAGGCAGGTGCGGTGTCTTCGGATGCGACCATTCTCTTATAAAAATAGTGTAATTTCTTAGCACCCGGCAGCAGGTTGGCGGCCCAATCGTTATGGGCGTTGTGATCTGCTCCATCAGTAATGTATTTCAAAGAAATCAATTGTACGCCCATTTTGCGACAAACCTTGGCAATGGCATAGCCTTCCATATCCACCAGGTCACATGGAATTTTCGGAGTCCCTGTTTCAAAATTATCACCAGTACTGCAGATTCCATGGGGAAGTTCGGAAAAATACGGAATCAAATCGATCCTTCCTGGAATGGGATCAAACGGCGTCTCCCCGACTTTAAATCCCAAGGGAGTGATGTCCATATCCCGCTGCACGAACGAAGATACTTCAACAAGCTCATGAGTTTTAAATTTGGCGCTCCCCGCAGTCCCCAGATTGATGATGACCTTGCACTTGGTCTTATGAATGACGTCCATCGCAGTCAAAGCTGCGTTCACCTTGCCGATACCAGTGTAGTGAACAGGAATCCCTTCGTGCTCGAAAACACCCTGGGATTCATGTGGAAGAGCCATCAAAACTGCGACGTCTTTAATATTGAACAAGGGAAGTTACCTCTTTGCCGTTAAACTTCATTTGGTTCAGGAAAGTGAGGTTTACCAGAACCGCAACTGCCTGCACTGTATACCCAGCATGTTTGCTTAAATCAATAGCGGCCTGCAAAGTGCCACCTGTCGCCAGGACATCGTCAATGATCATGATATTTCCTGAACCGAGTGGCAGCTCTATTTCAGCCGTGCCGTACTCCAAGGAATAAGTCAGTCTCTTGGTGGGCGGCGGAAGTTTTCCGGCTTTTCGAATCGGCAAAAAGCCTTTGCGATGAGTTGCCGCCATGTGCGAAGCCAGAATAAATCCGCGGGATTCGATACCAGCGAAATACTGGATTTTGGAAAGATCCAAACCATTAACAAGACCGTGAGAAACAAAATTAAGGGCCTCGGGATTTTGCAGCAGCGGTGACATGTCTCTAAAAAGAATCCCTTCTTTTGGGAAGTTCGGCACATCACGAATCAATGATTTCAAATCCAAAGGTGGCCTCCAAGCAGTTCAGCAACTTTATTCTAACTTCCTCAAGGCGTCTTTTCCAGATCCATTTTTTTGATGACTTATGCTTGTAAGTCTCACAATTAAAATAAGAAAAGGGGCCTTGCCAGCCCCTTTTTTCGATCTTTAGAAATATTTTTTACGTTGGGATGAAGGCAGGATCTTCAAAACGTCGCGGTATTTGGCTACCGTACGGCGCGCGATTTGGATGCCGTCGACTTTCAGCAAATCCACGATCTTTTGATCTGATAATGGATTTTTCGGGTCTTCCTTTGCAACCAGGTCTTTGATTTTCACCTTTACGGATTCACTTGCCAAAGAATCCCCGTCACCCGATGCGATACCGGAATTGAAGAAGTATTTCAGCTCGTAAATACCTTGCGGAGTATGCACGTATTTCGCCGTGGTTACACGACTGACCGTGGATTCATGCATCCCGATATCATTGGCGATATCGCGCAGAACCATCGGCTTCAAATGCTCGGAACCCTTTTCAAAGAAGTCGCGTTGATGCTTTACGATCGACTCGGCAACTTTATAAATCGTTCTTTGTCTTTGGTGGATGGATTTAATCAACCACACCGCTGAACGCAACTTCTCCTGGATATAATCCTGAGTTTTATCACCAGTGGTTTTTCCACTCTTCAGCATGTTTTTATAGAAGTTAGAAATTTTCAATCGCGGCAAACCGTCTTCATTCAAAGACACCACGTAATCATCGCCCACTTTGTAAACGTAAACATCCGGAGTCACATAGTGAGTGTCGCTGGAAACGAACGCGCGGCCCGGTTTTGGGTCCATCGCATAGATGATCTTACACATATCCACGACGTCTTCGATATCGCGACCCAAAGCCTTCGCAATCGCTTCGTAGTTTTTCTTTTCCAGATCTTTCAAATGATTCGTGATCAAATTCACCAGATCGTGTGTGTCCTCTTCCAAATGCTTGGCCTGAATCAGCAAACATTCCTTAAGGTCACGGGCACCAACACCTGGGGGATCGAATTCGTGTATCAAAGTCAGCGTGTCTTCCAAAAGACCGATATCGATCTTTTCCTCTTCCGCCACTTGCTCCATCGGAACTTTGAAGTAACCGTCGTCGTCGATCGCGCCGATAAGGGCGTCTGCCGCTCTTTCCTCTTCTTCAGAGAAACCATTCATTTTTACTTGCCAGTAAAGATGGTCGTGAAGAGTTTGAGACGCAGTAATGACGTTTTCATAGTTCATAATCTCTTCAGAACCAGCCATGCCGGACTGAGGAGGTTTTTGATTTTGTTCAATGTAAGATTCCCACTCGAACTCATCTTGCTTTTGTGGGTCTTGGGAAATCTGCTCATTCGCCGTTTCGCCGGAACCTTCACCGACTTCGTCGGCAGCTTCTTTGGTACGTTGCAGATCTTCTTCTTTTAACTGTTCGGCTTCTTCCAGAATAGGATTCTCTTCAAGCTCAGAACGAACCGCAGACTCCAGCTCCATACGCGACATCTGCAAAAGTTTAATCGCCTGTTGCAGCTGTGGAGTGATGACCAGAGATTGACTCAGGTTCATGGTCTGTCTAAGAGCCATTGTTTACCTTTCTAAAAAACGCACTAGAGCGTTACAGCCTAAAGTTTTCACCGAGATAGAATTTACGAGCCAATTCAGATTGTGTAATTTCGTCAGCACTTCCGCTGACCTGAATCGCCCCGTCCTTCAGTATATAAGCATAATCGCAAATGCCCAAAGTCTCACGAACGTTGTGATCCGTAATGAGAACTCCTATACCTTTGGCCTTAAGTTCGCGGATGATATTCTGGATATCCCCGACCGCAATAGGATCGATCCCCGCGAAGGGTTCATCCAGCAGAAGAAACTTAGGTTCACCAGCTAATGCACGTGCGATTTCCACACGACGACGCTCACCACCTGAAAGAGCATAACCATAGCTATCGCGAATATGCCCAACACGAAGCTCGGAGATAAGAAGCTCCAGGCGTTCTGCTCTTTGTGCACCACTAAAACCGTGGGCCTCGAGCGCAACAGTGATATTTTCTGCCACTGTCAGTTTACGGAAGATGCTTGGTTCCTGCGCGAGGTAACTAAGACCCACGCGGGCACGCTTGTACATAGGCTCTTTCGTGATGTCTTCGTCATCAAGGCGAATTGCACCCTTATCCGGTTGGATAATTCCCACCACCATGTAAAAGGAAGTGGTCTTACCGGCCCCATTGGGACCCAAAAGTCCGACGACTTGTCCTGATTCGACTGAAAACGAGGCTCCATCAACGACTTTACGTTTTTTGAAGCTTTTTGAAATTTCTTTGATGGTCAGAATACTCATTTGTCCATGTTCTCCATCTTAGCGCGTACTCTTTCAACCTTAACCTTTTTTCCGCCTTCAAGAAAGATGATTTCCTCGCCACTGAGCTCATCGTTATTTTGGATGACTTTAGGTTTACCTTTGAAGACATATTTATTTGCTAAAAGGTCCAGGTTCACGGTGTCTGCTGTTGCAAACTTATCGGCGTCACTTACTTTCACGCCGCCCAAAATACTGATGGAACTTAAGATGTTGGCGCCGCGGTCATACATGAAGCTTGCTTCCGGACCCTCCAGGCGCATCCCATCGTAATTCATGCGAACCGCGCCGAGAAATCTTGCCATGTTGTGCTTGCCGCTGAACTCGGCACCATCGGCATCGATCTCAAATCGTTTTCCCTGATTGGTGGATTTTGTCGCCGTCACTTTTTCACGGATAAGCATTTTGGAATCATCAACGAAGACCTGCATGCTGCGACCTTTAACAACCATGCCGCCACCGGTTTTATCCGGAGGTCCTTCCATGTAAACACTTTCCGGGCTTTCGATTAAGCGTTTTACCGATGAATAAGAGATTCCAGGCGTTTTAAAAACATATCCATTTTCGGAACGTGTGATGACGTTACCCTGGATTTTTAAATCCTTTGAGGCCGCATCGATCGTGCCCTCGTCACCGGTCGCCGTGAATTCAACTTTTTCTTTGTTATAGAAAAACACGCGAACTTTTTTTAGCTTCCAGTTACCGCTGCCCTGACTGCCTTCTGCAGATTCAGAAAACAACTCCCAGTCACGCTGGCCCTTTTGGCTTTCCACCAAATGGACACCGCCCATGCGCTGATCCGCCATGGTGCCGGCCGTGGGTTTGGGTTGAGCATCTTTACCCAGCTCTTCGAGTTCTTTTTTTCTTTTTTCCTGGAGTTCTACGCGCGCTTGAACCTGGGCATCATCCTCGTGTTCAAGCTTTTGAGGAAAGACAATAAGAACCTCAACGAATAACAAAACTAACAGTGCTGTAAAAATGAGGTTCTTGAACTTGGCCATGGATCGATTCTACCCAAACTATTGGGTAGAAGTCGACTGGTTAGAGTTTTTGATCACCGCGAAATTGATTTCGCCGGCGCCGGCTTCCGTTACTGTAAACATAACTTTTTTCACAGTCAGGAAATCCATTCCTTTATCGGCTTGGATAGTCACTTTGCTCCATGCATTATCTTCCTCAGGGCTTTGACCTTTAGTTTGATCAACAGCATTTCTGATTTTGTTCTGCAATTTTGCTTCGTGCTCCGCTTTGCTTTTTGCCAAAGCCAGTGTCAATTGATCCTTCAACTTCGGGATGCTCCAGTCATCTGGTCCCGTCGCCTGAACTTCATCAAAAGTCGCAACAACATCTCTGTCCAAAACAATTTCCTTATTGGAAATCGTCACAACGTGAGCTGGCTTCAACTCTTTAACACTTGCTGCCTTAGGAAGAGTTACTTCTTTTGGCATGTAAAGAATGTCACCTGTGGTGTTGTAGTTTTGAAGAAGGAAGATAACGAGAACCGTAAACATGTCGACCATGGCTGTCAAAGACAGAACCGCCGTCACGCCACGCTTCCCTTTACGCTTACTCAAAATATTATGATAACGATGTCTCTCGCCCGGTTTAAAGATTGCCATTATTGAGGCGCTCCTGTTGCGACTGATATCGCGCTAAATCCTGCGATCAGACAATTATCCATTGCCTTGATCAATTGCTCGTATGGCAGATCATCTGCCATAGTCAGGATTGCATCCACTTTTTCTGGATAGATTTGTTTTACTCTTTGAAGTTGAGCAATAAGGCCCGCATCGTCAAATTGTCCTGCTTGCATCGGAAGACTGATGACTTGTTTCCCAACAGTTAAAACATAACCAACAGGCTTCACGTCCACCTTCAACACCACATCCGCATTAGGAGGTGGGGTCGGATTGGGTTGAGTGTCGGATTTCTTACCGTACAAGGAACTACCAATTTGAATCATAGAGATTTGAGTCCAAACGGCGGAGATCAAGAGGAACGTAATAAGTACGCTCATCAAGTCAATGACAGGCACGAGATTCAACTCGATATTCTTCGCCCTGCCGCCTTTGCCACCCTCTTCTATGTGAGCCATGCTAAACCTCTAAACTCTCAAAAAAATTAATCTCTGATTTTTTCTCTGTTCGCTACAACCAGATTCAAAAGACTCATGCTTGTCTCAACAACTTCGTTCTCTGTTTTTTGGATACGATGCTGGAACAAACCGTAAGCAACGATACAAAGGATCGAAACCAAAAGACCGAATGCCGTACAATTCAGGGCATGCGAGATACCTTTTGAAAGTTCGATGGATTTAGTCGCTGGATCGGCAACCGCAACCGCCTTAAATGACCCGATCATACCTACGATCGTACCAAGAAGACCCGCAAGTACGGCGATGTTACCGAAAACTGCAAGGAAGGAAACCCAACCCTCAACTTTTGGCATCTCTCTCATAACTGCTGCATCCATTGCCACTTGAATTTCTTCATCAGGGCGTTTGTTCATTGCCTGCACAAGACCGGCTTTAACTGTATTCGTCAAAGCTGCTGGGCGAGCGTCGCAATAAGAAATAGCCTGGCGAAGATCGCCCGCTACAACCATGCGGAAAATTTGATCCGTGAATTCTTTTTTATCCACGTTCAGGTTTTTCAACTTCATAATACGGTCAACGATTACCATGATTGACATGATGAAGATTGCCGCGATGATGTACATCACGAATCCACCCTCATGGAATGCACGTTGAATGAAGTTCATGTTATCTGCCGTTGCAACTTGCACTGCTGCGTTAGTTGCTGCCTGGGTTGCTGCTGCTGCTGCGTCTGTTGGGTTCACGAAAAATCCTCCTATAGAGTAACTTATTAATTCTTAAACTTTAAAATCTATTGTTGGTTCAGAACGAATGGGTAAGCTTCGATCACTGCCACGAGACCTGCAGGAGGTTCCGGGAATGTCCAGCTTGCCAAACGATCTTTGATACAGTTCTCCACTTGCTTGTTACCAAGTGATGAACTCTTCACTACTACATTTCGAGCCTGACCTTGAGCCACGATTTCCCAACCCAGGATCACTTTACCCTCTAGACGCGTGCCCTTCGCGACAGTGTTAAGTGCTCTTTCGTAGCAGCTCTTAACTTCGTGAAGTTTGGCACGGATCACACGACGAATTGCTTCTTTGTCGATAGTTCCGTCAAAGGACTCTTCCATACCACCGCCTTCGATCGCGACCTGGGATTTCGAACCGAAACCTTCGGAAGCACCGTAAGCTGACTGGCCTGACCCACGACCTTTGGTTCCGATACCTGCGATACCTTGAGTCGCTGTACCTTTACCACCGGCACCGGAGTCTTTGAATTTTGAACCCAGGTCGTCACCCGCACGGTTTTCATTCATACCGGATGTCCCTGTTGCACGGTCCGCCATACCCAAAACTTCACCCTGACCGGAGTAAGCTTTGTCGATCGATCCACGGTTTCCACCGCCACCGAAGGCACTGAATAGACCCACTTTGGAAAGGTCTTTGTTCTTGGACTGAGCATTCGCACTTGCCGTCTCACCCATTTTCACTGCGCCACCCTGGCGAGTTGAAGTGAACTTTTTAGTACGATCTTTGGTTTCCTTAGGAGCAACTTCGCTTGCACGAGCTGCAGTCTGGGCTTTTTGTGCCAGCTGAGGTTTTTGTGCAGGGTTCTTTTGCTGTGCCGTTTTATCCTTATCAGACACGACAACTTTTCTTGGTGTCGGTGTCGGAGTAGGCTGTTGCACCGGAGTCGGAGACGGCTCTGGTGGCTTTGGCGTCGGAGTTGGTTTCGGCGGAGGCGTCGGTGTCTTATCAAAGATAACCTGCGCAATACGCTGAACGTCTTCCTGCTTGTTTTCTTCCCAATCATTTGGAGTGGTCGCAGAGATATACAATGCCAGCAAACCAACGATGATCATGGACATGATCATTCCGGTCATTTCTGAACCGGAAAGCATCACGTTCGTAATTGGCACCACTGGTGCCTGAGGAACAAAACGAACGTAAAGATGGATCATTCCACCCGGCAATACCAGGCACAGCATTTCGTTCTGATCCACGCGAACCGAATAACCCGCACCCGCTTTTTGCGCACGACCGGATCTCTCAAGCTCTTCAACGCTGACGTTGCCATTGGCACCGATCAATTCAATTTTAGTATCAGCAGAGGTGTTAACTTTTAAACCACCCGCCATATCCAAAATCTGGAAACCTTTTGGCAAAATACCGTCCGGCAAAGCAATGCTATCGCCTTTGTCTTCACCCAGGTTCACTTTCACAGGCTGATTGCCTTTAAAGTTGTACGTATTCAGGATGCGCTCTTTCCAAGCTACGATCACCTGAACCGTTGGGCCTTTACCTGGTTTCAAGTATGATTTTAAATCCTGCACTTCACTTGGTGGGGCGAAGGTTTTGTCTTTTTTGTTTTTCTTAAAGGAAACTTTTCCCGTACGGATTTCCGGGCGTGAAGGAGCCGCAGAAACTGCCGGCGCCACCGCTGGGGAAACCGCCGCTGCAACTGGAGCCGCTTTTTCATCAATCACCGGCACAACAGTTGGAATGGAAACTTTCACTTCCTCTTTTTTCTCGACAGCTGCCGGAGGTGGATTTACAGGCGCCGCTTTTGGCGGTGCTGCTGGTTCTGCCGGTGGCGGCGGAGTAACCGGAGCCACGGTAATCGTTTCCGTTGGAACAGCTGGAGCTGGAGGAGGTGTTGCCGCCATCGCGGGAGCCGCCGGAGTTTCAACCGGAGCTACGGGTGCTGCTACAGCATCTTCCATTTTAGCTTCACCTGGAGGCGGACCTTTTGGTTTTGGCACTCCAAGGAAGAATACAATTTTAAATGGACCTACATTGACTTCATCACCAGAGGCAATGCTTTCATCAAGAATCGCCTGACCGTTTTTGAAAGTTCCTGTTTGAGATCCCAAGTCACAGATATAGTATCCGGCATCACGTCTTTCCAATAGACAGTGAATCGGCGAAACGCCATCACCATCCAGGTCGACATGAACTTCTTCAGAGTGACCAATTACGATCTGATCCTGATCGAACTGCTTCACCCCAACAAGTTGGTTATCTTTAAAGATTCTGAATATTAACGGCGATCTCAATTACTACCTCGAACTCGCTGAATGTCTTCTGCTGATTTTCTCATCTCAGGAATGAAGTTTTCCCTTAACTTGATCAATCTTTTATAATTGAAATTTTTCTTCTGGAAGAGATAGGACAACTCTGGCTTTTGAGTGCCCCCTTCAACCAATTCATCTTCGAAGTTCAGTGTTGCTTTACGCTCTTTTTTTGCGGCGTCTTGTGCGTAAGCAAAATTGCAAGCCATGGATATGATTCCAAGCAATGATATGTATTTTAAAACTCGCAACATGGTTCACTCCCTCGAGGATTAACTTATTTTAAACCTGCTTTGGCCTTGTTCTCCAAAGCATTTATTTTATTACTCGACCCTGCCGGTCCACCCACGAACTTTAGTCTGCTGATAACGTCCAGACCGTCCTTATATTTTTCCATTTTATCAACCAGAAGAATAGCGTAGTTCAGCATCGCCTCACGGTTATTGCTGTCCTCTTTAACGACTCTCTTGTATAGGTCGGCGGCTTTGTCGTAACTGCCTGTAGCAGTTAAAGCGACTGCATAATTGTTCATCACTCTTGGGTCTTTAACTCCACGGCTGTAAGCAACTTCCAAAGCCAAAAGACCTTTTTTATAGTCTTTCTCCTGAACATAAATAGAGCCTACGTTCGCGGAAGCCACTGGTTCCATCGCATTGATGGAAAGAGCTTTCTTGAAAGACTTGATCGCCTCACGTCTTTCATTTTGCGCCAACTGGACCACGCCCAAATTCGAATAAAGCTCAGCCATGTTGGGATTCGCACCAATAGCTTTGCTTAAAAGGTAGCGGGACAAGTCGAAGCGGCCTTTTTTAAAGTGATACATCGCCAAGGCATTCAACGCGCGGGCATCGTTACCATTTTGCGCAAGGATATCTGTCGCCGCACGGTAGATCCCTTCGTCATTCTGGGATTTGATCGCAGAATTCAGGTTGGAATACTGAGAGGAGGCAACCGGGGCAGCCTTGGGAGGCTCTGGAGTCGGCTCATCCGCTTTTTCCTGAGCCGGAGCTTCCGGCATCGGTGCATCAGCCACGCTGTCCATACCACCCATCATGTCTTCGGAACTCTCGTTTGATCTCGGAGTGGAAGAACAAGCTGCAATAAACAGAACTGTTATCAACAAATACTTTTTCATTATTGACCCATCCAATTCACCAGACGAAGTTCAGAACCGACTTCACCACCATTATAGTAGTTCACCGGGTCCACTTTGCTCATATAGTCCAGAGCTGCACGGTAAGCGTCGTTATAAGCTTCAAGTTCCCATGCACGATCCACGCAGGCTTTATAGGAATCTTTCGCTTTGCCCACAAAAGGTTCTGCGAACTTTTCAACACCCGCCTTATACTGCTTGGTTTCTTCCGGATTCAAACCACCTGGCAATGGTGCATTGGTAATAGCCTGCGCCATGTTGGTATTCGCATCACCCAGAAGTGCCAATGAACTGATGATTTCCTCGGCACTGTCGTACTTGATCACATCCACAAGCTCGCCGGAAAGCTTCGTCAACAAACCGATCTTTCTGTCTGCTGCCGCTTTTTGTTTTGCCGGATTCGCAGGGAAGTTGATCGAGCGCATTTCTTTAAACGTTGTCAATGCATCCGCAAATTTCAGCTTGGCTGCATAAGATGCACCCGGGCCTTTTTTGTTCGGAGCAAAACGTCTTTGGATCGATACAACTTTGCCAGCCCATTCCTTGGAACGCGTGATCGCGCCCACGTCTTTGGACAACTCGTAAACCCAGTAAGCACTCTCGACCACTTTTTCCTGATCGCGGCCGCCGGTTTCGACGTATTCCATATAGTTACGGATTGCCGCACCTTTTTGGTCAGCTTTACGGTGAATCGTCGCGATACTGTAAAGCACCTCAACGTTTTCACTGCGTTTTTTGTTCATTTTAGTGAACTCAGTGTAAGAACGGATAGCTTCATCACTACGGCCCAATGCTTCGTACAATACCGCAGCATTAAACATCAGGTTCGGTGACAACGGATCTTTTGGAGCTTCCAATGCCAGCTGTTTGTAAAGCTTTGCCGCTTCTTCAAACTGTGCGGAATCCTGATATTGTTTTGCCAGGAATCTGCGAACTTTTGGTCTTAGCTTTTCTGCCTCTGGATCCTTGGATGACAACACACCTTTGTAAGCTGCGATCGCCATGCCATTTTGTCCTGCGCGCTCATAGTTGATACCGGCATTGTAAAGCGCCGTCGTCGCAAGGTTTGAACCCGGATTGGATTTCGCGAAAGCCTCGTAAGCCTGAGCCGACTCAGCAAATTTCTTTTGGCCTTCCAGATCCTGACCTTTTTTGAATGAGGCCTTTTCCATGATGCCTTTGATATCTTTACCCACTGGAGACGCTGCGATGGAAGGAACCGCAAGCATTTCTGCCCCGACTTTCTCCAGACCCGCGTAGTCTTTTTTCAGGTTGTACACATCCAGGATCAAGTTCGCAGAGTACTCCGCGTACTTGGATTTTGGATTGTTCTTAACGATATCACGGAAAACTTTGACAGCTTCGTCAAAGTGATTCGATTGATAGTAAAGACGGCCAATACGGAATTTGATTTCCGGAGTCTTTTCAGACTGCGGGAATTTTCCTGCGTACCAGCTGCCGGCTTTGATAAA
The DNA here is from genome assembly GCF_047306075.1 of Bdellovibrio sp. HCB274. Lineage (GTDB taxonomy): Bacteria > Bdellovibrionota > Bdellovibrionia > Bdellovibrionales > Bdellovibrionaceae > Bdellovibrio. The sequence continues at coordinate 3,005,832 of NZ_CP178623.1, forward strand.
GCGCTCCACTTTAGGATCCAATGGCACCGGATCCAAAGAGTTTCCAACACGCTTTTGCATTTCTGCGTCTGTCGGGATTGTTTTTTCCACAGACAAGATCAAGTTCTGCGCAGCTTTTGCATAGAATTTGTTCGTCGGAGCTTTTTCAGCCACCCATTGGTACTGAGCGAAAGCTTCGTCGTATCTTTGCATATCGTATAGCAACTCCCCGTAATAGAAGTGCATATCGCCGATTGCCGGGGAATCCGTGAACTCAGAAAGATAAAGCTTATAACCTTCATTCGCCTGAGTTTGCGAGAACTGAGCACGGGAGTTTTGCGCCGTTTGATGCTGTTGCAGGATATAGTTACGCAAAGTTGTTTCGCGCAATTTATAAGAACTGTCCATCAACTCTTTATTCTTGTTATTGGCTGCAAACCAGTCACTGCCTTTACCGTAGTCTTTCACCCAGCCATACAATTCGTCTTTAAAACGAGTCGTATTTTTGGCATAGAAGAAGTTCTGTACGATTTGGTACTGGAACTCGAAGGATTTTGGAGAAGTCGGGTTACGGGCAATCAACAATTTAAAGATATCGCGGGAAGCTTCTTTGTTTCCGCGAGCCTGATATTGATATGCCAGTCTTTCCAGATACTGATCACTACCCTGACCGATCAAACCATCGAAATAGTTTGCGGCATTGGCTGGATCACCACCCTCAGCATAGAACACCACCAGGTCACGCATTGCCTCGCCTTCAAGACGAGTGCGGTTGACGGCTTTACCCGCCACCTGTTCAGCTTCTTCCTGACGGCTGCTTTTAATGATGTATTCAAGGTACGCAAGACCCTGCTGTACTTTTCCAAGACGGAACAAGCACCAGCCGCCTTTGTACATGGCAAAGGTATGCAAGCGATGTCTTTTCTGCTTAATCAGGAATGTATATTCACGATAAGCATCGGACCATTTTTCATTTTCAAAATAGTATTCACCCAGGGCAAAGTGCGCTTCGCCCACGAAGGTGGATTTAGGATATCTTTTTGTCAGCTCTTCATAGAACTGAGCACCTTTTTTAACTTCGCCCAATTCAAAGTAGTTATATCCCAGGAAGAACAATGCCTGAGGCATTTTGGAATCTTTTGGGAAATCACGCTGGAACCATTCATATAACTGAACAGCTTTACGGTTGTAATCGCGCGCTTCCGCCAGTTCCAATACCGGTTTACGGTTGGTTTTCTTTTCCTGGAAAGCACGAAGCTTGGCGTCGTATTCGTCCTGCTTGCGGGAATCCACAATGCTGGCTTTTTCCACGTACAATTCAGCCAGACGAAGCCACAATTCGCCGCGATTTGGACTGGTTTTAAATCTTTGGGTCAGCTTGTAAAGCTCCTGGATTTGTTGATCCAAAATCTTTTCGTACTGAGCTTTCTGGTCACCTTTACTGCCAGTCTGCATGATCTCTGATGAACGAGGCGGCTTAACCGCACTTAGGTTCACCTGATTTGCCTGAGCGGCAAACCCCAGATTAGCAGTTGGCAAAGCTGTTGAGTCTTTCTTGGCTTTTGCATTTTCACGATCGGCCTGCGCCAGCAATTCACCCACAGTTCTGTTACGTGACTGAGTCGATGCGGCCGGGGCTGCCGGTCTTGCCGGAGCCGCTTTCTTTGCTTTTCCTTTTTTAGGAGGAGCAGCATGAACCGGTGCCACGGAACCCGCGACCAATGCTGTGATTAAACTCGTGACCAGAAGTTTATGCCTGTTAAATTTCATAATTCCTACTCGCAACTTTGTTTACCCAGATAGTGGTAGTTACCGATTTCATCCAACCAGAACTCGCCCTGGAACGGATAGTATTGGAAGCCATTTTCGATATAGAACTTACGGTTCACGTTATCGTCGATTTGCTCTCCAAGGTCTTTACCAGCGATTTTCTTCTTCACGCTTTCTTTTCTTCCGTTAATCATCTCATAACGGATGAAGCCAGACTGCTCGTACAGATCATGAAGTTCTGTGCGCATGTTCAACAAATGCACTTTCATCATATCGCCGATTGCCAGCTTGGTGTTTTTCGAACGATTTGCCAAAATCTTCAAAGCGTACTGACCCAAAGCGGAAGCACGGAAAGTCGGGCTGCCTTCAACACGCGTTTTTTCCTGGTTCAAGCGAGCCAGGTAATTCATCGCACGTTTCACGTCACCCTGATCCATGATGTTTCTAAGAACAATGTACGGAAGGTGAAGGTTCGCGGACTTATCAGTTGTCTTGATAACTTTCGCTTTTTCCAGCTCCTGATAGTAGTACATGTTGTCGTTGGTACTTTTAATGAAGTTACCAATTTTCGAACGGATCGGGCCATAAGTGCTTTCGAAAAGGTTCAGCACCTTTTCCATCTCGTCGTATTTACAGATGTAGAGGTAAACGATCGCACGCAGAAGTAAACTCTCCGGCATATAAAAGTCTTCATAATATGCCGAGTGGAGAGTTTGAAAGTTACTCATTGCGGAACGGAAGCGCGCAGAACGCAACATCGCCCAGGATTGTTCAAAGATCGCATCATGCCAAGCCAGGGTGTCACGAGGAACGCTGGAATAAGCCTCGATCGCTGCATCCCAGTCTTTCTTTTGATAGTAAGCACGGGCCAAAGCCAGTTGTGCCTGAACTTTATTTGTATCAGTCACTGGCGCTGTGGCACGGGCATCAATCATGTTTTGGAATACTGTGATGGCCTGAGGCACTTCATTGGCTTCCAGTTCACACAAACCACGGTTGTAAGTGGCTTGATAGAAGTAAGAGCTGTTCGCGCCTACGCGGCTGAACATATCAATCGCTTTTGCGTAGTCTTTATTACGACGTTGGATTTCCCCCAAACGGAAGTAAACCATGTCTTTTTGACTTGCCGGAATAGCGTTCAAATCCACGCGGGAAATTGCGTAGTTCAGAATCGTATCATCACCCAAGCCATCGGCCACAATGGAAAGCTTTTCGATTGCGGGTTTTGAATACTTGGGATTGCCTGAACGAATCACATCCACGAATTGGAAGGCCGCTGTTTGATACAACTTCAATTGCATCAACATGGTACCCAGGATGTACTTGATTTGCGGACGTTCAGCTGCCAGCTCCGGCTTACGAGCCAGAGTAAATAGATTATTTGCCGCCGCTGCGTACTGACCGTTTTGAGCCATTTGCAATGCACGCGCAAGTTGCGCCTTAGCGTTTGGCGGTTGCGCCTTACGTGCGGCAGGACGAGCCGCCGTCGTTGGGCGTTTCGCAGGGGCTTTTCTGCCCGTCTGCGCATCACCCGTAGCGGGCAACACCATACTTGTAGCGATCAAGAGTAATAGTAGTTTTCTCATCGGTATGTTGCCTCCGGAAAGAACCAGCTTACGCCTACAGTTAAGAACAAGTTGTTAAAGCTGTTCGTGGATTTGCCCAATACGTTGCCATCAATGTCTTTATTGGTGACGGTCGCGCTGAAAAAGTTCCAGCTGAAGTCCCAACGGAAAGCCACAGACTTGGTCAAAGAAAAGATCTGACCGGCAGCCACGTGGATAGTTCCAGCGCTTTCGCCAGTGGAAACTTCCGTCATTCCGTAACCTCCTGACAGGTACAGGTCAAAGGGAACGATGCGGTTATTAAACCAGGTCATTTTCCCGTACACTGGCACCCACATAACGTCAGCGCCCATGTATGATTTCGGGAACGCCAAGCTTTCAGTAGATACACGGTTGTTAGTTTCAAGTTCCGTCGTGGATTGACGCTCCGAAGTTGTCAGGCCGAAATAATTCAGCTCAACACCCCAGGTTTCATTCAAAAAGTAACCGGCCTTAAGCACTCCACCCATTGTATTAAAGAATGGGTCATTGGTTACGATCGTACCACCACCGAAAAGTTCGAAGCGGCCCGTTTTAGGCATGAAACGTTTTTGAATGATCGAGATTTCCTGAAAAGGCGCCAGATTCGCAAGTCCCTTGAAATCTGTCGTGTTCTTGTCCTGAGAATCATCGTAGTTTCTCGCCGCTGCGGAGTTTTCAATTCTAGGAGCTGACTTACCTACTTCAGATTCGAAGGTGTCAACGTCCTCTCCACCGCCCAGATCCTGAGCCTTGGCAAAGCCAGGCACCAGAATCGTTGAGAAAATCAAAATTGCGATAAGATTTTTATTCAACATCTTTCAACCTCGCTTAAAACAGGTATGACAAACCGACATCGAGGTTTGTGGTGTAAGTAAGACGTTCTTCAAATTCATCTTTTGCTGGTTTCGCAGGGCTTGAAGGATTCAGTTTCGAGTTGAACGGAATCGGCGCCTGATTCATATAAAGACGCAGGTCAAAACGCAGGGCCCAGTGTGGGTTGAAAAAGAACTTTTGCCCCATACCCAACGCGAGAGCCGGATAAGCCTTATTTTCAAACTTAACCATCCCGGCAGCACCTGAACCGAACAGCATCGTGTTGATCACGATGGATTTCGTCAGACTCATCTTCCCGTAGAAAACTTTGATGTTGTAATCTGCCATCATCGTCATCTCTGGTTTTGGTGCGTAGTTATAATCAAGACCGAATTGGTTCTGCAACTGAGTCGCATAAGAGGAAACACCCGACATGTTCTTGGAGAACAGGATACCGAGGGCATTTTCTTCGTTCCAATTGTAGTAAGCAGAGAATCCAAATTTACTGACGTCGTAAATTGGCTCTGTCAGGGCCATACCATAAAACACGTTCGCATCAATGCGACCTGCTGTTACAACACGACGGTTTTTAACGCTCACCGATTTATCAAAAACCGGGAGTACGGATTCCTTTGCCAGTTCATCTACTGGCAACTCGACCAACTCGGCTGCAAACGCCGTTTTATGCAGAAGCAAAGCTGCACCAATGATGATCAAGGCTTTCAAACCATTCTTTAGCATGAATTACCTACCTGAGGAAAAGGCCCCATATTTATAAATGTAATCACAAACTTCACGAACTGCTCCGCAACCGCCAGGCCGCTTCGTCACGTAATCTGCAATCTCTATTACTTCATCTACTGCTTCAGGAACTGTGGCGCCGAAGGACACCGCCTGCAAAAGTGGGATATCGAAAATGTCGTCGCCCACATACGCCATTTCACTTGGTGAAATGCCGGAATCCTTTTGCAGCTGTAAGAAAGAGGGTTCTTTGTCGAGAGCCCCTTCATAGAAATACTGAATGCCAAGCGACTTAACGCGCGCACGAACATCCTCTGCCTTAGTGCCAGTGATGACTGCGATTTTGTAACCCGCTTCTGTCAAACGTTTGATGCCAACACCATCACGGATTGAATAAAAACGGCGCCACTCGCCGCTTTCAAACCAGATTCGTGTGTCGGTCATGACGCCATCGACATCGAGCACCAACATCTTGATATTTTTAAGTTTTGATATTTCTATTGCCACGGAATCATTGTGGGAAATTATTACAATGGCGGCAAGTGTCGCACCCTGATACAAGACCTTTGTCGTACTGGAGTTTGGTCGGGATTGATATCAACTCGAAGTGAAAGTTGTTAAAGGAAACAATAAACCTGAGGTAGAGTGTGTTTCCTTTTTTCTAACTGGACCATTCATAAGTGAATGTTAATGGACAGTCACGTTTCTGATTTACTGCAAAGAGTATTCAATAGGTATTTCAAGTTTTGCGGAGGTCGTAGAAAATTCCGCAGGCAATGGTTTGTATTTTCCAATGCCGGCAATCAAACTTTTTGCAGCTTCATTCAAACGCTCGAAAGTCGTTCCCTGCTTGATTTCCACGGCAGAAATAGTTCCGTCTTTTTCAACGATAAACTCCACCAACACCCGGCCCGTTTCGCGCAATCTTTTCGACGTCACTGGATAAGTTTTGCGGCCTTCAATCAAGACACGAAGCTCATACAGATAGCGTTCTTTAATCGAAGCGTTCTGCTTGCCTGTGGCCTCGCCCAGGGGACCTGAAGTCAGAATTCCATCTTCATGGCCCAAGGTTTTTGCTCCAGCAGATACTGCCGCCGGTGGAGTCACTTCCTGAGGTTTGATTTTCTTCTTAGCGATAGCAACGTCACCATCATCAGAAAGTTTTGGCGCTGCGATATGTTTGACGGCGGTCGCATTTGTGGGAGCTGATTCAAACTCCACCACTACAGGACCGCCCTTTTTATAGAACCCAAACGGTGCAGTACTTTGCGGCTTAAGAGCGGCAACAGAAAGCCCTGCAAACACCGCCAGGTGCAAGAACAGGGAAACTGCGAATGGGGGTAATTCTCTAAAATTGAGCGTCAAATAAAGCCTCTTATCCATGGGTTTAACGGCCCCCCACGGAAAAGTCACCTCGTATGGATTCAAATGAAAACCAAAAGAAAACGGAGTCGGGGTTTCTTTCTGAAACCCCGTATATTAGCGTACACGCGCCTTCAATAAGTCCTGTACGTGCAGAATACCCACTGGCTTATGGGGCTGGGACGCATCTTTATCCAAAACAAAGAGCATATTGATCTGGAATTGTTCCATCACAAACAACGCTTTTTCAGCGAGTTCATTCTTATCAATTGTTCGTGGATTCGTGGTCATCAGATCTTTAGCCTGACCGGTGAAAGGATCGTTTGATTTTTCCAGCCGTCGACGAATCTGACCGTCGGTAATGACTCCGACCAGATCACCTTTGTCATCGACGATACCTGCAGCACCGCGAACATCTTTGTGGGTCATGATCGAGAACACTTCTTTTAGTGGAGCATTAAGGCCCACTGTTGGAAGGGCTTCGCCCGTGTGCATGACATCCTTAACACGAGTCAAAAGGCGATAGCCCAGACTGCCACCGGGATGGAATTCCGCAAAATCTGCAGAGCTAAATCCTTTTTCTGCCATCACTGCCATGGCAACAGCGTCGCCCATTGCCAAAGTGGCAGTACTGCTTGCCGTTGGGGCCAGACCCAATGGGCATGCTTCAGAAGATACTTCCACGTTTAACGTCACCTGTGCCGCTTTTGCCAGCGAAGAGGACGGTTTGCCAGTCACCGCTATCAAAGGAATGCCTTTGCGCGCGACAAAGCTTAAAATCCCCGAGAACTCCGGAGACTCTCCACCATAGGAAAGTGCCATGATGACATCGTCATTGGTAACCAGGCCTAAATCACCGTGGTTGCTTTCTGCCGGATGCAGGAAAACAGATGGAGTTCCGGTTGAGGAAAATGTGCTGGCCAGCTTGCGAGCAATTTGACCTGACTTCCCCATCCCCGTCACAACAAGTTTACCTTTACATGAAGTGATCAGCTTAACGACCTGTTCGAATTCCGCACCAATACGTGGCTTCAATGCCAGAATGGCCTGCGCTTCCACGTCCAAAACTTTAAGTGCCTGTTCAACCAATTTCGACATATTCAATTCCTATTTATTCTTCAAACTTGCCTTCACAAAGTGCACAAACAACGGATGTGGCTCAAGTGGTTTGGACTTGAACTCCGGATGATATTGTACGGCCACGAACCAAGGATGATCAGGAAGCTCGACAATTTCAACCAGATCGCGTTCTTTACATACGCCAGATGCGATCATGCCATTTTTTTCGAACAAAGCTTTGAACTTATTGTTGTACTCAAAGCGATGACGATGACGTTCCATGATGTGTGCGGCCTTATAGACCTGGGAAGCCTTTGTATTCGGTGCAATCGCGCACGGATACGCCCCTAAGCGCATTGTTCCGCCCTTATTGACCAGGCCACGCTGCTCTACCATGGAATCAATCACAAAGTTGCCGTTGCGTTTGCCTTCAGCATGGAATTCACGGCTGGTGGCATCTTTAATTCCACAAACATTGCGTGCAAATTCAATTGCAGCGAGCTGCATACCAAAACAGATACCAAAGAATGGAACGCGCTTTTCACGGGCAAATTTAATTGCGGTGATCTTGCCCTCCACACCGCGGGTACCAAAACCACCCGGAACCAGAATACCGTCCACTTTGCCCAATAGGGAGTTTACAGTTTTATCAGTCACCTTTTCGGAATCGACATAGATGATTTCCACGCGGGCTTTATTGGCAACACCCCCGTGCACCAACGCTTCGTGAAGAGATTTGTAAGCCTCTTTCAATTCCACGTACTTGCCGACCACACCGATTTTTACGGTGCTGTCTGGATTTGAAAGGACGCTCACCAGATTCTGCCAGCCCTTCAAATTCAAGCGCTGAGGTTTAAGTCCCAAACGCTTTACGATCAATTCATCAAGCTGCTCATTGTGCAAAGCCAATGGAACTTCGTAGATGAAGCGACTGTCCTGGGCGGCAACAACGTGATTTGGTTGCACCGAACAGAACAAGGCAATTTTGCCTTTAAGATTTTCATCAATATGCTTTTCACTGCGGCAAACCAGGAAATCCGGTTGCAAACCAATCATGCGCAACTCTTTCACCGAGTGCTGTGTCGGTTTTGATTTCAACTCGCCCGCTGCTGCAATGTAAGGAACGTAAGTGACGTGCACCAGAACAGAATTATCCATTCCCACATCAATACGCATCTGACGGATGGCTTCCAGGAATGGTTGGGATTCGATATCCCCGACGGTACCACCGATTTCAACTAGAATAACTTCGCTGCCTTGTGCGGCTTCATAAATACGCGCTTTGATTTCTTCGGTGATGTGAGGAATGACCTGCACAGTGCCACCCAGATAGTCGCCGCGACGTTCGCGGGCGATAACGGTGTCGTAGATCTGACCGGTGGAAACTGAGTTAGAACGATTCATCACTGCGGAAGTAAAGCGTTCATAGTGGCCCAAATCCAAATCCGTCTCGGCACCGTCTTCGGTCACATAAACTTCCCCGTGCTGAAACGGAGACATTGTTCCCGGATCGACATTCAGGTAAGGGTCAAACTTCATGATCGTAACCTTATGGCCACGAGCCTCAAGCAAAGCACCAAGGCTTGCTGCCGTCAGTCCTTTACCGATAGAAGATACCACTCCCCCTGTCACAAAAATAAATTTTTGTTTCAAAGAAGTCTTGGTCGATTTTGCTGTAGAAACTTTTGTGGTCGCGACAGTTTTCTTGGTCGCTTTCACAGTCGTTGCTTTCTTTGTGGATTTGCCTGCTGCTTTGCTGGTTAGTTTTTTGGCCATTATTTCCTCTGACTTAAAATTTTATCCAATTTTTCCAGATCCTCGGGAGTATCCACCCCGATGCTGGCTTCTTTCACACGAACAACTTTGATCTTTGCACCCAGGTACAAAGCTCTAAGCTGTTCCAGGCTCTCGGCACGTTCAATCAGTGCCTGTGGAGCTTCACAGAATTCTTTCAGGAAATCTTTTGAATAAGCGTACATTCCGATGTGTTTTAAGCATCCGGAGTAATCGCCGATATCACCGGCTTTAAGCCTTGAATACGGCATGGGAAAGCGGCTGAAGTAAAGTGCTTCATCCTTAACGTTCATCACGACTTTTACGGAGTTGGGATTTTGCAGTTCCTCTTCAGAGATCGGATGCGCCAGTGTCGCCATATCCATCTTAGGATCATCGACAAACACCTGGGCAAGTCTATCAATCAACTCCCCCGTCACCAATGGCTCATCACCTTGAATATTGACCACGACATCGCATTCGATGCCTTTGATCGCGGCGTGAATGCGGTCACTGCCTGACGGAAGGTGGCTGTCAGTCATGACTACTTTGGCGCCGACTTCTTCCGCGGCGCCTTTGATTAATTCGTCATCAGTTGCAACGATTAGATCGGTTAGAAGTTTGGACTTTTTAGCGCCCTCAATCGTCCATTGAATCATGGGGCGACCTTGCAACATCGCCAGCGGTTTTCCGGGGAAACGTGTGGAGGCAAATCTTGCTGGGATAACGCCTACGATTTTCATCTATTTGATCCAGTTCTTAAAGATATAGTCTTCGACTTCTTCCTGGCCGGTTTTCTTAATCGAGGAAGTTGCAAACACCGCATCCAGTCCCGTGGTTTTTTTTAGTTTCGCCACTGCCTGAAGCATTTGTGAACGGGACATTTTATCAGCCTTGGTCAAAACCACTGCCAACGGGAAGCCTTGAGTTTCAGAAAAGCGACGCAGAAGTTCTTCATCTTCAGACCAGGAACGGCGAATATCCATCACCAGAATCAAACCCGCCAGGCTTTCACGCGCTGACAAATAAGTTTCGATCATCTTGTGCCAGTCGCGAATTTCATCTCCAGAACGAGCTGCGAATCCATACCCCGGCATGTCCACCAAAACGAAAGTGGCTGCGACATCAAAGAAGTTCAACAAACGAGTTTTACCTGGAGTGGAACTGACTTTGGCGATCTTGTTCGTCGCAAGACCATTAATGAATGAACTTTTTCCGGCGTTGGATCTGCCGGCGATTGCCACCTCGGCAAGGGAGTGGACTGGGTAGTCCTTTTCGACAACTGCACTTTTAATGAATCTGATCTGTTTTGGCATAACGTAGGCTACCAATTATTACCGAGTTTCTCAATTCTCAATTCTTAGACTGCGATCTTAGGCTCAGTACATTATAAGGTCCCGATACCGCCGGACTTCGTTTAATTCGAGATGAGCCTTGGCAGAGCCCTTGCTTTGGGGTTCGCGCAAGGAGACAAACACAATGACCCAACCTTTACTTAAACACGTCGGTGAAAACCCGAAAACTTATCAAGTCAGCGAGTTTCTGACGACCGGCAAAGACGCCCAATGTCAGATTCAAATCCACGGCGAAGACATCGCCGACAGACACTTCCGCATCGAGCGCCGCGAGCAAACCTATTATATTCGCGATCTGCGCAGCCCCCAAGGTACTTATGTAAACAATGCCCGCATCATGGAAGCCATCCTTCAGGAAGGTGACCAAATCCGCGCAGGCTCCCAGGAATTCTTTTTTACTTATACTACATCAGAAAACACTTCGGACTTTCCTTTGAAAAGCCGTAACGAAGTTTGGAACGAAGAACTGCAAACTCTTCGCAATGTTGCAGATACTGAATTCCCTGTTCTTATTCTGGGACCGTCAGGCACAGGTAAAGATATAATCGCGCAGGCCCTTCATAGCTCCAGTTCCCGCAAAAATTCCAACTTCTTAAGCGTCAACTGCAGTGCCTTAAGTGAAACATTGATTGAAAGCGAATTATTTGGCCACGTTAAAGGCAGCTTTACGGGAGCAATTTCTGATCGCAAAGGTGCTTTTGAAGCCGCCCGCGGCGGGACATTATTCTTGGATGAAATCGGTGACCTTTCCTATGCCTTGCAGGCAAAACTTTTGCGTGCTTTGGAAAACGGCGAAATTCGCCCCGTGGGAGCGGATCGCAATATTAAAACCGACGTTCGCATTATCGCTGCCACTCACCAAAGTCTTCCGGAAAAAATTCGCCAGGGAGCATTCCGCGCCGATCTTTATTTCCGTTTGAATGTCGTGACGGTGACACCTCCTGCATTGGTGAACCGCATGGAGGATTTTGATGACTTGCTTTATACGTTCGCCAAAAAAATGCGTGTGCGTTTTTCCTTCGGTGCTATTGCGCGTTTGAAAAAACACCCATGGCCCGGAAATATTCGTGAGCTAAAAAACCTGGTCAGCCGTACTGCTGCCTTGTATCCCCGAGAGTATATCGAGGAAAAACACATTGAAAAATTACTGGATAAATCCCTGCTGAACCCTATCGAGTCAGAAGTGAACAATGACATCCCGGTTATTAAAGAAATCGAAAGACAGATGATTATAAAACGTCTGACTGCAAATCGTGGAAATCAGCGTCGCACGGCTGCGGATTTGGGAATGCCCAAATCGACTCTGCACGATCGCCTGAAGTACTACAATATTAAGGTGGATAGCTTTAGGGCTTTATAATTGCTGTTTTAAAGAAGATCCTGCGCACTTTTCCTTTGGTCAAGATCTTATTGATTTCTTTGCGAAGACGTTCGCAAAGCATCTGCTTACCCTCGGCAGAGGCCAATTGGTCGTAGGTAAACTCTTCGACTGTTCTTAAAAACAAATCCTTCACTTCGGGCTCGCGGTCTTTGATTTCAACGACCACATCGGCATCGGTGCCCTCCACGAAAAACTCCAGGGCTGCCATGGGGCTCGGGCCTGATTGTGAAGACTTTCGAATGTTCGCGAAAATTCTTTGTGTGCTAAAAATATTTTGCGCCACGCGAGTGGAATCATAAAACGGCTCCACTTGATCGGCCTGATACAGCTCTTTCTTATCCGCCCACTCTTCCAGAGTCGGCAGGAAAAGTTCTTCGTGGGCGGGAATCAGCTTATTCGTGGCAATCTTGTACAGCACCACTCCGCCGGCACCGGTTGCGATTACCAACACCGCCAAACCGACTTTTTGAATAATAGAAAAGCCTTTGATGGTCGAAATGACATCACCGATCCAGGATTTCAACCCGCTGACGACATTTACCAGTAAAGTCTTGAGATTCGGTCCTAGGTTTTTTAGGAACTGAATGGATTGCTCTTTGAATTTGCGCCATGAAAGACGCAAAGCCATGTGCTGCAGACGCACGTAATAACTGATGCGAGGAATGAATGGGAAAACTTTCACCAGTTTCTGGCGCCAGCCTTCCTGTCTTTCCCAGTATTTTACTTCGTCTGAAAGTTTGTATTCCAGATCCGATTCTTCAATGACGATGGGATTGGATGGATCATCGGGGCCGATGTTCTGTAGCGACTTGGCAAACTCGGGATCTTCTTTTTCCAAAATAGAATCCAAGGATTCCAAAGATAAAAGTTCTTCTGAACTTTCCTCCTCTGGAGCCCCCTCAGGTTTCTGAGACTCTACTTTGGTCGTGTTTTCATTGTCTGCCAATATTCGCTCCCAAGACGATTGTAAGAAAAGAACCAAAACTCTCGCAAGAACAATTTATAAACAAGCCCTTATCCCCTACAATGAAACCTTAGGAGTTCACGCATGAGAGTATTGTTTGCAGTGTCAGTTTTGGGCCTTTCATTGTCAGCTTGTTCGAATTTCCAAAGATCCGCGTCCAGCGGTTATGGATCCTCCGACTACTCCCAAGATTCCCGGGACATTATGCGTGACCGTTCGGCCCGCCAAACCGCTTACGAATTGGGCAAAGACCCTGCGAACCTAAATGCCTCTGACATTCAGGATATCCAGGATCGAACAACGGTTCGTCAGATGGAGCGCAAACTTCGTTCAAATAAAGAAAAAGAACAGTATTCCCGGATCTTGCCTTGGTTGGAATCCGATGCAGAGAAAATGGAGTTCCTTTCCATCCCGTCCATCGAAGGTCGTCAGGCTTGGATCAATAAGAATAAAATCTGGAGCCGCTCGACAGCACCAAAATCTGAAATGAAGGGCCTGGTTGAAACTCAGGACATCGCCATTGGAATGCCACAGGAATATGTGAAAAAATCCTGGGGTGAGCCAACAGGCATCGATGTTTCCGGCAATCCTTTATATAAAAACGAACGCTGGCGCTATGAACGCCAGACATCCTCTGCCTCAGGCTACCGCAAAGAAGTCCGCTTCGTATACTTCGAAGGCGGCCGCGTCGTCGGCTGGGAAACTCAGTAGCCTATACTAGTGAGCTTCGTCCCAGTTATTACCAATTGAATAATTCACTTTTAGTGGAACGCGTAGTTTGGCTACGTTTTCCATGATGCTGACCAACTGTGGAGTGATTTTTTCCAGGTTGTCGTTGAAGTCTTCGAAAATCAATTCGTCGTGCACCTGCAATAGCATTCGCACTGGAACTGTCTTGTGGACTTCGATCATGGCTTTTTTCACCAAGTCGCTGGCTGTACCCTGGATTGGGGCATTAATAGCTGCGCGCTCGCCGAATTTCTTAAGCATGGCGTTTCCGGATTGAAGTTCGTCGATATAACGACGACGACCGAATAACGTTTCAACGTATCCTTTTTCATGGGCGATCTTCACCGTGTTTTCGATGTAATCACGAACGTTTTTAAAGCGCGTGAAATAGCGATCGATAATGTCCTTACCTTCTGTTCGGGATATCCCCAAAGTCTCTGCCAGACCGAATGCCCCCTGCCCGTAAGCGATACCAAAGTTTACGGCCTTGGCAGTGCGACGGTGGTCCGCATTCACTTCGCTCAGTGGAATATTGAAAATCTCTGCCGCGGTTGCCGCATGGATGTCCAGGTCTTCTGCGAAGGCTTTACATAAGTTGGGATCTTCAGAAATGTGGGCCAAAATTCTTAGTTCAATTTGCGAGTAGTCGACTGACAAAAGCTTCATGCGCGGATTTGCGATGAAGGCCTTACGAACCAGTTGCCCGCGTTGGGTACGAATTGGAATATTCTGTAAGTTCGGAGACGTGCTGGAAAGACGACCCGTCGTAGTCAGTGCTTGATTGAAGCTTGTATGCACTCGCCCGTCTTTTTCCTGAACCATGGCTGGCAACGCATCCACATACGTGGACTTTAATTTTGAAAGCTCACGCCATTGTAAAACTTGTTTTGCAATTGGATGATCCAGACCTTCCAAAACGTCTTCGCCGGTCGAGTAACCTGTTTTCGTTTTCTTCCCGGCAGGCAGTCCCAGCTTTTCAAACAGAATCACACCCAATTGTTTTGGACTTCCCACATTGAAGCTTTCGCCTGCCAATTCGTGAATTTGCTTTTCCAGAACTTCGATTTCTGATTCCAGCTCTTTGCTTAGGTTGTGCAAAAGATTGGTATCAATGCGAATCCCCAGGTTTTCCATAGACAATAGAACTTTGACCAAGGGGAGTTCAAGCTCGCGGTAAACTTTTTCGCCGTGAAGTTCGTGAAGCTTTTTATCCAGAGTTTTCGCAAGATGCAGTTGGGCGTTGTACAACTGGGACGGTGTCGTCATCTCTGGAAGGGCTTCACCCATGTGCTTTTGATAAATTTTTGAAAAATCAGAGGCATCAGCGGCTTTTAGAACGTAAGCCGCAAGCATTGAATCCCAATCCGCACTTGGATTCTTGGCTCCGATTTTGTGCCATAGATCCTTAAGATCATAGCCTTTCCATTGAACTTTAAAAGTATCGGTCAGCTTGCCCAGAAATTCTGAATCAGAAACGGCGATAATATCGTTATCTGTGCCGATGAAAACACCTCGGGCATCGTGGAAACCCCATAGTGGTTGTCCTTCAGCAAACATTCCTGCGAGTTCTTTTGTGGATAACGTCTTTTCCGTGAATTCTTTGGTTTGGTGATCAGCCAACATCGGCGTTGCCAAAGCGTCTGGTGCAGCTGCCGGTTTCGCTGCCGCCGAGTAGTATGCCTTACCTGCTTCTGCAGAAGTCATCGGAGCCGCGGACGGTGCAGCCCCTGGTTCGCCAAAGAGATTTTTCTCGAAGGTTTTAAAGTTGAACTCACGCAGGAAATTTCGAAGTTCCTCATCCTTACGCGGACGCAGACGATAGGATTCAATATTGTGATCCACCGGAATTTCAGTCGCGATCGTCACAAGTTTTTTACTTAGCAAGGCCATTTCTTTGGCATCGATCAATTTTTGGCGAACGCTTTTGCTTTCGACCTGATCGATGTTCGCGTAGATGTCCTCGATATGTTTGAATTGCTCCAGAAGCTTAATCGCCCCTTTTTCGCCCACACCTTTAACGCCTGGAATGTTATCGGAAGTGTCCCCGACGATGGCCAGATAGTCGATGAACTGATCAGGACGCACTCCCCATTTTTCAAATACGCCTTGAGCGTTGTAACGGTGATCTTTCATCGTGTCGTAAAGGATCACGCCATCTTCGATCAATTGCCCAAAGTCTTTATCGCCACTGACGATGACAACTTCAATGCCGTTTTTCTTACCGACTTTTGCCAGCGTTCCGATGATATCATCCGCTTCATAACTTGGGATCTCGAGTGCGGGAATACCCATGATGTCTGCGAGTTGTTTGATGTAAGGAATTTGCACAGCAAGATCTTCCGGCATTTCTGTGCGGTGAGCTTTGTAGTCATCGTACATTTCATGTCTGAAGGAAGGCTCTTTACGGTCGTAACAGAAAACCATGTATTCAGGTTTTTCTTCCTTCATCAGCTTCGTGATCATGGAGATAAAACCGTAGATGGCATTAACGGGCATGCCCTTAGGCGAAGTCAGTTGTCTGATCGCGAAGAAGGCGCGAAAGAACATGGAGCTGACATCAATTAGGTAGACTTTTTTCATAGGACTCTCCCGGTATTTTCCAAGTGGAAAACCTACAACGGGAGAGTTGGATTGTCGATTATTCTAGGTCTGCTTTGACGCGAGAGAAATCAATTTGATTGAGGGCATTTTTATCGCACTCGTTTTCACAAGCGGGAGTGAAGCGCACTTCATCAGAGCACTCATCTGCTTGACGGTGAATCAGTGCAAGTTCGCCCTTGATTTGTGGATTAAAAAGAAGTTCGCTGCTGCCGTCTTCCCATGCTTGGATATCTGTCAAAGAACACTTTAGACGACGAGCCATATCCGAACGACTCCACCCAAGACGCAATCGAAGTGCGCGAAGACTTTCTTTATTCCATTCAGTTGAGTTTTCGATCATAAGCGTAAACCCCCGGTATTACTTTTAAATAAAAAGTATTTAGAGCTGAGATACTATTGCTAGTATACCGGAGCGACATCAAATAACTACTTGCGTTAGACTACTGTTCAGGAAAAACGAAAACTAAATCGTGCTCACCCGCCAGGTCTAATTTATCGCGGGCCTGACGCTCGATGAAGGCTGGATCTTTGGCTTGCTTTAGCTGGACTTCAAGGCCAAGTGTGGCTTTTTTGCTATCACTGATCTCGGTGGAAATACGGTCGAAATCCCGGTGCAGTCCCCATAGGCGCCACAAGTTGCCGTTCAAAACGATAGAAACCCCGAAGATGATCATGCAGATAAATGCAACTCTTCCTGGGTGATTAAGTAAACGGCGTAATCCGACTGCGAAGCGACTGTAAGACATACAAAAAGTCTAATTTCGTCGCCCGCCGCTGGGTAGTCCAGATCGGTCTCCCTTAGTGATCTTCCTCAATCCGAGAACCCAATCCGGAACTCGAGACACGAATTCCATAAGACCCCTCTATTTTCGTTATGAAGCCCCTCTACCTGTGGCCCCTGCCTTGCTTTGAGGAATCCGCATGAATCAATTTCGATTCCCAAAAACAAAGGACCAATAAATGAAAGCCGCAAACTTCTTCGAATCAATCATGTCTGAACGTAATAGAGCTGGCCAAGGCGTACAAAGAGACCTTCCAGATAACGACATCCCTGCCGAGATCCGCTCCCTCCTTCAAACAACGCCAGCATCAAAAAAATAACTTATCAACGTAAAGAGCATTCAAACGTGCTCCCTATAATTCAGGATTATCCATGGAATATTTAAAACCTTGGCCACACTTCATCTTCGACAACTTCCTTCAGGATGATTGTTTAAAAAGACTTCAGTCACTACTGCCTGAACATCAAAACAACTTCCGCAAAGATGACGAAGATGACATGGAGATCCGTTACAAATTCCTTCCTGACCTCGAGCTCGCAAAATACTTTCTGGGATCAGACTTTAAAGCATTTCTGGAAAAGACTACGGGACTTTCCCTAAAGATAAATGAAAAAAGCTTAGTGCAATTACGAGTCATGACTCCCGATTCTCCTGCTATGCCTGCGCACGTAGACAATCAGGATCAAAAATCCCTGGTCTGCCTTTTATATGTGTCACCAAACTGGAAGAAAGAATACGGGGGCGAACTTTGCCTGCTGAAAGAAAAGTCTGCGAACGCTCTATCCAGTACATCGAAAGTGATAGCTCCAATTAGTAACCGCATGGTTCTTTTTTGTTCGGAAGACTCATACTGGCACAGCGTAAAAAGCGTAAACCACGGGCTGCGATATTCCATCATTATGGAATGGATAATTAACTAAGATAGGACGAGAAAATGAAATACCTTACTCACTATATTGAAAAGAAAAAGCTTTTGTTCGCATTCTCGCTGATCACGGCTCAACAAGCACTGAACGCTTTCGGCACTTACGCTCTGGCCAAAGCTGGTCTTTCTTTTGAGAATCGTGAACAATTCATCTTGTGGACACTTGCCAGTATTTTGCTTTTTATCCTGTCGCCTTTTATCAACATTTTTATCCGTCGCACGGAAAGCAACCTTAGCTTCGATGCTTACAGAATATTTTTGCAGGAAAGTTTGTTCTCCAAAGGTGGAAACTCATCTCTGTGGCAAAGTAAAAATTTAAAGGACCGCTTTCTTGCCTCTATTGGCTCAGATGCCAGTGATTATCTGGGTCTCGTGCTTTTTATCAGCATGGACATTTACTCGTTTGTTCTTTCGATTGTTTTGGGTGTTCTTACACTTAGCTTTACAATTGATATGTCATTACTTCCGGCCTTCGCATGCTCGGGGTTTCTGAGTTTCCTGGTGTACCGCAAGTTCAGCCAAAAAGTTGAAGCACTCTACAATACTGATCAGTCGGCGCGCACGGCACTTGTGGGCCACCTTTTGAAATCCTGGGATAACGTCCTTCTGAAAAACTCCGGCATTCTGAAAAACTACCAAAATAATTTTGATCAAAGGATTTCATCCGCGCAATCACAAGCTATCAAATCTGCGACCGCCAGCGAGCTTTTGATCTTTGCATTAGGGTTGGCGACCGGCTTGCCGGTTTTAATTTCCGCTTGTTGGATTATCTGGAATTCATTCTCGAACACTCAGGTACTAGTCGCACTACTAGCGACTCTGCCAAGACAACTGAACATTCTGGGCGTATTTCGCAATGTCTTTCAAAGCTTGACGAGCCTTCTTGGTGTGGAAGCAAAATTTAGCGTGTTGTGCGAAGGCACGATTATTCCAGCAAGAAAACTGGAGGCATCTATCAAGACCGAATTAATCACAATCAATCAGAAATCATTTTCTGACATTAAAGAAATGATCAACAACTTTGAACAAAACCCAACAGGCCGATTCGAAATTCGTGGAGCAAATGGAGCAGGCAAATCAACATTCCTGTTACACCTGAATCACAACTTGGACAATTCAGTCTACCTACCGACCCATCCCGATTTGATGATTGGCAGCGACACATATTCGACTCGCTCGTCCGGAGAAAACCTACTGGCCCACATCGAAGTGCTGGCAAAATCACCAGAAGAAATCATCTTGCTGGACGAGTGGGACGCAAACCTAGACGAAGAAAATCTAAATCTAGTAAACACCCGAATCAACGAAATCTCCCAGACCAAAACAGTCATCGAAGTCCGCCACAGATAAAAAAAAAGCCACTCCCCAGAGTGGCTCAACAAAAAGCGGCGCGCGAAGCGCCAGCCAAAAGATGTTTTAACCCAGAACCAAGCACGCTTCAAAAGCGTGCATATCCAAGGCGGGCTGGTTGAAAAAGCGCGCAGGCGTACTCCCAGTACGTCGGAGCGATTTTTCAATCAGACCAACGCAGGAGATGCGCGCTTTTCAAGCGTGCGCCTTAGCGGAAGGCGGCTTTGTCCCAGTATACTCCCATCCCACCAAGATCTTCTTCGATTCTTAGTAGTTGGTTGTACTTAGCGATACGTTCAGAGCGGCACAAGCTGCCGGTTTTGATTTGGTGGCAGTTCAAAGCGACTGCTAGATCGGCGATGAATGTGTCTTCTGTTTCGCCAGAGCGATGAGACATGACTGTTTTATACTTGTTACGTTGAGCAAGATTTACAGCTTCGAATGTTTCAGTCAAAGTTCCGATTTGGTTTACTTTAACCAACAATGCATTCGCTGCTTTTTTCTCAAGGCCCATGCGCAGGCGTTTTGGATTTGTTACGAACAAATCGTCGCCCACCAACTGCATTTGGTTGCCCATAGCTGCAGTGATGTTCACCCATGAATCCCAGTCGTCTTCAGCGAATCCGTCTTCGATTGTGATCAATGGATATTTTTCTGCCCAGCCCTGGTACACTTTCAACAACTCTGCTGGAGTGATCAAGTTACCGTCGAATTGGTACTTGCCGTCTTTGTACATTTCAGTTGCAGCAACGTCCAAGCCCAGGAATACGTTTTGACCTGGATCATAACCAGCATCAACGATCGCGTTCATGATCAAGTCCAATGCTTCCTGGTTGCCAGACAATTTCGGAGCGAAGCCACCCTCGTCACCTACTGCGGTCGTCAAACCTTTTTTGCCCAGGATCTTTTTAAGAGCGTGGAAAATCTCTGCACCTGCGCGAAGAGACTCAGCGTATGAGTTGTTCACAGTTGGAACGATCATGAATTCCTGAATGTCCAAACCGTTGTTGGCGTGCGCGCCACCGTTCAATACGTTCATCAAAGGAACCGGCAAGCGGCAAGCCTGTGAACCACCGATGTAGCGGTACAATGGAAGATTTACGTCAGCAGCAGCCGCTTTTGCAGCAGCCAAAGAAACTCCCAGGATCGCATTTGCGCCCAGGTTGGTTTTGTTTTCTGTTCCGTCGATTTCGCGAAGAACTTTATCAAGATAAACTTGCTCAGTCGCCTGAAGGCCCAGGATCTCCGGAGCGATTTTTTCGCGGATGTTGTCCACGGCTTTGAATACGCCTTTACCGCCGTAACGGTTTTTATCACCATCACGAAGTTCACAAGCTTCATGCGCACCTGTGGATGCACCTGATGGAACTGCTGCGCGGCCGACGTTGCCATCTGCTGTACCGATTTCAACTTCAACCGTTGGATTACCACGGCTATCAAGAATTTCACGAGCTACGACACTGATGATTTCAGACATGATGAGTTCCTTCTTTCTCGGAATGCTTAGAGTTCATTTTTTTAACAAGTTCCATACTGTTGAAAACAGTGCGCGGGTATTCTGTTTTTACGAATTCCCAATCCACACGTCTCATGGCTTCCTTCACCGCAGGATTGGTTTTCCCCTGGGAGGCAAGCATAGTGATCAACTGCTGAGCGCGCACCATGTAATCATGCATGCGTGCCAGGTTTTGATTCAGGGAATACGCCGGTGACTCAACGTCAAAGCTTAAGTGCGACAGTGAACCTTCGTGAGGAATCAGGGATGCGCGATTTTCTTGCGCCACTCCCGCTTCTGTCTGAGCGACCAGCTGCTGTCTTTGCTTTTCAAAAACGCGAATCTTGTCTTCAAGATCGCCCACGTATTTTTGCAGATCCTCGCGCTCGCGCTGAGTGCGCTGCAAATCATTCAGCAAACTTTGGAACAAGTCAGGGCTTACCTGATGTCCCACGTTTTCATTTTCCGTGAAGATCGTTTGCTGTTGTGTTGCCCAGCTCAATTTCAGAGTGATACCGGACCACTCGCAACTCGCTAATGGTTGACCCACGTAAACTGGCAGGGACTCAAACGCTGCTTTCAAATACGTCGTTACCAACGGGTACTGCTCTGCCGGCAAAGGCAAATCGAAAGAGATGCTGACTTCGTCTTTACGAAGATTGTCGATCGGTGGTTTTGGCGAAATGAAATAGGACAGGAATTGTTCAGGCTGATTAAAGATTTCCTGCGGACGAGGCATCATGCGCAGAACGCTGTCGAGCACTCCCCATGCACGCAATTCAGGTCCGTTGTGACCTGCGCGAGTCAGGACATCACAATCTTTTTTGAGTGGAAGTCGCAAACACATTTCAAGGAATTGCTCCATGTCCGGAGCACTGATCCAGTAAGAAGAATCCCGCAACAGTTCAACTGGCAGATGAATTTGTTCATAGAGAGGCGTAAGGTCTTCACCTTGCTCTTCCAGAACCGTCAAAACTGAGTTGGAGATCTTACAACTAAAATGCACGGAAAAGTGATAGCCCAAAAGCGAAGCCATTGAAATAACTATATTATAGCCAAACTCAATTGCGCATCGCGTTCCCCAAAGGCGCCAGCCACCCTTTGGGCGAAGGCGCCAGCCACCCTTTGGGCGGATTTTATTTTGCGGCGCATCCGTAAGTAGGACCTGGCACCGAAATTAGGCGGCTTTTTGGAACTTGGATTTTGGGAATGGGAGCTTGTTGTCGATTATTTCGTCCATAAAGGTTGGGACGTTGCCTGTGGACTCAAGTTTGCCTTCAAGTGTTCCATCGGGGCGACGCACCAAACGACCCAATTCAAAGATTGGTACTACGTCGTACGAACCATCTGGAAGGAATCCGCGAACCTCACTGATAGCACCAATTCGACGCGAACCGTCTCCGTAACGGGAGATTTGGACGATCAAATCGATGGCCGAAGAAACCTGCTGGCGCAAAGCACGCTCGCTGATCTTTCCGTCCCCGCCTTGAGCCAAAGCTTCCAGACGAACGATCGCATCTTCCGGCGAGTTCGCATGCACAGTGCCCATGCAACCTTTGTGACCGGTGTTCATGGCATTCAAAAGTTCCAGAGCTTCGCCCGAGCGAACCTCCCCGACGATGATGCGATCCGGGCGCAAACGCAGAGCGCTCTTCACCAAATCCTTGATACTGACTTCGCCTTTACCCTGAGCATCGGCCATGCGAGTTTCAAACATCACCAAGTGTTCATAATCGACCTGCAACTCGGACGAGTCCTCGATAATCAACACACGCTGACCTTTGGGAATACGCGAACACAATAGTGACAACAACGTCGTCTTACCGGAACCGGTACCGCCGCTGACGATAATATTTTTTCCCAGGAACATCGCGATATCCAAAAAGCGCGCGCCGTCCTCGGAGATTGTGCCCATTTTGATGTAGTCGTTAAAAGTGATTTTCGTGCTCGTAAATTTACGAATCGAAAGAGTTGTGCCCTTACGTGACATCGGTGGAATCACCGCCGCGATACGCGAGCCATCCGGCAAACGCGCATCCAGGCGCGGGTTCTCGTCGTTGATACGACGACCGACGGATTGTGCAATGGAGTTTACGGCTGCACGCAGGTCATCCTCGGAAGGAAACTTTTCAGCCACCTTCTCGAGTTTACCTTTGCGTTCGACGAAAATTTCGTGGGGACCGTTCACCAGAATTTCAGATACACCCGGATCATCAAGGTACTTAACAACAGGACCGAGGTTCTGCTGAATCGTCTGCTTGAAAACGTTCGACTGATCCGACATGGGTGCACCTAGTTCGGTTAATTAGACGCCGGTTTTCTGCCGCCAGGGACAGAATTCGAGTCTGAATAAATAATAAATTTGCCTTGAACTGCAGTTTCGGGACATTGGTAAGAAAAAATGCCGTCTGTCTTAGGCATCACGTTGAATGTTTTTTGCTCGCCGAAAACCGTGTTGTGATGTTCAGAGAAAGCATCCAAAACAAAGCTGACATTTTTTTCTTTGCCGTTCACGTTCACCACGTGAATGCGATAGCTGTTGCCTTTTTTCAAGCGTACAGTATCCGGAACAAAACCTTTATCCGTGTTCATGATAACGATGTCCTGAGCCGGTTCGACAGAGTCGAATACTTTTCCCAGAATGCTGACGGATTGATCTTCTTTGATGCTTGCAGGCAGGCGATCGTCGTTCGTCACCTGGTTAAAGTTAACCTGACGACGGGAGAAATCCACTTCCCATGCATTTGCCACGCTGGTGATGAAAAAAGCCGTTACAAGACTAGTGCAAATCTTTACGGTCTTGGAATTCACAAAACTCACGAGCGACCTCCATAGCGATATAACTTACGGATCTTTGATCCATCATGTGCAGCTTCTGGATTAGTAGATCTTTGTTTCCGCGGCAGCCATTAATGCTTTGGAATGCATCACTTAGCAGATTCGGGTTCGCCATCATTTCCTTAGTCACTTCAGCCCAATCGAGCTTAAGAACCGGATCAATAGCACCCACTGCGTATAGTGCATCAAACATAATTTGCAAATCGCCTTGAAGAAACATCGAATCCTCCATCTGCTTGCACCTTGATTTGCGAGATCAAAGCGGAGAGCATCCTGCCCCCTATTACCTGTTGTTTCTATCGGTAGGAGTTCGTAAGAACTTGAGTCAATTTGA
This sequence comes from Bdellovibrio sp. HCB274, assembly GCF_047306075.1. GTDB lineage: Bacteria > Bdellovibrionota > Bdellovibrionia > Bdellovibrionales > Bdellovibrionaceae > Bdellovibrio. The sequence goes on from NZ_CP178623.1 coordinate 3,029,669, forward strand.
GGCGATTTTCGGGGACTTGAGGAGGTCTTTAATTTGACGCTGGTCTCTGGTCAGAAAGTACCGTTGGCCAGTCTGGTCGAGGGAAAAAAATGCCGGTTCTTGAGAGGAACCGGCGAACTTATTTACTTCTTTTTCTTGGTATCAGCTTTAGGAGCATCCTGTTTCTCAATAGGATTCTGTTCAAGCACTCTCTTCGCCAAATCCGATGGAGAATCCCCCACCTTCATGCCACGAAGGCTACGCTCATTTTTTGCCTCTTTGGTCATTTGGATTTTTGCGTTGCGGATTTTTTCCAAAAGTTTACGTTCGAAGCCACCTTTTTTGGCATAAGGTTTTGCTTCTGCAACGAAGTTTTCCAAAAAGACAGCGTACGTATTTTGAATGACAGGTTTTACGCTTTTTGGATTCTTCAAAGCATCCACCGCCTCGTCCACAAGAATCGTCAATGCGTTTTCCCATTGATCCAATTCATCAAGTTTGGTGCGCAACGGGCCCACGACTTTGTCGATCATGTCATCCGTGCCATCCGGGCGGGAGAAAACAGCCTGAAGAGCTTCCTTCAAAGGAATGTACTTCTCGTCAGCCATTTCTTCGGACTCCTGAATCTTTTCATTGATCAGTTCGTTCATCTGATCAAGATCCTTCGTCGCAAGGGTTGCATAGTTAGCGATAAGAGCTGCTTGTGCGTTAAGGCAAAAAACAGTCGCGAAAGTTGCTAAAATAAAATTTGTTGTTTTCATAGATTCCAGTCTAAACACACAAAAACTTCACGCAAGTCCAATCACTTCATGCAGCATGGCAAGATTAGGGTACAGGACTTAGGTTAGGCTTTTTTTCCTTCCCTCGTTGGAAAAACATGGCACAATGGGAGGGCTTTTGAGATTTAACAAATATAATCCTTTATGGAGGCGACATTGAAAGCATTAAAACTAGCTACAATTTCAGCGTTGGCACTTTCCCTTGTGAACTGTGCTCCGTCTGCAAAACAACTTAAAGAAGCAGTAGAAAAAGATCCAAGCATCGTTTTCGCAGCTATCGAAAAAGACCCTGAGCAATTCATCGAAGTGGTGAACAAAGCAGCTCAAGGCGCTCAAAAGAAAGCTCAAGAAAAAGCAATGGCTGAAGAAGGCAAAAAGCGTGACGAAGAGTTCGCAAGTCCTTTGAAAGCTGAGATCCAGGAAGGCCGCGTTGTTTTCGGTCCTAAAGATGCAAAAGTTACTATCGTTGAATACACTGACTTCGAATGCCCATACTGCGCAAAAGGTCACGCGACTGTTGACGAAGTGATGAAAGCTTACCCTAAAGATGTACGCGTTGTACTTAAGCACTTGCCGTTGGATTTCCATCCATTGGCGATGCCAGCAGCTCGTTACTTTGAAGCAATTGCAATGCAAGACCATGCAAAAGCTGAAAAGTTCTACAACATCGTTTTCGAAAACCAAGGCGAACTACGTACTAAAAAAGAGGCTTTCTTGAAAGACTCTGCGAAAAAAGTTGGTGCGGACATGAAACGTCTTGAAACTGATCTTAAATCAGAAAAAATCACGAAAATCATCGATGCTGACATGGAAGAAGCTAAGAAATTTAACTTCTCCGGTACTCCTGGTTTCTTGATCAACGGTGTATCACTTCGTGGTGCGTACCCGTTCTCTGAGTTCAAAGACATTATCGACCGTCACTTGAAAGCCGGCAAATAGTCGTCTCTTCTTTAGAGAAACAACAAACCCACAATTCGAAAGGATTGTGGGTTTTTTTATTTCCAAAAATCCCCCTGTTCGAGATAATATTTTGCTAACCACAACATCGAAGAGGTCACCATGAGCGTTTCCACAGCCAAATCCTTAATTCTAAAAGCCCAGGACAACATCGATATTGCCCAAAAAAATCTCAATGATGATAACCAGCACGATATCGTGGGTTACAACCTGGCCCAAGCCTGCGAACTTTATCTAAAAGCCATGATGTCTTTGCGCGAACTTCAGTTCCCGGATGGCGACGACGGCCATGATTTGGATCATTTGATGACTACTTTGGAAGAGGAAGGTTTCTCTGAAATCTCTTCCCACGCCGATGTTATCGAGCTTACTCAATACAACTCCCCTAGCGCTCACGTTCGCAAGGATGAACGCCTGGATATGGATGAGTATATCGGTTATGTGAATGATCTTAAAAAGCTGGTTGGGGAACAACTGAAGCTTTATTAATGCCAAAAAAAAAGCCGTCTCTTCAGACGGCTTTTTCGTTCTTAATCATATCTTGAATCTATTTGGTTGCAGAGGCGTAGATGATAGATCCGCCCTTAACCATGTCGATGACTTTCGTGCGATAGCTCATAGTCACCGCAGGACAACCCCAACTGCGCCCCTGAATCACGCTGGATTCAGAAACATAGTCAGCACCGTGGATCACGACCGCGCGGGAGCGGGCTCTGGAATTTGTTGATGACAAACCATCCAGACGCAGGGAATAGCCATGGCTGCCACTGTAAGTTTCAGCGGTTTTATAGATACCCACTGAACTTGCATTTGAACCGGAGACATTACTGAACGTATTCGCATAGCCGTCATGGTCAGGATCAGAACCTTTACCGTGTGCTACGTGGATGCTCCAAACCTCTCCCGATTTCATATTGATGATATGGAAACGTTTTTTGGTTGAAGACAAACTGAAATCCAATACTGACAGATAGTCAGAGTTTTTGATCGTTTTCAGATTTTTATCGTAATACAACAATGCATTTTTCAACATTGTTTGGTTCACCGTTTTACCGGTGTCTACATAAGAATACTTTGCAAGAATCTGGGCATCAGTTTGCGTGCCTGTATCCGTGCCACTTCCTGTGTCGGGAACTTCGGGTTCCGCCGGTGGAATTGTTTGTGCAGTATCACCTGCGGATTGTTCTGTGTCTGGATCGTCAGCTAAAACTGTAGAAGAGCTTTCAAAACCGCCTTTTGCACAGGCTGCCATTAAGAAAGTGACGGATAGTAAAGCCAGAACATTCTTCGTTGCTTTGAATGTCATTTGGACCTCCGTGTTAGTTACACAGAGGTTTTCGGCGCGCTCATGTTTCAACTTTAAACATTTTTATTCTGTCGGAATTGTCGACACGAGACTTTCGTGAAGTGTAAGCATCCTTTTCAATTTCATTCACAAACTGAAGTCGTGGGATCTGCTTTACATCCGAGTGCTTTTTGAATTTCAGACGGTGCAAACAAAACTTTGTCCACACGACGGGATGATTTTGGATGGGGAACAGAACCAGAGTCCTGATATTTTTCCGGATTAAGCAGTATCTCTTTATATTCTGCAAACGGAGGACATTCTTTTTCAACCGCTACCGCAACTCGGTTGATGGCGGCGACTTTCACGTTCTGACACTCGGAACCTGCGATGAAGAGCTGAGCTTCGTAAGCAAAATCTTTGGCCTGCTTGGGATCGGTGATCTCAGAAACTTTTTGCGCCATAATCTTTGCTGACATCCAGTCCGCAAAACCTTCCTGCATGTCAGCGTTGCCGGAAAATCCCCGACAGTGCTGATGAGTCGCAAAGTTTTGGGAGACGTCGGATTTTTTCTTTTTGAAGTCAGCTTTTACTTCTGAAGACAACGGCCCCATTTCCTGGGCCAGCGAGTCTTCTTCACCAGTGATTCGTGCGATGATACTTTTTTCGCTGACAATCTTTGCACCCATCGAAGTGGGCTTTGCCAGGCAGCTGACCACGTCCTGCATTGGGTTCTTTCCAGCAGGAACAGAAGTTCCTGCGATGTGCTTGTGGGCATTGCAAGGATCCACCGAGTGGCTGATTTCGTGACTTAAAATCGAAAACAATGTTGAATCCGGCAGATTCAACATTTGCGGGCATACTTCTATGGAGTTGGAGTCTGACTGATAGGTAGCATTCGGAAGCCCGCACCCTGCCCGGTCCATGGCGAATGCATCTTTGAACAAGGGACTCGTCATCTTGACTGATTTCAGTCGTTTGATTTCCTGATCAATCTGCGCAGAGTTTTCCGCGGTTCTTCGCTTCTCTAACAAAGCGACCGCCCTTTTTTGAACGTCAGAAAAAATACTCTGCGTGCGCGCGAGCTCTGCCTTGTAAGCGGCATTTGATTTATCCAGCTTCAACGGATTTACGAAAGGATTCTGCGTATCAACTTCCGGTAAGGGTTTTCCCAGACAGCCTTCCACTTGCTTGGCCAAGCGGAGGAAAAAGAAATTGGGAACCGATTTTCCGGCGGCGTTTTTATAAAGATAGAAGTTCTGACTTTGACTGCGCAGCTGTTGGCAGTAATCACCGAAGTCACACTTCGCAACAGTCGGAACCTCACACGCGACTGCTGTTTTTTCACTTTGGCTTAGTTCCGTGCGAAGCTTTTCCAGGTTTTTAAACAAGGCCTGATAATCCGGCTCGCTTTGGGCAAACGCGGATACGGATACAATCAGCAAAATGAATGAGTAGAAAACAGCCATTCATCTCATTCTACCGACATTTATAACGATTCCAAACTCCATGCAATCTAATGGTGCAAATTGCTGTAAAGGTCCTGAAATCAAACATCTAAATAAGAGTGGTACACACATCTGAGGAAGTTTTGGTCACCTATAGGTAAATTTACCCTGCCAGGGTCAGATTCTTAGGTAATAGCTAAACCGTGGGCTTTGTGAAGGTCCCTCGCTGGCACTTATCTTGTATCACGGGCGAGCATGCGTATTTTGATTTTACTGACTATTTTACTTTCCGGGGTTTCCGTTCTTGCGGGAACGGATTCTGCTTCGGAAAAGCGGGTTGTTTTCAATCCGGTAGTCAGTACTTCAGCACGCACACTGCCACAGTGGCGGTTTGGGTACCAACGGACTGGCGGCGCCAACATTAACACGCACTTGCTGACCAATGCCGTGAGTGTCGGGGTGTTGCCTCGCCTGGAAATCGGTACAGTTCCGATGTTTTATGCCGCCGCCCCTGGAAGCAGCAACTATACCGCGAAAGTAAATTTCTATCGGGGCGAGCAAGTTGACTGGGCTGTCTCCTTTACTGAATCACGCTTTAAATCTGAAATTAAGACTAGCGGAGGCGTTGTTGAAAGACCGGACCTGCTACTGCAGTCAGTTCAGTTGGGTTTGAACTATCGCCCCGAGTGGAATGGAAATATCACATTCTCACCGTTTGCAAACAACGTGTGCGGTCGTATCGAATCCAAAGATCCGTGGGTTTTGATCTACTCCTTAAAGTGCGAAACAGAATACGGTCTGGACTTTCAATATCAAATAAAAGATCGTGAATGGCTGACCTTGGCATACGGTCATTTACGTGAGGCCGGGCTTTCTCCTTACGAACAGTTGAATGCCGGCGTCGGTGTGGCTTGGTCACAGTTCCGCCCGAAAGAAATGTTCTCTCGGCCCTCTGTGGGATTATACTACATACCCGACACGCAAAATATCTTATACCTGCTTTCAACCACCTTCTACGAACTCTAACCTCACGCTCTAAAGCTGAACCGGAAGAGTCATTTCTGAAAGAGTCGCCTCTGTCGGAGTCAGGTCCACAACGAACGGGGAAATTTTCAAACCCTTCGCGGAAGCCTCACGCAACAGTCTGCCGTATTCTGGATCGATATCATCTGCGGGAGCAAAAGTTCCGCAGTCCTGGCGCTGCACTGTGAAAACCAACTCTGCCGTGTGTCCCAGCTCGATCAAAGCCATTAGTTCTTTCAAATGCTTTTGCCCGCGCTCGGTGACAGCATCGGGGAACTTCGCGACACCCTCTTCACCCAACGTGACGTTCTTCACTTCGATGAAGTGCATCTTGTCGGTGTCTTTTTTCTTTAAGGCAAAATCCAGGCGGGTTTCAGCAGAGATTTTATACTCTGGCTTGGCTTCGTCAAAAGATGCCCAATGGGCAAAGCCACCTACTTGGTCGTTCTGCTGACCGATCACTCGCAGTACGGTCTCCTTAACTACTGTGTTTGGAGTCGAAGTATTGACTCCCACCCATGATCCTGTCGGAGACTTCACCATCTCAAGGGTGAATTTCAATTTACGTTCAGGATTATCGGACTCCGAAAAAAGGCACAACTGACCGGGGTTGTTCACGCTTTTCATGCTCCCGGTATTGGGAACGTGCGCCACGATCGTCTGACCTTGAAACTCAATGTCAGCGAAGAAGCGTTTATAGCGTTTTAGGAAGGTGCCTTCCTGGAGTTTACGAGAATATTTCATAGGGACCTCAATTCGGGTTGTAAAATAGCAACGCCAAACGCCCGAATTCAACCCTGAAACCGCTATGTTGCAGAGGGAAAAACCAATTTATTTATGCATGGTGTTAATCGGTGCAAATGAGCCCCCATCGCAATAGAAGGGAGTGTTTGATTTTAAAGGCTAATATTGAAAGGAACTCCCTGTATGGCAACTGATGTAAAACTGCCTGAACTTGGCGAAGGCGTCACTGAAGGTGAATTGGTTAAATGGTTGGTTCAACCTGGTGATTCTGTAAAAGCAGATCAACCTATCGCTGAAGTATTGACTGACAAAGCAACTGTAGAGGTTCCATCTCCAGTCGCTGGTACTGTAAAAGATTTGAAATTCAAACCGGGCCAAGTGGTTAAAGTTGGTTCGACGATGATCGCTCTTGACGCTGGCGGTGCAGCTTCCTCCTCTGCTTCCTCCTCCGCTAAAGCTACGGCGGACAAGCCGGCAGCAACTCCTGCTCAGGCGGGCCAGCCCGCCAAAGCCCCAGCGGCGGCGGGTAAAGCACAAGATGTTAAACTTCCTGAATTGGGAGAAGGCGTAACAGAAGGCGAACTAGTAAAATGGTTGGTTAAATCTGGTGACTCTGTGAAAGCAGATCAAGCGATCGCTGAAGTTCTAACTGACAAAGCCACTGTTGAAGTTCCAACTCCAGTAGCGGGCGTTGTTGGTGAATTGAAATTCAAAGCTGGCGACGTTGTTAAAGTTGGCTCAACTATGATCACTTTGACTGGCGCTGGTGGCTCAGCTACCGCAACATCTGGTGGTGCGGCAGCAGCGGCACCTCAAGCGGCAGCAGCTTCCTCCTCCGCTAAAGCTACGGCGGACATGCCAGCAGCTAAAGCAGCGGCACCCGTTGCTACTTCTTCTGCAGCTACAGCTAACGGCATTTTCCCGCCTGTTGCTGATTCTAAAGTTCTTGCGACTCCGGCGACTCGCCGTCTTGCTCGCGAAACTGGCGTAGATATCAACGGTCTTTCTGGTTCTGGTCTTGCTGGCCGTGTAACTCGTGAAGACGTATTGGCAGCAGGTGGCGCTGGTACTCCAGCGGGCGCCGTAGCTTCAGCGAAGGCGACTGGCATGACTATTCCAAGACCTGCTTACCAAGGCCAAGCTGGTGCCGCTGAAGAGCGCGTAGCTCTTATCGGTATCCGCAAACGTATCGCTGAAAACATGCAGCGTTCAAAACAAATCATCCCTCACTTCACTATCATGGATGAAGCTAAGGTTGATGCTTTGGTTGCGCTTCGTGAGTCTTTGAAAGACTTCGCAGAGAAAAACGGAACTAAGATCACTTATCTTCCAATCGTGATGAAAGCCATGGTTGCGACGATCCGTGAATTCCCAATGTTCAACGCTTCTATCGACGATGCTGCTGGTGAAATCGTTTACAAAAAATATTTCAACATCGGTTTCGCAGCTGACACTCCAACAGGTTTGGTTGTTCCAGTTATCAAAAACGCGGATCAAAAAACGATCTTGGAAATCTCTAAAGAGATCATCGACCTTTCTAAACGTGCCCGTGATGGCAAGTTGAAACCAGATGAAATGAAAGGCGCTTGCATCACTGTGACGAACATCGGTTCTATCGGTGGTACTTACGCAACTCCAGTGATCAACCACCCTGAAGTGGCGATCCTTGGAATGTACAAAATCGACGAAAAACCAGTTATCAAAGATGGCCAATTGAAAGCTATCAAAACAATGAACTACACAATGACTGCCGATCACCGTTTGATCGACGGCGCATTGGCTGCGAGATTCTTGGCTGCCTTCATCGGCCGCATCGAGAACCCAGGTAAACTAATGGTGGAGATGCTATAATCATGGCTCAATCTTTTGACGTAGTAGTAATTGGAGCAGGTCCTGGTGGTTATGTAGCCGCTATCCGCTCTGCTCAACTTGGTTTTAAAACAGCAGTTATCGAACGTGAATTCCTGGGTGGCGTATGCTTGAACGTGGGTTGTATCCCATCTAAAGCGATGATCACGGCGACTCACCTTCTTCACAAAGCTCAACACAACTTCAAAGACATGGGCTTGATGATCAAGGGCGATATCAACGTTGATATGAAGCAACTTGTGAAGTGGAAACAATCCGTTTCAGACAAAATGTCCAGCGGTGTTGGTCAACTTCTTAAAGGTTACGGCGTAACTCACATTAAGGGCGACGCTGAATTCAAATCTTCTAAAGAAATCTCTGTTAAATCATCTGCAGGTACTGAAGCGATCACGGCTAAGTACTTCATCGTGGCTACAGGATCTCGTCCTATTGAAATCCCTGGTTTCAAATTCGACGAAAAAGATATCTGTTCTTCAACTGGCGCATTGGCATTCGACGAAATTCCAAAACGCGTGGCAGTTATCGGTGGTGGTTACATCGGTCTGGAAATCTCTTCTTACCTGCGCAAATTGGGTACTGAAGTGACTGTGATCGAAGCAATGCCTTCATTGCTTGCTGGTGTTGTTGATCCAGATTGCGCAAACATCGTGGTACGTAAGCTTGATAAAGCTGGCGTAAAAATCATGTACGGTGCAAAAGCTAAATCTCAGAAAAAAGCCAAAGACGGCTACGAAGTGACTGTTGAGATCAACGGTAAAGACGAAGTTGTTAAATGCGACAAGATCCTGGTAACTGTTGGACGTCGTCCAAACGGTGACCAAGCGAACTTAAAAGCTGCGGGTATCGCAGTTGACGAGCGTGGCTTTGTAAAAGTGGACGCTCAACGCAGAACGAACGTTCAAAACATCTTTGCTATCGGTGATATCTGTGGTCAGCCAATGCTTGCTCACAAAGCTTCACATGAAGGTGTGTTGGTTGCTGAAGTTATCTCTGGCGCAAACCGCGTTTACGACGCGAAAACAGTTCCAGCAGTTGTATTTACAGATCCAGAAATCGCATCTGCAGGTATGACTGAAGCTGAAGCGAAAGCGAAAGGTCACACAGAACTTAAGATCGGTAAATTCCCATTCGGTGCTAACGGCCGCGCTGTGAGCATGATGGAAACTGAAGGCTTCGTAAAAATGATCGCTGATGCGAAGACCCATATTCTACTGGGTGTTCACATTGTGGGCCCTGAAGCTTCTAACTTGATCTCTGAAGCAGTTCTTGCGATCGAGATGGGCGCACGCATTGAAGACTTGGCTCTTTCAATCCACCCTCACCCAACATTGGGCGAGACGATCATGGAATGTGCTGAGGCAACATTGGGTCACGCGATCCACATCATCCAAAAGCCACTTAAAAAGTAGGCTTTGTTAGCACACTTCGGCTCGAGCGAAGTTTCAAAATCTAAATCTAAAAGGGAGTTCAACCAAACTCCCTTTTTTTTGCGCCGAGCTAAGGAATAGGACCTGGCACCTTTTAGAGGATGTCGAGAGGGTTTGTGGGTTTGGCGGCGGTGGTTTTTTCGCGACCGAATAGGAAGTCTAATCTTAGGTTGATCGAGGTCGTCGGCGTGAAACCGTCTGCGAGAGACCAGGAGCAGACCGGTGTAAGTTCCAGGAAAACCCACGGTACTTTTTTGAATCCAGTTCTGTAGGTGAAGCCAGCGGCGTAGCCGTCGCCGTATAGTTCCAGCTCGTAGGATCTGACTAAGAAACGCAGATCGAACGAGAAAAGACTTTTGTCTTCGAAGCTGTAAATCCATGAGGGACCGTGAACTGTTCCAAACACAGAGGGCTCACTCATGTACCAGTTTGCCTGATTCAGAAAACGAAACAGGAAGTAGCTGCTAAATGCGTAGTCCGAAGTCACCGCGACTTTGCTTGACCATAATGCTTCCGAATCCCAGCCAATTTCATTTTGCCAGTAATCCACCCACTTGTCTGTCAGATAGGTTCGCGAGAGGCGAAGCTTACCGAAATAAGCAATGGGCCACTTCCAACGAATTCCAGTTTCAGTCGCTAGATCCCAGGGATTTTGTTCTTTGAACTCTTCCAGGGAAACAAAATCTTCGTCCAACACGGAGGTAGGTGGCTGATCAGGCTTACGAGTCCAATAGTCATTAAAGGCGCGCTCGCGCTCTTTCAAATTGGGCAAGCTTAAGGTCAAAGAGGTTGAGAAGTTGTTGTCGAAGGTTCCTTGATTGGCGTTGTAAAAGCTCGTAGTCGTGATTTTAAGACTGCTTTTGTAATATTCATCCAAGGCACGGTCGTTACCAAACAAACCATCGACCTTATTAGCCAGCAAGATCACGCGATCTGAAACCATGTCACGGGAATCCGTGATCATACGCCCGGTTGACGACATAAATCCATTTTGGGTTTTGGTCTTGCCGATACTTTTTCTTTTTGCGCGGGTTGCTTTGCGCTGGGAGGTGGTTACTGCTGAAGCACTCCCCGTTGCCTGAACAGTTTCAGTAACGGGAACATCCTGAGCTTGAGTGTAAGCTGGAATCAGGAATGGAATGAATACAAGCAGACGCTTCAATGACAACGTGACCTCTGACAATGATCATATAAGATCACTGTCAGTTGTCACGAAATCATCTTATCTCTCTACGATTGCTGTTACACCCATACCACCTGCTGTACAGATCGAGATCAAACCTCGACCACTGCCTTTTTGCGAAAGCATTTTTGCAAGCGATACCAGAATGCGACCACCAGTTGCAGCGAAGGGATGACCTAAAGCCAATGAACCACCATTGATGTTCAGTTTACTACGATCAATCGAGCCCAGAGCTTTTGTCAGTCCCAATTTTGTTCGGCAGTATTCTTCCGACTCCCACGCTTTCAATGTGCACAGCACCTGGCCTGCAAAGGCTTCGTGAATTTCATAGAAATCAAAATCCTGTAAAGTTAAACCATTACGCTCAAGCATACGGGCAACCGCATAAGTTGGTGCCATCAACAGACCTTCACCACCGACATAGTCCACCGCTGCCACTTCAGCATCAGTCAAGTATGCCAAAACGGGCAAGTCGTGTTTCTTAGCGAAGTCTTCGCTGCCTAAAAGTACAGCCGAAGCACCGTCAGTCAAAGCTGTGCTGTTACCCGCTGTCAGTGTTCCCGTACCTGTTTTATCGAATGCGGGTTTTAATTTCGCAAGCTTTTCCAAAGTGGTATCGCCACGAACCAAAGTGTCTTTTTTAAGACCTTTGAATTCAAACACAAGATCTTTAAAGAACCCCGCATCCCAAGCCTTGGAAGCATTCTGATGACTGGCCAAAGCAAGCTTATCTTGTTCTTCCTGAGAGATATGCCATTCCTTAACCATAAGCTCGGTATGCTGACCCATGGAAAGACCCGTGCGTGGTTCCACCACCACCGGAAATTTCGGCTTCAAGTCTTTCAATGATAGTTTAGCAAATTTTGCCAGACGACCTGCCAGGGATTTTTCTTTCTGTGCATCCATCAGCTTCCAGGTGAATTCGTGAGGCAAAACACCTTGGATGTCACTGTTGGTATCAGTACCACCCGCAATTCCACTTTCAATCTGGCCAGCTGCGATTTTTAAACCGATATGCCACGCCGTCTCTAAACCCGTGCCGCAGGCTCTTTGCACATCATATCCTGGCGTGTGCGGATCAAGACCTGAACTTAAAACGCTTTCACGAGTCATGTTCCAATCGGCTGCATTTTTCATAACAGCACCTGTGGAAACATCACCCACACGAACGCCTCTGATATTGGTCTTATTCACCAGATCCTGCAAAACCGCCGTCATCAACTCCTGATTGGAGGTGCGAACATAGTTCGTCTGGGATTTTGTAAACGGAGTTCGGGATCCCGCTAGAATTGCAATGGGTCTCATTTGTTTGGTTTTCATACGCAGTCCTTTTCTGGCTTGATTACCTACCTACTGGTAGGTAGAATACCCCTGAGAGACCCCCAAAGCAAGTCCAATCACGGAGACCTGAATGGAAACAAAGAAGCTAGCCCTTGAAGCCGCCAAAAACCACCTGCAATTACGCGGGTATAACGGCTTTAGCTTTCAGGATATCGCTGACGAACTGGGAATCCGCAAAGCCAGTCTGCACTACTATTTTGCCTCAAAAGAAGACCTGGGACTGGCACTGATCGAGGATTACTCACAGGCCTTTCAGGATTGGCTAAAAAAATATGAAGATCACCATGCACTGGAAAGAATCAAAAAATTCATCGACATGTATTACTCCTTTTCTCAAGACGGATTAAAAGTTTGCCCCGGTGGAGTGCTTTGCATCGACTTCAATACACTTCCACCCAAACTAAAGAAAGCTGTCGTGGAGTTTCAAAGTGGCCAACAAGAATGGCTGACCGAACAATTCAAAACCGGTTGCAAACAGGGTTCGCTTAAAAAAGATATTAAACCAAAAGAGACAGCGCTCCTTTTAATGAGCACTTGCCAGGGAGCTTTGCAAATCGCCCGCATGCAGAACAATCCAAAGATCATGAAAGCGGCCTGCACTTCTTTACTTCAGTATTTAGAAAAATAGCGCGGCCACCACAACCAAAGTCCTGAACATTTGTTAAGAGGTGGTGGCTTTGGTCCGCCATAATGCTATTCTGCAAGCACCCATTTTTCATGGAGGAAAAATGAATCACGTTTTGCGCGTTTTCACTGTGTGCATCTTTATGCTTGCTTCGTCTTTTGCAGTCGCGGCTACCCAATCGGTCAAAGAATGGAACATGCTGGTTTTCCTGAACGGGAATAACAATCTCGACAGTTTCGGTCCGATGAATATCAATCAAATGGAGCAATTGGGTTCGAACGATCAGGTCAATGTCCTGGTTCAATGGGCTTCTGCAAGCCGCGACAATGTAACACGTCACTTGATCACAAAAGACAGCAACACAAACACTGTCACCTCCCCTGTCGTTCAAAACCTGGGTTCTGTGGATATGGGTGACTGGAAAGAGCTGGTAAAGTTTGTCGACTGGGCGAACCAAAACTATCCAGCGAAAAAATACTTCATCGTAGTTTGGAATCACGGTGGTGGTTGGCATCTGTTAAATGTCCCTGGAGTTATTCGCCCGATGGATATTTCCTGGGATGACAACACTGGCAATCGCATCACAACCGAACAACTGGGTCAGGCGATGGCAGAGTCCGCAAAAATCATCGGTCACAAAGTAGATGTTTATTCTTCCGACGCCTGCCTGATGGGTATGGTGGAAGTTGCTTCTGAGATGTCTGAATCAGTGCAGTACTATCTGGGCTCCCAAGACGTGGAACCGGGCGCAGGCTGGCCTTATGCAACCTTCCTGGCGAAGTGGTTTAACAATCCCGCCATGACACCTGCTGAACTGGTGAAAGTGCACGCGGCAGACTATCTGGCAGCTTATAATGGCGGAGTCTATGGCCATCGCAAAGTCACAATGTCGGCATATGATTTGTCTCAACTTGATACTTATGAACAGTCACTAAAACGAATGGCTGAAGAACTTCAGGGATTGAATGACGGAGATATTTTCAAAGTGGCGCGCTCTGCCAAGAACGCGAAACTTTTCACTTACTGGGATTATAGAGACGTAATCGACTTCGTGGATCTGATTTCCCGCAACGGCATCACGACTCCCGCGATGCAGTCAGTGCGTGATGCGCAGAACAGTTTCGTCATTGCGAACTCTCAAAATCAAGATAACAGAACTTATGGCGTTTCCATCTGGCTTCCGACTGGAGCTTCTTCATCTGATTACAGCGGTCATATTGAAAGGTATCACGGATTGAAGTTCAACCAACGTACCGGCTGGGCCAATCTCGTTACCAAACTTCAAGGGAAATAAAAAAGAAAAGCCCGGCTTAGACCGGGCTTTTCAGTTTTTGAGATATCCATTTCTCTAATAATTATTTTACGCAAGAGTAGTAAACTTTGTATTCGCCTTGTGGAAGGTCATTAGTGAATACCATGTTCACACCGTTCACTGCGAATGCGCCAGAGTATGGTTGACCATCTTTCAGCACAGTCACTGACTTAGTAGCATCAACCACTGGAGCACAAGTCAGAGTGAAAGTTTTCAATGTTTTACGGATACCATCTGCGATACCAGTCACTTGAGCTGCATAGTCTGCGGCACACACGTCACCGATCACACCACCAGTCAATTTAGAGAACTGTTCGTAGCGGTAACCGTAAGCGTAACCATTGGTAGACTTACAAGCCGTATCACCTGGACGAGTGATGATGGAGTGGAAGCTGAATGCTTTTTGACCACCGTAAGTTTGGCTTACGAAGTTCAACAAAGATTGCGGGTCATTTTTAGTACCGTTTTTAGATTCGTCTTCGTCAGAGATAACCAGTACTGAGAACTGTGCATCCGGACGTACGAAGTTCACATTACCACCGCTTTGAGAAAGAGATCTTTCGATCGCACGGTAAGTTACGTATACCGCTTGCTCGTCACCGCTACCAGTTTCAGATCTTTGCAAAGTCGCACCCAAAACAGTTTGCGCTTCAGAGTCAGCCATTGCTGAAGTCAGGATGTATTGACCTTTTTTACCAGTCAGTTCAACCAGACGACCATCACCCAATTTCACATCACGTGGATCTGTCGTCGTAACCGCGATCTGCCAGTCCAAACCTTTGATCACACTCAAAAGATTCTGAACACGTTTCGCCATGTTTTTCTGTTCGTATTCCATGGAGCCGGAGTTGTCGATCACGATCAACAAGTCCACTTTTTTGTTCGGAGTAACCTGGACAGTTTGAACGAGTGATTTGTATTTAGATGACACTTCAAACGTGATGGACTTTCCAGATGAATGAGCCAGTTTATCTGTTGCTGATACCGCCAAAGTATATGTGCCAGAGACCATACTTGGGATTTTAATTGTGTTTGTGCCGGCCGCGCAGGGTTTAGCAACACCCGCGAAAGTACAAGTCACTTTATCAACACCAGCGCCTGCATCAGTCACTGTGAACACGATTTCAACGTCATTACCCTCTTCTACTGTAGAAGTAGGATATTTTGCGAAAACGATTTCAGGACCCATTTCGTCAATCAGGATGCTTGCGTTCAAACACTCAGACACACGGTTGTCATAGTCTTTATATTGAACACTCAACGTTACGTTTTGATTGGATTTGGCACTTTGATACATTTTCTCGTCTACGAAAGATTCCCATGTACCGCCAGAGCAATCCGCACCTTCAGACAACTTTAAATAAGCCGCTGAAAACACAGAAATGAATGACAACTCAAGGTTGGAAGAATCTGTCAATTTTGCGCCACTGTTGATCTGGAAAACAGCTGCTTCGCCTTGTGGCGGTGTTGGTGTTGGGCTTTCCTCTGGGCTTGGTGAAGGTGTCGGAGAAGGTTCAGTCACCACACTGAAATCACCGTTTGTGTTGCTGCCGGAGCCAGCGCTACCAAATTCTACGCTACCTTGGTTCTCGAGACATGCCGTAAGAGTAACACTTATTGTAAGTAGTATGGCCCATCCTAGATTCTTCATATCAATCGCTCCTCATGTGCTTGTACCTACACATTGTTGCGATATCTTCGGATGAATTTCAAAGCAATCTCACTCTGGGAAGAGTTCGTAAAATACTTGATCAAAGATTAAAAAATCCCTGTAAATAAGTTCGTCACTTTACGCAAAACCCAGTACTGGCGCGGGTTTGCAGCTATGATATGTACTATTGAAAATTAGGGGCTGCCGCGCGGAAGCGACGAACCAAAGGCATGATAAGCGTCTTGTGATTGATGCCGCTATCCAGACAGGCCTCGAAAAAATCCAGCAGATCCTTCGTGGTATTTGCCTCGATATCACCATCTAAAAACGCCATGGACCAGTCACCGAACAAGCGGCGGTCACTGTTGGTTTCGATCAGAACTTTTAATTCTTTATTGCGGTCGTCGTTACGAATGACATTCACCAGATTGCGAATGCTTTGCTCGTTATCGCCTTCCAAAACCTGCAGGAAATAACCTTCGCGCAAAATTAAGACGCCCGAGATATTATCCCGGGCGTTGTTTCTTCGTGAAGAATTCAAAATGTTACGAATGTCTGTATAACTTAGACTGTCAGAGGCACGACTTACGTAAACAAGATGAAATACAGAGTCCATTATTTAGGAATCGCGAAATCTTTTGCCATCATGATAACAGCTTCGCCCTTAACAACCATATCACCATTGGCTTTGGTCACATTGGTTTCGACCGTTGCGATGCCTTTTTCTTTGCGCATCGCTGTGATTTTGATAGTGATCGTGATCGTATCATCGATAAACACCGGGTTTACAAACTTCATGGATTGACCAAGATAGATACCACCCTCACCGATACACTCTACAAGAGCTCTGGAAATCAGAGCCCCGCAGATCATGCCGTGAGCAATACGGCGGCCAAAACGAGTTTGAGCCGCGTAAGCATCGTCCAAATGAATAGGATTGTGATCCCCAGACAACTCAGCAAACTGACGAACCATTTTATCCGTCACTGTTACTGTTGCTGACTTAGTGAAACCTACATCTACATTTGGAACCTGCATCTCATACTCCTACAAAATATTCGCTGCCAACTCTGCAAGCGGAGAACGTTCACCCTTAGTCAGGGTCACGTGAGCCGCAATGGCGTGGCCTTTAAATCTTTCAACCGCGTACGTCAGACCGCTGTTCGCTGAATCCACGTATGGGTTATCAATCTGATAAACGTCACCTGTCAGGACAACTTTCGTCCCCTGACCAGCACGCGTAACAATTGTCTTGATCTCGTGCGGAGTCAAGTTTTGTGCTTCGTCCACGATCAGGTATTGCTTCGGAATGCTGCGACCGCGAATATATGTCAGCGGCTCGATGTTAAGCATGCCTTGATTGATCAATTCCTGAGCACGACCCGCTGCTTTTTTGTCCGCACCCATCAGAAACTCAACGTTATCGAAAATTGGCTGCATCCAAGGATTTAATTTCTGCTCGATGTCACCAGGAAGGTAACCGATATCGCGACCCATTGGGAAGATCGGACGGGAAACCAGCAAACGCTGGAACTGACCTTGATCCAAAGTTTTGTGCAAACCAGCAGCGATCGCCATCAAAGTTTTACCCGTACCGGCTTTACCCACCAAAGAAACGAACATGATTTCGTCATTCAGCAAGCAGTCCAGGGCAAAAGCCTGTTCCACGTTGCGGGCGTGAATACCCCAGATGGAATCTGCTGCCTGAACCAACGGAACAACCGCTTTTGCCTCAAGGCTATAGCGACCGATTGCCGAGTGATTTGGGTTAGATTGATCCTTCATGATCACATATTGATTCGCGTATAACTTAGCGTCAGTTTCGAAACGCTTTTCTTTATAGAAAGCATCGATTTGCGCTGGAGTGATATTCAACTCCTGATAGCCTTCGTACAAATCGTCGCGGTTGATATCATTCGCATCGTAGTCATTCGCAACGACACCGTAGACGTCAGCTTTGATACGAAGATTGATGTCTTTGGTAATCAGCTCAACTTTGTAGCGTGGATGTTGTTTTTGTAAAGCCAGCGCCGTATTCAAAATACGGTTGTCCGCCTTTTGGGAGTCCATCTCTGCCGGCATGCCCGCAAGCATGTAGTCGGTGTTGATGTAGACCATGATTTCAGTGTTTTCAATCTGCACACCACTTGCCAAAGAACCCTTGGCACGAAGTACGTCGATAAAGCGGCTGAATTGACGGGCATTTCGACCGTTCTCACCCTGATCTCTTTTGAATCTGTCGACTTCCTCGATGACGGAGATAGGAATATGAACATCAGCCTCTCCAAAGCGCATAATCGCCTGGGCATCGAAAAGGATCACATTGGTATCTACAACAACTTTTCTGCGTTTAGCTTTGCTCAAGGACAACCCTCCGTAGTAGCACGGCATATCGCCGTGACAAAAAGACAATGGGACTTGAGGCATCCTAGCCTGCGGTTAGTCCCACAGCTAAATTGCAACAAATCCCACGACCAAAGTCTACGGAAAAGGGTTTCCTGACTGAAATATTACTTTGAACGACTCTCTTACGAGATGTTGGACACTTGAACGTCGCCAGAGTCCGTTTTTAACGAAGCGCTGACGTTCTCTATGAACTTAACAAAATGATGAAGTGCAACATCATTCAACGTGCCCTTCACAAAGTTAGCACCGTGACGAATTGTTCCTTCATCTTCGATAGCGCGGATATTTGAAACATTGATTGTGAATGGAAAATAAGTGGAGTGATTTAGATAGACGCGCATTGCGACTTCTTCATCCAACTGGAAGCTGCCTTCCTGAGAGTCTAAATCGAAGGCCAAACCGTTTTCGGAGATGTCATACAAAGCCACTTTCATCAGGCCTTGCTCTGGAAGAACCACGAACGCACCCACGAACTCTGTCAAAATGGTGCGCTTCACATCACGACGCTCGCGACTTAGCATTTCCTGCCGAGCCTCTGTCATATCCAAGACCTCACCTTTGCTGCCTTTGTGGCCAATTTCCAAAGAATTCTGAGTTCTTAGGCGTGTCGTAATGTCTAAAACTTTCCCCATTAAATCCCCCTGTGAGTGTAAGAACTTATCGGCAGAAAACGTTTCAACTTTAGCCACCTTGCACTTTGGTCCAGTTCCGGCTTAAAATGAGACAATGAAGAGGATTCACGCGTATATATTCGTAACCATGGCGATCAGCTTGCTGCTGCATCTGGGACTTATCACGGGAGTGATTGTCCTAGCTCCTTTGTTTGAAACGCCAAAAGCGGAGACGATTGAAATCAGCCTGGCTCCTCCACCACCACCCAGTGGCCCCAGCAAACCTAAAAACAATCAACAGATTGTTCGCCAGGCCCTGGCGCCTGATAAATTGAAAGCTCCGGACGATGAAACCATGGCGCGCTTTCTTTCCGAACAACGCCAGCGCGTGCGCAAGGAAATGCAAGCCGCTGATTCCGGCATGACAGAGAACCGCACGAACACATCCACCTTGCCAAAACCTGCGTCAGAAAAGACCAAACAACAGGCGCAGCAAAAAACTGAGGTCGATAAAACTGAAACCGACAAAGACGGTTACCGCGCAGTGGATGTCGCAAAAGAACTGGCTGCGATGAATGCGCTAAACCAGGGACAATCCACTGTCGGCGAGCTTCTGCCCACCGATGTCAGCATCGGATCCTTCACTGCACTGAATACGGATCGCTATTTGTTTTATTCGTTCTATGCACGCATCGAAGAATTAGTGCGCTATCGCTGGGAATCCCGCGTGCAAACAGCCATCAATGGCATGGATCCATCTATGGCGATGAGCTTAAGCCGTCGCAACTGGAATACCCAGGTTGAGTTTTTGCTGGATAAAAAAGGCTTTTTGCAAAAAGCCATCATCATGAAGGAATCGGGAATTAAGAATTTCGATGCCGCTGCTGTTAATGCATTCCGCGAAGCCCGCATCTTCCCAAATCCCCCACAGGAAATGATCGAAGACGACGGCTACATTCATCTGCGCTACACTTTCACAGTGAACTACATGCCACCAACACTGGTGAACAGTCGCTAAAACTATTTTTTAGGAACGAACTTAAGGGCGGCAGAGTTTATACAATAACGAATGCCCAACGGTGGCGGTCCATCATCAAACACATGACCCAGGTGCCCGTTTGAATCCTTCGCGCGCACTTCGATGCGAATCATGCCGTGGGAGAAATCGGGTTTTTCCACAAGCACATCTGGAGAAATCGGTTTCGTAAAACTAGGCCAACCACATTCGGAATCAAATTTATCTTCGCTGGAAAATAAGGGCACACCGGAAACCGCATCGACATAGACACCGGGTTCGGTATGCTTCCAAAATTCATTTCTAAAGGGTGCTTCGGTGCCGTTCTCGACCATGATCCTATACTGCTCAGGAGTGAGCAATTTTTTGAGTTCTTCTTCGCTTTCGGGCAACCCGCATTTTAAAACCTTTTCATTCATTGGACCATGGTAGAACTTCTTGGCCATTTAGTCCAGACACGGGCAGATTTCATGTCACTCGCCACTAAGCCTTGGTAATATCTGAGGTTATATGAATAGATTTTTATTCGTTCTCATTTCGACTTTCATGTTCGCGCTATCAGCACAGGCAATTAACATTGAGTTGGGAGCCCAATACGGCCACAAAACTCAAACCTATGACACCAACAACTATAATGAAATGGAATCAATCACTGGTTCCATGTCCTTCTATTTGTGGGAACGAATTGCTCTGGAGCTGAGCTATACCGATGCTCAATCTGTGGTTGTGTCCAAAGCCTACACCACCGACCCAAAACGTACGACGGTTCAAAGATCGCAGATTCTGGGTGCAGATTTGATTTTGATTCTGGCAGACAAAAAAGCGTTGTTTCAGCCTTATATCAAAGGCGGGGTCGCGCAGATCAATCGTAAACAGACGATTAAAATTGAAAATCAGGACACTTACGAAAACGCGCCGGAAAACGCCATTGCACCGTCTTACGGTGTGGGCTTAAAGGTGCAAATCACGCAGTCCATGGGATTGAAATTCAGCTATGATGCCTGGGAAACTCCAATTGGTGGCGGCTCTAAAACGAATGACTCTGCAATCCGTGCGGGTATTACGTGGATGCTGTAAAATACACGCTGGTACTTCTCCCGCTCCTAACCGGCTGCCAAATCAATTACCTGGCAAGTTCTGCATACAACCAAATGAAATTGCTAAACGCCCGCGTTCCGATTGAACAGGCGTTAAAAGATCCGAACATTTCCACACAGGAAAAAAGCAAACTGGAACTTGCTCAGAAAGCACGGGCCTTTGCGGAAAACGATCTGCACCTGAAACCCACTGAAAATTACACCTCTTACGTAAAATTGGATCGTCCCTATGTCACTTATGTGGTGAGTGCCGCTTACAAGTGGGAGCTTAAGCACTATCAATGGTCCTACCCTTTCGTTGGCAAGATGCCTTACAAAGGTTACTTCAACGAAGCCTCTGCCAAAGAAGAAGAACTGGATTTGCAAAAAGATGATCTCGACACTTACATGCGGGGCGTTTCTGCCTATAGCACTCTGGGTTGGTTTAAGGATCCGCTTTTAAGTTCGATGCTGCGCTATAAAGATTATGATCTGGTCAACACCATCATCCACGAAACTGTGCACGCGACCCTCTACATTAAAGGCTCTGCCGATTTTAACGAGCGCCTGGCAATGTTTTTGGGGAATAAGGGTGCGGAGCAATACTACTTAAAAGTGGAAGGTGAAAACTCCCCCACACTGGCTGCGATTAAAAAAGATAACGAGGACGACAGGATTTTTTCCAAGTTCATCTCTGAAGAACTGCGTGACTTAGCGACCTGGTACAAAAATGTCCCGGTCGAGAGTCATACTGAACACCGCCGTATGGAACGCATTGCGGGCATTCAGGAGAAATTCAAAACCCAAGTTCTGCCTAAGATGAAAACCAAGAACTATGAAAAGTTCGCGACCACTCCGATGAACAACGCCCGATTGTTGGTTTATAAAACCTATTTGTCGGATCTTGCTGACTTTGAAACTCTGTACGAACAAAGCGGCGGTAACTTTCAGGTCTTTATTGAACGCTGCAAATCTTTGGAAAAAGAAAAAGATCCCGCGCAAAAACTAAAAGAACTGATTGGCACAGCAAATGAAAATGAGCTTCGCGCCAATAATTCAACGGCGGAAAACCAACTGGACCAAAAGAAAAAAGAAACGCAGATTCCCAAGCACTAATGCCCTCTCTATATATTGTCCGGCATTTCGCCACCGAATACTTACTCTAATAAAATGAACGCTTTATCGCGGGGACGCGCTCAAATGCTCCCCCTCCGCTTTAGACGTTTTGTCCCATAACAAATGCTTATACGTCCCATAACAAATTCCTAAAAAACTAAATTAAATCATATATTTAGGGCCAACTTGACCCCGAACTTCTGGCACCCAGATTGCTATACAGAAAGATGTAGGCACTTCGGTTTGGGGGAAAGAATTTACGAGGCGCTGGGGGGAGTTGAAAAGCTCTTCTGGGAAAAAAATTCAGGAAGTTAACCGAATTTATACAGAAGCGAGTCATATATGCAGAAAGATCTAATTGGAATATCGGATCTTGAACTGGTTGAGAAAGTTAAATCTGGAGACAGACGCTTTTTCTCCGAACTCGTGAAACGACATCAAAGAAGTGTGCTGCGCTTGAGTTTGAGATTCATGAAGGATATGGACGCCGCGGAGGACGTTACTCAGGAAGCTTTCATCAAAGCTTATGAGAAACTGAATTCCTTTGAGGGGCGTGCTTCCTTCAAAAGCTGGTTGTTTCAGATTGCCGTGAACACTGCTCGTAACAAACTACGTGAGTTCAAAAGAGACACGGTGGATTTTGAAAACGTGAATCTGGCAGTAGATGCGGAGGCTGAAAACACTCTCGTTCACACGGCGGTGGCTGACATCCTTCAGAAAGAAGTAGACAAGCTGCCATTGAAGCAAAAAACAGCTTTGGTTCTGCGCGTGTACGAGGATCTTAGCTTTAACGAAATCGCTGATATCATGGAATGTCCATATGATACAGCCAAGGCAAACTACCGCCACGCCTTGTTGAAATTGCGCCAGACTTTCGAGGAGCAAGAAGACCTTAAAAGATGGAATGAAGATGTTGGTGGTTTTTTCCAAACTTATGCTGAAGCGGAAGGATAACATTGAATGGATCAAAGAGAGAGCATGAACCGTTTGGACAAGGTCCGCAAGAACCTCAAGGCGAGTGATGACCTTGAGGTTCCCATGAGTGATGATTTTTTTAATCGGCTTCACGATAAAATCATGTCTGAAGTCGATAAAACTGAAATTGCGCCCCCTCCCGTCCTGATGCGGCCGCGAAATATGTTACGAGCCCACTGGCGTGGTTGGCTTTATCCAACCGGCGGCTTGATGTCTGTCGTATTGGCGACAGCTATTTTGGTTCCTCATTTCGCAAAAGTATCTCAGGGTATGCAGCGTGCCGGCTTATTAAGCGATGGACGCGAACGCATTGTCATGGAAGCGGTGTTGTCACCCGAAGACTTGTCCCAGACTTTAATCTCCAGTCAGACGGATTCTGACTTTTTTGTGGACGTTGCCCGCGAATCATCTGAAAATTTCAGAGTAGCCAAACTCAATAAAATTGTAGGTGGTCGAGCGACACGCTAGATCACCATCGGGTGATCAACGTGCGTCTGACTTTTCTGATCTTTCTTATTTCAGCTTTCCTGATTCAGCCCCTGGCTGTGTTTGCTCAAGGCAAAACCGTTGCCAAACGCAACCAGCTTGAGGAGCTGATGATCTGGAAAATGAGTGATGAACTGAAGCTGACTGCGACAGAAGAAAAAAAATTTTCCGATATCATCAAAAATTTAAATCTTAAAAAATCAGAACTGAATCGCTCTTTGCAAAACTCCCTGCAAACTTTGGTGAATACAAAAGATGCGAAGAAAATGGAACAAGAGTTCACGGTTTACAAGAAAACCCTGCAGTCGTTTAACAAAATCAGCGAAGAAGAGCTGGATAAGTTAAAACCTTTGCTGGGCACTGAGCGCACTGTTCAGTATTTGCAGATCAAACAGGATCTTGCCACACGAATTAAAGCCACCTTGACCAACCCGGATGCTCCGATAAAAGATGACAAGAAGCCACTGCCGGCTCCTAAAGTTATAATCGAGTAAAATTAAACATGTCATTGCAGCTAGCATTTTCAGTCGCCGACAAAACGACGACGATTAAACTTAACGGAACTTTGAACGAATACTCCTCGTCCCTGGATGGCGTGGAAGTGAATCCCATGTTTGATTTGAATCTGGATTTGCAAGGCCTGACTGCCATTAACTCTTTGGGCATTCGTAATTTTCATTCGTGGATTTACAGTATTGAATGCCAGCGCCTGCGCCTGTTTCATGTTCCGCGGGTTTTTGTAAATCAGATGAATCTGGTCGCGGGTTTTCTGCCACCGAAAACTGAAATCGAAAGCTTCTTTGTTCCCTACTTTAGCGAAAGCACGGGCGAGGAGATCGCGGTGCTATTTACCAAGTTTTTGGAGTACAAAAGCATAGCCGGGAAAATAAAAATCAGTTACCCGGTTGTGACAGATGCCGAAGGAAAACCCATGGAGTTGGACGTTTTAGAGGATCAATATTTCCGCTTTTTGGATTCTTACAATTAATTAACCGATAAATGGAACACTTGCGCAGCGCGGATCTCACGGCTCAGCGCGCTAATTAATGCAAAACTATAAATTGTGTGGCGACATACGACCTTGATTTGAGGGGTGAATATGTCCGTTTTTGCAAAGCTAGTATTAGCCGCCGTTTTGTTTGCTCAACCTACATTTGTAAACGCCGCTGATGAACTTTTAAATGGTGGCGACGTGATCGCCTGCCCTGGTTATGAAGTTCCATCTTATCAGTCGCTGGATATTTTTGAGGGCGCGAATGTTTATGGTCTAAAACCTACAGAGTTCCGCATTACCACTGACTACAAAGTCATTCTTAACCAAATCATCGATCGTCTCGCGAAAGTGGATGCAGAACGTGCAAACCGCTATCGCATTTATCTGAACAAATTTGAAGAACAAGCACGCATTGTTCCTGGCGAATTCAGCAATATCCGCGATGAAGGTTTTCACACCGTTCCTGAAGGCTGTTCATTGAAACAGGCAGCAGCGCAGTTTAGAAAGCACACTCCAGAAGGTATCAAGTATATTTTCAATCAGACGATCTGGAATGAAATGAAAGCGCCAACCAGAGCCGCTTTGGTTTTGCACGAACTGATCTATCGCGAGGCTTTGCTGCCTCAGTACAACGCTAAGTCTTCTGCACGTGTTCGTTACTTCAATGCGTTTTTGCACTCGTCAAAAATGAATAATATTGATTTTAACACTTACGTGAAAGCGGCTACGTTTTCAGGCTTCCACGTTCGTCCCTCTAAGAATCAGTAACCTCTGAAGAACCATGTCGGGGGAGCAGTACACTCCACTTTAGTGGACCCAGCTCCTCCGTTAGCGTAACCGGTACCGGCAGTTACGCTGAGCGTGCCTGAGTAAGATCCTGTACAATAGATGGCAATACGGCCTCCGCCGCCTCCGCCGCCTTTGGCAGGATCACCATTACCACCTTTCGCAGAAATTCCACTTGTAACTGAAAAAACATTTTTAGCTGTGATCCAAATACTTCCGCCAGATCCACCGCCACCGTAGCCGACAATATAAGAACTACCGTCTGCATTTAAATTTCCACCTGCACCAATTGTCAAACTGTTGGATATTATAAAACGTAAAGCTCCCCCGCCACTACCACCGTGGCCGCGTCCGCTGGTATTACTACCGCCACCGGATCCCAACGCAATGGGTGCGGTCGCGGATCCGATTGTTCCACCACCACTGGTGGATCCGTAGCCGCCACCACCAGCACCGCCATGGCCACCGCCGCCGCCACCTGCGGTTCCTGAATCACTGGCACCCGGCCTGTCCCCGGTACCAGCTATCCCTCCATCAATAGAAGAGACCTTAGCAGAGGGTGCGATCGTAATATTATTGTAGGTGTAAGTTCCGCTGGTAAGAGTGGACGTCACTGGAAAGTAAAGATTGTTATTCGCAGTATCCACTATGACAACGGATCCCACCGTGGCATTGGGGCTAAGGCCAGAACCAAAATTTACATTATAAGTTAAAGACGAACTTAATGTGCCCGAATAATGAATGGCAATTCTTCCTCCGCCGCCAGCACCACCAACACCCGTGCCACCAACTGCCTGAATAGTTCCGTTTCCTGCAACGTTCCCGGCCACAATCCAAACGCTTCCCCCAGACCCGCCGGCCGGCTTTCCCGTACCCGCACTTACTTGAGCGGGCATTCCGTCGGCATCAATTGGACCATTGATGGTGATTGTTCCGGTTGCAACAAGTTTGATAGCTCCACCACCCTCACCACCAAATGAATAAATGGTTGCCGGCACTCCGCCACCCGAGCCGGTGTCCTGAGGCTCAAGTGTTGACCCGTAAGTTAAGCCACTGTTCACAACATTGGTCGCCGAACCGCCAGCTCCGCCCCGTCCGCCATAACTTCCGCCACTGCAATCCGAACCGTTACAAATTCCTTTACCACTGCCCAGATTTTTTTTAGATCCCAAACCTTGAACTGAAAGACTTCCCGCTGCATCGACGTAAATGTTACGGAAGGAGTAGGTTCCGTTTGCAACCATTGAAGGACTATTAACATAAAGATCGTTATTGAGTGAATCGATCAACAAAGCAGAGCCGGCATATCCCATGAACATTGCCGACGAAGTACCTCCACTTGCTGAAATCACGCCAGAATAGGTGCTGGCGTTGTAGTAAACTGCAACCGCTCCACCGCCGCCTCCACCAGAACTGCCTGATACGCCATTGCCACCATTTGCCCTAATGGGCCCGGCTCCGGCCAGTGTACCAGCTTGGATCCAAACACTTCCACCGGCTCCGCCGCCCGCCATCGTACCGCTACTGCCGGAGGGATTTGTGCCATTGGCGGAAATATTACCTGTCACAGTTAATGTGCCCGAAACTTGAAGTTTGATTGCACCGCCACCGGCACCCGGCGTATTACCCGCATACCCGATACCACCGCCAGACCCTAACGTAGTGGGCTCAAGTGAAACTGCGTAGGGAGTACAAAACGCCCCCAGCTCTTCCCCGTATCCACCGAAACCGCCATGACAACCACCCATGGACTCGGCGCCTTTACCTATACCCGCGTTCCCGGCATAACCCTTACCATTTGCATTGATGCTTCCGCTGGATCCCACAGTGATGGTGTCAGCGATGATGATAACGCCTGAATTGGTCGTAGTGTCTCCGTTAATTGTAAGAGTGGAATTTACGATCAAAGTTGTAAAAGTGTAGGTACCAGGATTCAGAGTTACGGCTCCGGTGATAGTCACAACACCTGCCGATGTGTAGTCTGCGGGTGACTTAGTCACAGTTGTCCAGTTCTCATCTGCATGAGCATTTACTATTGTGAACAGGGATATTAAAAAAAATGGGATCCCAAACGTACTAAATTTCATCTTTTACAGTTTAACAAATTCACCCGCATAATCACGAGAACGAACAAAGAGACGAGTCAAAACAAGACTTATATTTGACCGTACTAAATATCCTTCAGGGAAACGCTTAACTAATAGCACTTAATAACGATCACGCCGGCACCGCCGTTGCCGCCCTTGGATGTACTTGTACCGGCACTTCCGCCGCCGCCACCGCCGTATTTACCGCCGGCTCCGCCCACTTTTGCGGAACCATTGGCACCACCACCACCGCCGCCAGCTCCTGCTGTTGGCGTGATATCGGTACCATCGCCTCCGGCACCACCGTTCCTCGCCGCGTATCCGCCTCCACCGCCGCCGCCATTGGAGCCGGGTCCGCCATCATTGCTGGTCCCAGTTCCTGCTCCAGTGCCTGCGAAGTTCTTACCTCCGGCACCACCGTAGGAACCTCCGACTGAACCTGCTGTACCGCCACCACTTCCGCCGCCACCACCGGCACCGAAATTAGTTGCAGCACCTTTACCGCCAATTGCACCTGCACCATTTGGTCCTGCGGCACCACCGCCACCAGAGCCCGGAGGTCCCGTATTGTTGGGTGATGCACCACCAGCTCCGCCACTATACTTGATATCACCAACGCCCAGAGTTTCATCACCGCCCGCTCCGCTGCCTGCTGTACTGGTCGTGCCTGCACCACCACCTTTGGCTCCGGTGATGACGGCTGTTCCGGAAATCGATGCGCAGTTCGATGTGCTGTTGCAAATGTAAGTATCACCACCTGCAGTTGCTGATCCTGCAGCGGCAACACCACCAGCGCCTATTTTAACTGTGACTGTGGAACCAGGAACCAAGCTTGTGACGTCTTCAGATTTTGAATATCCGCCGCCGCCACCGCCTCCGCCGCCGTTGCTGGAGCTCGATGTTCCGGCGCCACCGGCACCAATCACTTCAATCGAATTATTATTTGTCCAACCAGTCGGTACGACCCAGGTTGTGCCCGAAGTGACTTCATAAACTCCGGGACAGCCACCACCACCAGGTGATTTCCAAAAATTAAATGGGATTATCTGCGCCATCGCGCTTACAGAAGTGAACATCAAGGACGTGATTATTGGGAGATAAAACGTTCCAAATTTCATACCTAAAATAATAACGAACGTTCACAATTGTCCGCTATGAAAAACCCACTAGCTATCTAATTTGGGACTTTTCTCGAGTGAAGATGGGGAACGTGAATTAGGAAACAGGACGAGTGTATTTAGTAACCGCGGAAGAACCACGGATTCAAGGCAGAGCGAACGTCAACCAGCGACGAACAAGCGGTCGTCAATCCCCCTGACGAAGCCCGAACATAAATCACACCCGTATCGTCATAGCTCATGCCGGAATAGGCCGCGACCCCAAGACTGGTAACGGCCGTTCCTGATAAAGCACCACTTGCCATGACTGTGCATGCTCTATCGGCATAAGCCACGACACTCACCGCACCGTTAAACGTAATATCCAATAAGTTATTCGGATCACGTCCCTCGACAATCGGTTGTTGAGCAAAGAGTTGTTCAGTCACCGCAGTTGATGAAGGTTGGGTGGCAAACACCAGCTGTGTCGCTGGATTTGTAGCCACAGCAATTGCGGATGAGCACGCCGAGGTCAGAGCACCAGAGGTGGCTTTTAAATAGATCGTGGCCATTCTTGTGTAGTTCACTCCGCTGTACACCGAATATCCACTGGAAAACACGCCGGAGCTTCCATTGTTTAAAATTTGCGGCGCCGCTGTTGTGCAGGTGTTGTCAGTGAACGCCGTTAAAACAATCGAAGTACTATATTCTACGACGACGTTTCCAAGAGCATCTTTGGCTCCAGTAATTGGTTGTTGAGTAAATGAAATGCCTTGCACCGCAGATGTGGAAGGTTGTTGATGATAAAACAATGTTGTCGGAACACCGATCGCCGCAGTCGTTGCGGTTCCATTAGCACCACCAGTATGACCGGTACCTTTATTTACGTTAAGAGTTCCCGAATAGGTTCCGGAATAGTAAATGGCGATTCGTCCTCCGCCGCCAACCCCACCGTTGCCATCGCCATTTCCGCCACGCGCAGTAATCCCATTTGTAACTGAAGTTAAATTTTTGGTATTGATCCAAATACTTCCGCCTGAACCACCACCGCAAGTATTGTTAACGACGTTATTTCCATTGGCCGTCAGATTAGCGCCTGTATTGATCGTAAGAGTATTAGCCACGATCAATCGAATCTGACCACCGCCAAAACCTGGGGCACCAGCAGTACCGCAGCTACCGCCGCCCGAACCCAGATCTGTGGGCGTTGCTGCGACACCATAGGTGCCACCACCTGCTCCACCAGTACCGGCACTCCCGGCACCACCGTAACCACCACCACCGCCTCCGCTGCCCGAAGACGTTCCTTTTCCGGTGCCGGTGTCGCCGGGATTTCCTTCCAAGGCCCACACCTTTACACCAGCTGCAAGTGTGATGTTATTAAAACTGTAAGTGCCATTTGAAATTGAACTGTTCACTGGGAATGATAAATCGTTAGTTGTCGTGTTGATCACAACAACAGAACCAGTTCCAGATCCATCATAGTTATTATTCCATCCCGCGCCCGGCGCTGCTGTCAAAGTCAGCGATGAACTGAAACTTGTTGAATAGTAAATAGCCAAACGCCCACCGCCGCCAGCGCCGCCCAGAATAGTCGTGTCCGAGTGGACAGCCCCATCACCGCCCATTACTGAAATGGTGCCATTTCCTGAAACTGAATTGGCGATAATCCAAATACTGCCACCAGAACCACCACCGGGAAAGTCATCGTCTGTATAATACTCTCCCGCATAGCCTTCAGAACCTAAAATTCCATTAACGGTAAGAGTTCCACTAAGAGTCAGCTTAATTGCTCCGCCACCAATGCCTCCTGGCGAAGTACCCACTGCGCGACCACCACCGCCCGAGCCTTGAGTTGTGGGTTCTAAGGCGGAACCATAAGTAGCAGTAAAGTTTGCCATGGCCCATTCGCCTCGCCCGCCATGACTAGCGCCTGAGCCATAGGAACTGTAAAAAGCTCCCTTACCAGTGCCAGTATTGCTTTTACTTCCGTGCGCTGAATTATCTAAGGTTGCACCAGCATTGATGGTGATATTGCGAAATGAATAACTCCCGTTTGAAAAAGTGGAATATGATTTAACAACAAGATCATTATTGACGTGATCCAGATAAAGCAGAGATCCAGGCTTACCTTCATATCCACTGTAACCGGTATTACTGGTTCCCCCTGCGACTGAGGCCGTTCCAGTAAAGCTGTCCGTGGCATAACTAAATAGAATACGACCGCCGCCACCTGCACCTTTACTATTGGCATTGGGACCACCATTTGCGCGAACGGTTCCGTTGCCAGTGATAGTTGCGCCCTTCAACCAAATACTGCCACCCGAGCCGCTTCCGCTTGTAACACCAGCACCTGTTGAATCTGTGCCATTCATTGAAATCGTACCTGTCACTGTTAAGGTGCCTGAGGCTTCAAGCTTAATGGCCCCACCACCTACGCCCGGCGTATTAGATTGCTTACCGCCCGGGGAACCAATTGTCGTCGGTGCGATCGGATTGCCATACTGAACGCAGTTATCCATGGGTTTAGATGTGCCGGCAAGTCCACCATGACAACCACCAGTTGCGCCGGTTCCATCTATTAAGCCCTTCCCCGTCCCCGTAATGTTCGAGTAGCCACGACCATTTCCATCGATGGTACCGGTAATAGTAATAGTGGTTGCATTAATAACAACGCCAGTACCTGTTCCCGTGTCGGAATTCACCAGTAAAGTGACGCCCGTATTTAAGATAAGAGTTGAGAATGTGTACGTACCTGGATTGAACGTCGTGGCACCCGTAATGGTAACCACGCCCGCTGAAGTATAGTCTCCAGGGTTCTTTGTGCCTGTCCAATTCTCATCCGCGCGAGAGTTCACACAGGTGAACATCAAGAGGATGAACAAACCAATTACGTACAAACGTTGCATACCTAATTATAAAATTATCAATTTTTTTTGACTACCTATTATGATTTGTTTCCCAACTTGGGACAGCTACTGTCAGCAGTCATAGATTCGAAACTACTGCAAATAGAATGGGGGCAAACAATGCCCCCGCGCTTTTCTAAGAATGTAAAGTTCAAGAGTCTGCAATTAGTTTGCGTAACCGCTGCTCCAGTTTACGTAGACTTTAGAACCGATGCGCATGAATGAATACACGGCATTTGTACCTGATGGCGTAGCATTTGTCGGTAGGAAATAGAAGCTACCACCTGATCCACCAGTCAACGTATTCGGTGAAGTTTGCCCGAACGTACATGATCCAGAGAATGTGCTTGAAGCTGTAATTGCCAGTGTATACACACCACCATCAATCATGTTTACGAAAGTCAATTGCGAGCCGCAATTCGTTGTGATGGACTGAGTATTACCATTAGCCCAATCAACCGTTGTGCCTGACGGAACCTCATAGCTTTTACCGCGGATCGAACCCGTTACTACCAACGCCTCACCTGAAGTTGGAGCGTTCACGGTTACGTTACCGGCGCTGCCCACAACCACACGAGTTGTGTTGTTGGTTTCAAGATTCAAGGCATAACCGTCGTTTGTACCTACTGTCGCAGCTGCAGTATAAGAGTTACCACCATTCAGCAATGGAGAGTTGTTACAGATAACCTCGCCAGAACCATTGAATGTTACATACTGACCAGTTGCACAGCTGTATGCGGAAAGCCCGCCCGAGCTGTTCGTTGCAACCATGCGACTTGCAGTCAATCCCGTATTAGCGGACCAATCAACACTGACCACGCCAGAAGCAACGGAAAGACCGGAACCAACTTGCACAATACCTTTTGCAGCGGCTGTTGCATCATTCACTGAAATCGTTGGTGTCGTCGAACCATTGGCAACAACAACTGGCAGAGTACCGGAAACAGTCGTCACTCCCGCTGCTGCAGGTGCTGCCCATTTCACGCCACCAGCTTCTGCGGTATCGACCATCAAAACCTGACCGTTCGTTGTACTTGCCGGCAAACGAATGTTGTTAGTGCCGTTATGAACGATCATGTCACCTTTAGTAGTTAGCGGCGAAAGTGCATTGAAAGCTGCTGTCTGAGTCGTTTGACCTGTACCACCGCTGGCGATAGGCACCGTGTTCAGAACGATATTAGATGCAGAAATCGCCAACGGAGAGGAAACTCCCAACGTCGTATAAGTACCGGCACCTGTTCTTTGAACGATACCTGTAGACGCCAAACCATTCAATTCAGTTGCTACATTCGATCCCCATCTCATACCACTGGTTTCAGCACTGTCAGCCACTAGAACCTGACCGTTCGTACCAACACTCAACACCATTGGAGCTGAGGAGCTGCGAGTAATGATGTCACCTTTTGCTGCCAACGGAGAAAGTGCTGCGAAACCTGCTGCTGCAGACGTTTCACCAGTACCACCTTTATTAATTGGTACTGCGCTTGAGAAATTGGCAGGATCCACTGCAAGACCGGAAGCATTCACGCTAACTACACCACCAGCAGTTACAGAAAGACCTGAACCGATTTGCACTACACCCAGCGCCGCCGCTGTTGCTGCACTGATACTGATATCTTTAGTTGTAGTACCTGTTACAGAAAGTGGAGCATTTGCAGTCACATCAGTGATGCTGCCGGTTGGAGCATTGATCCATTGCAAGCCACCTGCAGTAGAAGAAAGAATCTGACCTGTAGTTCCTTTTGCCAAACGAACGCTGTTAGTGCCATCGTGAGTAACGATATCACCCGCAGTTGTTAGTGGAGAAAGTGCATTGAAACCAGTTGTTTTGGTTGTAGCACCCGTACCACCACTTGTGATTGGCACTGTGAAGTTGATCGAAGAAGCTACGATGCCTGTTAGATTTGAACCGTCAATTGCAGGCAACTTACCATCTGCACCAATTTTTACGATGTTATTTGCAGCCGTACCTGTATTCAAGGAAGCCACGCCAGCAGTAACGGAGATACCGGAGGTCGCAGCATCTGTCAGGAACTGAACTGTACCTTTTGCCGCGTAAGAAGCGTCACCCGGAGCACTGCCCGTAGCATCATCAGCCATAACCCAGTTACCAGATTGATATTTCAAAATCTTACCATCAGCGATACCAGTTGTAACAACCGGAACGCCTTTGATTTTATCTACTGACGTTGCACCTTGCGTACCGCTGACATCACCGACCAAGCTACCTGTGAAATCAGCAACAGAAGTCGGCGCACTGATCCAGGCCAGGCCGCCCGCTGTGGAAGATAGAATCTGTCCCGCAGTTCCTCTTGCCATACGAACACTGTTGGTACCATCGTGAGTTACGATGTCACCAGCTGTAGTTAGTGGAGAAAGCGCGTTGAAACCAGTCGTTTTAGTTGTGGCACCCGTACCACCTTTATTAACTGGTACTGCAGCTGTGAAGTTCGCTGGATCTACTGCCAAACCGGAAGCGTCCACACTTACCACTCCACCTGCGGTCACAGAAAGTCCGGAACCAACCTGAACAACACCCAGTGCAGATGTTGTTGCCGCACTGATGCTGATATCTTTAGTGGTTGTACCCGTCACAGAAAGTGGCGCATTCGCAGTCACATCAGTGATGCTGCCTGACGGAGCATTAATCCATTGCAGGCCACCTGCTGTGGAAGAAAGGATCTGACCTGCAGTTCCTTTGGCCATGCGAACATTGTTTGTACCATCGTGAGTAACCAAATCACCCGCTGTACTTAACGGTGAAAGATTGTTGTAAGCGCCAAGTTTCGCCGTCGCACCAGTACCACCATTTGCGATCGGCAAAGTACCTGACAACGAAGAAGCCACGATATTAGTTAAGTTGGAACCGTCAATTGCAGGCAACTTGCCATCTGCACCGATTTTTACGATCTGGTCAGCCGCATTACCAAAGTTAACTTTTGCGACGCCAGAGCCATCGACAATAATACCAGATGTTGTTGCGTTAGAATCAAACTGCACTAGGCCCGTACCTGTATAAGATGCCACGCCTGGTGTACCGCCCGTATTATCATCGGCCAGAATCCATTTACCGCCACCTGAAGTGTCGTACTTAAGAACCTTACCGTTCGCAACTCCCGTCATATCAACGGATTTACCTCTGATACCTTCAACAACCGTCGCACCCTGAGTACCAGTAACATCTCCAACTAAAGAGCCAGAGAAGTTAGCAACAGTCGAAGGCGCCGGAAGATTTGTAAGCTGGGAACCATCAATTGCCGGAAGCTTGCCAGTACCATCAACGACAACGACCTTGCCAGCTGTTGTACCTGAATCAACGACCAAAGAACCAGTATCCAATTTTAGGCCTGCACCAAAAGAAAGACCCAAGTCAGAACCTGTGACATTCAATGGAGCCGCAGTACCCAGTGCTGCATAAGATCCAGCACCTGTTCTTTGCACGATACCCGTGCCAACGATAGTAGTTAAATCAGTTGCTGTTGGAGAAGCCCACTTCATACCGGTTGCTTCACCAGAATCAGCTGTCAACACCTGACCATTAGTTCCTACGGATAAAACTGCAGGAGCCGTAGCTGTGCGGGAAATCAAATCACCTTTTGCAGCCAATGGAGAAAGTGCCGCGAAAGCACCTGCTGCAGTTGAAGCACCAGTACCACCGTTTGCAATCGGAAGAATACCTGACAACGAAGAAGCTACAATATTAGTAAGTGCAGAACCATCTACAGCCGGAAGTTTTCCAGTGCCGTCCAATTTAACGATTTGATCTGCACCAGTACCGAAATTAACTTTCGCAACACCTGAACCATTTACGATCACACCTGAAGTGGCCGCATTAGTATCGAACTGAACAAGCCCCGTAGCTGAGTAGGAAGCCACACCAGGCGTACCACCCGTATTATCGTCAGCTAAAACCCATTTACCGCCGGCAGCCGTGTCGTACTTCAACACTTTGCCATTCGCAACGCCAGTCATATCAACAGTTTTGCCTCTGATGCCTTCAACAACTGTCGCACCTTGAGTACCAGTTACATCGCCAACCAAAGAACCAGAGAAGTTAGTAACTGTTCCTGGCGTTGGAAGGTTCGTAAGATTCGAACCATCGATTGCAGGAAGTTTGCCGTCAGCACCGATTTTTACGATTTGATTTGCAGCTGTACCGGTGTTGACTCTTGCCACACCGCTGGCAACAGTAATACCTGATGTATCAGCATCAGTTTGGAATTGAACGATACCTTTCACAGTGTATGACGAATCAGAAACTGTGGAACCAGAGTTATCATCCGCGAACACCAAATTACCTGATGAGTATTTCAGAACTTTACCGTCAGCAACACCCGTCGTAACAACCGGATAACCTTTAACTTTATTCACTGAAGTCGTGGATTGAGTTCCGGAAACGTCACCGCTCAAAGATCCTGAGAAGTTAGTTGCAGTACCTGCAGTCGTAGCTGTCGTCGCCGTTGTTGCACTCGAAGCCACAACACCTGTTAGTGCAGAACCATCAAGAGCAGGAAGTTTACCAGTACCATCCAATTTTACGATTTGATTGGCACCCGTACCGAAGTTCACGCGCGCCACACCACCCGTTACCACGATACCGGAAGTGGCAGCGTCAGTAAGGAATTGCACAAGACCTTTAATAGAGTAGGAAGCATCGATCGCACCCGTACCTGCCGGAGTCGAGCACGTCATCATTGTACCGTTGTAGCTTAAGAACTGACCTGTAGTACAAGTGCTCACGTCTGTTTTTCTGATATAGTCCGTTGGCATCAAGCCACCGAAAGATTCCGCAGTGAGAGCATTCGTTGCATAAGGCACAGAACGAATTTCTGAAGCCGGAGTGATGTGATTCCAAACTGTATTACCGTTTGGATTAAACTGCACATCCAGGAAGCGGCGATCACTTGAAGATACCAGGAATGAACCACCCTCAGCACAACTTACTGTCGCTGAGTTGTTCATGTATTGATGTACTTTTGCAGAAACATTTGGAAAATTCGCTGTACCTTCACCAATCGCTACGTCGAACAAACCCGTAGCTGAAACTGGCACCAGATCTTTTTGTTCACGATACAACGTACAGTTCGGGTTATTGCCCCCAGCCGTATCCACCATGATGGAAAAGCTGAAGGAAGCCATGGTAAAACCAGGACTGCCGCCCGATGAATCTGTGATTCTTCCTTGATAAGAAAATGTGGAAGGAGTCGCATTTGCGAGTTCAAACGCGAACAAAGAAATGAACATACACATGATTCGAATTTTGCTGAATCTTGATATATTGGTTCTGTTCACGGTTCCTCCACGTACATGCCGAAAGCGACTTTGACTCCATATTTTTCGGTGGGATATTGAAATTCCTGAAGTTTTCCCAATAAAAAAACCTGTTCCTAAATATGAAACACTTTTGAGTACATAATACATTTGGTTAAAAAGTAGTGAAATGAGACGTATCCCGCCAGATCCTAACAAGGCGTTAATGAACCGGGCTAATGTAACCACAAATGTGAGCAGGAAACTGATTAAGGGATCAAGGCAAGTCTTTGCAACCTCTGGCAAAGACGAAGGTTTCTAGCATTGTGACCCTGGATTTGGTCAGCGGGATTGCAGAAAAGGTTCAGACAGGACTGGATAGCGACGTCGTCCTGTGCAGAAATTTGGTAACAGCTCTGTTTAGTTTCCGTCAGTAATTCAGCGGGAGTTGAAGCTTCTGGTGATGATGAAGGGGTTGATGTTGATGACAAATCAATCGACTCATCAGCGACGAACACGGAACTCTTGCCCAGCAGGTTTTCGGTGCCCAGCTTTGCGCAATTCTGATAGCCCATCAGAACAATTGGCGTTCCCAATACAATGACGAGCTTACTGAAACTGAACCGCATCTCACCCCCTGCCAAGAACTCTTCATGCAAATTCAGGGCATAGCTAAAATCACCACGTCCGCGATCAAGCTGGATTTAGACTGTTGATATTTTTATTTTTGCGCATTCCCTTAACAGGGAAAAATGGGAGTTTCCCGGGGCGAATCAATTTGAGAATTTACGTCGGAGTTTCTGTGTTTTCACTGACGTCCGTCAGCGGATACAGCTGCACAGAAAGATTGTACACCTGAGTTTTCGGACCATCTTCCAAAAGCATTGCGATTTTGTGACGGAACTGAGTGATCAGTTGCTTCGCCTCTTCAATTTTTTCAACGTTGGTGGGAATCGTGATGTTGGTAAAATTTCTTTTCGCAGGAGGAACTGTCAGCAAGGCATTCTGGGCTTTACCCAGAACCGCGCAGTGACCTTGAACGATCGCAGCCCTTGGAATATCAGTGGTTGTGGTAAACTGTTGAGGCAAACGCTGCCAGCGTCCATTCTTCATCTTAATGATCTGAAGTGATTGCAGAAGCTCCAGGCACTCGGCGACTTTTTCATTGCTCAACGCCAGACGTTTTGCGATCCACTCTGTGGAGCTGTCAAAATCATCCGTCTTCATTAGATTCAAAATTGCATAAGGTTCCCACGTAGTGATCACACGCAATTCCTGCTCTTCCAAAACTTTTTGGAAGCTTAAGCGTTTCGCGCGCACGCTGATAAATCCCGAAAGGGTTGCCTGGTCTTCCTGGCTAAGACTTAAACCGTAAGCAATTTTTTCTGAATAGTGATTACTAAGTGGACGGCGTTCGTGAAAAATTTCATTCAAACGCCCGGGAGAGATGCCCGCTTTCTGAGCCAGAGCACGCATGGAAAAACGGGCGTTTTTCTTTTGCATGTCTTCTAGTTTTGCACTCAAAAAGCTATTTAAAGTCATCGGTGTCCCTTACGGGGGACACCATAGCTTAACAATTTAAACTTTATCAAGCTCGACGCGAGGCGACTGATGCAGATTCGCTCCAGATGACGATTTCGCAACATCTTGAGAGATCGAAAGGGGGAACATTTGAATGTTTAGAGAGTAAACTTCGCTCTGTGTTCCTTGTTGCAACAGGCGCAAAATACGACCACGGAAACGTTCGATCATGCGCTCCGCCACAGGAATTTGCTGAGGATTCACCGTCAACGTCACCCCCGTGTAGCTGGAGTTCATATCCAGTTCCATTGCTTGGCTGGCTTTTTCCAAATACTTCTTATAGTGGCTACGGCCTTCTTCGCCAGAGCATTCATAGGAAGTAATCAAACGGCGGTGGACGATCTCGATGCCGCGCTCTTCCTGACGAATCAGCTCCATGCGCTCAAGGTTCGCCAACGCCTGCTCGACAGATTCGGGAGTCAGACCCAAACGGTCAGCAATCCAGTTCACATCATCATTGCCGTTGGAAATTCTTAGCAAATTCAAGATAGCGTATTCTTCCCAACCACCCATGATCGCATTGCTCTTCATTCCGACCACGCGGTCTGAGCTGAAACGGCGGGATGTTACAGAAATATAAGATCTCAATTGCTGACGTTCATCTTGATTCAACCCCAACCCTGTCGAGATTTTTTCAAAATAGAACTCCGAAAGAGGACGTTTGCCGCGAATCAGTTCGCTCAAACGGCCTGGTGTAATGCCGATCTTATACGCAACCATACGCAAAGAAATGCGTCTGTTGCTTCTGCGAAGTTCTTCAAATTTGTTCATCATGAATTCTGTAATAGTCTGGTTTTGCATGGGCCCAGTATTGTGTAAGTGGACATAATTATCCAGAGATCCCAAGGGCTTACCCTCACTAACCGCTCCCTCAGTTAAATCACGGGAACAAGATCACGGTTTGTGGAACACTATTTAAGCCCACCGAAGTTATGGGCAAAGCGGAAAAAACCGAATAGTTCTCTGGATGAACACACCCAAAAGAATCGGCCCATATCAAATTATCAAGCGTATCGCCGAAGGCGGTATGGCCGAAGTTCATTTGGGAAAATCAGAGTCGCGATTTGGCGTCAGTAAACTGGTGGCCATCAAAACAACTTTGCCCGAATCCACTAACGCGGAAATGTTTAAAGAGATGTTCTTTAAAGAAATTCGCGTGAGTGCGAACTTGAATCATCAGAACATCGTTAAGATCTATGACTTCGGCGAATCAGACAGCCGCGCTTTTATGGTGATGGAATATATTAACGGCGTCACCTTGCGGGATTTGCTTTCCTATCACCGCGATAAGGAAGAGCCACTTGAAACTCAATTCGTTCTTTATATAGTTCACCAGGTGGCTTTGGCATTGGCCTATGCTTATCAGTCCGTGGATCCGCAGACGGGCTCGCCTCTGCGCCTGATCCATCGTGATATCAGCCCTCACAACATTTTGATTTCCTTTGAGGGCGAAGTGAAGATCATCGACTTTGGCATCGCCAAAGGTCACTCCGAAGAAGCAATGACTCAAGTCGGTCAGATGAAAGGCAAAGTCGCCTACATGAGCCCTGAACAGGTCAATGGCGAAACCCTTGATAATCGCACCGATATTTTTTCCTTAGGAATAGTATTTTGGGAGATGCTCGCAAACGCGCGCTTCTTTGGCGGCTCCACCGTCGGCGAAGTTAAAAAATCCATTCGCATGTACGACGTGATGAACCTTCCCACCGCTGTGATTAAAGATCGTAGTGCAGAGTTGTTAGGTGTCTTACCAACGAT
Source organism: Bdellovibrio sp. HCB274 (assembly GCF_047306075.1). Classification (GTDB taxonomy): domain Bacteria; phylum Bdellovibrionota; class Bdellovibrionia; order Bdellovibrionales; family Bdellovibrionaceae; genus Bdellovibrio. The sequence goes on from NZ_CP178623.1 coordinate 3,069,439, forward strand.
GCTTCATCACGATCCGCGCGCCCGCGCAGAAGATGCCGGCGAAGTCGCGCGCCAGATCGGCACTTTGCTATCAACAAAGCATCCTGACTTTTCCGCCCTGGCATTGGCTGAGTATTTAAAAACCGTGTTCGCCGTCACGTACAACGACACCCTGGAAAAAATCCGCCAGTTCGTAATCGAAGACGACAAAACCATGACCATCAGCACGACCACGACAGCCGAAGAAGTGATGTCAATGTTGACTCATAAGACCATCACTGATCCAAATTTAAGCATCACAAAACTAAGCGTCCCACCACCACCGCAGCACAAGCTGCCAGGAATAAACGCCGGTGGAGGCTCTAAAAAAAGTTTCCAAAAACCATTCGGCGGATTCTCGAATAAAACCGCGTCTGAGCCGACATTCAAAAATGTTGTGACAGTAGCAGTCTCAGTAGCATTCCTGTGGACTGCACTACTTATGATTGGAAAAGAAACTCCAGAGACAGCGGCACCCAAAATAGTAGCCCAAGTCCCCCTACTGACCCCAATCCAACCCCGCAGACCAGCACCACAACCAGTGCTGCCAGCCCCCCCAAGCCCATTCAAAAAGCCACCAACATACAGAGTAGGCCAAAAGAAAACCGTAAAGAAAACCCGCTTACCTTCTTCCACCAAACAAGCTGCAAAAAAAGCACAACAACAGCGTCCTTACCGCAAATAATCTAAAAAAAGTAAATGTGCCGCATGTGCAATCTCCACACCCGCTACGGGTGCGGCAGCGCAATAAAAAAACCCGGTTCATCACCGGGTTTGAGTTTAAGGAGCAACAGTAACTTTGTTTCTGCCGCCTTGTTTTGATTGGTACAAGGCTTTATCGGCCCGATCATACAGCTGAGTCCATTCGGTCTCTGCCGCATACTTGGTAGCAACACCCACCGAAATCGTGACCGGAATCTTTTTGCCTTCGAAGACAAATTCGCTGGTCTCGATAGTGTGGCGAATACGCTCGCCAACTTCCGCAGCCACTTTCGCATTGGAGCCTGAAAGAAGCAGAACGAACTCTTCACCACCGTAGCGAGAGAAGAAGTCGTTCGCACGGATCAGTTTCATGATCACAATACGGCACAGTTCCTTAAGAACATAGTCACCGCCTGGATGGCCGTAACCGTCGTTGATTTTTTTGAAATGGTCGATATCGAATGTCACCAGACTTAGTGGCTCGTTCAAAACTTCCGAGCGCTTCATCGCCTCAGGACCTTTTTCAATCAAAGCACCTTTGGAGTGAGCACCCGTCAACGCATCTTTTTGAGCGCGCTCGTAAAGTGCAGAAGTACTCATCGCTTCCAAGCTGCCTTTTTCCAGGAACTTGAAAATAACGTTACCCGTTTTGATTTGATCATTATTTTTCAGCAGGCACGAAGCCAACGCCGGAATAGTCTGACCATTCACCACAGTTTTATTCGTGGAGCCCAAATCGATAATGGAAACTTCACTTCCATTCACTGCGAATTTTGCATGCGAACGACTTAAACTTTTATCATCGATGTAAACCTGACTCTCGACAGAGCGGCCGATAGTGATATCACTCGCAGTAATTGGATATTGTTTTCCAACGTATCCCGGAGGCCCGATCAAAACCAAAATTGCCGGTGGCACATCGTCGGCCTCTCGCAATTTTCCTTTGAAGGTGTCACTCGCAACTATACTGGTTTTTTCTAAATTATCAGAAGAATCGTCATTGTTAACCATAACGACAATTATAAGGAAGGGACCAACGCGTGACAATGAACCAAAAAAACCCCGACTTTCGGTCGGGGTTTTCGTTTCAAACTAAAACGGAATTAGAACCAAACTTCGTATTGGTAGCCGACATTGAAACCGGCATTTTTGTCCGCGAAAGTCGGAGCGCTGCTACCAATAAAGTCATCGCCTTTATTCGCATCATTCCAAAATGAATAGGAGGCATAAGCTCTCATAACCGGGCGGCCCCAGATGCTTTTTGCAAAGGAAAGCTGTGGAGCAATAGCAACTCGACTTAGTTCACGAGCGCCCACTCCCTCGGACTCGTCTTCATAGCGATTGTATCCAGCCTCAAAGGCTAGTTGAAAACGGTCCGTGAAGTAATAAATAGGTCGAACACCAATGGCCTGCCACTGTACTTTATTATCTTCTGCTCTACCGTTACTTCCATAATTTAGTGCAAAACCAAACATTGCAGCCCATCTGTCGCTTACATCCATAGACCAGTCTTCTACGAACCGAAGATTCCAAGCTTGGTTTTGCGCAAGCTGAGCAGGCTCACCCGAGTTGACTGCACTGTTACCATAAACGTTAAAACCATTCATCGCCCCTTGACCAAATTCAAGAGCCGCTTTGTTGTAACCAGTGAATGCAGGACCTTCCAACTTTGTTGCCAGAACATAGCCGTTGGTAGATTCAAAAGTCGCAGTGTCTGTAGTGCTGGATTTCGCCCAAGCATAAACTCCCCAGAAACTGATTTTTTGTTCGGCAAATACCGGGATAGATGTGTAACGGAAATCCCAGATGTTCAAAACCGGACGACCTACAGAAGTGGTGTTGAAATCTTCATTCGCTTGGATCAAGTTTGCGATTGCAAGTTTACCTGGGCCCACGGGAATTGCTTCCACACCGGCACCCACACCGGCCATCTCGCCATAGTAGTACCAATCGAAGATGAACAAATCGACATCACGGTAGAATCTTTTTCCGACCCAATACTCGACCGGGCTGCCATCAAAGCCACCGGCTTTTACGTAGGCTTCGATTTCGGACTTTGGAATCGAAATGGTCGCCTCGGGTTCAGTCCCTGAAGTATCGATGGTCTGTTTGCCTGACTCCCATTGACGCAAACCCTCAGAACTATACGCATAGCGTAGTTGCGTTCTGAAAAATGAGGGATCGGCCTCAGTGGCTTTTTTGTGATGAAAAACGAACCCTAATTCCGTGTAGAAGTCGCATTCATTTCCTAAACGCAGGAAATTACCGGGCAAATTTCTGTTGCGGAAGCACTCCATTTTGCCCCCCTCTTGATTGACCCCAGTCCCACCACGAAGATAGGTCGTAAAGTCCGCCTCCAGAGCATGTGCGTTAAAAGTCGCGAGCAAAATCGTAAGAACCCAAAAGATTTTTTTCATACACCATTCCTTGAAAAACCCGAGGCTTACCCATAAAGTCCCGCCCTGGCCAGAACTTATGCGTGGAATTAGCAAAAAAAATTAGGGGATGCTTTGCTAGATCGAACCTTCAAGACACTCAGTGCTTTCTATATCGTATTGGCAATTTCGTTGCTGGTTGCTGGCAATGCCGTTGCCGTCAATGCAACCGCAACAGCTCCTGCGCGCGCGCAGTGGCTGAATTCTCAAAAGATGTTGGTTAAACTTCCGCAGGGCTTGCGTGTGGCTGACAACATGATGTTCCAACTTGCAAACTCTGAAATCAATTTCAAAGACGTTCCGCGCACTTATCCCCTTCCTGTGCTGCAACGTCAGGACAACTACGCAGTCGTCAGCACGGCGGCCTTAAACCGCCAAATCATCGAAGAACTGATTCACCGTCCGCTTAAAGTTTTTGTGACGAATGATAAGAACCAGCTTTTGGATTCAACGGCGATTCAATATGCGGGTCTTTTGGACGAGCTTTATGCTTATCAGGGTAATGACCTTGGCCTGACAAATCTGGGCTCGCAGTTTCAGTTGAAGCTTTGGGCACCAACGGCGTACAGCGTTCGTGTTGCCCTATTTGCTTCTCCAACATCGCTGCAATCAGATGTTGTACTAGTTCCGACTTATCAAAACGGTGTTTGGACGACATTGGTTCCCCGCCAGTATCAGAATTATTATTATCTGTACGAAGTCAGTGTTTACCATCCGCTTACAGACCGTATGGAAACATCGTTGGTCACTGACCCTTACAGCATAAGTCTTGCTATGAACGGGGCAAAATCTCAACTGGTGGATTTGGAGAGCGCCGAATCAAAACCATATGGATGGGATAACCTGACAAAACCCTATCTGAATTCTTTCAAAGACATAACAATCTATGAATTGCACATCCGCGACTTCAGCGCGAACGATGACAGCATTCCATTTGTTTATCGTGGTACTTACGATGCTTTCGCTCAGACAAATGGTAACGGAACTCAATATCTAAAATCCCTGGCAGAGTCCGGTTTAACTCATTTGCATTTGTTGCCATTCAACGACATCGGTTCGGTGAATGAAAATCGTGCGAGCTGGGAATCAATCAACTCGTCCACTTCAAATCTTCAGGATGCACAGGGTGCATTGGCGCAAATTCGCGCCCGTGATGCCTTTAACTGGGGCTATGACCCGGTTCATTTCTTTGTACCTGACGGCAGTTATGCAATGGATCCGCATGGACTTTCCCGTGTACGTGAAACCCGCACGATGGTTCAGGCGATCAACAACCTGGGTCTGCGAGTGGTGCAGGATGTGGTTTTCAATCACACCTATGAAAACGGTTTAAGTGCTTTTTCAGTTTTCGATAAAATCGTACCGCTTTACTACTATCGTTTGACAGATGAAGGTTACACCTACAACAGCTCCTGCTGTGCAGATACGGCCAGCGAAAACTTCATGATGGAAAAACTGATGATCGACTCCGTCGTTCATTGGGCAAAAGCTTATAAGATCGATGCCTTCCGTTTTGACCTGATGGCGTTCCACTCCCGCTCGACCATGATGAAAGTGAAGGAAGCATTACGCTCTTTGACTTTGCAACGTGATGGCGTGGATGGATCCCGCATCTATATATATGGTGAAGGCTGGCCGTTTGGTTCCTTCTATCAAAAAAATCCCCAAGAGGCGATGAGCCAGCTAAATGCCTACGGAACAGGCGTTGGTTTCTTTAACGATCGCCTGCGCGATGCGGTTCGTGGGGGCACGACAAGCTCCTCTGAAAAATCCGATCAGGGATTCGCGACAGGTTTGTATTTTGATTTCAATAACGAGCCTGCCAACCGCAACACTCCGACGGATCTGAATGCCCAAATGGGTAAACTTCGCCACTTGGGCGACGTGATCAAAGTGGGCCTTGCTGGAAACTTGCGTGATTTCACTTTCCGTGAACACTACGGAAATGTGATCTATGCCGGCAACCTAATGTACCGTAACAGCCCTGTGGCAACTTCCGCAGAACCGATTGAAACAATCAACTACGTTTCTGCTCATGACGGCTATACTTTGTGGGATGCGGTTCAGGCTAAAGCTCCGTTCTATTCTTATGGTCGCACGCCGGGCACGGCTTCAGCTTCTGAACGCCAGCGCATGCATCAACTGGCGATGGCGATTCCGATGCTTAGTCAGGGTATTCCTTTTATGGAAGCCGGTGTCGAGTTACTGCGCTCTAAAAATGGCGACCAGGATTCTTATGACTCCGGTGATTTCTTTAACCGTATCAACTGGCACGGGACAGATAACTATTGGGGCGAAGGCCTTCCACCTGCGTGGAAGAACTATGATGACTGGGCTTTCTGGCAACCACGCCTGCAAAACCAGGATTTAAAAGTTACACCACAGTTGATCACGCAAACTTCAAACTATTATAAAGCACTTCTGCGTCTGCGCCGAAGCAGCCCGCTTTTCAAAATGAACAGCCTGGATGAAATCATGAAAGGCCTGGTCTTTATCGACAATGAAGGCACGATTGATCCAGGCCTCATCGCGATGGTTTTGCATGATCAGCGCGAAGCAATTTTAGTTATGTTTAACAGCTCGAAAAATCCTCGAGTATTCTCTCACAAAGTACTGAGCTACAACTGGGGTTACGACCCTTCGTTTGGACCGAATGTGGATCCTGCGCTTGCGCAAGTGATTCTCAATCGAGCGCAGTCTCAGATCCAGATTCCAGGCGTGACGACAGTTGTCCTTCGCCTGAACAAGGGATCTTCGTTCAAAGGTGTTAATTAATGCGGTATTATTTGTTTCTTTTGATTACATTTTGTTCGATGGCGGCCCAGGCCGACAAGGTCAGAATTCACGTCTGGCATCAGATGATCTACGGGCACCGCGTGGTGCTTGCTGAAGTTCTGAAGGAATTTGAAAAGCAAAACCCTGATATTATCGTTCAATCCACTTACCGTGAAACCGAGGAACTGCGCAGCGGTTACCAATCCGCTGCTATGGGTGGTTCCGGTCCCGAGCTGGTTTATGGTCCTTCCGACCAAATCGGCCCTTTTGCCACGATGGGCATCATTCGTCCGCTGGATACCATTCTGGGCGAGGATTACTTTAAACAATTCGATCCACTAGCTGCTCCAACTTACGATGGCAAACACTTCGCCATCGGGGACTCGGTCGGCAATCATCTGATGTTGATCTACAACAAAAAGATTTTACCTTCTGCCCCAAAAAATTCTGACGAATTGATCGAGATGGGCAAACGCCTGACTATCGACCGCAATAAAGACGGTCGTATCGATCAATGGGGTCTGGTCTTTAACTACACCGAGCCTTTCTTCTTTGCTCCCTTCATCCCGGCTTTCGGTGAAGACTTTATCAAGAATGATGTTCAGCCAAATCTAAGTACCGCAGCACTTGCGAACACCTTCCAGTTCATTTTGGATTTGCGCGATAAACACAAAATCATCCCTAAAGAATGCGACTACGAAACCGCCAACGCCCTTTTCAAGGACGGTAAAGCCGCGATGCTGATTAACGGTGACTGGTCCTGGGGTGACTACAAGGAAGCCAAAGTTGATTTTGGAATCGCTCGTATTCCGATGATCTCTGGCACTGGTAAATGGCCGGCGTCTTTAGTTGGTACCAAAGGTTACTCCCTTAACGTAAACATGAAATCGCCAAAACACGAAGAGGCGGCGATCAAACTTTTGCGCTACTTGACCTCCACAGAAGTGCAACTTCAGTTTGCGGAAAAAGTGGGAACTTTGCCTTCCAACCTTGAAGCGCGTAACGCGGAAGTTGTAAAAAACAATCCGTTGCTGAAAATTTCTGCTGACATCATGGAAGTTGGGCACCCCATGCCGATCGTTCCGGAAGTTCGCGCTATCTGGGACAGCTTGCGCGTGCAATATCAAAAGGTATTGGCAGGAAGCTTAACTCCGGAAGCGGGCGCCAAAGGTGCTCAAGTCCTGGCTGAAAAACAAATCTCTGAAATGAACGAGGTTCTGCAACCGGATGCCGGCGCCATCGTCATTAAGATTATTTTTGGCCTGGTTATCCTGATCGTACTTTGGACAGGCCGCAACTCCCTGCTGGGCTTTATCAAAGGTTTCCAGGGTCCGAATCGTTTTGCTTACTATATGATGCTTCCAGCGTTCATTGGTATCTTTGCGGTGATCGTTTACCCGTTCTTCTATAATATCGCGATTTCTTTTTCGAACTTCTCCCTGCGCACTTTCCAGGATTGGTCACTTGTTGGCTTCACTCACTACATCAATGCGCTTTCTGATCCGAAATTTTATTCTTTGTTCTTAAAGACCATCATCTGGACAGCATCAAATGTATTCTTTCACGTGACGCTCGGGGTATTCCTGGCGGTGGTGATTGATTCCGTGATGCCGTTTAAAGGTTTCTGGCGTGCTTTGTTGATCATCCCTTGGGCGGTGCCTCAATACATCACAGCCCTGACCTGGAGAGCGATGTTCAATCAGGAATATGGACCGATCAATATCTTCCTGCAAAACTTCCTACAGCTGTCCCCGGTTCAATGGCTAAGCCAACCGACCACGGCGTTCGTTGCCTGCATCCTCACCAACGTGTGGCTGGGCTTCCCGTTCATGATGATTGTGGCATTGGGTGGATTGCAGTCGATTCCTAATTCTCTTTATGAAGCAGCTCGCCTGGATGGTGCAACTTCATGGCAGCGTTTCCGTCACATCACGTGGCCGTTGCTATTGCCAGTGATGGTGCCAGCGGCATTGCTGGGTTCTATCTGGACATTCAACAATTTGAATGTGATCTGGTTGGTATCCAATGCGGGCGAGCCAGGGGATCAAACTCACATCCTGGTCAGTTACGTGTATAAAGCGGCCTTTAACCTGTATCGCTACGGTTACGCAGCAGCGGTTTCAGTTTTGATCTTCCTGATCTTAGTGATCTGGGGATTGGGTATGCTTAAATCCCAATACCAAAAGGAGACCAAGTAATGGTAAAACGTCTTCTGGCTTGGATCTCCATTTTATTGTTTGCAGTGTTTTCGCTGTATCCGATTGTGTATGTGATTTCCGTTTCTTTGCGCGGCGATAATGCGTTCCAAACGCAAAGCCTGGAAATCATCGGACCAAACTCCACCATGAAAAACTTTGTTTCCCTGTTTACGGAAACGGACTTTTTGGTGTGGTTGAAAAATTCCCTGATCATCAGTGCTGTCACGACTTTTGCGGGCGTGGCCCTAGCGTCTTGCAGTGCTTATGCTCTTTCACGTTACCGCTTCCGCGGTCGTAATATGATGCTGTTTTCATTGCTAACGACACAGATGTTTCCGGCAACCATGTTGATGCTGCCGTTTTTCATTATTCTGTCGCAATTGCATTTGATCGACAGTTTCTGGGGATTGTTTATCATCTACTCCTCGACCGCTTTGCCTTTTTGTATCTGGCAGATGAAAGCGTACTACGACACCATCCCGCGCGAGCTTGAAGAAGCAGCGCTTTTGGACGGTTGTTCGCGTTGGATGATTTTCACTAAAATTATTTTGCCGATTTCATCACCTGCTTTGGTGATCACCGCTTTGTTCAGCTTTATGTCGAGCTGGTCTGAATACGTGATTGCTGCCGTGGTTTTGCAGGATCCACAACTTTATACGCTGCCGTTGGGACTTCGCTCCTTCCAGGCCAGCCTTGCGACTCAATGGGGCTTGTATGCTGCAGGTGCCTTGATCGTTAGTATTCCGGTTTTGATTTTGTTCATCAGTATTTCCCGTTATTTGGTATCCGGTATGACAATGGGAAGCGTGAAGGGTTAAGTGAATATGGCAACTATTGAATTTTCTAACTGCGCAAAAAGTTTTGGCTCTGCAAAAGTTTTGAAAGACATCTCTTTGGAAATCGCCGCTGGTGAATTCCTGGTGCTGGTGGGCCCTTCGGGGTGCGGTAAATCCACATTGCTTCGAACACTGGCGGGCCTGGAAACTTTGGATGCTGGTACTATTAAAGTCGGTGGCAAAGTTATCAATAACGTGGAACCGCAAAATCGTGACCTTGCGATGGTTTTCCAAAGCTACGCTTTGTACCCGCACATGACGGTTGAAGAAAACATGGGTTTTGGTTTGAAACTAAAAAACATGGCCGTAACTGAAATCTCCAAACGCGTGAAAGAAATCGCAGACCTTCTGCAGATCTCTCACCTCCTGGCTCGTCGCCCGAAAGAACTTTCCGGTGGTCAACGTCAGCGCGTGGCTTTGGGTCGTGCATTGGCTCGCCAGACGCCGGTCATTTTGTTTGATGAACCTCTTTCCAACCTGGATGCTCACCTGCGCACGCAAATGCGTGTCGAGATCAAACGTCTGCACGAAAATTCAAAATCCACGATGATCTATGTGACCCATGATCAAATGGAAGCAACCACGATGGGGGATCGTATTGCCGTTCTTAAAGATGGCGTGATCGAACAAGTGGGTACTCCGACAGATATCTATCACCGTCCGAAAAACATGTTCATCGCAAGTTTCATCGGTTCCCCGGAAATGAATTTCATTGAAGGAAACGTGGTGCGCCGCCTTCCTTGGCCCGAAGCGCAAAAAGCGGAGCAGGTTCTGGGAATTCGCCCTGAGAGTTTCAGAATCAATAAAGGCGACTTGGGCGCTCAAGAAATCGCTCTGGGCGATTATACGGTGGAACTGTCAGAAAACTTAGGCGGCCAACAAATGCTGCACGGCCAATTAGAGGGCCAAAGTGTGAGAATTATTACGGATTCCATGGATAAATTTTCCAAAGGACAGAAGGTTCCACTGAAAATTGATCTGACAAAGGCTCACCTGTTTGATAAGAAAACCGGACAAAATCAGAGACTATAGGAGTCCGCGTGTTTTCAAAGTTGCAACGTTCAATCTTACTCCTGACTGTTTTGTTGGGCACAAGTTCGGCGCTTGCAGCTCCAAGAACGGTGTTCGTGCAACTTTTCGAGTGGCCATGGAGAGATGTCGCACGTGAGTGTGAAGTTTATCTGGGTCCATCTGGTTTTTCTGCCGTTCAAGTTTCCCCGCCACACGAACACATAGTTCATAACGGTGCATGGTGGGAGCGTTATCAAGTTATCAGCTATAAATTGGAATCCCGTGGCGGTACCGAAGCAGAATTCGCTGACATGGTCAGACGCTGCAACGCTGCTGGAGTCGATGTCTATGCCGATGCGGTTATCAACCACATGGCGGGCTTCCCCCAAGGCGTAGGTTTCGCCGGCACCAAGTTCACTCACAAAGATTATCCGGGGCTTTATAACGCCAATGATTTCCACGCGTGTGGACGTAACGGCAACGATAACATCGCTAACTACCGTGATCTTTATGAACTTCAGTACTGCCAACTTGTCGGTCTTGCAGACTTGGCAACGGGCGCTCCTAAAGTTCAGCAATCGATCGCTGATTATCTGAACCATATGCTGGATCTGGGAGTTTCTGGCTTCCGTATCGATGCTGCGAAACACATTCCCGCGAAAGACATCGCACAAATCGTTCGTAAGATGAAACGCAGTGCTTATGTGTTTCAGGAAATCATCCACGAAAATGGCGGTCCAATTAACTATGCCGATTATTTTGCTGGTGGAGATGTCACAGCCTACGAATATCCGTTCATCCTTGGTGGCAGCATCAAGTTTGGCGGCCTGGGTAATTTGCTGAACCTGTCCCGTGGACTTCCAGAAAGCGAGCACTCTTTGGTGTTCGTGACGAATCATGACCTTGAAAGAACCGGTGACGGAAACATCCTGCGCTACACGGGGGCGGATCACAACGTCTACCGCCTGGCTCAGATCTATATGCTGGCGTACCCTTACGGTTATCCTCAGGTTTATTCAGGGTATGACTTCACCTCTTACGATCAAGGCCCTCCTTTGGGACCAGATCTGCGCACATTGAATGTTCTATCGAAAAATAACACCTGTGTGGCACCTTGGACATGCGAGCACCGCCTGCCTGAAGTGGCTGCGATGGTGAACTTCCGCAATCAGACTGATAAAGCGTTTTACGTGAATAACTGGAATACAGACTACGTGAACTTCGTGTCTTTCAGCCGTGGAAATTTGGGTTTTGTGGCTTTGAATTTCTCCAGCGGCTGGATCACTCGCGAATTGCCAACGGGATTGCCTGCGGGCAGCTACTGTGACCTGACTGGCCCGTCTTACAGCCGTCAATTACGCAAATGCACAGACATGAAATACAACGTCAAATCTGACGGAACAATCACTGTGAACTTGCCTCCGTACTCATCTCTGGTACTTTTGAACCGTGAGCAAAACAAAAACAAAAAATAAAACTGCTATGACTAAAAAATCTTATACCATTGGTTTCGACTTGGGCGGAACCAAGCTGGCTGCGGCTTTGCTGGATAACCACGGCGAGATGCTGGACTTCGTAAAAGTTCCAGTCGATATGAAGCGCGAAGGTTCTGCACTAAAAACTCAACAGCGTGTGATTCATCTGATGTCAGACATCGCGCTGGATTTCAAAAAAAGATTCCCTAAGGAAACTTCTGCCTCTGTGTTTAAAGGTATCGGTCTTGCGAGTGCGGGACCACTAAACGCAGAGGAAGGTAAGCTTGTTAATCCTGTGAACTATCCAGGATGGAAAGTCGTACCTATCCGTGACATGGTTGAAAAAGAAATCGTGAAGCGCGGATTTAAAACCAAAGTTCACTTCCAGCACGACGCTACGGCAGCCGCATTGGCTGAAGGCTGGGTCGGCGGAGCAAAAGGCATGAACTCCTTTGCTGTTGTCACTGTAGGCACTGGTGTGGGTTCTGGAATTATCTTTAACGGCATGCCTTGCCAAAGTGCGGGCATGGGTTCTGAATGTGGTCACTTTGTGGCGGACATGGTGGGATTGAAAAACAATCCGGATAAAATTCATCACTACACGGTGGAAGGTCTTTCTTCGGGCACGGGACTTTTACGTCGCGCTAAAGAAATGGGCTTCACCGGAAACTCCGTCGAGGAATTGGTCGACACCAAAGATCCTAAGTACAATATCCTGTATGCTGATATGGCGTTTGCCTTGGCAGTTCTGTGCCACAATCTTTCTTTGGCATTCAACCTGGAAAAAATCTTTATCAGCGGTGGTTTGATTAAAATCAAAGATCTGTATTTCAAGGAATTGAAAGCGAATTACTCTAAGATCATCCGTCAAATCAACACGGACTTAGAATGTAAGATCGAGATCGCAAAGACCAAAAATCACGCCGGTGTTTTGGGTGCGGGTTATCTTCCGCATCTATACGGTAAAAAGAAATAGTCTTTTGATTCAATTAAGAATGAAAAAGGGAGCCTTAGCTCCCTTTTTTTATTCCGCGCCCAACAGGTAAGTCCGTACCTTTTTGGCGTACGGACTTACTTGTTTGCATAAGAATTTAGTTTCGACGCCAATGCGGCTGGCTATCAGAGTCTTTTGGAATTCCTAAAGCCAATGTCAGCCACTGCATTCGCTCACTGGAAAAGAAAAAACTGATTAAACGATCCATCCTTGAAGAAGATGCGCGCGGCTATGTGCTGACTGTCACGGCCAAGGGCGCTCAAACCGCCACAGCTGCGATCTCGTATTTTGACAAACTTCAAAATCGAATTGAACGAAAGTTTGATGACCAGGCGCTGCAGGTCTTTCTAAAAACGATTGTCGACATAAGTGCACTCCATAGACCCAAATAGAACGTAATCCCAAAAAACCACAACTCGGGGGCAAATATCCTCTGCCTCCGTTGGAAATAGCTTTCTATTGCCTCTATTTTTCAGCTGGGGTTCATGCCAGGGCAGGACCACCGATTGCAATTAGATCCGGTCAGGAGGAAGTTGCAATGGAACAGTTGAGCCAGCAAAAATCTCATCCTGATGATATTATTCAAATCATCAAAGCTGATCACAAGCCATTGAAAGATCTTCTGCTTGTTCTTAAAGACGAAGAAGCTTCCTTCCTTGATAAGAAAAATGCCCTGTCAAAATTTTCAATCCTGTTCGAGGCCCACGCAAAACCTGAGCAGGAAACTTTGTATGAGCGCATGAAGCGAATTCCTGAATTTATGATGGATACTGCCGAAGGTGAATTAGAGCATCGCCTGGCCACACAGATCTGCAAAGACATGAACACAACGACGAGCGAACGTTCGTTCATGTCGAAAGCAAAAGTGCTTGCAGAGATGGTAAGTCAGCATATCAGAGTGGAAGAGAGGGACCTTCTTCCTGATTTTGAAGCGGCCACGACGCTTGATGAACGGATTGAACTGGGTCGGAAGTATCGGATCATACAGAAGCAGATTGAATCCCTGCAGATTTCAGAGCGCCACTTGCCTCCATCTTCGTCCATGGATGGCATGCAGGGATAAGGAAGGGCTCCCCGGTTTTGAGTTGTTTACCGGGGAGCCCTTTAAATTTATTTCTTAAGTTTCGCTTTTGCCAAAATCTTACCGGCTTCAACACCTGGCTGGTTGAAGGCGTCGATTTTCAAGTACTCGCCCAAGCCTGCGACAACCAATTGCCAGAACATGAACAGGTAACCCAATGTTTCTTCATCCAATGCTTTAGTTTTCAAAGTCATTGTGGAAACACCGTTTGCCACCAGGGCTTCCTGCGTCGCCAAAGCTTCCGCTTTTAGCAACTCGCCCATCGTGCGACCTTGCAGGTCCATGGTTTCTTTGAATTGCGCATTTTTGATGCGCATAGAACCACCTTCAGCCTCGTCAACACGCTGAAAGATCACGAACTTGTCTTTCGTACCTTCCATCACCTGTTGCAGGATGGAGTGTTGGTCAGAGGCACCGATAGCCGCGATCGGAGTGGAAACTCTTGGAGCCGGAGTGCCCGCGCGAGTCACTGGTTTACCCAAAGACTCTGCCCACAATTGCGCAAACCAACCGCCGAAATCTTTCATACGGGAATTGTAAGACCACAACAAAGTGATCCACTCTTCACGGTCATAGGACTGAACAACTTGCGCCATAGTTTGAGTGACAGTCGCCGTATCCATCAACGCACGTTTTGCGCCCACGCGGAATTTTTCAAGATCCAAACCTAGGAATGCTGCCGGGAACATACCCACTGGGGACAGCACAGAAAAACGACCACCCACATCCACCGGAATTTCGCATTCAGGCACTTTGTGCTTACGTGCCCAATCCGTCAGCGAACTTGATTTAGTTTCAGAGATCACAATTGAATTTGAAGGAAGGTGAAGACCTTCCTCTTTGTAGACTTGATCCAAAAGTTCCAAAGCGCATAGTGACTCAATCGTCGTACCACTTTTGGAAATAAACGCCCAAGCCACATCTTTAAGATCACCCAACTCGTCAATCAAGGTTTCAAAAACCAGCGCATCGACGTTGTCCACGAAGAACATATTGTTGGCGTTAAACACCTCGCGGATCACGCGAGTTCCAAGAGAACTGCCACCAAGGCCCACGATAACAAGTTTTTTGAATTTGGAAGCGTACTCGGCACCCATTTTGTGGGACTGCTGCCACAGGTTGATACGCTCAACCAATTGTGGAAAGCCGATCTCTTTTCTTTGTAAAAACAATTTCAAAGAAGACTGGCATTCCTGAATAAGACTTTCGGGATTGGTAAACTTGGCCTGGGTAATTTCCAACATCGTGATTTCTCTTTCCAACAGCGGTTGCTGGAAAAACTACGAAATCGCGACGTCTTCCTCGATACGGTGGTATCCGTTCCACTCTTTCAGTCGTCCACGGGGACGGCCGCCGTCTTCAGGATACTCGATCAGGCAATAAGTCAGTTTCGTGATTTTTCCAAGAGACACGATATCTAAAGAAGTGATCTCAGTCCACGTTCCTGTGTTAAAATATTCTTTGTGTTCAGACCATTGCCTGTACTGGTACACATGAGTGTGTCCAAAAACCACCGTATGCACACGGTCATCGCTAAGGATTTTACGCGCCGACTCACTTAAATCCGGAAAGATCGCACTTTCCAGGATGACTTGCACGATACGCTTAAACGGCCAGTTACGACGCGGGTCTTTCACGAAGGCACTTTTAAAGAAGTACTTATAAGCCATGAAGAAGGCTTTAACCATGGTCATGGTTTCATTTAACAGGGCCCAGCGCACCATCTTACCAAAAGGACGAATCTTATCCACGTGGGGATAGGTTTGCTTGATCTTAAGAACCACTTCCAAAAAGAAGTGCGAGCCAAAGGGCAGATTCAGAATCGGTTCCACCAGATTCTTTTTAAGGAAAAACTTTTTGGGGTCCATACGATTGGCGGCTTCGTGCATGTGTCCATGCTCGATATGCACGCCATCAAAAAAATAAACGATGTTTTTAAAGCGCACCGGAACACCAATCACCTGATTCACATAGGCGCGGCAAGCCGGCCACAACATTCCCTGATCATGGTTTCCCACGATATAGGTGATGGATTTTCCAGGCTTGGCGGCAAATTCAGCCATGGCTTTAAAAACGTTCTCGTGACCTTTAACGACATCTTTTAAAATATCCAGGGTCACGGCTTCAGTAATCACCGATAAAAAGTGGCCTTTATAATCACACTGCAGGAAATTGAAAAAATCCCCATTGATGATCAGTTCCACTTCGTAGTCACGATAGACACCGGTGGAGTAGTAGTGAATGAACTCAACAAGCTTGTCGCCGTAATAGAACTCTTCCAGTGAATTGATACCGCCTTCAGGCAAAAGACGTCCTTTGCCCAAATGCAAATCACTGATAACCACCTTGATTTTTTTAACAGGTGCGGGCTTCGCAACGACTGCGCCGCTTTCGCTGGACTCTGCCGGTGATGTGGGTTCCATGAATTCCTACTCAGCTTTTTTGAGAGGAGTCGGGATGCCTTCTTCTTTGACTTCCAAATTAGAAAGCGCCAAACGCAGAGCACGCTCTGTACGTTTGAATTGGTCCTGATTCCCCTCGATAGTCTTGTTTAACTCAAGACATTTATTTCTATAATTATCGAGTTCCTGGGAAAGCTGATCAATCTTTCTTTTTTGGTCTAGAATATACTCATCTTTGGACCGAACTAATGCCGCTTTTTCTGCACGCAAAAGCTCTAGACGATTTTCCAGTTCACGTTCACGAACACGGATCTTTTTGAAATCAGATTTAAGTCGAGTCTCCAGCTCGTCGACTTTGACGCGAGCCTTGGCAACCTCGTTTTCCTTGTACTGAAGATTACCCTTCAGAATCAGGATCTCGCTTTGGAAAGATTCACGGTCTTCCGCTTTCTCTTTCTCGACAGCGACAATGCGCACGCCCAACTCGTCAGTACGGGTGCGAATGATTTCACCAGCCGAAGCCAGCTCTTCATTCTCGCTGCGTAGGAATTCAACTTCTTTTTCAAGCTCCAGAATACGCTGCTGTGCAAGCTTCAGGTTTTCGGCCTGAGCCAGGCTGGCATCCACGGAAGTCATCACGTTGGCAGAACCCGCGCGGTTGCTACCGCGGAAGTTACCAACACTGACTTTCACATCCACATTCTGGGATTTGCGCGCACCCAAACGGGCATTTGCAAATCCTGAAACTGCCAGAGTCCGATCCGCATCTGTATTGGTTGCTGAAGTGTTTGAACTGGAGGGACCTGCATCCTGAATGGACACAGTTTTATCTTCTTTTGATTCTTCGCCCAAAGATGCCGCCAATGATTCCACCGGGCTGGTAAAGTCCTCCGAATAGGAACTGGCTGCTGGCATTTCCACAACCACGGGCTCATCATCGATACTGTCCATGGCCTGATAGTCACCTTCACTTGAAGGACCATCATAAGCTTCTGATATCGGAGCTTCATATTGCGGGCGCGGAGGTACATCGAAACCTACTGGCTTCTCGCCATCCAGCATCTCGTCACCGGAAGAAAACTCCTCGATGATTTCGTTGTTGTAGTCATCGCCCTGCTCTTCACTGGTGTATTGAGCTGCGCCGCCATTGAATTCGGAATCGTCGATTTCTGCACCGACGTCTTTTTCAAGGCCTGACCACATATCTTCATCACCCTGCGCGCTGGCAGAAGGTGCCTGAGGGAAATTAGTCGGCTCATCGGCCGGCTGTTTTCCATCCTTATGGAACGAACCTTCCTCTTGAATCCCACGGACGTCGTCCATCAGTGATTCAATCAGATTTTCCGCTGCTGAAGATTTCTTTTTTCGTTTCGACATACTATTGGAATTATCGGAAATTCCTCAACTTCTCTTAAGGACCACCCACCGGATTCCACCTAACTGGCACAACGTCCAGCCCCAAAAGGTACGGACACACTTTTGGTAGCAGCACCGCACCACAGACATCACATTTCTGTCTCAAAATGGCTCACACGCCAAGCGGAATACTGACGCATCCTCGCTACCAAAAGTGTGTCCGTACCTTTGGGAGCCGCTTGGCGCAGGACCCCGATTGTATTATTTTTGTATTGTATGCAATTTAATTGCACACAATATAAATTGGCGTAGAATCAGGGCATGAATAAGAAACTGCTTTTAAAGAATCAGCTTTGTTTCCCGATCTACGCGGCTTCCCGCCTGATCACTCAGCTTTATGCCGAGCACTTTAAAGCGTTTGATATGACGTATCCGCAGTATCTGGTGTTCATGGTTTTGTGGGAAAAGGCTCCGCGCAAAGTGACCGAGATCGCAGATCTTTTGCTGCTTGATACGGGAACCGTCACTCCCCTGATCAAGCGCATGGAAACCCGCGGCTGGGTGACTCGCAAGCGCTCTGCCAAAGATGAACGCACGGTGGAAGTTCATCTGACGGCCGAGGGTCGTAAGCTGGAGAAGCACTTCTCTTCAGTGCCCGACAAATTGCTTTGCAATGTCGAATGCAATCGCTCTGAGCTGCAGGCGATCTATAAGAATTTGAATAAATTAAATGAGCAAATGAGAAAAACCTTAGAAGGAGGTCATCATGAGTAAGCTCTATAGCGCAGTTGCGACCGCAACTGGGGGACGCAACGGAAGGGTAGAAAGCTCTGACGGAGTCCTGAATTTAGAAGTACGTATTCCCAAAGAAATGGGCGGATCTGGTGGTGCTTTTACCAATCCTGAGCAGCTATTCGCTGCTGGCTACGCAGCCTGCTTTGATAGCGCGCTGAACTTTGTGGCCATGCAACAGAAAACGAAAATCACGTCGTCTGTGAATGCAGAAGTGGGCATCGGCCCGAACGGCAGTGGTGGCTTCGCCCTGGCAGTCAAACTGCGAGCGAAAATTGAAGGCGTCGAGCGCAACATCGCTCAACAGCTTTTGGAAACCGCTCACAAGGTGTGCCCTTATTCAAACGCCACTCGCGGCAATGTTCCGGTCGAGATCGAACTAGTCTAACCCCTCCCGTAAAAGGCAAAGACTACCTATTCAGAAATAAAAAAGGCAGGATTCAATTTCCTGCCTTTTGTTTTACAAAAAGGTGCCTGCCACTTTCTGCAGAAGCACCGCGAAACCGATACGGTTCCGCACTGCACTCCGAAAAGGGAACTGTTACCTAAACTGTGATAACTTTTTTGTACTCTGCCAGGCGTTTTTCCAAGTCTGGCAAAGTCACTTTGGAAAGGGCTTTTACCGAGAAATCCTGGATTGTGTGCGAAGCCATCATGGAGCCCATGATGCAGGCTTGTTTCAAAGTGTTCACTGTTGGAACTTCTTTTTGAGCTGCGATGTAACCGAAGAAACCGCCGGCGAAGGTGTCGCCTGCGCCTGTTGGATCGATCACTGTCGGGATCGGCATTGCAGGCAGGATGAAGTAACCAGCTTCTTTCGTGTACATTGCGAAACCGTATTCGCCACGTTTGATAACAACAGCAGACGGACCCATTGCTGTGATCAATGGAGCTGCAGAGATCGCATTAGAAGCACCTGTAAGCATTTTAGCTTCAGTTTCATTGATCAATACCAGGTTCACTTTTTTCACAACTTCAAGCAAAGCTTCTTTCTTGATGTTGATCCAAAGATTCATTGTATCAAGACCCACGAACTTAGGTTGTTTCACTTGGGACAGAACCTGCAATTGAAGTTCTGGAGCGATGTTTGCCAAAAATACGAAAGAAGAATCTTTGTAGTGCTCTGGCAATTGTGGATTGAAGTGTTCAAAAACGTTCAACTCTGTGTTCAGAGTTTTCGCCTCGTTCATGTCACCTT
Source organism: Bdellovibrio sp. HCB274 (assembly GCF_047306075.1). Lineage (GTDB taxonomy): Bacteria > Bdellovibrionota > Bdellovibrionia > Bdellovibrionales > Bdellovibrionaceae > Bdellovibrio. The sequence goes on from NZ_CP178623.1 coordinate 3,088,712, forward strand.
CATAAGAACCCGCCCAGTGGAATGTTTTGCCCGGAACTTTGGAAAGACCGGTCAAATCAACGCCACGGTTGTTTAAAAGATCATAGTCTTTTTGGTCGTAGTCTTCACCAACAACGCCGACAACACGAACTTTGGAAAACAAAGAAGCTGCCAAAGAGAAGTAATTCGCAGAACCACCCAAAGCGCGGTCCGCTCTGCCAGATGGTGTTTGAATTGAATCGTATGCAAGACTTCCTACTACTAAAATTTCAGACATTTTAAATTTCTCCTGGGGCCAACGCTATTGAAGTTCTGTATTGTTTTCGTTTGTTTCGTCTTCGTCGTCAAAGCTCGCAGCAGCAAATGCGGCGTTTTTCGCTGCATGTTCTGCTTTATGCTCTGCCATCAACTCGCGCTTCGCTTTTGGCATACCTGCCAATTTTGAATTCGAGATATCCATCGTCGCGTTCTCATCCTTGTGCGTGCTGTTCAACTGACCGCAAGCTGCAAAGATATCGCGACCCATTGAACGGCGCAGAAGAACGTGGCAACCCAAACGGTTTAGTTCGGTATGGAACGCCTCGATCGTCGCATCGGAAGGACGCTCGTACGGAGCACCTGGATGTTCATTGAATGGAATGATATTGATTTTGCACGGAACACCGCGGGTAAGCTTAGCCACCTGGCGCGCGTTTTCGATAGAATCCGTCACACCTTTAAGCATCACGTACTCGAACGTCACCTTGTCGCCGGTTTTGTCGGTGTACTGCTTACAAGCATCCAGCAACATTGTCGTGTTCCATTTTCTATTGATCGGCATCACTTGCGTACGGATCTCATCTGTCGGCGCATTCAAGCTCACCGCCAAACGAACTTTCGCATCAGCGATACGCCACATCTCAGGAACGATACCGGAAGTGGATACAGTGATTTTCTTGCGGGACAGGTTAATCCCCCATGGAGAATGGATCACGTCGATCGTTTTGAAAACGGCTTCTGGATTATCCAACGGCTCGCCCATACCCATGAACACGATATTCGTAATACGCTGGCCCTCTGCCAATGAATCATGAACCTGCATGAACTGACCAACGATGTCTTCAGTGCGCAATCTGCGTTTCAATTTTTGTTTACCTGTGAAACAGAACTTACAACCGATGTTGCAACCAACCTCAGAAGAAATACAAAGAGTCAAACGACCCTCGGAAGGAATAACCACCGACTCCACACTTTGGTTGTCACCCATATCGAACAAGAACTTTTGCGTTCCATCGACGGATTTCAAGTGAGTCAAAGTTTTCGGAAGTTCGAAAGAAAGAAGTTTTGGAAGTTCTGCGCGGAAGTCCTTGGACAAATTCGTCATTTGTTCTGGATCAGTCACGCGTTGTTCGTAAACCCATTTGAAAATCTGTTGAGCACGGAATTGCTCTTTGCCTTTACCTTTTAGGTAAGCTTTCAAATCTTCAAGTGTCAGGGAGTAAAAGTTTGCCGGCTTGTTTTCAAGAGGCTTGGCGACGTTATCGTCAGCATAATTAACAGGTGCTAGAGCAGCAGGGCTCAGGCCTTCGTTCAATTCCATCTAAGGGCTCCTCGGCTTATTACAGCCATGCTTGTTACAGCTGGGATCTTGTTGATCCCGTTGGTTAGGACTATGTGTGGGAGCCTTGTAGCACAGCCCCCAGGGGCCGCCTAGTAATTCCTTAAATTTCAGTGATTTAGCCAATAAAAAAGGCCCTTAAAAAGAGCCTTTCTTGCAAAAAATGCTTAATTGTCCAGAGCTTGGTGCTTATTCCGCAGCCTTAATCAGATCGGCCTCGTAATAGCAGGCTTTCTTAATCACTCCCGAGCGACTGGATTCATCATCCAACGCCACGGTGACTCCCTGATCGGTGTGCTTTAGTCGAATTCGAACTCCCGACTTGCTTCCAATAGACCAGGTGCCGCGAACGTTGGTTGCCCAGCCCTCCCCACCTGATGTTACCGCAAACGAACCCGCGGTATCGCGGTCGTTACGAGTTTCATAATTCATCACTGAATGTCTGACCGATTTGTAGGTGGAAATAAAATGAACCATGTGAGACTCGAACTTTGCATCGCCTGGTTTTACCGTGATGCCTTTAAGTCCACCAAAGCTATAGAGAAGACAATAATTGGTATTAAACTCTTTCACACGGGGTTTGCCCGAGATCACATAGTCCCCGATAAAGGAATCAAATGGATCTGCTCCTTGTGCGTGCGCTTGAGCGTTTATAAGAAACAATAGAAAAACGATTGCGATGAATTTCATAGATGCTCCCCAGTGGGAACATCTCATCAGGATCGCAATTCCTGGGCAACCAAAAATGGAATGCCAAAAAGCTTTTTCGTGTCGCCATAATCCCAAGCAGTTGAAATCATTGCGGCTGCAAAGGCCCAGGCTTTCATTCGTTGCATATCGAACCCGTTGTACTCATTGAGAATAGACATACGACGCTCCAAAGTTTTTCTTAAAGGTCGATTTGTCGGATACGCATCCAGCGGATTGTACATCATCACTGCCATTTCAAACATCGGATCTCCAATGTAGCCGTGAGGATCAATAACTTTCCACGAAGTCTTATGTTTCAGAATATTGTCGTGATGAAGATCCCCGTGAAGCAGACGATCCTGACTGCGATCAAAGGTCAGCTCACTCAAGATCCCGCGAGCTTTCGAGAGCATGCGAGGGTCCACGGCCCCTTCTAATACATCCAGATCTTTTGCCAAATCTGCTACATGCTTGAAAGCACCACTGATGATCGAGCGTGAATTCAATTCGTGAATAAGCCCTGCCATAATGGCCGTTTGCTGATCATCATCGAGTTCTTTACTTTGCTTTAAAGTTTGTCCCGGCAAGAGTAATTCCATCATGGTTGCGCCGAGGGCTTTGTCTGCTGCCAAAACCTGCGCAGCAACTCCGGAAAAATGTCGCAACCACTGACGTTCGCGATCCAGCGACTCGATATCGCAACCGGTCTTGATTACGACTTCCAGGCCGTCAGATTTTCTTTTCGCGGAACCCACAAAATGAAATGACAAATTATCCAATGGACGAATCGGCTCCAGGTCCCAAAGCTTTTCGATTTTACGAAGATGTTCTGGCAGCCGTGCAAGCCACTGCTCCCCTGGAGCTTTCCAGGTGGTCACAATATTTTTATAAAGATTTGAATCAGGAGTGATCAACCGGGCCTCCCATCCATAAAGGCTTTAGTCTTTGAATGCCTCTAGTTTTAAATCGACGGGCTTACCCAACCACATCGCCGCCTGCGTGTGATCGTAAAAATCATCGCCTGCCAGTTCATGCACCAGAACGGAGAGATCCCCGCGCTCGTGCATTAACCATAATACCACGTCGGTGAATTTCTCTTTGGGAAAATTAATTTCAAACATCGGGGTTGGATGGGGACCAATAGGTTCAGGGATCAGCTGCCCGGTGAAAACCAATTGATCTTTGAATGAGACGATTGCCTTGTTACGAAGCGCTTCTGCGAATTCCCTTTGTTCTTCACTAAAGTAAATATGCGCATCAAACTGGCGGGGAAACCCCTCGGGCAAAAGCTTGGAATTTACTTTATAGGATTTCTCCATGAACTTTGCTCCGAAGAATTGCGCTTTAGTGAACTTCGTTGATGTATTCGATGAGTTCAGGGATTTCGCAAGGGACGCAGCCCACTTTGCCGACGACGACGCCTGCGGCGTTGTTTGCCAGCATGCAGCTGTGAACCAGGGAAAGACCAGAGACTAAACCCAGTGCCAAGGCTGCGATGACTGTGTCGCCAGCACCAGTCACGTCGAAGACTTTTCGCGCGTAAGTTGGAACTTCAGTGATTTGCTCGCCCGAGAAAATGGTCATACCGTCTTTTCCGCGAGTCAGAACCACTTCCTTGGCACCCGTGATTTTTTGTAAAGCGCGGCCGACTTCAACAACCTTATTGGGGTTGCCTTTTAGGTCGTCAAAATCCATTCCCGCCAATACCACGGCTTCGTCGTAGTTTGGCTTGATCAAATCAACGCCCTGATAGAACGAGCCTTGATTGTTGCGATGTGGATCGACCATTAGTTTTTTACCGGCCTTTTTACAAATCTCAGAAACTTTTTGAACGATGTTACGGGAGATCACACCTTTCGCGTAATCCTCGATGATCACACAGTCAGCATGAGAAACGTTCTTTTCAACCATTTCAAGCAAACGAGCTTCCGTCTCTTCAGAAAGATACTTTCTCATTTCGTAGTCGACGCGAACGATCTGTTGTTGTTTTGCCATCACGCGAGTTTTGCGTGTCGTTGGGCGAGCCTTATCAACAATCATGTACTCCCAGCTCACACCATTTTTTGCAGAAAGATCTTTCAACATATCGGCACCAGTATCGCTGCCAACAACGGATACCATCATCGGAGTTCCACCAAGACTTGCCACGTTTTGGGCAACGTTGGCAGCCAACCCCAAACGCATGTCTTCTTCTTCAACTTCCAAAACTGGAACCGGAGCCTCGGGGCTGATACGGCGAACCTGGCCCATCACGTACTCGTCCAAACCAACGTCACCGATAATGAGGATTTTTTTGCCTTTAAGCGCAGGGATCTGCTTGATCAGAAGGTCTTTTTCTTGAGGGCCTAGTTTGGCTTGTACAGGTGCTGTCATTTTTTCACTCCAAAAGCCTTTTTTATCGGATTGCCCGCCCCCTGTCACCCCTTTAGAGCCGCAGCACACCTTCGGCTCTTGGCAGCAAAAGCCCCTTTATGTTAAATACTTCGCCTATGTTCAAAGCCAAAGGTAAATCTCAGGGCAAGGGCCCCGCGTTTAAAAACAATTCCCGTGGGGGCAAACCCGGTCTTCGCAGTGGCGATGAGCGCAAATCCACGGCTAATCTGATTTACGAGCAGAACTACATCTCCTTCCGCGAAAAAGAAGAGATTTTAAAATACCTAAGCACCCTGTATCCGATCTGGGAAATGCGCTATTCCAAAAACAATCCGCCACCTGAAAACCAAAAGCAAAGACCCTTGCTGCGCCCGGTTTATTGGTTGGGGAACTGGCAATTTGCCTGCTTGAACTACTATCACCCGCCCAAAGGAATCTATAACCGCTGCGTGACTGGGGAAAAGTACCCGCCGGTTTTGGAATATCTGGTAAATAAAATCGAAAGCCTGGTGAAAGAAAAATTCGATCCCCGCGACATTCCCCGCGGTTGGACTTTGAACACCTGTTTGATTAACTACTACGGAAATCAGGTATCAGAAGACGGCAAGAAAACCGATTGTGCCCGCGTGGGCGAGCATAAGGATTTCGAACCGGGACCGGTGGCATCGATCTCTTTTGGCGAGCGCGCACTTTTTCAGTTTGTTTCCAGTAAAGGCACTGAAACAAAATCCGACGTGGTTCTGCAGCAGTGGCTTGACGACTGCTCATTGCAGATCTTTGGCGGAGAGAAATTCAAGAAGCAACTTTTCCACCGCGTTCAACGAGTGGAGGAAAAAAATGGCACCGTATTTCCGCTGAACGAGATCTCAAATTTCGAAACCCGCCGAATAAATTTCACGTTCCGCTACGTCCCTGACGAACACATCGTGCCGTTCAGAAAGCTTTCTGAGGAAGCTCGCGAAGACGTTCAGCAGTACATGGAAAAACTCGCGGAAAAATCGCCTTTCTTCAAATCCCAAATCTAAAAAGTACGAGGGGCAAAGCGTATCCGCCCCCTTATCAGGCACAGTACTTGATTACATGGAATCCAGTAGATGGAGAATGCCGTGAGAATCAACCTATTGAAGCAAATGCATAGAACTTCGACAATGAAGCCGCCAAGGGCGTCACTTTACTTTTTAGCCGGTTTTTTAAGTCTTTTTGCTATGCAGGCAGGGGCCATCACCGGGGGAAGCCCGGTCGAGCCCAACACGTCAGTTGCATTGCGCTCGGTGGGTATTTTTAATATAAAAACGGCTAACGCTTGCACCGGAACTTTGATCGCCAAAGACGTCGTTCTAACCGCGGGTCACTGTGTAGTTTCCAAAAAAGAAAACCTGATCGTCATTTTCGACACTCAATTTCCCAATAAAGTTGGCGAAACTGAAAAAATTAATCCCGCGAATATCCGCACCATCAAAAGCATGGCATTTCATGATGATTTTAAAATCATCGACGAAAGCGGCAGCCAATATGGAGATATCGGGATCATCAAACTGGACGCTCCTGCTCCGGAAAACTTCCTGATCACTCCCCTGTTACAGGATGCCACATTCATTCGCGCCGGCGACACGATCACCCTGGCAGGCTTTGGATATTCCATGGAAAAAACCAAGGTCACTGATCGCAATGATCCAGACTTGCCAGCAGCCATCGCCGAAGGCCGTGGTTTCTGCAACAACTATAAAACGAAATGCATTCTGCAACTTGTGGCAGGCGACGGCGTACTTAGAAAAGTTCAAGTTACGGTGGCTTCCATGCGCACCAAAGACATGATTCTGAATGAAAGCAACCAGCAAGCCACCTGCAGCGGTGACTCGGGAGGACCTGCTTTTGTTGATATTAACGGCCAAACAGTTCTGGCGGGATTAACCAGTCGTACGTTGAGCGATGAGGACTGCGGTTCTGCACAAGGAGTGAAAACCCTGGTTCCGTACTACTATCAGTGGATCGTGAAAATGATCGAAACTATGTAAAACGCATTCGTTCCACTGCGCGCTCGGCTAAGGCTGAAATCGTTAAAAGCGGATTCACTCCGAGCGCTGTTGGAACTATAGATCCATCCAGGACATACAGCCCCTCATGCAGGCTTCCATCGGCCTGATACACCTGCCCCAAATGATTTACCACTCCCGATTTAACTGAATCCGCCATCACACATCCTCCTAAAGGATGCACGGTGATCAGATTTCTTCCATTGATTATCAGCGTTCGCGGGTTCATCACGAAGTTTCCCCCCAGTACTCTCGATTGCTCTCTCATCGCGCGATCAATTTTGGAATAAATCGGATCATGCTTTACTTCGGGCCAGCGCACACGAATGCGACCTTTGCGATCCAGTTGCAGTTTTCCATTGGCGCGATCATGTCCCATTCCCAAATAGACCATTGAGTAATTCAAGGCTCCCTTTTCAATATCTTTGGATAAGATCACGTCCCGACTAACCCGTAAGTAGCGCGCTATAGACAGGCGAAACTTTGCAATGCCCATGGCAAGCCTTAAGGGAATGGTGAATGCCCCCGGAAAAGTTCCTTCCTCGATAATAAAGCGGTCAAAAAGGTTTTTGCGGTTTCGATAATCCGCCAATGAATAGATCACAGCTCCGGCTTTCATATCGGTTCGCACCTGACTGGCCGAGGAAAATCCAATGGCGTTCGTGCGAAAGGCGGTGTTAAAGGAAAGTCCCAGTACATCGCCATTACCAGAAAATCTTCGTCCCAGCATGGATGAAACACTCAACCCATAACAACGGGATGATAAAAGTATTTTAGAACTTCCCATACTTCCGGCGGCAAGTATCACGTTCCTGGCGCGAATCACTTTACGTGTTCTGTGTCCCTCACCGGAAATATAAACGCAATGAACCGCGTATTCATTTCGGGATTTTTTTTCTATCCACTGTACTTCTATCTGCGTATAGATTTCGGCACCGCGATTCTTAGCCAGTGGCAGGTAATTCATATTCAAAGTATTTTTTGCGCCGGTGTTGCAACCAGAACAGCAGTTTCCGCACTCGATACATTTGGGTTGCCGTACATTTTGTTGCTGATCCTGTTGGCCGTACAAATTCACGGCAATCGGTGGATAGCGAACGGCTGCGCCCAGTTGCTGAGAACCAAAGGCATGGGCACGCACCTTGGCACTGTCCATTCTATCGGGATCAAAAGCATGCCCCTGCAGCATCTTCCTGACTCGAGAATAGTAGATATTGAAAATCCCTTTTTGCACTTCTTGAACCAATGCTTTCGGCCACTCGGGAGAGCGAAAAGTATCGAGATCGGGCTCAACCAAGGCGCCGGCATTAATCAGCGAGGTCCCGCCCAGTCCATTGCCATTGATCACATCCATTTCACGATTGGCGTGAATCTCGAACAGACCCAGTGGGTTTTCATCACATAAAACATCTTTGCGAATATCGCGGAATTTTTCCGTGAAACTTCCGGGAGGACGTTCAGGCCCCCGCTCCAGAACTACGACTCGTCCATCGCCCGCCAGTCGCGCGGCGCTGATGGCGCCGCCATAGCCAGAACCAATGATTATAACGTCATAGTGATCGCGCAGATCAGAAATGGGATTTGCCAAAGACCGATAGTTGGTTTTAACAGGCACATACTTAACCCGTGGCTCGGCTTGAGCGGGCCGCGCAGAAAGCGCGCCCAGCAAGCTGCCTAGCACCCCAGATTTAAGAAATTTCCTGCGCCCCAAATCCATCCATCAAGAAGACCGCAGAAAGCTCAATAAAGAAACTCAACAAAAACCGGTATGCAAAAAGACAGCTATTTTGCAACCGACCAGGTGATTTGCAGATTCGGTTTTCCGCCAAGTTCCACGATTTGCGCTTTTAGGTTTTGATTGACCCAGCGAACGATCATGTCTTTTTCAGACGAGGTAAGTTCGGGATTCATAAAGCGGAAATCAAATTCAGATAAAGGCAGACTCATGCTCATGGTCTTTTCTTTGCCTCTGGAGTTTTGCAGAACGATTTCCAGATTTACAAAGTTCGTCTTTTTTCCTGGCTCATCCACGGAGTAAGTAACTTTAGTGGTGCCAGTGAAAAATCCATTCCACTCGTCATCAGACATTTCCAGATTTAACTTGTTTTCACGCATTTTGAAATTCGGCGAATGGGATAAAACGTAAGACTGCAAAAGGGAGCTGGACATCTTCCAGTCATAAGCGACCGGCAAGGTGCAATGATACCCCTCTGGAAATTCGACCACGCGAATATTGCGGCTATCGACCTTCAGGGTTTTATTAAAAATCATTTGCGAGTTGGTTGCATAGGGAACCATGAAATCATGATCGGTCGCCCAGATCATAACCGGCGAATTCACGTCTTTGTAGTACGGCCAGAAATTATTCAAACCCCAAAAATCCTCGCCATCCTTCATTCCCGGAGGCAATTTTACTGAAGACATGTACGAAAGACCGCCGTGGTAAGTCCGTACCACTTCGGAAACGGCTTTTTGAATGAATTTAAAACTGTCGTACTGAACCACTCCAGGCAGTTTTTGTTCGATCCCCGCCAGTCGGCGACGTCCCCACAAATCAATAAATGCCGAGCGCGTTCCACTGCCCGTCAAACTTTCCATCGTGGCTTTTAGATCAACCACGGGACACATCGCCAGAAAACTTTGAATCAGCGCAGCTCCTGCGGGGGAATTGTATTTGTTCAGCAACGAAGAAAACAAAACACCGGGCCCACCCAAACTCATACCCATCACATGCACGCTGTCCACCAGTCGCGAAATGGGCTCGAGTGGATTTCGCAACAACTGCGCCACCAGAATATTTTGAATTCCTTCGTCATACCCGCCAAAAGAAAACTGGTTGTTGTTCGCGATGAAATCGGCGCTGGTTAAGTTTTCCAAAAGCAGAACGTTGAAAGGAGATTGTTCGAACAACATCATCATCCAACCACGCTCTGGTCGGAAGTCTTCGATGCTTGAGAAAATTCCGGATCTAAAGATCACCAATGGGCGGCGCTTGGTGTCGCCCTTTAAAGCCAGCAAGCCTTTGAGTTTAACGTTTCCTGGAAGGTTAATAACGACTCTGCGAAGAAACGGATGATCCTGCGGCTCGTAACGCATCGTTAGATAGCGCCGTACGTTGACCATTTCTCCAAGGTCTTCGGTTTGCAATTCGTTGCCGCACTCTTGAAGATACTTTTGAACCAGTCCCCCTTGCAGCTGGGCGGAAACGGAAACTCGAGGATCTTTTAATCGCGCAGACCACAAAGCCGTGTCGCACTTGTCCGTTAAGGCCTGCCCTGCTCCCGTCGGCGTCCAGCCTAGGATACCTTCGAATAGAAAGTTTAAAACTGCTGGATAACGCCCCGGCGCGTCGGCAAGAATAGGGTTGTCACTAGATGGAAACCAAATGCGCGGACTTTGAAACTGCTCAATAAAAGCCTGCTGAGCTGAAGCGGGTTTCTGTGCAAAAGTGAAAATCGGAACCACTGCGATGATGAAAACAATTAGACAACGAGACATAGGTCTAATTGTGGGTAAAAAGAACCACCGAGTCATCTGCTATTTTTCCCGAGTGACACTGAGTATTTACTTCATTAAACTGCGACGGTGTATTTTTAAGGAGACACAATAACATGGACCATAAGATTGAGCCCTTATATGACGGGCCTTTGTTCCGCAACGCTATCCAGACTCTAGATGAATCCGCAAAAATTATTAACTGTGACCCAAACGTTCTTGAGCGTCTAAAGCGTCCACGTCGTTGTATCACTGTTTCCGTTCCTGTACGTATGGACGACTACTCTGTGAAAGTATTCACAGGCTACCGTGTACAATACTCTCCAACTCTAGGCCCCTACAAGGGCGGTATCCGTTATCACCAAAACGTAGATCTTCAGGAAGTTGTTGGTCTTGCAGCTTTGATGACATTCAAGAACTCTGTTCTTGGTCTTCCATTGGGTGGCGCAAAAGGTGGTATCACTGTTGATCCAACTAAATTGTCGCGCACTGAAAAACAAAATCTAACTCGTCGTTATGCTTCTGAAATTGGCCCATTCGTTGGACCAACTAAAGATATTCCCGCTCCAGACGTGGGCACTGATCCACAAACTATGGCTTGGTTCATGGACACTTACTCTCAAGAGCAAGGTGGCTTTGCACAACCGGGTGTTGTAACTGGTAAACCAGTTGAAATCGGCGGCTCTTTGGGTCGTAACCACGCTACAGGTTTGGGCGTTGTTTACGTTGCAGAGAAAGCTTTCGAAGTTTGCAAAATGAACATGAAAGGTTCCACTATCGCGATCCAGGGTTTCGGTAACGTAGGTTCATTCGCAGCAAAATTTGCTCATGACCGCGGTGCTCGTATCGTTGCGGTTTCTGACGTTTCCGGTGGTATCTTCAACGGTGACGGTCTAGATATCCCTGAAGTACTTGAGTACATCAAAGCTCACAAATTCTTGAAGGGCTATCCAAAAGCAACACCAATCAGCAACGAAGACTTGCTTGAAGTTAAATGTGATGCTTTGTTCCCGTGCGCTCTTGAGAACCAAATCGACACTCACAACGCTGAAAAAATTCAGGCGAAAATCATCGTTGAAGGTGCGAACGGTCCTATCACGAATGCAGCTACAAAAATTCTTTCTAAACGTGGCGTATTCATCGCTCCAGACGTTATCGCTAACGGCGGCGGCGTAATCGTTTCTTACTTTGAATGGGTTCAAGACACGATGGCGTTGTTCTGGGATGAAGACGAAGTTAACTCTAAGTTGAAAGTTCTTATCACTAAAGCTTTCGACAAAGGTTACGCTATGGCACAAGAAAAGAATGTTGATATGAGATCTGCTGCGATGGCAGTTTCGGTTCAACGTCTTGAGAAAGCGATGCTTCTAAGAGGTTTGTACCCTCGTTAAAACGAAAAGGTGGGTTTCAAACCCACCTTTTTTTTTGCCTTTTTTAGTTCAATTTGCTGGAGTCTACTTATGCGTCCTTGGCTTTTACTTCCACCAAAACTTGCTCACGATATCAATGGCTATGCCCTACCCGCTTTGTCCTACCTGTACGGTAAAAAAACTCCGCGCTGGAACTCCTTCACCTGGAGAAACATGCACTTTGCAAATCCCCTGGGAATTGCCGGTGGCGTGGATAAAGACGGTGAACATCTGAGTGACTGGTGGAGGTTGGGTTGTGGTTTTGTCGAGGTCGGCACCGTCACTCCGCAACCTCAAAAAGCGAATCCTGGTAAAATCATGGACCGCGATATGAGACTGACCGCGATGTGGAATAAGATGGGCTTTCCCAGCCACGGCGCAGATGAAGTGTTTTATAATCTTGCCTCTTATGCTCCGAACTTTAGAACTCCGGTTTTTGTAAATATCGGTAAAAATCGCCAGACACCGAACGATCACGCCGTGAAAGATTACCTGGAACTGGTGGATAAACTTCGCCCTTGGGCTGACGCTTTCGTCGTTAACATTTCAAGCCCCAACACGCAGGGCTTACGAGAATTGCAAAAGAAAGAAAACCTGGGAGCGTTGCTTAAACCAATCCTGGATCGGGTCTCGCACTTTGAACCGACACCGGTCCTGGTTAAACTTAGCCCCGACATGCACGAAGATGGTTTGGCCGAAGCGATTTCAAATTGCCAGGAATTGGGTGTCGATGGCTTCGTGTTAACCAACACAACACTTTCGCGCCCGACGGGTTGCTTATTTCCAAATGAAGGTGGGCTTTCGGGAGCTCCCCTAAAGGATCTTTCGCAACGCGCACTACAAATTGCTGTTCAAACTTTAGGCAAAAAGCGCGAAGGAATGCTCTTAGTCAGCGCTGGGGGCGTCTTAACCCCTGAAGATGTCTTTGAAAGATTGCAAATGGGCGCAGATCTTGTTCAAATTTATTCTGCACTTGTTTTTCATGGACCCAGTTTTTTCCATGATGTCGCAGCAAGAAGGAAGAATGTCGGAAGATAGCGTTGCCCTAAAACCAAGAAAAACCAAAATCCGTAAAGGACATTGGATTCCCGTCGTCGCAGGATTTCTGCGCAAAGACGGAAAGATCTTGGTCGGCCAGCGCCCCGAGAACAATTCCTTAGCGGGGCAATGGGAATTTCCCGGTGGAAAAATCGAAAGTGGTGAGACACCAGAACAGGCACTGGCCCGCGAACTCGACGAGGAGCTTGGTATTCAAGCTGAAGTTGGCGAATTAAAGCTGGCTTGCACTCATTCCTACGGAGATGTAGGGATTCTCATATTGTTTTATGAAATCCTATATTGGAAGGGCGAACCGCGCGCCAAACATCATATGATGCTTGAGTGGATACATCCGGAAGAACTAAAACACCGCAATATCCCTGAAGCCAATCGTAAGATTCTAAACAGAATCTACAAAGCCTTGGGACTTGAATGGCCAAAATAATACTAGTCAGTAAAAATTCAAACGGCACAACCTGGCAGTTGGCTCAAGCTTTACGCTCCCAACAACATGATGTGACCATTCTGACCAGTCATGGCGATATCCCCCCAGAAAACACCAACGGCATTGAATACATGGGCTATTTTAAAAAATGGTCTGTGCTTGAAGGCCTTAAAATCATTCCGGGTCTTTTCGGGATGCAACCACATATCCTGCATCTGGTATTGGATGATGATCGTATGAATGCGGCTCAGGTAATTTTGTCGACTTATGCAAAATCCCACCCGAACTGTGTTTTAACGACGACTCTTTTACATATCAAACGCGGTCTTAAAAAAACCAATCCGGTTCGCTATCTGGTCGAGGAAAGTGACATCATCACCTTCCCGACAGTTGAATCTTTGGCGCAACTGCGCGGACTGAATGTTCGCTCGACCCAACAGGGACGCGGCATTTTACCCCCGGCTTTAAATTTTAAAAACAGCCCGCAATCAGTTGAAGAATTGGATGAATCCGAGTCTTCGCTGCTGGCGAATCTGCACTCCCAGGAATATTTCGTTCTTCCATTTCGCGAAGGTCGTTTCAAACCAGAATCAGATCGCTTTCAAAGCCTGCTGATGCTGGCTCGCAAACACAAAGTCATCTTGTGGGGAACGTATTCCCATTGGTCTTTGCGTGAAAGAAAACAGTTTGCAAATTGGATGGAGAAAAATGCATGTGCCGACCGCTGGATTGTTACCGGCACGATCTCTCCGCAGCTTTCAAAAATACTTTTGGCAAAAAGTACCGCCTTCGTGATGGCAGGACAGCAGTTTACTCCGCCAGAAATGACTGAATATTACCTGCGGGCGATTCAGGCCCAGTCGACTTTGATCTTGGATTCAAAACAAACCAGTCTGCATGCCGATCTTTGGAAAAACACAGTAAACTGCTGGGTTCTAAACTTCCAAAGCCTGCAAAAAGAATTGGATAAGCTCTTAACCCGTTCCAGCTTCAAGCTTCCCCAGGCTCTAACGGAAGATTGGGCACAAAGCAGTCACATTGTTGATTCCTCGATGAATGAATTAAACCGTCTGTATAATCGGGCCTTGGCATCTGCCCGATAGTCTTTTAACCTGAATTCATGTTCGCCAAAAAATCTGCGTTGCCAGAAAGCCTTAACATTTGCCTGACGTCCCATCGTTTTCCGATTTTAAGTCGGGCAACTGATCATGGCTTTCTGTGGCCCATTGCCCGCGGACTTGCGCGCGAAGGCCACAAGGTCACGGTTATTTCCGCGAACTCTCCGTTAAAAAAGCCTGAAATCACCCGCGATGGCGTTCGCGTATTTTATCTAAACGAGGGCGAAAAGAATCTGGCGCATTTGCGTTTCCAGATGGCGGTTCGCCAGAAGTTTATGCAGCTTCACCGCGAAACTCCGTTTCACATCGTTCACAGTATCGATAAATCCGGCTACCGCATCGGCAATCGCAAAGACGATTTGAAAATCGCCATGGCCTATGACGTGGAAGCGACGCAAATGTCACAACTTTTTGCGATCCTGGCGATGAAGCAGGAAACTCTGCCAAGTATTCTGACCACGGGACTTGCGACTGCTTATAAATTTTTGACGACGTATTACGGTGGTGATCGCCAGTTGCTTTCCACGGCCGATGGAATTTTCGTGACCAATCCCCAGCAGCGAATCATCTTGGAAAGATATTATCTGTATCCGGATTTTCACACGTACACGGTTCCGTACGGAATCGACTTGGGAGACTTAACTCCGAAAGAAAAGTCGCTTGAGCTTCGCGCAAAACTTGAACTGCCGGAAAACTCCCACATCGCTGTTACGATTAACGATATGACCGATGCGAATGAGTTGATACCTCTGCTTCAGGCCTTTGAAAAAGTCGCGATAAAAAAACCGAACAGCTATCTGATCGTGGTGGGTAACGGACCGAAATTTAAAGATATCGAATATCAGGTTTTAAACCTGGCATTGGGTAACCGGGTGATTTTGGCGGGAGCCATCCCTGCCGCAGAACTTGAAGATTACATCGTTTTGGGCGATGTCTTTATCAATATGGGTTCCCGCAGTACTGGTTTTGAACCCTCAACTTTGGAAGCCATGGCTCAGAAAAAGGTGGTTATGGGGTCCGAAGTCTCCCCGATCGCTAATATTATCGAGGACGGCCGCGACGGATTCTTACTTCGCCCGGCTGACGTGGATTCCATCTCAAACCTGTTGGTAGAGATCTTTTCGGGCACCATGCCTGCGGACGAAATCGGTGAAAGAGCGCGTCAGCGCGTCACAGACCTGTTTGATACCGGAAAAATGGTCCAGGCCGTCATTGATGCCTACCGTAAAATCCTTCTCAACACTGGAATGTATAAGAAGCAATGAGTTAAATCATTGAAAAGTGGTAGTCAGCCCCCACACACTCTGTATAATCGGGAGTGTTATCAATACTTTATGTTCTAGAGGATCTGGACGATGACTAAAGCGGATTTGATTAATTTGATCTCTGAAAAAGCAGGTATCACTCGCGTAAAAGCAGAGACCGTTGTGAATACAATCTTCGACTCTATGGTTGAAGCATTGATGCGTGATGACCGTATCGAGATCCGTGGTTTTGGTTCATTCGTTAATCGTCAGTATGGTGCCTACAAAGGTCGCAATCCGCGTACTGGTGAAATCATCAACGTTGATGAAAAGAAACTGCCATTCTTCAAAGTTGGTAAAGAACTTAAAGAAGACATCAACGGCGGCAAAGAATAAATTTCACTCTGCCAGCGAATGAAAAAGGGACCACACGGTCCCTTTTTTTATTTCAGCAGGCCAAAAAAATGCAAAAGCGACTCTTGCTTTCGCAAGGTCGCCTTTTGGACGGACTCACTTCCGATTTAGTGAAGGAGGTCCGAATGAACAACACGCATTGTTCTTATCGGCAGACTTTAAAACTTATTAAGCAGATTTTAAGTATTGTTTTGGCGTTGATCAAAATAATCAAAGAACTGCTGTAACAAGATAAAATCTTACCTCCGGAACGTTTCTGTTTGTCCCCTTAGCTAGGTAACTAGCCAGGACCAAGGATGGGACTAAAAATCCCGCGGAGACGAGTCCACGGCGCCTTGCGGAAGCACCTTTTATTCCGGCAATGCGGCTGATCTACTTTGGAAAAACGTAAATATCCGAAATCTTTTTAATCCCGTGAAGTGCCATAAATAGTCTCTCGACACCTAAAGCGATCCCACCACTTGGTGGCAATCCCGCATCCAAACATTGGAAAAATTCCGCATCTAAAGAGATCATTTCCTTGTGGGATTCCTGTTTTTTTTGCAGATCTTCCTCGGAACGCTGTCTTTGTATCAATGGATCGTTCAATTCATGGAACGCATTGCAAAGTTCCAGCCCCTGCCAATAAGCCTCAAAGCGATCGCCCCAACCATCATTTGTCAGACGAGCAAGTGCTGCCTGATACGGTGGATACTTTTCAACGAAAATCAAATCCTCGCCATGCAGTTGGGATTCAATTTTGTCCATGAAGATCAAAAAGAAATAGTCGTCGATACTTTCTGCACTGTGCACATCGACACTTAACTTATGAGCCAAATCTTTCAATTCCGCTTTGGTTGTTTCCGGAGTCAGATCAAATCCGCAGTGGATTTTAAAAAGCTCTGCAACCGAGTAACTCAGAATTTGTCTTGGCGGTTGGAATTTCAACACTTTCACCAGATGCTGGACCAGATTGATCACATCCTGCTTAATCGAGGTTAGATTGTCATAGGCACGATACCATTCCAGCATGGAAAATTCGGGCTGATGGCGTTCGGTCACTTCACCGTTACGGAAACACGGTGCGATTTCAAAAATCTTTTCTGCACCCAATGCCAGGGCTTTTTTCAAATGAAGCTCCGGACTGGTTGGCAGATATAACTTTTCTTTGCGAGAACCCACTTTGAGTTCTGTCGCAAACACGTCCAAGGCCGGCTCTGTTCCAGGACAGACCACCAACGAGGGCGTTTTCACTTCCAAGAATCCCTGACGACGGAAAAAGTGACGAACCTCTTCCACGTAGCGATTCCATTTTTCCAGAATGTCTTTGTTAAACGTGCGTTTCGGTAATTCCGATTTATTTGGAGCAAGTAAGATCACTTCTGTCGCGGAAACAATGGCTACAATGTCGCCTTCGATTAAAAACTCAGTGTTCTTAGGGGCTTTTTCAAAAGAGATAATCTGCTCAGACTGGTCGCGAATCAGAGTCAGCTCCAACTCGCCATTTTCGCGTTCGATGCGATAAATTCGGCCCGCCGCTTTCGCTTCTGCGGGCATCGCCGGATAGGCACTCCAATGCTGATTCAAAAAAGTATTTCGGTCCAAAGTTCCTGCAGATTAAAGGTACGGACACACTTTTGGTAGCAAGAGTGCGTTATCAACGAGCGCAATTACTGGCAAAGACCTTGAGTACGAAGGCTGCCAAGTTCTGCAGAGATTTCTTCCAGGTTATCGGCTCCGTAAAGGACCTGATCCCCAACGGTGATCCGGTGTTTTACCCAGAAACCCTGATAAATTCCTTCGCTACTCAATGCACAGTTTGATTTTTCAACTGTCACCGCTGCTGGCGCCCAGCTAGCCATCATCGTCAAAAATAAAGTAGTTCCTACTGCTAAAAGAATTCTCATGGTTTCTCCCTTCCCCCATTGCCCTGATTGGCTCTGGGAATCTCTTGCCCTTTACCTAGAGCAAACTTCTTGCCAAGCATATTTGGTCAGTTTGACACCGAGATTTGATGTTTGTGTGAAGGCACATTGAAATTCCGTTCGCAAATTTCGAATTCCGTCACCGACGGCACTTTTAAAAACAGGGCCAACATGCACCAGAGACGAATCGCGGCTTGGAATTGAAATTCCTACTCTGAAAGTGCACCAGGAACCTCCTCTGTTTGGACTGCTCGCCATTTAAGCAACTCAATAAGAGGAGAACTGAAGTTTTTCCTGCAAAAGTTTTGGGAATATTGAACAAAAACAAGCATTAAGGGTTGTTTTTAACTCTGGCGGAAGGTATTTGGGAGGTGAACTTTCCGAGGAGAATACGATGCTTGATTTGCATAAAGCGCTAAATAGTCTGAAGGGCTCCGTTGAATGGGCTCAGTTAAGATTGGTTTCCGAGAAAACCACGTGGCGCGTGATCCGTAACGAACAATTCGAAAACAGTGATATCAGCTTTGATAATGGATTGATGGTTGAGGTTCTTGTTAATGGTCATTTCGGTTATGCAGGAACTAGCGATCTAACCTCTGAAGGCGTGAAGCGTGCTTTTGACAAAGCGACTTTGATGGCTCGCCAGGCTTCTTCTTTTAAAGTACATGACTTTTCTGTTTTGCAAAGACCGGTGGCGCAAGGTCGCTATTCTTCTCCGGTGGTTCGTGCGATGGATTCTTACTCGGCGAAGGAAATCACGGATCTTTTCATCGATGCGACTCGTGCGATGAAAGTTTCTGACAAGATCATCAACCGTATTGCGATGGCGATGATCATTGAATCTGAATTCACGGTTGTCAGCACGCATGGCTCTGATGTTCACCAAAAGTTTTCTATCGTTTCCACGGACTTTAATGCAACAGCGATGGATGCAGGTGAAGTTCAGCAGCGTTCTGAAAACGGCGGGCTTGCTCGTTGTAACCAAATCGGTGCGGAAGTTTTTGATCGCGCGTCTATTTTGGAACGTGCGAAAGTTATCGGTGAACAGGCACTTGAGCTTTTGACTGCTGAAAACTGCCCTTCAGAAACTTTGGATCTTTTAATTGCTCCAGACCAAATGACATTGCAAGTGCATGAGTCTATCGGTCACCCGCTTGAATACGATCGTATCCTGGGTGATGAAAGAAATTATGCAGGCTGGAGTTTTGTGAAGCCTGAAGATTTCGGCAAACTTCAATACGGTTCAAAATTGATGAACGTGACATTCGATCCAACAGTTCCAGATGCGATGGCTTCCTATGCGTTTGACGATGCCGGTAACAAAGCGACAAAAGAATACTTGATCAAAGACGGCGTTCTTCTGCGCGGTTTAGGCAGCCTTGAGTCGCAAGCGCGCTTAAGCCTCCCTGGTGTTGCAAACTCCCGCTCTTCGAGCTGGAATCGCGCGCCGATTGATCGTATGGCAAACATCAACCTTGAGCCAGGCACATCCAAGCTTTCAGATATGATCGCCTCGGTTGAGCGTGGTGTCTTCATGCACGCGAATAAATCCTGGTCGATCGATGATTACCGTAACAAATTCCAATTCGGTTGCGAATACGCGCAAATGATTGAAAACGGCAAGATCACTAAAACTTTGAAAAATCCAAACTATCGCGGAACGACCGTGAAGTACTGGAACTCTTTGAAAGCGGTCAGCGAGAACCGTGAAACTTACGGCTCCCCGTTCTGCGGTAAAGGTGAACCTAACCAGGTGATCCGTGTCGGTCACACAACGCCTTACTGCCTGTTCGGTGGTATGGAAGTGTTTGGAGCGTAATATGAACTTTATCGAAACAACGCAAAAAACATTCAATGCCATTGCTGACCAAATCTTCGCAAAACTGCAATCAGGCGAAGAGGCGAATATCAATTTGAACGCCGAAGACTCGGTCTTCGTTCGTATCAATAACAATAAAGTTCGTCAGAACACACACGTTGAGCAACGCACGATCAGCCTGCAGTTTCAAAAAAACCAGCGTACTGCCCGCATCACTTTTGAAATTACGGGTGTGGCAGACCTGGACAAGGCTCGCGCTTTGGAAATTCTAGAGATGGCTCGCAAAGAGTGTGAACTTTTGCCGGAAGATCCAAAACAAGTTCCAATGCGTAACAACGGTACCAGCAGTAACTACATCAAAGGCAGCCTGCTTTCGCACGAAGAGATGTTTGAAAAACTGATTGCTCCAGCTTCGGGTTCTGACCTTGCAGGAATTTACTGCGCGGGGCCTCGCGTATCGGCGAGCCGTAACTCTGCGGGGCAAAATCATTTCTTTGCGACGGACTCCTTCTTTATCGATTACTCACTGTACATGGGCGAGAAGGCTGTGAAAGGCACTTACGCTGGGACTGAGTGGAATCAAAATGAATACGCGGCAAATCTGGCGCAAAATAAGAATCAGCTAAAGCTGATGGATCGTCCGAAAAAAGTTTTGCCTCCTGGGCCTTACAAAGTTTACCTGGCTCCAGCAGCGGTGGCTGAAATGGCTTCGATGTTTTCCTGGAGTGCGATGAGCTACAGCGCTTACAAACAAGGTAGCAGTCCTCTGCAAAAACTGGCGGATAAAGAAAAATCATTCTCGCCGCTTTTCTCGATGCGCGAAAATTTCTCGACAGGGCTTACTCCCCCGTTCAATTCATTGGGTGAAGTTTCCCCAGAGAAAGTGGACTTGATCAATCAAGGTCAGCTTAAGACATTCTTGATTTCATCAGGCACCGCGAAAGAGTACGGCGTTGAAGGAAACCTGGCAGGCCCAAGTGAAGGCCCTCGCGCTTTGGAAATCCTGCCGGGAACTTTGGCTAAGGAAGATATTTTGAAGGAGCTTGGAACAGGTGTTTACCTTTCTAACCTTCACTACTTGAACTGGTCAGACCGTCCCACGGCGCGTATCACTGGTATGACTCGTTATGCTTGCTTCTGGGTTGAGAATGGCGAAATCGTCGCTCCTATCGCAGACATGCGCTGGGATGAGAGCTTGTTTGACTGCCTGGGTGAGAACCTTTTGGCAGTTACGAACTTCCAGGACATCGATCCTTCGGTTGATACGTACAGCTCTCGCGCCTGGGGTGGAAAAAAACTGCCGGGCTTTTTGATCAAAGATTTTAAATTTACTCTTTAGGAGATTTTAGATGGTTACTTATATCGTACAAACAACTGTGCAATACGAAGCTTACAATGAGTACGTTGAATGGCTTAAAAATGAACACATTGCGGATATCCTGACTGTTCCAGGTTTCATCAGTGCTGATCTTTGCCTGCGCAAAGGTGGCGCAATGGAGTCCTCTGCCAAGGAATTGCGTATTGTGTTTAAAGTGAAGGACGAGGACCATATCAAGTCCTATATTTCCGAGAAAGCCATGGAACTTCGAGAAAAAGCTCTAGAAAAATTCCCGGGCAAGTTTTCTTCAAACCGTGAAGTTTGGCTGGATACTTTCAGTTTTACGTCAAAATAACAGTTCAAGTCTTTTAATTCGGAAGTCACGGGTGTAAAGTGATTTCCGAGCTCTTGAAAGGAGACTATTATGTCATCTGCATCATTCCAAAAAATGTTGAACAATCTTTCAAAGAACAAGAACGTACAAAGCCTTCTTGAAAACTTCCAGACTTTGAGTGAAGAAATCAAAAAACGCGAAGGTGATCTGAAAGGCAAATTCGACAAAACTAAAGAACAAAAAGTCGAACAAGCTTGGCAGAAATACCAAGAGATCGTCAAAATCCTAAGCGCTTCTGAAGAAAAGCTTGAAAAAGAAGTCAGCAGCACAATCAGCAAAATCAAAAAGTCCGCTGATGCTTTGGAGAAGAACATCCAGGTAGCTAAGAAAAAAGCGATCGTACAAAAAGCGAAGTTGGAAAAAGCATTGTTCAAAAAAACAATGACGGCAAAAAAAGGCGCGGCAAAAACCGCTAAAAAAGCAGCTCCTAAACGCCCTGCTAAAACGACCAAGAAAACAGTTCGCAAGGCAGCAAAAAAAGCTACTCGCAAATAGTCTCACTTTAGTTTCGTCTTATTTTGATCCAGCCCTTGGTCGAGAATGTTCCCAAGGGCTTTTTTGTTTCCTTCACCATTCTTTATTAAATCGACTCCAATCAATTAGAGACCCCTTCGCCAAAATATGACGGGGATTTAAGTTTCATTTCCGTAACAGTACTTAACTAACTGAATTTACATACCGATCAGTACTCCAGAACGTTTTTTTAACGAGATTTTAACAGGGACGTACTATGCGAATCGGTAAAAAAATCTTATCTGGAACACTGCTAGGAGGACTGTTTTTTACGGTCACCTTAGCACTCGCCTCACCACAGAAGTTGACCTATCAGGGTCGCATTATCGATTCATTGGGAAATCCACTTAACTACAACGACGTTTCTTTCCGCTTTCAAGTTACTTCCACCGATGGCACTTGCGTTCTGTATTCTGAAGAACGCCAACACGTTAATATGCAAAACTCCGAGGGCGTGTTCGACATCGCGATCGGCGATGGAACAGTTCTATATGCAGTCGGCGGAGCAAATAAACTTTCTGACTCATTTATCAATGGCGTGAGTTACTTCTGTCATGGTGGTGGTACTTGGAATGCCACTTCCACTTCTGAACGCTTACTTAAAGTTTCTTTCCATGACGGCACCGGATGGCAGGAAATCAGCCCTTCCAGCACTATTCGTTCTGTTCCATTCGCGATGACTGCTTACAGCGCGCAAACTTTGGCTGATAAAAGTATCAATGATTTCGTTTTGAAAAACATCCTGGCAACGTGTGCCGCGAACGAAGCACTTAGCTGGAATGGTACAATGTTTTCGTGTGTATCCACTTCTACAGGGACAATTACGGGTGTCACTGCAGGAAGCGGTCTTGCTGGCGGCGGTACTTCTGGTAACGTGACAGTTTCTTTGGGTAATACCGGAGTTACTGCAGGTACATATGGTTCTGCAACTCAAGTTCCGGTTGTGGCAGTCGATGCTCAAGGTCGAATTACATCTGTAACGCCAACTACTATCACAGGCATCGCTCCGGGCGGTTCTGCAGGTGGTGATCTTAGTGGTACTTACCCGAATCCAACAATCGCCAACGATGCTGTGACCAGTGGAAAAATCGCTAACGGCACAATCGTTTCCGGCGACATGGATTTTACAGGTACTAATGTTGCGACTTCAAATATCGTTATCAAAGATGCTACAGGAAAATTTGCTGAATTTGCCTGCTCGACAGTAGGTCAAGTTGCGACTTGGACTGTGGTGGGTTGGGGCTGCCAAACTCCGACGACTGCGGATGCAACGAAGCTTCCACTTGCTGGCGGCACAATGTCTGGCGCCATTGATATGGCTAACAATAATATCACTAATATTGGTTACATGACGATGGCAGCAAATCGCAGCCTTCATGTTTCCAACAATGCTGCGGACCCAAGTTTGACTGGCGCAGACAGTGGTAAAGTTTGGTATAACTCGACAACTAACGAGTTGAAATACTGGAATGGCTCCGCTGCGATTGCAGTTGGTTCCACAGGTGCTGCGATCACGGCTTTGACTGGTGATGTAACTGGTTCTGGTCCTGGTTCTGCGGCAACGACAATTGCCAATAGCGCAGTTACCAATGCGAAAATGGCGAACATGCCAGCTTATACTTTAAAAGGTAATAACTCTGGTTCTGCTGCAGGTCCAAGTGATGTCACAATCGCTTCGCTTCAAGGTACTGGAGCAAATCAGTTCGCAGCAGGTAATGATTCCCGCATCACTGGTGCACTTCAGTCCGGCGCAACTGCTGGTGGTGATCTTACTGGTACTTATCCAAATCCAACAATCGCTTCCGGTGCGGTGACGACTGGCAAAATTGCCAGCGGTACAATCCTCGGCACAAATATGGATTTCACGGGTGCAAATAGTGCAACCACTGGAATCGTACTTAAAGATGCGACTGGTAAGTTTTTAGGCTTTACTTGCTCCACTGCTGGTGACGTTCCGACTTGGACAGCATCTGGATTCGCCTGTCAGACTCCTTCACCGCTTTTGCCTTCTCTTACGAATGGCAATATCTGGGTGGGTAATGGTTCCAACGCTGCCACTGCAGTTACGATGAGTGGAGATGCGACTTTATCAAATGCAGGTGCTTTGACTTTGGCGACTGTTGCCACTGCAGGCACTTATACGAAGGTTACTGTCGATGTTAAAGGTCGCGTGACAACTGGTGGAAATTTAACAGCTGGCGATATCACGACAGCCCTTGCATACACTCCAGTAAATAAAGCTGGTGATGTCATGACGGGTTCATTGGGTCTTGGTAGCTTCACTAATGCGACTGAAGCCACTTTGGTTACTGGTTGGAATGCTTCTGACAAAGGTAAAACTTGGTTTAACACTGACACAAATCAAGTGAAATACTGGGACGGTTCTGCCGCTCAGGCGCTAGGGATCTCGGGCGCAGGTTTGACTTCTTTGAATGGTCAATCTGGCTCAACACAAACTTTTGCAACACCTGCGACTAACACTGGAACAGCTCCAGCATGGTCTTCTGCTGGCAATGCTCACACACTGCAAATTCCAATGGCGGCTGACACGGGTG
This sequence comes from Bdellovibrio sp. HCB274, assembly GCF_047306075.1. Lineage (GTDB taxonomy): Bacteria > Bdellovibrionota > Bdellovibrionia > Bdellovibrionales > Bdellovibrionaceae > Bdellovibrio. The sequence goes on from NZ_CP178623.1 coordinate 3,113,050, forward strand.
TAACTGCGGGTCTTTTAAGTAAGACTGATTATGATGCTTTCGCTGCGAAACAAGCTGCAGGCAATTACATGACGGCACTTACTGGTGATGTGACTGCGACAGGACCTGGTTCTGCGGCAGCGACTATCGCCAATAACGCCATCACAAGTGCTAAAATCAATGACGGCACCATCGTTGGCGCTGACATGGATTTCACTGGTGTGAATGTTGCGACTTCTGGATTGGTAATTAAAGATAACACTGGAAAGTTCTTTAACTTTGTCTGCGGTACTGCGGGTCACGTTCCTACTTGGACAGCTTCTGGTTTTGCGTGTCAGGCTCCGTCTCCACTGCTTCCATCTTTAGCTGATGGTACGATGTGGGTCGGTAATGCATCGAATGCGGCAACAGCTGTTACTATGAGTGGTGATGCCACGTTGTCGAATGCAGGTGCTTTGACATTGGCAACAGTTGCCACTGCGGGTACTTATACGAAAGTTACTGTCGATGCTAAAGGTCGCGTAACGACTGGTGCAAACTTGAGCGCTGGTGATATCACAACGGCTCTTACTTATACTCCAGTTAATAAAGCTGGTGATGTGATGACTGGCTCTTTGGGTCTTGGTAGTTTCACAAATGCGACTGAAGCCACTCTGATTGCTGGATGGGGCGCGGGTGACAAAGGTAAAACTTGGTTTAATACTTCCACTAACCAGGTAAAATTCTGGGATGGATCTGCTGCTCAGGCTCTTGGTATCTCTGGTGCAGGTTTGACTTCATTGAATGGTCAATCTGGTTCAACACAAACTTTTGCAACTCCAGCAACTAATACAGGTACGGCTCCAGCTTGGTCATCTGCAGGCAATGCTCATACGCTGCAAATTCCAATGGCTGCTGATACGGGTGTGATAGCAGGTCTACTAAGTAAAACTGATTACGATGCTTTCACTGCGAAACAAGCAGCGGGCAATTACATGACTGCTCTTACGGGTGATGTAACTGCAGCAGGCCCAGGCTCCGCCGCTTCAACTATCGCGAATAACGCCGTGACCAGTGCAAAAATCGCCAATGGTACAATCGTCGGTGCAGATATGGACTTTACGGGTCTTAACGTTGCAACTTCTGGTTTGGTTATCAAAGATAACACTGGCAAATTCTTTGATTTTGCCTGCGGTACTACCGGTCACGTTGCTACCTGGACGGTGACAGGTTGGGCGTGTCAGGCTCCTACTCCACTAATGCCTTCCCTTGCTAACGGCACTATGTGGGTGGGTAACGCATCTAATGCTGCCACTGCAGTAACTATGAGCGGTGATGCGACTTTGTCGAATGCGGGTGCTTTGACTTTGGCAACGGTTGCGACTGCTGGTACTTACACTAAAGTCACTGTCGATGTAAAAGGTCGCGTGACTACGGGTGCAAATCTGACAGCGGGCGATATCACCACAGCACTTACTTACTCTCCAGTGAATAAAGCTGGTGATGTGATGACGGGTTCTTTGGGTCTGGGCAATTACACGGATGCTACCGAAGCAACTTTGATCACAGGCTGGAACTCTGCGGATAAAGGTAAAACTTGGTTCAACACTACTTCCAACGTTGTAAAATATTGGGATGGCAGTGCGGTTAAAGTTGTAGGTTCCGTTGGCGGTGCTATCGCTTCTTTAAATGGCTTAACGACTGCTACACAAACCTTTGCAGCTCCAGGTACAACAGGCACAGCTCCAGCTTGGTCTTCGGCGGGTTCTGCTCACACACTAAATATCCCGATGGCTTCTGCTTCCAGCGTGACAGCGGGTCTATTAAGCAAAACTGATTACGACTCTTTCGCGGCGAAACAAGCTGCTGGCAACTATGTGACAGCATTGACTGGCGATGTGACGGCTTCTGGTCCGGGTTCTGCTGCGGCAACTATCGCTAACAATGCGATTACAAGTGCAAAAATTAATGACGGTACTATCGTTGGTGCTGATATGGACTTTACAGGTTCTAATGCGGCAACTACGGGCATCGTTCTTAAGGACAATACTGGAAAATTCCTAAACTTCACTTGTGCCACGGCTGGACACATTCCAACTTGGACAGCTTCAGGCTTTGCTTGTCAGGCTCCAACCGCGCTTTTACCTTCGTTGGCGAACGGTTCAATGTGGATTGGTAATGGATCTAACGCAGCAACTGCAGTTGCGATGAGTGGTGATGCCACGATTTCAAATGCGGGTGCATTGACTCTTGCAACTGTAGCCACAGCTGGCACGTACACGAAAGTGACTGTCGACGTTAAAGGTCGCGTAACTACGGGTGCAGATTTAGCAGCAAGTGATATTACTACAGCCCTTACTTATACTCCGGTAAACAAGGCTGGCGACGTAATGACTGGTTCTTTGGGACTGGGTAATTACACAGATGCTACCGAAGCAACTTTGATCGCTGGTTGGAACGCTACAAGTAAAGGTAAAACCTGGTTCAACACCACCTCGAATGTTGTGAAGTATTGGGATGGTAGTGCGGTTAAAGTTGTGGGTTCAGTAGGTGGAGCTATTAGCTCTCTAAATGGCTTAACGACTGCGACGCAAACTTTTGCTACGCCAGGTACTTCAGGTACGGCTCCTGCTTGGTCTTCTGCGGGTTCTGCTCATACACTGAATATCCCGATGGCTTCCGCTTCCAGCGTAACTGCGGGTCTATTAAGCAAAACGGATTACGACTCTTTCGCTGCAAAACAAGCTGCAGGCAACTATATCACTGCGTTAACTGGTGATGTAACAGCTTCAGGTCCGGGTTCAGCAGCTGCGACCATTGCCAACGGTGCTGTCACTACTGGTAAAATCGCTTCCGGTACGATCTTGGGTACTAACATGAATTTTACCGGTGTAAGTACCGCCACTACAAATATGGTTTTAAAAGACTCCACTGGAAAATTCTATGACTTCGCCTGCGCTACTGTAGGACACGTTCCGACCTGGACTGCTTCTGGCTGGGGCTGTCAGGCACCTACTGTAACCGGAGTATTCTCCAATGGCGGCAATTCGTTCGGCGCAGCAGCAACTCTTGGAACCAATGACAATAATACATTAACGTTTAAAACCAACAATGCAGACCGAATGACAATTGATACGGCTGGTAAAGTTGGTATTGGAACTTCTGGAGCCCTTTCGAGAAACTTAAATCTCACTTTCACAGACTCTGTCAGCTATGCCCAAGGGGTAGTTCCTGGAGCTGGAGGCTATGGACTTCAACTATATAATAATAACAACAGTAGCTGGAGCAATCCAGGTGGCGCTTTCATGAATTTTAAAGTTGCTGGTGGCAATGGACCCGGCGATGCATTCATCGGAGCCGTTTACTCTGGTTGGGCCGCGACAAATCCGGCGCCAAATATCGTGTTTGGTACAAACACAAGCACTTATACAGAACATATGGGAATCAGTGGTCACACTAATACAGTGGCAATCGGTTACCCAATTGCTACCGTCACCACCGGCAGTATCGTGGCCATTGCTCAAAGGGTGGGGATTAATACCACCAGCCCATCTTCGAATACAAAACTTGAGGTAGCCGGTACCATCGTCAGTACTCCGAATTCTCTTTCTGGTGCTACGGTCAACTTAGCGACAAGTAACACAGCAGTTCTCTCAGCGGTTGGAGGCACAGCGATCACTCTTTCCAACATGACTAATGGTGGTAACTATACACTGGTGATCAAAGATACAACTTCACGCACTTATACATTTACGGGCTGTACGACTTCCAAATTCCTTCCACCAAATGCGGCAACTATCAGTGGAACCTGGTCGACTTACAACATTTTGACTCTTTCAAATGGTGCGAACTGGGATTGCGTGATCACTTGGGCGACGGGATATCAATAATGAAATCATTTGTCGTATGGGTATTGCTATTACCCTCTTTTACTTATGCCCAACTTGGCCATCAAACACGCGCGTTGGTTGATTCCGGCACTACTGGGAATTCGGGTCGCTGCGTTCCTCTTTACAGATCAGCGTGGCTTCCTAAAAATACCAACTTGCAGATGTTATTTAATTTTGATGGCTCAGGTACCATTGCAAATGGCGCAACATTAACCGGGGTTGTTCCTGGTGTAGATGCTACAGCAACCATCGCATCTTCAACTCTGACCTATTCAAATCATGCGGCAGCTCCAAGTCCCTTGGCGAATCTTCGTCAAAGTCTTTCAGCAACGGGAAATGCCAATGACATTATCAATGCCGGCACCTCGGCGGGTATCACTGACATGGCCGCTGGCACCTGGAGTTTTTGGGTGAACATGGCGATGCCTTCTGGAAATAACCAACGCTTCTTTTATAAAAGCGACAGTAACGGCAGCCGTGGGTATTACTTTATTCTAGAAACCACCGGCCAGTTTGGCTTTATTAAGGTTCATGCCACCAACAACATGCAATTGTTCACTTGCCCGATTAACTCCACTTATTTTGCAAGCAGTTGGCACCACATCGTCGTTACCTGGGATGGAACTTCGGCTGCAACGTCAGCAAAAATATATATGGATGGAACAGAGCTATCGTACACTGGTGCTGCCGATCCTCGCATCACAGCCGGTTGTGCCAATTACGCGAGCTACGGCGGTTACAACTGGAGACAAGCCGGCACAGGAACTGTGAACTCTGATGCAGCTTATCCGCTATATCTTACTGGCGTTCCAGCAAGTACGACATCGAATCCAGCAACAGTAGCTTTCAACGGTAAGATGGACGAATTCGCCGTTTGGAATACCGTACTTTCCCCGGCCGAAGTCGCGACCCTTTATAAACACCAGAAATGCAATTAGACCTTCGTTGGTCCTGACGCTCGAGTCATTGAGCTCCCATCAACCATTGAGTATGATGTGTACTGCATGAAGGTTCTTAAAGTTGCAGCAAAATACACCGCCATATTTATCGCAGTCAGTATCGTGACCACTCTCACTGCTGTGGGAGGAGTTACTTATTACGTGCTGAACAACCTCCACGAAGAGCAGAAGCAGAATCACAATCTGCAAGAAGTGATGAAAATCGGCGAAGGCTATGTGCTGGAGCTTGAATCCTTCAACTCTCTAAAGCAAATCCTGGAAAACAAGAACATGCCTCCGTTTTGCAAAACACTTTGCAACCCCAGCGAACTGGATCAGGACCAGCTGATCAACGAGCGCACCGCCTATCTTACGACCTTCTATAAAACCGCAGGTAACCGCGCCCTCAAAGATCCCCGCTTTCGCTTTAAGCTATGGCAGATGTCGGTTGCTTCTAAGGTCGTTCCTGACTCTGTCCGCGATCTTTTGAAGGACATTCTGAACAAAGACACTCTGAGTAATAAGAATAAGGTCCTACTGACGCTACAGGTGGAATCGACCTTACTGACTCAGCTCCCGACCATTTCCCAACGTCTGGAATCCTTTAAAGCCGAAAATGACCGTCTGGAACTGGCCAGAAGTTGGATCAAGGCCTGCCAAAACGGCGCCAATGCCAAAAAGATCATCTCGGACTGCGAAGCCGAGTTCTCCTCTGCAAACTAATTCCCCCAATGCCCGTGGAATGCTTTAAAATAGGCAACTATATTGCTTTGCATTAGCGCGGTCGCTTCTCCCACAAAGCTTTAACCGGAAAGCCGCTTGTGCTAGGCTCTTTTGCGTTATTGAGGTGTATATGAAAATCGACGATTTATCTCCAAGAAATGAATTCATCCCACGCCATATCGGCCCTAGCGATTCCGACATCCAGGAGATGTTGAAAGAACTTGGTTTTGCTTCTTTGGAAGATCTTGCCAACAAAATTATTCCTTCCCAAATTCGCACCGAGCACAAATTCGACGGCGTAGGCCCCGGCATTTCTGAATTCGGTTTGTTGAATCATTTGAAATCCATGGTTTCAAAAAACAAGGTGATGAAATCCTATATCGGAATGGGTTTCCACGACACCATCACGCCAACAATCATTCAAAGAAACATTTTTGAAAATCCAGTTTGGTACACAGCCTACACTCCTTACCAGGCGGAAATCGCACAAGGTCGCTTGGAAGCGCTTTTGAATTTCCAAACGATGGTGGCAGACCTGACAGGTATGCAGATTTCAAATTCATCTTTGCTGGATGAGGGAACTGCTGCTGCGGAAGCGATGTTCATGGCTCACGCACTTTGCAAAACCAAAGCAAACGCGTTTGTAGTTTCCGATAAAATGCATCCTCACGTGATCGAAGTTCTGGGCACTCGTGCGGAGCCATTGGGACTTGAGATGATCGTGACTAATCCTGCGACTTACGATTTTGCAAAACCGGCGTTCGGTGTGTTCTTCCAGTATCCTGATACTGAAGGTGCAGTTGAAAACTACGCGGATCTTGCAAAAAAATACAAAGACCAGGGCGCGCACGTTGTAGCCAGCGTGGATCTTTTGGCGATGACTCTACTTACTCCTCCGGGCGAGTGGGGCGCTGACATCGTTGTCGGCAACTCCCAACGTTTCGGGGTACCATTGGGTTACGGCGGTCCTCACGCAGCCTTCCTGGCAACGAAAGACGCTTACAAGCGCATGATGCCAGGCCGCTTGGTGGGCGTTTCTGTAGACTCTCAAGGCAAACAAGCGTTGCGTTTGGCTTTGCAAACTCGCGAGCAACACATCCGTCGTGAAAAAGCGACTTCGAATATCTGTACCGCTCAGGTTCTTTTAGCGAACATGGCTTCCATGTACGCGGTTTACCATGGACCTGAAGGTCTTAAGAAAATCGCTCAACGCGTGAACCGCCTGACGGCAATCATGGCAGACGGACTGTCCAAGCTTGGTTACAACGTTTCCAAGAACGCGTTCTTTGACACGATCACAGTTACTTCTGACAACGCTGAGGGAATTTTAGCGCAAGCTGAAGACCTGGGCATGAACTTCAGAAAAATCAACGACAAGACTTTGGGCATCTCTTTGAACGAGACTGTCACATTGACTGACGTTGAAACAGTTTGGATGGCGTTCAATGGCGGCAACAAAGCAGCCTTTGATTGTCTTGCGATCGACGACACTTTGAAACTGGAAATTCCAGCTGAGTTGTCCCGTAAATCTGCATTCATGACAAACCCAGTGTTCAACTCTCATCACAGCGAGACGGAACTTCTTCGTTACATCCACCACTTGCAAAACAAAGACATCACTTTGACTCACTCAATGATTCCATTGGGTTCTTGCACGATGAAATTGAATGCAACGACAGAATTGGTTCCGGTTTCATGGCCAGAGATCAGCAAACTTCACCCGTTTGCTCCGGTTACTCAAACTTCAGGTTTGATCGAAATGATCAAAGATCTTGAGAATAAACTTTGCGATATCACGGGTTTCGCAGCAGTTAGCTTGCAACCAAATGCAGGCTCTCAAGGTGAATACGCGGGTCTATTGGTAATTCGCAAGTACCACCAGTCCCGTGGTCAAGGCCACAGAAACATCTGCTTGATTCCTTCCTCTGCGCACGGAACAAACCCAGCGTCTGCGGCATTGGCGGGTATGCAGGTTGTTGTGGTTAACTGCGACGATTTGGGTAACGTTGAAATTTCTGATCTAAAAGCCAAAGCAGAACAACACAAAGACAACTTGTCTGCGTTGATGATCACATATCCATCCACTCACGGTGTTTACGAAGAAGGTATCAAAGAAATCTGCGATATCGTTCACGCAAACGGCGGTCAGGTGTACATGGACGGAGCGAACATGAATGCCCTGGTTGGTATGTGCCGCCCAGGTACTTTCGGTGCTGACGTTTCCCACATGAACTTGCATAAAACATTCGCGATTCCTCACGGTGGTGGCGGTCCGGGTGTGGGTCCTATCGGTGTCGGCGCGCACTTGAAAGAGTTCTTGCCGAAGCATTCTGTTATTCCTGAAGCCGGTCCTGCAAACGGGATCACTTCAACGACGTCCGCTCCTTGGGGCTCAGCTTCGATCCTTCCGATTTCTTGGGCGTACATCACAATGATGGGTGCTGAAGGTCTTCGTAAGGCGACGCTTGTGTCGATTTTGTCAGCGAACTACATCGCTAAAAAATTGGAAAAGGCCTACCCGGTTCTTTACAAAGGCAAAAGCGGTTACGTAGCCCACGAATGCATCATCGACGTTCGCGATATCAAGACAGCATCTGGCATTGACGTGACTGACGTTGCAAAACGTCTGATCGATTACGGTTTCCATGCTCCGACAATGTCCTTCCCGGTGGCCGGCACATTGATGATTGAGCCAACTGAATCTGAACCAAAACAGGAAGTGGATCGTTTCATCGATGCTATGCTTTCCATCCGCGCTGAAATCGCGGCGGTTGAGTCTGGCAAGATGGATAAGGAAAACAACGCTCTGAAGAATTCTCCGCACACAGCGCAGATGATGATGAAACCTGAATGGAATCATCCGTACTCTCGCGAAGAAGCGGTTTATCCGGTTGAGTGGTTGCGCACGAACAAGTTCTGGCCAGTGGTCGGCCGCGTGGACAACGCCTACGGCGACCGCAACCTCATCTGTTCTTGCCCTTCGATCGAAGAGTACCGCTAATAGGTGCCAGGTCCTGTTTACGTATGCGCCGCATTCAATATCTGCGGCGCACTTTAAGGAAGCAATGAAGCGAGTTTTACTTATACGTTTAGACAAAATCGGCGATTTGATTTCCACGATGTGTGTGGATCAGGCTTCATTTTTGTCTAACTGTGAAGTGAAATGGGTTATCGCAAAAGGCTTGGGATTTGTTCCTGACAATGCTGATCCCAAACGTTCCTTCATTGAGCTTTCCAAAGACGATTGGAAAGCTTCCCTGCAAACTCTGCGTGCTTTTATTCGCGAATTTAAACCAGATGTTGCCGTAAGCTTTCAAGCCCCCTGGTGGGTGAGTTTCGCTTTATGGACAGAGGGTGTGAAAGTTCGCGCGGGAGTAAAATCCCAATGGCACAGTTTTTTGTTTTTAAATAGAGGTCTGCGCCAACGTCGCAGCCAGGCTACCCAGCACGAAGCAGACTACAACATGGATTTGCTTCGTTATGCTTTGGATGAAAAATCCAAAGAGCCGACACCGGTTTTGAAATTGGTAGTTGCGAATAACCCTGAGCTTCTTGCCAAGCACGAGTTGACCGAGAAAAATTATGTTGTAGTCCACGCCGGCATGGCAGGATCAGCACTGAACTGGCCGACAGATCGTTATATTTCTTTGATTGAACAGATCACTCCGTTTGCAAAGGTGGCTTTGACCGGCACACCTGCCGACGAGCCTTTTTTAACGGCGATCAAAGCTCGCTTTAAAAACGATACCCAAGTCGTGAATTTACAGAATCAGTTAAAGCCAACAGAGCTTTTCACGATTCTAAAAAACTCCAAAGCTGTGGTGGTACCGAGTACAGGAGTTGCGCACATGGCAGCTTCCCTGGGGGCACCGGTTTTGGGTCTTTACTCGCCCATCCGTGTTCAGCACCCACGCCGCTGGGCTGCCCGCGGGGAAAATGTAAAAATTTTCGTATCTAAGAACGAAAATCCCCCTTACGACCACGCGATGGAAGAAATCCAAGTCGAAGATTTGCTAAAAGCCCTGAATACTCTGTAGAATCCCGCCATCCATGCAAAGACATTTCTCTGTACCCGCAAATTTTGAAACGGCCATTGCGCAAGCACTTGCCGACTATAAGCTTTCCCTGAATGATTCCAAGGAACTGGCGAAATGCGTTTTGGCTTTGTCTGATTTCTTTATCAATGAGCCTGAAGGCCAAACACCGTGGCACGAATCCTGGGCGCAGGTTGCATATCTTTGTTACTACCTTCCGTTAAATGCAGCCCGCCTGCGAGCAGTTATCGCCGAGGGTGAAAAACGCGGATTCTTTCAAGATCTGGAAGAAGTCATGGATTTCGGAGCGGGTCTTGCGACAGCATCTTTAAGTCTTTCTGAATCCCAGAATTTGAAATACACGTTGATCGAACGCGCAGCAGAGCCTCAACGACTGATCGAAAAGTATTTTCCTTTCTTTAAATCCGAAGAGTGGATTCGCACGATCAATAAATCAAAAATCAAGAATCCTGGGAAAACATTAGCTTTGTTTTCTTATTCTTTGACGGAACTTTCTGACTTACCTGATTGGGCCTATGACTGCGAAGCCCTTATGATTGCAGAGCCCTCGACTCAACAAGACGGCAGAAAGCTCATGCAAGTTCGCACGAAGCTTTTGGAAAAAGGTTTTCACGTCTGGGCACCATGCACTCATGAAGGTCCTTGCCCGTTGCTGACTCAGTCAAAAACGGACTGGTGCCACGATCGAATTCATTTCGATGCGCCTAAATGGTTTTTGTCGATGGAAGAGCAGCTTCCTATGAAGAACCGCACTTTGACGACCAGCTATCTGTTGGTGCGAAAAACCAAGCCCGCTCCAATTCACGCTGCCCGCGTTGTCGGTGATACGCTGAAAGAAAAAGGCAAAGACCGCCAGATGATTTGCCGTGGACCAGACCGTGAGTTCCTGGCTTGGATGCATAAATTTAAAATTCAACAGGAGATTCCACGAGGCGCCCTTATTGAGCTCCCTCCTGATCTACAAAAAGTTTCCAACGAGCTTCGTGTTCCAGTGGAACTGACTATCAAGTAACCCTTCTCCGGCACAGCAATTGCTTTTCTGACTCCCGTAGGTCTGTTCATTTAAATACATGAATGCCGTTTCCCCTCAGGAAACTTCTGCATGCTTGTCAAAATGTTGGACAACTATGGGAGGTCCCGTGAACAAAATGTTACTAGTTTCTCTGTTGTTGATTGGATCCGTTTCCCAGGCAAAAACGCTGGTGATCTCTGATATCGATGACACGATCAAGGTCTCCAACATCCTTTCAAAATCCCGCTCGGCAGGGTCTTTTTTTGACGACGACAGCCGCTTTGTGGGTATGGCCGAGATTTACCAGGCCTTGCAAAACAATATTTCTGATATCGAATTCCACTATGTCAGCCTGGCTCCTAAAGCGCTTATGAACGAGCAGCATTCTGACTTTCTTGAAGAAAACGGCTTCCCGGTTACGAAGCTGCACATGAACAGCGGCATCAAACAAGATCCAGAACTTAAGCAAAAAGTAATTCGCGGACTTCTGAAGTATGAACATCCAGATCTGGTTATCTTCTTTGGCGACAATGGTCAGTTTGATACGATTGTGTATGATCAGATGACCAAGGAATTCCCAGACATTCCAGCTGTGTCCTACATTCGCGAAGCCTATTCCAGCTTGGGTGAATCTAAGTATCCGACATTGCCTGGCCAGATCGGTTTCGTGACCAGTGTTGAAGTGACTTTGGATTTGATTTCCAGACAGATCCTGCCCCTAAGTACCTATAAGGGAATTCAGGACATCGTTTACGATCGCCTGCAAAAGGATGATGGCAGCGAAAACTTCGGTCGTATGGTTTTTCCTAAATGGCAGGACTGCCGTGATTTCAGATGGCAATGGCAGGTAAAAAATCCTCCGCAAAAACTAATCACTATCATGAACGCCATCGAAGAGCGCTGTCAGTAAATCGAGGTCTGTCATGAAAGCTTCCATTACGATTTTATTCTTAGTTTTTATGGGTTTCGCGCACCCAGCGATGGCCAATGAGCTTAATGACTTTACCACTGATGGCTGCAGCAGAAGTCCCGACGGTGATTGGGTCAACGATCCTGAAGTATTTCTGGATTGCTGTGTGAGACACGACGTCGCTTATTGGCGCGGTGGCACTTCAGACGAGCGCCTGCACGCTGACCAGGAACTTAAAGTTTGCATTGAAGACAAAGGCTATCCCAAAGTTGCAGAAGCTTACTACTATGCCGTGCGCATGGGTGGCTCGCCGAAATTTCACACAAGTTATCGCTGGGGTTATGGATGGCAGAAAGACCGCGGCTATACACCGCTGTCTTTTGAGGAGTGGCGACTAGTGCTGCAAAAGACTTTCAAAGCGAAAAAAGACGGCCTGATTTTTAACTAGCGCTTTTCATCTTTTCCATCTTTGATTTGACGAAGCTTGAACTCCATTTTCGGGAAGACGATTCCGCCACCAAAACCAAGTTTTAAAGCCACATGGAAAATATCGTGCGGGCGGTTTTGCGCAGGCAACCAGGAACCTTCAGCGCCTAGGAATGCATCAGCAACAACGCCGACGCCTCGCCCATAAAGACCGCCGTTAAGTTCATCGACGTTCACACCACTGGGAATGAAAGTGAACATCCACTTATAGGCCACTTCAAATTTCAATCCGCCATTATGAAAGTCACACAGGAACAGTTCAGGAATTTTAACGATCTGTTGAGTCGCCGGATCCACTAAGTTTGCATCAAAATACCAAACATCATGATCCACTAGCATCGCGCCATTCATTCCAGCCGCATACAAATAGCCCTTAATTGGAATGCGCTGTTCTGGTCCCAGCTTAAACTGCGTTGATAAAGTTTGGATCAGTGATTCGATCTGCTCGTCATTTAACGAAGTGCTTTTTTTAATGGATTCTACCAATTGCTCTTTCGTGATGCCCGTATCACCTTCAAAGCTCACGGCAATGGCAGTGCTCACTGACAGTTGAATTCCCAAGACCAAAGCTACAATCCAGAATGACCATTGATTTCGCATATAAACTTCCCTCACCGCTTAAACCTAATAATATAAAGTTTAAACCCCGCCCGTCATCAATGATCGGAAATTTCGATGGGATGCAAAAACACAATTCACTCCCGAGCGGGCGGCTCAATTCCAATAACAACAAGTTACTTTGATTGGTTTTTCTGCACGTCTGTCCAAGGTTTACCGTTTACAAGAAGATCTTTGATCAGTGCATTTCCTTTTCCCACAACAACCTGCACGGAAGCGTGCCCCGCGATCAATTGGGATTCCAGCAATAGCGATCTGTCTTGTGGAATGTAGAAACGATCCAAATCGTCTCTAAAAAGTGCATTTTCACATCGACCCGCGATCCAGTTTTCACATCCGGCGACGTCATCACCTTCCATCACTCTTTGCTGTGGTTTCAGGCACATATTTGCCGGCCCATAAGAAATGGTACATTTCGTGTCAGTGGCATACTTAATACGGAAGCGCAGATAATGACCGGCTAAAATATCACGCGGATCATAGCCTTCGATTTCAAATTCAAAAACCGGCCCCGTCATAATGAAATGCTGATTATAAAGAGCCAGGGACAACAAAACCACACAAGGAATTGCGACAGCAGCGATCATTTTCTTCATTTGATATACTCCTGCAAACGGCGTTCAAGAATATCCTTTTTGCTATTCCAAGCATAGGCAGTAAGCATGACAATCGCCCCCGCCGAGATCAATCCAACACCGGCAGAGATAAGACTATTGGCTTCGCGAACGAAGATTTCAAATATTTTGATAGCTGTAAGGACGAACATCAGATGATAGAGCTTACGTTGATCGGCAGCGAAAAAGATAATGGCCCAAGCGACAAAACAAATAATTCCCATAACCGCCTGAAGCGTGCGCATGCCTGGAGAATAAATCTCAAGCCACGTATTGAAGGCCAGAATTGAAAGAATTAAAAGTCCCATCGTTTTATGGGAACGCTTAATTGATGGCTCGAAATGCATTGTGAAAGCGATCAATGCGACTAACAGGAAATGTGGCCATATCTTCGCCAAGGTAATCGTGGCGTTGTATTCGCCAAATACTCCATAGGACATTATAAAAGACGCAAACACAAAAAGAAACAGAACGACACCTTCGATTGATTTCTGCAGAAGCGCACCTCGGAAAAAGCTTCTAAGCACCACAGCAAGAAATCCGGAAAGGAATAAAAACAGCGAGAATCTTGAATCCAAAGATTCTTTCAGCGGCGGCCACTGCCAACATCCCACGGCCAGTGACAGCATAAAAATCGAAGTCCAAAAATAAGGAATAAGAAAATGAGATGCAGAGCTGACAACCAGTAAAGTCATCGCGGACCACAATAGCCCCGTCTTGTAATCATCGCCTTTAAGATTGTAAATCTGTGCGATGAGACCAATCATCGCAAAACAAAACAGAATAAAAAATGCAACCAGTCCATCATGCACAAGTTTTGAATAGTTTTTCGTAGAACTGCGAACAATAAATCCTGCCGTAACAAAAAGAATGGAAAAGCCTGCCGTTAACTTAATGGCATCAGAAATCAAATGCCAGTTATAAGCGATCAAGGAAATAATGCCTAAACAGACAGTTCCAATCGCCAACAGACTGACACCAATCATGGTCCAATTCGTTCGAGGCAATGAATCTTCATACGCAGCGATAGAATTCGCCTGAACCTGAGTGATCAACCCTTGCGAAGCCCAGCTTTCCAATTTCTTATTCAATCGTGACATTACCACTCCACTTTGGACAATTTTTCCACAGAAGAATGCCCCAAGCAAAGTTTTAGCTGTTTACCAGCTTGTATCCAGACCCTATTTTCTTAGAAATATAATTCTATTTTCGTGTTGGTTTTTTGGTTTTAAAATTTCCGTAGCGTTCGGTAATTTTCTTCCACGTTCCATCGGAGACCATATTGCCGAGTGCCTGTTTGATGGCGTTTAAATCTTTCTGATTGTCGATGTTGGATCGATAGTAAATTCCGACCTCAAAAGCCTTGGAGGGATCAAGGACTCTGAGATAGTTCCCCGTCAGGTTCATGGTATTAATATAGTAACTGTTCACCCAATCACCCTGAACCACCGCCGTCTGCGTTGTTCGTCGCAAAATTTCGTAAGAATTTTGAATGGACGTCGCCGTTATAAAGCGTCCCTCTTTTCTAAGTTTGACAGATTCTTCCTTAGTGAAAAAAACGCTCAACGCGGGCAATATCAAAAAATGAATCTGAGGGTCTTTAATCAAATCAGCGACAGTTTTATATTTACTGCCCGATTCGACAGTAACCAATGCTTCCCGCTGAATAGATTCCATAGGAATAAAACCAGCAAGCTCATCAAAAACCGGATTTTTAATAGTCACAACAATCAAATCAATCCGAAAAGACTTCAACTCAGAAATCAATCGCGTGCGATTCAATGAAGCGACCGAAAACCTACACCCGGTTCTTACAGCCAATTCATTCAATACATCCTGACTAGCACCGATAAACCGTTGTGCATTCCCATCCCGAAAATAAAGCGGCTCCGACTCATTAACCGCAACCTTGTAAGTTCCCACACAAGGCAAAGACGCCGCCTGTACTGCACCAGCAAGAATGAAAATGAAAGTAAGAACGAAACCAAATTTCATGCTCCATAATCATAGCTTCGCCCCGATAAAACGCCTCCGTGTCTTTCGACAGCCGGATCCAATTTAAATTCAATACAACGGAATTAGTGAGAGCCATTGACGCATTTAAAAACCGATTCGGTTCTGCATCGCGCATTACCGCCACGGTGGCGGTAGATTTTGGACATAAAAAAAGCCGACTTACTCAGTCAGCTTTAATTACTCTTCGATCAGAGAAGAAAGATTGAAAGAATCTTTCCTGCGGAAAGATTTGGTGCCCCGCGAGGGACTTGAACCCCCACGCTTGCGCACTAGATCCTAAGTCTAGCGTGTCTGCCAATTTCACCAGCGGGGCAACACCGTTTTAGCGGAAACAAAGATTTAGCGAATTGTCTCCGCTAAATCAATAGAAATTATTTGTCTGCGATCAATTTTTTGTAATCTGGAGCTCTCATTAGGTTAGCTAGCTCTTTTTCAGTATCCATTTCGATACGAACCAACCAGCCTTCGTTCACTGGATCGTCGTTCAATACAGATGGATCGTCACCCAAAGACGCATTTACTTCGATTACAGTGCCAGAAACTGGCGCGTAAAGGTCTGAAACCGCTTTTACGGACTCAACAACACCAAAAATTTGGCCCTGAGTGATTTTTTGACCTTCTTCTGGAAGTTCAACGTAAACGATTTCGCCCAAAGAATCCTGCGCGAACTCTGTGATGCCGACAGTCACGATGTTCTCGTCAACTTGAGCCCATTCGTGTTCTTTTGTGTAGTAATAGTCTTCAGGAATATGGAATGGCATGATTGGCTCCTTATTTCGAAATAAATGGTGTTTTAACAACAACCGCTTTCACTTTGCGGCCACGGATATCCAGTTGGAACTCAGTTCCCTCTTTGGCATAAGCTACATCAATAAATGCGATGCCAATTGGTTCATCCAGGCTTGGTGAGTGAGTACCACTAGTTACCTTTCCGATCTCTTTATTGTCAAAAGAAAACAGGCTGTAACCCTGACGAGGGATGCCCTTCTCAAGCATCTTAAATCCCACAAGATTTTGCTTTAATCCGGCCTCTTTGACCCCAACGATTTGTGCCTTGTTCATAAAGTCTTTTTTAGCTGGTTTTACCACCCATCCAAGACCCGCTTCATATGGATTCGTTGTGTCATCAATTTCGTGACCGTAAAGAGAATACTTCATCTCTGTACGCAAAGTATCGCGAGCGCCCAAACCGATCGGAGCAACTCCCAAATCTTTTCCTTGAGCCAGAAGTTCATTCCACAAAGCCACAGTTCCCGCAGCGTCCACGAAAACTTCGCAGCCTTTTTCGCCCGTGTAACCTGTCGTCGCCACCATGATATTGTGGTTTTGGAATTTTCCGGATTTCACAGTGAAAGGTTTCATCTCGCTGACTTTAAAACCAAAGACACGGTCACAAAGTTCAAGCGCTTTCGGCCCTTGAATCGCAATCTGCCCCCACTTGTCAGACTCGTCCGTCATGTCAGAGCCTTTATTGTGTTTCGTCATCCACGCAAAGTCTTTGTCTTTATTAGAAGCATTCACGCAAACCAAGTAGTCAGCATCTTTAGTCAGGCAGTAAACGATAATATCGTCAACCAAGCCACCCTGATCATTCGGCAACAACGAGTATTGAGCTTCACCTTCATTCAAGCGAGCCACATCATTCGTTGTCAGCCACTCCAAAGTCTCAAGAGCCTTCGGACCTTTCACACGGATTTCACCCATGTGAGAGACGTCGAACAGACCTACGTTCTTACGAACATTGTCGTGTTCTTCACGAAGACCTGCATATTGAACAGGCATGTACCAGCCGGCAAAGTCGACCATGCGGGCGCCCAAAGAAATGTGTGTATCAGCTAATGGAGTTTTTTTCATGGGCGTGAGTGTCCGATTTACCCAAGTAACAGTCAAGGCAGGCCGCGATTGCAACGCCGCCGCAGCTTTAGTAAGAATGCTGGCACCATGTTTAAACTTTCTGATCGTATGCAAGCAGTCTATGACCATTTGATTCCGGGCGAGCCCGTCTGGGATTTTTGCTGCGATCATGGTTACCTGGGACTGAGTGCCTATCGCAGTAGACGCTTTCCTGAAGTGCACTTCGTGGATCAGGTTCCGCATATTATTTCCAATCTGAAAGAACGCTTCGAACAAAAGCACCAAAAGTATGAACAAGATCAACGCGCGTATTTTTGGGCGCAAAGTGGAGAAAGCTTAACGCACAAAGTTAGTGGAACCGTGGTGATCATCGGAGTGGGGACACATACCATCACCGACATCCTGCGTGGAATTCATGAGAAGAATTCGGTATTTATCAAACGCTACATCATTAGCACCCACAACTATGAAGACAAATTGGATGCATTTTTTGATGAGTTTTTACCCTTCAAAACATCGTTCCAATTCACCAAATTCTGTAATGTTCCAGAAAACGGACGTGTCCGTAAGTTGTTGATATTCGATAAAATTTGAAAAACATGACGCATCCCGCACGGCTCTATTAAATTAGTGTAAGACTGTGAACAAATAATTGATTATTCGGTCCCCTGCAAATAGACACTTCGGTCATGCAAGAACAAATCAAAAATTCAGATTTCCGCCAATTCCTTGAGGACGAGCTAGCTCGTCGCAGCCAAAACTATCCACGTTATTCTTTGCGTGCATTCGCAAGACACCTGGAAGTGGACTCATCTTTCCTTTCAAAAATTCTAAACGGCAAACGCACTGTAACTATGAGAACTATTCGTATGTTTGGTGAGCGTTTGAATTTGCCGGGCGAGCAACTTCAGCAATTTGCAGAAGTCAGCCGCGAAAAGAAAATGAAGCGCAAACTTGAGCGCCTGCTTGAGAAAATGCCAAGTGAAGATCGTGAACAATCAACGATCACTATCACAGTTGATGAAGCTCGTTTGGATGAAGCAAAAGAAAAAATCAAATCATTCCGCAAAGACCTTGCGCAATGGTTGGATGCTGGTGTTGCTCAACAAGGCAAAACGTATCAGATCTCTGTATCCATGTTCCCGGTTTCCGGTTTTGGTCTTAACGACTAAATTGCATATTGAAATTTGAATTTAAAAAACCGAGTGTCTAACAGCACTCGGTTTTTTTATGCCCAAAGACTGTGATCTTATTCCTTCTTTTCAGCCGGCAACGCTTTACAGGTTATCATTCCAAAATTCGTGATCATTTTATATCCCGCCGGGCATTCGCCATCGATGGGTTCTACGGTCGCGACCTTGCGCTGCTTGATTTTATCGTAAGTGTTATAGGGCTCGCAGCTGGAAAATTCAGTGGCAGAGGGGTTGATGGTTCGCATGATCATCACACAGGCCATGTAGGTCTTGCGCTCATCCGAGGAACTGGCCAGATCCTGTTGAAACGAGTAACTGCTTTCTGCCAGCATGGAACCGAAGTTGATCATAAAGTACATGCAGCTTGCAACACCACCCCAGAACAAAAGGTTCAGGAAGTACGCGCGATAAATTTTAAGCTGTGCAAGTTCACGCTCAAAGCTGAATTTATAACGTTCAGAATCCATGTCGTTCTATTGTACCTAAACTCAGTTTGAATAAAAAGCGGTCCCCTTGGGGACCGCTGGAAATGTCTCTAAATGATATCCTGGTTACCCAGGATTGAATTACGCTTAAGCGGCCTTCACTCCGGCCTTTGCAAAATCTTTGCATTGGTTCAGCACTTGCTCATAGTAAGACAATGTCTGTCTTAGGTTTTGTAAAACCGTTTCCTGATGGTGAGCAGGCAACGAAGCAATCTTGGACAAGGCCTCTTCTGTATGCCCCTGATCCTCTTCGGCGTGAACGCGGATAAAATGCGCAGCTTTCGGCCCGTAGGCCTTCTCCACCCGCTTATTCACTTCCTCACCAAAGTAAGCCGCCAGGGCCTCCAGCGCCAGAATATAGCCAAAGAAAGCCATCGGAGATTTATGTTCGATATAATAATACTGCGACTGATACATCGCGCAGGCACCGGGCATCTCTGGCCACTCTTCCACTTTACCGCCCAAAGCTTTCAGGTCGTTAAGCAAAAGCTTCTCATGCCCTTTTTCCTCTCCACTGTGAGCCAGAAAGCGGTTGTGAAATTCCTGTGTCGCAAGTTCGGTGCGCGCCGCTGCCAGCGCCAGCAGTCTGGTAGAGTGACGGACGAAATAATAAGTTTGGGAAACCCAGGCCGAATAGGCAGCCTTGTCTTCCCACGGAAATTTTTCGATCTGTTTTTGCGAGTGCTTCAAAAGTTGTTTTAGTTCTTCGGTTACGTTCGCGTGCTTCATTGATTTCTCTTTTCAGTTTTTTAGGGTGCAGTTAAATAATTTAAAAAATTAGGCGACTTTTTTAAGCGGAACAGCGATGCGGTTTTCATCAAGTATTTGCGTGTGATTGGCCTTCGCCGCCCACAGCGCCTCGACAAGCTCTGCATGTTTTGGATCACTGAGTGGCTGAACCTCGCCATACTTGGTCATCAGAATTTCACATTCGTAGTTCATCTTGATCACACTGCCAAAATAGTTCGCGCCACTTTTGGCGGATTTGCGGCGCACATTCAGATCGCGGCGGGCCGTACCCACCAGGCAATCCCAGCCTCCGGCCTCCATGACTTTACTTCCCAGGGCGATGATGATTTCTGACCAGTTCACTTCAGAACTGCGGGAACGATATTCCGGCGACACCGTTAAGTACTCCATACTCATCATCGTATTGATTCCACGCTGCTGGAATTTTCTGATGATCAGATCGTCGAAAGCTTTCATGTAGTGATGATCGCGAAGTGCATCGGAACGAAGATCAAAGGCACTGTACATATGAAAGCCAAAGACCTTGTTGTTATCTGTTAAGGCCACGATAACATCACAGCGGTGAAAGTCGTCAGGGTTCAGTGGCTCCCCCACTTTACCCAGAACATCTTTATAAACTGTTTTCCAAAGATCATAGACGTCGTTACTTAGTTGAACTGTGTCTGCTGTGAGAGCTCGTGGATTGAATAAATGATACTGAAATCGTTCCATGCATTATCCTCCGCGAAGATCTTTCGGATTTAGTTGCGGCGAACTTGAAGGTGAAAAATTTAGTACAAAAAGTGAACGTGCAATTTTAAGAATACCCGGATAAAGACTCTACAAATCCTTATTTGATACATAAACAAATTTCATTGACATCATTCCAAATCGGGACGGCGAAAATAAAAACTGGATTTCCTGAAACTGAATCCACTATTGATTTTTACAGCCATTCACTCAGCTCTGTGTGAAGGTTTCTTCAAACGTTTTAATGGAACACAAACTTCGACTAGACTTGTTACTTTTTTATTACATTCGCAGTTGCTTAAACACTGTGAGGGTTGTTATTCAATTTGTATGAGCACAAAAACAAATCAAACCGAAGTCTTATTGGAAGAGAACGATCAAACAACGGAAGTGTCGCCCTCAGAGAAAAAGTCGACATTCGAAAAGAAAGCTCTGCTGGTCTTATCTGTCGTCTTTGCGGCAGTGTTGATTGGAGCGTGGGGCTACGCAATGCGCGTGCAACAAGGTGTTGCATCTAACAGCGTGACTACACACGCTGACCCCGGCGCATTGATCGAGATCGAACGTATGCGGGGCATTGCATCTTCTCAGCTGGATAACAGCCGCGCTTACTTCCTCTTAGGTTCCCAAAATATTTATGATAAACAAAAAAAGGAAAAGGAAACACTGGCGGAAGCTTTGACGGCTTTCGATAAGCAGCACAACCTTCCCGGAGTTTCTGAAGTTGTGAAACGACTTCAGGACATTCAAAACAAAAATCAGGAGTTCTTTGACCAGGCCATTGAACATCGCGATAAGAAAACTGAATCACGCATCGTAGGTCAGTTCTATCAGGCCAGATCCAATCCTCTTCGCTCCCAATTCAACGAAGCTTTCGATGACATGGCCCACTTGCACCAGGTGCAAATCGACAAAGCCCAGGAAGAAATTCGTGAAGCTGCAGCTCAGGCTGAAATCCAGATTCCATTTGGTATGACATGGCTTTCCGGATCACTGGTATTCATTTTCATCAGTATGGGCTTCCTGGTAGTGCGTCTGTTGCGCAAACAGTCCTTCCAACTGGCTCAGCAAAAACGTCTTTATGACGAAGCCAAAAAAGCCGTTCAGGATCGGGACGAGACTTTGTTTGCGATTTCCCACGATCTTCAGGATTCTTTGAACATGATCTCCTCTACGGCCGAGCGCATGGCAACCACTCCGCAAGGACTGGATATCGTTGAGAGCGGTGAACTTATGAAGTCCACTGTGGTCACGATCGAAGGCTTGATCAAAGATATTCGCGATCAAAAGAATACTGAAATGCATGGTCTGACTTTGCGTATGGATCAATTATCCGTCGACAATGTTTTGGACAGCGCCCGTCTGCAAATGGCTCCATTGGCAAAACAACATGATGTTCGTCTGCAAATCGACAGTGTCAACCCTCCCGTCCTGGCATTCTATGATAACGAACGCGTGCTGCGTGTCCTTGCGAATCTGATTGGTAACGCGATCAAATTCAGTCCTAAAGGTGAAAAGGTGGTTGTGAAAGTTCGCAGTGATCAGAAATACGTTAATATTTCGGTCATCGATAGCGGACCTGGCATCCCTGCAAATCAACTGCCGACCATCTTTGAAAACTTCTGGCAGGCAAAAAAGACTGCAGATAAGGGCGCGGGCCTGGGCCTGGCAATCGTAAAAACGATTGTTGAAGCGCACGGAGGCACAGTACAAATCCAAAGCCAAACGGGCCGAGGAACCACAGTGACTTTCTCTCTTCCGCGACGACGCCCGGTGGGTGCTTCGCTTAAGAAACCTAACGTAATAGTGAAAAGTAACCACGCACCAGAGTGGCAATAAAAAAAGGGAGCTTATAGCTCCCTTTTTTTGACTTCGCTAACGGCCTGATGAAAGATCAAATCCTCAACGAAAAGGTTTAGATCATGAAGGCCGTAGTTCAAAGAGTTCTCTCCGCATCTGTCACCGTGGACGGAAAAATCATTTCCTCCATCGGCCCCGGCTTTCTGACACTTCTTGGAGTCGCCAAAGGTGACACCGAACAACAACTCCAAAAACTAATCACCAAGATCGCTGATCTGCGTGTGTTTCCAGATCAGGAAGGCAAGATGAACCTGTCGCTGAAAGAGGTTGCTGGTGAACATCTTTTGGTATCCCAATTTACCCTTTTAGGTGACACATCAAAAGGCAAACGTCCCAGTTTTATTGGTGCTGAATCACCGGCCTTGGCCGAACCGCTGTACAAAAAAGGATTGGAACTGAGTCAATCCCTGGGAATTCCAACTCAAGGCGGCATCTTTGGAGCAGACATGAAAATTCAACTGCTTAACGACGGTCCCGTAACATTGCTCCTTGAAGTTTAACTGTTTCCCAAGATATTTTGTTTCAAGACGAAAATTCGCCCCTCAGCGGAACAGGAAGAGCCTATGGAACTAGATCCAAAATCAGAACCCGAATCCAAGCAAATTTACGTTCTGGTTGGAACCATCACCGCCATTCTTTTGGGTTTTCTCGCATTAGCTATTCTCATCTATCTTTACTGGGTGCTTCCTTAGCAGAACCTGGACCAAAGACGGGGCCATTCGCTTTCAGATCCCTCCACGAAATTCCGATAAATACCCTGTATGAAAAAGTCAGGGTTAGTATTATCAGGCGGCGGTGCGCGAGGTGCTTATCAGGCAGGTGTCCTGGTTGCAGTTTATGAAATTGCGCAGGCCTCGGGCATTCCTTTGAAACTGGATTTTCTGTCTGGTGTAAGTGCCGGCGCCATCAACGCCAGTTCCCTGGCAAGCAATGCTCACGACTATAAATATGCCACCGAATCCCTGGCAAGACTGTGGAGCGAAGTTCATTTCGATCAGGTGTTTTCAACTGATTCCCTCACTATGGGAAAAATCGGCATTCAATGGTTAAAAGAGATTTCCTTGGGCGGCATTACCGGCACAACACCGGGACGCGGCTTGTTGGATACGACTCCCCTTCGCGGACTGATCAGTCGCAATATGAACTATGAACAAGTTCAATCAAATATCGACGCTGGTCACCTTGAGGCTTTGTGTATTACCTCTATCGATTATGCAAAATCTGCGACGACGACATTCGTGCAAAGCAAGAATAGTGTAAATTCCTGGGACAAGGGCCGCAAGCGCAGCGAATTCAGTCCGATTAATACAGAACACATCATGGCGTCATCGGCTATTCCCCTTTTGTTTCCTCCAATTAAAGTAAATGAACGCTTCTTTGGTGACGGAGCTGTTCGTAACCACGCGCCGTGCAGCCCGACTATTTATTTGGGCGCGGAAAAACTAATGGTGATTGGTGTGCGACTGCAAAGTTCGACTGCTTATGATTTGCATGCAGAAAGCACGGACACTGCACCAAGTTTGGCCCGTGTGATCAATACGATTTTGAATGGTGTCCTGCTGGATGCCGTCGAGCAGGACGTCGAAAAACTGCGTCGTTTGAATGAATACGCCTCGGCCATCACTCCCGAGCAACAACGTAAGGTGTCCCTGCGCCCGCTGGATTACCTGTTCATTTCTCCGTCTGAAGATATCGGCGAAATGGCCGTGCAAAAAGCCGCAAAACTTCCCCGCGTTATTCGCTACCTTATGAAAGGTTTGGGAAGTTTGCAGGATGCCAGCGAGATCATCAGTTATTTGATGTTTGATCCAACATTCTGCTCGGATCTGATAGAAATAGGCCGCAAAGATGGCTATGCTCAAAAGGAAGAAATTATTAAATTCCTTTTGAAATAGGTTTCATGAGCGCCAAATCGGATTTACTAAAAAAACGACATCCACTGGAATCCCTGGGGGTAAAGATGGTTCGCCGCGGAGACATCCGGGTCGAACGCCTCAAAGACCGTGTTATCCCCAAGGTCGCCTTTCCCCACAAACATGATTTTTATCAAATCGTGATCGTGCATAAATCCCAAGGATGGCACGAAATCGATTTTAACACTTACCCGGTTAAGGGCGGTCAGGCTTTCTTTATAAAGCCCGGCCAGATGCATGGATGGAAACTTGCCAGGAACTCGCAAGGTTTCGTGATCGAATACACCGAAGAGTCCTTTAACAAGAATCTTTTGGGCGGATTAAATCTTCCGCAACACAGCCGCCACGTCCCTGATCATTTTAAAATTCCCAGTGGCAACAGTGCATTTTCCGAAAGTTTTTTGAAACTGATGGAATCCGAATTCCTGCAGCAGGGTGATAATTTTGAACTCAGTCTGCAAAGCTATCTTAGCTTAATTTTACTGGAAGCTTTACGCGTAACTAAAGCTGCGGATCGCGAGCTTGGAAAAAACGACGACGTCGTGACCCGCTTTGCTGATCTGGTGGAGGAATTCTTTCAGGAAAAACATCAGGTGGAGTTTTACGCTGCCCGCCTGAAATTAACTCCCAAGTCCCTTTCTGCAAAAGTGCAAAAGGAACTGGATATTTCTGCCAAGGAATACATTCTGAACCGCTGCCTGCTGGAGGCAAAACGCCTGCTGTCGTATTCTGATTTAAGTGTTTCCGAAATTGGCTACAACTTAGGCTTTGAAGATCCGAACTATTTCAGCCGGTTTTTGAAAAAGAATATGAAAATCAGCGCTGGGAAGTTTCGCAAAACCTCGCAGCCAAGCCGTTAATTAAAACTTGTCCGTGATATGCGCCGGGGCATCTGCACCCTCGCCATGACTTTTTTCCGTGTTCAGTGCCACCTTGCCAGTGATCCCGACCCACTCTGGAAAAAAGAAGGCCAGCACGGCATAAGCCAGAAAACTGAATATTGAGATGATTATCGCTCCGCCGATGACCCACATTGTGCTGTCCATATAGGGCTCCTGTTGGATTCTATTGTGCCGGATTATTGTGATTTTGGCCATGGAACAATTCCTCCGGGACTAGCACAAATTTCCCATTTGAATCGTCCTTGGGATTGGGTTTACAATTTTGCTTTAACAAGGAAGTTAACAAATGAAATTGGGTATCGAGGTTCTGCTTTCCGATGCAAAAATGCTGAAATCACTTAAAGGAAAGCGCGTAGGACTGGTCTGCCATCCAGCCAGTGTGAATGAAAATCTGGAACACAGCCTGGACCTGCTTTCCAAAAAAATCAAACTTTCCTGTGCCTTTGGTCCCCAACACGGTGTGCGCGGTGATAAACAGGACAACATGATTGAAAGTCCTGATTTTGTCGACCCGGTTCACAAAATCCCTATCTTCAGTCTTTACGGCGAAGTTCGCAGACCCACACCTGAAATGATGAGCCATTTTGATGTTCTGTTGTTTGATCTACAGGACTTGGGTTGCCGTATTTATACTTTTATCACGACATTGCTTTATGTGATGGAAGAGTGCGCAAAGCTGGGTAAAACCATCATCATCCTGGATCGCCCCAATCCAGCGGGACGCCCTATTGAAGGTTTCAAAATGCTTCCAGGCTGGGAATCATTTGTCGGAGCTGCACCCATTCCGATGCGCCACGGTCTGACTGTGGGAGAGCTCGCTTTGTACTTTGCTGATTTCTATAAAATGGATCTGGATCTGCATGTCGTAAAAATGAAGGGCTATGCGCCGAATAAAGCGCCAGGCTTTGGCTGGGACATCAAACGT
This sequence comes from Bdellovibrio sp. HCB274, assembly GCF_047306075.1. GTDB lineage: Bacteria > Bdellovibrionota > Bdellovibrionia > Bdellovibrionales > Bdellovibrionaceae > Bdellovibrio. The sequence continues at coordinate 3,138,881 of NZ_CP178623.1, forward strand.
CCATGGGTGAATCCTTCACCGAATGCAGCCACTTTGAATATGGCACGAGCTTATCCAGGGACTGTTCTAATTGAAGGTACAACATTATCTGAAGGCCGCGGTACCACACGCGCTTTGGAAGTGATTGGAGCTTCAGACATTGATTTCAGCGAAGTTCTGACTCGCATGAAAAAGAAAGCGCCGCAGTGGCACAAAGGTGTGCTCCTGCGCGAGTGTTACTTCGAACCAACGTTCCACAAACACGTTGGCAAACTTTGTCACGGATTCCAGTTCCATACTGATGTTACTGCTTACAAGCACGAAGTCTTTAAACCATTCCGTTTAACAGCCTTGATGCTAAAAGTGATTCGGGAAATGCATCCTCAGTATCCGATTTATCGTGATTTCGCCTACGAGTACGTCAAAAACCGTTTGGCATTTGATGTGATCAACGGCGGACCTGCATTGAAAAACTGGATTGAAGATAAGAAAGCCACACCAAAAGATCTGGATCAGGCTTTGGCTAAAGATGAAAAAAGCTGGGCCAAGGAAAGAAAGAAATATCTGCTGTATAAGTAAGAATAAAAAAAGCCCGGTTACAAACCGGGCTTTTTATTTATTATCCAACAATAATGGTAGGAGCACTTCCACCTCCGTTCGCCGCAATCGAATACTCAATCACTTGCAAACTTCTTAAAAGCTTCCGGCGCAAGATACGATCTGCAACAGACGCCTCCGTCACTGAATACGCTAACTGACTCCCTAATACTGCCGCTAAAATAAAGAACCGCATCCTTGGCCCCCTTTCCTGTTTATAAGACAGGGCCCTCCCGGCTTCCGGTTAAAAAAAGATCAGTTTTGCATCAGCTGCGATATAAGCTCAAACGAGCGCAGACGATCACGATGTTCGTACTGATCTGAAACAATCATCAATTCATCCGCCTGGGTGGCATTAATAAATTCCTGAAGTTTGCGTTTCACCGTTTCAGGTCCACCGATGATAGCGGTCGCCAGTCGCGATTTTACTAATTGCTCTTCGGCGACTGTCCAGTATGCCGCCATCGAATCCACCGGTGGTTCCAGGTTAACCCGCTGATTGCGAATGATTCCAAGGAACCTGCGCATCACCGTGGTTGAAAGTTTTTGCGCCTGCTCGTCCGTATCGGCAGCTACGATTTGAATGCCCAACATGACGTAAGGTTTTTTTAAATGTTCTGAAGCCTGAAAACCCGCGCGATAAATTTTAATCGCTTCCATCATTTCGTCCGGCGCAAAATGTCCTGCGAATGAATATGGCAAACCTAAATAAGCTGCCAATTGCGCACTGTAAAGTGATGAACCTAAAATCCAGAAAGGAACATTCACACCGGCTCCAGGAATTGCGCGCACTTTTTGATCTGCGGCTGACTCTTTGAAGTATCCCTGCAGTTCCAAAACCAGTTCACCGAAATCAGGTTCGCGCCTTAGATCCCGACGCAAAGCCCGCATCGTTAAACCATCTGTACCCGGAGCACGTCCCAATCCCAGATCAATGCGACCAGGATAAAGTGTGCCCAAAGTACCAAACTGTTCTGCAATCACCAGCGGCGCATGATTCGGAAGCATGATCCCGCCCGAGCCCACACGAATGCTGGAGGTGCCGCCTGCGATGTACCCAATCAATACTGATGTGGCACTGCTGGCAATACCTTCCAGGTTATGATGCTCGGCCAGCCAGTAGCGAGTAAATCCCCATTTTTCAGCGTGGCGTGCTAAATCCAGAGAATTGTGAAACGAATCTGCCACTGACTTTCCCTGTGCAATAGAAGCCAAATCCAGAATCGAGTATTTTGTTTCAGACAGAGTTTTCATATTTGTAATTCCTCATTCAGCTCTTTACGCTTTGTAATTCTGCAAATTAAGTGTAGATCGACATCTCAAAATCAAAAGAGGCAAATCATGAAAACACTTATCGCTGCACTTATTCTTTCATTTGGTTTCCTGGGCACTGCTCAAGCGAATCAATGGACCCATGTTCTAACAACAACTATCACGACGCAATCGCCTGACTATAAAGACATTCTGATCCACAACCGCGGCACTTATTCTCAGATCATGGTTGAAGTAGGATCCAAAGCTCACATCGAGCGTATCGACACTATTTCTCACATCCTTTGGGGCAAACCTGTTTCTGGTATCGAAGGCGTTTACGCGGCTGGCGAATCCAAGACTGCTTACTTCGGTCCTTCCAAAGTTCGCTTCCTGCGCATTTACGTCACTTCAATTCCTTTCGGAATGCCCGTGCCCGTGCGTGTGTGGATGAGATAGTCCCAAGTTCGCGTCATGAAGTGGGTGATGATGAACTTCGTAAGGGTGATGCAAAACATTGCCCTCTGAGTCCACCCACTCGTATTGAACTGCCTTCTTAAATTCTTTTCTCTTAATCGCATAATAGACCAGCGCAAATCCAATTCCCAAAACGAATCCCACAAAGTGCGCACTGTAGCTGATTTGTGGATCGAATGCCGAAGTCGGCATAAAGACAGACAAACCCACTCCTACGGATCGAAGCCCACGCTGCACGTGAGATCTTTTTTCATCCAGAAGCCAGTAGAGTGTTAACCAGGCTCCACCCATCCAATAGACAACGCCTGAAGCCCCTAGCAATGTGACTTCCGGTGGATAACCTTTTAGGACGATGAGGTTTGTGATGCCGCCAAAGAATAAAGCTGCGGTGGGAAACATCCACAAGCCAAAATAGCCGACCAACAAATATCCCAACACGAAAAACAAAATCATATTGTTCAGCAAATGCCCGATATCTGCGTGGGACATCAGAGCGGTCCACAGTCGCCAGATTTGCTTCTTTTCAAAGATAGTTTGACCGGATGCTGCCATCCATTGATCGGCATTGAAAAATCCATTCCAGTAGCTAATAGCGCCGATCACCAGGATTAATACCGTTAAGGCCGATATGAATCCTGCTAATGGCGAAGGTCGGTTGCTAAGCCAGGTGGCTCGCACGTTCTTCCAGACAGTCTGCTCCATCCATCCTCCACAGGGTTGTCCTTAATTCTGAGTCCGTTCCCGATGAAGTCAAGGCGCACAAAAATAAAAGGGCCGCCTATATTGGCAGCCCTTTGTGATTTTGATTTGAAGTCCGTAACTTACGGATTGTAAGTGTGGTGACTGCTTTCCTTGGCATCGAACAAAGCTTTGATATAAGCCGCTGCTGTCGCGTTGTCGTTATTCTGCAAAGAAGTCTGAATTTGTACTGCCAAGCCCATCGCATACTGGATGTGCTGTTGGTAGTTTTGCCAAACAGCCGGGCGCTGATCCTCGGGCCATCTGTTCAAAATTTCCGGAACCTTTTGCAGATTCGCCTGAAGCAACAAAGCAATCTGATTTGCATAGACCGCGTTTTGTTGGTTTTGTGCAGGATCGTTAACAGTGGCTTTGATTGATTTAGCCATCTTTTCGATTTCCATCATGTCCTGCTTAATGCTGGTAACTTCAGCGTAAGCGGCAACAACAACCACAGATAATGCTACGAAAATAGAAACTAGAATTTTGCGCATGGAATTTTCCTCTGACTAAATTTTCTTGTGAGCTTTGTTGATCTTGTCGTTGATTTCCTGGTTTTTCTCAACGATCGCAGCGTAGTCACGTTCTGCTTCAGGTGTTGCCAGGGTTTTCGTCAACAAGTCGCGGTATTCCACCAGAGCATCACGGAAATCCTCCATGAAGTACAGGTAGTATTCTTTAAGTTCTTGTTTGGCTTTTGGATCAGTGATCAATGCACCTTTGGAAGGAAGAACGGGTTCTGCAGGATTTACCATTACTGCTTCTGCACAGGCGATAGTGATATTCAAACCTGCGATACCTTTTTCGATATCCTGGTCAGTGACCTTGTCCCAAGGATCGCCGATTTTGCGGGCCACAGTTTCAGCATCAGTAAAATACTTACCGAAGTTGCGCATAACACGGTTGATAGTTAATTCTGTTTCACCATTACGCAGTGGGCACGTCACCTGAGCCATAGACAAGGCCGGCATCAATAAAGCCATCGCTAGAACGATTCGAGAAATCATGGGCATCCCTTCGCTAAAACTGTGGAATGCTAGTAACTGAGGCAGCCTTGGATGTCATGCCGGGCCCGAACCATCCGGCTAATTGAAAACCAACTGGATAAAAAGCATGGAAAAAATTCCCGGTTTTCCAGTCTTAACATGTATTTAGCAAGGATTTACGGATTCTCAATTGGCCTTGCGAATCTCAAGCAGGCTGGTTCCACGAATATCCCCCAGGATTTCCAGACTCATCACCGAAGACAGATGTTGGCCCGCCAGATGAAAGGCACTCCATCCATGTTGGCGTTGTTCACGCAACAAAACATAAGCCCGCCCGCCAGGACGCAAAGAGTTCTCTATCCCACGCATCAGATTTGAAAAATCCGAGTCGATGAAAAAGCGGCAGCGGTTTTTAAAATCCGACGGCGACAAGGTTCCCTGATCGCGATGAAAATAAGGTGGATTGCACAAAATCAGATCGTAGTGATTTTTATAAGCGTCCGATTGAAGGGCATCATAGTTCACTCCCAAAAACCGCAATGCCGTTTTACCATCCACAACGTTCGCCGAGTTTTTATCAAAGTGAGGCTGATAGATATCCGCCTGAACTTCCAGGAAATCAAAGGAGCGGGGAACTACGCCGCGCTCTTTTTGATTATGAAAAAGATAATCCAATCCAATAATACCGCAACCCGCACACAGATCCAGACATGCTGACGGACTCAGCCCCTCGTCGCGATAAATTTCATAAACTTGTCGCGCCAGAAAAACTGAGTCATGGGAAAAATGATACTCCTCGGGCTGAGAGTATTCGAAGGTGTAGTGCGGATTGATTGATGACATTCAATAACTGTATCCCCGAGTGTCCTCTAAGGCAACGATCCACACAGTTTTAATCCCAATGCTTCGTTTATATCCAAAAATCGCTGATTTCCATAATGTTGGCTTAGGTAATTCAGAACCGCCCGGTCCCCGCCTGCTCCCACGGGATAAATTTTAGTTCCGTTGCGAACCGTGGGAGTGTACGCCACACCAGTAATTTGCGTTTTACCCTGGTCGTTTTTAGTCAAACCCAGATACATCACCGCTGAGGCTTTGCGAGCAACATCTTTTTGTCCGGCAACGAAGTTCCCCAATGAATATACGATGAAAGTCTCACGTCCATCGCTGGTCACATACTTATCCCAAGGCTGTAAAACATGGGGATGCGAACCGATAACAGCCACGGCACCTGCTTCCAAAAATCTTTTTGCACCGGCAATCTGGCGCGCATGTGGAGTCTGTTTGTATTCATCTCCCCAATGCGGATAGACAATCACCGCATCAACATCAGAACGCTTGGAAAGTGCTTTGATCTGGTTTTCGGTCTCCGGTTTAAAACAATTTAAAACCTGAGCTTTGGAATCACCTCGTCCATTAGTTGATTCTGTACAGCCAAGAAATGCAACATTGATCCCGCGAATGGAAATCACTTTCGCGAAACCAGCATTGCGCTCTTGTGAGTGTCGAACACCTATGGTCGAAATGCCATAACTGCGAGCGGCCACGACCGTTCTGTCAATGCCGATCGATCCACGGTCCAAGGCATGATTATTTGCCAGAGTTAAAAGATCAATGCCACTGTTCTTAAGGTTGTCCAGAATTCGAGGATGATAGTTGAAAAGAAAATTGGTGCCTGAATAAACGCGGTCATCATAGATAAAACCCACGTCACCCCAATCCCGGCCCTGGGAATCAATACCCATGGCCGCGGGTCCCTCAAGGTTCGCGACCGAGTAGTGAGCTTTTGCGAACAAAGGATTGATCGGTCGCCAGATTTGGGAAAAATCCTTGGTCTCGCGAACCACCGCCTGATACAGCATCTTGTGAATCAGAATGTCGCCGACAAATGAAATCGCGGCAAAGGGCAGATTCGCCTCGCATTTGCCACTGAAGTTTAAATCCCGACCTTGAGCAAACCCTAGTGATGGAAAAATCCCCAGCAATACTGCCAGGGATTTCTTAAGATTGTTTTTCATTTTTTAATTAAGCCTCTGATGAGTTACGACGATCCCGGGCCACCTGCCCCTTGCGCGAACGAGCGCTGGAGTAACCGGCAATTCTTTTACCCACTGTTTTCGTGGCATTTCGGTTCTCGCGCGGAATTGTCGTGCTTTGTTCATACATCGCACCCTGTTTTTTAAGACGGAATGCTTCGCGCGGTTCGTCCTTCAAATTCAAATGCCTTTTAGGTTGCTCGGTCATGCTCTTTTTACCGCGGGCTGCTTTGGCTTTACGTTTTTCAATGCGCTCTTTATTCAGCACCCGGTCAAAGCGATCCAGGGTTTTTTCCATGCTACGCAAACGAAAGTTCACTTCCCGGGACGCTGCGAGATCATCTGATTTCGTGCGAGCAGATTTACGATGACGTTTGATCAACTCGACCGTGCGAGCCCGAGCCTTCTTGACTCTTTCGCGAGGAATTTTTTTTAGGTCTGAGGCCTGACCTTGCGAGAACAATTTAAATTCAGCTTTAGTTAATCTTTTTTGAGCTGCCTTTTGGGAAGCGGACATTGTCGTTGCCATACCTACTCCTTGTTTGGTCGAATTAAATAATACGAGCAAGCTTTGCGGAGACCCTATTTAAAGTATCGGCTTTGTTGGAAAGCATGCTGTAACACCAAGAGGATCACGATGAAAATCAAAAGAATTTGCGTTTATTGCGGAGCGAACCCTGGAAACAAACCCGAATACGGGGAAGCCGCGCGCCAGCTGGGGTATCTATTAGCAGATCACAAAATTGAACTTGTCTATGGTGGCGGCAAAGTCGGACTGATGGGAATCATCGCCAATGCAGTTCTGGAAAAAGGCGGATTGGTGACAGGAATTATTCCGCAAAAATTGGTTGAGCTTGAACAAGCTCATCAAGGATTGACGGATCTTCGCATCGTTAATGATATGCACGAACGCAAAGCCACGATGGCTTCACTGTCAGACGGTTTCATCGCTTTACCCGGCGGCTTTGGCACTCTGGAAGAGCTTTTCGAGGTATTGACCTGGTCACAAATTGGTTATCATCAAAAACCCATTGCCCTGGTTAACGTGCTAAGATTTTTTGACAATCTCGAACTTTTTGTCACCCATGCAACTTCTACAGGTTTGTTGAGGTCGGAATACTCAAAATTTTTTCAGCTGAAAAACTCGCCTGAAGAAGCTTTAAAAGCAATACTTTCCAAATAGAGCCCGGGAACCCTTATTCTTATGGCAGATGTAAGGGCTGTTCCCTAAACTATTTCAAATTTGCAATTGGTGTTGCGATGATTTGTTTAGTAATTAAATCACCGCAATGAAATTTATTTTAAAAGATGAACCCTACATTCAAAGTTATCGCCAAGATCTGGAAGAGCTATCTCAGGTCCTTGAAGCCTTTGGCTATAAGGTTGCCCCTTATGGGGATCCGGCTCTTAATTCTTATAGAGACCTCTTGCCGGAGGCCCGTCAGCAGGTGGCCCGGGCTCTTAATGCCTATGTGGGCGCTTTAAAGGCCGAGCTTGAGACCGGTAGCTATAAAATCGACCGCTTCGTTGTGCAGTTCCTGTTCCGCATCGGGCAGGCCCCGAGCTCGGACCTGTCAGATCTTCTAAAAGGCGAACGCTTCATCCAGATTTACAACCGCGACAACCTGCAGATCTTCCGCAGCCTGGCTTGCTATGAGCGCTGTTCTTTCACTTTAGAGCAATTGACCAGCCGAACTTGGATTGAGCTTTGGGATCGGGACGTTATGTTCAATGCTGCCTTTTTAAAAATGGCTCAAAACATGAGATCCGTGATGAAGTTTTGTGCATTTAAATTTGATTTCCCCTCGCACGTGGTGACTGAGATCGATTCAGCGATGGAGTTTTCATTCCGTTATAAGCTTAAAACCGTGTGTGGACTGACTCGTCAGAATCAAATCCAATCAGCCCTCCTTATTGAGGACTGGGAGTTTTAAAAATCACTGTAATTTTGGGAAGATAAGCCTTTTAGGGTTGCGGTTTGGACGCATACCCTGTAGCTATCTGTCCCTATGACTTCTGTAAAATTCTCTGATCTTCCCCTTGTCGAACCTATCCAACGTGCCGTTTCTGAATCTGGATACTCCATTCCGACTCCGATTCAACAACAGGCAATCCCATATCTTCTGGAAGGTCGCGACCTTTTGGGCTGTGCTCAAACAGGCACCGGCAAAACGGCGGCGTTTGCGCTGCCGATCCTGAATCACTTGGCACAACAATGGAATCGCACTATGCCAAAACAGGCCCGCGTGCTGGTTTTGGCGCCGACGCGTGAATTAGCGATTCAAATTCATGAAAGCTTTCAAACTTACGGCAAGCACCTGCGCATTCGCACTGCTGTTATTTTCGGTGGCGTCGGCCAACAGCCTCAGGTGAAAGCTCTTTCTCAAGGCGTGGATGTTTTGATTGCGACACCGGGTCGTCTGTTGGATTTGATTCAGCAAAAACATCTGCAACTGGGTAAGCTTGAAATTTTTGTTCTGGATGAAGCGGACCGTATGCTGGACATGGGCTTTTTGCCTGATATCCGCAAAGTTTTGAACTACCTGCCAAAGGAACGTCAAAACCTGTTCTTCTCGGCAACCATGCCTAAGGAGATTCAAAAGCTTGCAGACTCTTTGTTGGTGGATCCGGCAAAAGTTGAAGTGGCTCCGGTTTCCTCGACGGCGGAAATGATCGAACAATCCGTAATGTACGTGGATCGCAGCAAGAAACGCGATTTGCTTCGTCATCTTTTGCAGGACAAATCCTTCGACAAAGTTATTGTATTTACCAGAACCAAACACGGTGCAAACCGTGTGGCAGAGGGATTGGCTAAAAATCATATTCCTGCTGAAGCCATCCACGGCAACAAATCCCAAAATGCGCGTCAACGTGCTTTGGAGAATCTGCGCGAAGGAAAAATCCGCGTTTTGGTTGCAACAGATATCGCTGCCCGCGGTATTGATATCGATGACATCAGTCACGTGATTAACTTTGAACTTCCAAACGAAGCGGAAAGCTACGTTCACCGTATCGGTCGTACGGCTCGCGCCGGCAGCCAGGGTATTGCCATTGCCTTCTGTGATGCTGAAGAAAAATCTTTCCTGAAAGACATCGAACGTCTTATTGGCAAAACCATTCCGGTTGTGACAGATCAACCTTACCACTCCGAAGAAATCGCTGGCAGCCGCATCCTTTCCAAGGGCAAAGCCAAAGCGATGATCGAAGCCATGGAAAATATTAAACCAAGCGGTGGAGGCTTTAAAAAGCGCCGTCGTTTGAATCCGCGTAAGAAGCCACCAACGTTCGAACCTAAAGGTGGCGCGCCTAAAGCGGGTACACCTAAAGGCGGCCATGGTCACGGCCACGGCGGAGGACACAAAAAATGAGTCTTCACGAAACAGGCGAAGCCGTTCCTAAAGCCGTCCTGGTGGGAATCCAGATTGGCAAAACTTCGGATCAGGAGTTGCAAAATTCTTTGACGGAGTTGTCCCGTCTGGTGACGACACTGGGTTTTGACGTGATCGGCAGAATGTCGCAGCGTCGTACCTCCACCAAAAGCGCCACAGTTCTGGGTGATGGAAAACTGATGGAGCTAGCGAAGTGGACTGGTGGCACTGGTAAGATCGCACCTTTTGCTGTTAAGAAAAAACACAAGGCCTCTTTGCGCTTTAAAAAAGACGACGAGGACGAAGATATTTTCGACCTTCCTGAGGAAACTTTCGATCCTTCTGAACCGGAAGATTTCGTTGAAGAGGAAAATCCCCAGGATCAAGCCCAATACGTGATCTTTGACTGCGACTTGTCGCCGTCCCAATTGCGTAACGTCGAAAGCGCCACAGGCGCCAAGGTTTTGGATCGCACAGGTGTGATCATTGAAATCTTCAGTCGTCATGCACGCACGCGTGCTGCGCGCTTGCAGGTCGAGATTGCTCGTCTGACTTACGTGGCTCCCCGTATGCGTGAAACCCTGGGCGATGATGATCGCATGGGTGGTGGCGGTAAGGGTGCCGGTGAATCCGCGATCGAATTGGATCGCCGTAAAATCCGCGACCGTATCAAAGAATTAAAGCAAGAACTTGCTTCTATTGGACAAGAACACCTGACTCGTCGCTCGCGCCGCGAACAGGAAGCCTGCGTCGCCTTGGTGGGTTACACTAATGCGGGTAAATCATCGCTTATGCGTGCCATGACCGGCAGTGAAGTTTATGTGGCCGATAAATTGTTTGCGACACTGGATACCACAGTTCGTGCCGTTTATCCTGAAACTCGTCCGAAGATTTTGCTTTCTGATACTGTGGGATTTATTAAAAAACTTCCGCACGATCTGGTGGCGTCATTCAAATCCACACTTGATGAAGCTTTGAATGCTTCATTGCTATTATTCGTTGTCGATGCAGCAGATCCATCATTTAGATCTCAGCTTGAGGTGACTCGCACGACTTTGGCAGAAGTGGGAGCTGGTGAAATCCCAAGCTTACTTATTCTTAATAAGCGCGACTGCTTAAGTGATGAGCAGACTTCTGCTTTGGCTGCCGAATTTCCTGACGCGATATTTTTGTCTACTCGCAATCCTCAGGACGTCGAAGAACTTCGTCTGCGTTTGGTTAAGTTTTTTGAAAACTCCATGCGCGAAGAAGAGATCTTTATTCCATATAAAGTTCAAGGGGTTATTGGCGACATCCGTGCACGTTTAAAAGTCCTGGGTGAGTCCTACGACGAAAAAGGTGTACGACTAAAGGTCCGTGCCAATGCTGAAGACTTTGATAAAATCGCAAAGAAGATTCGTGACGCTCTTGCTGATATCGATTAACAGCGTTTCATTATTAAAGTTTAACTCGCTCTAATACCTTCAAAAACCTTAAAGTAGCATCGATGAAAACGAGTTTGTCGGTGCCACTTTCAGTATTAGTTTCCACTCTCAGTTTGTTTCAGGGTTCACCTGCACTGGCTCAAGGAGTCGTGCGCTACAATGCCAAAGATGAGCGCAAACTTTTAGGCCCCCGATATCAAGGCCGTCTGGTACCCATGGCGCGAATGAATCAGCTTGCGGAAGAATCCGAAGAAACCGGTGATCCTTTAATCTTCATTCACGGACGCTCGGGTTCCGTAAAAAACTTTACTCAATTACTTTTAAGCACACCGCGATTCTCAGACTATAGATTGTTTTACTTTGCCTATGATGATCTGCATCGCTCACTCAAGCGCTCTGCCCAGGATCTGGCATTAAGTATCATGAAACTGCGCACGCCACGCGTAACCCTTATTGCCCATAGCATGGGGGGATTGATCGCGCGCGAGACCCTAAACTATCTTGCGAAAAATGGTTTTGGTGAAAACGTTCCTGCGATTCGGGTGATTAGCATCGATTCGCCTTGGCAAGGAGGCACCTCTTCGGGCTGTACACTGAAAGGAACCAGTGTCGATAGAATGGTGGAGTACTTTCTGCCAGCGGCATTGACGGACATGCGTTCCTGTTCAGAATTCTTTCAAGGACTTTACTCTGTTGACTGGCCGGAAAAATTCAGCATCGAACTTTACTTTGCTCAACACGGGGCCCAGGCACTGGATCACAGTGAGGCTCCCCTAAACAGACTTCCCGAAAAAATCGCAAATCTATTTTCTTCAGATACGCCGATGACCGGCACTTTGTATGAGATGAACTTCTGGAATGCGCTGTCCACGTCCTCGCAGTATCCTGCGTTTGTGAACGAGCTTTCAGCAATTCCTGAGCATTCAAAAATCACCGCTAAAGACGTAAAAAATCTTTTGGAAAAACATTTCCCGCGTTTTCCGGGGGATCACTCGTCAGTGATGATGCCTCACCCGCAGGCGGACCTGGATTTACCCAAATACCTGCAGGAAATTCTTTAGTGCACCATCGGGCCTGGCGGCACCGCTGCCGGGGCCTCTGATACCTTATGATAACGAGGATATAGAACAAACAAACCCCACGCAGCCAAGCTGATCACAGCCGCCAGCATATAGGCACTTCCCGCAAACTTAACCGGTGCATTTTCCGCCGTAAAACGCGCGAAGATATCTGTATAAATTAAGGGACCGATGATGGAGGTGATGCTGGCGATGGAAATCAATGTTCCCTGCAACTCCCCTTGTTCCTGCGGAGGCGTGTCTTTCGAAATCAACGACATCGCAGCCGGTCCCGTCAATCCATTCAGACAAGTTAAAGCCATCACGGCGTAAAGCATCCATCCTTGAGTCACCAAGGCGTAGCCAACGTAAGATATCGCACAAAACATCAAACCGATATTCACCGTTTTAAGCTCTCCCCAGCGCGGCACCGTGACCCGGGTCAAATATCCCTGAACGAAGGCGATAGAAATCCCGATGAAAGATAGCGACAAACCCACTTCAAACGTGGACCAGTTGAATTTGTACTGAGTGAACAATGTCCAGATGCTGCCGTGGGACTGCCCTGCCAATGATAACAACAGATACAGCCAAACCAAAATCCTCATGCCGGGTCTGAACAACACTTTCGCCAACGACTGCAAGGGATTCAGACGCTTCAATTCGATTTTGCGACGATGGGCCTCGTCCAGTGATTCCGGCAAAATAAAATAACCAAACGCGAAGTTTAAAAGATTAAACACAGCCGCAGCAATAAAAGGAGCTTGGTGTCCGTAGTGACCCAAGAGTCCCCCGAGGGCTGGTCCCACGATAAATCCCAAACCAAAGGCGGCACCGATCATCCCGAAATTCGCCGAACGATTCGAGTCATCCGAGATATCTGCCATGTAGGAGCTCGCGACTGTCATGCTTGCTCCGGTAAGCCCCGAAACTATACGTCCCGCAAATAAAATTCCCAAGGTCGGGGCAAAAGCCATCAGCAAATAGTCAAGACCGGCTCCCAATAAGGAAATCAGCAACACAGGTCTGCGACCATAACGATCTGATAATGAACCCAGCACAGGAGACGCCACAAACTGCATCAATGCATAAACAGAAATAAAATAACCAAAGTAATGATTCACGAAGGATGGGTCGTGACCAAAGCGTCTGATCACTTCGGGGAAAACTGGAATTAATACTCCAATTCCCAGTGCATCCAAAAAGATTGTGGCAAAAATAAAACGGACACTGGCTGTTGAAGTTTTCTTCATATATCTCACCTGCTAGGTTGAGTAATTATTCTTTTATCATCTGATTTTCGCAAGTGGGTTTTGCACTTCGCTTATGGTAAACTGTCTTCATCGGAGGTTCTTATCTATCAGGGTGAACGCTTCAACAGTATCAGCCACTTGGTGGGCGCCGTTTTAGCGGTCGCAGGAGCTTCCGTTCTGGTTACGTTGGCAAGCGTTCAAGGTGACTTGATTAAGATCGTCAGCACCAGTGTTTATGGTGGTATGTTGGTTCTGCTCTATACGATCTCGACTCTTTATCACAGCTTCCAGGGTCGCGCGAAAAAGATACTGCAAAAACTTGATCACATGGCGATCTATTTGTTGATCGCAGGAACTTATACTCCCTTCACGCTTATCACTTTGCATGGTCCCTGGGGATGGTGGTTGTTTGGGATCAACTGGACACTTGCTGTGATCGGAATTATTTTTGAACTCACCCTGTCTCATCGCACGCGGATTCCCTCGATGGTGATTTATGTTGTGATGGGTTGGTTGATCGTGTTTGCGATGAAACCACTGACAGAAAATCTGGATCCGCGTGGACTTGTGTTACTGACCACTGGTGGCATTTTATATACCGGCGGTATCGCGTTCTTTTTATTCGACGAAAAAGTGAAGCACTTCCATGGTATTTGGCATCTGTTTGTGATGGCAGGCAGCATCAGTCAGTACTTCTGCATTCTCTACTATTTAGTTTAGTATCTTTTTGACTCCAACTTCGTTGGCACATGAATTGTATTAGCATTCCTTCGGAGCCGAAATGCATCGGCGCAAAAATCTACGAAGGAGACCACCATGAAAGCACTATTAGGATTTATCGCTGTCACTATGATCACAGTCACATCTTTCGCAGGGCACTTTGATGACATATTCAAACCAGGTCGCGGTGACCGGGATCAGGGCCGTGGCGGATGGGGCCGACCAAATGTCACTTGCAGCGCTACAGATAAAGGCTGGGAGGAACACTGGGGTGGTCACTCTGATTGTCGTTCCTGCATGAAAAAACACGGCTCGTGTATTGAAACCTGCAGTGCCAGCTACTATGTAGTTAAAGTCGAAGGCACAGATTACCGCGGTTACAAAATGACTTTGGAATCCCGTGGCGAATCCCGCTACGAAGCTGAACGTGAAGCACTAAGATCCTGCAACCGCCGCTATGACAATTGCAAAGTAGTGTCGTCCAACTCGCAAAACGAAACTGTTTCCCGTCGTTCCTGCCGCTAGAAGCAGCCAGGTCCAGTCGCTAAAATCAAATCCTTGTGCTATTCTTTAGGAGTGCACAAGGATTTCGCTTGAATAAAGAACTCATTCAACTTTTTCAGAACCAAAACCCATTGGACTTATCGCAGTCATTGGATCGCTATGCCTGCGTTTCAGTGATTTTGCGCGGGCCCCAGGATGACCTGCAAATTGGCTTCATCCAACGAGCCATCCGCGCTGAAGATCGCTGGTCAGGTCAAATTGCCTTTCCCGGAGGCAAAAAAGAAGACTGGGATAAATCAGCCCTGCATACGGCGATTCGCGAAACCCAGGAAGAAGTGGGTATCATTTTGACTCAGGAAGAAGTTCTGGGACAGCTGGATGATATTCAGGCACGTAAAGCTGGCACTCTACTGGATTTCTTTATTCGCCCTTACGTTTTTTATCTGGATCGGGAGTTTGAAGTCCATTTAGATCCCAACGAAGTGGCGGATTTCTTCTGGATGCCGCTGAAACATCTGACCAGTCCCGCTCATGCGACAACTTATGGTTTCAATAAAGAACAGATTGCACTGGAACTTCCCGCGATTGCCTTAAATCGCGATGTCCCGCTATGGGGATTGTCTTACATGATCACGCAGAATCTGCTGAAGCATCTAAATCCTCGTATCTCATAGTGAGAATGTTTGGAAATTTTCAAAAATCTTGAATTTCCCCCTCAACTCTCCAAAGGTCCAGCCGATAGGTATGATATCAGCCCACTGCGAGTGGGAGCGAAAGGAGCCTTCAATGGCATCAACGCATGTAGTACTTCACGAATTCATTCTTTCAACGGAGATTCGTGAATTGGTAACATACCGGGAGACAGGACCGCCGTAACTACCATCCCCCTAGCCTAGTAATAGAGGGAGAATATAAATAAAAAAACCAGAACGATCTCAACGTTCTGGTTTTTGTTTTTTGGAAATGCTGAAATTTAGATTCTAAAGAATAGAAAATGTCGTCGCAAAGTTCACAGTCGTGGAATCAGCCGTCAAAGTCTTCGGATAGAAATTCAAGAACGGCGCGAAATAGATATCACGGCGAATCGCATAACCTAATCCCAGGCGCGAGCTCAAAGTACGGTTCCACAACACCAACGCATCTTCAGTTCCGCGTGGATTATTGAAATTCACCGCCAATGAAGAGTACATATTGAACTTATCTGTGAAGTTGTATTTCACCTGCGGGAAGAATCCCAAAGAGTAACGGCCCGTAGTCATTTCTTTTTTGCTTTTAACATCAGCGCCACGATCGAAGAAATAGTAGTCGAATGAAGCATCAACCCCTGCTGCGAAACCAGAAGTTCCAAAGTTATAAATCACCGAAGTGTCGTAACCGAAAGAGGCGTATTCGCCGATGTCGCGGTAAGTTTGATTGGTAACATAGACGCCTTTAACGCCGTTACGCATTTGGATGTCTCCTACGCGGGAGTTACGATCAACGCCCAAATATGGATTTCTAACATCGTAACGTTTTACACCCTGGAATGGCGTCAACGCATTAACCCCAGTACCCAATGACATCGCAGTTTTTGAGTCAAAGCGGTAACGAAGGCCCAAAGAACCACCCAAGGAAGTTTCGCAGGCACAAATACTGCCGTCTGGATTTGGCTGATTCGGATTAGACATGTCGCCCACTGGAGGACCGGAGTAGCTTAGGCTGGCTTTCAAAGAGTAACGGGAAAGAGAACCCGATTCCGCTTTCAAGCGCGCATCCGTGATGTCTTTGTCTTCCTGGAACTTTTTATTGATTACGTTCTCTTGTTTAAGAACTGAACTTTGAGTTGTTGGAGCTGCTTCTGTGGAAGATGCTGGCAGGCTCAGTTTGGAAGTTTGTGCAAAGGCATTGAACGACAAGCCCAATAATGCTGAAACCAAAACAACTTTGTTCATGAATTCTCCTGTGATGAGGTTGCTTTTACAGAAGGAATTTCCAAAAAGATAGTTGGGTTTTTGTTAAGACAGGCCATTGGAAAAAGTACCTGCTTTTTAGCGTCCCCCGTTGCCCGAATCGCGCCAGTTCTGTGAACCTATTAGAACCAAACAAAAGAGGCATTCATGAAAACCTCCCGAAGAGGTTTCTTACAATTATCGGCCAGTTCGATTATAGGCTATTCTGCGCTCGGTTCCCCGCTGTTTTCCGAAATTGCCGAGGCAGCCACCGGCTACACCGGACAAATTCCCATCTGTCAGCACATGACTAACTCTCACTCAGCCCAACTGACAGTATTAACGAACGGCTCTAACCCTTACGCCTACAAAGTATATGACGCCAAGGGTCGACCTCAGGCCATTCAGATTTGGGATCACGAAATCCGCAAGAGCTATCACCAGGGCATCGATAAGCTTTATGTCTCGGGGTTGGAACCTGACAACTCTTACTATCTGCAAGTGATCGACAAGGATCGCGGCACTGTTTTGGACGAGAGAAAATTCAAGAGCCTGAAACTTTCTTCCAGATCCAACGTACGATTTGCCCTGGTCAGTTGTGCCAGTGATTTTTTCACCACCCATGCGCGCACCATGTGGGACAATCTTTTCGCGCAAAAGCCGGATATGATTTTTCTGATCGGCGATGCTGTTTATTGCGACTTCCGCTGCGCCACTACCGAAGAAAATATCTGGCGACGTTATTGCGAAACGCGCTCCCGCCTGCGCCATTTCAGACAGCCATCTTTGATTCCCACTTTGGCGGTTTGGGATGACCATGATTACGGTCGCAATAACATGTGCAAAACCTTCAAATACAAAGTCAGTTCCAAAAGAACTTTCGATTTATTTTTTGGCAGCCGCAACACCGATGGCTTTAAACGCACCATGGGAGTGGGCTCGCAGCTGACAGCCTTTGGTCACAAGTTCTTTTTTCTGGATGACCGGTACTTTCGCGATGAAGCCCAATCCGGGGGCATGATGTGGGGAGGCGATCAGCAGGAATTATTACTGGAAAAAATCTGCGAAAATTCGAAACCCACGTGGCTATTGAATGGCAGTCAGTTTTTCACGGGCTATCACAAGCAGGAATCCTTCGCCAAAGATTACGGAAAGAACTTTGCGGATTTACTGACGAAGCTGCGCAAATGCGACGGGCCCATTGCCTTTGCATCCGGAGATGTCCACTTTAGCGAAGTCAGCAGTGTGGACCCGAAATATCTTGGCTATCGAACCTACGAATACACTTCCAGCGCCATTCATTCAATAAACTTCCCGGTGCAGTTGATCTATCGAAATCCGCGCCGCGAAGAGTTCACCTGGCATCACAATTTCCTGATTATCGACAGCACGGCTGGCAGAAATGCCATGCAGATTAAAGCCCGCTCGATCAACGCCAGAAATAAAATAGAATTCAGCCACCAGGCCGTGATCAGGCGGACTTAAACTTTCGAAGATGAGAGAGGACTTTTGGCAAAAGTTCAATCACGTCAGATGCCATCATCGACAGTGGATCATTGCCCTTATTCACCCACATGTTTGCGGTCGCCCCGTGAATGTAAGTTGCAAGCAAGGCGGCCTCTGGCGCTTTTATATTCTGCGCTCGCAAAGCCACCAAAATTCCTGCCAGTACATCGCCGGTCCCAGACTTGGCCAGAGCTGAATTTCCCGTGGCAACGGTAGCCACTTCGTTTTCCGTCGCGATCAAAGTGCGGTGACCTTTTAGCAAAACCACACATTGCAGTTTTTTTTGCGCCTGGGTGACAGCCTTGATGCGATCTACATTGATTTCCTCACTGGAAACTCCAAGCAACCGCGATAGTTCACCGGTGTGTGGCGTGATAATCCAGGTTGCTGGCAAGGGATATAGTTTTTCCTGTGCGACGACTGTTAAAGCGTCGGCATCCAGAATCACGTGAGTTTCCTTGGCCGCTTTTAACTCCCGAATAAGTTTTGTGGTGAAGGCGTTCACACCAAATCCGGGCCCAAGCAAAACCGCGCCGTGATCAATCTCACTCCACTTGGTCTTTGCGAGGTCGCGATAAATAAAATCGGGATGTTCCCAGGGAACGGGAGCAATGTTCTGTTGCGCCAGGATGACATAGCCGCTGCCCATTCTAAGGGCTGCTTTGCATGCCAAAACTCCCGCACCCGGATATTCCCGACTCCCCGCCATTATCAGGCTTTTGCCCCGGCTGCTTTTATTATCCGCGGCGGAAACAGGCGGTAAAAGATTCGCAGCGCCTTGTTTTCGCAAAATTCTGACAGAACTTGTGGAGGTTTTCATCGGAATCAGTGTATAACTCCCAACCATGATCGTAAAGACGGAAGCAGACTTAGAAGGACTTAAAAAGATTGGCAAGATCGTTGCCAATTGCCTGCAATACATGTCCAAGCAAATGGAACCGGGAATGACCACCAAAGAACTGGATAACTTGGGTGGCAAATATCTGGAACTTCATGGGGCTCGTTCTGGTCCTATGCTGGTTTATAATTTTCCGGGATACAATTGCATCAGTCTTAATCACGAGGCCGCGCATGGCGTGCCGTCCGACAAGAAAATCAGCGCTGGTGATTTGATTAACATCGACGTGTCAGCTGAACTAAATGGCTACTTTGCCGACAACGGAAGCTCCTTTGTCGTTCCACCGGAACGTACTGAAGATGTGCGTTTACTAAAAGCTACAAAGCTTGCTTTGGAGAATGCCATCGCAGGAGTCAAAGCCGGTATCAAACTAAATGAAATCGGTCGTCGCGTGGAACAAATTGCCGACGAATACGGTTATTCCATCATCGAAAATCTGGGCAGCCACGGCGTGGGAAAATCCCTGCACGAGTCGCCGAAATTTATTCCAAGCTACTATGATCGCAACGACGACCGCCGTCTGAAAGAAGGTCATGTCATCACGATTGAACCATTCCTTTCCACGGGCGCTCACTTCGTCGACGAAGTCGAGGGCGACAAATGGACTCTGGTTACTCCAGGACATCGTACAGCTCAGTTCGAGCACACCATGGTCGTGCTTAAAGATCGCGCCATGATCCTTACCATCCCCGACCCTGTTTAATCACAAGACGTCCCCCAAATTCTTGCTGGCATTGGCTTTCGGCCTATAGCCTGAAGAAGACCGAGGGGGTCATTATGAAACGTGGAATTCTGTTTGCAGTGTTGATCTTCTTTCATATCGCCTGGATCGGAACTTTGACGATGGCTGACGCCGCAAGCGAAAGCACCGTCCACCTCCCCCAGGAGGTTTTGGTATCAGCAGTTCTTTTGATTGTGTGGGTCGCTTATCAGGCTTTGTCCTGGGCCCATAGCGGCATTCTGGAAAAAAACAAATAGCACAGCGCCTTATCGCTATAAACTTCGAATAAAAGGTGGAAGCCTATTGGCATTAATTAGCCATAGGAGGCTTTCGTGAAACTATTTATCGCTCTACTAGCAACTGTCGTGGCTTTCTCAGCTCAAGCTGCAGACCAAAAATTGGGTAACGTTATCCTGGTCGAAAGAGAAATTCCAAATGCCTACGATCTTTGCGTGAAAAACGTCATCGATAAAACAGACAAAAAACAAAGCTCTTTTTACTGCGTGATCAAGTACACAAAAGCGACAATCGAAACTCCAGTGGGCAGAACTTCTCCGGTAACTTACGTAAAAGAGAACTGCAAAGTGCGCTCTGAAACGGGCAACGGCAACATGATGATCGCCTTCGGCCCTGAAAAGTC
This sequence comes from Bdellovibrio sp. HCB274, assembly GCF_047306075.1. Taxonomy (GTDB): domain Bacteria; phylum Bdellovibrionota; class Bdellovibrionia; order Bdellovibrionales; family Bdellovibrionaceae; genus Bdellovibrio. Next base: position 3,158,965 of record NZ_CP178623.1, read on the forward strand.
CGAAGTTGATTTCGAAACAGCACGCGCTTGCTTGCTTGAAGGTTTAACGGCTCACGGTCGTTTGACTGTAAAAGTAATGACTATCGAATAGTTGAAATTCTAAATTTCAAAATAAAAAAGGGAAGCACCAGCTTCCCTTTTTTTATTCTAGTGAGCATCCACGACTTTCACTGTGCGATTTTTAAATTTCAGAAGGTACAGTGGTATAAACGCCAACAACACCACAAACATCACCACGAACATGATCTCGTGGAAGGTCAGCATAAAGACCTGACTTTGCACTCGTCCGTATAATGAGCGAATCGCCAACTCTGTCTGTGTCGCCATGCCCATGGAGTGACTCATATGTGCCCCGGATTTAGCGGTGTTATAAGCAGTCCAAGTGTTGTGATCCAATAAAGTCACGTGAGGAGCCATATCCGCATAGTGCTGTTTGCTTGCACTGGTCATCATTGTACCGATGAAAGCGATCCCCATACTGCCGCCGATTTGACGGAACAAGTTTAAGATCCCTGACACTTCACCCATGGCAATACCGTTAAACTGCGACAAAATCGACGAGTTGATCGGTACGAACAAGAACGCCATCGCCAGACCACGAATATAAAGTCCCGCCAAAACGTCGCCTTTTGATGAAAGTGGCGACAATGTGGTGAACATATAAATACAAGTCATGACACCCAGGAAGCCAAACGCGATCAGATATTTAGGATTTACACCTTTACCCAGCATTTTTCCCACGAACGGCATCATCATCGCCGTCAAAATCGAACCCGGAATAAATAACATCCCTGTTTGAGTGGCATCAAAGTGGAAAGTCTGTCCCACAAAAACCGGCAGGATGAAAACCAATCCATAAAGGAAGAATCCCAGAATCGCCTGTAAGGCAGCACCATTAGCGACAATTCCATTCAGGAATAGTCGCACGTTCATGATTGGAGCTTTGACTTTGGTTTCCCACCATACGAACAGTGGCAAAGACACAACCGTCATGATTCCGCAGAACACAATTAACTTGGAATCAAACCAGTCATTGGATTCCCCACGCTCGAGCATATATTGCAGGCTTCCGATGCCCAGTACTAAAAGCACCAAGCCCCAAACGTCGAAAGGTTTTTTACCTTCCGAGGCACCTGTTGCAAAAGGCGGATTTTCAATCGCCATCAAACCAATCGCAATGGCAATCAGACCCAGCGGCAGGTTCACGTTAAAAATCGAACGCCATCCAAAGGTATCGGTCAACCACCCACCCAGTGTCGGACCTAAAGTAGGCCCGATCATCACGGACATACCAAAGATCGCTCCGGCAGTACCCGCTTTTTCTTTCGGAAACTGTTCGTAAATCAATGTTTGCGATGTCGGTAGCAATGCTCCCCCCGCCAATCCTTGTAGGATACGGAAGAAAATCAGAGCGTATAAGTTTGGAGCAAATCCGCAGGCTACGGATGTAATAGTGAACAGACCGATACAGCTTAGAAAATACTTACGGCGTCCCACCCGATTTCCCAGCCAGGCCGATACCGGAAGGACAATCGCATTGGCGATCGCGTATCCGGTAATAACCATACTGATATCTTCAAGGGTTGCGCCCAGATTTCCCATCATCGTGGGCAAAGCCACATTAACGATGGAGCTATCGATAATCTCCAGCAGTGAGGCCATCACAGCAACCAGGATGACCAGCCTAGATTTTGTAGTCATAAAAAACCTCTCGGAACCTGCAAGGTTCCATTCGGTATTAACGAACCTTTACAGATACGTTCGCAGACAATCCTGCTTGAAGCTTTTCGATTTCTCTTTCAGTTAAATTCAAAAGTTTGATTTTAACCGGAACGCGCTGAACAACTTTAGTGAAGTTCCCTGTGGCATTATCGGGTGGCAGCAATGAAAATATCGCACCAGTGCTTGGGCTTAGACTTTCGACTTCGCCTAAGAATTCCTGTCCTGGCAAAGCATCCACTTCAACTTTAACGGGCTTACCCGTCTCGATGTGCGTGATTTCAGTTTCTTTGAAATTCGCAATCACCCAGCGGGAGCTGCTTTCCACAAAACCAAACAACGGTTGCCCCGGAGGAATCACCATTCCCGGCTCGACCGACTTGCGGGCGATACGACCATCTTTAGGAGCTTTGATTTCTGTGTAGCTGGCATTCAGTTGTGCCGTGGAAACCTGTGCTGAAATCGCCTGAACTTTTTTACTAAGTTCACGATAAACCGCTTCAGCATTGTCGAACTGTGCGCGTGAAATCACGTTTTGGCGAAACAAATCACCCATGCGCTTGTAGTTGGCTTCGGCATCATGAAGTTTGGCTTTCACCCCTTCCAGATCCGCCTCTGCCGATTTCACGTTATTCTTATAATCCTGGCTGTCGATGCGAGCCAATACCTGACCTTCTTTAACCGGTTCATTTTCCTGAACTAAAACTTCCACCACAATTCCAGGAACTTTAGATGACAACATCAAGGTGTGCGCCTGAATTTGCGCATTGTCTGTGGAAACATGAGACCATTCGTAGTATCCGAAAATAGCAGCGGCAACAGTCAAGGCTGCACCAGCACCGATCATGACCTGTTTCTTTTTATTCTTAAGGTTCGTCATAAATTATAGTTCCTTCCCAAGGGCCAATTCCAAATTCACCAATGCTTCAGATGCATTCACCTGTGCATTTACCAGACCTGCGCGCGCTCTGAACAAATCCAATTCCGCATCCAAAACTTCAGAACTCGTACGAGTCCCTGCTTTGAAGGATTGAGTTGCCAGACGAACGCTTTCCTGTGCTTTTTCAACGTCTACAGTCTTTGCCTTATATAGCGCCGCTGAATACATGTAGCGACGTTTCCAGAAATCAAAATCAAAGCTGGTTTTCAATTTTGCCTGACGAGTGGTTTCCTGCGCCTGCACCTGACGGGCATCGGCCTGAGCCGCCTGTGCCGAGGAAGCAAATCCATCAAACACATTCCACGTCATGTTCACACCAAAGGAGTAAGCATTATTGAAATCCTGATCAGTCAAACCTTTGCTGATATTGTTGTAGTAGTCAGCCTGTCCAAAAAGAGAAAACTTTGGAATCCAGTGCTTATAAGCAGCAAGCCACGCTTTGTGCGACGCCAGTTCACGATCCGCAATGGCCTGATAATCAAGGCGTTCAATTTTTTCTGGCTTTTTAAGATTTGCGACTTTTTGCGCGTCTGGCGTCGGTAATTCTCCGGTGATTTGCTGACCGGAATCTTCCACTCCCAATCCAACCAAAAGATTTTGGCGGGAGAGGACTGTATTATCCTGTGCATTTAAGGTTTCAGACTGTGCCTCGCCCAACTGCACTTCAACACGAAGTACGTCGAAGCTGGTACCCGCTCCACTTTTTAAGAATGCTTTCGCACGGGATAAGTGATCTTCCAAAGTTCTTACGTTTTGATAGGACACTTTTTCCAGCTCAATCGCGGCAAGTGCCTTATAGAATTTCATTTTCGTTTCCTGGGAAACTTGAAACTTGGCCCAGTCCGCTTCTTTTTCTGCAGCGGAAGCTCCATAACTCATCGACTTAAAACGATCCCAGTTTGCCAAGCCATCAAAAAACATCCACTCGGCACGCGCCGTCCAGATGGTATAAGGTTGAATCATTTCAATAGTGGTTGGCGGACCTCCCAAGGTCACACGCTGAAGCATGAATTTTTCATCCAAAAGATGACTGCCCCCAACGGTTACTCGAGGCATGAATACGGAATAAGCTTCCACTTTTTTCCAGCTGGCTTCGTCTTTGGCCGCTTCTGCTTTTTTTACCTGAGGCGAGCTGCCGTTTGCGATGTTTAAAGAATCAGAGAGAGTGAGTGTTTCTGCGCGAACTGCAATAGAAGCCAGAAGCATGGTCGAGAGGGTGATTGCGAACTTAATATTTTTCATTTTTCACCAAATTTCTTGATTTTTCTTAGGCACCTAATTAATATAGTTAGGTGACTAACAAATGTCAAGAGGCACCTAAGTTGTTTCTTGAATGTGAATTTCCCTTGAATGGAGGGCCTCATGGCAAAACTATTTATACAAACACTCCCAACTCAAGAAGAGTTGCAACAAAACGCCGCCGAAATGTGCCCCAACGTTGATCCCAATGCACTTTACACCCACCTTTTGTTTCGTAAGCTCGCAACGGATCTGGAATCCAAGTTTGATAACTTTTTTGCGAAGTGGAACCTGTCTCCTGGACGATACACTCTTTTGATCATGCTGCGCAAAGCTCCACAGGGACTTATGCCATCTGAAATTGCCCAGAAGGTCGGCGTAACCCAGGCCACTATTTCGGGATTGATTAACAGTTTGGAAAAATCAGAATTAGTAAAACGCACCACGCACGAAAAAGACGGTCGTTCTTTTGTTATTCAGCTTACTGAAAAAGGTATCGCACTTCTTGAGGAAGTGTCGCCGATTTGGTTTACCAATATTGGAAACTTCTTTGGTCAGTTTAACGAGGAAGATCGCAAGCATCTGAATGAAGTTCTGGCTCGCATGTCCCAGAATGTCCATCTTCTGAATATGAAATAAAAAAAGCCCGGGATGACCGGGCTTTTTATTGCCTTTTATTCAGCGAATACTTAGTAGTCGCCTTTCAAAGTACAGCTCATGACTTCGTTCAGGTTTGAACCTGTCGAGTTCTGCAATGGACCGAAGTGATTATAAGACTTGCCCGCAGCAAAGTGAGGGCTTACGCAACGATCCGTTGGTAATTTCAATGATCCATTGGACTGAAGATTGGATGGATGAGTATTTCCGGATTTGGAAGTATTCACCTGCACCGCAAACATACCTGTGATTTTTGCAGCTCCACAGAAAGCATTGAATGTCTGCATCGCACTTCCCAATACACGGATCATTTCGGCTTTCGTAGCTGTCTTACTGATCTGATTATTTGGATAAAGCTTATTCCACTCGCGGATACATGCCTGAACGTTACCACTTGCTGTCGGAGTGAATTGGAACAAACCGATATTCAACTTGGAAGCCTCGTCCTGGTACGGGTCTTCATAGAACAACACCCCTGCTGGACGACGATAGCCTGAAGGTGCATTTTTGCTTGCAACATTTGAAGACGTGTTGGTGTCAGCCGAAGTCAGGGACTCCGTATAAGACATACACATCATCAGTTTTGACCAAAGCTTGGTGGCTTTCACTGCACTTTCACGGTCCCCGTTCATCGCGCCTCTGCGATATTCGTTCATCTTATTCGCGAACGCATTTAATTTTGTGATCACGGCCGCGGAAGGCACCTTGCCGCTGTTTAGCGTTTTAGTCAGTGACGACGAACTGACAGTACACAAAGGATGCGAGATCAAACTCGTTTCCAGGTAGGAGTTTTCGTTCGTGCTCATACCATATGAGGAACCGACATAACCTAAGCCTGCTTTGGATGGATACATTTTAAGTTCCACCGCATAGGCGATGCGATCTGCAAAGCGATAGCGGGAATCCAGGTTCACATCCACGTTATCTGATTTGTACGATTGAGTTTGATCACGCTCAGGGATCAATTCACGGTATGAGTTATAAAAGCTATCCACCAACTTACCCACTGGACCAGCCACTTCTGTGAAAATATCGAAATCTGCGGGAAGAACCGAACCCGTCGTTGCCGGAGGTTCCGGGGTGATCGGGGTTGAAGGAGCAGGCGCTGACGGAGTCGAGGTCGAGCCGTCGTTTCCAGAGTCCACCGGCTTTTTCGCCATGGCGTTTGCCGTATTGTTTAATAGAAGTGTTACCAAAGCTGCCATCAAGATCTTAGTCGTATTTGTGTGTGTCATGCCTCCTAGATCGGAGTAAGGTCCTAGGACTTAAGGCTCCCCAGACGAGACTGGACCTGAACTAGACCTCTACTGGACGTAGGTCAGAAGATAAGGCTCAAGATCAATCACCAAAATCCGATAATTATAAGTAACCAAAAAAAGGGAGTATCAGAATGAGTCAATACGATGTACCCGGTCTTTATAACTTCTTAGCTCACACACCAGAAGCGGGGCTCCGAAAAATGTTCGTGGATGGCAAGGCCTTCACTGAAACTCATTTCAATTTGATGATGAAAATTGTTCGCGCTGGCGATGAAGCCAAATTTGTAGAGCATTTCGAGAAGCAGGACTTCCCTAAAATCAAAATGGGCCCTGCTGACGTGAAAATTAAAGAGAAATTCTGGAATGAAGCGATCGCCGTATGGGACAGTCGTGGACTTCTGGCTCCAGCTGTGGCAACTAAGGCGGCATGATCGCTTATCTTGCCCCGGAAAAATTTTTGCCTGAACTGCAGGCCGAGCTTAAAGATATCACTGCAGTTTATGGCAACCTGGTTCTGACCAATGGGCCCATCCAGACCTCTGTGTGGGCCCAAAATATTTGGACCAATGCTGAAATCGTTCCTTTCGAATCTATTTCCCAAGCCGTTAAGGCCCTAAAAAGCCGTGGCCTGTTGTGGGCCCTTTATTCCTTTGATAATCATCGCCGAGCTCAACTGATTCAGGATCAGCTGCCAAAGCTGCGCCCACGTGTGATGAACTTTTTAAGCGATCTTCCGACTGATCCTTTGGGGGCCTGGACCCTGATCGATAAAAATACTCTGTTGATTTCCAACGAAACCAACTCTCTATTTCCTTTGGGTGCAGTTGCCTTTAACGAAGATAAAACCACGCCACCCTCTCGCGCCTACTTAAAACTATGGGAGCTGTTCACGGTTTACGGTGTGCGACCTAAAAAAGGTCAGCGCGTGGTGGACTTTGGAAGCTGTCCTGGTGGATGGACCTGGGTTTTGCAACAAATGGGTTGTGATGTGATCAGTATTGATCGGGCCCCGTTGGACGAAAAAATCGCTCGTCTGCCGCGTATTCAGTTTATGAAAACCAATGCCTTTAATGTGAAGCCCGCTGATATTGGGGCCATTGACTGGTTCTTTTCAGATATCATCTGTTATCCTGCGAAACTTTTAGAGTTGGTTCAGGAGTGGCAGAAATCGGGCTTGTGTGAAAACTTCGTCTGTACGATCAAGTTTCAGGGTGGCACAGACTTCGAGTCTTTAAGAAAGTTTCAGGCCCTGGAAAACGCACGGGTCCTTCACTTGCATCACAATAAACACGAAGTGACCGTCTGGATTCGCAAGAATACCTAGAGTTGGGAACTATTCAGTTCCCAGTGGAGTTGCGGGTTTCTCCTTGATGTATTGAAATTCCTGATCCGTTGATTTTTCCAGGTTCTTTTTCTGCTCGGCCGCTTTCTTTTTCAGGTCTTCTTTCTCTCGTTTCTGATCCTGATAGCGCTGAGTGTATTGTCGGTGCAGCTGATTGAACTCATCGTTCTTAGCCCGCATATAATCATCGAAATCCTTGCGTTTGGTTTTGGTCTCGTCTTCAAAGGCATCGCGCTTTTCTTTTTGGGCCGAATAAAACTCTTTACGCTCGTCTTCCATTTTTGCATAAAACTCAGTGCGCTCTGCGGGTTTTAGTCCTTTCTGCTTGGCAAAGGATTCGCGACGTTCGCGTTGTGACTTTGTGAACTCGTTGCGCTCTTCGGTCTGTTTTTTTGTGAACGTCTCCCGCTGCTTGGTCATATCTTTGCTGAAGTCATTGCGCTTTTTATTTACGATTGAACTGAACCGGTTGCGCACCTCAGATGGATTTTTGCTTAGATCAGACATCATCTGATCCATGAAGGCTTTTTCGTCGTTTTCAGATTTCTTCTCTGTGGGAATGTTTTCGCGAAGCTTATCCATCGCCTCGCGGTCTGCTTTCAAGGAGTACTTATCATCCACGACTGAAGGCGATTTGCTTTGAGCCATCACTGGACTGACTGATAGTAATACCGCAATTTGCAAGACCAAGGTCCCCAGAAAACCGGACAGCCCATTCCCCATAGCGCGTGATACTCTCATATACGTCCCTTCAGTGCGTTTTGTCTTTTTTTGAGAATAATTGGACTCGAAAGAAAACTCAACCCACCGATAAGGTGAATATGCTATACGGAAGAAGAGTTATCGAACCTCAACGAGTGCCCCACGGGAACGGTCGCAAAAGGTTCATCCTAAATAAAGCGTTTCAATATAAGTACTCCTGGTACATGATTACGGCCTTTGCTGGTGGAGCGTTACTTTTCTTTATTCCGGCCTACTACTTTATCAGCCAAAACTACGAGCTATTTAAAACTCTGGCGTACGATACTCAACCTAGACTGGTCGAGCACTTGGAACGCGAGATGGTCTGGTTGCGCGTGTTTATGGGTGCCAGTCTGGTGGCTATTGCCGGTGTGACTTTATTTCTAAGTATCCGCATGACCAAGAATTTACTGTCCCCGATGATTAAAATGGAACAGCACATGCATCAACTGATGCTGGGTCAGTGGTTTATTGAAGATTACGTCGTACCTGAAGAGGACGACTTCCGTGATCTATCCATGACTTACGATTATTTCTATCGCGCCCTAAAAGCGAACACTGAAACCGAATTAAAACTGTTAGAAAAGCTCTCCATCGACCCGCAAAACCGTGAAGCTTACGCCGCCTGGAAACATCTGTTGGCAGAAAAACGCGCACGCTTGGGTATCAAAGAAGAATTCATTTCAAACGATAACGTAGCCGAGCTACGTACAATGGAACACAGAAGACGAGTTAGCTAGTTATAGTTAGCGATCACGACGCATTGTCTGGCGCATTTGGCTTTCAACGTCTCGTTTTTTGATGGACTCGCGCTTGTCGTGAGTCTTCTTCCCTTTAACCAAAGCGATTTCGAGTTTTGCTCGGCCATTTTTGAAATAGATTTTCAAAGGGACGCAGGAATAACCTTTTTCCGCCAGCGCTGCTGCGATTTCATCGAGCTCCTTGCGGTTCATCAAAAGTTTTCTTAAGCGTTCAGGGACGTGGTTGTTGTAGCTGGAAGCCTTGTATTCAGAGATGTGCGCATTCTGCAGGAAAGCTTCGCTGCCGCGGAAGGTGATGTAGGAATCCTTTAGCTGCACGTCTTTATTGCGCAGGGATTTTACTTCGCTTCCCATCAGCATAAGACCCGCCTCGAACGTTTCCACGATCGTATAATCAAAGCGCGCCTTTTTGTTTTCCTGAATGATCAGAATGTTACCGCTCATGCCCTACTCAAATCCAAACTTGTGATAAAGCGTTACGAACTGCGCTGGACTTAACTCCTCGGCCCGGGCTGTTTCCGGGAAACCCAGTTCTTTCAGCCACTCTATCAGTTGTTCTTGAGTTACATTTCTTTGCCCCAAAATACCAGCCAAATTTTTCTTCAATAGCTTACGGCGCTGGGCAAAGGCCATTTTAACGAAGGTCAGGAAGGATTTGTGGTTTTTCACTGCACTTGTAATGCGCGTGAATCCCAAAACGCGGCTGGCCACTTTGGGTGGAGGCGCAAAATCCCCAGGTCCCGCTTCTGAAACTATGTGAATGTTCCAGAAAGTTTGTGCGATCACACTTAATAACCCATAGTGCTCGTCACGGGCTGGCGCCTTGATTCTTTGTGCGACTTCCTTTTGAAACATCAACACCATGTGAGCGACACCGTGGTCCTCCATGGAGCGGTCAATCACGATATTCGAGGAAATCTGATACGGAAGATTTGAAACAAAAACCAATTTTTTGTCGTTAAAAAACTGCGCCCAATCCATACGAAGGGCATCTTGTTCGTGAACAGTCAGCCCTTTATTACGCCAGTATGCTGCAATCTCGCGATCCAGCTCCACCACTTGCATCGGCACATTCATTTCCAAGAGCAAGTCAGTCAAAGCACCGGGACCAGGTCCCACTTCAACCATGTGTTCCGGTTGAAAGGCTTTTACCTGATCGATGATACGATTAATAACCACATCACTGACTAAGAAGTTTTGGCCCAAAGATTTTTTGGCTTCGATGCCCAGTTGTTCCTGGGCTTTTTTTAAACGTTCGCGGGCGTAACTCATTTGAAATCCGATTGAAGTGCGTGAGGTGATGGACCTAAATCAATTTGCGAAGTTTCACCGCGAGCCATACGAAGCGCACCCGCATAACCGATCATCGCAGCGTTATCCGTGCAATATCTCAGTGGCGGAATCACCAGACGCAGACCTTTTTTTGCAGCCCACTCTTCGGCACGGGCACGCAGACGCGAGTTCGCACTCACCCCGCCCGTTAAGATCACACGTTTGGCTTTAAAAACTTTTGCAGCACGGTCCAATTTAGCAATAAGCACATCAACAATCGCTTCCTGGAAAGAAGCGCACAGATCCGGCATTTGCGCCTTCACTTGTTCAGGTCCTAATTGCTGAATCATTCTTTGGCCCGAGGATTTCAACCCCGAGAAACTCATATCGAATGTGTCGTCGTGAATCATACTGCGCGGAAATTCAAACGCCTGCGGGTTCCCCTGCTTGGCCATTTGATCGACTTTCACACCACCTGGAAAACCCAAGCCGGCCATTTTCGCAAATTTATCAAAGCATTCACCGGCCGCATCGTCCTTGGTAGCACCCAGCACGCGGTACTCGCCCAATCCCGTGATCAGATACAAACTTGTGTGACCGCCACTGATGGCCAAGCCCACATAAGGATAATCAAAGTCCTCTGGCGGAGCATACTGCGCGTCTCTTAAAAACGGCGCCAGCAAGTGACCTTCCAGGTGATTCACTCCTAAAAATGGAATGTGTTTGGCTTGTGAAAGTGATTTGGCTGTGACCAATCCCACGATCAATGCACCCACTAAACCTGGGCGGTTTGTGACGGCAATCCCGTGAATATCGGACCAGTTCATGTTGGCTTTTTTAAAGGCTTCCTCGATCAAAGGAATCAGGGCGATGGAGTGATTGCGAGCCGCGATTTCTGGAACCACACCGCCATAGGCTTCGTGCTCCAGATCCTGAGAAGCGGACACCACAGAATGCACCCAGCCGCTGCGATCCACGATCGCAACAGAGGTATCATCACAACTGGTCTCTATCGCTAATACTCTTTCAATCACTTTTTCTTATTTCATACCCTTCAATCGGATCTTAGCACGACGAGCTTCATCTGACTTAGGAAATTTGCTTAAAACCTCATCAAAAAAGGTTTTAGCTTCGTCTTTCATGCCCAGTTCCTGAAAGGAAACACCGATTTTATAGGTAGCATCCGCAAAGTGAGTCCCCTTCGGAGATTCATCACGGTATTTTTGGTAGGACAAGATCGCCTGTTTCCAGTCTTTCTTATTGAAATGCTCTTGAGCCACTTCATAAGAACCGCGTTTGGATTTTTCCACGGCTTTTTCAGCCGCCGCTTTTTCGGCTGCTGCTTTTTCCGCAGCTTCCGCCGCCTGACGACTGGCGTTCATGGCATTCAGTACTGCCGCCTGCTGGTAAATCTGATTTTCCATTTTGGTCAGACTTTCCTGCAAAATTTCGACTTTTTTGGTCAAAGCTTCATTCTGCTGTTGAGCGGCCTTTAATTGTTTTTCAAGGTTTGCGTTCTGCTGATTGTTTTCAACCACATCAAGGCGGCCATTCAAGGCACGCATTTGCTCTTGCAGGTCAGAAACACGTTCACTGGCATCAGCATTGGCTCTTTGCATAGTGGTTACTTGAGATTGATAAACTTGGCGTTGCTCGTTGTTGCGAACGTCGTTGCGAGTTTGCAAACAGCCGGTCATGAAAAGAGAAATGGCAGCCAAGGCAGCAAGTAACTTCATAAGATGTCTCCGGTCTTTTGACGAATCAGACGAGCTGAGTTCTCTGCTTTTTCAGCAGCGAAGCGGGCTCTGATAAATTGTTCTTTAGCGCGGGCAAAATCACGGTCGTTATAGAAAATTCGACCTTTGCGATAGGCTTCTTCAGCCTGATGCCAGTAACCTGGCGAATGACGGGCGGCTTGAACTGAACGGGCTGCATCGATAGCAGCCCGTGCAAGTGAGTAGTCCTCGATGGGCGCAGGGACCGTCTGGCATCCAACCATCACCGAAAAAATCAAAACTCCGATGAGTAATCTGGCCAATGTCACTGCGACCCTACTTTACTACTGAGCAGGTACGAAGTTAGCGCGGCGGTTTTTGCCCCAAGCTTCTTCAGAGTCACCGTTAGCAACTGGTTTTTCTTTACCGTAAGAGATAGTGCTCAAACGGTCAGCTGCGATACCCAAAGAAACCATGTAAGCTTTAACAGCGTTAGCACGACGCTCACCTAGAGCAACGTTGTATTCGATAGTACCACGAGAGTCACAGTGACCTTCGATTTGTACTTTTACGTTACCGTTCTTTTTCATCCAATCAACGTTTGTTGCGATATCTTTTTTAGAAGCCGCATCAAGGCTGGATTTATCGTAACCGAAGTGAACTGTTACAAGTCCATCGATTTTTCCAGAGTCAGAACCTGCTGGATCAAAGCTCATTGGCGTTGATTCAATTGCAGTGTTACCAGTTGGAGAAGTTTGAATGTTTGCATCTGATTGAGTTTGTTTACCTTTACAACCAACTACCATTGCACATGCAACAAGACCGAAAGCCAATTTACGAACCATGATGTCCTCCTATGAAGTTCATATAATTTACATTAAAAACTTTAATTTATAGCGGCTCATTGTCAAAGCTTTTGCTTTCTTTGAGTGTGTTGCGTTGATGTAAATGTCGTGGAGTGAGACGAAAATGTGCAGAAACTTTTATTTAGAGTCTTTGCTAGTAGCGAACATCACAAGCTCAACTCCCTCTGAAAACGCGGCTCCTGGATCATCAAACGTGCTTGCAAATCCCGCATAATGCCAAGCAGCAGGACCTTCGTCACAAAACTCCCGCCTGGCTCGGTACTTGAAGTTATCCAAAGACAGAATGAAGAAAGCATTTCGTTACCGCCTTATTCACTTTTGGGAAAGCACCGCAGTGCCCTTATTGGGCGCCTTGGGCGGTGCTTCGACAGCGCGTCTCACTTTGAGACACTGGCTGCCAGTGCTATTGGTAGCTTCATTGCTTTCCGTCCACTCCCAGGCAGCTCCCCTTTGTTCTGAAGTTTTCACTGAAGAACGCATTTCAAAACCTCTGATCACCGAGCGAGTGGCGAAGAATGATTTCACCACCAGCCGCGGCCTTGAAGACTACGTTTTAGAGCTGCATCCCGATTTTAAAACAAGTCTTTCCAAACTCACTGCCAACCAGCACTGGGTGGATCTTGGAGCCGGCAAAGCCACGGCCCAAGTGCAGTTTTTGAAGTCATTCAGCAACAACAGTTCAATGCCTCAGATGACTGCGGTGGCTTTCAAACTGGATCGCTGGTTTAAGCCCTCATCCTTTCAGGGAAAACTAAGCGTTCAAGAAGGCGCTTTTGAAACCATGCCCACGGCTTCCTGGAAAAAAGTGGATCTAATCACCGACGTCTATGGAGTTCTTTCTTACACTGGCGACTTTGCCGGAGCCCTACAAAAATCTGTTGATATGATGAATGTTAAGGCCGAGCTCTACTTCCTTGCACTTCCCTGGGGTTACCAGTTCAACAAAAGCACAATCCAACAAAGTCTTCCGGAATTTCTAAACAGCATTGAAGGACTACGGGTCGAAGAGACTCGCCCGGGACAATTCAAAATCACAAAAACCAAAGAGTCGGTCATGATTCCGCAGCTGGAGCTGGTTCGCTACACCGATCAGGCTCCCCCAATTCGCGTTTTCCGATATAAATAAGCCTTCTCACCCTGCGTCGCAGCGAGCCAGACTGCTCTGCCTTGACAAAGAGCGGTACCCCCCAAGATTATTGAGGATAATGACAACAAGCGGCCAGGAATGCTGCTTATTGTATTGGGGGAATGTCGATGGAAAAAATCAGCTGGATTAAAGAACTTGTGAAAGCTGAACAGCAGATGGAAGAGTCCGGGCTTGTGGACATGAGCTTCGGTTTCGATTCTGACAAAATCATGGTCACTGAATCGATCCAATTCCTTCTGGCTTTGAAGACAGAGTTTGTAGACTCTTCTTCAGCGTTCAACGAACTAAAGCCATCCGCTTTGGGTCGCATCAAGATCTACGGTATCGCAAAAACTCACGCAGACTTCATGTTGTTCCGTAACGGCTTCAAAATGATCTTTTCATTGAAGGGCCCGGGACAAATCAGCGTGCGCTTTAACTTCATTGGTACAAACTATATTCCAACTCCAGGCGCCAGCGATGCTCAAGCCACAACTACAAATGTTATGGACGAGCACATTGTTGAAGCTAAATGGGGAGCGTTCGGTGAGTTGGTTTGGACTTACCAAAACCAGCCAGTAAAACTGGAATACATGGTTCGCCACTATCTGACTTTGTTCATCAAGGAAAGTTCTAAATAGATTTCTAAAAGGGAGCCCAAAGCTCCCTTTTTTTATCCCGCTTTATCCGCATCTGTCCGGACCGCGAGCCGTTTCTTTCGGTTTCAGAAACAACAGTCCCGAACGACCCTTGCAACAGCCTCCCCACGGAGGTTCTATGACTAATTCTAAAAAACTTATTAAAAACAACAAGGGCCAGGGACTGATCGAATATCTGATCATCGTCGCCATCGTTGCTGTTGGCAGCATCGCCGTCATCAAACTGGTGGGTGCCAATATCGACGTGCAATTTGCAAACGTTGCAAAGGCCCTGGGTGGCGAATCCGGTAAAATCGCTGCTAAAGAAGTCACCGACGGAGTCTATAAGAAACGCGACTTCGGAAATTTCTTTGAAGACGCCGTCAATGACAAATCTTCCAAAGGCAAATAAGGGCCAGGGAGTGCTGGAGAGCGTTTTGGTTTTGCCGGTGGCCGTGGCTTTCATCACCCTGCTGTTTTTTTCAAGCTATCGAGCCATGGTCTACTTTTACGCCGACCATGCCCTGCATGAAGCAATGATCTGCACGTATGCGGATTCCATTTCATTCTGCGAAAACGAATTCGCTCAAAAAATAAAACGCCTGACACTGAAGAACGAAAACGTTTCGATTCGTCTTTCAAAGTCGGGCGGCCAAATTAGATATCGTCTCAACGGGATTGTCGAAATCACTTCTCCCTTGAAAAACTCTGGCTTTGAGCTTTCGCGGTTTTTAAAAATTCAGATCCGCAAGCAAATGCAATTTCCCCTAAAAGGATCTTCATGAAACCTTTCAATCAAAATGGTTTTGCCCTGGCAATCATGGTTCCATTACTGCCAGTGATCCTGGCTTTCGGAATCATGTCCTATGCTGCTTTGGGTTTCATGCAAATCGACCAAAAGTTTACTCACGCCTGTCGCAGTGGTGCCCTTACGGGACAGGAGAAAGCCGGAAAACAAATTGAAGCTTTGTTAAAGTTAAATCCCAAGGCGCAAAAACTAATTCAAAGTTTGAAACAAACTGAACAAGCCCTTCTTGCCGCCGCCGGAAACCCCGTCGCGACTGCCGCGGCGGCAGCCAGAATCGCCTTGATCACCGCAGCCCAGTCGGTTCTGCGAGTTCGCCAGGAACAAATTATTTTACAAGGCAATCTGGCACTGCAACTAGCGCAACAAAAAACGGCTTCGCGCCTTCGCCAAGTACGGGCAGAAATGAACAGCTATGACAGTCTATTTACGTCGCAGACGATGACTTCTTCTTCCTTGGCTCCCCGATTGGCCGTCACCCCGGACGGTCCGGACATCGCTCCGACCTACCGAACTCTTCCCGATATCGAAAATCGGCAGGCGCTGGTGCAAAGCTGGCAATACCAGTTGCGTACTCCCCGCCACTTACGGGGATTTCTAAACGGCGATTTCAGCTTTAAAAAATCATGCTCGGTCACAGTGACTGCAAAAGGAAATTCATGGATGCCAAAAATTCAAAGGGACAGATTCTTATAGAGACCTGTCTTTTCATGTTTTTCGTTCTGCTGATCTTCTGCATTGGGTACAGCAAATTTCAAGCGACCAGAAATTCGCGCGACAACAACCACTATCAGGGGATCAAAAGCTATGAAAATATTAAACACAGAAATCAACAGTTCCAGTTTTCAAAAACTGTCTCTGATTAACCGCCTCCGTGACCTCAAGTTCGAACATAAACTTCTGGTCGCTGGCTTCATCATCATTGGTGCTATCACTTTCCTGAATCAAAAACCGGAAACAGCGGTTGCTCCCCCTGAAGAAATCAAACCCGAATCCGTCGATACGTTTATTCCTCGGGGTCTTGTTTTGATTCCGCTGGAACTGGCAAACGCCGAAGCGTTAAGTTCGATCATGGGTGACATGGGTGGAGTCGTGGATCTTTATCTGGCATCCGATGAAAAACGCAGCGGTGGGATCATCGTTGCATCCCGTGTGAAACTGGTGCGCGCGCCTAGAAATCCGGATCAATTCGCAGTTTTGGTCAGGGAAGCCGATGGCAGAAAAATTCTGCAAAAGAATGGTCCCTTTTTCGCCGTTGTTCAAAACCCTGATGTGCGAGGCGCCAATCTTGCCAGGGAGAACCAGAACGCCGTAAGAATCGAATACTCAAACTAGGAAATATTATGAAACAGATTATTTTCTTTTTCATCGCGTGTTTCGCGGTGGCGCGCAGTCATGCCAGCGTTGTAATTCAAGCTGCGGGCGCAAGTCCTGAAGGCTATCGGGAGTTTTTAAAGGAACATCCTGCGATGAAATCGCACAGTCAGTATCAATCTGAAAAACGCAGCGAAAATCCACGTCAGGAAGAGGATCTTTTTCGAATTGCGGAAAGTATGGATGCCCCAGCGGAGTTGATCACCACAAACTTAAGTAATACTGCCAACAACAGTGTACTTAGTCCGACTTCTTTGAATTTTCTTTTTGATCTGACAACCAAGCTTTTGGAGAGATCTGACTTTAAAAACACTCAGCCAATCAAAATCTTGAATTGCAAGGCGCGGGCTCTTTTGGAAATCCCTTTGGAAAAATGCCGAAAAGTTACCGTGGACTTTCAGGCAATCAATCGGCAATGGCCTTTTACTTCAGTCCTTATGATCGAGTCATCGGCTTTTTCTTTAACTACCGCTTCCCATTTGGAAATCTCTGACGAAGCGGTCTATCAATTTACGTTACTGTCTGACACTCACAAGACCGTGGTGTTTAAGGGTACTTACTCCCAGTTTATGCAACAGCATTTTGCGGCAGAACTATTGGTTGAAGGCTCCTGCCGGGGATTTACGGCGAGCACTGACGATTTT
Source organism: Bdellovibrio sp. HCB274 (assembly GCF_047306075.1). Classification (GTDB taxonomy): domain Bacteria; phylum Bdellovibrionota; class Bdellovibrionia; order Bdellovibrionales; family Bdellovibrionaceae; genus Bdellovibrio. The sequence continues at coordinate 3,176,063 of NZ_CP178623.1, forward strand.
GAAATTATAAATTCGGGCACGGCGTTCTTTAAAAAAGACTGCGTTCAGCCCATCAACAATCCGAAGACTTCATCATCATTTTCAGAATGGGTTCAAAGCAACAAAACCTGGGTTTATCCTGCGGGTTTACTTCTGATTGGTGGAGCAATTGCTTACGGTCTTAAAGACAAGACTCTGGTTATTACCAAACCCTAAAGGCCCAAGTCCAAAGTTTTTCCGTCAAAGACGACTTCCTGGATTTTATCACCATCGATGACGGTCCAAGAATCCGTGTAAGTCGCATCCGGATGCCCATGATAAACACCAAGATCTCCGGTAAAGCGTTTGATGCGATCTTTGGGGCTTTCCTCCAAAGCATGACGGTTTGCAAAGAAAGAACTCGGTTCTATCGGACTGTCGCAACCGAATGAAATCGGAATCTGCGCATTTTTCAAAGCTTCCCAAGGAAATGCATAGGAATACAGTCCACGAAGCTTTTGCTGCAACCACTGACGGTCGCTTAACCAGTGGCAAGGCTGCATGTGACAGCGCACGTGCAAAGGCTTCATCATTTGAATTGTTTCCGGGCGCAGCACTTGCGCATGCTCCAGATTCAAACGTCCAACAAATCCTTTTGCAGAAACCGCGCGCGCCACCTTCACCATTTGGTGGGCAGCTTCATCCCCAATCGTGTGAACGGATACTTCCAGGCCTGCTGACCAGGTTAGCTTCAACAGCTCTTCAGCATCTTCCAAAGACCACAAAGTTTTTCCGTAATTATTTCCCTCGCCATTGTAAGGGCGGGACAACAAAGCGGTTTCTGATCCTAATGAGCCATCATAGAAAAATTTGATACCTTTAGCGCGCAACAATCGGCTTGGAGTTTTTTTGGCCGTCAGCACAGAGGCGATAGCGCCGTCCAATTGTTTTAACTCGTGTACGGTGTAGTTTTCCTCAATGGCCAGGGTCAGCTCATTCGCCTCTTCCATTTCGACCAACAGATTCCACAGGGAATCGGTGCAGGACATGTCGCGAATATGTGTAAAGCCTGCGCGGTTATACAGCTTGCATGCCGCCAGAATTTGCTGGCGCTGCTGAGCTTTGGCAAAAGGCGGAATTCTTTCGAAACTTTGCAGATGGTCTTTTTCTGATAGCAATCCTGAATCGGACTGCAATCCTAACTCTTTCAATGCAGCTGAATTCACCCATGCGGTGTGACCGTCGGCGCGACACAGGTACACTGGATAATTCGGAAAGATTTCATCCAGCTGCTGCTTGTTAGGAAGCTTTTTATCAGCCCACTTATTTTCATCCCAGCCAAAGCCCACCAACCAGCCGCCGCGAAATGCAGTCTTATCCTGCAAAGAAACGTAACGAACTGCTTCCGCACTGGGAAGATCGAATAGCATCAGGCCCGTGGCGAATTCACCGGTCGCTAAAAAGTGAGTATGACTGTCGTAAAGACGCGGGATCTTTAAATGCATAAGGCCCTCTATTTTACCAGAGGGCCTTATGTTTTTTAAGTTTTAATTTCTAAATTAGCGACCTGTGCCGACGCCAACACCCGTTCCAGTTGTTCCTGTGGGAGCTGGAATCGAACCTGGCACCGTTACGCCTCCACCAATCGGTGTCGTTGCTGTACCGCTGCCACCCATGATCACACCACCTGGCATCGTCGTCGTGCTGTAAGCACCTACTGGATAGTAGCCAGATGAACCAGAACCACCGATGTAACCCGTGCTACCCGAGAAGGCGCCGGATTGGATGTAATAAAGTTTTTGTTGCAGGTTCATGATCTCTGAAACCACGCTCGCAGAAGCCTGCTGACGTTGCATTTGAGATTGCATGTAAGCCTGTTGTTGCGCCATCGCAGATTGATATTGTTGCATCTGCATTTGCATCATTTGCTGTTGCATCTGCATCATACCCATATCACCCGCGTAACCGCTGGACATCGCACCCATCATTGAGCCCATATAACCAGCCATGCCGCCCATATAAGAGCCCATCATCGAACCCATATACATGCCACCGCCAGCAATACCGCCGACCATCGCACCCGGATAAGCCATTCCACCACTGTACATGCCGCCCATATAAGAGCCTGCCATGCCTCCCATCATGGAACCCATCATACCACCTGGGTATGCGCCCATGAATGCTCCACCGCTGGCAATACCACCAACCATCGCACCTGGATAAGCCATGCCGCCGCTGTACATGCCGCCCATATAAGAGCCCATCATACCGCCCATCATGTTACCCATCATCGAACCCATCATAGCGCCTGGGTATGCACCCATGTACATGCCACCGCTCGCCATGCCGCCGATCATCGCACCTGGATAAGCCATGCCGCCACCCATGTAGGTGCCCATCATGTTACCCATCATATTACCACCCATCATGGAACCCATCATACCGCCTGGATATGAACCCATGAAACCGTTGGCAATACCATTTACGAAACTAGCTCCACCGTTAGCGTATGGACCCATGCCCATACCCCAAGGACCGGCAACACCCCAAGGACCCATGCCAGGAGCATAAATACCACCACCCATTTGAGCGTATGGATTCATCATACCCATTGCATATGGGTTACCCCACATGCCAGTACCGTTTGCACCACCGTATGGACCGTACATACCGTAAGGACCACCGTTTTGACCGTAACAACCAAAGCCACCAGCACCGATACCGCTGCTCATTTGAGCACCGTAAACACCACTACCACCAGCGAATGCCTGAGTCAGACCCGTCGCCATATATGGCATACCACCCATCCAATAAGGAGTTGGGTTCATCGGATAACCAAGGTTTGCAGCCGCATCCACAGAATATTCGTTAGCTTGTTTACCCATGTACATACCAAGGATACCCATACCAACATTGGCGATAACACTCGTCCAGTCAGTTTGAGGTTTCACATAGCGATAACCGTTACCAGTTGTCGCACAGTCACCTGTCGTACAGATACCTGCTTCAGTGGTACCACGTTGGGCATCTTGTCTTGCCTGAAGAGCGTCTTTACGCGCGTCTTTCAAATCATCTTTTGCATATTCAATAGAGCGATCGATCGCCTCGATATCATCACGAAGTCTGTTCGCTGTTTGTACGGACTTACCGTAAGCCGTCAAAGACTTCTTACATTTTTCAGTATTACCAACACGACGATCTTTGTTTTGGAATTTTGGAGTAACGCAAACACCAGGGTTTACGGAACCACGTTGATTTCTGTTACATACATAGTTACGGCCACCATCAGTACCATTCCACTCTACCGGAGAGAAACTGCCTGCTGTGGATTTACCTTCATCGTCCTGTGGCTGAGCTTCGTCTTCACCCATGTCCGCTGTTACGATGGGACCATTTGGCATATAGCCCTGGTATTCGCTGCAGGAACGTGAATTGTCCATATGCTCATAAAGAGTTGAAGAATAATCAGAGGAAATAACGTCGTCGATATCGCGCTTTGCATACTTCATGTCGCGTTCTGCTTTTTGCAGCTCACGTTTCTTTTCTGCTTTGTCTTTTTGCATTTGCGCGATGGATTGCTGAATTTCACTAACAGCATCATCTTCAGATGTCGCAGCCTGACCGGCACCGTAGTTATAAGGACATGCCTGCATACCGCCCGCTAATCCCACACCGTACATTTGAGCTTGTGCATTCACTGCAAAACCCAAAACAATTGCCATTGGGGTTGCAACGCGAATCCATAATTTCATACTCGATCTCCTGAAAATAATAAGCACTATTCGTTTCACTTATCGTCAGGAATGGACGGAGACTTGACTCAAAATTGATCACTCCCGACCAAAATATGAGTAAACTGGACCAAGCTCGTCGTCCTCCATGACAACTAAAGTACCTCTCGAAAATACTTTGCACTCGTACATTTCAAATCCTACACTACCTTCATATGAGCAAGCACACAATTCTTTGTGTTGACGATGAAATTGACAATGTCGAGGCTTTGGAACGGTTGTTTCGCAAGAAATATACTGTACTAAAGGCCACATCTGGAAAACAGGCCCTGGAGATTCTCGACCAACATCGAGGCCCCTTGGCTTTGATCATCACCGATCAACGAATGCCCGAAATGACAGGAGTGGAGTTTTTGGAAAAAACTCTGGATTCCTATCCTGAGACAATTCGCATTCTATTGACTGGCTATACCGATCTGGAATCCATCATCACAGCTGTAAATAAAGGTCAGATTTTTCGCTACCTGACTAAACCCTGGGATCCCGTGGATCTTTCAAACACCGTGGATCACGCGGTGGAAAGATTTGAACTGGGTCAGCAGTTGAAGTCCCGCAACTCCGAGCTGGCCAAGGCTTTGGAGGAATTGAAAAGTCTGGACGTTGCAAAATCCAACTTTATGATTTTGATCAATCACGAATTGAAAACTCCGCTGACTTCTATACTAAGCTTTTCCGCTTTGTTAAGTGAGTCGTCACTGGCTGATGAAGACAAGCTGATGGTGAATCGCATTTCTCGCAGTGCGGACCGTTTAAAAAGTCTGGTGGATGATGTTCTGTTAATCGTGCGTGCGGAAACCAATCAACTTAAAATTGATGTGCAGAACGTGGCCTTTTCAGAATTCGATGAACTTCCAAAAGAAGTTGTGCATCTGCTGAATCAAAAACAGCTTAAAATTAACAGCGACATTTCCCCAATGGGAGTATTGGCAGATGTGCGCTTGGTAAAACAAGTTATGCAACGCTTGATTCACAATGCTGCCAAGTTCGGTCAGGAATCCAGCGAGATCGAAGTTAAAGTCGCTGCCGACGGCAACGTGGCTCGATTTTCCGTTTCCAACAAAGGCCCTCACCTCTCCACGCGAGTCATCGATAAAATCATGAAACCATTTTATATCGATGAAGATGTCATGCACCACTCAACCGGCACGGGCTTGGGTTTGACTATCTGTCAGGCCATCCTAAAAGCACACAAATCCCAGTTGCAGTTCAATAATACAGATCTGGGAGTGATGGTATTTTTCGAGCTTCCGCTGGCTAATCCGTAGAATGTCCGGATCTCGTTGGTTCATGTGGCCATGAATCTACGAGAACTGCGTCCTGAGCTTGCTCTGGCAGGCTCCCATGAAAACTTTCTCTTTTATTTTCACTATCTTAATCGCTCTAAGCTCCCCCGCTGCACCCACAGAAATTATTCTTTCCCTGGGTGAGTCCACTTCTCTTTCGCTAAGCCCAAGATCTTCGGTCTGGATTCAGGATCGTGCTGTACTCAAAGCGGATGCGGTGGGATCGCGTCTACAGTTGAAAGGAACCAGTGAAGGACTGACCAATGCCCGCATTGATGACAGGCTTTACCGCATTCAGGTTTTGCATCCTGCAAAACGTGCGGCCTTTGCGGATTTAAAAAAGCACTTGGCTAAATTTGTGGGACTGAATGTTGAAGTGGGCGATGGCGATTTGCTGGTGACCGGGCGGTTGTATCGCATGCAGGACTGGATTCGCTTGGGTGAGTCGTTGAAATCTTCAGGAGCGTCCTATCAGATGCGGGCGGTTCTTTCCCCTGCCTTACAAACTGAAAGTCAGCGCTATTTCAGTGATCTTTTATTTAAAGCGAAGATTCCGCCACAAACAGTGATCTTCCTGCCATCACCGGAAGTTCGCGCGGCCGGGAATGATGCTTTGATAAAAAAGTACGAAAAGATTTTTCGTCCGTTTGGCGTTTTGGTGGTTAGAGATCAAAACAGTATTGATATTGCTCCCACCGTTAAAATTCAGATCACCGTGGCGGAAGTAAAACATTCTGCAGCTCTTAAATATGGAATTAAATGGCCCTCGACATATTCCGCGACACTACTTGCTGAAGGCGGAACCAAGTTTACGGACGCTGAATTCATGGCGAAAGCTTTTGAAAGCAATGGCTATGGAAAAATTCTAGCTAGTCCCAACATCATTTGTCGCAGTGGTAACGAGGCAGAGTTTTTGGCGGGTGGGGAATTTCCAATCAAAATTATGAATTACAAAATTCAGGACATTGTGTGGAAACGTTACGGCATTCTCTTGCGCGTTCGCCCTCGCGCTGACTCTTCGGGCCGTATCAGTCTTTCTTTGGACACTGAGATCTCCACATTGGACAAAGCCACATCCGTTGATGACATACCGGGAATTTTAACCAATCGCGTATCCAGTCATTTTGACCTGACTCGCCCTCAGACGATTGCCCTTTCAGGTTTGTTGAAGAATTTAAACGGCAACACATCAGAGGGCCTTCCTTTACTTTCCAGGCTTCCGATCCTTGGCCCTCTTTTTTCCAGCAAGGACTTTAGCGAAGAACGCTCAGAGCTGGTGATCTTTGTGCGCCCTACAATCATGAACGAAAATGACAATATCGAATCTTCCCCACAACACATTGGACGAATTCAAAATGAACAGTAATCTGGTCGCTATTTTTCAAGACCTGCAAACAAAGATTCAAAATATTCCTTTGAACGAATTACTGCTTTCACCCGACGAGGAATCTTTACTTCGTTCGCAGAAGATGGATTTGCTGATTCAGCAGGAAACTCAAGCATTGGATTCCAAGGTAGCTCGGCGCATCCGCGATGAATACTATTCCTGGGGTCCCCTGTGTACTTTGATGGAAGATGAATCCATCAGCGAGATTCTTGTGAATGGACCCGAGAACATCTGGTTTGAAAAAGCCGGTTGTTTGCAGCAGCATGCGGATTGTTTTCTGTCAGAAATCAGCTTTCGCAACTGCATTGAACGCCTGTCTCAGGCGGCGAAGTGCTTTATCACCGTAGAGCATCCCTCAGCGGACAGCAGTTTCGGGGACTTTCGGTTAAGTCTGATCGGAGCAGATCTGACTCAGTCACATCCCCATCTTTCTTTACGTCGTCACCCCAAGAATCCATGGACCTTTGAGAAATTGAGAGATCAATCGTGGTGCCGCAGTTCTGACATCGAGATCTTCAAAAAACTTATTCGTGAACGAAAGAATTTCCTGGTTATTGGCTCTACAGGCTCAGGCAAAACGTCTGTGTTGAATTCCCTTTTAAATTTACTGAATCCGAACGAGCGTGTTGTCGTGATTGAAGATACTTCCGAGATCGCTCTGCCAAACAGTGCCAGCATGAAACTTCTGACGCGTGAAGACCCTCAGGGAATTCTACCCAATGTTGATCAAACACAGCTGGTTAAACGCTCTTTGCGATTACGACCGGATCGTCTGGTTATGGGTGAAGTGCGTGGTGCAGAGGCAAAGGATTTTTTAATGGCGTTGGCAACAGGACATGCGGGAAGCTTTGGAACCCTGCACGCGCAGGATGCCGCTCAGGCTTTGATTCGCCTGGAAATGTTGATTCAAATGGGCGCCCCACAGTGGAATCTCACTGCAATCCGTCGCCTGATTCAACTCTCGCTCGACTGTATTCTTGTTGTCGGACGAGAGCCTTCAGGTTTAAGAGTTTTTAAAGGGGCTTATCGACTTTGCTCTCTGGAAGACCATGGCTTCCTGGTTGAGCCGTTGGAGATGACTGAGGGAAGAACTCTTCCGCCTTACTGACGTTTTGGAAGGCTTCTTCTGAACGTGTCATCTCGGCATTATCGCGAGCAATGGATTTCGGATTCGTGAAGAAGTTCTTATTCAGATCCTCGATCACTTTCTTTTTGCTCATCTCTGGAGTTTTGTAACTGATCGGCGCGTCCGGCGTCGGCAGTGCTCCTGTTTGGCGCATCTCTTCCAGTTGTTTGCTAAGCTGGATTCTGTCCCCCAAGGAATTCTTTCCTTGTGGACGACCCATCTCAGGTGCCCCTGGTCGCGCCGGTTGAGCCGCAGATACTTCCACCATTTTCATCCTGGGACTTGCTGGAATAATTCCGCTGATCTTTTCCATACTCACACCTCCGTGTGCTTTTAGAAAAACCATCCATGGTTTTCCTTATACTGCGTATCGGAATAAGACGTCTCAGCTTGAGACCTTCAAAGTCTTTCTGGACCTAAGTGTGGTAAAGGGAGGCTTGCAAACGCCTCCTTCGACTTGAGTTAGGAAAGTGGATAGAAATTCCAAGGACTTGCGGGATGTCCCAACAATCTTTCGCAGATTTTTTTTACTTCGGGATCATCGCTGCCTGACCAGAATGTGCGACCGATCAGGAAACTTTGTGCGAACTCCATCCAGTTGGAAAACTTGCCATCTGCAATCGGAGCCATTTTTAAGATGTGCGCCCAGGCTTCGTTGTCATCCAGATAACCAGCGACAAAACTCAGACGGACCAGATGCACAAACCTTGCTGCATCCCATGCCAGAATCCCCGGCTCCCCCAGAAATTTCAACGTTCTTTGAATCCACATCGCCAGCTTTTGATAGTCGTCATCTGACATTTGCGCTGGCTTGTCTTCAGTAAAATCAAAAGAGAAAACCTGTTTAAATTTTTCCAGCGCGTGAGCATTCAGTGCGCCATCTGCGGGAACCAATCCACGCAGAACATTGAATTTGACCCGGTGGCCTTGCTGCCGAATGTCTTCCAGGTTCTTTAAGGCGTCTTCGCGGCTTTTTACTCCCCAGAAATCCTGCAAAATTTCCACGCAGTCACCTTTGATTTCGTTTCCCCAGTTCATGTCCAGGCGAAAGAAATATTCACCGACCTCATCCAGAACCTGATCTTTGACGTCAGCTGCCAACTCCTGACCTTCAACCAAATCCGAACCGATGATTTCGTACAAATCATCCAGAAGATGATTTTCCTCAATAAAAACAGCGCCCATACACATCATGTTTTTTTCTAATGTCGTTTCCGGCAAAACTCTTTGCATGGGATCTCCTGTTCTGTATCTGTGTCTTATTCAATTACGTTTCTTTGTCATTTTCAATGTGATAAACGTAAAGTCATGCTTAAGAAAATACTTATGGGCATGATCGCCCTGTTTTTTATTTTTATCGGTGGAATGATCATCTTGATCGGCTACACGATTTACAATCCGGATTCTATTTTCACGGCGTTCAACAAAGTCACTCAAATGGTCGTTCGCGACGATGACTATAAAGAACAGGAAGAGTATTTCCTGCAGGGAATTAAAAGCATACAACTGCAAAGTGGTCGCATGCCCATTCATATTCGCACCTATAATGGCTCGACCATGAAAGTTCTGGTCGAGGGAATGGCGCCGCGTTTCGAAAAAGGTCCTTACGTTTTTCAGGTGACTGACGGGGAAAATATCAAGCTTGAGTTGCAGGAGCCCGCATCCGCTCACTGGTTTCATTTGAACATCAACGGCGAAGAATACACTGAACAGACTGAATCCAAATTGATGGCAACAGTATATTTGCCGGAAAAGTATTCGGGCCGGGTGCAGATTGAAACTCACAGTGGAAATGTGCAATTCACCGTGGATAAAAATCAGATCTTTGAATTTGAATTAAAATCCGAAAGCGGATCAATCGAAAACACCGCCCAGATGAATCCCCAGGCGGCAAGTTCCCCGGATCAAGTGGCCAAGATTCAAATCCTAACCACTTCCGGAAACATCAAAGTCACCAACTAACCTCGGAGCGAGTTCTAAGCGGCCGCAGCCGAGGCGCGAGAAGGAAGGCGTACTACAAGTACGCCGACGACGAAGCAACGAAGGATCCGGCCGTTTAGGGCTCGCTCTTACCTTCTTTGGCTTTATCGGCTAGAGTCTTTTCCGCAAGTGCGCTTAGACGAACACCGACCTCTGCCAATTGATCGTTCTTAACTTCGCTTGGGCAATCTGCCATTAGGTCCGTGGCTTTCGCGGTTTTCGGGAATGCGATCACTTCGCGGATTGCATCCGTTTCGCAAAGTAACATCACAAGACGATCCAAGCCCCATGCGATACCACCGTGCGGAGGTGTACCGTACTTCAAAGCTTCTAGGAAGAAACCGAATTTGTGTTCTGTCTCTTCTTTGCTCATACCCAACAAACGGAACATCGCCTGCTGAATTTCGTTACGATAGATACGAATAGATCCGCCACCCATTTCGTAACCGTTACAAACAAGGTCATAGGCTTTTGCCAAAATCTTGCCATAAGCTTCTTCGTTTGTTCCCAACAAGTCGTCGAAAGATTCATCCTTAGGCGAAGTGAACGGATGATGGCGAGCCACCCAGCGTTTTTCATCCGGAGAGTACTCAAGCAATGGGAAGTCCACAACCCAAAGGAATTTATAAGTTTTGTTGTCGATCAGGTTCAACTCTTTACCCAGGTGCAAACGCAATGTCGAAAGAGCCGCGCACGCGATATCAAATTCATCACCGACGATCAAAGCACAGTCGCCTTTTTCAGCGCCTGTTGCGGCGAAGATCTCGGCCAATTTTTCCGGCGTGAAGAACTTCGATACTGGCGAAGACAATGTGCCGTCTGCTTCAGATTTGATCCAAACCAAACCTTTTGCACCCGCACGTTTTGCCATGTCAGTCAGTTTGTCGAATTGACCACGGGAATACGCGCCACCTTTAGGAACCGCGATACCACGGACGATCGCACCACGAGCCAAAGCATCGTCGAAAACTTTAAAGCCAGAATTTGCCACGATGGATTTCAAATCTTTGATCTCCATACCGAAACGCGTGTCTGGTTTATCGATGCCGTATCTGTCCATCGCTTCCTGGTAAGTCATGCGAGGGATTGCGCCCACATCGATGCCCTTGATCTCTTTCCAGATCGTGCGAAGCATTTTTTCATTCATCGCCATGATGTCTTCCTGATCGATGAAGGACATTTCCATATCGATTTGCGAAAACTCAGGCTGACGGTCCGCACGCAAGTCTTCGTCACGGAAGCAGCGGGCGATTTGGAAGTATCGGTCATAGCCGGAAATCATCAGAAGCTGTTTCAAAGTTTGTGGCGACTGTGGCAACGCATAGAACGTTCCCTGATTCACACGTGAAGGAACCAGATAATCACGGGCACCTTCCGGAGTGGATTTGTAAAGAATCGGAGTTTCCACTTCAAGGAAGCCGTTATCAGAAAGGAAACGACGAACGATTTGCGCCACTTTATGACGAGTGATCAAATGACCCTGCAAACGCTCTGTACGCAAATCAAGGTAACGGTACTTCAAACGAAGCATTTCGTTTACGTTGTTATCACCTGCCTGGAACGGAGGAACCGCGGACTCATTCAAAATCTCGCAACGAGTTGCTTCGATTTCGACTTCACCAGTTTTGATTTTTGTATTCTTCATTCCATCTGGACGCGCGCGCACCACACCTTCAACAGCAATAACGAATTCACCACGAAGATTTTTTGAAGCCGCAGTGTCAGCTTTATTCGGATCCAGAACTACCTGAACGATGCCTTCGCGATCGCGCAAATCAATGAACACCAAATTCCCGTGATCGCGGCGAACATCAACCCACCCCATCACAACAACTTTTTGCCCAACATTAGCAGCCGTCATTTTGCCGCAATAATCAGTTCTCTTAAGATCCTTAACAAACTTCATGGATAACCCTTATCAAAGGTAAGAACGCCCGGAACAATCCCAAGCATCCAAAAATACTCTCATTTCCTCAAAAAAAGGTCAAAACCCAACGCACCCAAACACCACAAAATTCCCCCGCATCCCTCCCCAATCCCTCCCCCAAAAAACTCGGGAGGTATCGGTCACCCCACGCGGCGGCAAAGCCCAGCCCACCGCTCACACCGACCGAAGCAAACGCGTCCTGAGGACTGAGTTTTTGCAAAAATCCACTTAACCGAAGAGGGGAAGCTTTAAGGCGGGAGGGCTTATCGCAAGTTCCACAGCGAGCCAAAAGCCTAGTCAAAGTCACAAAATCAAAACGAGCGAGGACTGTTCGAAGCGAGAAGCCCTCCCGCCTTAAAGCTTCCCCTCCGCCGCAACGAAGCGATATACTAAAAAAACGAACGTTTGAAAGGACCAACCATGCCGAAGTTCACGATTAATCACGACTCAAGCCACTCCGCCCCAGAAGCCTACAAAAAAATAAAAGAATTTTTGGCAAATGACCTTGATATTAGGAAATTCGATCCCAAATTGAAGTGCGATTTCAGTGATGGAACGATGAGTTGCAAAATGAACGGCTCCCAGTTCAAGGCGGATATGAATGTTGCCGCTGCGGGCAATGGCAGTAAGGTGTCAGTAACAGTTGATCTGCCATTGATGCTGACTCCGTTCAAAGGTAAGGTCCAAGAAACTTTAGAGAGAAAACTCGCTAAATATTTGGGCTAATGTTTCCGGCTTAAAAAGGTTGTATGGCAAAAACCAAGGCGAAATCCTCAAATACGTCGAAAGACAAAAAGGAAAAGGCGGCTTCCAAGGAAGCCAGCCCGAAAAAACCTGCGCCAAAAAAATCTGCCAAAGCTTCTGTCGAGCCTAAGAATGTTGTGGCAGAAATCGTTGAAGACGAATCAGCCTCTGACATGAATCATGCCGAGGCTGACAAAGCCTACGCTGTTCCCTCTTCACACGATGACGACATTGATGTAATCGAGCCCGAAGAAAGTACAAAACTTCCCGCGATTGATAACTCCAAAGCGCTGACCTCTTCTGACCCTTTAGCAATTTACTTAAACGAAATTCGCAAGTACCGGGTTTTGACCAAAGAAGAAGAGCAGGCTCTTGCTAAAAAATATTTTGAAACCAAAGACCCTGAAGCCGCACAAGCTTTGGTAAAAGCCAACCTACGTTTCGTCGTGAAAGTAGCCGCCGAATATTCCAAATTTGGTGCTAAGATGATTGACCTGATTCAGGAAGGAAACGTGGGCCTGATGCACGCCGTGCGTGAGTTCAATCCTTACAAAGGTGCCCGCCTGATTACTTATGCTGTTTGGTGGATTAAAGGTTACATTCAGGAATATCTGATGCGCCAATATTCAATGGTGCGAATTGGAACGACTCAAAACCAAAGAAAACTTTTCTATCAACTGCAAAAAGAAAAGAACGCTTTGGATGCCATGGGCATCGAACCGACGACCGCATTGATCAGCTCTCGCCTGGGAATTCCTGAAGAGGAAGTTCGCGACATGGCGATGCGCATGACCGGTCGTGATGTTAGTTTGGATAAACCTGTTGATGAAGATTCGGGAACCAGCCTTGGTGATTTGCAAAAAAGCCCAGGCGACCAGCAACCTCTGGATGAGCAGCTGGCCAAACAAGAGCAACTGGAAATCCTGAAAAACAAAATTGAAGAAATCCGTCCCGAGTTATCTGATCGCGAAAAAATTATTTTGGATGAACGTATTCTGAATGACGAGCCTTTGACCTTACAGGAAATCGGCGAAAAATACGGAATCACTCGCGAGGCGGTCCGTCAGATGGAAGCCCGCCTTATGAAAAAGATCAAAGCCAAGATGGAAGAAGACGACGAAGAGGAAGAGTAGTCCTTAGAACTGCCATTCCAAGTTGGCTGCCACTTTTACTTTATTCTGCGTCTGCCCTTTAAAATCATCCAACGCCAACTGGCTTTTGAATTTGCACTTCATCTTTTGGACTCTTTCAACCCAGCTAAACTGCACTTCCTGAACATCGACTTCAGGCTTTACATCATCGTGATAGATAACGTCAGTGTTTAACTTCTCCAGACCGGCCGTGCGCCAGTTAACCCGGTAAGCCGCCATGGAAGCCTGAGCTGCGGTTGCTTGAAGAATTAAGAAAAAGCCTGCAAGGATTGTGATGATCTGGATTACTGTTTTCATGTATCTAATAATACCGGAGCATTGTTGAAACCACTCACTCACATTCAAGTGGTTTCAAGACATACTCCAAGTTCCTTGCAGAACTAAAATGCCCAGCCCCACCTTAGTGGAACTGCGATGGGACTTCAGAACCACGAACCTCGCCATCAGGTCGATCCTGATCCAAGCGAAGCGCACCTCCCGAAGAAGGATGGCAGTCCTTGCTATGATTTTCCAGTTTTGCAAGATCATTCATTTTCGTCATCTGAGACTGATCCGGACAAGGCATTACACCCGGTCGTTTAAACATCCCATTAGGAGCCCGCGAAGCTCTTTGCGCATCAGGAGAGTTACTATACTCATTAATCAACTCATCCGCCTGAGAAGGCATCGGCGCCGCCCCTGCCTGCAACGAAAAGAAAAACAAAACACTTAAAAGAAATGTAGTTGGAGTTCGCATTTTGACCTCCTTTATCAAGCCCAATTCTACCACGACTCCCAGCAAATGAACCCCCACCCCTGCCAACCACCAAACTCCCAAGCCCTCAACCCACCCAAAGCCCTGCCGTCCCCGGGGGGTATCGGTCACCCCGTTCAAAGTGGCGTGATCTGGGGGTATCGGTCATGCCCAAAGTTCCCGAAGCTGCTCCTCTGTCATTCCGCGAAGTCTTGTTTTCGAATACGGCCGACCCAACGCTTCTTTCTCATTAAGCTGAATATAATTGCGCACAGTTTGATACGCCCTATATCCCTTTACAACGCGAGTAAAAGGACGATGCAACCAAACACTCACCCCGTCCTTCGGCTTCGTGAAGGTATCGGTCAGGGTTTGCGCGAACTGCCCCGCCACCACTCGCAAAAAACTCTGAATCTGCGAGCGACGACTCCCCCGCAAAAGAATATGAACATGATCCCTTTGAATGGAAAACTGCTCCACTCCCACATAGAATTTCGCTGCGTACTTTTTCATTAGAGCGATCATTAGCGCAAAAGTTCTGGGGGAGCGAAGGCCCCTTTTCACAACGTGCTTATTCACTTTGAAAACAAGATGAATGGGATCTTTGGATGACAACGGGCGAGCACCTCTCCCCCGGGATGAACGCCTTAAAGTACCACCGTACGAATAACGGTGAATGTTCTTAGTGTTGTAAGTCTGAAACGCCGCCTGCATGACCGATACCCCCAGATGCGAGGGAGTGAATGCAGAAGGAGTGCCGTGGTTGAAGCGGACTTGAAAACAAGAGGGCGCCGTGGATATCCGGGAGTCAGACGGGGATTGGACGTGACCGATACCCCCGGGATACTGTTTTGGGGGAGGAGGGAAAAGAAAAAACGCCAGGGTGGCTGGCGTTTTTTGGGTTTAGATAGAAATTTTCAAAAACGGATTCTGGGACTAAGCTACTTCCAGTTCGCCGGCGCCGATTGTGGCTGCTAGCTTTGCGCGGAGGCGGGTTACTGCCTGAGCGTGGAGTTGGGAGACGCGGGATTCAGTTACGCGAAGTACCTGCCCGATTTCCTTTAGGTTCAGGTCTTCGTAGTAGTACAAAGAAAGAACCAGGCGTTGTCTTTCTGGAAGTTCCTCGATCGCAGTCGCTACAACTTCTTTGATGTTTTTCACATTCAATTGGTTGAACGGACTGTTTGTGCGGGAACCTTCCAAAATATCCATGATGGATTTTTTGTCTGTGTTACTGAAAGTTGTCGCCTGATCGATTGGCAACAAGCTGACCGGGCGAACCTGGTTCACCAAGTCGTGAAATTCATCGATATTCACGTTAAGGGCTTTAGCAACTTCTTCGTCCGTTGCTGTACGGCCCAAATCGGCTTCCAGTTGAACCATTGTGCGATCCAAAAGTTTTGCCTTATCACGAATGGAACGTGGCACCCAGTCTTGAGCGCGAAGTTCATCCAGGATGGCACCGCGAATACGGAATTCAGCATAAGTTTTAAATTTATTATCACGAGTGGAATCGTACTTTTCGATGGCATCCATCAAACCGATTACACCTGCAGAAATCAAATCATCCAGTTCGATGTTAGAAGGAAGTCTAACGGCGATCTTTTGAGCGATAAATTTAATAAGTGGAGCGTATTCCCTGATAAGGTCGTCTTTTTTCGTCGGCGCAAGCTGACGTGGCTCATCCTTGTACTTCTTCAACAAAGCCGCATTTTTCCCCATTTTTATCCCTCTTGAAGTCTATGTTAACAAACACCCAAGTGTGCTGAAAGTCCAATTCTGCATCGGACCAGTTGTTCGCTTATGCGACCCCTACCACTTGGTCCCAGAACATCTGCATTCCGCCATTAGCTTCAATTAGCTTTGAGGAATTTTCTATCTGCGCAGATATTTGACGAATCGCTTTGGAAGATTCCGCACCGACATCGTGTCTCACAATGAGACGCTGCATTTGAGTTGCTTTTCTTAAAACCGCATCGTTTGGAACTGAGCCCCAGTAATCAAGACCAATGTACAGAAAGCGATTCACAACATCGTTGAATCGTTTGTACAAGCCCATGCCCTCTTCTTCATCGCGCACTTGATTGCAGATGATCGAGAAGTGATTCACCTTGTAGTTCTTATTCAAAACTTTGATCAATGCGTATGCATCAGCAAAGCTCGAAGGATCAGGAGTGATCACAACGCTGACAGATTGAGCCGCAGAGTTCAGGAAAAGAACATTTTCCGCAATCCCCGGTGCCGTATCAATCAACAGAAAATCAAATCCCATAGGCAAAGAGCTTACCGCCTCCACCATCGCACGGCGTTCGAAGTGGTTCAGGTTGTTGAATTCCACAACACCGCTGCCACCCGGAATCAAAAACACATCTTTGGAGACTTCCATCAGAATGTCTTTCATCTCTTTACGACCAGCCAAAATATCATGAATGCTGCCCTGGCTTTTTGCGCCGAACATGATATCCACGTTCGCCATGCCCAAATCACCGTCCAGGATCAAAACTTTTTTGCCTTTTTGCGCCAGGCTCAATGCTAGGTTGGCAACCAAAGTTGTCTTGCCCACACCGCCTTTTCCGGAGGTGATGCTGATCGTTCTTGTGCGATATAAATCAAAAGTATTTAAGCGACTCATACAGCTTCTGAATCCTGTTGTTTAAATTTGGTAATCTTAAAAATCAAATCCAACAAACGCTCTTTAGTTGCGAACTCAAAATCTTCAGGAACACGTGAACCGATACCAAATGAATGAAGTGGAATATCGAAACGCTTCATGAAGTTGTAGATAGTCCCGTGTTGAGTGGACTCATCCAAAGAAGTGAAGATCACATCCTTATAGCCCATCACCGAATAACGGCGACCCAACTCGATCGCATCAGCGTCTTTTGTATTTGAAGACATTGTTAAATGAATGTTGGCGTTCAAAGCCTGAGGCGGCAAAAGACTGCGCAACATTTGAATTTCTTCGTTGCTCTTCAGGCTTAGACCTGTGAAGTCAACCAGCACGCAATCCACATTCGCCAGATAGCGCATTAGATTGCTCCAGTCGTTTTGAGAGCGAATCACAGAAAACGGGACGTTCAGGATTTGTGCATAAATTTTCATTTGATCAGCCGCGCCCACTTTGAAGGTATCGGTCGTGAAGATCGCAATCTTCTTGCGCTCGCGAACCACCATGTGGCTGGCCATTTTAATCAAAGCTGAAGTCTTACCGCTGCCGGCAGGACCCACGAAGCAGTGAATCTTACCCGCAGTCGGATTCTGAGAAATCTTAATAGCATCCAATACATGTCGAGCCACGAAAGCTTCAGCCAACGCTTTGTTTTTTAACTTCAATGGCGGTAGAGTTTCCTGCGCCTGAGTCAGGATATCCGCAGCAATTTCCGGAGCCATCCCTGAACGAGTCAGTTTTTCGAAAATAGAACTCAAATCATAAGAGATTCCATAGTCGGCACCCGGATGCGCGCCCACGAAAGTTTGCGGCATTTGCTGGAACTGAGTGATGACTTGTTTAAGAGAAGCAATTTCGTGCTTCAATGCCATAATCTCTTCGGTGTCAGCAGCCGGTCGTGCGGGCGCTGACTTGACCGATACCCCCTGAGCAGCGGGTTTTGCTGGGGCTGGAGTTGATTTTTTGGGTTGGAAATTTTGTTCTTGTTCCTGGAATGCGTGCAATGCTCTTTGGGCTGCGTTTTTTACGCGCTCCTCGGACATTTTTTGCTGACGTGCGTATTCGTTTTCATCTTCGATATCGATGTAACGACGTTGCGTGATAGGCGCTGGAGCCTGGCTTTTTTGCACATGCTTTTCCACCATCTTGTGGATTAGTTCTTTTTGCTGGCGAGCCGTGCTGGCCAGGAATCTTTCACGATCCTGTTCACGCAAACGGGATTCTGCAAATTTCTTTTTTTGCAGAGTTTCTTCGGAAACAGCGGCGGTGATTTCCACGCTGCCTTCCCCTACCAAGCCGAAGCTTTTGTTGTTGTCGCGTGCAGAGAGGATGATGGCGTCAGGTCCCAATTGGGACTTAACCATCTCCAGAGCTTCCTTCATTGTACGTGCTTCAAATTTCTTAACCTGCATGGCTCATCTCCACTAGGGCAACCGATTGAACATCCGCGTCTGACGTCAACTCGTTGTGCGAAAGCACAACCAACTGAGGGATAAAACGCGAAGTCAGTTTGTAAATATGTCGACGGGAAGTCGGGCTGGTCAGCAGGATCGGCTGACTTGCCACTTCCGGATGGTTTTCCACTGCACGCGCGATCTCATTGATCAGGCGATGAGCGGTATTTGGATCCATCACCAACTGAATACCCTGTTCTGTTTGCAGAAGAGAGTTGGCGATGAGTTCCTCAATAACCGGGTGCAAGGTCATCACGGGGATATTGCCTTGTTCCGTTGTGTATTTTGCTGTGATTCCGCGAGCCAGCGAGCGGCGTACGGATTCTGTCAGAACCTCGATATCTTTGGTGCGCGGAGCTTCGTCAGCCAGAGTTTCAAAGATGGTCAACAAGTTACGAATGGAAACCTGCTCCTTAAGCAGCCCTTGCATAACACGAACCACTGAACCCAGGGACATAAGATCCGGGATAAGTTCTTCCACCACTTTCGGGTGGGATTTCTTGAAGTTTTCCACCAAGGACGCCGCTTCCTGACGACCCAACAATTCGTGAGCGTGAGAACGGATGATCTCGGTCAAGTGAGTGGCCATAACTGTTGGCAAGTCCACCACTGTGTAACCCGCGATCTCGGCGTCTTCCTTGCGGTTCGGAGAAATCCAAAGAGCATCCAACCCGAAAGCCGGTTCTTTGGTTTTAATACCATCAATATTTTCAGAAACATTGCCAGGATCCATTGCCAACAAGGCGTCAGGACGAAGTGTACCGCCACCGACTCTGTTGCCCTTGATCATCAGACGGTATTCACCCGGCGCCAACTGCAAGTTGTCGCGTATATGAATACTTGGCACCACAATCCCCAGATCCAGAGCAAACTGCTTACGGATACTGACGATACGTTCAAGCAAGTCACCGCTTTGATCTGATTCAACGATGCTGATCAAACCGTAACCCACTTCCAATTCAACCATGTCGACAGGAAGCATGCTTTCGATGTTTTCTTTTTTCGGAGCGATAGCCTGAGTTTCCTGGGCTTTCTTTTCAGCAGCTGCAGTTTCAGCTTTGTATTTCTTAAGAACCCAGGAGACACCACACAACAATCCACCCATCATCAGGAATGGAACTGTCGGAAGACCCGGAACCACACCCATCAGGATCAATACGCCACCAGAAATCATAACGGCACGAGGATTGACCAAAAGTTGGCTGGTAACCTCTGCACCCATGTCTTTATCTGAATTCGAAGTACGGGTTACGATCGTACCGGCAGCAGTGGAAATGATCAGGGCCGGGATCTGAGCCAGCAAACCGTCACCGATTGTCAACATCGTGTAGTATTTTGCCGCCGTGCCCACATCCAAACCTTTTTGGATCACACCGATTGCCAAACCACCAAGGATATTGATCAAGGTAATAATGATACCCGCGATCGCGTCACCACGAACGAACTTAGAGGCACCGTCCATCGCTCCGTAAAAGTCAGCTTCCTGTTCGATCTGACGACGACGTTTACGGGCTTCAACTTCAGTGATGTGACCGGCGTTCAATTCCGCATCGATCGACATTTGCTTACCTGGCATCGCATCCAAAGTGAAACGTGCAGCGACTTCGGCCACGCGCCCAGAACCCTTGGTGATTACCATGAAGTTGATGACGATTAAGATGGCGAACATGATGAAACCGATTACGTAGTTACCACCAACAACGAAGTTGGCGAAGGACGCGATAACATCACCGGCTGCTTTTTCACCTTCATGCCCATGAGTCAAAATCAAACGGGTCGTGGCCACGTTCAGTGCCAGACGGAACAACGTGGTCATTAACAGCAGGGATGGGAAAGATGTGAAATCAAGGGCTCTTTGCGTATAGATACTTACAAGCAGGATCAGGATACTGATCGCCAACGAGAAAGTAAGAGATATGTCCAGCATCATTGGTGGTAATGGAATAATCATTACCGCGAGAATCGCAAGGATACCGAACGCCATAAAGAGATCGGTATTCTTAGTATACTTTTCGAATCTCTTTAAAAATTGAAACACTTCTTCCATTATCTTTTCTTCCTACGCAAACGATAAACATATGAAAGGACTTCGGCCACCGCGACAAACAGGTCTCTTGGGATCACCTGCCCGATCTTCATGGTTTTAAAGATCGTTCGCGCCAGTGGTTTATTCTCAACGATCGGAATATTGTGCTCTCTTGCGACAGCCTTAATATTCTCTGCAACAGCATCCGCACCCATTGCCACCACCTGAGGTGCCGGCAGGTTGTCTGAGTATTTCAGAACAACCGCGATGTGCGTCGGATTCGTGATCACAACGTCGGCCGTCGGGATATCCGCCATCATACGCTTGGAGGCCATTTCCCTTTGGATACGACGAATGCGCGATTTGATCATAGGATCACCCTCGCGCTGCTTGTGCTCTTCTTTCACTTCCTGTTTCGTCATCATCATTTTCTTTTCAAGGTCCCAGCGCTGATAGAAGTAGTCAGCACCCGCAAGCACCAGCATGATTCCACCAACCCCACCCAAAAGCTTAGCGACGATAGCGCCAATGTAAGTGCAGATTTGTTCAATCGAGAAACTCATCATGTATGGAATCTGATGAACTTCCCCACGTAACAAGAAATACAAAACCAAACCAATGGCACCCATTTTCAGAATGCCTTTTACTGCTTCCATCACCGCGCGAAGACTCATGATACGCTTCATGCCTTCTACGGGATTCAGCTTGTTCGGGTCCGGAGTCAAAGCATCTTCAACCTGCAGAAAACCGATCTGCGCAATTGTCGAAGCCGCACCCAACAAACCGGCAATTCCCATAACGGGAGCAATAAGAATCAGTGTTTTCTCTCCATTCATTTGAAGAGCTTCTGTGAAGTTGCCCGTGCGAATCGTCGTTACCAGATCCGGGCCGAAGGAATATAAGAACAGGTCATAGAAATTTTTAAAGAAAAAGCGACCCAAAGCATATACACCACCCGCAGCTGCCAACAACAAAACTGCTGTTGCCAACTCCTTGGATTGAGCGACATTACCTTTTTTGCGAAAGTCTTCCCGTCTGGCGTCCGTTGCCTCTTCGGTTTTTTCGCTGTCGTTTTCCCCTGACACTTAGTTCCTTCCTAGAACTTCATCTCTCTCTTAAAATACTACAATGCTTTCATTACTTTGAACAGTTCTGTGGCCGTGATTTCGACCAGACCGTTCATCTCTAAAATCATCAATGGCAAACAAATGAAAACCACTGTCATACCGATCATGATCGTCACTGGCATACTCGTAACCAGGACGTTGATCTGGGGAACTGCTCTTCCCAAAATACCCATCGCCAGATTGACCAACAGAATCGTTACCAACACTGGCGCACACATTTTGATTGTTAAAATAAATGCCGTTTGCCCGAAAGCCGCAATTTCACCAAAGGGCCCGATATTCAAACTCAAAGAACTCACTGGAACCAAAGTGTAACTTTCCACGATGGCACGGATCAGAATATGGTGACCGTTAATCGCCAGGAACACGAGAGTTCCCAAAGTCGAATAGAAAGATTCAAGCGCATTACCAGTCGTACCCAGCAAAGGATTGTACATCTGACCCGCCGACAAGCCCACGCTCATCGCAGTCAGATCACCCACCATAGAGACAATGAAAAAGAAGATCCGGGTTAAAAATCCCAGAGACAATCCCACGATCAATTCACGGACAGCTAAAGATATGATTTCGTTGGAGATAACCAGATAGTCGATGTTGCCGATTTTAATCACCGGAAACAGAAGAACACTCAGGACGATCGACAGCAAAATCTTAACTGGAGTAGGAATAGTTTCAGAACCAAAGAATGCAGACGACACCACGAAGGAGATCATGCGCAGGAAAACCAGCGCAAATAGCAAAAGCTGCCCTTCTGTGAAAGCCGTCCAATTAAGCATCTATTCCCTTACCATCACTGGAATATTTTCAATCAACGTCGACGTATAACTTGTCAGAACGTCCATCATCCATGGACCGGCCAGAACAATCACGGCAGCCACGACGATCATTTTTGGAATGAACGTCAAAGTCGCCTCATTGATCTGCGTAAGTGCCTGGAAAATACTGACTGCCAAACCCACAACCAGCGTGCTGATCAAAAGAGGAGCCGCAAGCATCGCAGTTGTACGTAAAGCATCCTGGCCTAATTTAATTACTAAATCTTCAGTCACGTCTCACCTCAACCGAAACTTTTTACCATCGAACCGATCAGCAAACCCCAACCGTCGACAAGTACGAAAAGCATAATTTTAAATGGAAGAGAAATCACAATTGGTGGAAGCATCATCATACCCATTGCCATCAACACACTGGATGCGACGATGTCGATCACCAGGAATGGAAGGAAGATGATGAATCCGATCTGGAACGCTGTCTTCAACTCAGAAACCACGAAAGCCGGAACCAAAACCATTGTCGGAACTTCTGCACGCGTTTTTGGTTTTTCAACTTTGGAAAGTTTTACGAACAATGCCAAATCCGCGTCACGAGTCTGGTTGAACATAAACTTGCGCAATGGAGCCAGAGAGTTTTCAATGGCCTGATCCTGGGAGATCGTGCCTTTCAGGTATGGCTGCACACCGTTAACATTGATTTCGTTAAATGCCGGTTGCATCACAAAGAAAGTCAAAAACAGGGACAGACCGATCAACAACTGATTCGGGGGCATCTGTTGCACACCCATCGCCTGTCTTAGGAAAGACAACACGATGATAATACGGGTGAAACCCGTCATCATAATCAGGATCGCCGGTGCCAAAGTCAGCACCGTCATAATTAGTACAAGCTTAATGGCGTTTACCACTTCATTTGGATTCTCTGAAGTTTTAAAACCCAGGTTTACTGTTGGTAAAGTCACCTGCGCGAACGCATGGGAACTTGTCAACAACACCAGCGGAAGCAGAATCAAACTCCACAGAGTCAGTTTCTTAAAATTCACTGAAAATTCCTCATGCCTTTCAAACGTTTGGAAACGATGTCTTTAATTCCGCTGATCGCAAACTCATCGTCTGCATCCTGATCTTTAGCGCGGCTTTTAAAGCTGACACGAGCTGCTGGTTCTTCAGTTTCCTCTTCCTGATCTTCAACGAAGGAACCCATGACTTTACCGAAACTCTTTGGCGCCTCTTCAGGCACTTCATCATCCAGCAAGGACAGGGATTTGATCATGGAGATATTATGATCTGTAACACCGATAAGAATGGATTCGCCCGCAACACGAACGATAGCCAGACTTCTTTTAGGGCCCAGGTAATGCTGTTGCAAAACCTTGATCTGCGTTTGATGTTTTCTTTCTTTAGGCACGGAGTATTTACGCAAAAAGATAAATGCGCCACAACCCACAGCACCCAACAAAGACAAGGTCATCAAAATGCGGAACCAGCCGGAGCCTTCCGTCGCAGAATTTTTTTGCTTATCCAGATTAAGTGGAATCTCGGACTCTTTACGATTGTCGACTTTTGGCAAATCCTTGGTCGCCACCGCATCAGCACCCGAAGCTGCTGCCGTCTCAGTATTAACTTCCGCAGATACAGCCGGAGCTGCCTCAGAGGTAGGGGCCTCTTGTTCTGCCGCGTGGGCAGATACGGAAATCACGAAAAGAAGAGAAAGAATCCACTTCATCAAAAACCTCTTACTTCAGCTGTTCTACGCGTTCAGCCGGAGAAATAATATCAGTCAAACGAACACCGAACTTCTCATTCACCACCACGGCCTCGCCGCGTGCGATCAACTTGTCGTTCACGTATACTTCCATTGGCTCACCGGCCAATTTATTCAATTCAATTACGCTACCTTGAGTCAGATTCAGAAGCTCACTCACCGGCATTTTTGTACGGCCCAATTCCACTGTAACTTTCAATGGAATATCCAAAATCAGATTAAGATTTCTGTCTTTGGTCAAAGAACCACTGCTGGATTCTTTCT
Organism: Bdellovibrio sp. HCB274; assembly: GCF_047306075.1. Taxonomy (GTDB): domain Bacteria; phylum Bdellovibrionota; class Bdellovibrionia; order Bdellovibrionales; family Bdellovibrionaceae; genus Bdellovibrio. Next base: position 3,200,220 of record NZ_CP178623.1, read on the forward strand.
TGGCAGCCGCGCCACCTTCAGCCGCCATTCCGGAAGCTTCCGCCATTAACTGATCTGCCAAATCGTCCAATTTATCGTCTGTCATTTATCCCCCTACTTGATTACCGGACGAGTCACTTGGACAGCCACGGTTCCATGATGTATTCCGTAATAACCTAAAAACTTTTTAACGCCTTCAACTTCAACTTCGAATTCGCCAGTGGCATCCTGATCCAGAGGAATTACATCCCCCACTTTCAGGCCCATCATGTCGCGAAGTTTGATCTCGGTTTCACCCAAGTTCACTTTGATTTCCAAATCTGTTTCCAAAAGCTGTTCCTGAATTGTGGAAGTCCACAATTTTTTGTCAGTCTGGTCAGATTCAACCTGGAAACCTGTGGATAATTTTTGCTTGATCGGCTCGATCGTCGCATAAGGAATAACGATGGAAACCGTTCCTGATGCATTCTCAAGCTCAACGTCAAATGTGGAAGCAATAACCACGTCAGTCGGAGGTACGATACCCACGAACTGAGGATTCACCTCGGTACGAACAAAAGAACAACCGATTTTTTCAACAGAAGCCCATGCTGTTTCCAGGTCGTTGATCGCCAGACCCACAACCTTTTGCACGATCTGAAGTTCGATCGGTGTAAAATCCTTACCGTCAATTTTAGTGTAGGGACGATCCGCACCACCAAAGAAACTGTCCACCAATGCGTAAGCCAGTTTGCTTTCGATAACAAACAGAGCCGAACCACGCAGATTACCAAAACGCAGTACGCACATGCACGTTGGCATCGGCAATGTATTGATAAACTCACCGAACTTCAAAAATTCAGTACCTGTCAAAGTGATCGAGGCAATTTTGCGAAGAGCAGAAGACAAAGAAACACGGAAAGCTCTCATGAACTTTTCGTAGATAACTTCCAACTGAGGCAAGCGACCACGGATGATACGGTCCTGGCTGGTCAAATCATAAGATATAATCTTACGTTCTTCGACCTTGCCACTGCCGCCACCACCGGAACCACCATCATCGGATTTCGGTGAGTCAGAAGACGCCACATCCCCGTCGGAAACCGCGGCTAGTAACGCATCAACTTCACTTTGTGAAAGAACCTGATTCATAGCCCTGCCTTAGTTATAAAGGAACTCAGTAAACAACACGTTCGAAATCTTCCCTTGAACCAGGAACGAGTTAATCGTGTCTTTGATTTCATTCTTCAAGCTGTCACGGCCCTCACGGGTCGAGACCTCTTCATAAGTTTTGGAAGAAAGAATAATAATAATGATGTCGCGAATTTGCGCTTTGCGCTTATCGATCTCTTCTGCGGCTTTGTCGCCTTTCAGTTCAAGCTCGATATTCACTTTCGCCACACGACGACCTTTGGAACCCGCCAGATTCACGATGAATGTTTCCAAAGGAACAACTTTACCGACGATTTCTTTCTCTTCGGCAGCTTCTTTGTGTTGAGCCTCGGCTTCACCTTTAATAACATCTTCGATCTTTGGTTCCGCGGCTTCTTTTTGTTTGCCCTTATAAAGCATAAAGCCCACGCCTGCGACGATGAGCATATTGATCACTGCTAGTGCAATAAGAAGTATAGGCTTTTGTCCTGAACCGCCTGATGATGCTGCTTCTGCGGCTGGCGCATTTTCTTCTGCCATTCATCCTCCATGATGAACGACCACGATATGGGAGTGGTCTCATGGAACATCTAAGCAACTGCAATGCCAACAGGTCCTCGGTCCAGTCAGCATTCCTGCAGTCCAACATATTTGATTACAGGCAAATTTTGCCTCCCCGGAAAATGTTTCCATCCAAAATTTTTATGACGGGAGTCAAAGAATTGGCGAGCAACTTTGACTGCTTGTCGACAGTCACGGACCAAGGTCTATAGTTCGAGCACTTATTCAGGTTCATAATATTGATGGGTCCCATCCCTCAAAAAGGAAGGAGTTCTTTATGGACAACCAACAACCAAATCAATCCGTGGGAGGCCTTCAATCGAAGTTCGGGGAAATATCTTCGGCTTTAAAATCTCAGTTTGCGAATCTGAATCTTTCAGAAGCCCAGATTAAGGATGCTTTAAAAAGTCCTGACGATCTGGTGAATCTGATCTGCGATAAAACCGGCATGTCCAAAGAAGCCGCCAGAGAAAAAGTCCACTCGTTGATGGCACAATACAATATCACCGACGATCAGGCGAAAGGCTTTATGGCCCGCATGAGTGACAAGGTAGAACACGGTATTGATGCAATTAAATCCAAATTCACCCACTGATCCAACAGGGGTAGGATGAGTTTTTATAGGAAAGTCTCCCTCTGAATCAGGGAGGCTTTCTTATTGGATTTCCCAGAGCACCTTGGATAGTATGACATCCATGACAACCATGAAACAGCGCCTTTTGAATTACTACGAAAAAAATGAAGCTAAAGTTGATATCGCCTTTTTCCTGGGCGGTTTTCTTTTCGACGTACTGACACTCTCTGATGTCGATGATCCATTAAGTATTGTGCAGCAGATCGTCTATCTCGGAGTCATCGGTTTGATTCTGTTTTATGACTTTTTAAGCACCCATGGGCTTACGCAAATCAACGCTCGCTTTAGCAAGTACTGGGAGTACCGCAATCTGGCAGTGCATTTCCTGTTAGGAAGTTTGCTAAGTGTTTATTCTCTGTTTTTCCTGAAAAGTTCTTCGATCTTTTCCTCCATCGTCTTTGTCGGACTAATGATGGGTATTATGGTTGCAAACGAACTTAAAAGCGTGCAGAAAGCGGCGGTGGATTTAAAAGTCGGTTTGTACGTCATTTGTCTTTTCGCCTTTTTCTCGATGACGATCCCGGTGTTAGTGGGCTTTGTCGGAATCACCACGTTCCTGGCCTCCATCGCACTGACAGCGGCCGTTGTGTATGGCGCTTACAAACTTCTAAACAAGAAAGTTGAAAACAAAAAACTCCTGTTAAGGACTTTGGCATTACCTGGCTTTAGCGTCCTGGGACTATTTGTGATCCTGTATTTCATTGGTTGGATTCCACCGGTTCCCCTAACGGTGCAAAACATGGGGATCTATCACAACATTGAAAAATCAGGGGGAAAATATCTGTTGTCCCATGAAAATCCAGCGTGGAGATTTTGGAAAACGGGCGATCAGGAATTCCTGGCAGAGCCTGGTGATAAGATTTATTTCTTTGCACAGATTTATTCACCGGCAAGATTCGATGATTCGGTGATTGTGCATTGGTACTATAAGGATCCCCGTCAGGGCTGGATCAGCACCGACAAAGTACCCATGCGAATTTCGGGTGGCCGCAAAGAGGGTTTCCGCGGCTTTTCAGTTAAGCAGAATTATACTTCGGGCGAAGGGCGCATCAGTGTGGAAACTACGGATGGACGAGAAATCGGAAGAATTTATTTTAACGTAAATAAAACCGACCAAAGCAACCCGACAAGAACTTTTACCACCGATGTGATGTAAAAAGATTTAAGAAAGTTTTCGCGAGGATTCGTGGATGATTTCCGCGATCTCCATATTCTCGAGAGCAGAAAGCGAAACTTCAAAGCGGCCTTCATCGCAAAGGCCGCTGATGCCCGCGGATTCGTAAGACTCATTAAGCCCCGCACGCAGCTTAGGTAAAAGTAATTTGGCAAAACGCTCCGCCAGCTCATCACACACTTTACAATCTAACTCTGTCCCAAGATGACCTTCACGTCCTTCAACCGTCGTTACCCACTCACGCTCCATCCACGGCGGATCATGTCTGACATGCTGAACATGACCGCACTCCAGTTTTGCAACCCAGTGGTTTTCCGAATCAGTAAGATATCCGACGATTCCCTGTTTCATATTTTATCCTGTCACCAGTTAGTTTGTTTCCTGACTGATATGCGGAGCGAGCGCACTTTGCAGTTGTTTTACGATCGCGGGATGCCCGGCGATGATTGAGTTCTTATAAGGATTGTACTTGTCACCTCGATAAGTGGTAACGATTCCACCCGCTTCCTCCACCAGCAAAATTCCTGCTGCTGAATCCCACGGTTGAATGTTTCTTTCCCAGTATCCATCAAACACACCGCGCGCAACTTGAGCCAGATCATAAGCGGCAGCGCCAGGACGACGAATGCCCCGGGCTTTACGAACGACGTCAGTGAAAATTTTCAGTTGTTCTGAAATCACGTGCTCGTGCTCTGCCACGAAACCTGTTGCCAGCAAGGCATCTTCAAGTTTGTCATTTTTCGTTATCGAAAGTTTTCTGCCGTTAACAAATGCACCTTCACCGCGAATCGCCGTGTAAGTTTCGTTAAGCATGGGTACGTCGATAACTGCGAGTTGAATTTGTCCGTTAATTTCCAGTCCAAGGCTTATACAAAAAATCGGAAACCGATGAATGTAATTCGTAGTTCCATCCAAGGGATCCAGAATCCATCGACCTTGTGCACCCGCAGAAGCCCACTGGACTTTGGCCCCAGCGGCATAAGATTCTTCTCCAAGGAACTCTATGTCAGGAAAATTTTTCTTTAAGTAATCCGAGATGACTCGTTCTGATTCTTTGTCGGCCTCTGACACAAGTCCAGCTTGGAATTTATGTTCGATGTGCTCTAAGTTACCGAAATAATTGAGAAGCACTTCACGACCTAAACTTACTGCCTTAATTGCCGTACCTAAGACCTGCTTCCAATCCCTTGATTTTACGCTGTTTTCCACGCTGTCACCCCTAAGTCAGGACCGTCAGATGATTGACCGATTCCAGGACTTAAAGCTACCATGGATGTAAGGCCAAAGGAAGGGCCCGAAACTTAAGCATTTACGCGGGTTTTAACACTATGAGGATTCAAAAAATGGCAGCGAAATCAGATACGGTTGTAAAACTAGTGATAGTTTTGTTCATCTCTCTACTTTCTTTTTCGGTAGGTCTTTTTGCCGGTAAGAACTTTAGTGACAACCAACACACGATTTCACAACTTGAGCCACAAAAAGCAGGAGCAACTCGCGAAGTGGCTTCTGAACATGGTGCGACAGCTACAGAAACTAAATCCGGCGCGATGACAGACGAAGAAATCGCAAAGCTTGCTGAGGAATTCGTGGCAGACGAAGCTCCTGCTGCAACAACGGCTGCTCACGGTGAAGGTCATGGCGAGGTTGCTGCACACAGCACAGCACCTGCCGCTCACGGTACAGCTCCAGCTGCAACAACAGCGACTGGTCACGAAACAAAAGCTGATGCTCACGGTGCTCCAGCGAAAACAGCCACTAAAGAAGAGCCTTCAAATGTTGCTAAAGAATTGGCAGCAGGCAAAGCTCCACAAACTCGCACAGCTCCAGCGCCTGCCGCAAAAAAAGAGGAATCCCGCATTCCTTCTTCTTTGCCTAAAGATGTTGCCCAATACACAGTCGGTAAATTCACAGTTCAAGTTGCTGCTTATGCTGACGAAGCTGAAGCACAGAAGTTTGCTTCTGATTTGAAAACAAAAGGCTACAGCGCATTCTATGTGCCTGCGAACATCAAAGGTAAAACATGGTACCGTGTAAGCGTGGGTCAATTTGCAACTTCCAAAGAAGCAGCTTCTTACAGATCCGAATTGTTGACGAAAGCAAAAGTATCCTCTGCGATCGTTCAAAAAATCACTGAGTAATCTTCCTTACTCAGAACTCGCGAAGAAGCCTGCGCTCATCCCGCAGGCTTTTTTTATTCCCGACCCTTGTCTGTTTTCCATATTCCAAAGTCGGTCACGGCCAGTGTCGCTGATCACAACACGAAATTCCCGCTTGGTATTCTGAATAAGCCAGCTCATTCTAAAATCACCATCAATGAATGGAGGCTTTCATGAGCAGGAAATCCACTCGCTTGATTTTGACAGGTTCTATTTATTCTTTTCTGGGAATTGTCGCTTTGTTATTTGCATCAGCCACCACTCTTGCTGCAGTCCTGACCTTGGCAGCAGTTCTTGCCATCGGTGGTATTGCGCAAATCATTTACGGAATTCAAGGGCGTAGGACCGGTCAGCTGTGGCCCCATGTCGGCTTAGGGTGTCTGGCATTCGTATGTGCGGTTCTGATTGCCAGAGATCCCTTCGTGAACACGATGATTTTCACTTTGATGATTGGATTCTATTTGCTGGCAAGTGGTTTATCCAAAGTGATCGGCGCAACAATCGAACGCTCCACGGGATGGGGATACTATCTGGCAAACGGATTACTTTCGTTATTTTTGGCAGCGATCGTTTTGTACAACTATCCGCTTTCATCATTTTGGACGATCGGAACCTTCGTTGGGGTCGACCTGCTGTTTGGTGGATTGAGTTTGATGGGCTTGGGTTATTCAATTCGCAGAGCCCGTCAGGAAGTCGTGCAGAACATGAACTCGATGCTGCCTGAAACCTTTGATGAAATTGAGTATGAGTACTTTCACAAACAGAGTGCTGAGATGGAAGATGCTCACAGTGGCAGCGGAAAACCTAAAGACAAAGACAAGGATAAAGACCGCGAACCGACTTTACATTAGGACACTAAGAAATTACCAAGAGTAGTAAAAACCACCGCGCATAAGACCACCGAATGTGGGATTGGGATCAAACTCCTGTCCCATCAAGGCGCGACCCTCAATAGCAGCGATAACTCCAAAGCCATAAAATACATCATAGGAAATATCAGCCCCCGCCGCCAAGCCGCCCATCATTTTAGAACCTGTGCTGTCGTTTTGCGTGATGCCAGACAAAGTTGTTTTGATATCTTCGGTATAAGTACCAACGCCACCTGCACCATACACAGACATGCGCAAAGGTTTACTGGCGCGATGTCTCCATAAGTGCCAGCGTCCCCACAAAAGCATTTCTTTGTGTTCACGGGAGATATTTAAAGTGGAATTACCAGATGATTCACTAAAGGTGGAATACTCAAACAAGACCGACCAGGTCGTGGCGCGATAGGCGAAACTTAAATTCTGGGGATTTTGCTCCAGCCAGTTTCCGGCAGAGTCTTTTTCGTAACGCATTTCCAAAGCCAGCGGATAGATCTGAAATTGATTTAATTCCGGAACAACAGACGGTCGCTTCATGCGAGATTGTTGCGCAAAAGCTCCTACAGACGTCAGAAGTGCCAGAATCAAAATCAAAAATCTCATTTCTTATCCCCGACAACTTCATAGCGATTGTTTTTGTTCTCGCAGGACTTCGAGGATCCTTCAGCCGAGTTCATGACTTCAACCAGGAACTGACATTCCTTTTCGTTCATATCAGGAATTTGCGCGGCAAAAACCTGAAGGAATCTTGTGGGAGGATAGTAAATGTTTGCTTCGTTTTCGACAAAGTCCTGACGGAATGCCGGCAGCGTTGCCACGATCCAGCTTGCAACCTTAAGACGCATTTCCACTGCATCCACACCGCGGGCTTCCGCAGATTTATCAGCAAAATGTTTCAACAGGCGGGAGTATTTCGTACCCAGGCTGTAAGCCATGTCACGCATGTACTCTTCATATGTTTGACGGGAATTAAAGTTCACATAGCTTGCAGCAATACCGCGAAGGCGGTCCGCAGATACCAGGCCGACCACTTCATACTCCCCGATATTCAAAGAGCGCTGCAATTTAAAATCAGGCAAAGACGAAGCAATGAAATCCGCATCACCGGTATAAACCCAGCCCCAGAAGTCAGCCAGGCCTTCGTTCAAACCACGGTGCAGGTAACGATTGTAGTAACGCTTAACCAGTTTTTCTGAAAGTGCGACTTCACGGCCTTTGCCGATTTTCAATCCACTCTCGGTACGTGGATTTGGAGTGGCCTGGTCAGAAGAATCCGTGATACCAGCCGCTTCTAAAAACTGCGCACGATCATGGTTGGAGCCGGTGTTCACAGTTTGCTCGCCCGCGGGATCACTGAAGTCCTTCATCACAAGCTTGTAGTAAAGCGAATGAAAGTGTTCATGGGCCAGAATTCCACCATTAACGGCGATAGGCAGGTTTTGGTGAGTATAAGGCACGATCAAAATTGAATCTGTTGTTCCATCGTAAAGGGCATTGTTAACCAAGCCACTGGATTCACGAACGGCGACGCCGATATCACGAGGCCAACGGTTCACACCACCAGCACCCACGGCTTCATCCATTTTCGCAAGGTTTTGCATGTGAGCGTAGATCACCACGAGCTGCTGGCTTTGCTCGTTTGTCGGAACGTATTTTTCGTCTGAGTTTTTAATGAAGCGACCTTGTGGAGCGGGACCATTCAGGCGGTTGTCCAAAATGCGCGGACTGATGAAAAAGCGAACGAAACGTCCGGAAACCTCGCGCAAATTATCCAATCCTGAAAGCTCGATGAACTTAAGGGAGAGACTGCTTTTGCTATCGTTCATAGGCGCAAGAACCTGAACCGAGCCAGAAACCTGGGACGTGTTTTCCTGACCTGAGCATGCTGTGACAGCCAGGGCCAGTAACATTACGGACGTGATTTTAGGAAGAACGAGCTTCACAAAGTCCTCTCCAGGCTCTATAAAAAACCGAGCCTCGTTGGGTCTTCGACCTAACGCGTTATAGTTTTAGCGGAAGTTCACAAAAAACTCAATGATAACTTAGGGATAGACAAACTTTGTCAGTCCCACTAAAACTTCGACACCCTCCTTCGCCAAGGCTTCGGCGGGCAGGGCCCGTCTGGGACAACAGGCAAGGCTTGTGGAATGGGAGTATCAACGTGGATGTATTGGAATTTGTTACGAAAAATTTGAACCCTGCGCAGAAGGATGCGGTTGAGACTCTTGAGGGGCCCGTATTGATCTTGGCAGGTGCTGGCTCTGGCAAAACCCGCGTTCTTACTCATCGCATGGCAAATATGATCGGCAATGGTGCCGCGAGCCCTGAAGAAATCCTGATGGTGACCTTTACGAATAAGGCTGCCAAGGAGATGGAACATCGTATTTACAAGCTTCTGACCGAACTTCAAGTCCCAGTTCACAGCCAGCTTTGGATCTCCACTTTCCATAGTTTTTGCGTGCGCATCCTTCGTCAGCATATCACGCTTTTGGATTACAAACCTTTCTTTGGAATCTATGACTCGTCCGATACGCTTTCACAAATCAAGAAAGTCATGACGGCGTTAAACATCAACGACAAAATTTATCCTGCAAAAAACTTCCAGGGACGTATCAGCAGCGCCAAAATGATGGGACTAAATCCCGAGCAATTCGAAAAAGGCAACAAGCGCCTGATGGATCAAAAAACCGTCGAGGTTTACAAAGCCTATGAAGCCGAAATGCGCAAAGCAAACAGTCTGGATTTCGATGATCTTCTGATGAAGACTTACGAACTTTTCCGCATGTATCCAGACATTCTGGCGCAGTACCAGCAAAAATTCCGCTTCATTATGGTGGATGAGTATCAGGATACCAATCACATCCAGTACTTGCTGGTGCAAATGCTGGCGAAAGCCCATCGCAATCTTTGTGTTGTCGGTGACGAGGATCAATCGATCTATTCATGGCGTGGAGCGGACATTAAAAACATTCTGGATTTCGAAAAGGATTTTCCAGAAGCGAAAGTTGTGAAGCTTGAGGAAAACTATCGCTCGTCTGCAAACATTGTGAATGCAGCGACCGCGGTAATCAAAAACAATTCCCAGCGTAAAGATAAAACTCTGTTCACTTCCAATCAGGAAGGCGATTTGATCAACGTGCGCGAAGAGCGCAATGAATACGACGAAGCCAAATTCGTGGCTAAGACCATTCAGACCATGATCAATGACGGCGAAGGGTCCTACAACGACTATGCAGTCTTCTATCGCACCAATGCCCAGTCCCGCGTGCTGGAGGAACAACTGCGTACCACAGGGATTCCTTATCGCCTGGTCGGCGGCGTGCGCTTCTATGAGCGCATGGAGATCAAGGACATCCTTTGCTATTTGAAGCTTTCGATCAATCCGGCAGACGACATCGCCTTTAAACGCGTGATCAATGTGCCGGCCCGTGGAATCGGCAAAACCACTGTTGAAAAACTGGAAGAGCTGGCTCACCAAAAAAATCTGACGCTGATGGAAGCTGCAGAAAAAGCTGTGAACGAACGCATCCTGCCTGCGGGTACGACCGGAAAAATCCGCAGATTCCTGGATATGATGACAGAGCTTCAGGTGAATGCTTCTTCGTTTAAACTGACTGACTTCTATCACATTGTTTTGGATCGCACCGAATACCTGATGGCTTTGAAAAAAGATGAATCTCCTGAAGCCCAGGCACGTATTGAAAACTTAGAGGAACTCGACAACGCCATCGTCCAATTTGCAAAAGAGCGTGGCGAGGAATCCACTTTGACCAGCTTCCTTGAGGAAATGGCATTGGTGAATGATGTCGACTCACTGGATCAAGAACAAAACTCTGTGACCATGATGACTCTGCACATTTCCAAAGGTTTGGAATTTCCGTATGTTTTCGTTGTGGGCCTGGAGGAAAATCTATTCCCAAGTTCCCGCAGTGCAGAATCTGAAGATAAGGATGATGTCGAGGAAGAACGTCGTCTGGCTTATGTAGGGATGACCCGCGCGCGCCAAAAACTGTGGCTGACTTACGCTAAAATGCGCCGCGTATGGGGGCAGGAACAATTCAATCCGCCGTCACGCTTCCTTAAGGAAATTCCGACTCAGTTTGTGAACTTTAAATCCGCGGCTGCAGATGCGCCTCGCTTTGTTTCACGGTATGGCACCAGCGGCAGCAACTCGGACGAGTACTTCCCAAGTGCGTGGTCCTCTTCGGGCAGCAGCGACCGCAATAAGCCCCGTTCCGGTGGAGATGACTTCGATACTCAGGACTTCCCTGACTATGACGACATGGGTTCTTCCAACAAGAGTTCTTACTCTAAGGGAATGCGTGTCCGCCACCCTACTTTTGGAGTCGGCACGGTGTATTCAACTGAAGGCGCTGGAGACAATCTTAAAGTCAGCGTTATGTTCACCGACAACACAGTTAAAAAGTTTGTCGTTAAGTATGCGCGTCTAGAACGAGTTTAATAGAATTTGGGTTGACTCCTTTTTGATAAACAACAATCATTTTTGTTGAATTGACAAAGGAGTCACAATGAAAAAACTTTTAGTATCAGCAGCCGTGATCGTTTCCGCAGTTTGCTCTGTAGCTTCTGCAAAAGATTACACTTCTTCTTTCACTTCTTACAGCTCTGCGCCGCTGAACGAAGTTACAACAAACCTTACACAAGGTAACTTCTATTCCGGCAATCAATGTAAAGATTGCGACAGCGGAACAGCTATCACTGCAAGCGCTTCTTACCTGCGCTATTTGCAAGACGGCTGGCAAGTGGGCGGCGAAGGCGGCATCCAAATCCTTTCCAAAGCTTTCTCTGGCACAGGCGAGAGCGAAACTTTGATCGATCTTGCAGCGATCGGTGCTTACAACTTCCAAAGCGATTTGAAATCTTCTTTCTACGCTAAAGCGGGTGTAGGTCTATACTCTGTTCGTGATGGCGGCGACTACGAAAACCAATTCGGTTTCTTTATCGGCGGCGGTAAGCGCTTCCAGATCTTTGATGGCATCACTTACACTCCAGAACTTCGTCTTGAGAAAAAAGGTGAGTTGGACATGGGCATCAACATCGCATTCCTTAACTTCTCTCTTTTCTGGAACTAATTGTTCTTTGAAAATCTGAAAAGTCGAAAGGCTTCGGGCAACCGAAGCCTTTTTTCGTTTTCAGCCGTAAGGTTTGCTTTGATTTTAGCGTCCAAGTTGTTACCCTTGATACATGACAACACTAAAGTTATTCATCACAGCCCTTGGTTTACTGGTTTCTTCCCTTAGCTTCGCAGCTCCCCGTCCTGGTTTTAAACTGGTGGGACCAAAAGCGATCACCGAAGACAATGTGAAATTCCGCTGGCTTAGTAACGACGGCGAAATTATTTTGAAATGCGCCCACGTTTACGATCGCCCTGATGCCTGGGACTGGGATGTTTGGTGTGGCAAAGGCACAAAAATGCTGCGCGAGTTCCGCGTGCACTTTCTGGTTCAGGAATACAACAACCCAAGTAAAGAGAAAAAAGCCTACCATGTATTGTATTGGGTGACAGATCGCAACTCTGAACCGCGCAAGTTCGATTCGATGTCGCAGTGGTTGCAGTTCAACGGCAAACCTGAAGTTGAGTTCTTTGATTTTTCAGTGGGCGTGGAAAACGACTACGGCATCCTGGAACTGGAATACCGTCCGTAGGTGATATCGTTCTTTATGAAAGCGGAGCTTTGGCAGCTTTCAGATTGTTCCATTCTTCAAGGTAGTGATCCAGCTCGGGCTTTTTGATTTTTTCTGGCGCCGGGCTGACATACTTCGCTTCGACTCCGTCCCAGCCTTTATAGAATCGCGTATTGCCTTCGCGAGCAGTTTCGTAATTAGGAACAAGATAAGTTTTGCCGCCGCCGTCTGGGATATCGACTGATAAATTTGGCATCGCTAGTCCTGACAGATGTCCCCACAGCTCTTTTTGAATTTCCAACGAGTCTTCAATCGACGTGCGCAGGTGATCGGTACCTTGCGAAGGATCGCACTGGAACATGTAATACGGTTTTACTCTTAAGAAAAGCAAGCGGCGGTTTAGAGCCTGCACCAGTGCTGGATGATTGTTGATTCCGTTTAACAGAACCATTTGATTCATCACCGGCACACCGTTATCCACAAGCTTTTCAAGACCTGCGGCGGCTTCGGCCGTTAGTTCGTTTGGATGATTGAAGTGCGACATCAAAAACACGGGCTTGTGCTTCTTCAAAATCTTTACCAGGTCATCCGTGATACGCATCGGGCACACCACCGGCATGCGCGAACCAATGCGAATGATTTCAACATGCTCGATCGCACGCAAGTCACCCAGCACGCGATCCAACTGGCCATCACTGACCGTCAAGGGATCACCGCCAGACAAAATGATTTCGCGGATGCCTGGATGGGATTTGATGTACTGAATAGCTTTTTCGTACTCTTCGTTACGGATGAAAGCCTGCTCCTGACCTGTGAAATGTTTGCGGGTGCAGAAGCGGCAATACACACTGCAAATATCGGTAATCAAAAACAACACGCGATCAGAATAACGATGAATCACGCGCGGAGCGGGATTGTTCTTACGCTCGCCCAATGGATCCAGCATTTGCTGCAAACCATCTTCCATTTCGATTTTTTGCGGCATTAAAATCTGGCGAATGGATTCACCCGCTTCACCAGCGAGGCTTGCGTAGTACGGCGTTGTGCGAATATTGAAAAGTTCTGAACCTTCGCTGAAGGCTTCGTTTTCAGATTCAGAAAGAGTAAACGCCTTTTCAAAATCCGCTTTGCTTTTCAACGAATGACGAAGCTGCCAAGTCCAATTATTCCAATCGGATTCAGCGATATGTACAGGCTTGGGGGCAGAGGGAAAATGCAGCTTCATTGAGCGGTTGTTATCAATGAAAAACCCCCTTTTCGCAAGCGGAAGCGCCACAAAGTGGCATTTTCACCGGCTTTCCTCACATGCCCCTTAATGGCATGTAAATGCCTGTATTCACGCGGATATTCTATTTTCTCAGGATGACACTCCAGAAGTTAGACATGTGAGATTTTCTAGGACACCCCTCTCAGAATGAGAATGCCCAACACTTTCGCCCGCTTACAGGTGCCACCCAAACACCCCCAAGTTGGCCCGGCCTTGGCTTTACAACTAAGTAGGAAAAAGGGTCTGGAAGACCTATTAACTAGGAGGACTTTATGAAATTCAACGCTAACCAGAAAAAATGGGCCATGACAGGTGTTCTACTTGCTGTACTTGGTTTCAATATCTCTCCACCAAAATCAATGGTGGGTTTTTCAATGGCTGACCTTGCATCGGAAAAAGAGAACATCAAAACCGGTTCTTTTGAATTCGATGGCTCTGAGTACCTTACAGAGTTCGAAAAGCGAGGCAACAGAACCAGCGTAAGAATTGATAAAGTCGAATTCACATCCGAAAGCGGATCCAAAGTTCTGTGTGGCACTTGCTCCACAACTTATGTATTCGATAAGAACTTCCAAACAAATACTACTGAATTAAATGACATCGCAATCGAACTGGTTGCAGCTTCCCGAAAATCCAAAAAAGAAGAAGCTCCAGAGCGCGGCGCTGAACGCGTAAAAGCTGTTAAGAAAGAAAAGTCTGAAAAAGAAGAAAAAGCTCCTGCAAAGAAATCAAAATCAGATACGAAAGATAAATACGCTAAACTAAATCAAGCGCTGGCTGATCTTTCAAAGAACTGCGCAGATATGGAATCTGATGAAGAAATGGAACTAACCGCAAAGGGAGCAACTATGGTTTGCTACTCTGAAGGCCTAAAATCACTTTTCTCCGACCTGGATAGCGATGAAATCAATGACAGCACCGTACTTTCATTTATCAGCAGAAGAGTTATGCCTGTTCAAGCAGAGGTTATTCTGGAAAACAGACAAGCTCACTATGACTACCTGACAGGAAAATCTTCATCCAAACCAAAGGAAATTAAAGAACTATTGTACTCTCTTGAGAACTTTATCGCAGTAATTCCTGAAGGCCACTCTAAACTTCAGCAATCCCTAATCAACTCTTCTGCATCAATTAAAACTGCAGACTTGAAGTTCATTCAGGCACTAAAACAGAAGGCAGCAAATACAACTGTAAGCGCTGAAAGATCTGCATATCTGGACGAAGTAATTTGGAGAACTCAAACGAATCCAACTCTAGACACAGAGCTAAACTCTATGTCTCAACGTATCTCAGTCGTTACGGATGGCATGCAAAAAGCAAATCAGTTCTCAGCGGGACTGCAACAATCTCTTGCTGAAGCATTTGCAGCTGCGGGAACTACAGCTCAAGGTCAAACATCTGCTGATACAGTTGTTATTAACGGTCAAGTTTACAGACGTACAGAGGGTGTTGGTCGTGGCGGAGCAACTGGACAAGGTATCGCAACTATTCCAAATGCGGTTCCTAACAACGTAATCCAAGGCAATTTCCAATCCAGCGGTATGCCGACGCAGTTTGTTCCGGCACAACCTGGCAACTCAACGATGACTCAAGTTCCAGGTCAGCAGCAATACGTTCCACAACCGAATCAGTATCAACAGTGGCAGCAACAATACCAACCACAAGGTGCTGCACCGGTTGGCACAAGCAGAACTTCAGGAATGCTACGCCAATAGTAGTAACAGAAATTCCAAATTAAGAAATTCCTCCAACGGGTCCACGACGGGCCCGTTTCCATTTTTTACTTAATGAAAAAACTAACGGATATAAATTTGAATGTTCGCTGGGATGTTGCGATCGAGGTTTTGAAGGTTCATGCGCACGTCGATGATTTGATCGGCAAAGTAGCGGGCGCCGGCGTCGCGGGGGCCGCGGTAGTCGCCTTGCACTGTCCAGATGGGTTGTTGCCCTTTGTTTTTAAGCCAGATCATTGGATTTTGGATACGAACAGTACCACGGGATACGCGAACCAAAATTTCTGAGTAAGCTTCTTTGGAGTTAACCGGGAAGATTTTCATCATCGGTGCATTTTGAAAAACTGTTTCGTTAGCGACCATCTTCCATTGACCTGCATAAGCAGATACAGAAATAAAAAACGCTGCGAACAAAGTCAGAAATTTCGTCATACATTCTCCCTATAAAATCTTATACTCAAACGAGTGCAGTCGAACGACGGCATCTTCTGAATAAAGCCCTAAAGCACCGGCCTGATCATACAAAGACTCGGGCATCTCTTTACCTAGGTAGTCCAAAACCAGATCTCCGTCACGAAAAACCCGATAGCGTTTGCCTTGTTTAACAAAATAAAATGTAGAACGCGCCCCAATCTCCAGGGGAGCGGCCTGTGAAGTCATTAAAAACTTCTGCCCTTTCTCCTGAAAGAACCGCCCCAACTCCACACCAGAGTTAGGTTTCTGCAGAAAATAATTCGCCGTCTTAACCAACTTAGGATCTTTTCGATAGTTACTAACAAACCAAAAAACCTCCCAATCATTAGGAGTCGAAGACCGCAGCTGCCGAACCGTAGTAACCTCAGCCCGAACCACAAAATCATTAACCGGCTTAACCAAAGAATTCTTCAACAACAAAAGACTGGAAAAAGTCTGCCCCGATTTCCGAGCCACCCGAGGATAAAAAACCAACTCCCCCAGACCATCTTCATCAAACTTAACCACTCCCCCACCATCATAAACCACATCCCAATACTCAGCAGTCAAAGGCACCTTCAACAACCGCCCCCCAGGAATATCATTAAAAGAAGAAGAGGAGTGATGCACACAAGCCCCCAAAAGAACGCAAACAAGAATTAAAACAAAAGCTTTCATAAGAAAAAGCCTAGCCCGCTTCTCCCATTCTTCTCAAGAAATCCCCCGGGGGATTTCAAAAGACAATTCACTGGTTCTTAGAAGGCGGCGGGAGTGGAACAGGTGCGCAGCGACCTCCGTGGGCGCAGGATGCGCGAACCCGCGCAAGCGGGCCACGGTGAGCCCGGAAGGCGTGTCGCGGAGCACCTGTTCCACTCCCACCGCCTTCTAAGCACCCCAGAAAAAAGGCAAAAAAAATCCCCCGGGAGTTTCCTCCCGGGGGCCCTGCTCACCACCAAACAAGTAGTATCATGTAGTCATCAAGCTGTCGTACAAGTTGCAATCAAGTTGTGATCAAAAGCTGATGGCGGCTTTAGATGCAAATCCAAATGTAAAATCGTTACCCAAATTCCCACCGGCGCCGGAACCATTTTTCCAAGCTTCCCCTGGGAACAACAAACCAAGTTGATTCACCCATTGAACACGTTCAAGTGGTTGATAAACAACTTCGATATCCCATTCTAGGCCCAAATCTTTTTTAGCATCAACAGAATTCGGAAGAACGTTCATCAATTGAGCATAAATCACGGTGTTACGAACACTGAAGCGCTCGTTGATCGTGTAATTCACTGAAGGCGCCAGGTAGTATGCATTTCCAACGCTTTCGTCGTCTGCAGAATTACCCACACCCAAAGCTGCTCCATTCGCTGCAGTTGGTTTCACTGCATCCGTATTGAACAGATCCGCCTGACCCAAACGATGGTTGAACATCAACATCGCAACGTCATAGTTTTTGTTATAAGCAAAACCACTGAAGTTCGTGGAATCAGTATCACCTGTCGCCATACCCAGTTTGAAAGAGTAATCCCATTTGGATTCTCTTGCCGGGAAGTACAATTCAGCTGCCAAACCAAAGCCATCAACTTTCACGTCTTCAGTACCGCGCTGGATCCCTGTTTGACCAGACTGGAACGCACCTTCAAACTTGTATCCGAAGGAGTCCCAACCGCGACCCAACACAAAACTTGTTGTGTTGATGCTCATCTCGCCACCAACTGTGCCACCAGCTCCAGCTGTATAAGCAGCAATTTGCTCAGTCGTGTAATTCAAAGTGGTGTTAGCACCTTTTTTCTGCTCAACATAAATACCCATCAAAGATTTCGCTTCGACGTTTTCGTATTGAAGTTGTGCACCCCAGAATGTTTGGTTATTACCCTGACCGAAATCATTCGCAACCATGCGACCGATCATTGGCATCAGGAACCAGTCACCCACGATGATTTTGTAGGCTGCCATATCACGAGTGTTATACCAGTGATCAAACGCCCCTTTACCCGCGGAGTAAAGCATGCCCGTTCCGAATTCAAACGGCACACGGCCCACCAACAAAGAACCGAATTCCTGATTCACGTTCAAGTAAAGCTGACTTGCAGAAATAGTCGCAGGACCTTGATTGCCTGAAGACATTTGATTTCCGCCGGATGTCGCTGAATCTGAAGTGTTCATCCCCCAGATAGTACCCAATTGGGAACCTGGATAAATCTCACTGTTAAAAATATCAAAGCGAGAAACGATGTTAATACCATCGGCTGCGATGATTTTCGGAGTCAGGTACAGATAATTCAAGCCATAAGCTTTTCTTTGCGTTGGATCAGTCAAAGAAGGTCTATCCACCTCTGTCCATTCCGCGCGGTATCCACCCGACCAATCCAATGACATCGCTTGCGCCGCAGTGGACGTCAGCGCAATGGAAAGACCCAATACTTTTAGAAAATGTGCTTTCAACATTCGCATTCCTTTACTTTTCTACCAA
The DNA here is from genome assembly GCF_047306075.1 of Bdellovibrio sp. HCB274. Classification (GTDB taxonomy): domain Bacteria; phylum Bdellovibrionota; class Bdellovibrionia; order Bdellovibrionales; family Bdellovibrionaceae; genus Bdellovibrio. Next base: position 3,218,290 of record NZ_CP178623.1, read on the forward strand.
ACCCATCACTTCGGTTTCGCGAAGGATGACGAGGTCTTCATTTTGAATATTAATTTTTGAGCCGGAATATTGTGAGAACACAACTTTGTCCCCCACTTTCAATTCCATTGGGCGAAGATGCCCTTTTTTGCTGATGTGTCCGCGTCCCACAGCAACCACAGTTCCGTGAAGATTCCCGGAAACATCTGCTACCGTGTCTGGAATATAAAGCAAACCGCTGGCTGTCGTACGCTCAGCTCCTGAAAGTTGAACCATCAAACGATCATCCAAGGGAGTCACGAAATCAGTCAGGTCCACAACCTTCTTAGCCACAGGCTTAATCGCCTGTTTAATGGCAGGAGCTGTGCTTTTTGCAGGCGTCGCTTTTTTCGCCGGCGCCATTGCGGATTTCTTTGTTGCAGCTTTGGCAGCCAATTTCTTAACTGGCTTTGCCACCGTCTTCTTAGCCGGCTTTACTGCTGGTTTCTTAACCGCAGTTTTCTTTGCGGAAGCTTTCTTTGCCGGAGACTTTTTGGAAGCTTTTTTAACGACCTTGCTTGCGGATTTTTTTACGACCTTTTTTACGGTCTTTTTGACGGCTTTCTTTGCAGAAGATTTCTTCTTAGCCACAACTTTTCCCTTTCACGAAAAAACTACTTCAACAGTGTCTGTTTTTCGTACTACTCTATGTGCATGTTGCGACCACGATTAAAGACCATTTTATTTTGTTTTACAATCCTTGTGACGCTTGCAATCATCGCGGGACTTGGGTTTGCCACTTATTCCTATTTCTCACTCGAAAAAGAGATGACTCAAAAGCTGGAATCCAAGCGCTTCATTGTACCCACTGAGTACTACGCGGGGCCGCGTGTTTTCAGCGCTCGCAACTCAGGCACTCCCGAGGTCATCGAGGGCTTATTCACTAAGCAGAATTTCCGTCGTCGCGAGTATGATCAACGTTTATTACAAGGGGATTACTTCCTTGCTGACCGAGAGCAGTGCAGCGCCCGCATGCAACTCCCGTTGGACGAAAACCAGGTCGGCTGTTTGGCTTGGGTCAACAAGGACATCCCGACTGAAAAAGTGGATAGTTCCCTGCAAGTTTTGGTATTCCAAAATGACAGCACGATTTCAAAAATATTTGCTGGAGCCCCTTTCCAGGAAGTCACTTCAGCCTTTGGCGAAGCACCCCTTTTGGCACAGTACATTGGTAACGAACCTTTAATGCAAAAAACCGTGACTTTGGGTGAAGTTCCGCCCACGTGCTCCAATGCCATCATGGCGATCGAAGATGCCCAGTTTTTGGAGCATGGCGGAGTCAGCTTTAAAGGCATTCTTCGCGCCTTGGTCAAGAACATCACCACCGGACGCAAAGAAGGCGGCAGTACGATCACCCAGCAATTGGTTAAAAACTATTTCCTGACCAGCGAAAGAACGATCAAAAGAAAGTATCAGGAATTCATCATGTCGATTCTTTTGGAATCACGTTTTAACAAAGATGAAATTCTGGAAACTTATCTGAATGTCATCTACATGGGACAAAATGGATCGTTCCAGGTGCGCGGTTACGGAGCGGCAGCCAGATATTATTTTAACAAAGAAGTCACCAATCTGGATCTGTCAGAGTGTTCATTGCTGGCAGCTATCGTGAACAGCCCTGGCCTGTACAATCCATTCAAAAAACCGGCAAATGCAGAACGTCGTCGCCATCTGGTGCTGGAGAAAATGAAGGGACTGGATTTCATCACCGAATCGCAAATGGCTACGGCTGACAATACGCCCCTGCCTCGCGCCCCGGTGACATTGGCAACGGAAACAGCACCTTACTATCTTGATGCCGTTCGCAAACAACTGGATGGATTGAAAGTTCCTGTTGAAGGATTGCGCATTTACACTGCTCTGGATTTGGAATCCCAGCAGGCAGCTCAGGAATCCCTAAGCGGGCATTTGAATAATCTTGAAAAAACCAACAAGCACATCAAAGGCCTTAAAGAAAAAGGCAACAGTCTGGAAGGTATCGTATTAGTTGGCGACAATCGCACGGGACTTGTAACTGTCGTGGTTGGTGGTCGCAACTATCGTATGACTCAGTTTAACCGCGCGATTGACGGCCATCGCCAGGTCGGTTCCACAATGAAGCCGTTCGTATTTCTGACAGCGCTTATTAATGAAACTCCCGAGGGAAAACCCTTCACGCCAATCACTTTGCTAAATGATGAAAAGCAGCAAATCAAGTACGAAGGACAAACCTGGGCTCCGGAAAATTACGGCAAAAAATACTTCGGCACAGTGCCCATGTTCTATGCTTTAAAAAATTCACTGAATGCTGCGACAGCAAATTTAGGGATGAGTGTGGGCATTGGGAACATCGTCGATGTCGCACATAAATTTGGCGTGGATTCCGAGCTAAAAGCGTTTCCGTCCCTGACCCTGGGAGCCTTTGAAATGTATCCTCGTGAAGTTTTGCAGAGCTACATGACCATTGCAAATCTGGGTACGCGCAAAGATATTTCCTTCGTGCGAAAAGCGGTTAATGCCGACGGAGCCGAGGTTTACACTTTCAATCCCAACGAACGCCAGGTTGAGGACCCGGCCATTGTGGCAAGTCTGATCAGCATGATGAAACAAGTGGTGATTTCTGGTTCAGCACGCGCGATTCCGCTCAATGGTTTCACGAATCCTGCTGCGGGAAAAACCGGAACCACCAACGATAACAAAGATGCCTGGTTCAGTGGATTCACTCCATACCTGACCACGATTGTTTGGGTGGGTTACGATAATAACCTTCAACACAAACTTACGGGCTCCAGTGGTGGTGTTCCCGTATGGACTGATTTTATGAAGAAAATCGGCAGCCGCTATCCAGCGGATGATTTTGCTTTACCGGAAGACGCGGTGAAGGTGACTTTGGACGAAGACACGTTAAAAGCATTGAATGCTCTGCAAGCTCCGTTTGATCCGACATCAGTTGAGTTGGTATTTAAGAAAGGCACTGAACCCTAAAGAACAACTTCCAGTCCTTCATGGGCAAAATCCCAAAGGACCGGAGGAACTTCTTCGTTATTTTCTGACGTGGCCGTCGCCACAGAATTATAATATTCCATCGTTTGACGACGTAATTCCAAAACGTGATCCGTGCGAGCCCCCGGATCATGATGCGCAAACAAGACGCGTTTGATGCCTTCGCGGAAGGCGATTTCCAATCCAACTTGGGCAGCACTGTGACCCCAGTTTGCTTTTTCAGCCAACTCCGGCAACGTGTACTGCGCATCGAAGTACATTAAATCAATGTCCTGATACAACGGAAGATCCGCACCCAACTCGTCCTGAGTCACGCGGGTACCTTCGGTGTCCACGCAATGCGCGTAAGCTTTTCCTTCGGCTTCCACTTTAAATCCCCAGCAAGGATCTGGATGATCCAACTGGTAAGGAGTGACTTTAAACTCACCCACTTGTATTTGTTTGCGTGGTTCTAAAACATGAAAATGAATGCGAGCTTGCAGTGCCTCAAACGGAACCGGGAAGTACGGTTTTTTAAACAGACCGCGAATCAACACTTCCAGTTCAGACTGAACTGCGTAGTAGTGAATTTCTTCGCCAGGAATAAAATGCGGCACGAAAAATGGCAAACCAATCACATGATCCCAATGAAAGTGAGTCATGAAAATATGGTAAGGGCCCTTCTTGCGAGTCGCTGTGCCATTTAAAATTTTCTCGCTGATGGAACGAATGCCACTGCCGCCATCGATGATAATCTGACTGTTGCCACAGTTCAGCTCCACACAAGTTGTTGCAGATCCATAACCGCCCACCGCTGGTTCCTGCAAACCGCGAATATACTCAGGCACTTGGTGTGCACTGTGATGACCCGAATTAAAAAAGTTCTGAAGAACTCCTTCGATGTGGTTCACCCAAGCTGATGGTGGTGGGGATGATGGCAAAGAGCCACGAACGCCCCAAAATTTTATGGAGAATGACATACCTTCTAAGGATGCCTCAGAATAAACACGAAACAAATTAATATTTTCTCCTCTGGTCCTGACTTAAGTAGTGTCACTGAAGGAGTCTAAGATGCCGCCACGTAAGGATTACTCGAATGGTGGTTCCTTTTGCACCTCCCCGTTACACGGCGCCTCTAACACTAACCAGATAAGATCCTGATATCACTAGATATTTTTTAACCTTATAAACCCCAATTAAGACCAAAAACTGGTACGCCAATTGCTTATACTCCCCATATGGAAATTCGGAGACAAAATGACATCATTGCCTTTCGTGCGCCTGGGGAACTCCCGGTGGCTTTTCATGCGCGAAATCTTGAAGTCGCAGACATCTCCGAAGAACTCTGGAACACCCTGGGCGGAGTCGAAGATTCCGAACTTCAGTCAGTTCTGAACGAATGGAATTCAGAAATCAATCCCGCGGTGACCACTCACAAGTTGGCCCGGGAAATTCGCTCTTTGACGATCAACGTGACCCAGATCTGCAATTTAAAATGCACTTACTGCGCGGCTGGCGGCGACGGCACATATGGGGCTGCGCAAACAAAAATCTCCGTTGAAAAAACACTGCCGCAATTGAAGTTCTTTTTGGATAAGCTTCCTGATTCAGGAACTTTCCGTATTGGTTTTATCGGTGGCGAACCGTTGCTGTATCCTGAAGGCATTCGCGCCATTGCAAACTATGTGAAGTTGATGACGGCGGGCCGCAACCTGCGCGCGCAGTTTGCAATTGTGACGAATGGCACTTTGCTAAGTGATGCCAATGTTGAGCTTCTAAAAGAAATCAACTGCAACGTTTCTGTCAGCATTGATGGTGCGGCCGAGTACAACGACATCTCCCGCCCGATGAAAAACGGCCAAGGCAGTACAGCCCTGGTGATCGAAGGACTTAAAAAACTATTCGCCGTAAAATCAGAATTAGGCTCCATCACTTTGCACGGCGTATTCACAGCGCAAAATATGAATCTGGTAAAAGCCTATGAGTTCTATCGTCAATTCCCGGCTGACACTTACGAGTTCACTTATAGCGTTTCAGATTTGAACCAGGAAGCCAGTGACAGCTTCACTCGCGAGATGCGGGAAGTGGCGGCGATTGCCTATTCCCAGGGTGGCGAAGAAGCTCTAAGAAAAATCAATTTCTTCAACCGCGTCTTTTCGGCGTTGGATAGCCAGCGCCGAACGGAAAACTTCTGCGGAGCCGGTAAATCCCTGCTGGTGGTGGATGCGCGAAATAATCTGTTCTCGTGCCCTTGGGATGTAGGCAATGCCAGCGAGAAAGTCGGCCAGGGTTCAGAAGTATCCGAAGCCGCACTTGATAAATATGCCCAACCCCTGATTGAACAAAACAACTGCCAATCCTGCTGGGCCCGCTTTCTGTGTGGCGGTGGCTGCATGTTTGTCCACAAGGAAGCAACGGGCTCCAAGAACCAAAAAAACGGTCAGTTCTGTGAGCGCCAAAGAACTTTAATGGAAACCGCAATTTTATACTTTAAAAAATGTCGTCAGACTGATATTCAAAAGGACAGTGACTATGGAAAACACTAAAAAAACATCAAACAACCACATCAAGAAAGTAAAGCCTCGCGGCGCCGTGCTTTCAGCGACTCAAGTCGAAGACAACTGCATTCCCGTAAAATAACCAGGAGCACTTAACTCCATGAAGCTGCCAAGTCCATTCGAAGAAACATCAAATTCTTCGAAACCAGTGCAATACCGCGTTTACGCGATCAGAGCTATTTTAGCTGTGATCATGGCGTCGCTTATTGCCCAAATCAATTTGGACTATTTGGAATCCTGGCTTTATGACTTCCGCATTCGCTCTGAAATCTTTCAAAGAACTTCGGGGAAAATCGAGCTGGTTTATATTAAACCCTCGACGATTCAGCTCTTCAAAGGCCAACCGAACGCCAAAGACCAGACAGCGATCCTTTATAACCTGTTAGCAGCAGAACCACGCGCGATCGTCTATGACTTCCCGATCGAGCAAGCTCAGGGCAGTGAAGAGGATAAAGCCGAGTGGGCGAATCTTATCACGACAAATACAAACGTCTTCGTCGCGACACCGGATACTCCGCTAAAAGGCGAAGAACGCAGTCTGTATCTGCCAATTCCCTATGATGGTATTCGCATGGTCTCTGCGCCGAAGACCTCTGACACGATTAACTTCGCCAAAGACCGCGTAACCAGAAGGATGCTTCTGTCGTATCAGGGTGCTACGATGCTGCCGGCAACGCTGGCCGCTCTTTATAATCCGGAAATCAAGGATCTGGAAAATATCCGTGGTCACTTTGATTTCTATGACACTCGCCAATCTTTTATCGATTTCCGCAGACCAGGTTCTTTTCCCTCGGCCGTCTTTGACGATCTGGCAAATGGCTCCGTCGACTGGAATCGCTATAAAGATAAAATCGTGATCATCGGGACTGATTTAAACACCAGCGAAGCTGACTATATTCTGACTCCGTACAGCCGCATTCCCTCTGCCATGACCCGCATCGAAATGCAGGCCAACATGACAGACACATTGATCCGCAACTCCAGTCCGCTTCGCATGCCTTCTTATGTGAACTGGATTTTACTGACACTGATTTCAGTTTTGGCGATTCAAATCGTCCTAAGCATGAGCCCGGCAATGGGTCTCTCCATCCTGTTAGGAACTCTGACAGGGTTTTCTGCGATTTCCTTTGCGTTGTTCTGGTTATTTGGGTGGTGGATCACTATGGCAGCACCGTTACTTGCGGGCTTCCTGGTTTACTATTTCTTTATCCCCTACCGTCTGATTATCGAAAATCGCCGCAGCTGGGAATACTATCAAAAGAATAAACTTCTCAGTCAGGTGGAAGAGCTAAAAACCAATTTTATCTCGATGATGTCCCATGACCTGAAAACACCGATTGCGCGGATTCAGGGTATGACGGATGTGATTCTGTCTGATCAGGTTACTCTGAGTCCCCAACAGCGCGAGGCCGTGGACACCATCAAGCACTCGTCAGACGATTTATTGAAATTTATCAGCTCGATTTTGAACTACGGGAAAATCCAAAGTGAAGGTGTCGAACTTCACATGCAAACCAAGGACATCAACACGATCCTGCAGGAAGTCGTGCGTAAGCATGAGTTCCTGGCTAAGGTAAAACGTATTCAGATCGTTTCTGAACTGGAGCCTTTGTTCCCGATTCGTATGGATCCGGATCTGATGCGCCAGGTTTTATCGAATCTGGTGGAAAACGCGATCAAATACAGCCCGGATGACACCAAGATTCTGGTCACCAGCGAAGAGAAAGCTGACAAAGTTGTCATTCAGGTTTCCGATCAGGGACCTGGAATCCCTGAGGACGAGCTGAACAATATCTTTATGAAGTTCTTCCGCAGTAAAAACGTAAAGAGCACGCAGATCAAAGGTTCGGGGTTAGGCCTGTACCTTGCTAAATATTTTACAGAGTTGCACAAGGGTCGCATCTTTGTGGAGTCGAAAGATGGAAAAGGTTCCACATTTACGGTAGAACTGCCGATGGAACAAGGGGGCGTAAATGCTTAAGGTTTTGGTAGTAGACGACGATCAGGGTTTAAGACTGTCTGTAAAAACAGCCTTAACATCAACCCAGCGTTTCGAAGTTGATGAATCCTTCGATGGCGTCAATGCCATGGAGAAAATCAAAGCTGGCACGACCAAGTATGACCTTGTGATTCTGGACGTCGACATGCCTCGCATGAATGGTCTGGAAACTCTTCGCCAGATCAAAGAGTACGATTCTGGAATCATCGTGATGGTGATGACAGCTCATGCAACACTGAACGACGCTGTTCAGGCAGTTAAAGATGGCGCTTACAACTACCTTTCAAAACCAGTTGCCAGTGACGAGCTTTTAACTTTGATCGATAAAGCCGTTAACGCCCACAATCTGATTTCCAATATCGCGTTCTCTGCCCCAGTGATGGTCGAGGAAGGTCGCAAGATCATCGGTCACACATCACAAATGCAAAAAGTATTTAACATCATTCACCGTCTTGCCAAAGTGGAGACTCCGGTTTTGATCCGTGGTGCTTCCGGTACAGGTAAAGAGCTGGTTGCGAAAGCGATCCACTTTAACTCTGCCCGCAAGGATGAAAAATTCGTCGCGATCAATTGTTCTGCGATCCCTGAAAACCTGTTTGAATCAGAACTGTTCGGTCACGAAAAAGGTTCCTTCACAGGAGCGGATCAACGTAAAATCGGTAAGTTCCAGTTTGCTGAAGGCGGCACATTGTTCCTGGATGAAGTGGGCGATATGCCCCAGCTAATGCAGGTAAAAATTCTGCGCGTGCTGCAGGAAAAACTGTTCACACCTGTGGGATCTAACCGCGAATTCGCAACCAATGTGCGTATCATCGCAGCCACCAACAGACCTTTGGAAGACATGATCAAAGCGGGAACATTCCGCGAAGATCTATTCTATCGCCTGAACGTGGTACCTATATTCCTTCCCGCTCTTCAGGAGCGTAAAGACGACCTTGAGCACATGATCAATATCTTCATTAAGAAGTTTAACCAGGCTCATGGCAAACGCATCAACGGTATTACTCCGGATGCGATGAATGTTTTGAAAAAGCATTCATGGCCAGGAAACATCCGTGAACTTGAAAACGTGATCGAGCACGCGTTCGTTTTGGAAACTACGAATCTGATCACGATCGCAAGTCTTCCTGAAGCTTTGTTGATTGCAACAGGCACAAACCTGATTGACCTGTCTCCGTTTGAACAGGCTCAGGACGTGGCTTCGGCGGGAATCGTAAAAGCCGCTAAAGCTCATGCTGGTTTGGGTGAAGACGAAGATGCAGCTGGCAGCGATATCGACTCTCAGGATCTTGAGGGTGAAGAGATCGTTCCATACTCTGGTGAAAATCTTGATTTCAATGCGCAGAAAGAAGCCTTTGAAAAAGAGTTTATCATCAAAGCATTAAAAACTTTCCGCGGACGCATCAATCAAACAGCTTTGCATGCGAATATTCCAAAGAAGACGCTTTTGCGCAAAATCGAAAAATACGGCATCAACGCCAAAGATTATTCGCTATAAAAAGCGCGCGAAATCAGCTTCCCACAAGGCCTTCCTGGATCAGGAGGGCCTTTTGTTTTTTATAAGGCGGCAAAGTAAATACCCGCGAGAACGGCGCCAGGACTGCGAAATCAAGTTAAACTTCGCAATAAAAAATCGGTTTCTGCATCGCCTCTAGTTTATTTTCCGAAAGAAAGAGCCCAGATCTAGTGTTGCATAAAAAAGAGGCATAATTTGTTTTGCATTGTTGCTGGCAAGGCGTTGACTCGATGTTATGAAATTTGTAACGTCAGTCCCTCGACCCTAAGGAAATTCACTGAATGACTATGAACCCCTTGCCGCCGCAGGCTTACACAAAAGAGACGCTGCTGAAAGCCTATCAATGGCTGATGTCGCAAAACTCTAATATCAAGGAGATCGCAACGACTCCTGATATGCTTGTTAGCCTATACCTTAAAGCGACCCGCGATGGCGAAAGTGCGTTGGAACGTCCAAGTATCAAGAATTTCAAATCAGAGTTGAAAAGCCTGGCTGGTTTGATGGGCGAGTTGGATCGCCCTCAACAACAACAGCACCACCACAGCAACAGTGGTGCGGGTGCAACTTACCACCCTCCGGTTCAGCAAGTGCTGCAACCCCAGGCTGCGCAAGTCATGCCTCAACCGGTTCAACCGGTGGCTCAAACTGTTGTTCATGCGCAACAGGCTCCGGCACCTGCAGTTTTGCCAGCGGTGACGACACAGACACTGCCTCCCCAAACTCATCAAGTCTCTTACACAGAGAAAACTTTGACTGCGACCACCCAATCCTCCCACGTGATGGATGTCTTTGATTGCGGTACTAAATTAATGATTCAGGAAGTCAAAGAAGAGTTCAATTTGAGTTCTGATTTAGAAGCCTTGCGCATGCTGATAAAAATCGGTTATGTGAAGTCTAAAGGCATGCTAAAGTAATTCCCAAGAGGCTCCAACATGAAGAAAAAATACATCTGGCTGCTGGCCATTTCCGGTTTCCTAATTGCACTTGATCAAGTGATTAAGCTTTACGTGCATACACACTTTCACCTTGGTGAATCCGTTGTGGTTATTCCAGACTTTTTCAACCTTACTTACGTAAGAAACTTTGGCGCGGCATTTGGATTCCTGGCTGAAAGCCATCCATCCTTCCGTGAATTGTTTTTCCTTACAATGCCTCCGATCGCTTTGATCATCATCCTGGGCATCCTTCGCGGCGTAAAAGATGACGACACGAAACAGATCATTGCCTTGTCCAGCATCTTTGGTGGCGCTATCGGTAACTACATTGACCGTATCCGCTTCCGCTATGTGATCGACTTCCTGGATTTCCATATCTATGGCAAATGGAGCTGGCCTGCATTCAACGTGGCTGACATGGCCATCGTCGGCGGCGTGTGTTTGCTCCTGCTTCTGATGTTCCTGGAAAACAAAAAGAAAGAATCTACCGAAGGCGCTTAAAGGCGCCTTTTCTATTTCGGAAAGCTACTTGTTCGGGATGTTTTTACGAAGCTTGCGCTGCAGGCTTTGACGATGCAGCCCCAGCTTCTTGGCGGCCTGGGTGATATTGCCATTGGACGAAGTCAGCACGTAATCAATGTACTCGCGCTCCATGCGTGCCAGCGATATTTCAGATTCATCACTCTCCACCGCCGGAGTTTCAGTTTCGGCAAAAGCTCTGACGATCATATCGGGAGTGACCGGTTTAGCCAGGAAATTTTCAGCTCCCAGCTGCATGGATTTTACTGCGGAAGCAACCGAGCCGAATCCGCTCATCATCACCACTCGCGCCGTCGGGAATTTTGCTGTCAGAAGTTTGATAAAATCCAGACCGTTGTCGTTACCGACACGCAGATCCAGCAAGACCCCGTCGGGTGTTTGAATGCGGTTTAAATCCGGCAGCTCCGCAAAACTTTGCACGATGAAATCACGCTCTTCCAGCTCCTGGTGCAAAACCTCGCGCAGGCGCGTGTCGTCTTCGATCAGCAAAATATTTTTTACGTGTTTTTTCATACCGGCTCCTCGTAAGGAATTGTCAATCGGGCCGTGGCTCCCTTGCCGGAAGCATTGTTCGCCAAAGAAAATTCACCACCCATGGACTGCGCCGTCATCATGGCCGAGTATACTCCCAGTCCATTTCCGTGCTGTTTGTTGGTATTGAATGGCTCGCCCAGACGCTCGATCACTTCCGATGCGACACCGGATCCCTGATCGATCACTTCGATAATCACTTCCTGATCATCCTGGCGAAGCTTCACGGTGATGTCAGCGTTGGCCGGCGAAGCCTCTTTCGCATTATCAAGCAAATCCAAAATCATTTGTGCAAAGGACAGGGGCTGCAGACGGCAGAAGAAATCTTTCTCGACCATGACTTTGTGAAGTGTGATTTTATTATCGATCTCCCAGGAACGGACGAGGTCTTTAAGAACCGCGCTGAGGTTGAGCTTTTGCAACTCCCCTTCAGCAGAGGTCATAAATACGCCGGCCATTTTCTGAAAGATGGAAATACATTCGTCCAAAGAAAGTTGTGCCTGCTGAATTTCCGCATGGGCTGCCACGGGATCGCCAAGTTTTCGCACTCCTCTGTCCAAGCGAAGCTTCAAAGAATTAAGCGGCGTTGCCATCTCATGGGAAAACCCGGCAGCCAATGCACCCAAAGATTTCAAACGATCTGCGCGGTGCTGGCGATTCTGCAGGCTGCGAATACGCTCTTCCTGCTTTTCTAAAAGACCCGAGAACAGATGCGCGACAAACCACGCGCCTAAAACCACAACCCACTCAAACATAAAATCGAAATACAGCGCACGACGATCAATATTTAACGTCATCGCTGCATCCCGGTTTGTTTCAAATTGCAGAATACCCAACAACAACATAATCAAAGCGGCAAACAAGGCACTTTGGCGACGTAACAGCATACCTCCCAAAAAGGCATGCAAAGTCAGAACATAAATAAAAGGATTTGCGGCAGAACCACTTACGAACAATAAGCCCGCCACGGCCAGGAGATCGACCAATAATTGAACAAATAAAATCGCCTGCTCGCGCGGGCCTTTGACTTTGCTCCACAGTCCTTGAGTCAATCCGTTAAAGACCGCCAGCAAAGCAATCACGGCCATAAAATAAAACAGCTGTTCTTTTAAAAGATAACCGGCCTGAAGCAGCGGGAAAGTTCCGGCCATCATAAAGATGATCGCAATCCAGCGGAAGCGAACGATTCCCTGAATCAGCGACGATGAGTCTGGCCAAAATGCTTTTATAAGAGACGAAGACATGGGCTTTTCATAGTCCAGAGCGACTTTCACAGCAAGGAATAGCGTATTTCCGCAACCATCCGCTGCACTGACGCGCTGGGGAATTTCATTTGGTTTTCTAATTGCAAATTACTTGCGTTTAATAAATCCCCACGATATGGGTCATCCCCGGAGGATATCCATGAAACTGACCCTGATTTCACTTTCTGTCTTGTTTGCCAGTGCATTTGCACAGGCACAAACCGCTCCTTTGGTGCAAAACCTGAACTTTTCTGCCGCTCTGGATGTGACGGCTCCTTATAATTTTGAAGATGACTCAAATAATAAGATGGGAATTCGCTCTGCGGAATTCATGATCTATGCACCATTAGATCCAACGTTTGATGCGCTCATTAATTTTGCCGCTCACGATCACGATGGTGAATTTCATACAGAAATCCACGAAGGTTACATTTCCTCTTCAAAACTAATTCAAAACCTGCGCTTTAAAGCCGGGATGTTTTTACTTGGCGTCGGCCGCTTAAATCAATTCCATCAGCATGACTGGCCATTTATCACAGCACCCAAAGTTCAAACCGAATTCTTCGGTGATGAAGGGATGCATGATACCGGTTTGGAGTTCACATACCTTCTGCCGACCGAATCTTACTGGGACATCACTGTCGGCGTGACCGATGGATACCAAACTGTTTCTGAAGATCACGGCGATCACACTCACGAAAGCTCTGAAAGACCGACGGCTCCCACATTTTATATCCGCCCTTCCACGTTCATTGATCTGGGTGAAACCGGTGGCTTGCAAATTGGTTTGAATTATCTTTCTGCCAGCGACTCTCACGGAGTCAGAACGGAACTTGCGGGTTTGGATTTTGTCTTTAAGAGAAAAGAAGGCAACTTCAACCGCTGGTTGTTGCAATCAGAAATCTGGAATCGTGTGCAAAACAGTGATCTTACCGAGCGCAGCAATCAAATGGGAGCTTATATCTTCCCTGAATACGGATTCAATCCGCGTTGGTTCCTGGGACTGCGTATGGATGCCTTCACAGATTTAAGCTTGTCTTATGACGATGGCGAACACCGTGATAATCTGGATTACGCCTTCGTTCCGACTTTGACCTACAAGAACTCAGAATTTGTAACCTGGAGAATCGCTTACACACATGAAGTAAATAATGTGTCGCAAGAAGCAGACCAGATTAACCGCGTTTTGGAATTGCAGTTCATCGCAATCCTGGGCGCTCACCCCGCTCACACTTTCTAGGAGTTAAAAATGAATAAGGTTATTTCTCTTTTGGTTATTCTGCTTTCGGTAAATGCGTTTGCAAAAGTCAAAGTGGTTGCGACCTTGCCGGATGTGGCTGAAGTCGTAAAAGCTATCGGTCAGGACAAAGTGGAAGTTTCATCCCTGTTGCAGGGAGGAACAGATCCGCATTTTGCTGATGCACGTCCTGATTATATTTTGAAAGTGAATCGCGCTGACGTCGTGTGCGCGATGGGACTTGATCTGGAAATCGGCTGGCTTCCAAAAGTTTTGGAAAAAGCTGCCAATTCAAAAGTTCAATCCGGAGGCCCGGGCTTTTGCGAGTTGGGTCAGGCTATTAAACCTTTGGCAGTTCCCACGGGTGTGATCAACCGCTCTTTGGGTGATGTTCATCCCCATGGAAATCCGCACTTTGCCCTGGATCCGGTTAAACTGGGGGAATCCGGTGTTGAAGTTGTGCGTGTCCTAACAGCGGTTGATGCCAAGAATGCGGAATTTTATCAGAAGAACTATGAAGCGTTTAAAAAACAAATGGCAGCGCTGCATTCTGAAATTCAAGGCAAAATTAAAAAAGTCAAAGTCATGGAATATCACAAAGAATTTACTTACTTTTTTGAATCCTATGGCTTGGAATCCCTGGGCTCATTAGAAGAAAAACCAGGAATGCCGCCTTCAGCAACCCGCATTGCCCAGGTGGCAAAGGATGCCAAAGCCGGTAAAGTTCAAATGCTTTTTGCCACGGCATCTGCCCCGCATCAGACATTGGAAAGATTCACGGAGTTGTCTGGAATCCCGGTGATCGTAGTTCCTTCCTATATTCAGCAAAAAGGTGACGCTAATTCCATTGAGGCTTTACAGAATCTGATAGTAAAATCGATGAAATGAAAAAACTCTTACGCGTTGAGAATCTTCAGGCCCTGAGCAGTCAGGGAAATAAATTAACCCCGGTTGTGAATTTTGAACTTCACTCCGGGGATATTCTTTTTCTGCGCGGTGAAAACGGCTCGGGAAAAAGTACTATCCTGAAAACTCTGCTTAAGCTGCACCCGACTTTCACGGGCCGATTTGATTTCACAATCAATAATCAGGAAGTTGAATATCTGCCGCAACTGGGAAATCTGAACTTCCACATGCCACTCAGTCTTGGGGACATGCTGGGCGAGGTGAAAGAAAACTCACCCCTGTTGCAAGGTTTGGATTTAGACAAAAAGTGGAACACCGCTAGCGGTGGTGAACGTCAGAAAGTTTTGTTTTCTGCTGCCCTGGCTAAAAAACCAAAGATCCTGATTTTGGATGAGCCTTTTAATCATGTCGATCACGACTCCGGCCTTTTGCTGGAACAGGGACTATTGGAGTTCATGAACTCCAATCCGGAAAGTGCTTTAATCCTGGTTTCACACCGTCCGTTTAACAGCAGTCATCCGCAAACACGTTATCTGGAGATCCAATGACGGAATTTGTCTCGCTGCTTGGAATCTACAAATGGTCATTACCTGCGAGTGTGGTGATGGCAGCCGCACTTTGTTTGATTGGGGCTCAATGGACCGCGCGTGAAAAGAGCTCGCAGATTTTCGTTCTGGGCCAGGGATCTTCCCTGGGTATTGTTGCAGGATTGGTTATCAATGTTTTGCTCGGCGCTGATTTTCACTGGATCAGCCTGGCCGGTGGTTTGGGAATTGGTGCGATCACGCTGTATCTTTCAGATTTATTGATTCAGACCAAGTCGGATCGAAATCACATCTATCTGACACTCTTTGTGTCATTTATGTCTTTGACCTACTTGCTGACATCTTTGACTCCATCACTGGAAAGCCACATGGCTTCGGCCTATTTTGGTGATCTTGCGGTGATGAGCGATACCGCTGCCCAACTGTGCATGCTGATGGCTGCGGTGTTCATGGTGTTTATTCTTTTGAACTGGCGCTTACTGACTCAAGTCAGTTTTCAACTGGTAAATCAAAGCTGGATTCATCGCACCTGGAAAAACCGCTGTTTTGATTTGGGTACTTTGTTAATCACGACATTAGCGATTCAAAGCATGGGTTATCTGTACACGATGGGTTCATTGTTTATCGCGACCTGCTTTGCTTCTGAACGCAGCAAAAACCTGCACAGCTATACTCAGCGCATTCTGTTCATTTCCGTGGTTGGTTGTCTATTGGGATTTATGACTTCACTGCTATCCACAAATCTGCCCACAGTACCTTGCGTGATGCTGGGGCAAATCCTGGTTGGTATTCTGACTTACGTAAAGAAATAATGGAACGACGGCTGAGCCAGTCGCTTCTGTCCGTCCAAATTAAACAGACAGATTACTTCCGTGCGTACGCCTTGCTTGACGTTGAAAACTGTCAGATCTGAGTTTTCAATAATCTGATGAAGCCCACGACCTGCGCCACCTTTTTTGGTGTTCAGGCTTCCGGCGGCTCCGTTATAGCAAGACTCTAGATAGTCGATGATAATTTCTTTTTTTAAGGCACCAAAAGGGTCCACAACAGCAACCGCTGCCATCACACCATCAGTGGCATAACGAAACACTGACTGCTGATGAGTTTCCAGTTGGACTTCTTCTTTGCGGCTGACGTGGTTGAAAATGGCGTTTCCGTGGGAATCCACGGGCGCATCATAAATCGCATTCATCAGCATTTCTTCTGCAACCGTATTCACGCGGTCCACCACCGAAGTACGTACGCCCGCTTTTTTAAGGTAGGCACACATGTCTTCACGCAATTTTTCACGTTGCCCGGAATGAGTGACGATCTTCTTTTGAATATCGACTCCCCAGGTAAGGTATTTGTCGATACCAAAAAGATCTTTGTTCAAAAGTTTGCCCAGGGCCGTTAAGACAAAACGAATTGTCGCGTTCTTGTCTTCAGCATCACGGGAAATAATGTTTTTGATAAAACGGTTATTTAAAAGAATATTAAGATTGCCCTGAACATCGTGACTGGTTAGCAAAATCACATTGGGGCTGAGTTTTTTTTCCTCGACCTGGCGAAGGACATCGACACAGCTTTCTTCACCGATCACCACATCATAAGTTCCGGTTTTTAAAAACTCCAGGGCCTGAGCTGCATCCGAAGCGATATCCAACTGCACACCCGTACTGCCCAAAGCCATTCTTAAAGGCATTTGTTGTTTTTTATCCGGCTCGATCAACAGAACATTTCCACCGGCACCACGCTGAAGGGCGTTCTGTGCTTCGTGCAATTCGCGATTCAGAATTTCGAACAAACGTGCTTTTTCGTTTGTCTTAATCAGACGCTCGGTCAGAATCATGCAATAGATTTGATATAGTAACGCCTGAAAACGGTCTTTATCCTTCGGATGAACGTGCGAGAAATCCTCGTCATTGATTATGAAACACGTAACATCTGTCACAGCAGTGACTGAGGTCGAAGCGGGATTCGTGGTGATAACACTCATCTCGCCCCAAACTTCACCGGCTGTATCAAAAGTGGCCAACACTTCCCCGGCCAGTGAAATCTCAAGCTTTCCCGATCTTAGAAAGTAAATGTTGCGATTCGTTTGTCCCTCTTTAAGAACTACGGTACCCGCAGGATAGACTTCGGCATGCATCATGGCTGCTACTTGCAACAGCAAGTCCGTACTGAACGATTTAAAAAAGGAGTAGCCTTTAATTTCCTGAACGATATCTGCCGGATGCATTTTCATATGCTACAATTATGTAGTCGGACATCAGGTGATGGGTAGTTTCACTTGAATATTCTTCGGAATTTTTTAAAAATTAAGTCTATCGTCGGTGTCCCGGGGGATTTGTGTTTCCAATCATTAAAATATCTTCTGAGATTCAAATTCCTACTTACTATCTGGTGATCAGCCTCACGGTGATTATTTGTCTGCTGTGGGTCGTGCGCCGCAGTCATCAGTTGCACCTGCGACAGCAAGAAACGCTCGACCTAAGTCTTCTTATAATGGTTTTTGGGTTTATAGGCGGCCGCCTGTTCCACGTCTTCTATGAAAGCTTTGATTATTACCGCGAAAACTTCAGTCGCATATTTTTCTTCTGGGATGGCGGCTTTGTGTTTTACGGGGGCGCTTTGCTCGCAGCATTCGCGGATATTACTTATCTGTATTTCAAAGCTCACGATTATCTCGAACAGTATCTTGATCTCCTGGCTCCAGTGTTGGCCCTTGGATACACGTTAGGTCGAACGGCCTGCTTCCTTGCGGGCTGCTGTTATGGCCGCACTTGTGATCTGCCTTGGGCGATTGCAAATCGTCATCCAACTCAGTTGTATGCGGTGACTTGGGAGCTGGGTGTACTTTGCATTCTTTTAGGTTTGGAAAAATCGCGGGCCCTTCACAAGTTCTTTAGACTCCCGGGACGTATCTTTTATTCCTGGATGATCCTGCACGGTATCGGTCGCCTGGTGATGGAGGCCTTCCGAGATGACTTCCGTGGCCCTACATTGGAAATGTCTATTTCCACCTGGATCAGCTGGGGAGTCATCGTATTCGGTCTGATACTGGTTTTGAAAAAGCCTTTGGATTCAGACCTTTAAACTGTCTCATGTTGAGACTTTCGACAAAAGGTGACACAAATTGGCGGACTGTCTAAACAGTTCAACACCAAACCCCCTCTCAAATCGTAAATAACCAATCTCTGCGCAGACTTGTCCGTGGCACGTCTCATGTATTGCATCTGTAGTGAAGAAGTCTATTTAATGAGAGAGGTATTTATGAAAAAGCTCATCCTATCCTTAGTCACAACAGTTTCTGTGCTGGCTTTCGTTGGTTGCAGCAACGGTGATAGCGGCGGCGGTGGCAACGGAGTGATCCCAGTCACATGTAATGCCGGGACAACTTGGAATGGTCAGTATTGCGTAGGCAGTAACGGCGGCATCGTAAGCCCAGGCGTTACATCTATTAGATATTATGACTATGTCTATTACTTCCAGATCAATTATTGGACGAAGGCTCCACTGGTTGTGAATCCAAGTGCAAAACGTTACATGAAAATCACCAACACGGCTGTCTATAAGAAGTTTCTAAAAGAAGCGATGGCAGTGTGTGACAGAAATATCTGGGGTTGGAACTCCGGCTACTCTGACTGTAATAACTGGACAAACGGTTCATTGATCCTGCAAATCGACTTGAATAACAGTTTGCAGCCATCAGTGTACTTCACAGCGATCCCATCGCAACAATGGTTCAACTTTAGCTTTGGTATCGATGGTGGTGGTATGGCTTACAACCCACTGGCTTTGATTCAGAACACAACATACAGCTTGATCAACCAAAGCAAGGGTTTCGAAATCCGCTCCAACGGTGCTTCGACAAATGCGGGTGGTTTGCACTTGATCCAAATCCAGGTGTTCAACGGAACAACTGCTAACAATCAAGTCAACTATCAGATCGCTTACCCGGATTCCAACGGCAAAGGCCAAGTCTTCGCGACAGGTACTTTGACTAAATACTAATCGTTTTTTAAAAAAACCGATTGTTCATCTTCGCAGTGCATAGCGAAGATGCACAATCGGTTGATCTCGTTTCAACTCTGCGCAAATATTCCCTTCATGAGCGAATCAGAAAAGCCCCCAGCAAAAATGGTAAAGTGTCCACAGTGTGGCAAGCCCGCTTTG
The DNA here is from genome assembly GCF_047306075.1 of Bdellovibrio sp. HCB274. Lineage (GTDB taxonomy): Bacteria > Bdellovibrionota > Bdellovibrionia > Bdellovibrionales > Bdellovibrionaceae > Bdellovibrio. The sequence continues at coordinate 3,237,438 of NZ_CP178623.1, forward strand.
TACTCACAAGAAAATGCATTTCGTCCCTTCTGTTCAGAGCGCTGTCGAATGATCGACCTAGGTGAGTGGGCTTCTGGCGGCTACGCTATTCCCGTCAACAGTTCTTCAAGTGATTCTTTAACTTCCATCGAAGATGCGTACGATGAAGAAGATGAAGACGGAAATCACCGCCACTAACAGCAGCATGAAAATGGCTGTGCGAGCCTTTTTCGTAAATTGCTATTGACGAAGCAGAGATTTTAATTTGTTATTTGAAAGTCATTGGAAGACGAGAATTTATCATCAGGATGTATTAACAACAGGGACACACACAGGTGTCACTAAAGAGGAGTTCACATGAACAAGGCTCAATTGATCGAAAAGATCGCTGGCGAAACTAAAGTTTCTAAAGCTCAAGCTGAAGCAATCCTTGACTGCGCAGTAGAAAACATCAAAAAAGCAGTTAAAAAAGGCGACGACGTTAAACTTGTTGGCTTCGGTACTTTCACTAAAGCTAAACGCAAAGCTCGCACTGGTCGCAACCCACAAACTGGTAAAGCAATCAAAATCCCAGCTGCATGGGCTCCAAAATTCCGCGCTGGCGCAGAATTCAAATCAATGGTTAAGTAATTAGCAAAAGCTAATTGCTCCATTTAAAAAGGCGTTCCCCCGGGAACGCCTTTTTTATTTCCAAAACCAAAATTCCCCATTTCCCTTCCCCACCTTCAATCTCCCCAAAGTAAACAACTTGTTCCCCAACAAAAAAAAAACTAAATAGTACCCACCCGCGCCCCCACAGGATCTAACCACTCACGCAGCAAACAACACCCCGCCCCAATATTTCCCCAGAAGTTCCATCGGCAATTAACCTGAACGAGGAAATTTCAAAGGGAATCCCCTGGGGCATGTGGGTGCAGCGACCTCCGTCGGCGCACGATGCGCGAACCGCCCGGAGGGCGGCGACGGTGAGCCAAGGATGGCGTGTCGCGGAACACACAAGCCCCAGGGGATTCCCTTTGAAATTTCCGGCGCCCAGAGCTAATCTTCCCCCATGGCAACATTCAATAAAAAGATAAAAAAACTAGGTGTGTATACAAGTGGTGGCGATGCTCCGGGAATGAACGCAGCCCTAAGAGCCGTAGTCCGAGCAGCAATAGCAAACAAACTAGAAGTGTATGGAATCATGCAGGGCTACGTGGGCATGATCGAAAATCACATTGAATCCCTAGATCAACGTTATGTTGCCAACATCATTCAACGTGGCGGCACTGTGATTAAAACAGGTCGCTCCACTGAATTCACCAAAGCTGAAGGCCGCGCCAAAGCCGCAGCAAATTTGAAAGCTCATGGCATTGATGCCATGGTTTGCATCGGTGGTGACGGATCATTCCGAGGCGCACATGCTCTTTGGGAAGAACACCAACTTCCAATCATCGGTGTTCCTGGAACAATTGATAACGACGTTTTTGGTTCTGACAAGACAATCGGTTTCGATACTGCCGTGAACACGGCTCTGGAAGCCATTGACAGAATCCGTGACACAGCCGCTTCTCACGATCGCTTGTTCATCGTTGAAGTCATGGGACGCAACTCAGGGTTCATCGCTTCCGCTGTGGGACTTGCAGGTGGTGCTGAAGAGATCTTCACTCCAGAGTCGGCAACAACTGTTGATAAGGCTGTGGAACGCATCAAAGACGGTATCGCACGTGGCAAAACCAGTTCAATTCTGGTCACGGCAGAGGGGCAAAAACCAGGGCGCGCTTATGACCTTGCTGATGCTATTCGCAAGAAAACAGGCTGGGATGCAAAAGTTTGTATCTTGGGTCATCAACAACGCGGAGGCTCTCCAACTGCTGCGGACCGAATTCTTGCCAGCCGCATGGGTGCAGCGGCCGTAGATTCATTACTAAAAGGTCATTGCGACATCATGATCGGCACTGAGGGTGAAAGATTAGTCGAAGTTCCTCTCGATGTTGTAACGAAGAACGAAAGAAAAGCGCATTTGGACCTGATCAGTCTTGCAAGTGTTTTAGCGACCTAAAAACTCTTGACCTCTTTTGTAGATACTTGAATTCTAAACGCTATTCGCATTTAGCATTACAAAAGAGGTCTTTATGAAACGTCTGTTAGTATCCCTTTTGCTGGCTCTTCCTTTGCTGGCAGGTTGCACGAAAAAAGATAACGTCATCATGATCGGTGAATACGATTCATTGTCTGGTAGCGATGCCACGTTTGGCTTAAGCTCCAACAAAGGTGTTCGTCTGGCATTTGATGAAATCAACGCAGCTGGTGGAATCAAAGGTAAAAAAATCGAATTAAAAACCATGGATGACCAGGGTAAAAACGAAGAGGCTGCAGCAGCAACAACTCGTTTGATTACTCAAAATAAAGTAGTTGCGATCATCGGCGGCGTTGCTTCCGGTCGCTCTAAAGCGGCAGCTCCGATTGCACAAGCTAAAGGTGTTCCGTTTGTTTCTCCAGCGTCTACAAATCCTGATGTGACTAAAGTGGGCGACTATGTCTTCCGCGTTTGCTTCATCGATCCATTCCAGGGTTCTGTTATGGCTAAATTTGCAAACGAAACTTTGAAAATCAAAAAAGTGGCGATTCTGCGTGACGTGAAAAACGACTACTCGGTGGGTTTGGCGGATGCTTTCCTGACTGATTTTAAAAAACGCGGTGGCGAAATCGTGGCTGACGTTTCCTATCAGGCCGGCGACATCGATTTCAAAGCGCAATTGACTCAGATCCGTTCCAAAAATCCGGAAGCTATCTATGTTCCAGGTTACTACACGGAAGTGGGCTTGATCGCTCAACAGGCACGTCAATTGGGCATCAAAGCTCCATTGATGGGTGGTGACGGATGGGACAGCGAAAAGCTTCATGAAATCGGAAAAGAAGCTATCAACGGCAACTACTACTCAAACCACTACACTGTCGAGAGCACCGATCCTGCAGTGACAGAGTTCATTAAGAAATTTAAAGCCAAATACAACGAAACTCCGGATGCCTTGGCGGCATTAGGTTACGATGCAGCGAAAATTCTGGCAGCAGCGATTGACCGCTCTGTAGACTTGTCAGGCAAATCGATTCGTGATGAACTGGCTAAAACAAAAGATTTCCCTGGCGTGACTGGAAAAATCACTCTGAATGAAAACCGCGATGCTGTGAAAAGCGCTGTGGTGATTCAGGTTGAAGGACCTAATCGCAAGTACATCTCGACTGTGACTCCTTAAGAGTCGGACAAAAGCCCCAAAAAAGGACAGACATGCAGGACTTCGTACAGCACTTAATAAATGGTATCAGCCTTGGATCCATCTACGCACTGATCGCTCTAGGCTACACCATGGTGTACGGAATCCTCAAGATGATCAACTTCGCCCACTCTGATGTTTATATGGTGGGCGCCTTTGCCGCTTTCTATGTGGCGCGCGCTTTCGGCATCGAAGCCAATCCCGGAGTTGGTTCGTTGGCTGTTCTTTTAATTTCCTCTATGGTTTGCTGCAGTCTTATCGGTCTTGTTATCGAAAGATTTGCTTATCGTCCCCTGCGTAACTCCCCTAAGTTAAATATCCTGATCACAGCCATCGGGGTGAGTTTGCTTTTGGAGTACGGCGGACAAGTTGTATTCGGAGCCGATCCTAAAGTTTTTCCAGAAGTGATGAAAGATTTTGTGATCTTCTCTTTCGGCAACGTGGAGCTGAAGTCCTTTGACCTGACAGTTTTATTGGTCAGCGTGATGGCGATGATGGCTTTGCAATTCCTGATCTATAAAACCAAACTTGGTAAAGCCATGCGCGCTGTCAGCAGCAACGCATCGGTGGCAAGTTTGCTGGGTGTAAATCCAGATAAAATTATTGCTTTCACTTTTATCGTGGGCTCGGCCCTTGCCGGCGTCGGCAGTGTTTTGGTCGGCATGAAATATCCTAAGATTGATCCACTAATGGGTATGATGATCGGGATGAAGGCTTTCGTTGCCGCAGTCTTAGGTGGTATCGGCAACGTGCGCGGTGCCGTACTGGGTGCTTTGATCATGGGCTTATCTGAAGAAATGGTTGTGGCTTACTTGTCATCAACTTACCGTGACGCTTTGGCCTTCGGTATTCTGATTGTGATTTTGATCTTTAAACCAGCTGGCCTGCTCGGCAAATACACGGTGGAGAAGGTATAATGGTTCGCGCTTTCAAGAATCCCCTTTTATCCCTGATTGCCACTTTAGTTTTAGGACTGGTCTTTCAATTTGGTTTTGATGAATACATCCAGTTGATGGTTTTGTTTGTGACGGTGAACTGTCTGATGGCCATGAGCCTGAATTTGGTGAATGGCTACACAGGACAGTTCTCCCTGGGCCATGCGGGCTTTATGGCGATTGGCGCCTACTTTACTGCCTATGCTTCGGTGAACTGGAACTTTCTTCCGGCAGAGCTTCAAGGAATCACTTTTTTTGTTTTCGCCATTGGTAGCGGCTTGGCCGCAGCCCTGGCGGGATTCCTGGTGGGCTTACCTTCCCTGCGCCTTAAAGGCGACTATCTGGCGATCGTGACTTTGGGTTTCGGGGAGATCATTCGTGTGACACTTTTGAACATGGACTTCCTGGGCGGCCCACGCGGTTTTGCCAATATTCCCGGATTTTCCAGTTTCTATATGTCCTATGCCTTTGCGGTTTTGTGGATTTTGATCTGCTTCTTTACGATCTGGCGAGTGATGAAATCATCCTGGGGTCGTGGCTTCCTTAGTGTGCGTGAAGACGAAATCGCTGCAGAATCTTCAGGTATTAACACGACCGGTATGAAAGTTCGCGCGTTCGTACTTTCAAGCTTCTTTGCCGGTGTTGCTGGCGCTCTTTTTGCGCACTTTACGAATTTCATCAATCCTTCCTCGTTCACGTTCCTACAAAGTGTGAATGCAGTGATCATGGTGGTCTTGGGTGGCATGGGCTCGATGACGGGCTCTATTATCGCGGCGATCTTTGTGACTGCATTGCCTGAAGCGCTTCGTCCTTTGCAGGAAGTGACTGGCGTGGATTTGCGTATGGTTATTTATTCTTTGTCTTTGGTACTGGTGATGATTCTTCGTCCTAAAGGCATTATGGGTGAATTGGAAATCACTGATCTGTGGAGAAAATATGTCCGACGTTCTGCTGGAAGCTAAAGGTATCACGATGCAGTTCGGCGGATTAAAAGCCGTCGACGATCTGTCTTTCCAAATCAAAAAAGGTCAGCTTGCGGGATTAATCGGTCCAAACGGAGCCGGTAAGACCACTGCGTTTAATATGCTGACGGGGGTTTACCAACCCACTAAAGGTGAAGTTTTCCTGGATGGCAACTCCCTGCATGGCTTAAAGCCCTATCAAATTTCCCAACGCGGAATCGCTCGAACTTTTCAAAATATTCGTTTATTCAAGAATCTGACTGTTTTGGAAAACATCCTGATTGCCACTCATCAGCATGTTAACTACGGCATCATGGATGCCCTCTTCCAAACCCGCAAGTTCATGGATACAGAAAAGCAAATGGTTGAAAAGGCCATGGACCTGCTTTCCCTGTTTTCCATGCAGGGAAAAGCCAATGAGCTTTCCAACAGTCTTCCGTACGGACAGCAGCGCAAACTTGAAATCGTTCGTGCCTTGGCAACAGATCCTAAGATCATTTTGCTGGATGAGCCTGCCGCAGGTATGAATCATTCCGAAACCCATCAGCTGATGGAAACAATTGCGCAGATCCGTTCCAAGTTCAACCTGACCGTTTTATTGATCGAACACGATATGAAACTGGTTATGGGTATCTGTGAAAACATCGTCGTATTGGATCACGGGGTTAAAATCGAAGAGGGCAACCCCAAGCACGTGCAGAACTCCAAAAAAGTTATCGAAGCATATCTGGGCGTAGAGGAAATCCACTAATGCAAACTCCAATCATTTCCGCTGAAAACCTCAACGTCTATTACGGATCTATCCAGGCTCTTAAAGGAATTACTTTTCACGTCAATAAGGGTGAAATCGTCAGTCTGATCGGCGCCAACGGAGCAGGTAAAACCACAACATTGCGTGCCCTCTCCGGCCTGGTGCCATCTCAGGGGAATATCGCCTTTAATGGCCAGGATCTGCATGTCGTACCCACTCACGAACGCGTGAAACTGGGGATCGCCCAGTCTCCTGAAGGACGCGGCGTCTTTGCGCAAATGAGTGTTTTGGAAAATCTGGAAATGGGTGCTTATCACCGCACCGATAAAGCCGGGATCAAAAAAGACTATGAAATGTGTCTGGAGCTTTTCCCGCGCATCAAAGAACGTCTGTGGCAAATGGCCGGAACTTTGTCAGGCGGTGAGCAACAAATGCTGGCGATTTGTCGCGCATTGATGTGTAAACCGGAAATCCTGCTTTTGGATGAACCATCCCTGGGTTTGGCTCCGTTGATCGTAAATCAGATCTTTGAAATCGTGACAAAGCTAAATCAGGATGGAATGACGATTCTTTTGGTCGAGCAGAATGCCCGACTGGCTTTAAGAATTTCCCACCGGGCTTACGTTTTGGAAACCGGCCGCGTGGTCATGCAGGACACGGGTGTGAATTTGTTAAACAACGATGAAGTTCGCAAAGCTTATCTTGGTGTTTAAGTTAGAAAACTTAGGCAGAGGAAATAAAAAAAGGCTCCGATCCGGAGCCTTTTTTTATTCTTCAGTGGGCTTTTCTTCTGTGCCCTCTGTGGTCTTTTGTTCTCTGTGCCAGTTTTGGAAATTACTGTTGGTCTTGTTATCTGGAAATTCGTGATACTCCTTGTACATTTGCAGCACATCCCGGTGGAAGTTTGACTGATACGAATGAACCCGGCTGCCAAGGGCTCCAAAAATATTAAACATCGCAAACACCACAAACACCGTAGCATACAGGTATCTGAATCTGTTTCCTGGAATTTTCCCGCGAAGTTTATTAAATGCGATCGTGATCAACAATGTGACAATCGGAAATGCCAAAATCAAATGCCAGTGATTGAACTCCACCGGTGACAGGCCGGTCGCGATAATCATCGCCACAAACATGTAAAAGGCATAAAGGTAAATTCCTTCCTCGCCACGAACCGTGGTGCGATCCTGCTTACGACGGAAAGGATGATCGGTCTGCCAGACTTTCTGAAAGATCTTCCACTGAACCACGGCACTAAATACGACCGTCACCGCAGTGAAAAGGTATTTAAGGGAGTGAAAAGTTCCGCTTACGATCTTTTGCACCGTCAAATCGTGAATCCACAGGAAATTGATTTCGCTGAAAATATGACGACCATAGGAAATAGCTCCGTATCGAATCCAATAGGAAATCCCTTTTAGAACCGGATAAACCAGAACGAAGTTCTTACCAATAAAGGACTGAGATTCCTTGCTGACTGCCACCGCAAGCTCGCGATGACTTAAGTACGCCAGGAACCAGGGCATTAAGCTTAAGGCCACGACGGCACTTCCTGCAAAAAAGCCCCACCAGTTGACCTTTAGATATCTGAAGCCCCACAACAGCAAAGAAAGAATTCCCAACATCAGGACTGAAAAGTGCACCTGCACGCAGAAGCCAATGGTCAGCACATGAAAGAACGTCATCCAGAAGCTTTTTTTGCCCATGTGATAGGCCGTATAGAAATGGACGGCTGAAAATAAAAACAGATAAGCAGGATTGTAAAGCTCGGTCTGCTCAACCCGCCAAGGGCTTAACCAAAACAGCAGAAGGAAATCGATCAGGATCAGTGATTTGAAGTTTTCCTTAAGCACGCTGGCAAACAGGAGGTAGGAAATCACATGGAATAACAGAATCACCACTAAGGCTGAATAGGGCGAAAAATAAATCTGCATCGGAATCGCAGAAACCGCAGTTAGAAAACTGCCCGGCAAAAATCCCATACCCGTCGTCGCATTTCCAAAATGTGACCACTGCCCGTCATCAATCACGCGGAAAACTTTTAACAACATCTGCACATGGTCATTATGCAAAGTCAGATGAGTGAAAAAGAAAATACTGAAAAAAAGGCCCAGGGCGAAAAGCCCCAGGATTTTCAGGCGCATGCGCGACGAGGATACGTTTTCTTGATTGTTAGCCATGAAGGTACTCTGGCACAGAAGATGGCTTTAGGCCATCTTTTGTAGCGTGATTTCCATCTCGGTGCCACGGCCGTCTTTAACGGGGCTCTTGATACTGACCTTACCATCGTGGGCTTCGACCACGGCTTTAACGAAGGTCAAACCCAAGCCCATGCCGTATTCAGACCGGCTCTTGTCACTGCGGTAAAGCTTTTGCCAGATAAGGCCGTGCTCTTCCGGTGAAATTCCCGGGCCGGAATCGACCACCTTAAGAATCACACTTTCCGTCTGGTTGATCGTTTCAATGATCACCTCACCACCTGGTGGAGTGTACTTATGGGCATTATCCAAAAGATTTGCGATCACGCGACTGATCAGGCGCGGGTCAACCATCGCCCAATCATGGGAATCCAGTCTCTGGATGACTTTGATATTTTTCTCTTCAAAAGCCATCTCGTAAAGATCCATAATTTCGCGAACCAGCTCACTGATAAACTTTTTCTCGATCTTAAGTTTCTTACTGCGATTCTCGGCCTCAGTAATATCCGTCAACACCTGCAGGAAACTAAGGATTTTATCCGAGTTTTCAAAGCAGCTTTGCAAAGCCTCACGATAGGACTCAATATCACCTTCACTGGTCAGTGCGATCTCAGCACGACCACGCAAGCGCGTGACGGGCGTGCGAATATCGTGGGCTAAATGGTCAAAGGCCTCTTTGAGTCCGTTAACCAGATTTTCAATCTTATCCAGGGCTTTATTAAATAAAAGTTTCAGCTCCTCAAGTTCGTCATCGCTGCCACCGACCGGAACACGAGTTGAGAGAGAACCGCGCTCGATCTTTTTCATCGAATTGATAAGCTCACGCACCGGACTCAGTGTGGAGTTCGATAAGAACAATCCACCGAGGAATCCAATAAGTGCAACCGGAAGAAGCGCCCACCAGAATAGCTTTTGCAGATAGCGCAACTGACGGCCCATGCCCTCAGTGCTTTTCGCCATCACCAGTCGCTCGCCGTTTTTCAGGATCTTACCCAGAACCAGAACCGCCTCTGCTCCGGAACGCTCCGGAATAGAGAACTCAAACGTGCTTTCGCCATGCTTATTCAATTCATTGATTAAAAGAGTCTGATCAAACTGGGGCTCTGGTGTCGGACTGTGCGAGAATAACACCTCGCCATTTTCACCATACACTCCCACGATCAGGGAAGAGTCTTTATCAAATGTGCGCAAAACCTCGAAGTACTCTTTAAAGTCTTCCAGGCCATTCACTTCAATGCGGTTGGCGAACTCTTCTGTCTTGGAGACAAGAATGGATCGCTCCTGCGCTTGCAGCGAGTGCGTGATTTGAAAGTAAAGGAAACTAAAGATCAGCGTGGAACTCAGAATCAGTACCATCGAGTACGCAAGCGTCAGCTTGGTACTGATTCTGAACAGCGTGGGTTTAAGACCCTTTAAGAACATAACCTACACCTCTGACTGTATAAATAAGTCGTGTAGGGAAATCTTTTTCTAACTTGTTTCTTAGGCGGCATACCAATACGTCTACCACATTCGTTTGTGGATCGAAATCATAATTCCAAACTTCCTTAAGGATAGTTTGTTTTCCGATGATCTTGTTTGGATTGCTCATGAATAGATCCAAAAGAACGAACTCGCGCTCTTGCAGGTCCAGTTTGCGACCCGCACGAACCACATCGCGGTTCAAACGGTTCAATTTCAAATCCTGGAAAACCAGTTGTGTAACTTCGGAAGCTTTTTGCGCACGCTTCAAAAGGTTTTTTACACGGATTTGAAGTTCTGCCATTGCGAATGGTTTTGTCAGGTAGTCATCGCCACCCATGCTCAGACCTTTAAGACGGTCATCCAATTCGCGCAATGCACTCAAAATTAGAATCGGTGTGTTGATTTCTTTTTCACGCAAAGATTTGGCGAAAGTGTAGCCATCCATTTCTGGAAGCATCAAATCTAGGACGATAATATCATAGTGATTGGTCAAAGCTCTTTCATAGGCACGTCTTCCGTTAGATTCAACTTCAACTTCACCTTCAAGCTCACCCAAACCCTGCTTTACGATTGTTGCAATCTCGTTGTCGTCTTCTACTACTAAGCATCTCATGTCAGAAACCCCTCTGGACTAATGATTTAAACTTGCGCCAGTGTATATCAGGTTTGTTTCTAAACAAAAGGTTCAATTTTAATGTACCTTGCAAAAAAGCCCATTATTACAGACATTTAATCGCTACTTTTGGGGCATTATGCCCAAGATTGCAGGCTTTTAAAACTAAATGGGGCATCTTGGGTTGCCAAACGAAAAAAAACAGGCCCGGGGTCAGCGGGCCTGTCGACATGGTTCATGGTTTAGATATTAACGGGAACTAATTATTAACGTTTCAATTGAATCACTTCGTTCAGAAGTTCATCTGTCGTCGTGATTGTTTTCGCATTGGCTTGGAAACCACGCTGATTTTGGATCATGTTTACGAACTCAGTTGCCAAATCCACTGTGGATCTTTCAAGAGATTTCGCGAACAATTTACCGCGACCTGCTGCACCTGGGCCACCCACTGAAGCTGTTCCAGAGTCTCTGGATTCTTTCAAACGGTTGTTACCAACTTTAAATAGAGCTTCTGGATTTTCGAATTTCGCCAGAGCAATCTGTGCCAAGTCCTGTGCCTGACCGTTGGAGTAAACCGCAGTCAAGATACCTTCGTCATTGAATGACAAGCTGTTAATAGTACCTGCAGCCGCGCCATCCTGGTGCCAAGAGATAAGGTCAGAGTTTTTACCGTACTGTTTAGTACCGTCCAAACCTTTACCGCCATCCTTGATCGCGTCACCAAAGTTCAATTTGATTTCCTGACCTTGAAGTGCGCCACCTTTGAAGTTGAAGTTTGAAGAAGTCAATTGTTGAGAATCCAATTTACCGTCAACAGTAAATTCAAGCTTACCAGCACACACTTCAGAAAGCTGACCGTCTTCGCCGCCAGTCACTTCTTTACCGTCTACCAAGCCTTTGTATTCCCATTGTCTGTCAGCCACTTTATTGAAGAACAAGCTCAACAAGTGCTTATTACCCTGAGAATCGTACATCTCAACACCTGTAGAGTAGTGAGACGTGGAGTATGGATCTTTCACATCAAACTTTTTCGTCGGCTCCATACGGGAGTCAAGGTTCAGGTCCAACTTAACTTCTTTAGTTGCTTTCGCTGGAACCAGAGCGCGAGGGAATTTGATGTCTGTCATTTTGTTCAGGATGTTACCTTTTTCGTCGGTACCGAAACCCTGAACTTTTTGATTGTCGTTAGTTACCAGGTAACCTTCACGGTCAAAGTGGAAGGAACCGTCACGAGTGTAAGACTCGCCATCAGAACCTTTAACTTTGAAGTAACCGTCACCAGAGATGGCAAGGTCAGTTACTTTTTCAGTAGCATCTACGTTACCTTGAGTAAGGATTGGATTCACGGCACCGATCTTCACACCACGACCGATTTGGTTACCACCAAGAACACCTTTTAAGCTTTTTGAAATGATATCCTGGAATTCTGCGCGGCTTGCTTTGAAACCGACAGTATTTGCATTGGCGATGTTGTCACCGATAACGCCTAGGGCTTCGCCCTGAGCAGCCATACCAGACACACCCGTGTACAATGAAGAAAGAATACCCATGTGACCTCCATGTCGTTGGCAGTTCTATTCGAGAACCACCGTTTTGGAGGGCCTCCTCTACGAGGACCAGCCCTAATATTAAATTGTGTTATCATTGCTATCTGTCACTTCAGGACAGCTTCACAATTTATCCGCCGTAGCTCATTCATGAGCGAAGGAGGATTTTGCGTTTAGATCACCACTGTAGAATCGATGTTCGTGAACACATTTTCTTTCAATGCGGTCTTGTCCATCACTGTTACCACAGTCTTATTCTTCACGCTGACAATCAGTGCCGAGTCATTCATCAAAACCAATGAATCCTTGGAACCTTTCGCCGCAGCTCTCGAAACCGCATCATTCAGCTTACTGATATCCTCGGGGCTATAGTTAATCCCGCGGGTACTCATACGCTCAATCGCATGATTCGAAAACTTCACTCCTTCCAGAGGCTTTGTTAAGCCCGGAGGAACCACCTGGGAAGCTTGTGGGGTCGCAATCGGCCCGCCGAGCTTTTCAAGAGTATCCTTGAAGGAAGGACCCGTTCCCGCTCCAACTTCAGGTTTTACCTTCGGCTGTTGCTGCGGAATGAGTTGATCAAATGTTTGTATCTTCTTTAAGTCTACCATTTTACTTCGCCGTCTCCTTCGCGATCTTTTCCATCATGTCGCGAGATAAACCCACCGTATCCATGATCTTTGATTTCGTCGCAGGAGCGGACGCCGTAGTAGAACTTTGTTGAACTACATTCGCCTCTTTTTTAGTTTGTCCTGTGACATCATCCTTTTTCAAGTCTAGGTTGGTGACATCATTTATATTCTGGTCGTTCCTCATAAGACGAGGGTCTGTGATCTTTTTCACGTCTCTGAAGCGAATTGCCTGATTTCCCACGTTTAGAACCGGGCCTTCAGAAGAGTAACTCACGCCTGTGATAACGCCATCGAAATCTGTTTTGATTCCCAGTTTTTTTCCGTCTGCTGTTTTTGCCTCTGCAAGAAATTGATATTCTCCTGCTGCTGCCTTCATACCTTTTGCGTCTTCACCATTCCAAGTGAGTTTGTTGTCTCCTTGTTTCAGACCTTTCAAATTGTATTCACGCACCACTGCTCCATCAGCATCACGCACTTTCACAGTGACTTCCTCTGCCGCCATCGGCAATGAGAAACGGAAATCATGGTCTCTGTCATTCACACCACGCACAACTTTGGATGAATCCCCGGCAACTGCTTTACCGATCAAGTTCAACGCCTGAAAGTTTTCTGAAGGTTTTTGTGCGGCCTTCATTTCCTCAAGAGTTTTGTTGATGTTCTGCATTTGCTCGAGTGACGAGAAGTTCGCCAATTGAGCCGCCATTTCATGGGACTTCATCGGGTTGGTCGGATCCTGATTCTTCATTTGCGTAAGCATCAATTTGAAGAACGCATCCTTATCCATATTTGGATTACCCGTTGTACGAATTTTCTGAGTGGGATCGGTCCAATTCGGATCAGCAAGCTTGTTCGCCACCGCGCCAAGATCTTCATCTCCGACTTTCGCTTTATCATGAGCGCTCAATGAACTTGAGACATTGGTGCTTGTCGGTTTTTCCGAAGTTGCACCAAAAGCATTCACTCCTAATTTCGCGTTGACCATTGTCATTCAAGTTCCCTTTCGCGACTACCGTCGCCTTAAGCCACTAAGTTTAATCCGCTGCCTTTGCCATCCATCGAGCGTGGCGCTGCTTTAACAGACGCTGTGTCGATTGGTTGCAATGGGTCACGACGTTTTCCAGTATAGCCACGAAGCGGTTGCATATCAGTGAAGGATTCGCGACGACCTTGGTTACCAAAGCTGTCGTTGAATTGATTCCAGAACTGACGTGCCTGGTCTCTTTGACCTTGGCCGTTCGTATTATTATTTTGGTTCTGCGTCGCTGTGTCGGCAGACGTCGTGTTCACAACATCCACTTTAACATTTTCCACGGACAATTTGTGAGCAGCAAGACTGTTCTTCAAATCAACTAGACTAGACTCAATAGACTTTTTCGCCTCTGGAGAATCTGCCTGCATCTGAAGATTTACTTTTCCGTCCTGAAGCATGACTTTCAAGTGGATTGTTCCCATGCCCTCAGGGGACATCTGAACTTTCACCTCACCGCCACCTTTTTTAATCAGGTATTGGGCTTGATCCATCAATTGCTTCACATTGGCTTCGTTTTCCGCTGCATTCACCGGAGCTTTAGGTGCCATTGCTGCCATCGCCGGATCAAACTTCAGGCTTTCACCCTTGATCGGCGCTGCCTGCAGGCTTTCAAGTCCCATCAACTCGGACTTAAATTCCGCGGCTTTGGTTGTCAGCTTTTCCTTGGCTGCATCCTTACCCTCGCCCATTCCCTGCTGCATGAACTCCTGTGCCGAGTTCTGCATCATGGATTGACCTTGGTTCTCCTGCTGGAAGAATGATTCAGGTCCGACTTTTCCGTTCACGGCCTGCTTCATCAAATCCATCTGCTGAGGTTTTTCCATACGCGGAGCCTCAAGTGCTCTGGTGAATTCGTCTGTCAGTTCGACTGAAGACTCTTCCATCGCTGCACCCTCAGTTTTTTGCTGAGCGGCTGCCGCTGCCTGTTTAGCCGCCAGTGCTGCCAACAATGCCGGAGACATCGTCTCCTTCATCTGACCCTGCAAATGCGGAGGCAATTTATCCAGAAGATTCTGTTGGGCCGCTTCTGGAGGAGCTGCGGGTGCCGGCATCGCCGCATCCATTGGCATCTCTTCCTGAGGCATCATGGCGCTGTCGTCCATCATCATACGGGACGCCAACGAACCACCCAGATCAGGCATTGCCATCGCTTTTGCAGGCGCTTCCTGTTTCATCCAGAATTTTTTGTTCAGGTTATCAATAGCAGTTCCCATTTGGGTCTGCTTTTCCTGCGCTGCTGCCACCCGCATTTTCATGTGCTCTTGAGACATGCCAAAGCCCGCTGCCATTTCCGGCATCGGCTTTGGGGTTTGCGGTTGCTGCATTTGTTGCAATTGACCCAGCAAGGACGCATACATGGCCGCGGCTTCTTCCGCCTGGTCATCGTCCAAGTCCAATTGATCAATCACAGCTTGCGCTGTCACTTCAGGGGATTGTTTGAGCTGGCTGTCGTCCAGTTCGGCCATCGCTTCCACAAGTCGTGTGGGAGGGATATCAAATTCACTCTCGAATGAGTCCATGAATTCTTTGATTGCCTGCTGTCGATTCGCCGCCCGCTTTTCTTTCCCATCGTTAGTGCTGACCTTGCGTTCTGGTTTCGAGCTGTTTTCCTGAGCTTTTTCATCCCGCGGCTCTTTCGAGTCCTTGGAATCTTTCGCCCGGGCTTCCTGCTTCGGCGATTCTTTGGTTTCTTTTGGATTTCTCAGGCTGATTTTATCCTGAAGAGTTTTTCCAAAACCAGAATCGGTACCGGAACCCTTGAAATCTTTCTCCTGAAGTTTTTCAGAAGTTTGTGACTTCAATTCGGTCGCACCCACCATTGGGGGGCCGACTATGTTTAACAAAACGATCCTCCTTCCTTAGAGAATTGCTGTTATTTATTTTTCAGATGCTGGAGCACGTTTATAACCGGCGTATTTCTCAGAAATGATCTGAGCTTTTTCCGGTTTTAATAAATTCATGATATCAGCAGCATTTTTCTTTTTCATACGACCAAGTATCTCAACCACCAAATCCTCGTCCATCGTCTCAAAGACTTTGGCCGCCTGTGGGGGCTTCATATTGGTATACATCTGTACCAAGGTATCGACCTTCTGGTCGTCAGCCTTGACCCGGTCTTCAAGCATGCTGGAGATTTTTCCGCGCATGTCTTCAAGTTCCTTAAGGCGTTTATTCAATTCCACCTTCTGCGCCTGAAGTTCCGCCTCCTGGCGATTCAATTCCTCTTCGCGCGCATCAAGTTCTTTTTTTCTGTCAGTCAGCTTGGTCAGATGATCAATTTCGTCGTTGGACAGAGAAACTGATTTTACCTCCGGAGCCGCTTCAGCAGCTGCTTTCTCCTCTGCAACAGGTGCGGCAGGAGCGGGAGCCGATTGCGCCATCGCACCACCGTTCAGGGTGATTTCAACGCGCTTTAAAACATTGTCGATTTCTTCGTGATTTTGAAAACCCACCACTGCCAGAATCAAACCCAGGAATGAAAAACCGGCCATTTTCCAATGTACGCCGGATTTCTTTTTTTTCTTTTTAGGAGCAGACATTTTCATGCGACGACGTAACTGCTGTTCAACGTCCTCAGAGGATAGATCCAAATGCAGACGCGTTGACGCAGGATTCTTTGTGAACTTCACACTCCCGTTATTTTCGTCAGCGACCTTGCGTGCATTTTTAAAGAACTGATCGTATCCAGTTTTCATTAATTTATCATTCCTTCATTCCGTTGAAGTACTGAGGTTTTCCTGCTTAACCGTTTTTCTTAAACCGCAGAATGGACTGTTCGTCCGCCTCTTTTTGATCCTGGATTTTTCGTTCGGCTTTGTATTCCTCGAACTGATTTTCCCGGGCCTTCTCCATAATTTTATAGTCTAGAGCGGCTTGTCGCAAAATTTCTCTCTTCGCCTCGACTATTTTTTCGATCTCGTGAACATTTTGCTCTTGTTGCTGGATGCGGATCTTATGGCCTTTTAGAAATTCATGAATCTGGGAAAGGGCTGGACCTTGGGCGCCCCCGGCCTGAACCAGGCTCCCAGCGCGGGCTTGCGCATCCAGGATATCCTGGCGCATTTTATCAAGTTTGGTTTGATACTCGTTCAGCACCGCCACCGCGTCCTGAAAGTTCTTCTGGGCGATGTTTTCCACGACCTTGCGATGCTCAAGGACTTTTTGCAGGGGAAACTTGAATTTCATTGGTCACCCCCGATTAAGCGTTGATCAGGATTTGCTGAAGCATGCGAACTGTATTGTTGAAATTAGTCGGATCCTCGACTCTTTGTTTTAAGAAGTCATTCACCTGATCAATAATCTTCACCGCTTTATCGATCTTGGGATTGGAACCTGGCTTATAAGCACCAATGTTAATCAAATCTTCGGCGTCTTTATAAACTGCCAGAGTCTCTTTCAACTTTTGCGCAAGTCGCACGTGTTCAGAGGAGGAAACCGCCTTCATAACACGCGAGGCACTTTGCATGATATCAATCGCCGGATAGTGACCACGGGCCGCCAGGGCACGTGAAAGCACGATATGTCCGTCCACGATGGAACGAACGGAATCCCCGATCGGATCATTCATGTCATCACCCTCTACGAGAGTGGTATAAAAACCTGTAATACTGCCTTCGCCTTCAAAGTTGCCGGCGCGCTCCAGCAGTTTTGGCAGAGTGGCAAATACGGACGGCGTGTAACCTTTTTGCGAAGGCGGCTCGCCCGTCGACAAACCGATTTCACGTTGAGCCATGGCAAAACGTGTGACCGAATCCATCATCAAAAGAACATTCTTACCCTGCGCACTGAAGTACTCTGCCATTGCTGTTGCCACATAGGCACCACGCATACGCAAAAGAGGAGACTGGTCACTCGTCACGCAAACTACCACGGAACGAGCCATACCCTCAGGACCCAAATCATGTTCGATAAACTCACGCACCTCACGACCACGTTCACCGATCATGGCGATCACGTTGACGTCGGCGCTGGTGTTACGGGCCATCATACCCAATAGAACGGACTTACCCACACCCGAACCCGCCATAATAGCGACACGCTGACCCTGACCTGCGGTTAATGCGCCGTTAATGGCGCGAATACCGACATCCAGGGGCTCACGGATAGGCTGTCTGTCCAAGGGATTGCGAATTTCACTGTACAAAGGAACTTCCCGGAAGTTTTCGATTTCGCCTTTGTTATCCAAAGGACGACCCAAACCATCCACCACGCGGCCCAATAGCTCATCGCCGGCGCGAACCGTGGCAATCTGACGGGAAAGAATAATCTTGGAACCTAAAGCGACGCCTCTCATATCATTGAGGGCCATCATCAACACGTGCTTGTCTTTGAAACCCACCACTTCCGCCAGGAAGGAGCGCTCAAGACCCGTGGGAATGATCTGCACGACACTGCCGACACTTGCGCCCGGCAGATATCCCTTGATCAGCATCCCGTTCACTTCCGTCACTTTGCCGCTATCGCGGGTCAAATGGATGGAGTTGACCAGGTCGGAATATTTATCCAGATCAAGAGACATTTCACTCATTAACTTGCAACCTTATCTTTAACTTTTGGCATGTTCTCGGAAAGAACGGACCACAATTGCTCCAGGCGCTGCTCCACGCGGGCATCAACTTCACCGTAGTTTGTTTCCACGATACAGCCACCTGCCATGATTTCAGTGCTTGGCTCGAAACGGATCTTTTTAGTGAATTCAAGATCACGACCGGTTTCTTTTTTAAGCTCTTCCAAAAACTCAAACTGTTCCTGAGAGACATGGACGGTGATTTGTTCTTCGTCCTGCGCCAGACTGACAGCGTCTCTTAGAATTTGCACCATGGCTTCATTGTTCGTGGAAAGCTCCGCCTTGGCCAGACGACCTGCCATTTTGTAAGCCAGTGTCACCAGATGATTTTCATTGAAGGCCGCGAGCTCTTTTTTCAACTCTTTCACACCCAATAACAATTCATCCAAACCCTGCATGCGGGCCGCGATATCTTCAGATACTTTTTCAAAAGCTTCCCGGCGACCTTCTTCAAGTCCCAGATTGTAAGCTTCCTGATAGGCCTGCTCCTGGATTTCTTTAAGTTTATCCAAAGCAGCGGCTTCGATTTTTTCCTGCTCGTCCACTTTTTCAACCTGATCGACGCCCGTTTGAATACGGATGGCATCGTTCATGCGAAAATCAGAACCACGTTTCTTTTGAGTCAAATAGTCCATGGCCTGAGAGGGAGTGCCCAGTTCAAACTTAACGGGCACGAACTCCAGAACAGTCTTTTCCGCCACGTCCTTTTTAAGGACCGCTTTAGTGTGAGCCCCAGGGCCCTGCTTGCCGCTACTAGACCATTGCATCTTCTGAACCGCCTCTTGCAATCAGGATTTTGCCTTCCGCCTCTAGGCGGCGAGCTGCATTGACGATCTCCTGCTGAGCAGATTCGACGTCGGACAAACGGGAAGGTCCCATGTTCGACAAATCTTCGCGTAACATCTCGGCCGCACGAGCGGAGATATTTTTGAAGATTTTGACACGAATCTCTTCGCTGGAAGTTTTGAGTGCCAACAGAAGCTTGTCGTTCGGTACTTCTTTGAGAAGTGCCTGAATACCACGGTCGTCGATCTTGATGATGTCGTCGAAGACAAACATAAGTTTGCGGATCTCTTCGGCAAGAAGAGGATCTTTCTCCTCCAAACGGGACATGATCGCTGTTTCCGTGTTTTTGTCCATAACGTTGAGCATTTCCGCCACCGGCTGAACCCCGCCCAATGCGGCTTGCTCCACGGTTGCAGTATTGGACAATTGATTTTTCAATACGCGGTCGATCTCGGCAATAAGCTCAGGATCGACGTGCTCCAGATTCGCCATACGCAGAACAACCTCGGCCTGCAATGCTTCTGGCAGACGTTTTAGAACCTCACCTTTTTTCTCCGGCTCCAAGTGAGCCAGGATCACCGCAACTGTCTGCGGATGCTCATTCACCAGGAACGTTGCCAATGACTTGGCATCAACCATTTCCAGGGATTCCAATGAGCGCGAGCCACCTGTCGTGATATTCAAACCACCCAGGATGCCACGGGCACGTTCTTCACCCAATGCATCCACGATAGTTTCCTTCGCAGAGATGGATTCAGAGAAGATATAGTCTTCAGTTTCAGAAATCATTTCATAGAACTCTTCCAGCACACGCTTTGTCACGTGAACCGGAACGACACGCAATTTGCTCATCTGATTGATCAGCTTGCGAATGTCAGCATCGTCCATACGACGCAAAAGGACCTTCACCGCATCCTTACCAAGGTAATTGATAA
Organism: Bdellovibrio sp. HCB274; assembly: GCF_047306075.1. Classification (GTDB taxonomy): domain Bacteria; phylum Bdellovibrionota; class Bdellovibrionia; order Bdellovibrionales; family Bdellovibrionaceae; genus Bdellovibrio. The sequence continues at coordinate 3,257,091 of NZ_CP178623.1, forward strand.
GAATCGCCGCCTTGTCGAAACCTTTGAGCTGTTCGTACTCAATATGTTCGGCTTTATGCAGTTTCATTACGGATCCTTCCTAACCAACCACATGCCGAAGGCATTGGCCGCTTTTTCCTCATCACGGCCCATCGTGGCCATGATACGGTCTTTCAACAATTCAGATTCAGCCTTCTCAGGGTCAATGGATTCCTGCAGAACAGGAAGGGCCGTTGACATACCCGGAAGCGTGTTATCCACGGATTGCAGTTCTTCAAGTTCCTCGATAGTTCTTGGCAACATCTCCTCCACAGAATCCTGGAAGCTGTCAGTGATCCATTGCATGAACGGACGAACCACGATGAAGAAGAACAGAGCCAGAGAGAAACCAAGCAGTGCCCATTTGAACAAAGCATGGATCAACTTCTTACGCTCAAGCGTCGTCAGGATCTTCTCAGCTTCAGAAAAGTCTTCAGGCTGGAACTGAATGGATTCAACTTTAACCGAGTCACCACGTGCAGCATTGAAACCAATCGCACCCTTGATCAGGTCTTCGTATTTTTTAACTTCTTCCGGAGAACGCGGCTGCCATTTGCTTTCCGTCGTACCGTCAGCATTTTTCGTCGTCACATGAACACCGTCAACCACAACGGCGACGCTTAGACGCTCAAGATTCCCGGCAGCTTCGCGAATATTACGAACTGTTTTAGGAACCTCATAGTTGATTGTCTTAAGTTCTTTTTTTACATCTTGTTTGAAACCAACCTGGCCGGCATTGTCCTCTGCACCAGGAATGTTGGAACGGGAACCCGGAACACCTGCTGGATTGGTACGAGCCCCATCCAGGGATTCCTCTTCAGATTGCTGGGAGCGGATCGCTGTTTTATCCGGATCCACAAGTTCTTCCACAGAAGAGATCACACGGTGATTTAGTGTCGCATCCACTTTTGCCACAACTTTGGCGTGACCCACCACTTTGGAAAGGATGTCTTCGATACGATCCTCGAAATCACCTTCCACTTTGGCTTTCAGGTCCAACAATTCATTGGAGCCGCCAGTTGTACCGTCAGCAGCACGGGTCAATACTTTACCGCGCTCGTCCAGAACTGCGACTTTGTCTGCATCCATGCCTTCAACGGCATTAGCCACCAGATAACGGATACCACGAACTTGTTCCTGGGAAAGTTCTTTACCCTGGTGAAGTTCAACCACCACGGACGCAGAAGGTGAACCACCTTCTTCCAGGAATGTTTTCTTATTTGGAAGAGCCAGAATAACTTTGGATTGTTTTACCGCTGTCAGAGTGTTGATGGCTCTCATCAACTCCCCTTGCAGGGCTCTTTGGTAATTGATTTTTTGTGCGTACGAGTTTACGCCGAAATCCTGCTTATCGAAAAGTTCCAGACCGATCGAGCCCATTTTGGGAGAACCGATTTCCGCCATCAATGTCATTTGTGTTGAGTGCAGAAGCTCTTTTGGGATTGCTACAGTTTTACCGCCGTCACGCAACTGGAACGGAATATTTTTCTCGTTCAATTTGGCAACGATTGTGGAAACCTGCTCAGTTGGAATGTTTGTGAAAAGAGGAACATAGTCCTTACCGGACGCCATGAACATCATCGTCAATAAAGCCACTACCGCAATTAAAGTAACGGCAATAACTGAAAGTCTTTTGGTTGGACCCAGATTTTTAAAGAACTCACGAAACTGGACAACCAATCCACCAAAAATTTTGTTCAAAGAATCCCTCCGGTCTTACACTTTGGCTCCGCCAAAGCACGCGATCTAACGAATCATGTATCAGAAAAAATAAACTAAAACTAAACCTGCATTTTCATGACTTCTTGGTACGCATCAATGATCTTGTTACGTACTTGAACCATGACTCGCAAAGCGATGTCGGCTTTTTCGGAGGCGATCATCGCGCCCGCGACATCATCCGTTTTTCCAGTGGCGATGTTTTGCGCAAACTTGTCTGAAGTTTTTTGCAATTCATTCACGGAACTTACGGCATCCTTCAGGGTATCAGCGAAGCTTTTGCCAGATTCAGATGTTGAATTCAGTGGTGTTGTTGCACCCGAGATGGACAGTGATTTGGAATCACGCAGATTTCCCGTCTCGAGGAACCTGTTTGCATTTGATACTGTAAAACCCTCCATGGCTTCACTTCTCCTTGTACTCAGTACTCTCTAAAAATTGTATTCTATACGTTCAAAAAATTCCTGCTTTTTTAACCTAGTCTAGGAACTATCTTCCTATTTCCAAAGCACTCATGGCCATATCTTTTGACGCCTGCATCGCCGATACATTGGCCTCGTAAGAACGCGACGATTGTATCATATTGGTCATTTCTTCCATGAGATTGATATTGGGATAAGCGACGTAACCCTCTGGATTTGCATCAGGATGATCCGGCTCGTATTTCAATAAGGGAGCCTTGCGATCCGAGATGATATCTGTGACCTGGACCCGTTGCATATTTCCCATAGGGTCTGTGCCTGTCACGATTTCGCCAAAATTCTTGGCGTCGGGCATGCTTTCAAAAACGACGTCTTTACGTCGATAGGGGCCGCCCTCAGGGGTCTGGGTCGTATTGATATTGGCGATGTTGCTGGCAATGGTATTCATACGCATTCTTTGCGCTGCCATACCGCTGCTACTAATTCTCATACCTGTTAAAAAATCAGCCATGTTTTACTCCTGAACATCCTGTTCTGGATTAACAATTTACAAAAAAATCTAGCGGCCTTCTGACGCCGCGTACTTCAAAGCTGCCATCTTTTTATTGATCAGCTGAAGTGCGGTTTTGTACATGATGGCGTTTTCCGAAAGCGCCGACATTTCTTTTTCCAGATCCACAGTGTTGCCGTCATTATTGACTGCACCCTCTGGATTTTCGTAAATGTCCGGGCGGGTCTTAGCCACTGAAACCCCACCCAGTGAAAAGTGATCACCGCTGGTCGAGCTCAAAGCATTCATGCCATCCATGTTCATAGAACGGGACAACGCCTCTTCAAAATCCAACTTCTTGGCGTGATACCCTGGGGTCTCCGCATTGGCGATGTTAGAGGAGGTTATGTTGTTACGAAGCTGCCTCATACGCATGGACGTAGCGAGGCCGTTTATCGTTTTATCGAAAATATCACCACTCATGCGACACCTTCTTCCCTGTACTCGTTGAGTTTGTTTCTCAAGGTTCTGATACTGATTCCAAGCATTTGCGCCGCACGCGTGCGGTTCTGTGCCGTCAGCTCAAGGGTCTGAAGAATCAGACGCTTCTCGACAGCAGAAAGGGACATTCCCGGTGCAAAATCTGCAGCCGTTTCGTCCTTTACCGATTCAAATTGAATAGATTGCATCTCAATGATCTGGCCCTTGGTCAAAACCACGGCACGCTCGATCACGTTTTCAAGCTCACGGATATTTCCAGGCCAGTTCCAGGAATTCAAACGGGCATAGGCATCCACAGAAAAGCTTAGACCACTACGGCCATGCATGATCTGAGTTACTTCCAGAATAAAGCTCACAATGCCCTGAAAGTCATGGGTGCGATCTTCCAGGCGTGGAACTTCAAGATGAATCACCGCAATTTTATAAAACAAATCCTGACGGAATTGTTCCTGCTTTACCATCGCACGCAAATCGCGGCGGGACGTGGAAATGAAACGCGGGCGAGTGCCATCGTTGCGCTCTGCCAGTTTCATAAGTTCCGCCTGCACATGTGATGAAGCGCAATCCAGATCTTCAATCAACAAAGTGCCGCCATCGACTTTATCAAAATTAAAGCCACCAGCGTTTTTGCATTCAAGCACCTGCAATTTATTAGCACGGCTTTTTGAGTAGATATATCGAGCCAGGCTGGTCTTACCCACACCGGCTTCACCCACAACCAGAAGACTTGCCTGCGTAGCTGCCAGCTGCAAACCCAGTTGTTTTGCTTCGTTCATTTTTCTGTCTTCGATGTTTAAAGCATCAAAATCAAAATACGACATCTTTGTCCCTACTCCTACTTGCTATCCTGCTGTTCCGCTGCCATCGCGGGAATTCTTTGAATATACTTTTTATAACCGTCTCGCCATTCGGAGTTCTTTAGCTGCTCCTGCGCAAGGTTCTTCCAGAATCCACTTTTTTGCCCCTTGAATTCGTTCCAAACTTCTGCTGCTTTTTGAACATCACCGCGATTAAAGAAAATTTGTCCCAACTTATAGCGAATCGAAGAAAGCGGGCGCTTGTCCTCGTACTGCTCCAAAAGATTTCCGTAAGCGGAAATCGCTTTGTCTTTTTGATTGGATTCAAGATACGTATTGCCCATCATTTCCAAAGCCTTCGCATGCACGACCGGGGAAACTTTTTTGGAATCCACCATCAACTTGTCGATCATGTTCAGGGCTTGAAGGGCCTCTTCTTTTTTACCCTGTTTCAACTGCAGTTCCGCAAGTCTCAGGTAAGGTTCTGCCACCAATTCCGGCTGGCCTTTCCAGGTTCTTAGCAACTCGCCCAAATAGCGAATGGCTGAATCCGTGTCCCCGCGTCTTTCCAAAAGACGAACAGCCACGCCCACGCGTTCAATCTGTTCCTTCTCTGTCAACTTCTCTGGATTCTTGATGTTCTTTAGATACTCATACGCCTGGTTGTATTTTTGATCCGCTTCAGAAACCGCAGACAAGCGCAAGTTCAGCTCTTCAACTGAAGGCACCTGCTCTTTAACGTTGATTTCTTTTGCTTCCGGAGTTCCGGCCATGGCGTAAACGCGGTTCAATACATCTTTATAGTATTTCGCTGACTCCGTCGGAGTTCCTGCCATTTCAAAGGCACGACCCACGTTGTACTTCGTATCCAGACGGTGGGAATTTTTCAGCCAGTTGTCAGAATATTCACTGTGCGTTTTCAAAGCGCCAATGAAATCACCTTTTTCAACCTGACCATCCAGCTTAGCGTTGATGTTGCTGATGATACGGCCCGTGATCAAAGGAACATCCACTGTTCCTGGATGCTCTTGATAGTATTTCGATAGCAGGTTGATGGACTTGTCGAATTCATCACGCTGGGAGTAACCGTCCGCCACCATCACAGTTGCGAACTGTTCCATGTTTGGCAAATCCACTTTCTTTGCCAGCTCCATGATTTCTTTCACTGCATTTGCAGTTTCTTTCGGCTTCATACCTTTCATGCGCGCACTTAACAGACGCAAACGCGCAATCACCGCACTTGGAGTTTCACCATAGCGGAAATAAGTTTCAAGATACGCGCCCATGACGCGGGACTTGTCAGCACCCAGAATGTCCAGCAATTCCCCAAGACGAGTCATCGCATAAGGAGCATGATCACTGGAAGGAAACTTCTTAACGAATTCACGGTACATATCCAAACTTTGTGGATACTGCTTCAAACCGAACATGGATTCAGCCTGATTATAGAATGCGCTTGGATAGGCACTTTGACCTTCCGGATATTTCTTAAGCGCGTTCTTATATTCATCAATGGATTTCGCATAGTTTTTAGCGCGCACCCAAACGTCGCCGCGACGGAAAGCCGCTTCGATTTTCAAATCACGATTGGTGGAGCTCTTTTCGATCTCATTGAACTGTGCAATCGCATCGTCCCACTTGCTGATACGGGAATATGCCAAACCCATTCCCATACGCGCCAGGTCTTTGGAGATGGATTCCTTGCCACCGAAGTTTTTATTTTCGATGTGCTCATTGAAAAGACGCAAAGCCGCCAGGTTGTCACCGCGGTCAAGCGTCAGATAACCGATTTTCAACGAAGTTCTTTCAGCCAATGGAGATTTTGGATATTTCTCGATGGCTTCTTTGTACTTTTGAATCGCTTCATCAAAATATTCGATTTTGCCGCTGCTGTTGTACAAAGCCAGATTCACATCGCCCGTCATGAAATCAACGATTTCGTTGTATTCAGATTTTGGATACTTATCGCGAAACCAATCGCGTGTTTTCAGGAACACGCCGTAACGTTCTTTTTCAAACAACGTCAAAAGCAGGCGAGCCTGTTTATTTTCATCGGTAGGTTTTGGTGTGATCTCGTAGATCGTCGGAGTCACCTTTAGCTTTTCCCACTGAGTGACCGGAGTTTCCAGCATCGGGAAACTGATATAATAGTTATCTTTGGCGCGGATGATCGAATCTTCCTTAATATCATAAGGTTTGATGGAGAAGCGCTCGTAATGAGGGTCACCACCATCAAAGATACCGGCTTGGATTTGTTCTGCCTGCGCCACCACTGGGCCTGCGTTATTAATTGCCAACGCATCGGAAGTTGCAGGTTTACGACCACCAGTTTTTGATTTATCAGCTGTTTTTACAGCCTTAGCGCTATCTTCTTTGGCTACTGGTTCTGCTTTTTTGGCAGGAAGTTTCTTGGCCGCCTTCACCATGTTTGGATTCAAATAAAAATCCATGATCAAACGTGAAGGTTGATCTGTCAGATAATCAAATGTTTCGATGTTTTCACCAGAAAGAGTGAAGGAAACCACGGACTTGCCATCAGCACCTTGTGCGTCGACAGAAACTTTCGTAACCATATCACTTTTGAAAGAGTTCAAGGATTTGATGGTAGATTCATCAAGAGCAGGCACAGTCATACGGACGATGGTCTGACCTTTGTCATCCACACGTTTCACGTCGTAGTCCCAATTTTGCTGTCCCAACAGCTCCAGGTGCACTGTATCGCCCTGGAAGTTGATGAAGCCATTGACTTTGTTATTTGCTGCGTTGGCGACTAGACCAAAGCAGAGGCATCCTGCCAAAATTACGTTGCGCAAAGTGTTCACTCCTAGAACCCCTTTTCCCCTGCGTTGTGCTTTTGCACATACGATGCCAGCCTTGCAAACGTCTATTGGCAAATATGTTCAAGATGGGCAAAATGTTTCATAGAATTATTGTCAGGCCTGACAAAGCAATGACAGCGACTTAGGTCTGGATTGAATTTGTATGACTGAATTTTCCCTTAGAAGATTCCGATAGATAGGCGATATGAGAAACCACTTCAAATACATCATCATGAGTTTACTTCTTAGCAGTTGCGTATCTGTGGAACTACCTAGCGGCAAATCAAAACCCGCTAAAAACGTGGAGTTCTCTGAACCGGCAAAGCCGTTTGATTCCATCAAATCAAAAAGTGCCGATCGTGCGTGGCAAAGTTCCAAAACTGGAAACACGATCTCCTATCTTTCTGAGTGCGGAAACACTTCGGACCCAAGTCTGCAAACTTTGGAAACAGAATCCCTCAGCGCTATCAACAAATTGGAAGTTCTGAAAACAGAAACGGCTCAGTTTAATGGTCGTGAGTCCCGCCAAACCATCTCAGCAGGCACGATTGACGGTGTACCCGTGGCGTTGGCCCTGGTGGTTTTTAAAAAGAACGGCTGCAACTATACGTTGAGCTACGGTGGCGTCGAAAAACAGTTCAACTCTGAACTTCCGATCTTTGAAAAATTCAAAGCGGATTTCAAGGCTCCATAGAATGCATCAGGCACTTATCCCCTTAACTAATTTCACGATCGAGATCTTCCACTTTCTGGGTGGCATTGGTCTTTTAAGTCGCGACATCTGGCGCGAGCTTGTGGGATCGAAAATTTACTGGCGCTTGCTGGGCGAGCAAATTTACCAGGTCGGTATCCGCTCGGCTCCCCTGATCGTCGTAACTGCGGTTACAATCGGTGCCGTGATGTCTTTGCAATTTGGTTTGGGCCTGGAAAAATTCGGCGGGAAAATGTACGTGCCAAAACTTTTGGCGGTCACCATCCTTCGTGAAATGGGTCCGATGTTTACCAGCCTTATGCTGGCAGCCCGCGTGGGTGCTGGTATTGCCAGTGAAATTGGTTCTATGGTTGTAACCCAGCAAGTGGATGCAATCCGTGCTTTGGGCACCTCCCCGATTCGCAAAATCGTAATTCCCCGTGTACTGGCCTGCCTGATCACATTGCCAATCCTGTGTGCGGTGACGAATGTCGTGGCTAACGCCGGTGGTTTGTTCATTGGTGCGGTGGAATTAAAATTGGATCCGGGATTTTATCTATTAAAAGTTCTTTCGACGTCTTCCCTGGGCGATTACCTTTCTGGATTCGGTAAGACTTTCTTCTTCTCTTTATTTATATCCATTCCGGCTTGTTATTTTGGATTGAATGTAAAAAACGGAACCAAGGAAGTCGGTATCGCCACAACGAAAGCTGTTGTGGTTTCCTCTATCCTGATTCTGATTGGTGACTTTTTCCTGTCAAAACTATTCTGGATTGTGGAGAAATTCCTATGAATCAAAAACCACAGGCCTTTATTGAAGTCGTCGACTTTCACAAATCCTTTGACGATAAAAAAGTCCACCAGGGTGTCAGCTTCTATGTTCGCAAAGGCGAATGCCTGGGACTTATCGGTGGATCCGGCACCGGAAAATCTGTTCTGTTGCGCACCTTAGTGGGTTTGGAAAAACCCGACAAGGGCCAGGTGATCGTGGATGGCGTTGAAATCGGCGGCATGCGTGAATCAGAACTTGTCGAGATTCGCAAAAAAGTAGCCTATGCCTTTCAAGGCGGAGCGCTGTTTGACTCGATGACTGTGTATGAAAACTTAGCCTACCCGTTACGCGAGCACTTTAAATTCACTGAAAAAGAAGTTGAAGCGCAAATCAAAGCACAACTGGAAGAGTTCGGTTTGGCTCCGGGAACTGAAAAGCTATATCCGGGCAGTCTTTCCGGGGGCATGCAAAAACGCGTGGGCCTGGCCCGTGCGATGATGATCCATCCTCAGGTGGTTTTGTATGACGAACCGACGGCGGGCCTGGATCCTTATAATACCAAGAAAATCCAGGAATCTATTTTGAAACTAAAAGCCAAAGGGATGACTTCCATTTTGGTCACTCACGATATGCCAACAGTTTATGCGGTTTGCGATAAGGTCGCACTACTGCAAAACGGTCGCATCAGTGAGCAATACACTATCGATACATTGAAAAAAGAGCCGAGTGGCGCCATGACAGAATTTATCAACGGAGAAAGCGCGTAATGGAATCTTCAAACAGCACACAAGTAAAAGTGGGAATCTTTCTTGCCATCGGTATTGTGATAATTCTGGGCTCGATCTTTTTCATTGGCGGCGAAAAGTCCATCTTCAAATCCTACGTGAATTTGCACGCGCATTTTGATCAGGTTCAGGGCCTGGCAGAGGGCAGCGTTGTCTCTTTGTCTGGGGTGACTATCGGTAACGTGCAAAAAATCAATTTTCTTTCAGAGAAAAACGCTTTGGATGTGGTGATGAGAGTCGACAAAGACTTTACCTCCCGCATTCGCGAAGGCTCCCAGGTGGAAATCCGCACGCAAGGTGCTTTGGGTGACAAGTTCGTCTTTATTATTCCAGGTGATCCACGCAATCCGGAAATCAAGGACGGCGATATTCTGGAAGTGGCAAAGCCAACAGATTTGATTGGTGTGATTTCTGAGCGCGGTGGCGAAGCCGGAAAGCTGTTTGATGTGATTAACGAGATGTACAAAATCACTAAATCCATGAATGACGGCAACCGCCTGGGCAAGATCATGGAAAACTTTGAATCCACCTCCAAGAATCTAAGCAAGGTCAGCGGTGAAGCTTCCAATATGATGACAAAGCTGAACGAAGGCAACAGCGGTGAGAAGCTGAAGAACACCATCAACCGTCTGGATGCTATCGTTGCGAAAGTGGATCGCGGCGAAGGCACACTGGGTGCCCTGATCAACGATCCCAGCATCCACAATCAGCTAAAGGCCCTTCTGGGCGGCACTCAACGTAAAAACAACGTGAAAAACCTCCTGCGCACTTCGATCGAAAAAGAAGAATAGTCAGTAACCTCGATCTGGTTTCCACCAGATCCGGGGTCTCCAGATTGCATTTCTGTCTCCTGTCGTACACTACAAGTGGTCAGGAGGAATTTATGCCAGTTAGGCCTGAAAAGAACAGCGTAGGCTGTCAGTCTGTCTTAAAATTAGACAGTGGCCTGCGTCTGCTTATGGCAGTCATTATCCCCCTGGTTACGGCAGCGCCCGTCCAAGCCCAGATTATGGAGTGTGGGAAGGTGTTTTCAGCCCTTCAGCTAAAAGCCCCTCATTTCGATATCGCCATGGACCGTGCCCTGACTCAATCCGTAAGGGAGTTCAGCGACTACGACGGTCTGTCTGTTAAGGATCTTCAGTATCTAGTGGAGAAGGTTTACCGCGAAGAAGAAGGCCGCCGGTACCGCATTTCTGACTATTGGAAACTGACCTCTCACGAAAGAACAACCAAGGATCTTGCCCGCATGGTCGGCGAACGCGCCACTCACGTGGGCTTGCTGACTTACTTCCGTGAAAATGGTTTGCTGATCGATCAATCAAAAATCGTTTCCATGATCAGAACACTGAATCGCGCATCTTTGACTAACTATGTTTCTGCGGGCTCAGGCGCCATTGGTCTGTTCGCCGGCCGCATGCCGATCGTGTTGCCTGATACATACATGAAAATAGCCACCGAGGACATGACTGTGTTGTTGTTGCGCGGGCTTGATTCCAAAGAGGGCCGCGAAATTCAAAAGAAGTATCACGCGAAACAAGAGCTTCACCGTGCCTATGAGCATATCAACCGCAATTACACTCGTGTAGCACTGGCGGTTGTCTTTGCTGTTTTATGGGACAAGGGTGAGGACTTCTTTAAGGAAAAGCATGACGATCTTTTGGGAGATCTTTGGAAAAGAGTTCTTTCAGAAGTTCCGGGACAGAAAGGAAAATCATAATGAAAAATATCATTTTCATTTTTGCATTTCTATTCTTAGCGGCTTGTCAGGATGGTGGTTTTGATTCCGCCCGAACCCAAGGTGCCGCGAATTCAAAAAATTCCGCTGGCAAATCCGGCTCTGGGACTAATTTGAATAACACCATTATCGGTGGCGAAAATGTGGAACCCGGCAGTGACATCTCCCGCACGGTTCTATCGTTTAAGTCTTTGGAAAAACCATTGGATTCCCAGGCAGGTCGCCAGGAAGTCGCCATCAAACAATGTACGGCAGCGGCCCTCACCCGCCGTGTGGTATTAACTGCTGCTCACTGTATCAACGCTGACAATCAAAGTTACGTCGAGATTCACTCCGGAGTGACTGTTGCGACAATCCCCGTTGCAAAAAGCATCACGCTGGACGAATACGCTTCCGATCCAACGGCAGATTTGGCATTGGCACTTTTGGCAGAGGATCTTCCGGAAAACACCATCACCGTTTCTATTCCAAGTCCTGAAATGAAAGTGGAACTTTCCACGTTAGACTTGATCGCTGCCGGCTATGGTAAGAACACCGACGTGGTGGCAGATGCGGCACCTGGTTCTGGATTGAAAGAAGGCTTGGGCGTATTAAGAGTCGTCATTATGAAAATTTCCCAGTACGAGTTTACTGAAACCCGATTCCTGGTGGATCAGTCTTCCGGAAAAGGTTTTTGTCAGGGAGACTCGGGCGGTCCGGCATTCTTTGCTCACAACTCAAAGTTTTATGTGATGGGTGTGGCCAGCAAAACGATTGCTCCCGAAGGTCAGACAGAAACAGCTTCAGGGCACTGCAGTTTCCGTGGGGCTTACGTGAATTTGCTGAAGTTTAAACCGTGGATTGAAACCACCACTCAAAGACTTTCTCAGGAAATTGCATCTCTACAACCCGCTGCCACGGCAGAGCAAACCACTCCACCGCCGGCTGCTGCAAATTAGTCCTCGGAATCCGGCGCCAGTCTTTGAATCATTTCTTTGATCCCTGTTTGATCGTCCTGAGGAACCTCATGGCGATCCAGGGTGAACTTGATATAACGAACAAAGTTATTCTCAAATTTCTCGTTGATGGTGTTGCGGATTTGATCTTTCAAAAAGATCATCTGCTGCATCCAGGATGAGTTACGAACCCACACGTACAAAACGCCTCGTTGAAATCCCACCGGCTCTGCATTTTTTGCAATGGTAGGACCCACAACTTCTTCCCATTTCGCCCATAATTTCCAACGCATGAACTGTTCTGACAATGGCGACTTGCCATTTTCAAAAAGACTCTGTAGGACTTCGGATCCCAGAGTGAGCTTGCGCTTTTTATTTTTAGGGTGGTTTGGATCGTTTGAATTCATACTTTCCCGTAAGTTAGCAAAGGAATACCAAAAAGATGACCAATTTCACGCAAAATCAAAAAATTACTGTCGTTGGCGCGGGGCTCGCGGGCTCTGAGTGCGCATTGCAGCTTGCTGACATGGGTTATAAGGTCGTTCTTTTCGAAATGCGCGATAAAACCATGACACCGGCGCACAAAACCAACAAATTTGCGGAGCTTGTTTGCTCTAACTCCTTTGGGACATTGAATCCTGTTTCGGCTCCGGGCCAGTTAAAATGGGAAGCTGAGCTTTTAAATTCTCACATCCTAAAAATCGCCAAAGAATCGGCAGTTCCTGCAGGTCAGGCTCTGGGCATGGACCGCGAGGTGTTCTCTCAACTCGTCACTGAAAAAGTCAAAAGTCATCCGAACATTGAAATTCGCAATGATGTGATCAAGTCCTTAAACGATGTGCCTCGCCCGGCGGTTATCGCCACAGGCCCATTGACTCATGACGAATTGGCGGAAGATCTGCGCAAACATTTTGGAGATGAGTTCTTGTACTTCTTTGATGCGATCGCGCCGATCATTGACGCCGAGTCCATCAACACCGAGATCGCGTGGAAGGCAGATCGTTGGGGCAAAGGCACCAACGATTACTACAACTGCCCGATGAACAAAGAAGAATACAATAACTTCATTCAGGCAGTTACTGACGCCAAAAAAATTGAACCTAAAGATTTCGAAAAAACAGAATTCTTTGAGGGCTGCATGCCGATCGAAGTGATGGTTGATCGCGGTCCGCAGACTTTGCGTTTTGGTCCAATGAAGCCTATCGGCCTGGATGATCCTCGCACAAATCGCTATCCTTGGGCGGTGGTGCAACTTCGTCAGGACAACAAAGAGGGCACTGCCTACAACATGGTGGGCTTTCAGACGCGCATGGCTTACGCCGATCAGGTTCGCGTGTTCCGTATGATTCCTGGTTTGGAGAATGCGGAATTCCTAAAACTGGGCTCGATCCACAGAAATCTTTTTATCAACTCACCAAAAAGGCTGAACAAAGATCTTTCCTCTAAGAATGATCCTTGGTTGTTCTTTGCCGGACAAATCACCGGTGTCGAAGGTTACTTTGAATCCACGTGTGTGGGCTTGATGGTGTCTCGCTTTATCAATCAGAAATTGAAAGACGAAACCTTCAGTCCTCCGCCAAGAGCCTCTGCGTTTGGTTCGTTGCTTGAGGCCATCACGGATGAATCCCGTGCTGAGCACTTCCAGCCAACAAATATCAACTTTGCCCTCTTGCCTCCATTAGCTGAAAAAGAACGCGACAAAGAGATCCGTAAAAAGAAGCAGATCGAAATCGCCCAGGCTGCGATGCAGACTTGGAAATAAAAAAAGCCGAACCCACAAGGTTCGGCTTTTTAGTTTTTAAAATCAGAATCAGAATTATTTTTTACAGAACATGTCGGGCTTGATGTTCGTACCCGGCACGCACATATCGATCCACTGGTTTTTGTCGTTGGTTGAATAACCATGGAACCAAACCAATTCATCATTTTGGGATTTAAAGGAAACCTTGTGTGGCATCGCCAATGGAATTTCGCCATTCACCGTGAAGCACCAGCCATAAGCACGCATCAGCGTATCTGAAATCACCTCTACCGCATCCAAGCCCACAGGGGAATCATTGATGGAGCTGATGCCTTCTGCCACGCCCGTGTAGTTCACGTTATTGGAATCAAAAATCTGAATGGTGTTATCGCCCACGGATTTATTTAAATCCGCCATCGCTGTTCCCTGATAAAGAGGTGTTTCGGAACAAGAACCGATAACTTTCCAGGTGATGGCGTTTGCAGACAATGGAGCTAAAACGAAAAGAAGGGCAATCATGTTTTTCATGAGCCCTTCTTAGCTAATCTATATATAGGAGGCAAATTAAACGGTGACCTCAGTAGAAGTTTCCGTGCGCTTCAGCTTAAAATCCAATGTTGGGGCATCGACCATCGGTTTAAAGTGGCTGCGGCAACGAGCTTCGTAGGCCTCATGGGTTCCAACCTGAACCTGACCGTCCCCGCCTGCAGTTCTTTGGGTGCGACAAGCTGGTGCTCCGCAAACCACGCAGACTGCGTGTTGCTTCGTCACGTTTTCAGCGATCGCCATCAAAGTCGGCATCGGCTCAAACGGCTTTGCCTGCCAGTCCGTATCCAGTCCCGCAATGATCACGCGAAGACCACGATCGGCAAGATCTTGTGCCACCTGAACCAGATTCCCGGAAAAGAATTTGCCCTCATCGATACCAACGACTTTGGTTTCAGGCTTTAGGTGCTCCCAGATTTGTTCTGCGTCTTCCACCGGTTGGGAATCCATGGTGGTAAAGTTGTGAGAAGTCACAGCCATCTCGTTATAGCGTTTATCGATCACAGGTTTGAAAACCTGAACTTGCAGACGCGCGAACTCGGCACGACGCAAACGACGGATCAGCTCTTCAGTTTTCCCGCTAAACATAGAGCCAACAATCACTTCAATCCAACCACGGGTCACAATATACGAAAATTCAGACACGAAAAATCCCCTCAAAAGAACGCTGCCAAAGCATCGAATGGGCTTCAAAAAGTGTCAAATGATTGCATTGCATTAGGAAACTGAGGGATTGCCGCGTTGTTTTCCGCTCGCATCAAGGCCTTGCGGATACTGAATTTTTTTCTGAAACCCGGCCAAAAACGGCATTCTTTCACATTTAAAACCCGAAAATGGGTGCTTAATGCTTGCGCAAGCACTGCGCCATCAGGTACTCAGCCCGAACACTATGGGTAGGAATTTAAGATTTCGACAGAAATTAAACCAGTTCTTCGTTGCGAGTGGACTGGCAGCCATGACGTTCTTTATGAACGGTTGTGATGCCATTTACTGGAACGAACAGGAAAGTTTAGCCACTGTCCAAGGCCGCGGCGAGATCACAGTTCTGACCACCAGGAACCCTCTTATATATAGTAAGAATAATCGCGGCGAGATCAGCGGTATTGATTACGACCTGCTTCAAAACTTCGCCAAACATTACGGTCTAAAAGTTAAATACAAAGTCCTTAAAGATGAATCTGCAGTCTTACAGGCGCTTGCCCAGGGGCAAGGTGATGTGGCAGCAGCCCGCATCAGAACTCCTGAAAACCGCTCGGCCTTCCTGACCGGACCGGCTTACGAAGATACGGCCTTGAGTCTTTACTGCCAGCGCCGCTCCCAGATTCAAAATATTCAAGATCTAGCCGGAAAAACTGTCGGCATTCTACATAAAGACAACTACGCGGGCTTCTCGCAACGTCTGACTCAGCTTTCCCCCACCACGCAAATCCGCCTGGTTACAGCTCGCACTCAAGATCTGCTTTCACAATTGAACGATAAGAAAATGGACTGTGTGATCACTGAAAACGTTAGCGGCGATTTCTATGTGCGCTTCCATAAAAATATCGAAAAAATCACGACGATCACGGACGCTTATGCTCTAAGTTGGTTGCTGACCCCGGACAGTCAGGATTTAGCCCGCTTGATGCAGGCTTGGTATCAGTCAGCTTCACGCTCTGACAGCATCATGCGGATCATGGATCGCTACAAAAACACTTTGAACCAATTGGACAAAGCGGATATTTCGCGCTTCTTCCAAAACATCGAAGAAATTCTGCCGACATACCGTCAGGCGTTTAAGGATGCAGGTGTCGAGCACGGTCTTCCATGGCAATTGATCGCATCTGTTGCGTATCAGGAATCTCATTGGAATCCCGATGCTCGCAGCTTTACCGGTGTTCGTGGTTTGATGCAATTGACGACAGACACAGCTTTGCATGTCGGCATCAATGACCGTACGGATCCATTCCAAAGTATCTGGGGTGGCTCCAAGTATCTGCGCTATCTTTTAGATAAAATGCCACGATCCATGAACAAAAAAGATCGCCTGGCTATGGCACTTGCTGCGTACAACGTGGGATATGCCCACTTAAGAGACGCGCAAAAATTAGCAGAGAGCATGGGACGAGATCCTTACTCCTGGCGCCACATGAAAGAGATTTTGCCGCTTCTTGCTGATCCGGACTACACGGAAAAACTGGAATACGGTTACGCTCGCGGTTATGAAACTGTTGAATTCGTCGAGCGCGTAAAGTCTTTCTATAGCTTAATGTCTGCTGGCTAGATGTAACTCTTCAAAATCAAAAAACGTTGTTAATGTTTTTTGATGTCCATTGGAAACCTATTTCGCAAATTTATATATTTCACCGCTGTTCTTTCGACAGGATTGTTCGCAGGATTCACCGGATTTTTTGCGCTTTCCTTTGGCCGCTCGCTAAGGGAAATTCCCCCAGCAATATCGATGGAGTTTTTCCGTTTTGATAAAACGGCCTTCGACCGAAATGTTTTAGTTGTCTATTTCGTCATGGGTATTTCGATAGGCTGCTGGCTGTTCTTCTGGCGGCGCCGTTACCGAATGGTGGACTTCTATTTTATTTTGGGTTCGTTCCTGTGCATACTGCAGGAAGTATTTCTTTCGTATCTCGGTCACTACCGAATTAATACCATCTTTCGCAGCTTCTCGATGACCCACACGATCGGCAGTGATGTGTATGCTTTACGCGAGGAGTGGGCTTACTTTATGAACTTTCACTTTGCGACGAATCTCGTGGGCTTCATTCTGATTCTCGCGGCCCTTAAGCGCGCCACTTCGGGCCGTGAATCGCCCAATAAAAACTTCCTGGCAGCCACGCCCAAATAAAAAAACCCCGCGATTGTGGCGCGGGGTTTTTCATTTTCAATTTCTATTTTTCTTTATTCAACAGTCACTGATTTTGCCAGGTTGCGCGGCTGATCCACATCGTATCCAAGGCTGGATGCCAGGTGGTAGCTCATCAACTGCAAAGGAATCACAGACAAGATTGTATTCGTTGTCCAGTGAGCCTTTGGCATTGCCAAATAGTATTCACTGATACCGCGAAGCTTTTCGTTCTCGCCAGTTCCGATGGAAATAATTTTTCCACCACGGGCACGGGCTTCTTCCAGATTGCTGATTGTTTTTTCATACCAGTGGTCTGATGGAGCCACCATGACGATCGCCATGCGCTCATCAATCAAAGCCAGCGGGCCATGCTTCATTTCGCCGGCAGCGTAGCCTTCAGCGTGCATGTAAGCCAGTTCCTTCAGCTTCAAAGCACCTTCCATCGCAATTGGATAGCTTGTGCCACGACCCATGTACAAGAAGCCACGGAACAATTTCAATTTCGCAGAAGCTTCCTCAAAGTACTTATCGAAAGCCAATACGCTTTCCATTTGGCTTGGTGTTGCCAATAAGCTTTGGACCAGATCTTTTTCTTCTTTGGCTTCAAGCACACCGCGTGTGCGCGCCATTGCCACAGCCACGCAGTTTAGGACTGCCAAAGTGCTGGTGAACGCTTTTGTCGATGCCACACCGATCTCAGGTCCTGAGTTCATGTACAAGTGACCATGAGCTTCACGGTCGATTGTCGAATTGCGTACGTTACAGATACTCAAAGTCGTTGCACCCAGCTCGCGGGCCATACGGATCGCAGCCAACGTATCTGCAGTCTCACCGCTTTGAGAGATCGTCATCACCAACGTTTTTGGTGGAATAACGGGATTACGGTAACGGAATTCGCTGGCGATATCCACTTCAACCGGGATGCGCGCCAATTGCTCCAGCAAGTACTTACCAACAAGTCCTGCATAGAAGCTGGTACCACAGGCAATAATAAATACGCGCTCGATACCTTTGAATACTTCCTGAGTTTTTGCCCAGTCTGCTTTTGAATCCAACTCTTCCAGCTTTTGCACAGACTGTCCGCCGAAGCCGACATTCTTCAAAGCCACTGCGAAAGTCTCTGGGTTTACGTGAGGTTCAATGGCTGAAGCCACCGCGCGAGGCTGTTCGTAGATTTCTTTCAACATGTAGTGAGCAAAGCCCTGCTTTTCCACCATCTCAGGATTCCAGTTCAATTCGACAGATTTCTTTTGAATCGGGAAACCATTTGCAGAGAAGAAATCAACCTTGCTGCCTTTGATGTTTGCGATCTCACGGTCATCCAGGTACACGAAAGTTTTTGTGTATTGAATCAATGCCTGTACGTCGCTGGCTACGAAAACTTCGTCTTTACCCAAACCGACAACCAATGGAGGACCGTCTTTAAACGCCACCAGGTGATCCGGCTCTTTATCCCACATAACCAGGATCGAGAAAGCGCCACGCAATTTCTCAAGGGTTCTTTCCACCGCTTGGTACAGATTGTTTGTGTTTTCAATTTCGTTGGCAATCAAGTGAGCCACCAACTCGGAATCGGTGTCAGAAGTGATCTCTGCTCCTTGAGCCAAAAGATCTTCACGGATATCGAGATAGTTTTCGATAATACCGTTGTGAACCAGATTGATGCCGCGAACCTGATGAGGATGGGCATTGCGTTCTGAAGGTTTACCGTGAGTCGCCCAACGCGTGTGACCGATACCCAGGTGACCATCAAACTTTTCGTTCACAAGTTTGTCTTCAAGAGCTTTCAATTTACCTTGCGCACGAATGCGCTTGGTTGTGCCTTTGTCCAAAATAGCGATACCGGCGCTGTCATAGCCACGGTATTCCAACTTTTTAAGACCACTGATAATGATGTCTTTCGGGCTTTGAGGCCCCAAGTAACCAACGATTCCGCACATAAATTCACCTATTAACTTTCAATCCAAAAAAATCTTTTACTGACTCTCAGTTTCCGTTTCAGCTACCGGCGCCTTCGCCACGTAGTTCTCTTTCGTAAACTGTTTGCCACGAGCTACTGCCAGGGCGTTGGCCGGCACGTTTTTCGTGATTGTTGAACCGGAACCGATCACGGCGTCAGCGCCCACCTCGATAGGTGCCACAAACTGCGTATCGCTGCCAACAAACACACGGTCGCCAATTTTAGTCTTATATTTCTTTTTATCCGCGGCGTAGTTGCAAGTTATAGTTCCGCAACCCACGTTCACTTCCTCGCCAATTTCAGCATCACCCAAGTAAGTCAAATGACCCGCTTTGGACTTCTTGCCGAATTTGGTTTTTTTCATTTCCACGAAGTTCCCCACATGAGCTTCCTCGCAGATTTCTGTTTCCGGACGCAAACGTGCGTAAGGACCCACAGAAACTTTGTTATGAAGCTTGGAACTTTCCAGATAAGTGCCGCCACGAACCTGAACGCTGTCCCCGATTTCTGTGTCAGAGATAAAGCAGTTGGATTCGATCACGCTGAAGGAACCGATTTTAGAGCGGCCACGAATGAACACATTCGGGTACACCACAGTGCCTGGTCCGATCTGCACGCTTTCCTCGATATAAGCTGTGCGTGGATCAATCATCAACACGCCCTCTTCCATCAAACGCAAAGCTTTACGCTTAAACAACAAGCGAGTTGCTTTTGCCAGTTCAACCTGAGTATTTACACCCAAAGCCACTTTCGGCGTGGATTTGATCGCCTGTACTTTCAATTTATCCTGAATGCACAAAGAGATCAGATCCGTAATGTAGAATTCTTTTTTCGAGTTATTGTTTTTAATTTGCGGAAGGTATTCCGCCAGAACAGACGCTTTCGCAATATAAATGCCCGTGTTGATTTCGCGAATTTTCAAAGTTTCTGCGGAAGCATCTTTTGCTTCAACGATGGCCACCAGCTCGCCACGGTTACGTACGATACGGCCCATTTCACCGGGAACCTTCAAATCTGCCGTCACGACCGCCAAATCGCATTTTTCATCACGGAAGATGCGCAGGAATTCTTTAACGTCAGAAGCCTCGATCAAAGGATGGTCGCCGTTCATGATGATCACGTCGCCTTCGATTGTTTCCGGTTTCGCACAACGAACTGCGTGGGCTGTGCCCAACTGCTCATCCTGGGAATAACAAGAAACGCCCATCGGCTCGACGACCTGGCGAACCAGGTTTTGACCATGCCCCACGATCACGCGGACTTCTGTCGCGCCAGCACCTTTGGCAGCCTGGATTATTTTTTCAATCATCGGACGACCCGCCACCGGGTGAAGAACTTTTGGAAGAGGCGATTTCATACGCGTCCCCTTACCAGCGGCCATGGCAATCACAGTCAACTTGTCAGTATTCGTGGTGGTATTATTCGTGGCATTTGCTGACATTCAGAAACTTCCTTTTAAATGCTTTTCTTCCGTTAAAAAAACAGGCTTAATTATCGCATGCAACAAAGAATTTTTCATCAATCTTCTTGGGCCAAGACCGCTTTGGGAACAAGTATCGAGCTGTATAAAAAATCACACAGCTTCGAAGGCTTTTCCGAAAGGCCCATCCTTTTCATTGGCGGCGTTCACGGTGACGAACCCGAAGGGGTGCGCCTGGCGCAGGAACTGCTGCAATGGCTTAAGGAAAATGAAAAATCCCAAAGCGAAAATATTCGCCCGTGGATTCTGATTCCTAATATAAATCCCGATGGTTCGGCTCAAAACCAACGAACCAATGGCTCCGGAGTTGACCTGAATCGCAATTTTCCAAGCAGCGATTGGAGCCCTGAAGCCAAAGCTCCAAGATACTATCCCGGCCCTTCGCCCGGAAGCGAGCCTGAAGTACAGGCTTTGGTAAAACTCATTGAGGACGAAAAGCCACATCTCATAGTACACTTCCATTCATGGGAGCCTTGCGTTGTATATACCGGCGAGCCTGGCAAAAAGGCGGCGGAAATCCTGGCAACAGGTACTGGATATGAACACCGCGAGGATATTGGTTATCCCACGCCCGGCAGCTTGGGGCAGTTTGGCTGGATCGATATGAAAACTCCGGTGGTATGTATTGAGGAACAAAGCGGAGTGGATCTGAATCTTGTGTGGCCTCACTTCAAAGCTGGCTTGGAAATGTTACTCACGGGAAGAGGCGTTTAAATGTCCATGATCAAGTCCATCGCATTCGATTTGGATGACACATTGGTAGACACATCGGGTCTGCTGGTGCCGATGGCTTCGCAACGCGCCTGTGAAGCGATGATCGCAGCGGGTGTTTGTGTTTCTTTGGAAGAGTGCATGACCATTCGCGAAGAACTCGCAGCCAACCTTTCCCACACTGAAATTTTCACAAAGATCGTCAATCAGTTCGGAACCAATCAGCCAGGCAAAGCAGTGCATGATGCCCTTGAGGAGTTTTATAATCCCGAGGTGCCTTCGGTTTTACCATTGCTGGCTGGAGCCACTGAAAATCTTCTTCATCTTAAAGAGCATTATAATTTGTATCTGGTGACGATGGGATCCTTCGATGCCCAGGTTGAAAAAATCAAAGCTTTGGGTATCGAAAAGTTTTTTAAAAAGATCTACGTCTTAAACGGTTTTATTGGCGAGAAAAAAGAAGCGGCCTTTTTGGATATTCTCGCTCAGGAAAAACATCCTGCAGCGGAGCTTCTAAGTATCGGCAATAGACTGTCCAGCGAGATTCGCGACGGCAAACGCGTCGGTGCTACGACTTGCTATTTTGCACACGGTGAACACGTGGGCGAAGAAGCCGTTTACCCCGAAGACACTCCTGATTATACAATCACGCAGCACAAGGATCTGATCAAAGTATGCGGACTTTAAAAGCAAGTTTTCTGCTGATCGGACCTTGGGATTCAAGGTTGCAAGAACTGGGGGCACATATCGCCACAGATCTGCAGCAGGCTTGGCATTGGATTCAGGACTCCACCTATAATGTGGTGGCTGTTTCTGTCACCGTCATACTGGGAAAACGCTTTCCCGAATTTTATCAGGAAATAAAACGAAACAGTCCTGCGACCCAGTTTATCGCGGTGGTGCCGCCGGATTTTTCTGCAAATCAATTAAGCCGACTGCACGAAGAATATTCCTTCATCCGGGTTATGCACAGCTTTAACGATACGGATTTGGAAACTCATCTTTTCACTGCTTTGGAAGAAGCCAATCAGCGCAAGCAGGATGAAAATCTCGCCGTCCTGATTCGCGAGCAGACGGAAAAATTAAAACGCCTGCAAATTGAACTGGAAGAACGCGTTCAGAAAAGAACCAAGTTCCTGACTGAAGCCCGTCGCAAACTCTATTTAACGAATTCACGCATTGAAGGCTTTAAGGTTGCATTGATGGCTGTCCATCAGGCAAGCTCCGTCACCGAGATCGAGCAGCTTTTAAATGAGTCCCTGGCGACCACGGTGCAAACCTCGTGGATTCGTATTTTCTTTAGTCCCCAGGATGAACACTTCTCCAGTCAGGTCACGGCTCAGTTAAGTTTCACGCAGCTGCAAGTGCCGTTGTTTAAACAACATGATCGCATCGGTTCAGTCTTTTTCCTGCGTGCTCCGGACCACCCGTTCAACAAGGAAGAAAGTGATTTCCTGACCCGCGTTGCCGAAGCGGTCGCCCTGGCGCTGGATCGTATTCAAAAACTTCAGGAATCTGAATCCATGAAAGAACAATGGGAGGCGACGTTCAACTCGATGTCGGATCCGGTTGTTTTGATTGATCAGAACTACGATATCATTCAATCCAATAAAGCCGCGGAAGTGCGCTTGAAAGAGCGCGAACATCCCCAGAACACGCGCAAGTGCTTTGCTCTTTTATACAACCGTGAAGAACCCTGCCCGGGTTGCCAGCGGGGACGTAATTTCCGCGTGCGCTCCCAGGATCCTGGGGTTCGTACTTACGATGTTTTCAGCCAAAGTCTTTTTCTGGACTCCGACAAGCCTGCGGTGTTTGTAAATCTTTATCACGACATCACTCAGCAGATGAAAATGGAAAAGCAGATTTTGGAATCAGCCAAGATGGCAGAGCTTGGAACCATTGGTTCTTCGATCGCCCATGAGTTGAACAATCCATTAGGTGGAGTTTTATCTTTCACTCAGCTGATCAAAATGGATATGCCGGGTGATCATCCTCTTTATCCGGATATTTTGGAAATGGAAGCCGGCGTTCAACGCTGTAAAGAAATCGTGCAAAATCTTTTGGGCTTCACTCGCAATCCAAATTCCGATCAGGAAGGCGATGTCAGCTTAAAGGATGTCAGTCAGCGCGCGTTTAAAATTGTTGAACTACAAACAAAGTCTCAAGGGATCGAAGTTCGCCTGCACACTCCAGCAGAAGAAATCTTTGTGAAAGGTCATTTAAATTTATTGGCCCAGGCTTTGAAGAACGTGATTCAAAATTCCATCGACCATTTGACGGACCGCAGTCGACAAATTAAAGGATTCCGAGCATCCCTCGATATTGAGATCACCTCCGCCGAAGGTATTGCTGTTATTTTAATCAAAGACAACGGAACTCCAGAGAAAAATCCAAGTCTTCCTATAGGCTTAGGTGTTCCTGTGGCCTCTCAGATCCTGCGCGATCACGAGGCGGACCTCGAATTTTACACAGGTCCAGACCACGAAAATGTGGCAAAAATTTCCTTCAACCGTCCAGTTTTAAGGTCCTGAAACGCAGTCTGGGCGCGGATTTTTTGACAGGCCCGTCAAAATTACCTTATCCTTTTAGTAAGGCCGACATGCACGTCAGCCGGTCTCTTACGAACCCACCATGGAAGGAAGGTTCATGCGTTCACAACGTGTTCTTATTCTGGATGACGAATCCTCTTTGCGTACCGCTCTCTTCAGAGTGCTCGACAGAAAAGGTCTGAACGTCATCACTGCCAACAAAATCGAAGAAGCTAAAGCCCTTTCCCAAGGTGACACTCCTATTGATTTGGCCATTGTTGATTTGAATCTTCCAGATGGCGACGGCATCGAGTTCATGTCTCACTTGAAAGCCATGAATCCCGCAACTGAAGTTATTATCCTGACTGGTCACGCCACTATTGAATCTGCGATTCGCGCGACTCAAAAAGGTGCCTTCCATTTTGTGACCAAGCCCTTCAACCTTGAAGAGCTGATGAGTCTGATTGAAAAAGCTCTGACTCATAAAAAACTTCAGCAGGAAAATCAGCAACTGCGTTCTGAATTAAATAAGAAATATAAGTTTGACCAGATCGTCGGCTCTTCGGAGCCAATTCAAAATGTTTTGCGTCTGATTGAACGTGTTGCCGATTCTGACTCGACTGTTTTGGTTACGGGTGAATCCGGAACTGGTAAAGAGTTGATTGCCCGCGCGATCCACTACAACTCCCCTCGTGCGCAAGGTCCGTTTGTTCCAATCAACTGCGGCGCTATCCCGTCAGAGTTATTGGAAAGTGAGTTGTTTGGCCATATGAAAGGTGCCTTCACCGGCGCTATCGCAAACCGCATCGGTCGTTTTGAAATGGCTGACGGCGGAACAATCTTCCTGGATGAAATCGGTGATCTTGAACCTTCATTGCAGGTAAAACTTCTTCGCGCTTTGCAGGAAAGAAGTTTTGAACCGGTGGGCTCTACCAAAACGGTATCGGTCAATGTTCGCGTGATTGCCGCCACTAACATTCACCTGGAAGAAGCTGTTGAGCACGGAAGATTCCGCGAAGACCTTTATTACCGTCTGAATGTTATTCCTATCCACGTTCCTGCTTTGCGCGAGCGCAAAAGCGACATCCCTTTGTTGTTGAATCATTTCATGGAAATCTTCAATAAAAACAAGGGACGTGGTTTGACTGGCATCGCGGTTGACGCTTTGGACGCTTTATCCAACTATCCATGGCCGGGAAATATTCGTGAGCTGGAAAATCTGGTTGAGCGAATGACGATCCTAAAAGGTCAGGGCACGGTTGAGATGAATGATCTTCCAACCAAGTACAAGTCCCTGAAGCCGGTGATGTCTTTGGATGCCAGCCAGCTTGAGATTCCGGACAGCGGTATGGACTTCAACACAGCGGTTGATAACTTTGAAAACAATCTGATCCTGAAGGCCCTTGAAAAAACCGGATGGAATCGCAACCAGGCAGCGGCTTTGTTAAGATTGAACAGAACCACTTTGGTAGAGAAGATTAAGAAAAAAGGTCTGACTCCGCCGAACGATATCAACCCTGCAAATTTCTAGTTTCCCGATTTGAAACAACACGAAGAGACGGATGAGAATCCGTCTCTTTTTTTATTTGGCAATCTGGACCAAAACCCAGCTGATTTTCTTCATTTCTCCTCGGGGCGACCGATGAGAAACAGATGCGTGGAGTATGGATTTTATTGATCATTTTCAACTTTGTGGGACTGCTGGCTTGTACAAGTGCTCAGCGTTCGCCAAGTTCTGTGATCACTGATGAAGACCGCCTGACCCGCATTCAGGAAATCGATTTACTGCTTTCGCAGTATTGGAACAACGACTGGCGCTATAGCCAAAAACTTTTCCAGGTCGCTCCTTCCATGGTGATGACTTCCAACGCTCCGCTTTTTGATCTTTCCAAAATCAAAGATCCCGCTGTTCGCAGTCAGATTCAAAATCTGATGATCGAGCGCAAGTCCCTGCGCGATTCTTTGGGTGATAAATTTGAAAATCGCAGCTGGACAGGTATCGGTCCTTGGTTTCAGGGAACCTTCCGCCGTCCTTTGTTTGAAAAGCAGGAAGTGATCAGCATCCGCGATTTGCACGAATATCGTCTGGATGGAAAGGCGATTAATCCTTTTCCGTTAGAGCATCGGATTTTCTCCAATTACTCTTTGCTGTTTAAAAATGAACTTCCAACAAATTCTGACGTTTTTGCCAAAGACAAGGACGACCGGATTCGCAAAAAGTTCCTTAAAGCGCGTTTGGAGTGCAATGGCGATATCATTGCTCCATCCAAATACTTCTGGCGTTCAGATGAGCGCACCCGGGTTTTTGAATTTGACTGGTATTTTGCTAGTGAAAACGGTCAACGCGTTTCGGTCCGGTTTTCACCGGGGGTTTCACAGTGCCAGTTCCGATACTATGATCCAGAGCAAAGTTCCAGCTGGAGCAATGGATTTCCATTGGCCAGCTTGAATTCGCTTTCTCCAGAGTGGATGCGAATGGCGCAACAGATTGATGCCTGTCCGCTTTTGACGAATGAGATGGGTAAGAATCCGGAAGGGTTCTTTTGGTCCCAGGATTTCAACTTTAATACCTGTCCAGAGTCTTTTGACAGTTATAGCAACCTGCGAAATCCATTTGTGGCGATGAATCGCCGGATGATTTCTTTGACGGGCTCTCCGCTGCAGACTCGCGATTTTGAACAAAAGAATCCGATGGCTACGCTAAATTTCAGCAAGGCCCCGCAGTTTGATGTTATCTGGGTGGCCTCTTTGAATTTTTCCGCAGATTTTTCGGGAATGGTGACTGCTCGCGCGATTCGCTACCACGCGGAACGGGGAACTCAGGTGCGCATTCTGGTGCCTCAGGTGACAATGACCAAGAAGGATCGCGAAATTGTCACTTGGTTGATGCGCGATCTTCCGAACGTGAAGGTTCAATACTACAAGTACACGGTCACTGACGACAAAGATGGAACCTGGTTTGATCGCTTTCATCGCGTGAATCATACAAAATTGCTTTTGGGATACTCTGCCAAGAATCCGGCTGCGAATTTCATGATTACGGGTGGTCGTAATATTCGCGATTCTTATATTTTTCCGGAAACGCCTTTTTACCGCGCTTATAAGCATTTGAAAAATTACGGCGACGGGGAAGAGCCTTACATCTATTACAACGATTTTGATATCGAACTTCGTGGTACTGAGATCGTGAAGCACACTCTGGCGCAAATGGTGAACTTTTGGAATCGCGAACCTGAAACTCATCGCTTCCGTTCAACGAACGTGAACATTCCGGTTCATGCTGACAAAGACATGGTGTCGAAGCTGAATGCTTTGCCAAAATCAAAGCCTGTGGTTCGTCACATTATGTCGCTGCCTTATTTTGACGGGTATCAGTTGGAGCGGTTCTACATTGAGATGATTGATTCCGCTCAAAAAGAATTAATGCTGACCACTCCGTACTTCCGTCCTTCGGTGGCCATCAGTGCAGCTTTGGATCGCGCGCATGCCCGAGGTGTGAATATCAAAGTGGTCACCCGCATTCACCTGGCCGGCGACGGCACTCCGCAAATCGCCGAAGAAGTGAATAAAGAAGGTATCAATCGCCATCTGAAAAACATCATGATTTACGAGTGGACTGATTCCAACTCGATCATGCATGCAAAAATCCTGGTGATCGACGGCAAGCTCAGCTTCCTAAGCAGCGTGAACCTAAATCGCCGCAGTTTCATCCACGACACCGAAAGCGGCGTGCTGATCCTGCACGAACCCACAGCTCGCGATCTGCGAAAAGAAGTCCTAAACTACCTAAGCCGCAGCCGCCTCCTGACAGCCCAAGAAAAAATAGGCTGGATCAGCGGCCAACTCATCGACTGGGGCGACTCCTACTTCTAGTCGCTCCAAGAACACCCATCCGCTCATCCCAGGGGTATCGGTCAGCTTCCAACCAAGCCATCGATCCTTACCCAAGTTACCGCTACCCCCTCACTCGTGAGGGTATCGGTCATCACGCCCAAAGCTCCCTCAACTCCTCCGGCGACATTCCCCGCAATCTTGTCTTGGAATACATACGCCCAAGCGCTTCCATTTCGTTCAATTGAATATAGTCACGCACCACTTTGTAAGGTTTAAAACCTCTAATCACTCTCGTGAATGGCCGATGCTTCCAAACCCGCTCCCCTTCGTGCCGCTTTGTGAAGGTATCGGTCAAGCATTGTGCAAACTGCCCCGCTACCACTCGCAAAAAACTTTGAATCGCCGACCGCCGGCTCCCGCGAACGAGGATGTGAATGTGATCTGACTGGATGGAAAACTGCTCGATTTTCACAAAAAACTTCCGCGCGTACTTCTTAAGTAGAATATTCAGCAGAGAAAAGTTTCGCGGACTGCGCAGGCCTTTGCTCACAGCGGTCATATTCACTTTAAAAACCAAATGAATCGGATCTTTGCTTGAGAGCGGCCGAGCGCCTCGCCCTTTTGAAGACGTTCTTAATGTTCCACCATGGCAATGCCGAAACTTCCAATGGGTTTGCAGATTCGAAAAAGTTTGTTGTTTCATTTGAAACTCCTCCTCGTGACATCGATTGACCGATACCCCAGATAAGAAGATGAAGTGCAAGAGCAGAACCTCTTTCAAATCGAATGCATTACCTAATGGAGTGAGTATGTCCGAAGAGGGGACGTTGGTTCTTTAATCAAATGAAGTCGGAAGACGCTGCTTACGATGATGACCGGTACCCCAAAAAAAGTTGCCGTGGAGGATTAGGGCGAACTTGCGGGAAGTTATGGTTTAGCTGGGTGTGACCGATACCCCCGGGGGACTACGTGGGGTTTGGTGAAGATGATGGTGGATAAGTAGTGAGTAAAAAAAAGCCCCGGTGAGTTTGGTCACTGGGGCTGATGTTTTATAAAAAGGCTATTTGGGTTTGAACAAGTGAAGCATTTCGAACATGGCGTCCATGCCGGCGAGGGCTGTTATGTCGGCGTGGTCGAAGGGTGGGGAGATTTCCACGATGTCGCAGCCTACTAGGTTTGGAATTTTCAGGGCGCGAAAGATGCGTTGTACTTCGTACGTGGTCAGGCCACCTGGGACCGGCGTGCCTGTTCCTGGCGCGCAGCTTGGATCCAAATTATCAATGTCGTAGCTGATGTATGTTGGAGTGTCGTCGAACGTTGGGAGCGTTTTTAAAAACTCGTTGATTGGGACATTGCGAACATCATCCACAGTAATCACGCGGATGCCATGCTTGTTTACGAAATCCAAATCGCCGCCAGCCGCCAATGGACCGCGAATTCCGATTTGTACCATCTTTTTAGGATCGACTAAACCTTCTTCAACCGCATGACGGGCAAATGCTCCGTGATGGTACTCACAACCCCATGCCGCGGGATAAGTATCCAAGTGCGCGTCGAAATGAATAAACGCTAAAGGCTTGCCGTATTTTTTTCTTAAGGCACGAAGAACCGGAAGAGTTGTCGAGTGATCTCCGCCAATAGAAACAAACTTCTTATTGTGCTGCATAAGCTCGCCCACGAACTTCTCGATGCGCTCGTAAGTCTGACCTTGATCGATAGGCACTGTCGGGCAATCGCCGATATCAGCGACTTTCAGTTTTTCAAAGAAATTTTCCATGCGAGTCATGTGGAAACCACGACCCAAAGATGAAACCTCTCTCATTTTTGTCGGGGCAAAACGAGCACCTGGACGGTAGGACACGCCGCCATCGTAAGGAATTCCAAAAATTCCGACTTCATAATCCGCATCGATTGCCACATAGGGCAAACGGAAGAAGGTTTTAATTGCAGAAAATCGGGGAAATTCACGGCCGCTCAGAGGTTTGTATTCCATTATTGACTCCTCAATTATCTAGACTACATTACCGCGGATGGACTATCAACGCGACCAAAAACAACTGATCCAGTGGTACAAAAAAAATCGCCGCGCTCTTCCATGGCGCGAGAATAAAGATCCTTACAGAATCTGGCTTTCTGAGGTCATGTTGCAGCAAACCACGGTGGTCGCGGTCATTCCCTATTTCGAAAAATTTCTTAAAAATTTCCCGACTGTTCAGGACCTAGCCTCAGCTCCAGAACATGATGTTTTAGAATCATGGGCTGGTCTAGGTTACTACTCGCGCGCACGCAATCTTCATAAGGCGGCCAAGGCTTTGGCTGAAAACGGTTTTCCGAAAACTGCGGCCGAGTTGTTAGAGCTTCCTGGATTTGGACCTTATACCTCCCGCGCGGTAGCCAGCATCGCCTTCGGTGAAAAGGTCGGCGTCCTGGATGGAAATGTGATTCGCGTTCTTTCTCGTCGCTACGGTCTTAAACTGGAGTGGTGGAACAACAAAGGCCGCCAGCAGCTGCAGGAAATCTCAGACACACTGTCCTCCTTTGGCAGCTCAGATTCAGTAAATCAGGGCCTGATGGAGTTGGGAGCAACGGTTTGCACTCCGCAAAAAGTCATGTGTTTGATGTGTCCGTGGTCCACGGATTGCGTTTCGCGAGAAAAGAATCTGGTCGAGAAATTACCTCTGAAAAAACCGCGCAAACAAAGTGAAGTCTGGGTGTGGAAACCGGTTGTAACAATAAAAAATGGCAAGGTCGCATTAGTTAGCAATGACTATGCTCCGTTCCTTAAAGGACAAATGATCTTTCCAGGAACGATTTCTCAAAATGAAGACAAGCCCAAAGACTATGATGCTAAACACAACATCACACATCATGATATCTTCATAAAAATCGCTCATAAAAAAACCGCGAGCGACCGAAATGTGGAATGGGTTGAACTGAAAAATCTTAAGAAGGTCAATCCGTCTTCCCTATTACAAAAAGTACTGCACAAGGTAGAAACATGAAGCAACTGAGTTTGAAGATTATCTTATTGGGCAGCATCCTTTTCGGATGCACACACAGCCCGACAAAAGATCTTCTGACTCCGGACTTCCTGCTTCAAAAGAACGTAAAGCAAGTCACCTTTCAGGGCGATAACGAACGTCCCAGATTTTCTGCCAATGGGACCCGCCTGATTTATTCCAGTCATCATCGCGGCAACAGAAAAGACCTGCAGGTTTACGAAACCGATCTTATTCGAAACAAAGAACGTCGTGTGACTTTTTCCGATGGAGCTGCGTTTGATGCGGACTACATCAACGACATGGAAATCATCTATGCCAGCACCACGGATGAAATCAAAGAAAGTCCTTTTTTAAATCGCAATCCTGACAAAGATTTCCCTCCCGCAGATCTTTATCTGAGTGACCGCTTTGGTTCGGATATTTTGCGTGTGACTCTGCAACCAGGTTTCGATGCTGAGGCATTTATGCTGCCTCATCCGACGAAGCCTTCCGTTATTTTTACTTCCCGCCGCGGTGATGTGACAGGTATTTATCGGCTGGATTTGAAATCCAGATTTGTTTCTTTACTGGCGTCTGAAACTGGTAAAGATCGCAGATATCCGACTTTGGCTCCGGAAAAATCCCGAGTTGCTTTCAAAGAAACCAATCTGGAGTCCAAACAGCAAAGCCTGCAACTGGTGGATCTTCACACCAAACAAACTGCGCTGCTTAAATCCGGTGAGGGTCACTATCGTGATTTGTTCTTTGCTCCTCGCCCGCCTTCCCGTTTGTTTTATAGCATTCTAAGAAAAGGCGACAAAAAGTATCAGATTGAAGTTTATAATCTGGAAACGAAATGCACCCAGGTGGTATTTAAAGGCAAAGACGATTTGCTCTATCCAGCGGTTTCCAACGAGTCCGTAGAGCGACTGGCTTTCACACGAACTGTTCAGGAAAAGAAACAAATTTATCTGGTCAACCTGCCAGAAGATTTAGGTCCTTGCCTACCTGACACCGCAAGCACAACCAAAACCGAAATGACCGATACCCTCGCTGCGGCACCGGTGGCACCTGCTCCATCACCGAAACCAGTTAGAAAACGCAAACCCGTGGTTGCTGCTCCAGTCGTGACTCCCATGTCAAAACCAGATGCGTCCGCAACTCCGATTCAAAACACAGAACCAACTCCGAATGCAGCTCCGCCCACAGATGCGGTTCCGACTTCAACGCCAACAGCCACTCCTGTTGAAAAACCAATGGAAACACCAGCTGCAACTCCGACGAGTACACCATCCGTTACACCTGCGGTGACTCCCGCAACGAGTCCAGTTTCTGTGGAATCGCCGACTCCAGCACCATCTCCTGTGAAATAAAGACCTTTGCTCTTGCTGCCTTTTAGAGCCCTTGATACCCTAAAAGGGTGAGAACGTTTTTAGTCCTTCTTTTTTTAATTCCGATGACAGGCTTTGCAGCACCTTACCCTGCAACCAGCACCTCTGCGCTGACAGCGCCGGAAAAAGGGCTCTATTTTCTGCACAAAGGATTTTCTGTAAAAACGGATGGCAGCAATTGGCTTCCGGTCGCTCTGTCTGAAGAAAGTATTTTAGACACAGTTCGTTTTGCAGATAAAAATTCACCTGATGCAGCTTCATTAAGCGTGCGCACAGATCGCGTCGCTAAAAACGCCTCCCTGGAATTGTACACGCGCAAATGGATGAGAGACTATCCTAGCTATGGCTTTGAAGTTTTAGCGACCAAGCAATTCAATCTGAACGGCAGCCCCGCATTGATCGTGGATATGCTTTCCCGAGCCAAGAACAAACAGATCCGTCAGGTTGTTTTGAAAAACGAAGACAAAGTGGCGATCATGACTTGCCTGGATAACAAGGACACTTTTTCAAAGTCCCTCCAACAGTGTAACCAAATCATCAAAACATTTTCCTGGGTAACACC
The DNA here is from genome assembly GCF_047306075.1 of Bdellovibrio sp. HCB274. Lineage (GTDB taxonomy): Bacteria > Bdellovibrionota > Bdellovibrionia > Bdellovibrionales > Bdellovibrionaceae > Bdellovibrio. The sequence continues at coordinate 3,289,348 of NZ_CP178623.1, forward strand.
TGAAGAAAAGCCTTCTCTTAAGAAGTAGAATTACCCATCCAATAAAACGCTGAATTGTTCAAATTCGTTTGAAATATAACATACGTAAATTGGGACCATAATCAGCACCACAGACGCGAATTCTTGATGCTCAAAAAAAAATCCAGCATAAGCACTCAATGCCTATGCTGGATAAAGTGTGTCCGTACCTATTGGAAAACGAGGTAAATGTCGGAGAGGGCTTTTGAGCCGCCGCAGTCCAGAGCGTTTACGTTCAGCTCGTATTGTTTGCCGACGCTGAAGTCGTTTGTTAATAACAGCGTTCCGATGGTTGCGGTACCGCCTGATTCAAAGGCTTGCAGGGCTACGTCGCTGTTGTTCACTTTGATTTTACCCGTTGTACCGATCGCTGCATCGGCGGAACCGAAGGCGCGGTAATTTGAAATCGCGGCTGTACTTGAAGCCAAACGGCTTCCCATCAAGACAAAGTTATCTACCAAAATCGAAGTCAGTGCATTGCTTGAGCCCGATAGTTTCACTGAGCGCTCACCCTGCAACGTCACCTTATTCGTAAAGGCACCCATTACATACGGAGCAGCTACGTTCGTTACCGCCGTACCACCGGCACCTGGAGAACCGCTGTGATTACGAGCTGAAACGAAACTTAAACGATCTCCTGAAGATGGAGAAGCTGCGATCTTATTAAAGAGCTTCGCATAGTAACAAACACCGGCTTCAGTGCGCTCTGGAATCACAACCGGGAAGGAAGTGATTTCAACAAAGGATTTACAAGCGTACACGATACACTTACCGCCTGATTTCACTTCGTTGCTTCCGCACGTGACGGAAATGGAAACCGTCTTGCTGACCGATACCCCCACCGCATTAGTACCCTTCACTGTACACGCTAGGTCCTGCATCACTTTGATGTTGGTGGAGGTCGCTGTCACCGGCAATGTGCCGGATTGTCCATCAGAGCAAGTGTAAGCCATCGTGGAGACGTTAATACCTTCCGTGATCAAACCGGCAGTGCCGTTGATCGCGACTTTTTCACTCGAGAAAGACGCATTCAAATCCGGTGAAGGACACGATTTGTCCAGACCTATGTAAGTACCTTTTTCTGATTTTACAAAATTTTCTTTGCCGTTTTCACAGATGAAAACATCATTTTTATTATAGATGGCATTTACGATGACTGAACTTGAAGGACAGCTTTGCGATTCAGACAAAGTGCCATTCGGAACACTCCAAGTACTGCCGGAAGCTTTGCCGTTACATGTAGCTGGCAGGCAGGCGCCGGAAGTGGAAATCAGATTTCCTTTTTGCCATTGCCCTGTCAGAACTGCATTTCCATTTGAGCAAATCAGTTCGACGTTCTTCGTATATGAATAATTCAAGTCGCCGCCAAATTCACAAACGCCATTTTCATTGATCACTTCGTTGGACGGTACCCACCAAGTGGTGCCTTCCGTACGACCAAAACAATTCACCACTTCCTCTTCTGGAGGAGACTCGAGTGATGCCATTGATGTTTTTGAAAATTCAGGAGTTTGCGCGCAATTTTGAAAAGCTATGACAAGAAGACCTACGGCCAATACCTTACTCATGTGCTTCATTTGGCAGTCCTTGGTTAAACATTCCCTACTGGACTTTTCGGCAGATTCCGAATGAAACTTATGGTTTTTCGCTATGAAACTAGCACTGCTTCAAAATGATACGTCCACCTTCGCCAAGGCTTCGGCGGACATGCCCGTCTCGAACAAAGGTAAGTCCGTACCTTTGAGGTTTTAACGGTTTTTTTGAAGCCACTCGGCCATTGGCAGAGCGAAGTAGGTGAAGATGATATCGGCTCCGGCGCGGCGGATGGAGTATAGAGTTTCCACCATGGCGCGGGTTTCGTCGATCAAGCCGGCTTTGGCGCCGTGTTTGATCAAGCTGTATTCACCACTCACGTTGTAAGCTGCCACTGGAATATTCGTGTGCGCTTTTACTTTTGCGATCACATCCAGATACGACAACGCAGGTTTCACCATCACGATGTCAGCACCCTCTTCAACATCCAAATCAATTTCGCGAATCGCTTCGCGCGTGTTGCGGAAATCCATTTGGTACGTTTTTTTGTCGCCGAACTTGGGCGCTGATTCCAAGGCATCACGGAAAGGACCATAGAAGCTGGAAGCATATTTCACCGAGTAAGAAAGGATGCCAGTACCAATCAAACCTTCAGCATCAAGAGCGCTACGAATTGCACCGACTCGTCCGTCCATCATGTCTGATGGAGAAACAATATCAGCACCGGACTTCGCATGAAGCACACTCATTTTTGCGAGAATCTCTACCGTTTCATCATTCAAGATGAGACCGTTTTTCACTACGCCATCATGTCCATCCGAGGAGTAGGGATCTAGAGCTACGTCGGTGATCAGCGTCACATCTGGAAACTTGTCGCGAATTTTCTTCAGGGTTGTGGGCATTAAACCATTTGGATTCAACGACTCCGTACCAGTTTGATCTTTCTTGGATTCAGGCAGAGCAGGAAAAAGGTCGAAACTTTTCACTCCAAGAGAAACGGCGCGAGCGACTTCATCTAAAATTAAATCAGGGCTCATGCGGAAAATGCCCGGCATAGAGGCAATTTCTTGCTTTTGTTGGGTGCCATCTACAAGAAACAAAGGCAGGACTAATTGAGAGGGACGGAGATCCGTTTCTGCAACCATTTGCCGCACAGCTTCAGTACGACGGTTTCTTCTGGGCCTCTGTGTCAACTTCATATAGAACCTCGCTTCGTATGTCGTAGGGCGTCTCGCTTTGGGAAAACCCCACTTATGACATTTCAATGACACTTTAATGAAAGTTTAGTGATAAACCTAATAATCAAGATGGAAGATATACTTCTCGTTCACAGAAAATCCAGCAAAAATTTTGCAGAATCCCTGCAAGATGCAGCCGTGTTCAAAACATGTCTGCGCCAGATTCTATTCTGCCGTGAGGACGAATTGAATTCAATGCTTGATGTGTTGGAGTCTGAAGATCAGGTTCTTCGTGGCGAGAAAGCTTTCAGTCTTTTACTTGAAATTCTTTGTGGTCTTCACTCCCCGATCGTGGGCGAAACAGAAGTTCTGGGTCAATTCCGTAACTTCATCGACGCTCGCAAAGCCGCTGGCGACACTTTGTTTGGCGATAACCAGAAATGGTTGAACTTCGTTATGACTGAAGTGAAACGCACGCGTGCAGAACACCTGGTGGGAATTGGTTCACAAAGTTATGGCAGCCTTTTGCGCCGTTACTCCAAGGATATGGATTCCGTCACATTGTGTGGGTCCGGACAATTGGCGCAGGAAATCCTTCCGTGGCTGGCTCACAAAAAATCCGTTCAAGTTCTTTGCCGTGAATGCACAAAGATGCGCAGCTTCGCAGAGAAATACGATAATCTTAATATTGTAAACTACAACGAAGCTTATGTTCATGGAGAGGCGATGGTTATTGCCGCACCTCTTTCTGATGCACGCATCCTGGAATTGATCAGCAAGCAGGACACCCGTCCTCATGTGATTTATGATCTGCGCGGCGAAGAAAACAATTTGCCAGCACTCATTGCAAAACAGTTCCCTCACGTGACCGTCATGACCCTTCAACAGTTTTTTGCTGAAATCGAAGAGACCAAAAAAGACAGGCAAACCAAAATCGAACAGATCCGCGCGTTCTTGTTCGAAAAAGCCTTGGCCTTCGCACAAAGAACAGAGCTTCGTCCACTTGGTTGGGACGATATATGCGCCTGAAAATTTCCGCTCGTAAAAGTGATTTAGCCCGCCTCCAGGCTTATATGGTTGGCGAAATTTTAAAAGAAAAAAATCCGGGACTTGAGATCGAATTCAAGTTCAAGGAATCCCTGGGTGACATCAACCTGACAACTCCGCTGTGGCAAATTCCTGAAAAAGGCGTTTTCACTGAAGACTTCTTTGGCGAGTTGATCAAGGGCGAAACCGACATGGTTGTTCACTCCTGGAAAGACCTTCCCACAGAGTCAAAATCTGAGACGGTGATTGCTGCGACTTTGCCTCGCGCGGATCAACGTGACTTGTTGCTGGTTAAAAAATCGCATTTCGAAAAACTGCGCACTTCAAAAAAAATGAACGTGTTCAGTTCTTCCCCTCGTCGTGAATACAATCTGACGAATTTCTTTAAAGAACATCTTCCGTTCAACCTGGAATCTGTGAAGTTTGAAAGCGTGCGCGGGAATATCCCGACTCGCATCCGCAAACTTTTGGAAGCGACTGAAACTGACGGGTTGATCGTTGCGAAAGCAGCTTTGGATCGTCTGTTGACAGCGAAAGAGCCTGAATTCAAAGAAGTTCAGGGCCTCCTTCGCTCGTACCTGGATCAAGTTGAATTTGCGGCCCTTCCTTTGAGCATCAATCCGAATGCAGCCGCACAAGGTGCTTTGGCTGTTGAGATCAAAGCGGACCGTGCTGATTTGAAAGAGTTGCTTGCGAAAATCGACAACCCAACAACTTTCCAATGCGCACAAAAAGAGCGCGACATCCTGGCAAGCTTCGGTGGCGGTTGCCATCAGAAGATTGGTGTGGCGGTTTTGTCCCGCCCATATGGTGAGATCACGATTCTTAAAGGTCTGACTGATGGTGGAACTGTTTTAGACAAACGTGAATTGAAACCTGCTGTTGTTTCTCCGAAGTTCTCTGCGGATCAAATGTGGTCTTCCGAAGTTCGCGCGGAAAGAAAACCTCTGACCGACTGGAAAGTTCCAACCGGCACAAATGCTCTCTACGTTTCCCGCTCTGAATCCTGGCCTGAATCATTGAAGTTCGATCAATTCGTTTGGACCGCAGGAACTCGCACTTGGAAAGCCATGGCGCAAAAAGGTGTTTGGGTTCACGGTTGCTCTGAAGGTTTGGGCGAGCAGGAAGAATCCCGCATCGACATTCTGGCTGGCAAATCTTTGTCTTGGGCGAAACTAACTCACGACACCGGTTACGAAGAAGGCGCACGCCAAATGCCTTTGATTGCGACTTACACTTTGGGTGAGCAAAACAACGCGACACCTGTGACTGGTAAAGAATGCTTCTTCTGGAGCAGTGGCAGTCAGTTCCTGGATACAGCGAAGAAGAGTCCTGAAGTTCTGGACAAGCATCACGCATGTGGTCCTGGCAACACTTACAAGATCATTCGCCAGTATTTGCAAGAACAAGGCAAATTTGAAGAATCAAAATTAAATATCTATCTGGATCAAGAAAACTGGAGACAGCAATGCACAAAGTAACTTCTGAAGAATTATTCCAACGCGCCCTTAAAGTTGCACCAGGCGGAGTTCACTCCCCCGTTCGTTCTTTCAAAGGCTTGGACCGTGCTCCTGTTTTCTTTAAACAAGCTGAAGGTGCATTTCTTACTTCTGTTGAAGATAAGAAGTACATCGACTTCTGCCAAAGCTTTGGACCATTGATCCTGGGTCACCGTGATGCTGAGGTTGCTGAAGAAGTTCACCGCATGGTGGACACAGCTTGGACTTTCGGTGCCACTGAAATTTACTCTTTGGAACTTGCAGAGTGGATCACTTCAACTTTGCCATTCATGCAAAAGCTTCGTTTCGTATCATCTGGTACTGAAGCGGTTATGTCCGCGTTGCGCGTTGCTCGTGCAGCTACAGGCCGTAGCAAAATCCTGAAATTTGAAGGTTGCTACCACGGTCACGTTGATAACTTGCTTGTAAAAGCGGGTTCGGGGTTGGCGGGTGCTGCAGCTTCTTCATCGGCGGGTATTTCTGCTGAAGTAGCAAACACGACAGTTGTCGCTCCTCTTGATGACGAAGCAAAACTTGCTGAAGTGTTCGCAGCTCAAGGCAAAGACATCGCAGCAGTGATCATCGAACCACTTCCAGCGAACTATGGTCTTTTGATCCAACGTCAGGAATTCCTGCAAAAAGTGGCTGATCTTTGCAAAAAGAACGGCTCCTTGTTGATCTTTGACGAAGTGATCTCTGGTTTCCGTGTGGGCCTAGCCGGCATGGTTGAAAAAACAGGTATCACTCCAGATCTAGTGACTTACGGTAAAATCATCGGTGGTGGTTTCCCAGTGGGCTGCTACGGTGGTCGCGCTGAACTTATGAACATGGTCGCTCCAAGCGGTGATGTTTACCAGGCCGGTACCTTGTCAGCGAATCCAATCGGCATGCGTGCAGGTCTTGTGACCCTTAAGAAAATGCAGCGTCTGGATGGTTGGAATGTTCTTGAAAAACGCACTCAAAAATTTGTTCAGGCACTACGCGATGGTTTCGCTAAAAAAGGTTTGCCGTTGAAAGTGGAACAGCACTCTTCGTTGTTCTGGATCCATGGCGATACAAGCGGCAAAACAATCCGCACTATCGAGCAAATTCCTGCAAATCAAGGCGCAACTTTCAAAGGTTTGTTCCTAAAAGCTTTGGACAAAGGTGTTTACCTGGCTCCGAACGCTTATGAAGTCGGTTTTGTTTCTATGGCTCACACCGATGAATTGTTGGCAGAAGCAGCAAGCATCATCGTGGGTTCTGCGGAGTAATTGAAAATGAAGAACTTCATCAAATCACATTTGAAAACGGTGCTCGCGATCATCTGGTTCGCGTTCACGTTTGCACTTGTGGCTTGGTGGTGGGTGTTCTTCTTGATGGAGTTGGAAGGTGCGCGCCAACACCGTATGATCGCTTGGGAAGGTTCTATTCTTTTGGGGTCCATCTTAATTGGTGGAATTTCCTTAATCGTATTCACTTTCCGCGATAAACAGCGCCACGATCGGTTGCGTTTCTTTTTCTCGACTTTCAGTCATGATATCAAAACTTCAATTGCCCGTTTAAGACTGCAAGCTGAAGTTTTGGAGGAAGACTTGCAAGGCAACAGCCCGCCCGTCATGAAGCGTTTGATTTCTGATATCCAACGCTTGGATCTGCAACTTGAAAATTCCCTGCTATTGGCAAACCTTGAGGTAAGTCCCCTTCTGCACGAAGAGATTTCCCTGAGCGGTTTACTGGCCAGCCTGCGCACAGAATTCGCGGATCTATCCGTTGAATTGGAGCGCGATGCCCGCATCAACGGCGATCGTCGCGGGTTGATGAGTGTTGTGCGTAACTTACTACAAAACTCCGTCCTGCATGGCAAAGCCACGGCAGTGAAAATCAGCGTTCGCGCTTTGACTGGCAATCGTCTGGAAGTGATCTTCACTGACGACGGCCTGGGCTTTAAAGGTGAAACTGGCAAACTGGGTTCAGAACTCCTAAACTCCAAAGACTCCCGCGGCAATGGCATTGGACTTTTGATCACAAAACGATTGATGGAAAAAATGCGCGGCGACGTCCGCTTTGAATCCACTGAAAATTCCGGATTTAAATCCATTTTGCACATGGAGGGCCGTCTGTAATGAGAAAAGTCCTTCTGGTTGAAGATGATTTATCCCTGGGTGAAACACTGACGGAACGTCTGCGCAAGGACTATGAAGTTTCCTGGGGTAAAAGCGTTGCCGAAGCATGGTCCATTTTCAGTAAAGAAAAAGATTTCGATCTGGTGATTCTGGATGTGGGACTTCCTGACGGTACGGGCTTTGAGCTTGCTGCCAAAATGAAAAAGCTCACGCAGGTTCTTTTCCTTTTCCTGACCGCTCAAGCGGATGCGGAATCCCGCCTGCAAGGATTTGAACTGGGAGCCGCGGAATACATCCCTAAGCCTTTCCATTTGAAAGAGCTTTTGATCCGCGTAAAACACGTTTTGGATGCACACGCTCCTTTGAAGGAAGTGCAACTGGCTACGTGTGTGATTAATTTTACTAACATGTCTGTGCGTAAGAACTCAGGTCAAATCGAGTACCCGGCCGTTACTGACATGAAGATTTTGCAGTTATTAATTGATAAAGCACCACGGATTTTAAGTCGTGACGAGATCATGAATGAAATCTGGGGTGTGGATAAGAACCCAAGCCACAGAACGATTGATAATATCATTGTTCGTCTGCGCCACTTGTTGGGCGAGGACGGCGATAAACACATTCGTTCCGTGCGCGGCATCGGCTACCAATGGTCCACGGAGGAAACGACAGTATGAACACACTTTTTCACAACGCTCTTCAAAGAAAAGCACAGAAGACTCCTCCAATCTGGTTCATGCGTCAGGCCGGCCGTTATCACCAGCATTATCAAGGCATGAGAAAGAAAAACTCTTTCGAAGAGCTTTGCAAAACTCCTGAACTGGCAGCTGAAGTCGCTCGCGGTCCTGTGGCTGAATTTGATTTTGACGTGTCTATTCTTTTCTCTGACATCCTATTCCCACTGGAAGCTTTGGGCATGGGTTTGAAATATACAGACGCTCACGGTCCGCAATTGGGCTTTAAACTAAACCCTGAAACGATCAACAACCTGGGCGAAGTTCAACCGGCGATCGAATTCATGAAGTTCCAAAAAGACGCTGTTATCGCAACTCGCGAAGTTCTTCCTAAAGACAAAAGCTTGATCGGCTTCGTCGGGGGTCCTTGGACCTTGTTCGTATACGGTGTTGAAGGTTCCCACGCAGGTTCTTTGATTCAATCCAAAGTATTGATCAATATGTTCCCGAAATTTCTGGAAAAGATGCTTCCGCTTTTGAAAGCCAACATCCAGTTACAACTAGATGGCGGCGTTGAGATCGTGATGATCTTTGATACGGCGGCTGGCGAAGTATCTCCATTGTTCTTTAAAGAATGGATTCAGCCGGTGATCTCGGTTCTTGCAAAAGAGTTCCCGGGTAAAATTGGTTACTACTCTAAAGGTACGCAGCCGACATTCTTTAATAAAGAATTCGCAGAGCTTCCATGGGCTGGCCAGGGTTTCGACCACCGTTGCTACATCCCGGAGTGCTTCAAAGTTCAAAACAAAGGCTTCGTGCAAGGTAACTTCGATCAAAGCTTGTTATTTATGGATGACGCTGACTTTAAAAAAGCGGTCGCAAACTTCCTGGCTCCAATGAAAGACATGGCGCCTGAAGCACGCGCTGGTTGGGTTTGCGGTCTAGGCCACGGTGTCCTGCCAAAAACTCCGGAAAAAAACGTGAAACTATTCATCGAAACAGTTCGAGAGGTGCTTTCATGATTAAAGACCTTTTAGCCAAATACGACGTCCCGGCACCCCGCTATACTTCTTATCCGACTGTGCCTTATTGGGAAACCAATCCGACACGGGATCAATGGGTGTCGCACCTAAAAACCACTTTGCAAAAAAGCGACGGTGGATGGTCTTTGTATGTGCATATTCCATTCTGTGAAACTCTTTGTACTTTCTGTGGATGTAACAACATCATCACGAAAAGCCACACGAAGGAATCCCCTTATGTGGATATGCTGATCAAAGAATGGAATCTATATAAGCAACAGGTACCGGAACTTTTGAAAGCTCCGTTGAAACACATTCACTTGGGCGGCGGAACTCCCACGTTCCTGTCAGCTGAGTCTTTGTTGCGCCTTCTGACTCCGATCGTGAATGACTGCAATCTGGATAAAGAACACTTCGAGGGTTCTATCGAAGTCGATCCTCGCAGAACCACTCCAGAGCAATTAAAAGCACTTCGCACCTTGGGCTTTAATCGCGTCAGCATGGGTGTTCAGGACTTCAATCCTGAAGTTCAACGTCTGGTAAATCGCATTCAGCCTTTGGAAATCACGGCCGAGCTTTCGCAGGCTGCCCGTGACCTGGGTTATACGTCCGTGAATTTCGATTTGATCTATGGCCTGGCAAAACAAACAGCAGAGTCTATCCGCGAAACTGCGGAAGCCACTGTGAAATTGCGCCCGGATCGTATTGCTCTTTACAGTTTTGCCCTGGTTCCCTGGATCAAGCCCGCTCAGCGCCTGTTCAAAGACGAAGATCTTCCAAAGGCCGCTGAAAAACGCGAGCTTTATGAGATCGCCCGCGGCATTCTGATTGATGCTGGTTACGTGGAAGTGGGCATGGACCACTTTGCTCTGCCTACAGACAATCTTAGCATCGCAATGGATGAAAAACGTCTGCACAGAAATTTCATGGGTTACACCGATCAAAGAACTGATGTTCTTTTGGGCTTGGGCGTATCCTCGATTTCTGAAACGCCGTATAGCTTTCATCAGAACGAAAAGGTTTTGCCTTTGTACGAACAGGCCATCAACGACGGCTTGATTCCGACAATGCGTGGTCACATCCTGACTGAAGAAGACCAAATTCGCCGTCGTCAAATTCTAAAATTGATGACCGAATTTGAGGTCGAATTCCTAAGCGCGGAACAAGAGCAAAAAGCTGCTGAGTTTTTAACTGAAATGATCAAAGACGAACTTCTGGTCATTAAAGATCATAAACTGGTTGTATTGGAAGCGGGCCGTCCGTTCCTGCGCAACGCCTGCGTATTCTTTGACGAGCGCTTGAAGACGAAACAACCTCAAACCAAGATTTTCTCTCAGTCTATATGAAAAAGGTCACGGTTGTCGGAGGTGGCTTCGCGGGACTTACAGTGGCCCTGAAGCTAGCCCAAAAAGGATTCAAAGTTCACCTTCATGAAAAGTCTGCCCGTCTGGGTGGACTTTTAGGAACTGAATATGGCGAGTTCGGAATGGCTGAAAGAGCTGCGAACTCGATGATCCTGACAGACCGATCAGAAAAGTTATTTAAAGAAATCGGTTTGGATCTGACCTTCCCGTTAGAATCCTCCAAGAAAAGATTTATCTTTCGTGGCTTTCCCAAAGCGATGCCACTGAATCCATTTGAAATCCTGAAGGTCGCCTTCACTGTCATTCCCAGAGTTTTATTTGCCAAAGCTTCTTTAAAACCAAATGCAGGTGAAACATTAAAAGACTGGGGCTTGCGCCGCCTGGGCAAAGCAGCCACGACTTACCTGTTGGGACCTGCCATGCAGGGAATTTATGCAAATGAATCCCAGGATCTAAGTGCTTCCCTGATTATCTCGCCTTTGTTTAAGAAAGACCGCGAAAAATTCCGCGGCACTATCAGTGGTCCCCAAGGTATGCAGGACATTGTTGATTATCTGCATGCGACACTACAGCAGCTTGATGTGGAAATTTACCTGGAATCAGATATCGATGTTTCCAACGTCGATGGACCCGTGGTGATTGCGACCTCGGCCAATGCTGCTTCCAATATTTTAACAAAGTGCGCCCCTGAGATTTCAAAAATCCTAGCCCGTGTGAATATGTCGTCCTTGATCAGCACGACCGTTTTCTTTGATAAGGCCCAAACTAAGTACAAAGGTTTTGGCTGCCTGATTCCCCGTGGTCTTAAGCTGCGCACCTTTGGTGTGTTGATGCCTCCGTATATTTTCGCCGGTCGCAACAAGAACTATAACGAAACCTGGATTATGGGTGGCAAAAACAATCAGGATCTTTTGAACTATACTGACAAGGACCTTTTGGATCTGATCAGCAAGGAACGCAAAAGCATTTTCAAACGCCAGGACAGCATCCTGGATGCGAAAATTTTCCGCTGGAACCAAGCATTGCCGGTCTACGATCTGGAGCTTGAAAAAATCCAGCAAGAGCTTTCGCAAAGCCCTGCCCTTGCCGCAAAAGATGTATTCCTTCACGGCAACTACCTATCCGGAATCGGCCTTAGCAAAATACTAGAGCGCAGCGAACGTTTGAGTGAAGAGATTGCGAGTCAACATGGCTAAAACAGGCGTTTTACTTTTAAATATTGGCAGCCCCAGATCCTATCAGGTTCCTGATGTTAAAAAATATCTGACACATTTCCTGATGGATAAGGAAGTTATCAATCTTCCGTTTATCCTGCGTTGGCCATTGGTGAATCTGTTGATCGTGCCCAAGCGTGGCCCGATCTCGGCTGGAAACTATAAAAAGATCTGGCTTGAGAATGGCTCCCCACTGACTGTTTATACTGTTGAGTTTGCAGAACTATTGCAAAAATCCCTGGGCGAGCAGCACATGGTAAAAGTGGGCATGCGCTACAGTGATCCAGACATCCCGTCAGCGCTGAAAGCTTTTGCTGATGCTGGCGTTGAAAATGTTTTGCTGGCGCCGATGTATCCGCAGTACGCCGATGCGACGACAGGATCATCTGTTCGCGAAGTTCAGCGCCAGATCAAAAAACTAGGTTTGAAATTTCAGGTAAAAACCATTCCTGACTTCTATCAGCATTCTTGTTTTGTGGATCCTAGTGTGGAAATCGCCCAGCAGTTCTTGCAGGGTAAAACAATCGAACACTATTTGTTTTCGTTTCATGGTCTGCCTGAAAGCCACGTAAAACAAAATGCGGGTTGCCTGGTGACTGCAGATTGCTGCATTCAACCGAAAGCTTGCGACAAGCCATGCTACCGCGCCCAATGCCTAGCCACAGCAACAGCCATCGCCAAGAAAATGGGACTGACCAAAGATCAATGGAGCTTGGCTTATCAATCCCGCTTGGGACGTGATGAGTGGTTAAAGCCTGCGACAGATGCAACGATTGCGGAACTGGCGCCAAAGTATAAAAATATCGCTGTGCTTTGCCCTTCGTTTGTTGCCGATTGTATCGAAACACTTGAAGAAATTGGCATCGGTGGAGAGGAAACTTTCCACGAAGCTGGCGGCAAAGAATTCCATCTTGTCCCATGCGTGAATGTGAACAACAACTGGGTGAGTCAGTTTGCTCAATGGATCAGCTCTCAGACTTGATTAGTTACTCTAATTTGACCCACTGCGCTTTGCTATATAACAAATCCTGATTAGTATTGGAGCCCTAACTAATCAGGAGTAGCAACTTTGAATACGACATCATTGAAAGCAGGATTGCTCGCGCTTGTCCTTGCTCTGACGGTTCCCGTTCCCTCTCAAGCCGGTTTGGATATTTTTGAACCCGGTAAAAAAGTGGTCGAAACAATCCGCAAACAAATTGCCAAGCAAGACATCGGTGCCACGATCGGTCTTAGCGGTGATATCATTGATGGACTTCACGTTTCCTTAAAGTACAAAGCCAAGTCCGAACCTTCTTACCTTGATGGTTATTACACTCGCCTGGATAAATACACTCTGACATCTGAAATCAATGTCGGCGACCTGATCGATGGCAGCGACACTCCATTTGGTCTGGAAATCGATAATGACACGGAAGTTTACTTCGCCCGTCAGTTCAAAACTCAGGGTGAGTCTCTTCGTGCTATTCCTTACTCGATCAAACACATCCCTTTCACGGCCAAAAAAGCTGTTCAGAATCTGAAAGTGGGCGACTTCGTCGCTTTGCAAGGGAAATTGAGCATCGTGTTTTCTATCGGTGGTGCCACGGATTTGAATCCAACGATTGAACTGGGTGGTTCCACTCACGTATATCTGTCTGGCGATTTCATGATTCACTTGTACCGCATGGCCGATGATAAAATCCGCGTAAAATTAATCACTCTTAGAAGCCGTGGTACAGGTGCTAAAGCCAGCATCGATTACCTGGGCAAGCTTAAAGTTGTCGGCCTTCGTGTGATCGATCGTAAACTTGAGCGCTGGGTGGATTTGAAACCGGCTTCCCTGAATTTCGGTAAAAGTCTGAATGACGTATTCATGCTGGATTACGTATTCGATCTTAAGAATGCGCAAGCCGCGACGGCATTTGATAACTTCATGAACAAAAAATTGAAGTTCAAAAACCTGAAAGTGATCGACCCAACAGCTTCCCGTCCTGAACTGCAAAATGAGCTGATGACAGATATGACAGAGGTTGAAGACCTTTACATGGCTGACCACAATCTGCCAGCGGACCAACGCCGCATTGATCGCGTCTTTAAAGGTTCAAATACTTCTGTGGACGTGATGTCCCGTTATAAGCTTTCCATGAGCATCCTGCGCCTGGAAGCGAACACAATGTACTCGCAAAACAAACTGCAAAACTTCGATGCGAACAACCTCGAAAAACAGTACATCCTGGACACTTATCAAAAATCCGCTCAATCCAAAATCTTCTATGGTATCTGGGGTAACAAGATCACGGAAGGTGATCACATTATCTTTAATTCCAATCCGAAATGGACTCCGGGCTCATTGGTAACGGCTTCGCACTTTTACGAAGCGCGTATGAGAAACGTTTCCAAAAAAGACTTCGGTAAAATGCAAAATCGTACAACAGAAATCCTGCCTGAGTGGATCTCCCGTCAGATTGACTGGAAACGCTGGGATTTCTCGAACGGCGATATCGTGAATGGATACTTCCGCCATCAGGTGTGCATCCACCCTGAGGCGTACGATGCTCTTCCAAATTACACGGCAGCTCAGGTTAAGAAATTGTTCCTGGCTTACTTGAAATCTGAAGATCAGGATCTGGATCAGCTAAGACGCAACAAGATCGCGAAAATCTCAGCGAACTTCTCGTACCTGTTGCAACCATACATGACGGATCAGGCGCGCTATGAGGCGTTCCGCAACCTGCAAAAGATTGCTATGTGGCGTGATCATGGGGCTTACTTCATCCTGACTCTTTTGCCGGATGCACACTTTGAGCAGCTGGTTACTTACGAAATGACTTTCACGGGTCGCAAAGTGGATCCAATCAACTTCCGTTTTGGTAATTTCGAAAAGCAGCAGCTGTATCAGTCCCTGCTTTATATCCAAAATCTAATCAATGACCGCTCATTCGATTTGCGCCTGGTGACAGATTCCACCGGCGGAACAGCAAAACCATAAGACATCAGGGGCCTCGCAAGGGGCCCTTTTTTTTAACTTTTTGTGACCGTTTTCAAGCCTCTTCCCCCTCTGAAAACCGCCTCTTTTCGCTAAATTGTAATAAATACACCGACTAAGCCCGCGGCCACCGGGAAAACATTGTCCTGACTTCAAAACATTCTTTAGATTAAAGGATTTTAAGTATATTAATCGAACCCTAGTTGCTAAGTAGTCCAGCTCAATTACATCAAGAACTAAGGGGAACGATAGTGTCATTCTTGAAAACACATCTCGTAATAGCTGCTCTTATTGTGGGATTCACCACAACTGCTTCTGCAAAAGTTTACCTGAACTCTGCCTGCACCATGAAGGCCAATTCCAAACAAATTGAAGGCAATGGCAGCAAGGACGAAAAGTTCCCCCTAGCATCCATTTCAAAACTAGTGACCTCGTTGTGGGCCATTGAAACACTGGGTGCCGACTACCGCTTCACTACGAAAATTCATTTAACTAAAAAAGACGACGGACTTTACGACATGCATATCGAAGGGGGACACGATCCTATCTTCGGTCGCAGCGTTGGATACTTCATTCTGGCTCAGCTGAACATGAAAGAGCTGAACATCCGTCAAATCGATACGTTGACGTTTGATGAAAACTTTTTGATGGAGTGGAACGTTGAAGAGCCCGTCTCTATCGCTGGTGATACAAAATACTATCCTGATCAGGCAGCTCAAGTAGCCCATGTTAAGCACGAGCTTGAAAATGGCTTCATCACTCCGATCGCCGACAACTCTTATAAATACATCCGCTCCCTGGCGAAATCTGTGGGCGTAGAGCTTCCTGAAAAGAAACCTTCCATCAAGTTCAACAAAGTTGAATTCCTGGCTAAGCAGGATTTCAAGCAGGACAACCAGACCATTTCGTTCACGTACCGTTCAGCTCCCCTGCATAAGATCGTTAAAAACATGAACAACAAGTCCAATAACTACATTGCGGATCATCTGTATTGGAATCTGGGTGACACTCCGGCGTTCAATCTGTATCTGCAAAACAGTTTGAAAATGGACAACCGTGATCTGCAGTTCAACTTAGGCTCCGGCAATAACGCTGATTATATCTCCAAGAAAAAGTACGACTATAACGAGGGCACTTGCTCGGCGATGATCAAGGTTATGATCCGTCTGAATGAAGTTCTGGCTAACAAAGGCCTGTCATTGACTGACGTCATGGCGGTGGCTGGTGTGGATACGGACTCCACTGTTGCACGCTACAAAGGTGCGATGGAAGGTGCCATGATCGGTAAAACCGGCACGGTCGATAAAGCCAAAACACTGGCGGGATCTATCTCTACAGGAAATGGTAAAATCTATTTTGTCATTTTGATGCACAAAGATTCTTCCGGTGAAAACGGTTCCGCCGCGAATGCGATTAAAAACCGAATTCGCGCTCTGTTCACTATTAACGATGGTTCCAAGAAAATTGCTTACTCTGAAATCAGTGCGCTGCCGTTTGATAGCAAATCCGCTCTGGTTATGGAGTTTGGACCTAAATTAGGAATGTTCTAATGATCAATGTAGCGATCTGGATTTTTTATGTTCTTGTGGCACTCTTCACGGTGTTTGGTCCTATCCACGCCCGCGGCGAGTCGGTCGAGAACCTAAACAAAGCCATTGAGCTGCAAAAGAACTCTGAAGTTAAAAAGCAGGTTCAGAATAAATCCTTTGATCCTGCCCAAGGCGACGAAGATGGTATCACTCCGTTGATGGCCGCTGCCATGAATGGCAATACCACGGCGCTAAAGCTTATTCTTAAATCCAAACCAAACCTGGAACAAAAAAACAAATTCAGCGACACCGCTTTGGCACTTGCAGTTTCCAATGACCAGGATGCTGCCGCGAAATTATTAATTGAAGCGGGCGCCAGCGTTGATATCCCTGTGCTTTCTGAAAACAAGGACACCTTGCTGATCACCGCAGCCAAAAGCAGCGAGAAAACGACTCGCCTGATTTTAAAAAAGAACAAATCCGTCATCGATCAAAAGAACGCTTTGGGTAATACCGCATTGATCGAATCTGTACTTGCAGGTTACGACAATATCGCAAAAGTTTTGGTTCAAAATGGCGCCAATCAGTCAGTTAAGAACAACGAAGGAAAAACCGCGTTGGATCTTTCCAAAGAACTAAAAAACACTTCGTTGATTTCCATTCTATCCAAGAAGTAAAACCTCACTCCGAGGTCAAAGTTGTCAGTTTGTACACCCGCTACGGGCGTACGTTTGGCAACTATGGACTCAAATCTCAGCAGTTAATTAATAAAGAAGTTATACAGCCGCTGCTGCTGCCCGAGGGCTGTAAGCAATCATCAGGCATTTTGGACATAAAAAAACCCCGGTTTGACGCCGGGGTTTTTCTTGGAAGACTGAATTTCAATCTCTATGCATTCAACTAAGAGAACAACTTCTTGATGAAGCTGGAAATCTTTTTGCCGATTGTTTGTTTCGGTTTTGGTGGTCTGCGAACCGCACTTGCACCTTTGCGTGGCTCGTGGCGTTTGTTGCCACCTTGAGCCTGGTGACGGTTGTCACCGCGTTTTTGTTGGCCGTGCTCTGGACGTTTTGCTCCATGCTCAGGACGCTTTGCGTGTCCTGGACGTGGTCCATCGGACTTCTGAGCAGTTGCGCCTTTGCGCTCTTCACGTGGGCCTCTGTTTTCACCGCGGTTTTCACCACGCGGGCCACGGTTGCCATCACGACCTTCGCGACGTGGGCCACGATCGCCTTCACGGCGAGGACCACGTTCACGGTTTCCACCACCACTGCGACCGCCCTCCCGACGAGGACCGCGCTCACCACGTTCGCCATCCAATGATTTCGGATAGTGACCGTCGAAACGATCTGGGAATGGTTTGAATTCCTGAAGCAGCTGTTCGTTTTCCAAATAGCCCACTTCGATTTTGTGTTTCAAATAATCTTCGATACGAGTCAAAGACTCGATATCTTTTTCGCCCACCATGGAGAATGCCTGACCTGTTGTTCCGGCACGGCCTGTACGACCAATACGGTGAACGTAAGATTCAGAATCCATCGGCAATTCGTAGTTGATAACAAGGTCTACACCTTTGATATCCAGACCACGGGCTGCAACGTCTGTTGCTACCAGGATGTTCAGGTGATTTTCCGCTTTGAACTGCTCGATCACGCGGTTGCGCTGAGCTTGAGTTAACAAGCTTGAGATCGCCATTGCTGGCACATCGTTATCAACCAGGAACTTTGTGATTTTCTCTACGTTCATTTTGAAGTTCGTAAAGATAATCGCCTGTTTTGGATTATGAACTTTTAGCAAAGACAAAAGATGCTGAGGTTTTTCAGCGTTGCCCACGTGGAAGATCTGATCTTTCACGTTTTCAGCTTTGGCCTGGTCACGGCTGATGTTGATTTCAACCGGCTCGGAGCCGAATTGGTAGGCGGTATTCAACACGTCGAAGTTCAAAGTTGCAGAGAACACCAGGAACTGACGTTCGCGAGGAACTCTTTGCAGGATGTACTTCATATCGTCTTTAAAGCCCATGTCGAACATGCGGTCCGCTTCGTCAAATACGATCGCGCGAACCTGCTTCAAATCCACCAAGTGCTCTTTGTAAAGATCGATCAAACGGCCTGGAGTCGCCACGATGAATTCAACACCGTTTTTAAGCGCCTCTTTTTGTTTGTCGTATCCAGTACCGCCGTAAATCGCGAAACCTTTAAGGCCGCTGTCGACACCGAACTTGATGATGTTGTCTTGAACTTGTTCTGCCAATTCGCGAGTGGGAACCAAAACCAAAATAAAGTTTTGTGGTTTCCAGTCCTTGAATGCGCGCTTTTCGATGATTTCTTTTTCTGAATCAGAAATTTCGCCGTGAGCTGGGCGGGCACGAAGAATACGCTCCATCAATGGCAGAACAAATGCTGCTGTTTTGCCGGTGCCTGTTTGGGCAAGGCCGGCGACGTCTTTGCCATCCAAAATATATGGCATGGCTTGCGCTTGGATCGGTGTGCAATCGTCAAAACCAGTTTTTTGGATTGCAGATGATAGCGCGGGATCTAAATTTAACTCTGAGAATTTCAATTTCTTATACTCCGGTTCTAAGCCCCAAACCTACTTTTCAGTGCCTTAAAAGTCACCAACAAAGCTTTTTAGGGTCTCTATAAAGGCCTGAGGCTGATCTGAATGGACCCAATGTCCAGCCCCAGAGATTTCGACGCCCTTAATCATCGGGTTCTCGGCTAAAATTCGCTGATAAATATCAGGCTTAAGCTCTTGAGACTTCTCGCCCCGAATCCAAAGGGTTGGCATTTTCAGGCCACGGACCTGGTCCCAACGCTCGCGCGTGTGTCCGGCCTTCACTGATTCGATAATACCATACTTGGAGAAGCGCCAATCGACGGTCCCGTCTGGTTTTTCAATCATGTTTGAATAAAAATACTGAGCCATGACTTCGACTTTTTCTCGGGTCTTGGCGGTTTTGACAAAATCCTCCATAAAGTACTTGCGAGCTTCATCCCGGGAGGCAAAAGGCGTGGGAGCCAGATTCAAGAGATACTCATAGTATTCATAAGCATTGGCAGCGGCTTCGGGACCGATGTCTTCCACGATCAGCTTTTCGACGTATTCGGGATACATCGAAGCGAAAGCCAAAACGTTTCTTCCGCCCATGGAGTGACCGACCAGAATGAACTTATCCCAGCCCAGCTCGTCCACGATTTTTTTAAGATCATCGGCATAGTTCTCAGGCGAATAACCTGATTCCGGCTGAAAAGACCGCCCGTGGCCCCTTTGATCGTAGGCAAGACAGCGTTCTGTCGCCTCCAGGCCTGAAATAATCCGGCGCCAGTTCTGGCCATAGCCCATAAGCCCGTGAATAAACACCCATTTTCGTCCATTTTCTGGACCATAGATCTGATAGTTGAAATTATCCAAGTATGCCATAAGGCCCCTATCCTGCGCCCTTGAGTGGGGTATTTCAAGTTTGAATTTTGGTTGGAACGGGAGTAGATTCAGCGACAATGAGTTCCACCAAAAAGCCCCAGCTTCACGAAGACTGGATCGATCCATACGCATTAAGAATTGTCAAAAACCTGCAAGATTCTGGTTTTGAAACCTATCTCGTTGGTGGATGCGTGCGCGATCTTATGGTCGGGATTCATCCGAAAGATTTCGACATCGCAACCAGCGCTCATCCAAATCAAGTTCGCAAAAAAGTTCCCAATGCTTACGTCATTGGTCGCAGATTCAAACTTGTTTTGGTCAAACGCGGTGATCAGCAATTCGAAGTCGCAACTTTCCGCCGCAACATCAGCGCGGAAGAGTTAGCCGCAACTCCTGAAGAGGACACGGTTGAAGGCGACAACTATTTCGGGACTGTGGAAGAGGACGCCAAGCGCCGCGACTTCACAGCAAACGCAGTGTTCTTCGATCCGGCAAATAACAAGCTGATCGATTTCTGTGGTGGTATTCAGGATATTGAAAACCGCGTCCTGCGCATGATTGGTGATCCAAAAGATCGCTTTATCGAGGACCCGATCCGTATTTTGCGTGCGATCCGCCTTTCTCATAAATTGCATTTCTCGATTGAATCCACCATGCGCCACGCGATTGCTGAATGTGCACCGGAATTGAAAAAATCCGTGCTGCCTCGCCGTCGTGAAGAGTGGCTGAAGTTCATGCGCCTGAACGAGCCGCACTTGGCCTTTATGGAGCTGTTTGATTTGCACATCCTGGAACAAATTCTTCCGGGCCTGCATTCTGTCTTTGTCGATCCGATCAAGATGGAAACTTTCGAACTTCACGTAGCGCGCATCAATCAGGTCGGTATCAACCGTCAGGATCCGTTGGAACTATTCGCAGGTTTCATGTTTGCATTCATGAAAGCCCAATACGGCGAAGGCCAATGGGAAAACGAAATCACGGACGATCCAAAACTGGCATATTTCATTCGCGAGGAAATGGGCATCTTCAAACAGGAAGCGGCCGTATTCTTTAAAGCTTTGCATTTGATGTCGGGACTTAAAAAAATCGACAACTACTCCCGCAAAGGCGAGCGTCGTCAGATGGCTTTCGTTAAAAATGAAGCCTTCGGTTTGGCGATGAAACTTTCCATGCTGGACTTCTCTTTAACAGCCGCAGAAATCCACTACTGGATGCAGCAGGTGGAGAAGTTCAATGGCGCGAAAGTGCCGCCAACTCACTAAAATTTTATACAGGATTTTTAACAGGAAGTGCTTTAACCAGCACTTCTTCCAGCATCGACACGTCGACGGGCTTACTTAAATAGCCGTCAAAGCCGGAACTCAGGCATTCACTTTCACCTTCAGAACTGGCTTGAGCAGTGATTGCGATAATTGGTTTCGTATATCCACGCCCGCGCAAAGCCTGAGTGGCTTCGTGCCCGGACATGACCGGCATTTTAATATCCATCAAAATCACATCATATCCGCTGTTCAAAGTGGCTTTTTCCAGGGCTTCCTGACCGCTTTCGCAAACTTCAACGACCGCCCCGTGACGGTTTAAATATCGGTGCATCAGGTTGCGCAGATCTTCAGAGTCATCCACAACCAGGATTCGGTAATCGCGCAAATACTCGCGCGCCTGACTTTGCAGACTTCTTTCCTGCACCAAGCGACCTGCCAAATGAGACTCAACAAGTTTCAAATCAGAAACAGAACCCAGCTCCACCGAGTATTCAAAGACGCTGCCCTTGCCTTCGACGGATTCAATCAGGCTTAGCTCACCACCTGATAAACGCGCCAAACGCTGTGACAACGCCAATCCCAAACCGGAACCCGCCACTTTTTGAACTTCAACGCCTTCACCACGCATGAAAGGCTGGAAAAGATTCTTCTGTGTTTGCGCATTCATCCCGATTCCGGAATCGGCAACGCGAATTCTTAAAGTCCCCTGATTGTTGGTATCAAATCCCAAAGACACGGTGACCTGAATATCCCCTTGCGGAGTGAACTTCACTGCATTCGAAAGCAGATTGATTAAAACCTGACGGAAGCGGACCGAGTCCATTTGAATTTCATCAGGCACTAACGTCAGGAAATTCAATTTCAACTGGTGACGACTGTCGATCACAGTGCGAATCACTGAAACAGCGTCTTCAATTTCCCGCACCGGGCTCATCGGAGCTTTTTGCAGGAAGAGCTTTTTACTTTCAATTTTTGAAAGATCCAAAAGATCATTCACCAAAGACGTCATGAACTTACCCTGTCTTTGGATCGAGTGAAGATCACGATAAACCGACGGCTCCAGGTTTGGATGGGCAATCAAAGCCTCGGCATACCCCAAAATTGCCGCAAGCGGTGTGCGAATTTCATGGCTGGCATTTGCCAGCAAAAAGGATTTCGCTTCATTGGCTGCTTCATGCAAGTCACGTTCGCGGCGCAGGGATTCCTGATGACGTTTGGTTGTCACGTCCCAGACGATGCCTGTCGTACGCAATACTTGTGATTCATCATCGCGCTCGATTTTTCCGCGAAACGCCAGGATGCGTGTACCGTTTTTTCCATTCATCAAACTGGTTTCAAAATCCAGTTCGCGGTTTTCGTTGAATTGCGCTCTTAGAATATCTTTAAGCAAAACCTGCTCAGGCAGCAGCGACAGATTTCCTTCACGGAAAATCATATCCTGCTGAATATCCCAGTCCCACGTCATTGCTTCAGATGAAGCCATCGCCATGCGCACGCGCTCTTCACTGCGCATAAGAATTTTATCCAGGCTGAACAAAGTGGACATGGACTGATTCAAGGTTCGACCCAGCGAGATCACCAGGCCGAAATAGATGATCATGATAAAGCCGACAAGATAAGCATGATCCTGGCCCGAGACGATGTAACCTGCGGCCCAGCCCACAATCGTGGGACCGACAAGACAGAACATTGCGGTGCGATTGGCAGCGTATAAAATCATGCCGCCCGCACTCATTACCGCAATCAACATGGCTGTTAAGATTTGCACACTGGTGCCGGCCCATGGAGCGACAAACCCCATCGAACCCCAGCAACAACCTGAAACCAATAGCATGCAGTACTTCGCGAACTTCCACGGAGTCAGTTGTTCGGGACGTTGAATCTTGGTCATGGCTTCGCGCCAGAAAGGCACGATTCCCAAACTGACGGCGGCGTAAACGTTGATTGTCAGAAACCAGAAAACCAGGAATTTGTGGGAGACAGTGCCCCAAGCGACGTACGTATAGAAATAAGCGGTGGTCAATACTGCCACCAACGCGGTGTAACTCTGCCCTAAAAGCAGATCTACTTTTCGAATTTCTAATTCGAGCAACTCGTTATTTTTCATATACGCACTAGTGTTCGAATTCTCCCACAGGGACATTAAATAAAACAGAGAAAGTCTGCACTTTCTCCGTTTTACATGTTCCATTTAAATTCTGTAATAAAGACTAAGCGGCCTCTCTCAAATCAAGCTGTTTTAGCAGCTCGCCCGAGATACGATCCAATGCCAAAATCTTATCAGCTGCACCCAGAGCCACAGCCGCGGCTGGCATACCATAAACCACGCAAGTTTCTTCGTTTTGAGCGACCGTAAAGGCCCCTGCGTTTTTCATTTCCAAAA
Organism: Bdellovibrio sp. HCB274; assembly: GCF_047306075.1. GTDB lineage: Bacteria > Bdellovibrionota > Bdellovibrionia > Bdellovibrionales > Bdellovibrionaceae > Bdellovibrio. The sequence continues at coordinate 3,312,567 of NZ_CP178623.1, forward strand.
GGCCCTCGGCACCGTCTTTACCCATGCCCGTTAAAACAACTCCCATGGCATTTTTACCCGCGTACTTAGCCACTGATTTCATTAGATAATCAGCTGCCGGGCGGACACTGTGCATTGGGGCGTTTTGATGAAGCTTGATATAATAAAAGGCACCACTTCGGGTGATTTCCATGTGGAAGTTTCCTGGTGCGATCAATACACGCCCCGGAACCACCTGGTCCCCCTCTTGAGCTTCTTTCACTTCAAAAGGGAACATGGCGTTCAAATTATCCGCAAAGGACTTGGTAAAACCCGGCGGCATATGCTGAACCACCACCGTTCCGGGAATATTCGCCGGCATCCCTGAAAGGAAGACCTTCAAGGCCTCGGTGCCCCCGGTACTGGAAGCCACCGCAATCATTTGATGGGTTGTTCTGGCCAAAGAGGTTCTGTCCACTTTTGTAACCTGCGCAGTAGGTGTCACCACTTTTGTTTTTGATTGAATACGTGCACGCGCAACCATACGAACCCTCTCGACGATTTCGCGTCCCAGAACTTCCAACGACTGTGATACGTCGATAGAAGGTTTTTCCATAATTTCAATGGCCCCGGCTTCAAGAGCCCGCAGGTAAGTTTCAGAACCGGTCTTAGCCAAGCTTGAAAAAATAATCGTGCGAGTCGGAAAGTGCTGCATGACTTTTTCCAGAAAGCTGATGCCATCCATACGTGGCATCTCCACATCCAAAGTCATTACGTCAGGCTTTAGCGCCACCAGTTTATCGCGCGCAATGTAGGGATCGGATGCGGTACCCACCACTTCGATATCCGTCGTTGAGGAAAAGATTTTTTCCAGCAACTTACGAATCACGGCCGAGTCATCAACTATGAGAACTTTAATCTTTTGACCCATATATCCCTCTATAGCTTCTGATAAACCGCGCGTGAAAGCGGCTTCAGTTGAGTGTGCTTGATATTACCTGATTCCGAATGACCCAGGATCAGATAGCCTCCTGGTGCCAGACACGAAGTCAGACTGTCGACGACTTTTTTGGTCGTTTCCTCGTCAAAGTAAATCAGCACGTTACGGCAAAAGATAACGTGAAACTTGTGCTGAAATTCGTACTTGGGACTCATCAAATTAAACGGAGCAAAGCGAATCATGTCGTGAATACTGTCTTTGGCTCTCCAATATTCAGTTTCGCCTTTTTTCATTCTATCAAAATATTTCAGACGTGTGGCAGGAGGAAGTCCCTGCATTTCACGCTCTTCGTAAGCTCCACTGGAGGCTTTCTTCAGAACCTGAAGATCGATGTCTGTAGCAAGCAAGCGGGCTTTCATACCCGTCACCTGCTGCATCACCTCTTGAGCTGTGATCGCGATTGTGTAGGGCTCTTGACCTGTGCTGGCCGCTGCACACCACATGCGAACATCCGCACCGAACTTTTTATAAAGTTCCGGCAGATGTTGCGCCAGGAAATCGAAGTGATTCGATTCGCGATAGAAAGAAGTCATGTTCGTCGTTAGCGCAGAAATAAATTCAGAAACAATCTGCTGATTTCCGTGCTCGACCATGTCCCAATACTGCTCGTAGGATTTCAAGCCATGGCGACGCAACAATTTGACAATACGATTGCGGATCAGGGCATGATTCTTTGGCGAAAATGGCAAATCCACTCCCGCAAGGTCATACATGCGCTTGGCAAACTTGGTAAACATCTTCTCTGTGAGCTGAATATCTTCAAACTCATAAAGCGCACTTGTCGGGTCAGTTTTTTTCAATGCGCTCATGCTGCCGCCATTTCAGAGGATTTGGAAACTGACTGCAGCAAAGCACCCGGCTCAAGGATAAGAACCGTGCGACCATCACCAAGAATTGCAGCACCTGCAATTTCCGGAATATCAAAACCAGTAACGATAGGTTTAACCACCACCTGAGCCTGACCCAGAACATCGTCAACCGGGAATGCCATTTGGCCGGTCACCGACTCGATCACCACCAGCATTGTTTCTTCGCGACGTGAACTCAAACTGTCTTTCTTCACGGATTCTGCACCCGTGATCGTTTGATTCAATGTGCCCAATGTGCGGGACACATCGATCACTGGCAATAGCAAGCCACGGATGTTTGCAACCTTGCCGGCATTGGAAATATTTGTGTAGTCCTTTGGCAGAACTCGTACGATTTCGCGGATGGAATGAATCGGCAAAATGTAACGGGAGCCATCCAAAGAAACGATGATACCGTCAGTGATCGCCGTGCTAAGCGGAATCGTCAGACGGAATGTCGTGCCCTGACCGGCTTTGGACATGATGTTGATCTTACCATTGATTTTATCAAGGTTGGATTTAACCACGTCCAAGCCCACACCACGACCGGAAAGATCTGAAATCTTATCAGCCGTTGAAAAGCCCGGATAGAAAATATACTGGAACACGGACTCATCAGGAATTGTTGATGGGTCCACACCTTTTGGAACGAAGCCTTTTTCAATGGCTTTGCTTAGAACTTTTTCGCGATTGATACCGCCACCATCATCGATGATCTCGATGATAACGTTACCACCATTTTGTTTTGCAGAGACCGTCACTTTCGCCACTGCAGGCTTGCCGCGCTCCTGACGAACTTCTTTCTTCTCCACACCGTGGTCCATGGAATTTCTGACCAAGTGAACCAAAGGGTCGCCCAATAGTTCAAAAACGGTTCTTTCAACCTCAGTCTCCTCGCCGATCAATTGCAGATCAACGGGTTTATCCAAAGTCAAAGACACGTCACGAACGATACGCTGAATTTTAATGAACATGGATTTCAGCGGAGTCATGCGAATGCTTAGAGTCTTTTCGTAAAGCTCGCGCACTGCCTTGTCCAACTGATCAACGATTGCTTCCAAACGAAGGTTTTCACCACTGCGCACGGTTTCGTCATGAACTAACTGATTTTTCAAAACCACCAGCTCACCAACTGCATCCAGAACTGAATCCACGCGTCCTGTATCCACTTTGATTGTGCTGTTTTGGTTTTTCGCCGGAGTTTTGGAACCGCCACCACCTGTGCCGCCACCCTCAGAGGAGGCCGGAGCTTTGGTTTCGGCAACCACTTTCAATTTTGGAGTTTCAACTACAGGCTCTGGAGACGCTGTAGCTGCTGGAGAAACCGACGGACCTGCTGCCACAACTGGTGCAACTGGAGCTGCCGCAACCGCTGGAGTTTCAACTTCCTGCGGAATTTCAATCGCTGCTGCTTCAAGTTCGTTAATCAGTTCCTGCTCTGCTTTTTCTGCAGCTTCTTTGGCTTCAAATTCAGCGCGGTCTTCCGGAGAAAGTTGTGACAACAACTCTGCTAGCAAGTCGTGATTGGTCACGTCTTCTGCTGGCTCTGGAATGACCATTTCAGGTTCTACAGGCAGTGCAGCTGCTGCATCAACGTGCTCGAAGAAATCATCAGGGATTGCGATTTTCTCTTCACTCGCTGCTTGAGCTGCCGGTGCTGCCGCTTTTGCTGCGGCCTCTGCTGCTTTCGTGTGAGAGGATTTTTTGCCGGAAAGGCCTTCTGTCACTTCCACCAATTGTTTTACCAACGCCGATGGATCCCAGGGACCATCCTGACCTTGTTGCAACAGTGAAATGCGGTTTTTCAATTCGTCGCCAGCTTGCAAAAGCAAAGAAATAACATTGGAATTTACCAGTTCCGGTTTCGAGCGAAGAAGATCCAAAAGGTCCTCTGCAACGTGGGCGAATTTGGAGAGTTCAGTAAGCCCTACTGCTGCAGCACCACCTTTTACCGAGTGGGCAACACGAAAAATATCTGTCAGATCCTTTGCAGGATCATCGCTGTTTTCTAACTTCATCATGGATTCTTCGTACTGTTCAAACATGAACAAGGACTCATTAAGAAAATCCATCTGCAGTTCTTCAAAGAATGCATTATCGTCGCTCATTATTTCTCTCCAATGGAAACATGGTAAATCTATTCGCTTGGATTATCGGCAACTTAGCACTTTTGCTATTCCGGCGAAGGTCCAGAGAAGGGCCCTGATTTAGGGTTTTAGTCATAGGGCCAGCGGCCGGATCAAACTGAGACGAAAACACGAATTAACAATAATTTTTAACAGGACCTTAAGTAGTTCCCCGATTTAGGCGAATAGTAGGGAGCTACTAAATTTGAAAGGCCATAACTATGAGTGAAATGTCTACGAAAGCAAAGGCTGGTCAGTATCTGACGTTCCAGTTGATGTCAGAGCAATATGGTGTTGCGATCGAAACTGTTCGCGAGATCAACCAGTTTGGTGAAATCACTCCGGTTCCACGCACGCCTGAATATGTTAAGGGTGTCATGAATTTGCGTGGAAAAATCATTCCAGTTGTTAACTTGCGTGTGAAATTTGGAATGGATGCACAAGATAAAACACGCGACACTTGCATCATCGTGATCGACACTGAAATCGGTCAAGTGGGCATGATCGTAGACTCAGTTAAGGAAGTTGTGGATTTGGAAGATAACCAAATCGAACCATCTCCGGTTCTGGGCAATCAAAGCTCCATGCACTTTGTGCGCGGTATGGGTAAAGTGGACAACAGAGTCGTTATCCTGGTGGATATCGTTGCTGCGTTCTCTTCAGATCAAATGGGCCAAATGGCCAATTTCGCTGAAGCTGCTTAATCGGCTTCGTTACAGTCTTAAAAATAAAAAAGGCACTGACTTATCAGTGCCTTTTTCTTTTGGATTTTGCGCAACAACGAAATTAGTCGTTGTAATCGTCACCCATGCAACGGTCTTGGATTTCCGCGTTGATACGAACCAAAGCGTTTGCCAATTGAGCTCTTTCGCTTTTTAGGAATGCAACTGCATCACCGTTACGAGCGTCTTTGATTTTCGCGTTAACATCAGCGATGCCTTCACGAACGCTAGCTTTTGCATCAGCCAATTGACCACAAGACAAGTTGTAGATGTCTGCATGAGCCTGAGAAGTAAGACCTACCAAAGCCAAAGCACAGATAATCGCTTTCATTCAATCTCCTAAGTATGTTGAGTTGTATATTCAGCGGGAAAGTACCGGACAACGGTGGAAAACTCCATTTTTTCAGAAGCAGAAGCACCCTTTTACAAAAAATACAGGGGTTTAGCGGGCCTTAATGCCCGTCAATCAGGCAAATAAGACGCCTCTTCGGAAAAAGTGGACTAAGTCCTACAACAACCCTGCCTGAACGATTTCGATCCAATAGTTGTCTGGATCCTTGATGAATGCGATGTTTTTCATCCCACCCTCACCCAGGCGTTTTTGAAAGTTCACGCCCAGTTTTTCAAAACGCTCACAAGCCGATTTAATATCCGGCACCGTTACACAAATATGGCCGAAACCGCGAGGCTCGGAATTGCCGTTGTGATAAGGAGTTGCTTCCTGCTCTTCAGTGCCCCAGTTGTGCGTTAGCTCCAGCACTGCTTCACGACCAAAAGTGTACTTCGCGTTCGCTTCATTTTCTGTCGGAACAGTTGTGCCCTCTGGAACGTAAGCCAGGAAAAACAACGAAAACTTCCACTCTGCAAAATCAAGTTTGCGCACAAGCTTCATGCCTAAGACACGAGTGTAAAAATCCAATGAGGCTTTGGGATCTTTCACTCGCAGCATGGTGTGATTGAAAACGTATTTTTTTGTTTCTGCGTCTGGGGTTTGGCACAGGCCAGGAATATTATCTGTCATGAGGATCTCCATGTGATAGTACAACGAATGCAAATACCTATAGCACAGATCAGCTAAATGTCATCCCAACTGTTCCAATTTACAGATTGAAAATACACACGTTTCCATTCCATTTTGTCTGGTGAACGAACTGTGTTGAGACTCACTTCACTTTCCCATCCTGTCTTCCGAAAATTGTGAGGAATAATATTTAAAGGGGGAAAAGATGTTCCTAAAACCATTCCTTGGAATTCTGCTGGCCACAAATTTGGCAAGCGCTGCAACTATTAAAGTCGACGACTCCGATAAGGGGTGGACCTGGTATCGCATCGGGTCTTACGCAGATGATGATGCCTATAAGCTGATTGCCCACGGCACTCACAATCGTAACGGTTATGGGCAATACACTTTCAATGGAACTGCTGTCGCCGTTTATGGTTGGCAAGGGCCGAATGGTGGGCAGCTTGAATTTATCGTGGATGGAGTCTCCCGCAAAACAGTCAGCGTTAGCAGCTCGGTCGAGCGCTACAACTACAAAATGTTTGAAATCTCAAACCTTCGAAAAGGCAATCATACGCTTCGTATAGTTTCTAAGAATACAAAATGGGTGATGATCGATTATCTGGTTATCGAAGACGGAGTTACGACAACTCCGACACCGACTCCTTCCCCATCTCCGACAGTGAGCCCATCACCTTCTCCGTCCCCGTCTCCGTCCCCGACGGTGACTCCAACACCGACAACGCCACCGAAAGATCCAACAAGATATACGGACGAGCGTGAATTGGTCGTTCGCACTATTGCGAACTTTTCTAAAGCCGACGATGTCGTGAAGTTTTTAGATATGGCCAAAAGAAACGGTTTTAATATCGTTTCTGTTTCTATTAAACAGGACGAAGATGAAAACGTTCCTTCAGGAACAGTTTTCTACAATAGTAAAATTGCGCCTGTTGCATCAGTTTACAAAACCTTTGACGTGATCGGTACGATCATAGCCGAAGCCGCCAAGCGCGGTATTCGTGTGAAAGCATGGATTCCCCAATTCCATGACCAGGTAGCCGCACGCAAAAATCCTGACTGGGCAATGAAAGCTTTGGTAAACGGAAAAATCGTTCCTTTCCAAGGTAGTGATCCAAACAGTCCAGAATATTTCGTAAATCCTATCAACCCGGAAGTTCAGGATTATCAAATCTCGATCATTCGCGAATTCCTTTCCATGTACAAAGTGGACTCGGTTGCGATCGACTGGTTGCGTTTTGATAACTGGAATATGGATATGAGCGATAGAACTCGCGCGGACTTCCAGGCGATCTATGGCTATGACCCCGCGACAATTAATTTTTCTCAAAACTCCACAAAAAGGACTCAGTGGAATGAGTACCGTATGCAAAAGGTCGCTGACTATGCAGGACGAGTAAGAGCTGCCGTGCAGGCCGTACAACCTGTACCATTGGGCTCTTATACCTTGCCACCAGAATTCATCGAATGTGCGCAAAGTGCGAAGCGACTGGCACAGCACTTGGATTTCTTCAGTCCAATGGCCTATTACGATGACTGGGGTTATCAGCTGAACTGGGTGTATGACAGTGTTATCTCTGACCTGGTTAAAGAAGTTGGAATTACTAAAAAAGTAATCCCAGCTTACAACTACTACTGGTCGATCAGTGAGTTTCAGCAGATCTATAAAACGCTGGAAACACGTTACCCTCAAATTCGAGGCGGTTCATTCTTCAAATATGGAAAATGGGCTGAGTCTGACATGAGCAGCGCGGATGCTGGAAGCAAGAAATAGATTTTAGATAGAACTAGAAAATGACCCACTCCCGGAATGGCAGCTGCCTTCCGGGATTTTTTATTTCGCATGCATCCAGATTGATAGTAGGCTGTTTCTTTTGATACAGGAACATAGATATGAACAAATTCGATCTGGTTAAACAAACTGAAAGTATGATTCAAGGACTTTACGATCCTCCTCGAGGAACTCGTCCTGGCGCAGTCGCAATGTGGAAAGATATTTCCTCTGGCGATGGTCACCCCAAACTGAAGTTGCATGAAGTTCGGTCTACCTCGGATTTTATGGAATTGTATGATCTTCGTTTAAGTTACGAAGCTTACTCTGAAGACTATTCCAAGGAAGCTCAGGAGTCTTTGGACTTTGCCCGTCACTGTCAGAACATACTTGATGCAAAATGGTATCTGCTTGAAGCAGCTCCGGAAGATTTTGTCGGTGAAATTGGGTTAATCCCGTTTGATTTCGGTGGAGTTAAAATCGGTCGCCTACAGAATGTCGAGATTCATCCTGATCAAAAGGGAAATGGCTTTGGCAATGAGCTATTGACTCTGGTGGAATTTGAAGCTCGCAAACTTGGTTTGCAGGCACTTTGCTTAAAGGCCCGCCCAGATGATTGGCCTGCGACGTGGTACAAGAAAAAAGGATTCGAAATAGTCGGCACTTGGTAGCCAAAAATCCCCCACCCGAATGGGCAGGGGATTTTTCTTACTTATGCATCTGCATTACTTGGCGTTGGAGGTTGTGGTGCAGGAGGTTTTGGACGTGGATGCGGTGGCTTCGGCCATGGCCATTTAAAGCCCCACTGGCATCTTTCCACTTTATTGTAGATCAATGAATGTGATGGACGAGCATCTTTTGTTCTGCCCATGTTGTTCACTCTCATACGGGAATTACTGATCAACTCAACTTCCTGATCCACCTTTGCTGGATTGAAGTAGTTAATGAAGCCAAAAGCTTTCACCACGTCTCCGCGAGGAGTCGCTACGTTTTCGTAGGAAGTAAACAGACCTTCTCTTTTTTGACAATTGAACGGACCGCATTTTCTATAGGAAGCAGCTTTGCTTTCATCAGCTGAGATCGCAATACAAGATCTGGATGCACGGTTTTCCCAAATTCCCGCAAAGCCATTACCTGGCAATACGCTATTTGCACAATCGCCATCCAAGTTTGCAGTTCTTAACCAAGGATCGAATTGTGGACCTGTGATTTTACCAGTAACGGCATCACCGCGACCAGCTCTGTTGAAGGCTTCATTGCGAGGACCAGAAGCGGCTCCCCACCAATTGCAAGTTGCACTGAAAGTCGCTGGAGTTGCGCCGCCTTCAACATAGAGACCTGCTGTTGCAGACCCAGTGATGTGATTGCGATTGACGTTGATCTCGCGATTCGTACCGCCGCCCATGTCTTGAACATAGACGCCGTATTTCGCGCCATCTTCCATTATGTTGCCTGTAACAATTACGCCAATGTTTCCGCCCCAAAGACCGATAGCAGTACTTTCTTTACCGCCCAAAGGTGCTCCCAGGTTTCTGATTGTATTGTTCGTTATGCGCACGTTGTGTGCATTAATTAGATAGATAGCACGTCCACCTTGCGAAAAGGTGTTATCGGCGATACGCAAATCTTCAACGGCCATGGCAGCACTGGAAATATTAATACCAATATCCGTGCTATTGTTATTAACAAATGAGTTACCGACGATTCTTACGTCCCTCATTTTTCCGCCGGCTGATTCATCTGTGTAAATTCCATAACCGTAGAAACTTGGATCACCGTTATTATTATTAGAAATCGTATTATTTACGATACTGGTGTTGACCCCGCCTAAATTGATACCCGTCGTATTATTCACAATTTCGTTATTGCGAAGAACTGTGCCGCTTACATTTGGCAAGATCCATACACCATAGCTGGTTGAGTCTCTGATAGTCAGATCTTCAAGATTCACATCATTTCCTGAGATCATAATACCCGTCGCCGTGCTGATAACAGCGCCACGGCCGCGAATAGTCAGGGATTTATCCACTGTTATCTGTTCAGTGACGGTGTACACCCCTGGATCCATTTCAATGGTATCACCCGGCGAAGCTGCTGCAATCGCATCATTCAAAACCGAACAATTTCCACCGCCGGAGCAAGGCTCGATATTAATCGTCGCCGCGAAAGCAGCACTGGAAAGTAAAAGTGTTGATAATAAAATAGGGACCTTCAGCATGATTTTTCTCCTGTTGTTGTCATGTTGCGAATCAGGAAATCATCATTGAGGCGGAAAATTATCGTCAATTTTACAAATAAACAGTTGTGTAATTACATTGGTTTGGCGAAAAAGATTTGAACTTTTTAATCAATGAAGCTTTGTTGCCGAGTTGAAGGCTGCACTTATAGAACATTTGCGGGAAGAGTCTTGATGCGTGAGCAGCAAAGTTTGGCGTCAAACACCGAACACGCGATCTATAACTCGCACAAACGGTTTTAAGAAAATCAAAAAGACGGTCACCAAACACACATTGAAAGCCAGATGAGCCATTGCGACCACCAGCGATTCGTTCGGAGCAAGCTCCAAAACCATTTGCGTGAAGGGACTCATGAACGGGTAAAGCAGCATGACACCCAAAATATTTATGATCGAGTTGCACCAAGCGGCTTTCTTAGCCGTGTGATTCATATTTAAGGTCGCATAAAGTCCGGTGATTGTCGTACCGATATTAGCCCCAAGAACCACGGGTATAGAAGCTTCCGGCGTCAGCATCCCCTGCTGGACGAAGATAATCGCAAGTCCCGTGACCACCGTGCTTGATTGCATAATCGCGGTTAATAGAATCCCCACCAAAATACCTTTAAAAGGTGTGTTGGTATAAAGCAGGAAATCTGCCAGGTATTGGGATTGTTTTAATGGCTGCAAGGAATCGCTGATTAGATCCAAACTAAAAAATATAAAGCCAAAATAAAAGAGGGCTTTACCGAACATTTTCATTCTCCATGGGAGAAGTCCAATGACAGCCCCAAGCACAATGAAAAACGGACCAATACCTGTGAGTTTAAAGGACACCATCCAGGCCGTCAGCGTCGTCCCTACGTAGGAGCCCAGCATGATTGCGATCGCTCCCTGGAACGTCAGAACTCCACCATCGATTAAAGAAACCGCAAGCGTTGAAACGGCGGTGCTGGATTGAATGACGGCAGTAGAAACTAAACCAACAAAAAAGGAAGTCATACGATTCGCTGTCAGCTTACGCATCACCGCTTCGAGTTTATCCCCGGCTGATTGTTTAAGTTCAGCACTGAAAGCGCTTAATCCATAAAGAAACAAAATGATTGCGCTGAGAATAGAAAAAAGAACTTGTTGATGCTGAAGAATCTGCTGCATGTCGATGAATATACTGAGTTAAACGAATGAGGACAAGGTATTGGCTGTTTTCTCAGACCGTTTAATATCTATTTATCAAACTTTAGTGTGCGAGTTTTCCACGGCCCGATCCACGTAACCTGGGCTTCGGGTGCATTTTTTAACAAGTTCTCGCCTTCAACCCAGCCGTCATTGTTCAACTCCTGCCAGCGTTTGCCAGCTGAGTTTTGAATCTTGTAAGCGTATCGGCATTTGTTCTTGTTACAGACTTTACGATATCCAACAATCGCCACAGCGTGAATTCCGGGCTTTTCGGTATCGCAATCCTCAATACAAATACCCTCTAAGATAGCTGGCTGTTTCGTCTCCAGAATAGAAACGATTTTTTCATTCATTTCTTTTGTCGTAGGCCGTTTTTCAACATTGGGAAACTGAAATGTCTCAGTGCTACGACCTGCATATTTAATTCCGTTATCTTTATCACCGCATTTTTTAGGATAAAGAAGAGTGTTAAGGGCTTCGTCGAAAGTTTCTTTACCGAAGGCAGTTAATAAGCGGGCTTGGTTTACCCGATCAACATTTACTGGATCATCTTCAAGTGCCAGGTTCGTAGAGACATTGTCTAGTGCTCTTGCATACACATCGGAGGCACACTGAGCACAACCCTCTTTCTTGGCTTTTTTATAAGCTAAGTAGTGTTCTTTAAAATCCAACCAAACCTGTTGTTGAGCTCGTGTGGCACCACCGCCCTCAGATTTAATAACATCTTTAGACATAATTTTCTCGAGGGAAACACACTCTTCTGAGGGAAGGCGATACATTCCGCGTGTGATACGATTTAAAACTATTGCGGGGGTTCCACCTTCTTCAAGCTTTTCAAAACTGTCATCAAGCTTAGCGAAACTATTCGGATCGTTGTCTGACCCATACCTTGCAATTCCCAATTGAGATATCAATTCCGAATCCGGCTGTTTCTTGCAATCCACATTCTTCCACTTGCATTGTTCGAAATTTATAAGCGTGGCTGCCGCAGATGCGTAGCAGATCCCCAAGGTATCTTGTGAAATTACATTCGGAATAAACTTTTCATCGGGATTCTTGGACTTATCCATTGGGGGATAGCCTTTTGCCGGCGTGGCCCAATCGGACTCTTTAGCAAACGCGGTAAGGCTTAGAAGAAGTAAAAGGATAGATACAACAAGCTTCATTCAAATATTAGAAAACGAAAATAAATTTATTACTAGTGCTTTCTAAGTTCCTCGCCAAGAACCTTCACTAATTCGGCGGCTTTCATTTCACGAATTTGGGAAACTCCTGTACCAGCCCACAAAGATATGAAGTCAGGGCTGCTATTATCTGCACTGGCCTTGCGTAAATCACGGCTGAAAACATTTTGTGCTGGGAAAGGTAAGATGGCATCCGGGTGCTCTTGCATCTCGCTCATAAAGCGATTCTTGATTCCGCGGGCAATTCTGCCTGAAAACGCGCGTGTGAGCTCCGTATCACTACCTCGAGACTTCGCCAATTGTTCACGATAAGGACGCGACGTACCGGCTTCCTCGCATAGCAGGAAAGCTGTTCCCATTTGAACGGCATCGGCACCGGCCTCCAAGGCTTTTGCAATGTCGGCTCCATTCATCAAGCCGCCAGCTGCGATCAATGGAACTTGGATTTTTGCAGCACATTGCTGAATCAAATCCATTGTTCCTATACCGGGTTCTGAAGCGTTAATATCAAAAATACCACGATGACCGCCCGCTTCAGTTCCTTGCAAAACAATAGCGTCAACGTGAGCGGCCTCCAGCTGTTGAGCTTCTGCTAGAGTCGTGGCAGTACCGATCACGTAAATACCTGCAGAGCGGGCCTGATCGATATGTTCTTGCGGTAAAAGACCGAAAGTAAAGCTAAGCACGGCAGGCTTAAGTTTCATCACCGTTGTAAACTGTTCGTTATAGTTTTCAGAAAAAGGTGGAATAACCTGAGGATCGGAAAGAGCAAACTGCTGACGATATGGCCGAGTTTGCTTCAGAGCTTTTGTTATCTGTGCATCTGAGAGAATCGGATCCACCGAAGGCGCAAAAAGATTGATAGCGAAGGGTTTGTTCGTAAGTTGTCTAATGGCTGCAGTTTGTTTTTCAATTTCTGTGGGCTTTAAATAAGGCGCCGCCAAGGAACCCAAGCCCCCAACATTGCAAACTTCCGCGACCAATTTCGGAGTGGTCGGACCGCCAGCCATAGGCGCCAGAATCAATGGAAGGTTTGAGGCGAAAAACTGTGACAACGAGCTGCTACGATTTCTCATACAGTGGTTATAGCATTTTCAAAATCAAACTCAACCTGATCAGAACGAACGTATTGGATCTAATAGGCTAAATTATAAATAACGGCTCACAATTGGTGTGCACGTCTGTGCATGAAAAAAAAGCCACTCGCGTAGAAACACCTGGAATCCTATGCTATTAAACACGATCTTATGCTTAAGTTATCCTATAGAGAACTGTTAAAAGAAGAGCTTGCCAAGCGGATTGCTAGCAATAGTAACTACTCACTTAGAGCCATGGCATTGCAGCTTAAAATCTCAGCCTCTATGCTTTCAGCGATCCTTAATGGAAAACGCAATCTTTCGCCAAAAAGTGCCCTTGATATCTCTAAGGCGTTAAAATTCGATAAAAAGAAAACAGAATACTTTGTCACTTTGGTGCAATTCGAAGGTGCCAAAACTGATGATGCCAGATCTTTTCTGCAGGAAAAAATCATGGCCCTGACGCCGCGAAGTCAGGATCAGCAACTGGACGTTGATATCTTCAATATGATCGCCGAGTGGTACCACGTTCCTATCTTACAGATGACTCACACCACTCAGCCTGATCTTAGCGACGAGGCGATTGCAAAACATCTGGGAATTACCAAAGCGAAAGTCACGAAAGCCCTGGAGCGCCTTCGTCGTCTGGAACTTCTTAAGCAGGATGAAAATGGTGTTTGGCGCGCCAGCAAAAGCACGATCGTCACCTCATCACCTATTCCCAATAAAGCGCTTCGCCACTTTCACTCGCAGATGCTGGGCAAGGCGATTACTTCCCTTGAAACTCAAGGCAACCACGAGAAATTCGTGGGCTCCGAAACGTTTGCTTTTAATGAAACTGATCTGCAAAAAGCCAATGACATTCTGGAAGAGTGCTTTGCAAAAATTGTCCGCCTGGCCGGCAACCAAAAAGATAAAAAGAACGTGTACCACCTTGGAATTCAATTGTTCCGTATCAACGAGGTTCAATCATGAAATACATCTTATTCTTCGTTCTAACCTTGACTGGATTTGTTTCTTTCGCAGCCGACGATACATCCTTTGGAACCCGTGGTGGAGGCAACGGATCTGCGGCTGAATTTCATGAACTGGCTGACGATCTTTTCGAAAATCTAATTCCAGAAAGCCCGTTTTTCTACCTGGGGCAGCCGATTGACCTTGTGGCTTTGAAAGAAATGTTCAAATCTACAGTAATCACAGTGGTTGACACTGGGTTAAGGCTTAATGGCAGCATCGTAGATGTTATTAACTACCCCCAGGAAAATCGTCTGGAGCTTAATTCCCGCACCTGGACTTTTCTTGCGAAAGACAAAAGACGCCAGATCGTTCTTCACGAGCTTCTTGGTTTAGCGAGCATACCGGATCCTGGTTATGCAGTTTCTAAAGCATTATTTAAAAGAGATCAAAAGATCCGTTCTTTGAAGTACAACGAAAGCTGTACTGAAGCGAGATACGTGACAGGAATGGATGCATTCACGATGTATTTTCTGATGCAAAACAGAAACGACAAAAGTATTTCCCCTACTTCAGTGGAAAACCTGCAGTGCTCCTCGGAGCCATGGAAAAAAGCCACAACCTGCAAAAGCCAATTTCCAAATCCTATTGATTCAAATGCTGAGAGTGAAGTTTTGTTGTCACTCCTTAGAAAACTAGGAGTTGAAATGACGAGCCCGAATGGAATAGCGGAAATCTATTTCATCAAAAGCCTGGTTTGCATTCCATCCGATTACCTGTACCAGTGCATTGTTATTGCTAAGTGGCAGAACGGCTGCGCAAACTCCGCTTTCTAAATCTTCAAATTCGTCATGGCGCCAACACTGGCGTCACGTAGCTGGTTGCGGCTCCCATTCCTAGGGAGCCCATGCCGTTAGTCCCCCAGCACTGTAAAGTCCCTGTAGCGCCAACAATAGCGCATGCATGATTGGATCCCGGGCTGATTGCTGCAAACGAGATTCCACTTTGAACAACAGTTGGCGAATTTCTGGTGACCGTGTCACCCAAGCCCAATTGTCCGTTCCCGTTGTTACCCCAACATTTCAGCACACCCGTCGTCGCAATAAGACCGCAACTGAACGTGCCTTTCACATTAATACCTGAATACAAATCCGTGTCCGCCACCAATGCAGGCGTGGTTACAGTCGTCAAAGTTCCAGCACCCAATTGACCTGAGGTTCCCGTACCCCAGCACTTCACCCGACCTGTCGTCAGTATTCCGCAGGCATGATTCGCACTGCCGCTGCTGACGCTGACCGCTTGATAGCTAACTCCGGTATCAATAACTGTAGGCAACGTCACTGAGGTTGTAGTAAAAGCCTTGCCCCAACATTTCAAAACACCTGTCGTTTTCACGATTGCACAAGTTGAGCGATAACCCGCACTCACGGCACTGTAGGCGGCTGCATCTAACTTTTCCGGCAAGACGTACTTCGCAGTACCGGAAGATTTTCCGACGGCTGAATAACTGTTCTGGCCCCAGCATTTAAGCTCGCCCGTTGTTTTCACAATTCCACAGGTATGATTATCACCCACAGAAATGGTTTCATAAGCAACACCAACATCAACGTTCAATGCGACGTTTGAAGAAGTAGGTGTAGCTCCCACTCCCAACTGTCCATAGGAGTTATTTCCCCAGCATCTTAGTGCATCTGTATCTTTAACGATGCCGCAGGCATGACCGGAGGAAACCGAAATTTTTCTATAACGGACGTTGCCATCGACGGCTATTGGCGCCGTTCTGCTTAAGGCCCCGATTCCATCCCCCATAGCATTGGTCGATGAGCCCCAGCACTTAACAACTCCGGTCCCTTTCACGATGCCACAATTGAAAAGGGAATCTGAAGCAATTGATTCATAGCTCTCACCAAGATCAGTCACAACCGGAGTCAGCTGAATAGGATATCCGCCGCTCGTGGAAGTACCATCACCAATCTGTCCGTAACCATTATCCCCCCAACAACGAATTTCGCCGGAGGTTTTAATGATTCCACATCCGAAACTGCTTAAAGCTAAACTTTCAAAAGCCGTGTTTGTCTTCAAGGGTACTGGGCTTACGCCGTAGGCTTTAGAGCCGTCAGGATAACGAGTTACATTCTGGCCCCAGCACTTCCATTGGTCTGAGCTCTGCACTTTCGCGCAGGAAAAATAGTCCCCGGTTACGATCTTCTCGTAACTTACTCCGATATCAATAACCGTGGGCTTTATATTACTGCTAGAGTAAGTTCCGTCCCCACCCTGCGATCCATTGTATCCCCAGCATTTCAGCGCACCCGTTGTTAGAATGCCACAAGCATGATCGGAACCCGCAGCAACGGCTTTATATGCCTTACCACTGTCTGCAATCGTCGGAGTCAGGACGTATGAGGTACTGCTATCAAGACCGGAATGACCATAGTAATTGGCGCCCCAGCATTTCAGCGCTCCACTTGCCTTTACAGTTCCACAGTTAAAGTACCAACCTGCCGTGATGTTCTCGTAAGCAACACCAGTGTCAATGGCAACAGGGCCTTTAGATTCGGTATAGTTTCCTCTTCCCAATTGGCCATAGGAATTTTGCCCCCAACATTTTACCTCTTCGGTGTCCTTCAGAATTCCGCAGGTATGAGCGTAACCGATAACAACTTTTTTATAGGGAACCGTGTCGACATCAACAGGCACAGTGGATCTATAGATATCAACTCCCTGACCTAACTGACCCGAGCCACCATAACCCCAGCACTTTAACTTACCTGTGCCTTTAACAATGGCACAGGTTGCATCTCCACCCGCAGCTACGGATTCATAAGCAACACCTGCATCCACCACCACCGACTTTTTACGATCGGTGGTTGTGTTATCACCCAGTTGTCCGTCGGAGTTTTTTCCCCAACAACGGAGCTCGCCACTGTTTTTTACAATTGCACATGCGTGATACTGACTGATAGCAACTTGAGCATAGCTATCGTCGCTTGTGTCAGAGCCTTTAATTGTACGACGAGCTACTTGTTCAAGAACCGCAACTGACTTTCCAGACGCGGTAACAGCACCCTGCAATGCTACGTTTATGAATTTGCTTTTACCGTCTCCGGAACCATAAGTCTCATATGAAATGGTGGCACTTCTTTGTCCTGCGGGAATTGTCACCTGACCGCGTGCCAGATTGTGTTGAGCAGTCGTTACTGCGCTGGGAGCATAGTCGATGACCAGATCCTCCGACAGCGCATCACTCAATGTTATCTCCAAGGATTGCGGGCTTGTACCTGCACTGTACTCTAATACCACTGAAGGATATTTCCAGGAAACCAGGCGCTTGTTATTCAGGGTCACTGATACCGCCGTATTAGCGATCGTTCCGGTTCCATAATCATTCTTACCCGAACCTTTCGGTAGCGACATAGTCACTGTGCCGCTGGATTTTTCACAATTCGTTAAAGAGATGAATCGTGAAAGCGGATCATTGTGAACCTCTGCAACTGCGACGTTGCAGCCTTGGGTATCGCCACTTAAAACTACATCCGAAGATTTTAGAGGAATCTCTGTAACACCAGCAAAAGTGGCCTTCCAAAAATGACTTAACGGAGCGATGTCGTTGTAAACCTGTAAACTTGAAGGTGCTGTAAATACCTGAGTGGGAACCGCACTGCTAACCATGGCTTGATCATCGGATGCAGGAGCCTCTGCAAGATTTCCCTGGGAATCAATTGCTGTATTTGCGGCAACATCAATACCCACCGTTCCGTCACCAGAACATCCGGTCACAGTCACAGTACGAGTCGATCCAGAACCACCCAGAGTCATGGTACATCCAGAGGTATCACTGCCTTTAAGAGTGACGTGGCTGTCTTTCAAATCAATCGAGCGAGTTCCCGAATACTTCAATGTCCAGACGAAATTAGATTCTGAATTCCCTTTTGCAGGAGTGGGTCCTTCAAGCTCAAGTTTCACCGGGCCCACGTCAATTTCGGTACTGGAAGATGAATGATCCAATAATTCCAAACTCAACGTGCACGAGCAAAGCAATAGAGATAGGGCGATACATACCATTACGTTCATGACAGATTGATCGGTATGCTCTGCTGCCAGGTAAATTAAAATAGACTCGCATTAGATAAACAAAAGCGCAAAAGCGAGTGAACCGCTGATTGTATGGCGATAAATATTCATGAACTCATGAAAAAGAAAAAGGGGAAGCGTTGGCCTCCCCTTAACCTGGCACCTATTTCGCTGCTGCCACGATCGCTGATGCGTCGACTTTGTGTTTTTTGTATAGCTCAAGAGCTGTGTAAGAGCTTTGACCAAATTCACCGTGCACGCCCAGGGACTTCACTTTGAAATCCACTTGCGCCTGCAATAGAGCGTGGCAAAGCATTTGGCCGAATCCGCCGATGACTTGATGATCTTCAGCAGTCACCATACGTCCCCCGGTTTTTGCCAAAACAGATTTGAACGTCTCAACATCCACGTGATTTACGTTCACGCAGTTTACAACCACAGAACCGATGCCTTGAGCTTCCAAAGTTTTGGAAGCTTCCAAAGCTTGCGGCACCAAGGAACCCGTTGTTGCGATAGTTACGGATTTAGATTTACCTGCCGTCGTATCAGCCAGGATTTGCGCTTTTTTCAGATCATACTTCGCACCGGCGACATATGATTTCGGGAAGTTTTCACGACCCAGGAAGAAAACAGCACTGTTTGGTACTTTTCCAGCCTTGCGGTCTTTAGCAAAGTTTTCAATCACAGTGAACATCACCTGATCCGCTTCCTCGCTGCAAGACAACGAGTAAACATCCACGTGCGGGATAGAGGAAACCATCGCCATGTAGCTAAGAGCCTGATGTGAAGCTCCGTCAGCCGCATCCTGGAAACCTGTGTGAGAGAACACGCAGATCACTGGAGCCTCAGACAATGCACCCATTGTCAGTGGCAATGCGCCTTTTGTAACACCGAATTGCGCGAACGTGTCGACAACCGGGATGTAACCCAATTTAGACAAACCAGCCGCCGTGGAAACCATGTTGGATTCAGCAACACCCACGTCGAAAGAATCCCCTGGGAATTCTTTTCTGAAGCCCGCCACACCTGTGGAACCTGGAAGATCCGAAGTCACACTTAGAACAGGCAAGCCCGCTTTACGTGCGCGAATCATCGCCGAAGAAATTCCTGTTTGAATTTTCTCGCCCGTGTCTTTTACAGCATTGGCTTTGATGTCTGCTTCCCATTTGTTCAGCTCTTCAATCCAAGTGTTGTAAACCGCTGGCAACGCCTCGCCATTGTAAATTTCAGAAAGGAATGCTGGAAGTTCGGAAGGACTTTTCAAAGGGAAACCGTGACCACCGCTTGCTGATTCTGCCGTTTTCTTGGTGCCGATACCTTTTACTGTTTTTGCATGAATCGCCACAGGAACTTTTGGATTGGCTTTCGCTTTTTCCACTGCAGTTACGATAGCGTCGTAACATTTCTGCAGGTCATTGCCTTCAGGCAATGAAATCACATCCCAACCCATCGTTCTCAAAGCCGCAAATGTATGTGACATCGAGAAAGATTCATTATCAATACGGCCGGAAAGTTTCGTGTTGTTATCGCTGATAACCATCACGTAAGGACCCATTTTACCAGTTGCAGCCAGACCAGGGATCGCCGCGAAAGATTCACGCGCTTCACCCTCCATGCTTGCCCCGTCAGAGATCGCAGTGATCGTCACACGGTTTTTTCCAGAGATCGCCTCGCCCATCGCCAAACCTTGAGTTTGTGGGAACGCGGAACCCAATGGACCGTTGGAAACAAAAACACCTTCAGGAAAGCAGTGAACTTCACCGTGACCCGTCAATCCACTTTCGATTGAGCGGAATTTTTTAAGGCTGTTCAGATTCAAACCCGCCATTTGGTAGTTTGCTTTCAAAGCATACAAACCGTTTTCGCAGTGACCAGCATCATTAACGACGTGAAACAATTCGTACCAAGGCTTGTTCTCGCGTTGAGCAACGTCAAAAACATGTCCATGCATTGCCGACATCAACTCTGCAAACGCTGCAGGACCGCCGTAGTGGGAAGCTGCGCCACCCAGCACCGCATTCATGTCCATCAAGGACACAAGCGCGCGCGTCGAGCGAGGATCAGCTACAGGAATAGATCTGCCGTCCTTGCTTTTAACAAAGCTTTTGAATTGAGGTTCTTGAGTCGGGTTGCCAGCCAATTTTGATTTGATTTGAATAGGTTCAGTCATAGAATAATGTTCTACTTCCACAGCAGGGGAACTTCAAATGCAAAAGCTCTATGCACATAACATTCGCGATCTTTTAAAAGTGGAACTCCACCGCCATTTAGACTGCTCGGTGCGTTGGAGTACGCTGGTGGAACTGGCCCCGCGAGTGGGAATACCTTTGGCTCCCACTTCTCAAGGTCAAAAAGATCAGTTTTTAATCACAGAACCCATGAATGACTTAGGGAGTGTGCTTAAAAAGTTTCTTAATGCACAAAAGGTTTTGGCCAGCGAGGAAATACTGACCCGGATTGCTTACGAAGCTTGCGAAGACGCTTATAACGACGGCATCCGCCTTCTTGAACTGCGTTATGCGCCTACTTTCATTGCAGAGGGGCACTCGAATCTGACCTTTGACTCCATTCACCAGGCGCTGGTTAAGGGCGTTCAAATGGCGCAGAAAAACTTTGCCATTGCGGTGGGTTTGATTTGCATCGTGCAAAGAATAAAACCCTTTGCTGTTGCGGAAAAAGTTGTGGATTTCGCAATTGCCAACAAAGACACCTTTGTCGCACTGGATCTGGCTGACAACGAAGAGGGCTTTGATCCAAAAGTCTTTGCTCCCCTGTTTCAAAAAGCCAAAAAGGCCGGGCTGCACATCACGGTTCATTCCGGTGAAACACCAAATGACCTGGCAGCAATGTGGGTGAAAGATTCGGTCGAAATTTTGGGGGCGGAACGTATCGGTCATGGTATTCAAATCGTGCGCAACCCTGAGATTTTAAATTTCATCCGCGATCGCCGCATTCCGCTGGAGGTCTGCCCGATCAGTAATTATCTGACTCAGTCGTTTAAAACCTACGAAGACCACCCGATCCGTCAGCTTCTAAACGCCGGAGTTTTGGTTACAGTGAATTCAGACGATCCGGGCATTTTCGCAACAACCTTAAGTGATGACTATGAGGTTTTGCATCGAACTCATTCATTCGGGGTTGAAGACTTCAAACGCTGTAATCAAATCGCTTTTGAAGCAAGCTTTATTCCCGAGATCGAGAAAAACAAATTCAGGAAAGACTTCTTCTAATGAGCACCAACTGGCAGGAATTTTCAGAAGAATTGATGCACATGATGCGTGAAGATCAGGCGGTGCGAGAAGCCCTCGCCGCAACTGGCGAGTTATTTCAGGGCTACTCTCCGGTGATGGAGAAAGTTCACCTAAAACACGCCGAACATTTGAAAGAGCTGATTGATCTGCACGGATTTCCAACAATCGACAAAGTCGGAAATGACGCTGCCATCGCGGCAATGAGACTGATCCTGCATTCTATCAGCTGGCCCGAGTTCATGCGCGCCATGGAAGTCATTGCAACTGACTTACTTCCTTCCAATCAAATTCCCAAACAATATGTGGCTATGTTAATCGACCGCATTCGTTTTTATGAAGGCCGTAAGCAAGTCTATGGAACCAATTCAGATTGGGACGACAACGGAATTTTGCGAGTCACCGATGTCGAAGATCCCGACAATCTGAATTCCCGCCGGGCCGAAGTGGGACTTTCCCCGCTGGAAAGCCTGGTGCTAAGTCCCCTTGAAGAATTTCATCCCGCCGATCCCAAAAAGCGTCACGAAGAATTTGTGGCGTGGACTCATAAGGTCGGTTGGCGTACAGTTTAGACCTCTAGATACAAAGGAACCTACAAATGGAAAAACAAAATCTTCGCGAATTTTATCCCGCGATTGAACCGTATAATAAAGGCTTTTTAAAAGTTTCTGAGATTCACAATCTTTACTACGAAGAAGTTGGAAATCCTGCAGGCAAGCCCATCGTTTTCCTTCACGGCGGTCCCGGTGGTGGAGTTTCTCCTGATCACCGTCGTTTCTTTGATCCAAAAACTTATCGCATCATCCTTTTTGATCAGCGTGGCTCGGGCCAATCCACGCCTTGCGCGGAACTTCGCGAAAACACCACATGGGATTTGGTTTCCGATACAGAAAAAATTCGCGAACACCTTAAGATCGATAAATGGGTTGTGTTCGGCGGCAGCTGGGGTTCAACACTGGCTTTGACTTACGCAATCAAACATCCGGAACGTGTTAAATCTTTGGTTTTGCGTGGCATCTTTATGTGCCGTCCTTCAGAAATTAAATGGTTCTATCAAGAGGGCGCATCGCAAATCTTCCCGGATGTTTGGGACGAGTATCTAAAAGTAATTCCAGAAAACGAACGTCATGACATGGTGACTGCTTACTATAAACGCCTGACTCACGAAAATCGCGACGTGCGTTTGGAAGCCGCAAAAGCCTGGAGCAAGTGGGAAGCTGCAACGTCTCGCCTTTATATTGATGCACACGCGATCGAAGAATTCGATGACCCGGATTCCGCATTGAGTTTCGCGCGCATTGAGTGCCACTACTTCACGAACAACGCCTTCTTTGAAACGAACAACTGGATTCTGGAAAACGTAAATAAGATCCGCAACATTCCAGCTTGGATCGTTCAGGGTCGTTACGATGTGGTTTGCCCAGCGACTTCTGCTTGGGAACTTCATAAAGCCTGGCCTGAAGCCAAATTCCAAATTATTGCGGATTCCGGCCATGCCGCTGCAGAACCGGGCACCAGATCCGCTCTGATTGAAGCCACAGACGCTTGTAAATCGTTTTAAGCCTTGGGCAGGGTGAATTTTTTACATTCACCCTGCCAAGAAATTGTTTCCCTCCCCTAAATTGCGCCTTCCAAATTGCGGTTACTTCAGGTTATATAACTCAACGCATCAATCAAAAAGGTGCCTTTTCCTGGGGGAAAAATTTGGGGTTGCTACAGAATCCATTCTTGTATCTGGCTCTCGGTTGCACAATAAGTGCCTGCACTCCACTCGACGCTCCACTGATTTCACGAAACAAAAATGACTCTGCAATTATTGGTGGGAAAACCGTCACCGCAAAAGACCTCGTTGCAAAACACGTTGTCGGTCTTTTGATTGAAAACAAACACAATGGTGATCAGGAAATTTGCAGCGGTACTTTGTTAAAAGGAAATCTGATTCTTACGGCCGCCCACTGCGTGGCTGACTCTCAAAATGTCACCGTTACCGTCATCTTCGGCAATGTCATGACAGCTAGAAATATCACGACGGTCAGTCGCAAAGGATTGGCAACTGCTGTCACTGCCTGGTGGGGAAGTGAAACTCATCTTGATACTGATACCGGTGATATCGCTTTGGTTAAATTCGAGGGCACCGTTCCGAATGGCTATGCTCCAGTCACGAATTTGCTGACGAATGAAGATCTGTTCGACAATCAAAAAGTCATCATTGCGGGATTTGGTGCGAACCGAATCATCACTCAGCAAGTTGACGTAAACACTTATCCGGATTTAATCGGCGCAATTCAAAATGGCCAGGTGGTCTGCCAGGATTCAATGAAACTTGAAAACTGCATGGAAATCAAAATGGAAGGTACCGGCACACTTCGCCAGGGAACTTCACAAATTGTGGACAGCCGTTATTCCAGCTCTGAAATCGAAATCACATCTGACAGCGGTGCCACCTGCCACGGTGATTCCGGCGGTCCGGGATTTGTTTTAAAAAATGGCCAGCTGTATCTGTGGGGTGTTGCCAATCGTTCGGCAAATTCCAAAATCACCGACTGCAGTGTGAATTCCATTTACGCCAATGTTTCATTTTTCCGTGAGTGGTTAAATCTGGCTGCCGGAAAACTTCAAGAGCAAGTTGGAAAATAACAGCGATGAAAAAACTCGTGCTGTTACTAAGCTTAACTCTGCTGACGGCCTGCCAGCCGGAACACTCCCTAACTAAATCCGTCGTCGACGACACGGTCGAGGAAATTGCCGGAGGAACCAAAGTCACACGCTTTGATTCCCTGGGAAAACACATGGCCCACATTTTTGTGCCTGCCACAAAAACTGTCTGCACCGGAACAATCATCGCACCTAATCTGATTCTGACTGCTGCTCACTGTATTTCAAATCCCGGCTATCCTTTGGAAATTGGATTTGGTCTGGACTGGCACGACGGCAATATGGAAATCCGCGCCGGTCGCGCCGTCATTAAGCATTCTGGATTTGCGGGAGCACAAAGCAACTTTGATCGCGACGATATCGCATTGATTTCTTTTTCAGGCTCCCTGCCTGATGGTTTCAAACCTGCGCCACTGGTGAAAGACACGACTTACACCAAAGAAAATGGCACATTCACCGCGTTTGGCTATGGCAGCACCACAGGCATGGATGGTATCGGAAATTCCACAGGTCGCCTGCGTAAAGTTCCGATGACGATCTTCAGTGTTTTTTCGAATAAAAAAGTATTCGCTTCCAAGCACTTATCCGGCAAGGGCGTTTGCTTTGGTGATTCCGGCGGGGCTGCTTTCGTGAAAATCAAAGGCGTCTATCATCTGATGGGAGTAATCGGCGGAGTCTATTGGTCACAACGACCAAAAGATCAGTGTTCTGCCTATTCTTACTATCTGTCGATTCCGTATTACTTACCCTGGATCAGGGAAAAATCACTTCAGTTGAGATAAAATATTTTTGATAAGTTCAGAAATTTCGCGCGGACGATCGAACAACACGCGATGCGAAGAGTCCTGCGCGATCTCAATTTCAAGACCTGTTTCATGTTCCAACTCATGGGACATTGAAACAAACTTTTCGTCTTTTTCGCCGACCAGCCACAAAACTTTTTGCTTAAGCGCAGTTAAAAGATTGCGCATGTTTTGTTGTTCAGCCAGTGACCAGCGGGTCAGGGCTAAACTTAGGTTTTCACGGTTATAGTCTTTTTCCAGGCGCATCGGTTCACTGCCGCCACCAAACACCGGCTGCGCATTCCAGTTGCGCATCACCATGTCCCAGGGGGCTTTCAAAAACTCTTCCGCCCAATAGGAATCACTTAACCAGCGCTGTCTGCGCTGTTCAGAGCTTGGATCGAAATGTTTGTGATTGTCGTTAAAGCCGGGATTCGTGGAAATAAATAAAGCTTTGTGCCACTGCGTTGGATTTTGCGCCAAGGCCTGCAAAGCCAAACGGCCACCCAGGGAGTAACCGACTAAAATGTTTTTACCAGTGCCCTTGGTTTCATCGTGGGCCCAGTCGTTAAAATTCTCGGCCCATTTGTCGAAGCTGTGCACGGAAGTCAGCTCTTCGTCTTTGAAATAATCAGGAGTATAAATGCGTAAGTTTGTAACCGGCGGCAAGGAAGCCTTTACTGCTTCCCAATCTGAGGGTCTGCCCAAAAAACCGTGCAACAAAAACAGATTCACTCTTTCCAAATCGTTTCCAATTCCTTCCAAAACTGCTGGGTCTCATTCCAATCAGGGACCATCTCAATAATTTGCAGATTATCCAGTTCCAAACTCTTGGGAACAGTATGCCACTTTTGATACGACCAATTCCACATTTTTGCCCATGATTCGAAGGAAATTTCGTGTTTATTTACGAAAATCTCTTTCTTGAACATGCGTGAGAAGATTTGGCCCCCGCCATTATTGATGACAACTACTCGTAATTTTTGCGCTTCTAGCTGATTGGTCGCCCACAGCGAGGAAAGATCGTACATCGCCGTCAAATCCCCGACCAGACACCAGTTCGGTGTATCTGTATGAGCCCATCCCAGGAAGGTAGAGATCTGTCCGTCTATACCATTTGCTCCACGATTTGCGGCCACGCGAAGTGGCGCACTGTCAAGATCCGCACAAGAATCCCATTCACGAATCGGCAGTGAATTCCCCAAATAGACTGAATGTCCCTTCATGAATTTAGAGGCCGCATAGATCATGCCTTGCTCGGACTTTGGATACTTCTCCAGCAACACCTTCATTTGTTCGGTGCGGGAGTTATCTTCCGCCGCGATCTGCACGTTTTCACGATGTACTGATGAAAACTCAACCTGGCTTAAAAGATCCAGCGATGGACAGTGATCCACGGGACGACTTAATCCTGTGTAGTGATTAAAGGCCACCGAAAACACAGGCAGATCACGATAGCGATCTTCAAGATCACGCCACAAGCGCACTGTCGGCACTCCGCCAATTCGTAAAATAGAATCACATGCGCCGGACTTTAGCAGGCGATGGATCATTTGTTCGCCGGAACGGATTTGTAAATCTTTAAGATCCGGATGACCACGAAGACTTGAAATGCCTTCAGCATAAAGTGGTGCTTTGTATTGCTTTAAGAAATCCAGAACTGTCCCGTAAGCTTTCTCTGGCAGGATACCGACCAAAACCAGGGGCTTGCGGGTGTTTAGAAAATCTTCCAGTTGCTTCAACATTCCCATAGGAAGCTGGCCAGGAAGTTTGGTTCGTTCACTGGAAGCGGG
Source organism: Bdellovibrio sp. HCB274 (assembly GCF_047306075.1). Classification (GTDB taxonomy): domain Bacteria; phylum Bdellovibrionota; class Bdellovibrionia; order Bdellovibrionales; family Bdellovibrionaceae; genus Bdellovibrio. The sequence goes on from NZ_CP178623.1 coordinate 3,339,167, forward strand.
AACTCTGATTTGCGGCACAGGCCCGTCAATCAACGGCTCTTCAAAACAAACATTCACGTGAATTGGTTTTTTCCAGGACAGGCTTTTGAAAGACAGATGCGAATTTTCCGCATCGATATCCAATGCTACTTCGTTGTAGTAAGAAAAAATCCCGACTTGCTCGATCGCCTGGGGAGCACCTGAACCGCGATAACGTTTTGGACGGTCTGCAGTCACCATAATCAATGGCAATGAAGAATACGTCCCCTCAACCGCTGCTGGCAAAAGTTCCGCCACGGCAGTTCCGGAGGTGGTGAAAATAGCAACGGGACGACGATACCCTGCGATGCGGCCCAAGGCAAAAAAAGCTGCCGAGCGCTCTTCAAAAAAGGAATACACTTTAAGATTTTTGTTTTCATCCAGAATGTGAACCAGAGGACTGTTGCGGGCACCGGCGCAGAGGATGAATTCACGGACTCCCGTATCCACCAGCTCCTGAATTACTTTTGCTGCCAATTCCATGTTCGTCATACTTTAAGCCCCAAAATCTTTCTTACCGACAGGCGCTTTTGAAAAAGCTCCCGCCACTCTCTGGAAAATTCACTGGCTGCAACCACGCCACAGCCGGATCCAATCATAGATTCGTTCTGATCCCACTGCAAATTGCGAATCGCAACCAGACACACAGCCACGTCAGCACCCAAAAAAGCGATCGGGCCGCCAAAGCCCCGACGCCCCTCTTGTCCTGGCAGCTCCTGCATCCATTTGTAACCGGCTGCTCTGGGAGCAACTCCCAAGGCCGGTGTCGGATGCAACTGCATCACCAGTTCACGAAAATCCGGTTTCACCTTGCAGTGAACCTGAAAATCAGTTTTCAGGTGATACAACATCGGCAATTCCAAAATCGTGGGTCCGTGACTTTGCACTTCTCCCCACTGATTTAAACGCTTTGTGATATCCTCAACCACGAAATGATGCTCTTGCATTTCCTTTTCATCAAGAAGCAAAGAGGCACGTTCCGCCTTTTCGCTTTTCGGGCAGGTTCCCGCCAAAGCCATTGTTTGCAGCAAACCATGATCATAATCAAACAACACTTCCGGCGTCGCCCCCAACACACCCTGTCCGTTCTGCCAAAAGCCAAAGACGTACAAAGTTTCCGGAGCCGACAGAAGATTCAGAATCATCTGCGCCCGCTCGCCTGCACTGACCGTTTGTTTTGAACGGGCAAACACCACCGGAACCGCTTTTTGAATCTGGTGATTGGAGATTCTTTTTTGGATTTCACTGAGGTCCGTTTGGAAATCGTTTTCGGAAGGCTCCTGCCACTCGGCCTTACTTAGGGGCCCATCGGGACGCGGGTTTTCGGACAATTGGTTTTCAAGGAGAGACTGTAATTCAGGGGTACTGAGAGTGAACTGAGCCGTTCCCCACCACAGGGGGTGCGAATCCTGCTCATAGAAATCAGGGCAAAATACTGATATCTCTGAACTATTGGGAGTTTTTACACGGCTAAAAGGGCCCTGAATTAGAGTCCATTGCCCCTTGTGCCGCAAGAGGGCCCCCGAGTCCAAAAAGTTTGTAATGCCTAGAGGCGATATGTTATGTTTCCGATCCACAGTGAGAGTTCGTAATATGGAAATCCAAACTATGCAAACAAGTCCCTCAACCCAAATCGTCAATGTTGGCGGGTTTAATATTGGGGGTCCCGAATTCACGGTCATCGCCGGTCCGTGCTCTATCGAAAGCCACGCTCAATTTCTAGAAACAGCTTCTGGTGTTAAGGCTTCTGGCGCGCACTTGCTTCGCGGCGGAATCTGGAAAATGCGCACGTCCCCAACAGCCTTCCAGGGTTTGGGAAATTCATCTTTCGACATCGTGAAAGACGTTTGCAAACAGCTCAACATGAGCTTGATCTCCGAAGTCACTGACATCCGTCAAATCGAAGAAGTTTATGACCTTGTGGAGTGCTTCCAAGTAGGTTCTCGCTCTATGCAGAACTACGAACTTTTGAAAGAGTTGGGACGTCAAAAGAAGCCGGTTCTTTTAAAACGTGGTCTGGCTGCTTACATCGAAGAATGGGTTAAAGCCTCTGAATACGTGATCAAAGCGGGTAACAACAATGTGATCCTTTGTGAACGTGGTATCCGTACTTTCGAAACAGCGACTCGCAACACTTTGGATTTGAACGCTGTGGCGTTTGCCAAGAAAAACACAAACCTTCCAGTTATCGTGGATCCTTCTCATGCAGTGGGTATTCGCGCGTTGGTTCCGGATTTGGCTTACGCAGCTGCGGCTGTGGGCGCTGACGGTATCATCGTGGAAGTTCATCCTCGTCCAGCAGAAGCACTTTCTGATGGTATGCAAGCCCTGACTTTGCAGGACTTCGAAATGATGATGAGAAAACTTGAAAGAATCCTGGTCGCTATCGACCGTCCTCTTCACAAGGTGACAGCACATGCACACTGAGAATCAAAAACACTCTCCAAATCCTGAAATCATTCGCAGCATGTTCTCTAAAGTGGCTGCAAACTATGACAAAGGAAACAATGTGCTTTCCATGGGTGTTCACCACTTGTGGAGAAAAAAACTGGTTAAATTTTCCGGCGCAAAACTGGGCGACAGAGTTTTGGATTGCGCAACAGGAACTGGCGACCTGGCTATCGAATTCAAACAAACTGTGGGCTCTGCAGGACAGGTAACAGGCACAGATTTCTGTGCTGAGATGCTGATCCCGGCACCAGGCAAAGCTGCGAACCGTGGCCTTGATATCAAGTTTGAACAGGCTGACGTAACTCAGCTTAATTACGCTGATAATTCCTTTGATATCTCTTCGATCTCTTTTGGTATTCGCAACGTTGGCAATCCGGTAAAAGGTTTGGCTGAAATGGCGCGTGTTACCAGATCTGGTGGTCAGGTGATGATCCTGGAGTTCGGCCAAGTGAACATCCCGGTGTTCGGGGCTCTTTACAACTTCTACTCTCAAAACATCCTTCCTAAAATCGGCGGCTTGGTGACAGGTCAAAAAGATGCTTACGAGTATCTGCAAAAATCTTCTGCTGCATTCCCATGCCGCGATGAATTTGTTGCGATGATGAATGAGACAGGTGCTTTCTCTAAATGCGAATACATGACTCTTACGGGCGGTATCGCGTACATCTACAAAGGCACTGTTAAATAAGTGACAAAATAAGCCGGTTAAGTAGTCCTTCACGCATCACATAAAAACCAGTACCAAAAGGCGTTTCCCCGGGAACGCCTTTTTTATTTTGTTTTCAATAGACAGTAAAATTTGACTCTGACTCCAGTTAGATAAAAAGTAGTCCCACTTTAAAAGGAGTCCGAGATGAAATGGATTATCGCCGCTTTAATGTTTACTGGTTCCGTATCTCTTGCGAGTGAGATTTGCCCCTCTGCTGAAGACTATCAGGCTGAGGGTTGGGTTGTTCATAACTCTGCTGAATTTGCTAAATTGGAAAAAGCTTTCGATGCCATGCTGGCACAAGGCCAAAAAGAAGGTCACATCGTGAATGATCTAAGCGGTCACATGGTCGTGGGCGATCTTGATAATAAAGAAATCATGCTGGCTGTAAAATCCTATGAAGACCTGCGCACTCCCGACATGGTGATGTACGGTGATCACGCGACTTACACTCATATGGAAACACAGGAGCGTGTTGAGATCCGCTGGTTCAACGGTAAGAAGAATCTTGTGATCAATCCTAAGTACATCAAATGCATCACGGGACAACCGCCGATTGCTGAAAACGCGATTCTGTAATTTTAAAAACTGAATAGGCGAAAATAAAAAAGGCTGAGTTTCAACTCAGCCTTTTTTTATTCAGAACACTGAATGTTTAGGTAAGAGGGGAAATCCAGTTCATTGAATCCGGAATTGTTCCCTGCTGAATTCCAGTGATTTCGTTGTAAAGCTCTGAACTCAAAGGACCGGTTTCGTTGTTATTAATCGTCCAGTCTTTCTCGTTGTAGTGAATCACGCCGATCGGAGAGATCACTGCCGCTGTTCCGGTACCGAAGGCTTCTTTCAGCTCCCCTTTTGCAAGGCGTTCGATCACTTCTACGATGGTGATACGTCTTTCAACGATTGGAAGATTTTTCTTTTTCAAAACCTGGATGATAGCATCACGAGTTCCGCCGGAAAGGATACTGCCGTTCAACGCGGGAGTTACGATTTCATTATTGAATACGAAGAAGGCGTTCATTGTTCCCACTTCTTCAATACCCAAACGTTCCACGTCCAACCACAACACCTGTGCGTAGCCCTTTTGTTTCGCCTCTAAAGCGGCTTTCAGGCTGGAAGCATAGTTCGCCCCTGCTTTCACAGAACCCAGGCCACCTGGAGCTGCGCGAAGGTATCTTTCCTCTGTCCAGATTTTTACGGGCTTAGCGCCCTCTGCATAATAAGAACCCACTGGCGAAAGCAAGATGAAGAATGTTGTTTCCTTGGATGGTCTAACACCCAGGAACGCTTCCGTTCCGATCAGTGTAGGACGGATATAAAGAGAAGTCCCTTTTTGGTGAGGAATCCAGCGCTCGTCCACTTTTGTCAGCTCATGCAGACCCTGCATGAAAAGTTCCATGGGAGGAGCTTCCAGACACATACGTTCTGCGCCCTCTGCCAAACGGGTGTAATTGAACTCAGGACGGAAGAAAACCACACGGCCGTCGTTTTGACGGAAGGCTTTCATTCCTTCAAACAACGCCTGACCATAATGCAAAACGGAAGCTCCCGGATCCACGGAAAGAGGACCATAAGGCACGATCGAAGCCTCATACCATCCCTTACCTTCTGCATACTTCGCCACAAACATGTGATCGGTGAAGTATTGACCAAAACCAAGTTGATCAGACGGTGGAAGAGACTTCGGGGACTTAACTAGCGTAGTAGAAATATTTGTCATGAAAAAGTGGTACCTAATTTCACTCCACGGGTCAAACTGCACTGTCCTTGATTGCCGGTTTCGGCAGTTTTTTCTATGCGAGCATCACTAAGAAATAGACGCCAGGTCCCACTAATGGAGCCATCCCGCCCAGTTGGTCCAACTGACGATGATTCAAACCCACATTTTGAGAATCTTTTGTTTCTGTTTGAGGTTCTGGAGGTTTTGGCGGAGGAATTTTTGGCTGTTCCCGGGTTGGGCAACCCGAGATAAAAAGCGCCATAAAAAGAAGGAGAAGATAACGCCGTTTCATGGCTTTATTCTCCTCCCACTAAATAAGAATTTGTACTTAATTAGACCTGTAATTTGCTAGCCCCGAGGGGCTTGCTCACTTTTAATAATGCCAAGGGAATTTAGAGAAGTCGCGTTCCCGTTTCTCGACGAAAGCTCCGCGGCCTTCGACTGCTTCTTCAGTACCGTAAGCCAGTCTGGTCGCCTCGCCTGCAAATAATTGCTGCCCCACCAGACCATCATCGATCATGTTAAAGCCGAATTTCAACATGCGCATGGCAGTTGGACTTTTCGTATTCATTTCCGCAGCCCACTCCAAAGCAACTTTTTCAAGGTCCTTATGAGGAATAACCGCATTGACCATTCCCATCTCGAACGCCTCTTGTGCAGAGTAATTGCGACCCAGGAAGAAAATTTCACGGGCACGTTTTTGTCCCACCATGCGCGCAAGATATGCAGAACCGTAACCGCTGTCGAAACTTGCAACGTCAGGATCTGTTTGCTTAAAGATCGCGTGTTCCTTGCTGGCCAAAGTCAGATCACAGACCACATGAAGTGAATGCCCGCCACCCACGGCCCAACCAGGAACCACGGCGACCACGATTTTCGGCATAAAGCGAATCAAGCGTTGAACTTCCAGGATGTGCAAGCGACCCAGGCGAGCAAGATCTGCTTTACCAGCAGCTTCTTTGTCTTCGTATTTGTAGCCGTCTTTGCCGCGAATGCGCTGGTCACCACCAGAACAGAATGCCCAACCGGCATCTTTCGGTGAAGGACCGTTACCTGTAATCAAAACAACACCCACGTCAGGAGTTACGCGTGCGTGCTCAAGTGCGATGTAAAGTTCATCGACCGTTTGCGGGCGGAAAGCGTTGCGCACTTCAGGACGGTTGAAAGCAATGCGAACCGTGCCCTGATCTTTCGCGCGATGATAAGTAATATCTTTAAAATTAAAACCAGGAACTTCCGTCCACCATTCCGGTGTGAAAATATCAGAAACCATAACTCTCCCAAAAGGTACGCCGTACCTTTTGGGGTGCGGTGCGTTTTTATAATTTATCTGTTTTAGCCCACAGGTAATGGTCTGCCAATACCAGCCATGTCATGGCCTCCAGGACTGGGATTGCGCGGGTGACGATGCAGGGATCGTGACGGCCCTTCTTTGCCACGTCCAAAATAGAGCTGGTGGGTTTGAAGGAAACTCTAAGCAAGATATCCTCGCCTGTCGAAATACCGCCACGGATTCCACCGTACACGTCTTGGCCGCCTTGATGAAATTCCGTCCCCGGAACTTGTGCGGAATCAAAACCCAAACCCAGTTCAAACCCGTTTGCAGCACCTACACTCATGAAGGCCATGGCCAGATCTGACTTTAATTTATGAAATACCGGCTGCCCCAGGGACGACGGCGGAGCTTGAATCAAAATCTCTGCGATCCCACCGAAGCTGTCCCCGCTTTCCTGAGCTTTCTTTAAAAGATCCGCTACCTGCTGGTCGTCTTTGGATGGAAATCTTGCCTGAAAGGAATCGACATCCACGTTCTTAACATTTTTGCGATCTGCATCGGGAAGAGCGATAGGGCCGATTTGCGAAGCGTAGCCGATCACTTTTGTGCGGGAGCTGACTTCATTCATCATCATTTTTGCGACCGCACCGGCCATAACGCGGGAAACTGTTTCTCGTCCCGAGGAACGACCGCCACCGCGATGATCACTGTGACCGAACTTGTTCTTCCACATATCATCTGCGTGTCCAGCGCGCGGGGCTTTTTGAATCTTTTCGTAATCCTGAGAACGCGCGTCCTGATTGCGCACGATGATCGCAATCGGAGTGCCTAAAGTTTTTCCGTCAAAGACGCCGCTAAGAATTTCTGCCTGATCCGTTTCCTGGCGGCCCGAGACGATTTGCCCTGAACCATGATGACCAGGTCTGCGTCTTTCAAGTTCTTTGGTTAAAACAGCCGAATCAAAATGAACACCGGCAGGACAGCCATCAATCAGCACACCCAGTGCCGTGCCATGACTTTCACCAAATGACGTCATCGTGAAACGAGAACCGAATTGATTTGCTGAACTCATGATTTTTCCTCGCACTGTTTCCAGAACATTCGTTGTTGTTGGGCTTGCGCCACAAACATTTTCAGACCCGATTCATAATTGGCGCGGGCCTGCTGGGCGTACTCGCGCCCGACAGAGTCTTCTTTATAATTTAAATCAAAAATCATTGCAGGCTTCCAGTCCGCCGGCGGCATGTAAGTATCCTCCATACGAGGAGCCGCCCAGATTACCACCTTCGGAGACACTCCTTCAGCAGACTCTGAACCTTCGCGCAAGTCGCCGGTTCTTGCAGAATAGTAGCTTGCATGAGGCAGAACTTTTTCGATCATCGATAAGGTTCCACCACCACCCCATACGGCGATTTCTTTTTGCAGTGGTGCAAGCATTCCGACACCTTCGATCAATTCCACGAAACCCGCTTCGTCGGTAGAGGTGCCCAACCATTTCGAAGTTTTCTTATCAAAGTACAAAGTATTCACGGCTGGCAGAGTCGGGTGAAAACACCAGCGTGCTGCTCGTTCTTTATGAGGTGAAGTCACTGCCGCATATTGCAAACCCAGCTCCTGGAGAACTGGCATGGCAACATCCCATTCCTCGCGAGGTATACGAATAGCAAAAACCGGAAGATGCCGGGAAGCAAAAAAGTCAGAATGCTCTACCGGAGTAAAGCTGTGCGCGACGGGATCACCCAGGACCGCGGCAAAATTTCTGACCTGGGATTCCGTGCTCATCCAATGAAACAAGCTGGGCTGATCACCGGCACTGCCCTGACCTTCGCGCCAGAAGTTGATGAGCTGTCGCCCTTTTTGCAAAAGGCGATACCAGCCCCAACGACCATCATTAGATCGGGGTAAGAAGCTGCGATTGGAAGGTTGTTCCTGCTGCCATTTATGCAGGCGTAAAAGATCTGTGTAACTTTCGATCGCCGGTGCGAATTTTAAATGACCGACTTCGTTTTCAAGCTTTTGTAAATCGAAAAGGTGAACGCTTTCGTGTGCTGAAACAATGATCTTCTCTTTTGGAATCCGCTCTAAAACTTCAGCGGGTACGCCTAACTCCAAAGGCCAGTCGATCCAGGAAGCGTTCTGTAAGATGAATTGAGCGTTTTCAGAATTCCACCATTCGCCCCGATCTTTTGCCATGCGGAAAGAGAAAATGAATTTCTCGCCTGGCATCTCCTGGATAAAATGCAGAATATGTTCTTCACTTAAATAATCATCGCGCAATTCGAAGTAGTCGACACCGCGGCCAGCATAGCGCTTTTTAAAAAGTTCCAAGCGGTGCGGTTTTTTAAATACGGACGGCTCAATCGTCATCCCACCGGAAATGTTTTGCAGCTGACCGGAAAGAATCTGTCTTTCCAAACCCAGAACCTGATGGTGATGCTCAAAAATCCCCTCGGGCATCAAATACACTTCGTCAGCCACTTCCTGATAGCGCACTTCGCGGGGACTGGCACGCTTGATGTACTCCTGCAACGGAGACATGTCAGGATCCAGGCGCGGACGATTCAAAAAAATCCGTCCATCCAAATCCGTCTGCCTCTTTACCCACAGGACTTTCACCTCCTGCGCGGGCCTGTCCGCCGAAGCTTCAGCGTAGGAGGAAATGATGGTGACATCGAAACCCGCACCCAAAACCAAAAAAATATCGCGATAAGGTTTTTGCAAAACCTCCAGAAATATCTGTCGTTCCATATCACGGAAATAAGCTTCTCCGTGCTCCAGAAACAACTCACGAATGGTTTTGCCAATGCGTTTTTCGATCTCATCATCAAGATCCAGATAGGCGACATCGGGACTTTGCAAGGTTAGCTGCATGCGTTTGAGCAATTCAGTTTTACCCGTGCCACGATGCCCGATTATCAGTGTGATCATGGTTTAATTCCAATCATGCCCCAGAATTCTGGAAAGCTTTTATTGATTGCTTCGGGATGTTCGATCTGAATTCCCTGCCCCATCAGCTTCATCAAAACAGCTGCCATTACCATGCGATGATCTTCGTCAGGATTAAAGACGATATTCTTTTTTAAAGCCTGCTTGGGATTACCATGAATGATCATGCCATCCTCAAGAACTTCATGCTGAATACCCAACAGATTGAAAAGGTCCGCAACCTTGGCTATGCGATTGGATTCTTTCGCAACCAAGTGAGGCGCGCCAAACAACTTGGAAGTCCCTTCGGCAAAGCTGCAAACCACGGCCAGAGCCGGAAACAGATCAGGGCACTGGAACAAGTTCCAATCCACAGCCTTTAGTTTCGCAGGCTTTTTCACTGTTAGCGTCTTGCCGTCGCGCTCTACCATGGCGCCCATTTTTTTAAAGATCTCGACAAAGACTTTATCGGGCTGCTCAGTGTGTTCCGGAAAATTTTCGATGATGGAGGTTCCCGCAAGAACTCCGGCAGAGGCCATGGTGAACATGGAACTCATGTCCGCTTCCACTTCGTAAGACAGCTTTTCCAGGCGCTGCCCCATGGGAACCAAAAAGCCCGTGGCCGATTGTTTAATTCTTAAACCCATGCCCTTCAGCATCTCGAGGGTCAATAGGAAGTAACTTTCAGAAACTTTGCTGCCCACCAGCTGGAATTCCAAATCAAAATCCAACAACCATGAATTCAAAATCAGGGCCGAGGCATATTGCGATGACTCTGACGTATCGACTTTCACCACATGATTCTTAAATTTCTTCCAGCCTTCGCTGACGATATGCATTTCGTTCTTTTTGATTTGCGCCTGGACACCAAGCTCCTTCAGCAAATCGATCAGTCCCTGCTGTGGACGGGACATCAATCTTGAAGAACCTTTAAGAACATGCACACCCCGCACGCGCGAAGCTCGTAATGCCATAAATCGAAAAGTCGTTCCGCCCTCACCACAATCTATGCGGCTGCGCTCTTTAATTCCTTTAAGACCTTCGCGCATAAAGCGCACGTCATCACAACCGGCAAAGCCATGTAGATCCAGAACCGGAAAATAGCTTTGCACGATCAATGCACGATTGAAGACAGATTTAGAACTGGGAATGCTGCCTTGAAAAAGGAACTCAGCCATGGAGCTCCTCTTCACGCTGGCGGCACAATTCAATCAGCAGATCGTCCACCGAAACTTCCTTGATGACCGTCTTACCGGGTTTTGCCACAAATACGAAGCGCAATGTCGCGGCTTTGGTTTTCTTTTTATCGTTTAATAGCAGGCGACGATATTCATTCAGGTCACTGCTTTTCACGGAAATCAAATCGTCTCTTAAAGGTGACAACAGAAATCCCATCACGGGCTCATTGTAAATGCGATTCAGTTCCGCTGGTTTCATGATTTTCATTTGCACACTGAAACGCAAAGCAAAGTCTAAACCATAGTTAATCGCAATCCCATGAGGCAGCTCATAATAGCTTTCCAGAACATGTCCCACAGTATGCCCCAGGTTCAAAACATGGCGGATGCCTTTTTTCTCGTGAGGATCTTTGGCGACCACTTTGTATTTAGCTTGAACAGCGGCTTGCAAGTGCTTCCACAGAACTTTCGAGTTCACCTGTTTTTCTTTAGCCAAATCCGCCCAAAGTTTTCCACCCTGAATCAATGCAATTTTGACTAATTCGCCAAAACCTTCAAAGGCACGGGCCTCTGGCTGAGCCATCAAAACCGAACGCACCATCAAAATCTGATCTGCAGGATGGAACGTACCGATCTGATTTTTTGCTCCACCCACATTCAATGCCGTCTTGCCACCATGGGCGGAATCGATAGCTGCAAGCCACGTGCTGGGAATATGAATCAGGCGCACGCCGCGCTTTAACACACTTGCCACAAACCCGCCAAAATCCCCGACACTGCCACCGCCCACAACGACCACAGTTAACTTCTTAACAGAAGTCTGTTCTGTCAGCTTGGTGATCGCTTTGATATGACCAGGGAACTTTTCAATGTCTTTCAGATGCTCGCCAGCTTTCACCGCATATTTTAATGCGATGGACTGAGACCATTTTTTAAAGACCGGGGATTTTTGCGCCAGAATCTGATCGTAGATCAGCAGCAGTTCCTCCCCCAGCTTTTTTGCCGGAGGAAGTTCATTTGTAAAAACAAGAGTGCTAAGTGCGTTCATCTAATAATTACTTTTGCTCTGCGTATTCAGCTTTGGCTTTGGAATAAGAATCAGAAATTGAATCCCAAGCTTTGCTCATGCCATCTTTCATGTGGCCCCAGGCTTTGCCGGAACTTTTCTTAAGCTGAGCCAGATCCTTGGACATGGTTGCTTGTTTTTTCTCAAGATTGTTGATTTGACCGTTCATCTCTTTTTTAGCATCGCCGGATTTTTCCGCAGCGGCTTTTTTAAGAGCGTTGATCTCGTTTTTCATTTCCGCAAGATTTGCTTCCATCTCTTTTTGGAAAGCGTCTTTTTGCTCTTTGGAGTAATTCATCGCCGAGGCAGCAGCGTCAGAAGTTTTTTGTTTTACCTCTTCAGTAGTCGTTGCAAATGCCGGCTGGAAAGAAGCAAGAACGATAAAAAGTGCGATAACAGATTTCATAGACGGTCTCCTTGTATTTCAAGGAGACCAGTTTACATGCCCTAGAGGCTCCAGTCCACAGGCTCTTTGCCTTTGGACTTCAGATACTCATTGGTTTTTGAGAAAGGCTTTGTTCCAAAAAAGCCGCGATGTGCCGACAGTGGCGACGGATGTACGGACTCGATCACAAAGTGTTTTTTGCGATCCACGAATGCCGCTTTCTTCTGGGCGTAAGCGCCCCACAAAATGAAAACCAGATTTTCGCGCTCTTCGTTCAAAATGTGGATAATCTTGTCGGTAAACTGTTCCCAGCCTTTTCCAGCATGTGCGGCCGCTTTGCCGTCTTCCACTGTTAAAACTGCATTCAACAACAACACTCCGTGCTCGGCCCATTTGGTCAAGGAACCGCTATTTGGAATTTCAATACCCATGTCACTTTTAAGTTCTTTAAAGATATTCAATAAAGAAGGAGGAAAACGCACACCTTCACGCACCGAAAAGCACAACCCATGAGCCTGGCCAGGGCCATGATAAGGATCTTGGCCCACGATGACGACTTTCACCTTATCAAGTGGCGTCAAATTCAAAGCTGCAAAATATTCATCACCTGGCGGGTAAATTGTTTTACCTGTTTCAGACTCCTTCGCCAAAAAAGCAGTTAGCTTTTTCATCGAGTCTTTTTCGAGTTCTTCCTGCAGTCTGTTTTTCCAGGTCGGGTCTAGCTTCATTTTGTTTTTGATATCAGATGTTTTTTCGATTTTAAATTCCGTCTCACAATGACACACGTCAATAGTCTAGGACTGCGATTCTAAATCAAACCTATTGGTTTTCAAATTATTTTTCATGCCGACACCATCTTGACCAGACAAATTTAAGCCCCATTGTTAAACTGATATTAGGAAAAGGAGGCCCGCCTATGTCGAACCTTCAAAATCCCACCATTCAACTTATTGAGGAAAACCCGGAAGTTAAGTCGTTTATCTATCAAATGATTAACGAGTTTGATGGCTTCGTGACTCCCGAAACAGTGGTTACAGTCGTGGCCCGAAATCCGAAAAAACTCGCGCTTCAGTATGAAACGGAAGGCAAGGAATTCAATCGTCGCGATTTGAGTAAATTGTTTCGCATTGCGATTGTACTCACCGAAGGTGATGCAAAGGTTGAGGCGGAAGGAGTCCATAGTGACATCTTTCTTGCGATCAAACTGGCAAAAGACAATCTCATGTTGAAGTTAGTTGAGATCCAAGACTCGGTTGTGAGTCATCAGGATCGCTTGGTTGAAATCAACCACTACTTACAGCCCCCTGTCCTGCACTAAGCTTTACACTCACTCCCTTCAGACGGAAGATCTCCTCTGAAGGGAGTTTTTTTATGTCCAATCAAAACATGTCTTACCGCAACATGGGTCGTTGTGGCCTAAAGCTCTCGACTTTTTCATTGGGAGGATGGACCACCTTCGGTGGCTCCGTAAAAGACTTCACCTCTATTCGCAGCATCCTTCATCACGCTTATGAATCCGGCGTGAACTTCTTTGATATCGCAGACGTTTACGCCAAAGGAGATGCAGAACGCATGATGGGAGGGGCACTTAAAGAACTTCCCCGCCATGAACTGGTCATTTCTTCGAAAGTATTTTGGCCGATGAGTGAAAACATCAATGATAGAGGTCTTTCACGAAAACATATTCTGGAATCTGTGAATAGAAGTCTGCAACGTATCGGCACAGAATATCTGGACATCTATTTTTGTCATCGCTACGACGAAGAAACCCCGGTTGAAGAAACTGTGCGCATCATGGATGACCTGATTCATCACGGCAAAATTCTTTATTGGGGCACCAGCGAATGGACAGCGGCACAGATTCAGGAAGCCATGGATATTTGTGATAAACGCGGTTACTACAAACCACAAGTGGAACAACCGCAGTACAGCCTTATCGCCCGGGAAAAATTTGAAACCAACGCGCAACCCAAAGCTCGCGAACACGGAATGGGATTGGTCACCTGGTCACCGCTGGCTTCGGGATTGCTGACCGGAAAATATGACGGAGGCATTAGCGAAGGCCGCCTTGCAAGAATGGAAAATCTGCGCGACACCCTGTACACCGAAAAAAATATCTCGCGGGTCAAAGAGATGAAGAAAATCTCCGACGCCCTGGAATGTTCGCGCACGCAGTTGGCTCTGGCTTGGGTGGCTGCCCAACCAGGAATGAGCAGTGTCATTTTAGGAGCCACTAACGTGGAGCAATTGCAGGAGAACCTGGGCGCCCTTAAGGTCAACATTACTCCGGAAGTCGACAAGGATTTGAAAAGTATTTTCCAATAACGAAGCTTGCGATGATCAGCAGACAGTCAGAGGAATTTTCAAGACAACTTTGGTTCCCCGAGGGTGCGTTGGCACGGCGGCTTCCTGAGAAGTGATAACGATACTACCGCCCATCATGGTGAGGTATTCTTTCACCAACGGCATACCGTAGCCGGTGCCTTTTTCGCCGTGGGTTCCAGAGCGAGTCGTTGCGGAATCCAGACTGAATATTTTCTTTAAAAGGTTTTCCGGCATACCTATGCCGTAATCCTGAATTTCAATGACTGCCATCGAGTCACTGGCATAAGCCCGCAGATCAATACGCTCCCCCGGCAGGGAGAATTTCACTGCGTTGTTAATCAGGTTAGCTAATACCACGTTACTAAGTATCGTTCTTTCACTGTTCACAACCATTTTATCACGGGTTAGATCCAGCGCGATCTTAATACCTTTTTGGGTTGCTATGCTTTCTGACTTTTCCATGACCTCGTTAAGAACGATGGCTATGGAGGTGGGATAAAGGGGCATCATGGCCTTACCGTCTTTAACTGATTTAAGATGACGGACCTGATTCAACAGATTGTTGATATCGTTCACGGCGCGCTCCATCTTGTCCAGTTCCAGTCCAGAAGACGTGGCCTGCTCCTGATCCTCGCGGGCTTTGATTAAATTATAAGTCATGGATGATAGAGTATTGGCTACGTCGTGCAACAGAACGCGCAAAAGATTTTCCACGTCCCAGTGTTTTTCCTGCAGCTTCTTCGTATACTTTTGTTCGCCTTTTAAATACAGGTGCGTCGTCATGCCGGCGAAAATCAGGAATGTGCAAACATTAAAACTTTTCTCGAAGTTATAGTCGCCATATTCCGCAATGACATTTACGCTACCGCCCTGGTATCGCAGAATCCAAAACCACACCATCGTGGAAAATACTATTCCATAACCAATGACGGCCCCTAAGGAATTCAACAACACACCCATTCCAAAAGGAACGACAGCCAACCAGAAAATCCCCGGTGCTTCCACTCCCCCTGACAGGTATAAAAGATAAACCAAAATTCCTGCCGCAAGAAAGCTGCAGGAAAGGGCCGCACCGGTATAACTCTTATAACGATAAAGAAAAACAGGCGGCAAAATCGCCGTTAGTATCCAGAGTGAAAACAGGCCAGGATTATATGTTGAAACGTGATATTCAAAATTGAATTTAAAAAGATAGACACTGGAAATAGTCAGACAGATGAAATAAATCATCTTCAGATAAAAGAGTCGCTTTTGATTAGCTTCCTCAGCTGTGAATTTAAACTCGAACATAGTGGCTATACATTCCAATTCTGTGTCTGTCATTTTATCGGCTTGAGAACAAATGAACGGTAGAGTACTACAAAGTTGTAATAAACAAACTCGACTTTGTTCCAGCAAATGAATTGCGTACTTTTGATCGATATATTTCGCCCACCGCTCCTTAGTCCCTATCGACTCATGTTTATTTACTGGAAATTGCAATCCCCCTATTCTGACATAAACAAAGGATTGTAATGACTGTCTCAAAAACCACCCTCGAATTCACCGAGCGCATGGCCGGCCATTTCGTGTCAAAACCGCTTGTTCTTTCAACCAGCAACCCGCTTAAAAAGGCGGACTTTGAAAGTCTGGAGGAGTCAGGCAGCCGTACTCCTTTTGAGTTCACTTTAACAATCAAAGTTTCCGACCTGGATGGGTTTATTGTAGATCCGCAACTGCAGGCCGAAGCCGTGGGGACGATCACCGACTTCACGATAGAAAAAGGTCTCTTCAATCTTTTCGTTCGTCCCGAAGCAAGCTCTGACAGGGACACAGCCAAGGAAATGCACTACACGCTTTTTCTAAGGGACAAACAAGGAATGCCTTGGACGTTCTTTGGTTTTAAAGAAGTGATCAAAGAGGATTCCTTCGAGATGTGGTCCCAAACCACAACATTGTACTACTACATTTGGGAAGGACACTCGGACTACAATCCTGGCCAAACCAAAAACGCCAGCGGCATTGGAATTTTACGCATCTCGGTCAGTGACTTTATCAAGCAACTGACAACTTTTAAAAGTAATGCAGCCTCGGCGCTCGAGGAACAAGAAGCCGTCGTTAAATTCCTAAATGTTTTCGCCAAAAATCTTTGGCAGTCATACGCGCCGTTTATTTTTACAACGACAACAGCCAGATGGAATGAACATTTCTATCCGATGAACACCACTCAAGGCGTGGCCATCGGAGAGAAAAATCTTTATCCATTAGATACGCCGGATGGTCTGACGGTATCTGTGCAACGCTTTAAAGCGAAAGAAACCAAGAACGTCGTCTTACTACTGCACGGACTCACGACATCCACGGACATGTTCATCATGCCCGAACACCAAAACTTTGTGAATTACCTTCACAGCAACGGCTTTACAGATGTGTGGTCTTTGGACTGGCGCGGAAGTGGTCGCTTTACTTACAATCTGGGACCCCATCGCTATAATCTGGATGATATTGCGAAGAATGATATTCCCACTGCCGTGGATTTCATTCGCAAACAATGCGGTGAGGACACCAAGATTCACGTGGTCTGCCACTGCGTGGGCTCCATTTCCTTTATGGCATCACTGGCGGCGGGACATGTGAATGGAATTACCAGCGTCGTTTCAAACAGCGTTTCGCTAACTCCGAAAGTTCGCTGGCAGGCATTTATTAAAATGCTCTTTGGCCCTGAACTTTTGGAATATGTTTTTGGTTACGCTTACGTCAGTCCCCGCATGGCATACTTTCCTGGGCCTGGATTCGGAAAGTGGCTGTACTGGATGGAACGCGGAATCCGTCATGAGTGTAAAGAGCCCGCTTGCCATCTGGTGAGCTTCATGTGGGGCTGGGGATATCCTGCAGCTTATGTTCATCGCAATATCCACCCAACGACACATCGTCGTCTAGTGGATCTATTCGGCGGAACCAGCTTCCATTACTACAGACACATACGAAAAATGCTTTTCGCAAAAGCTTCTGTGTCCTTTGATAAGTCGAAAAACTATCTGGATGAGTGTCAAAAAAGAGATCTGCCGCCAACGCTTCTTATTAGTGGCGCCGAAAATAATATTTTCCCGGGCTCTAACAAAATGACCTATGAGGCTTTGCAGAAAGGTAAAAACGCTTCTGCTGTCGAGTATTTTGAAGTTCCGGGCTATGGACATCAAGACACTTTCATGGGGCAATACGCGCACATTGAAGTTTTCCCGAAAATTCTGGCATTCCTGAACAGGCACAAGGTTTAACATGCAAATCGATTTTCATCTGGGAGTTACTTACGTATTAGCCCGCATGAGCGGCTTTACACCGTTTGAAGCAAACACGATCGCCAGCAGTTCGCAGTATGTCGATGATGCGGTAAATTCCGGAACTATTCTGTTTCAGAATCGTTCCGCCTATGAGTTTCGCGCAAGCGCCCACAAGATGCTCGACTATAGAAACTTTAAAGAGCTGGCAAATCACCACGTTTGGATTCCTTTTCATTTTATTCCCGGTAATGAAGTGCGCGACAACGGCGTCGACTCTTTAGCCCAAAAGCTGATTTGCCGTCCGAACAGCGTGATCGCCCAGGATGTGGTGAAAAGCTGCATTCAAAACTTTCATAAGTCTTTTGGTTATCACCTGTTAGGAGTCACCACCCACGCGTTTGTCGACACATGGGCGCATCAGGGTTTTGCCGGGATCACGCATGAAATCAATAAAGTGAGTGAGATCTATGACGGCGAAGGTGCATTAGACACCGGTATGATGAATTACCGTAAGAAATACTATCGCAGAAATCCATTCCGCAGATTTTATGACTGGATTCGTTCCTTTTTCGTTGGTGAATACAATCCTATCGGCCACGGCACAGTTCTGTCTTACCCGGATCTTCCTTATTTGCGTTGGAGCTATCAGGACTGGCAAGGACGCACAATTGAGAGAAACAATCCCGCTGACTATATGCTGGCGGTAAATCATGTTTTGGACTTTTACCGCAAAGTGCGTGAAGCCAACAATTTGCCAGTGGTAAAAATCTTTGATGAGGATCTTCGCAAAGTGCAGGAGTTGCTTGAAACCATCGACAATGAAGAAGGTGAAGAGCGTCTTATAAAATGGCGGGAATATATCCAGTGCGGAACTTTCCAGTTTGGAACAGATACCTGGAAGTACTCTCCGGAAGGTCCCGAGAGCTGGCTTGCGGAGGCATTTGAGGATTTTGAATTTAACGATGACTTTGAACTTAAGAACGTCCCGTACAAAGACGACTTTTTAAAATCCAACTGGAAATTGATGCACGACGCTTTGTTGTTCTATCGCTTTACCGTTTTGCATGACGTTTTACCTAAGTATCAAATCTGTGTCGCATAAGGAATAGCTTCTATGAAACTTGATTTTGACTATGTCGTGATTGGTTCTGGTTTCGGTGGTTCAGTTATGTCCTGCCGCCTGGTGGAAAAAGGATATAACGTCTGCCTGCTGGAACGCGGTCGCCAATGGAAGATGCACGAATTTCCCCGTCGTCCGAACGAAATTCAGGACAATATGTTCTGGGATCCCGAAGACGGAAAATACGGTTTGATGGAATTTCGCGACACACCTGACAGTGATGTTATGACGTTGACGGCAAGTGGACTGGGCGGTGGCAGTTTGATTTACGCCAACGTTCTGTATCGTATGCCCGAGGAATTCTTTGCCGGTTGGCCAGGTGGATTCACCCGACGGAAACTGGATCCATACTACGATAGAGTCACCACGATGATGGAGGCTCGCCCTTATCCATTCAATACCGATCCTTATTATCAGGACACCCCGAAAACAGCGGCGCTGAAAAAAGCTTCAGTACAGATGCAGCAAAATCCTGCGGCATTAACACCAGCAGAATTTCAGTTGCCTCCACTTGCGGTGCGATTTGAAGGTGAATTTCCGGGTCATCAAACTTTGAACTCCCACGGAGCTGTTCAGTCTAAGTGTAACAAATGTGGGGAATGCGATCTAGGTTGCAACATCCACGCAAAAAACACTTTGGACTTGAACTATATTTTCCGCGCGCGAAACCTAAAATCAGGTATGGGCCATCTGGATGTCAGAACCCAGGCCGAGGTCAGTAAAATTGAGCATCTGGGAGATCACTACAAAATCACTTTCCATGTTCCGCAATTTCCGTCGCAAGAAATTGTTTTAACGGCAAAAAAGGTTGTGCTCTCTGCTGGTTCAGTTGGTTCCACTTCACTGTTATTAAAAATGAAAAAAAGTGGAAGCCTGCCGAAACTAAATCGCTGGCTGGGTCAGAAATGGTGTGGCAATGGGGATCTTTTGGGAATGGTTTTAAATACCAACGATAATTTTGATCCTACCAATGGGCCGGTCATCACGGGCGCCATCAAATACTCTTTAAAGAATTATCCGGATGGTTTCCCCCATGGAATGTACCTGGAAGATGCGGGCTTCCCAAATATGATTGCCTGGTACGCCTCTGGAAAAGTTCCGCAGATCACGGGTATCACGGGGGCACTTTGCCTGATGGGAAGTACTTTGAAAAAGTTCTTCTGCAAGGTTCTGAGAATTAAAATCAAAACTGAAATCAACGTGGGCGATCAGTTCGCCTCGGCCTTGGATCGCGGCACGTTCACCCGCAAAGCCATGGTGCTTTTGGGAATGGGACGCGATCGTTCCGATGGTGTGGTCAGCCTTCAGGACGACGGCCAAACGGTGATCAACTGGGATATCAAAACCAGCGAGCTGCATTTTGATCGTATGCGCGAGGAAATGAAAAAGGTCGCAGAAAATCTGGGCGGCACTTTTATGGACAATCCGCTAACTCATTTGGATAAGGTCATTGCCGTACATCCCCTGGGCGGTTGCCCGATGGGTGACTCGGCGGAAACGGGTTTAGTAAATACTCACGGTGAGGTCTTTGGCTACGAGGGACTGTATGTGGTGGATGGAAGTATTCTGCCGACTTCAACGGGCACGAACCCTTCCCTGACGATTGCGGCCGTTGCCGAGTTTATCGCAGAACAGATTCCAGCCAAGAGCGCACATCAGGATTTAAAAACAGAACAAAGAACGACATAAAAAAAACCCGCTCAACTGAGCGGGTTTTTTCTTTACTGGTTTACTTCAAAAGCCAGAGGCAGATACTTGCTTGGCGGATTCGCTGAAGAGGTGTTTGCAGCTCTTCTTGCCGCATCCAATTTCACCAGGGTACCGATGATGTCCTGAAGCTTATCAAACGGTGCCAGGTTCGGTGGAAGGTTTTCTTTCAACTCCATGGTTAGAACCGGAGTATTGCGCTCCATCCACATGTATCTTCCCAAACTGCCCGGATAGTTCCCCAAAGATTTCCACGGAAGATAATCAAACTTCGGTGGCGGAGAAAACTTCGGACCATCGAAATCCAAAACTTTCAATGGCGTATGTACAGAGACGATAAAGTCAGGTTTGAAATCATCGATGTGATGAATCGCACATTTTGTTTCTGGTTCACTGCCGCCTTCTTTACCCGGGAAGCGACGAGGATTTTCTTTGGTGGATTTTTTCCAGGCCTCAACCGCGCCGACATCCCAATCTTTCGTTGGAAAGTTTCTGTTCACGTCAATTTTATTGGCGTTGGTACGAGTCTTATATTTAACGCCGTCAGGATTCATGACAGGCACGACTCTCCAGGAATTTCTTGGATCAATATTCTCCAGGCGTTCCATCCAATAACGTCCCACAGTACCCGCATGGGTTTCATCACCGTGGATCAGACTGATAACCAGAACACGTTTGGAACCCAACTCACTGGACATTTTGTCATAGTGATAAATAGGACGACCTTCAACGCTGACGCATTGAGGATCCATAACAACTTTACCGCAGGCTTTCTGCAATAATTTGTCATCCCACGCTCCAGGGAATTTTTTTAAATCATTCACACAGGTTTCTGAAAGATTAGTGAACTCTGCATGGGCAGCAGTTCCTGCGAGAATACATATTAAACTTGCTATGAGGTAACGAAGTGGCTTCATCATTTCTATCTATTATCCCATGTCTTTGAATTCTCTCAAGTTGAGAAAATGCCTTTTTTTGATCCAATCTGAGAATCGCTAGAAAATGACTAAAGTCTTATAGCCAAACGTCCGTAATGTAAAAGGTGTGATTTTTAGCACCCATTGTTGTGTTTTAGGAGGATGGTATGGTTAACAAAGGTAGTTTTAGTTTTGTCGCGATGTTGGTAATAAATCCCGTCGTGATACTCTTCTACCAAAACTGCTCGATGACGCCTATTAGTCACGCGCAAAACACTCCTCCGGCGACAGTATCACGCCAAATCGCATCCGAAGCGAAGCCTGAGCTTGCAAAGGCAGATTCACTCTGTGTTGAGACCAAAAAAGAGTGCCCTCGCAAAGAATAGTTTCCTGATTAATTAAATCAATTGAACCACTATTAAATGGCCCCAGCGGTAATTCTGCTGGGGCTTTCCAGTTTATTTTTGCGCAGCTTATAAAGCGAAAAACTGGACCATTTTCTTTTTGACTTACATATTTTTTACACTGTAAGTTCATATGTAAGTATGACAAAGAAATTGCCCCTCCCACCACTGACACCTAAAGAAAAATCGGTTCTCGAATACATCGAGGCCCACATCTTAAGTTCAGGTATTTCTCCGTCATATCAAGAAATTAAGGATCATTTTGGTCTAGCTTCGTTCAATTCGGTTCAGAATTATCTGAAACAATTAACGACCAAAGGCTATATCACCAACCCGGTGAACCAAAAAAGAGCCATCCAAGTGCTTCACTCAGCCTCTACGGTGCAGGAACACTTGCAAGCAAAAGTCTCGACGACGACGGGATCTCCTCGCACAAAGCTCCTCCAGGCACGTGATGAGATCCTGTCCCTTCCCCTTCTTGGGAAAGTGGCAGCGGGACAACCTATTGAAAACTTCAAACACGATGAGTTCGTTGATGTTCCTCCTTCCATGGTTCGCAATCCTTCCAAGTCTTTTGCGCTAAAAGTGCAGGGGGACTCGATGATTGAGGATGGAATCTTTGATGAGGATATCATTCTTGTGCAAGAGCAGAAGTCTGCAGGCAACGGGGATATCGTCGTTGCCACTGTCGACAACGAAGCGACGGTGAAACGTATTTATCTACGCTCTCGGCCTGATAGCGGCACCGCTGATAAGCAGGTTGAGCTGCGTCCATCAAATTCAACAATGAAGTCCATGTGGTACTCCCCTGAACAGGTCGAGATCCGTGGTATTGTTGTGGGTCTTATTCGTAAATTCTAATCTCAGAACAGAACATCCTCTTTAATTCAGATCTTTTATATCGCCTTCAGTCCTATTTGGATTGCGGGCTATTGCCTGTCCCCTAACCTGCTTTCATAATGTTAAGAAACAGATAACCGGGACGTATCATGAAATTTTGCACGAGCAGCCTGATAGCGATGGCATCGCTTTTCTTTACGATAAATGCTTCAGCTCAAACTAAAGAGCCAACAAAGACCCCCACAGCAAAACCAAACTCTGCAACTGCCGCAGCGGTTGCGCCGTCACCATCTCCAAGTGCGACTCCAGCTGCATCACCTTCCCCTGTCGCCGAACAGCCTAAGGAAGCCAAAGAGTCTGACGACTACACAAGACCTCTGTTTTTTGCAGTGACGGAACCTGAAGTAAAAATCAAAAACCCTGTGGTTACTTATGATTTGCAATCAGACAAAGGAAGTTCACTGAAAATTGCGGACTTCGTTTTCAATAACGATTCCCTGCAGGCAGACATTGAAAACAATCAGCTTAAAATTTCCTGGGATACAACCATCCTGCAAACGGGCGATCTGACGATCATTGATAGCTTCGGTAAAGAGCTTTGGAAAACCAAAGTAGATAAATCTGGCGACTGGAAATTTGATTTGAAAAGCGCCAAGGGACCACAGTGGCAATCAGGCAGCCACTTCCGCTTTTGTCTTCGTCAGGAAATCGACAAAGGCTTTACCGCGATGTGCACCCAAAACTATGGCATCGAAATCAATGGCGACGCTATCAAAATGGATTACACCAAGTCTGATGCCAAGCCTCGCGTTATTGCTTTAAACGAAGAACGTAAAAAGCTGAAAGACAGCATTGAAGTCGCAGTTGGCGCGCCCGTGGGATTTCTGGCAACGCTGAAATCGGGTGCGACCTATGAGTTCATGTCAGAACCCATCCAACCGGATTTGCGTGACTTTATTGAAAGCGAAACCAAGGGTTCCATCACCTTCAAAGGTACTCTGCCTGCCCCTTTCGGTGATTCCAAGGTCACTCCGCGAATCATTTATGGTGCGATCACAAAAACATTGGGCTTTCAAAAAACTATCGCCGAGCCGAGTGATCTTTGGGAGATGGACGTCTCTTTAAAAAATCCGCGCCTGCATTTCGCGGGTAAATATGGCGGTGTCTTTACTCACGAACTGGAAATTAAAAACTATCCGAAACAAAAAGACCGTTTGTTTGCGCATAAAGATGTTTTGCAGGGCACTTACAGCACGAAAGAACAAATGCGCATCAAGGTCGACAAGGGCGCCAAAGTTGAGGGCCTAGAACCGCTGGACGAGAAAGACAAAGATTCTGATCTTCGCACCTGGAAGTTTTCAGCTGAGCAAAAATATCAGCTGAATAAACCGCAATTGCTGGTTTCTGAAGGAGAGGCGGCAAAATCAGAACCGCACAAAGCCTACATCGAAGTTTATCGTGGCGGCGCAGGCGAAGCGAGTCTACGACTGAGCGGAATCTCCACCACGCAAGGCGGATCCACTTTTGTCGGAGAAGTTCACTTGCAATACTGGTTCAATGATCTTTTTGACTGGCAAAACAACTATCTTTCAAAACAGCGCTGGGGAGTTTCCGCGAAATACTTTACTTCGCTTGCTGACGTGACAGCGAAAAAAGATGACGACGAAACCACGAAGGTTGCCTTGAACTCGACGGAAGTGGATTTAAGATATCGCTTCTCCCAAGGATTGTGGGAGCGTGACGAAACTGTGGGTGCTATTCTTGCCTATGAAGTTTTAAGTATCGGTAATCAGAAGGCGAATAAAATGGGTGCGGGTCTATTCTGGGCGCGCTCCATGCCAAAAGCTTTTGACGATTTGCTGAATCATATTCCATTTATGAAATATCCAAAGTTTGTCGACATGGAATATATTCAGTTCTTTGGCTCAACCGATAGCGGAACTCAGATGGGTAATGACTTTATTTTGAATTTCCACGGTAAAGTTCTTTGGACGAATAGCTTTTTCGGCGAGCTGGGTTTCGGGGTAAAAAAGTACGACTTCACTCAAGCTGACGAATCTGGCGCAACTTTGTCCACATTCTATGGAACTGTGGGTTTGGGGATGAATTTCTAAACCCGTTCCAAATTAGCGAAAGAAAAACAGAACACTCACAGTGTTCTGCGATGCTCAGCCATTGACGCACTTAGGACGCTTCGCAATTATGCCCCACCAGGCAGGTTAGTTATGAAGCAGGTTATTCTAAGTGCGTTTTTTATTTTTTTATCGCAAACAGCTTTGTCACGATCCACAGAGTTCGGCAATGGCGGCAACGCCGTAATTTGCTCTACATACGATGGCGAATCTGTCGCCACTTACGATTTAATCGAATCTATTCTGCGCTACGGACTTTTCCCCAACTTCCCACCCATGGTCTCTTCCGACTGCCAAACACAGAAAAATGGCCGGGAGGTCTGCGAGACTGGGACTGATGTCGCCCGAGTGATCCTGGGTCGCCTGGAAAAAGTGGATCCAATCCTGATGCAGGATCTGCTGAGAAAATTAGATTCATTCTGGTCTGAAACCAGCATTGTCAGTGCCGACCTGACTTCCGTGAATGATTATGGACTGGGTTTTCTGCCTGAAGGTTGCAGCCTGAAGCAGCTGGCAGTTCAGCAGGAACCGATCTTTGCTGAAGACAGCCGTTACTTTATCTCAAGTCCTCTATGGCAGAAATTATTCAATCTGGACAAGGCTGTGCTTATTCTTCATGAGATAATTTATCGCTATGCCCTTGAGCACAACCCTGGCTTAAACAACTCGGTGAAGGTGCGCTACTTTAACGCCCTGTTGATCTCGGACAAGTTTAAAGACCTAATCCAGAACGAGTACAAGGATATCTATTTCAAGGTATTCAAAACGGACGCAAAGCCCGTCGGCCCGTCAAAAAAGTAGGCCTTAAAATACGAAAGGGAATAAGGCTCAGCCCTACTCCCTTTCAATCCCCTCTAGATATCTATTCAAATGCTCTTAGCCGCGAGCGTAGCGTTTGTTCACCGACTCGCGAATCTCAGCACCTTCGATGCTTAGACGAGTCCAAGGAATTGCGCGCAGACGTTCTGGCTCAATTTCCTCTTCAGTTTCTTCGCAGAAACCGAAAGAACCGTTTTCGATACGTGCCAGAGCCGATTCGATTTCCATAAGCTGCGAACGAAGTCTTTCGTGCATGCTTAGGAATTCTTGTTCAGCAAGAACGCGAACTGTTTGATCGCCTTCATCGCCGCCCTTTTCCTCGTTCTGGTCCAAATTCAACCGAGCTTCCTTCACTCTATTGAGGATATCTTGCTTCGATTGCAAAAGTCTTTGTCTGCATTCGCCGACCAACTTTTCAGAGATAGCCATACTGCCCCCCTCGTTCCTTCGAGACTTGAGTGCCAATTTGGAACTGAACTATTAAGTTCCAGCCCTGTATTTTTTGCAAGCAAAAAATCTTACATCAACTTACAGCTATCCAACCCATTGATAATACTAATATTTCAATGTTTGTGGACAATGATGCGACTATGCTAAATACCCAGCTTTCTGGGCACCATGACATCTTCTTTCACATCATGCTGAGCGTTAAATTATACACCCAGGGTATTTTAAAGGGAAGAGAGCGAAGAATTGAACGTTAAGGATTCTCGGATTGAGACTAAAGTTGGCTTATTTCAACGAAAGGCGACCTACTATGACTTCGGTCGCCCTCTGGCCCCTCTGCTATAGAACAGCTCCCCCGAGCTGCCTACAGACACTCAGAAACACGAATTAGAAGGTCTTGTGTACCTTGCTGAAGCTTTTCAGCCACCCTCTTACCCTGCACCCCACGTGTGCGGAAAGCTTTTGCGGATGATTTCATGTCTTTTGTGATCGATTTTTTGGATGCCTCGCCAGATACACCAACCAAATTGTCGGAGTATTCCTCCAGCGTGGAGGCAAAGGTTTCATGATTGCTGACCAGACTGTTCATGATCTGAGTCTGAGCGATTTGCATCGACTGCAATTCAGCTTTTAGAGCCGCACATTTTTCAGAATTCGCAGAGGCCGAGGAAGTGGCCATTAGAAATAGAATGGTCGCAGAAATTAGCGTCTTCATGAAGAACCTTTCACTTTGATAAGGCTCTTCTAAGCAATGAGTCTGCCACCTCAACTCGATTTTACAGAGAGAAGAGGTGACGAAATTGGCTAGGACTTGAGAATTTTTTCAAACTCGTCTTTTGTGTCGCCAGTCGTGTATGGGAACAACAAACGAGTCACATGGCGCTTACCACGCTCGATCGTACGGCGGCCCGGCTGACGTTCTGCTGATTCGAAGAACTGCAGGAACGTCGTCGACATTGCAAGCAACGACTCGGCCACGTACTGCATTTCGTGAACGTCGTTGATTTTAACCATTTTACCTTCGCGCACCCACTGACGGTACAGGATCACCATCAATTTCATCATTTTCTGAATATGCGCTCTCCACATTTTGGCCAGCTCAAGATCCTTACGGCGAAGCGCATACATCTCGCGGTGGAAAAAACGATAGCGCCAGTAAAGATCGAAATTGTCATTGATGAAATCTTGTGGAGTGACTTTTTTAACGCGACGAGGACGCCACACATCGTAAGTTTCTTTGCACATACGAGTGAAAAGCTCGACCAGAATTTCTTCCTTGTTGTCATAGTGGAAATACAGATTACCAGGGCTGATATCCATGGCTTTCGCGATGTGATTGGTTGTCACAGCGACAACACCACTGCGATTAAAGAGTTCTATTGAGGTGACGAGGATGCGTTCTTTAGTCTTCATGGACTTAAGTCTTTAGTCCAATTTATCGCTCGAGTCACGCCATAACCCCTTAAAAGTCGCACTCTGAGCCAGTTTCCCGTGACTTCTTCTGAGAATGGCCTTGAAACTGACGAAAAACTGATGCTACGATTAAAAGATATGCGATCTAATAGAAAACCTAACTTGTTAAAACTATTCGTATTTTCAAGCGTTTGCGGAGTGGCACTCTATTCTCTTATGGGCTTCACAGCCTCTGCCACACCTGAAGCAAAAGCAGAAAAACAACTTCAATCCCAAATCGAACAGCGCGCGCAGATTGCACAAGCACTGAACGAGAAAATCAAAAACAACGAATTGCCTTCGAAGTTGCACCTGAACTGGGATGGCGACGACGAACAGTTTGCGGTCAACTACACGATCGATACTTCCCTGCAACAAGAGGCAGATCGCCTTTTGAAAGCCTACAAGCCTGACTACGGCGCGATCTTTATGATCGATGCCACGACAGGAGAGGTTTTGGCGATGTCGAGCTTTCAACGCGACAACCCAACAGGAAACAATCTGAATCTTCAGGCAACGTTCCCAGCCGCTTCAGTTTTCAAAGTGGTGACAGCGACAGCCGCTGTGGATAAGGCTGGCATCGAGCCTGAACACAAGATCCACTACAACGGTGGCGCTTACACTCTTTATAAAAAGAATGTTCTATCTGATCGCGTGACTCGTTGGACGAACGTGATTTCCCTGAGAGACGCTTTTGCGCGCTCCATCAATACAGCATTCGGTCGTTTGAGTATCGAGAACCTTCACCCTGAAGACTTGAATGAATACTCTAATCGCTTCATGTTCAATCAAGAGATCGCTGCTGACTTCCCGGTGGATATGGGTGTTGCCTACATTCCTCCAGGCAAGGGCTTTGAAATGGCTGAGGCGGCTTCTGGTTACAACAAGCTTAATCGCATGAGTCCGGTTCAAGGCGCGATGATCGCTGCATCCGTTGCAAACGACGGTAAAGTCGTTGTTCCTTACATCGTAAACTCGATGCAGGACAAAGAAGGCAAAACAGTTTATCAGGGCCACACGATGGAAAAAGGCATGACGATGACCAAAGAGTCAGCCGTTAAAGTTCGTGAACTGATGGAGCAAACGGTTCTTGCGGGAACTTCCCGTCGCTCCTTCCGCCCCATCACTAAAGATCGCAAATACAAAGAGATCGAAATGGGTGGCAAGACGGGTCACTTGACTGGCGACAACCCAAAAGGCCGCGTGGACTGGTTCGTGGGTTACGCGCTTGAAGAAAACAGAAAGATCGCAGTTGCTGCGATCACCGTGAACAAAAAATTCTGGACAGTAAAGTCCGCGCACTTGGGTCAAAGCATGTTTAGAAAATACTTCGCCCCAGTGATCGCCGCACAAAACGCAAAACGCAGCATCACTTCCGTAGAAAACTAAACTCTACATAAAGATAAAAATAAAAAAAGGCTGGAATCATCCAGCCTTTTTTTATTCGTCTTTCTTCTTTTCTTCGTGGGTAATTTCCAGCGGAGTGACATCCAGCACTTCTACGTCAGTAAGTTCCCGCTCTTGGGGGGCATCTTCGTTCATATCCCTGAAGCCGCTGCCGTCGTTGCGGAATTCGTAGTATTTAAAGCCGCCAGGGCCACCGGCTTGAGGGCCGCCCCCGCCGCCCATACCTCCGAAGCCACCAAAGCCAAAAGGGCCTGCGCCAAAGTTGAATACGCGCGCTGAACCGCTGGCCATCTTTTTAGCCATGTAAAGTTTAAATCTCCACACTGCCAGATGACGAAGGCCCGGCAACAACAGCACCAACCCGATTAATCGGGTAAAGAAGGTTGGCACCAGGAAACACAGGCCGGAAATAAAAATCGCACCTGAATGCAAAAGTTTCGACGCTGGTAACTGCCCACGGGCCACTGTCGACTGCAAAGTCATCATCGCCATGCGCCCCACGGTGTTCACGATAAAGAACCCCAGAAGGCACGGTACAAAGTAAAACAAGATCGAATTAAAAAATCCAAAAAATCTCACAGAGGTGAAGAAAATAACAATTTCTGCAATCACCCACGGTAATGGAATCACGAACATACATCGTCCTTTTTAAAATTCCAGAGTCGCAACCACTGGGCAGTGATCGGAGCCTTCAACTTGATCCAGGATATCTGCGGATGCCAGATTTTTCTCCAGACCTTTTGAGATACAAATATAATCAATTCTCCAGCCATTGTTCTTGGGACGCGCCAATTCCTGATAGGACCACCATGAATAACGATTCGCTTCGTTGGGCTTGAAATAACGGAAAGTATCAATGAACCCCAAATCCAAAAACGAATCAAACCAGGCGCGCTCTTCTGGAAAGAAGCCACTGACTTTGCTAAGGCGAATCGGATCAAAAACGTCGATATCATCATGAGCCACATTGTAATCGCCGACCACAACGATCTGTCTGCCGGTTGCCAGCTTTTCCTTCAAATGTGTGTTCAGGTCTTTCAGGAACTGCTGCTTGAAGCCGTGACGTTCGTCGCCGGAGCCACCATTTGGAAAATAGATATTGTACAAATCAAAGTGCGGGTGCTCGGTCATCACAATGCGCCCCTCGGAGTCATAGGCTTCAATGCCAATACCGTGCTTAACAGAGGCTGGCTCATTCAACAGGAAAGTTGCAACCCCTGAGTACCCTTTTTTAACTGCCGAAGACCAATACGAATGAGGACGGTGCAAGTGACGCGCCTCCAGCTCCACCTGGTCGATATGAGCTTTGGTTTCCTGAACACAGAAGATATCTGGATTTTCACTCTTTACGAAATCCACCAAGCCCTTTTTATGGCAGGCTCTGATTCCGTTTACATTCCAAGAAATGATTTTCACAGTTTCTCCTTGTCTTTCATTCGTAAAGAGCTATCAATGTACAGGCACTGACTGGCGTCGATCAGTAGTTTTCTAGCAGGAGTCAAGGTGAGCTTAAAGGACAAATTCATCGCGCAACTTAAAAAATCCTTCCCAGGCTTAAATAATGAGCCTCTGGATAATTTGATTGCTGATAATTTGCTCTCTCCCTTCCAAATTGAATTGCCGCAGGCCGTTTTACCGCAGGCGCAGCAAATCATTTCGTCATTTTTTAACTTACGTGAAAAGAAGTCCTACCAGCAGCATTACCTGGAGCTTGCAGCTTTAAAAGGCTTCAAGGACCCGGGCAACAAATCCATCATGATGAGCTATGATTTCCATCTGGATGAAAATCAACAGCTGAAGCTGATCGAAGTGAATACCAACGCTTCCTTCCTGGCCTTGGGTCATGAGATGTACAAAACTCTGGAACTGCCTTTGCCAGTGCCGGATTTTTCCTGGGATGAAGTTCGCCGTGATATTTTGACCGAGCTGACTTTACAGGGAAAAACATCGACACCGGGGCCATTGAAGGTCGCGATCACAGATGAAGCGCCTTCGGAGCAACGACTTTTTGCGGAGTTCCTGGTTTACAATGAACTTTTCAAATCGTTTGGTTGGGATTCACGCATTGTCGATTATCGTGACCTGTTCAAATCCTTTGATCCGCAGTTCATCTACAATCGCTACACGGATTTCTTTTTGTCTGAGGACTCCAGTCAGGTTTTGAAAAATAAATTTGTCAGTGGCGATGTTTGTCTGTCACCAAATCCCTACGAATATCTTTTGCTTGCCGACAAGCAACGCCTGATCGAGTGGAGCCAACCTGGCTTCTTTGAATCCCACGGCTTAAGTGAAACGGAAATTCAAACTCTGCGAAAAGCGGTGCCGGCATCCTATGATATGGGGACTGCAAACACCGAGGAAGTATGGAGCCAGCGTAAGAACTTGTTCTTTAAGCCCAAGAATGCCTATGGCTCAAAGCAAAGCTACAAAGGACAATCCGTCAGCCGCAAAACTTTCGATACCTTGTTAAACTCTGACATCATCGCCATGGAATACATTCCCGCACCGGAAGTACTCTTGCAAACTCCAGAGGGAGAGCAGAAATTTAAGTATGATTTACGCTGCTATGCCTATCAGGGACGCCTGCAATTAGTCGTTGCGCGGATCTATCAAGGACAAGTGACAAACCTTAGAACGCCGTATGGTGGCTTCGCTGCGGCTGTCTTCAAATAAGACAACGCACTCTTCAATTCAAATAAACTCAACTTTGGTTTTGGTCTGGGGACTTTTCTGTCTAGTCCAGTAGGACTTTTACTCTTTTTAAGGCTTAATATTAAAGTACAGCCAGAATGGCAGCAATTTAAGTGTATCTCATTTTCTACTAGGAGTGTGGAAGTAGATGACGGTAAAACACAATGGCGCTAAAAAGTTAGCACAGGAAAGCTTCTATTCCTCCTTCGATCAACTCAATGGTGTGCATCCCTGGATGGAAGCCGTCCAAGATGGCTTTATCGCTTATCGAGTTCGCCAGTTAAATACCGGCAAAATCGCTTACTTCAATTTTATTCTCGCTAAAGAAATGGGATTAATTCCAGCAGATCATCCGGAAACGATGACTGACGAGCTGGAAGACAAACTGATCGAAACCTTCTCTATTCAAATCATTAACGAATATGACGAGCTTTCCAATCGCCGCATCGATCCTTCAACAATCCGTCCCCACAAATACATGGCCACTCGTTACCTGCAGCTGCAACACGCCAACAAGCAGGGAAAAACTTCTGGTGATGGTCGCGGCATCTGGAACGGAACGGTTTATCACCGTGGAATGACTTGGGATGTTTCCAGCCGTGGCACTGGTGTGACCCGTTTGTCACCTGGTGCAGTCCAAGCACAACGACCTTTAAAAACCGGTGGCACTGAGTTTGGCTACGGTTGCGGTCTGGCGGAGATCGATGAACTTTTTGGTGCATCCATCCTGGCCGAAATCATGCATTTGCAAGGCATCAACACCGAACGCGTTTTATGTATCGTGGATTTGGGTAAAGGATATGGAATCGGAGTAAGAGCCGCTCCGAACCTGATTCGTCCTGCCCACTTATTCCTTTACTTAAAACAAGAACGCATTCAGGAACTAAAAGCCGCTACTGACTATTTGATTGAACGTCAGGTTTCCAACAAAGTCTGGAACATCAAAGGCCGCGGCAACGCCAAGTACGATGAAATGTTAGAGCAAGTTTGCAAATCCTTTGCTGGCTTTGCAGCCCAACTGGACACGGACTATATCTTTGCGTGGCTGGACTGGGACGGCGATAACGTTCTAGCTGACGCTGGTATCATCGACTACGGCAGTGTTCGCCAGTTCGGAATCCGCCACGACAAGTATCGCTATGACGACGTTGAAAGATTCTCGACCAATCTGAATGAACAAAAAGCCAAAGCAAAATTGATCGTTCAGGTTTTTGCGCAGTTAACGGATTATCTGCAAACAGGTTCCAAAAAATCTTTACGCACTTTTACAAATCATCCGGTGGTTGAAAAATTCAACAGTCA
The DNA here is from genome assembly GCF_047306075.1 of Bdellovibrio sp. HCB274. Taxonomy (GTDB): domain Bacteria; phylum Bdellovibrionota; class Bdellovibrionia; order Bdellovibrionales; family Bdellovibrionaceae; genus Bdellovibrio. Next base: position 3,371,718 of record NZ_CP178623.1, read on the forward strand.
TTTTGATGCAGCTCGCGCCAATCGCATTCTGTACCGAATGGGTTTCAATGAGTCACAACGTGAAAATATTTTTGCACGCAAAGGACTTTTCGAAAATTTTGACAAAGAATTTACCTTCTTTGAGCGCGCGAAAATCAGTGGAACAACCGAGAAAGTGGCGGACGGCGTAAATCACGCGGCCCTTTTCAACATGCGTACGATCATGCGTGAATTGCCGCATATACTTGCAAAGAGTCCTTTGCCATTTGAAAAACGCTACATGCTTGAGAATGAATTCTTTAAACAGGTTCTTTCAAGTTTTGCCAAAACCCGCGATGCCCGACTAAGCGAAAAGCATCGCCGCCATATTGCCGCTTTCCAAGACGCTTATCGTGATCTGATCACGGCAGCTGCGGGCAAAAGCAAACCGGAACAGATCCTTAAAGGACTTTGCGACCGGGCAGAAGTATTAAATTCAGACAAACGCATCACTGGAAATGCCTTGATTGAAATGGTGGATGCGATTATCAATGAGAAGAAGCGCGGATTGTCCATGATTCAGATTCAAAGAATCATCGATCGTCTGGTTTTTGAAAACAGTGGAGTTCCAGAAAGTCCGGTCAGCCGTTTCTATAAAGATAAAGAAAAAACGGCAGCGGTCAAAATGGATCTTTACGCAAAACTTCTCAGCCTTGTAGAAGAGAACAAAGAAAGCATCTAGTTATGACATCAAAAGTTTCCGTAAGTACATTGGTTGCCCTGGCAGCGGGTCTGTTTATTGTTTCCGGTTGCGTCAGCAAGGGTACTATCAAGGACTCCCCTCGTCTTGAATCCAGCAAAATCGTTATTCCAGCAATGGATAAACTGAATCCCCGTGAAATGTCTGTGAACATCGTAGACAACCGCGCGCCAGAATTTAAAAATCATTCTGCCGAGATCAGCGCTGAGTTGACTCGTGTTTTGACTTTGGCTTTGGGTCGTCAAAATATCGCATTGAAATCTGGCGCTCCAAACCAACTGACTTTGACTATTCAGGATTACAAGACGGCGGAATTCCATGAAGGTTGCGTTCTTTTAAATGGCAGCCTGGATATTCCAAAAAAAGGTAAAGCCAATGCCAGCGCAAACAGCTGCATGGAGTTTAAATCCTTCGGCCGCAAAGTGGGTGCTGATATTGGCGCCGCTTACGAAAACGCATTAAGCGAAGTTTTCAAAGGTTTGAATTCCGGCTTGGAACAAATGCCGTAAATGAAAAAGGGCCCTCGCGGGGCCCTTTTTTTATTCCTAAATCCTGTTCTGCTTATCTGCAGATCAGATTCGTGAACTGATAAGTATTATATTCGTTCGGCACTTCAATACCGTGCGAAGCCCATGGATTAAAGTAAGTGCCGGAAGCTTTACCTGTTGAAAGATCAATTTTTACTTTCAACTCTGGTCCGTTACCATAGCCATTGCCGATACAGATGATGGAATTACCAGATGCTTTTTCACACCAGGAAAGTCCTTCCTGGTGACCATAGAATTTGCCATCAACCTGAGCAATGTGAAGGTCGGCATCAATCTCGTCGCTGACGTTAAAGTCGAAAGAAACAGGAACTTTTTTAGTGGAAAAAGAACCTTCAATTGTTGCTATTCCCGAACACTGAATACGCGGGGAAACTTTTGTCCCGGCGTTTGCCACGCCTGCCATTAGAACCAAAACGGCCGTTAACATTGTCTTCATTTTAATTTCCGATCTTTATTAAGTTATTTAAATCTAATTTTTTGCCAAAGTTGAAAGTTGATTGCGCACCCATTTACGAATCATTGGGTACTCTTCCTCTTCCAAGGTGTGTTTTTTATCCATTTCAATCCACTCCACTTTTAAGCCTGCGGATTTCAGCTTATCCACGCCGTATTTTGTTTCAGGCAGTGGCAAGACGTCATCGGCATGGCCGTGAGTGAACAACCATGGCGTCTTTCTGGAATCATCTGCCAGATTGTTTTTCCAGCGCGGATAGAAGTTAAAGTATCCACTGATACCAACCACTCCACCCAATTGTTTTGGATAGTTCAATCCCACGTCTGCGCTGATCAGGCAGCCTTGGGAAAATCCAAAGAAAAAAATGTTCTCACTTTTCCAGCCCTGCTGTTCCAGATCATTCAATAGGCTGAAAAGCTTTTCGCGGATTTTCAAAACACCATTGGCCTGGAATGGTGGTTCTCCGTACCAAGTGTAACCCGTCATAAACTTGCGTGGAGCATTCAACAGAAGGTAATTCATCTCCGGAATGTTCAACTCGCTGTCAAATGCGCGGAAGGGACGAATGCTATCGCCACGGCCGTGCAAAACGATCATCAGATAGTCTGATTTTTTCTTGGATGGGATGAATTTGTGCTTAAACAGTTCAGTAGTGATCATTAGTTCGCTCCAGCAATGGCTTTTGAACAGAATAAAATCTGACGGGCTTTGCTAAGCTGAACATCTTCGTTCGCCGTCACATCTTCCATGTCCAGGCAGTCCTTGCTGGAAATTAAACTTCTCAAAGAGCGCACCTGGCGCTCGGGCGCCAAAAGCGGATTCACGAACTGATCTGCCTCGCGGTCCATCGAGATATGATCGAACTTGACGGCAACGTCAGGCTCCAGACCTTTCATCTGGGGCGAACGCCCTGACGGCAGATAGTAAAATCCTTTGGTTTCAAACAACGCAATTTTCTTATTCTGTGTCCAGTATTCGCCCTCTTGGAACGAACCTTTACCGAACGTTCTTTCGCCGACCAGAACCGCACGGTTCAAGTCACGCAAGGCACCCGCTACGATTTCAGCAGCACTTGCAGAACCGGCATTAATAAGAACCGCTACTGGCTTATCAAAGATCTTAGGTTCACCGCCAAAATACTCTTCAGATTTTTTGGAAGCATCCAGATAACGAATATCGAAGATTTTCTTATTCCCACCGACAAACAAGCTGGCAACACACGCCGCCTCTTCCATTTGTCCACCTGGATTATCACGCAGATCAAACAGCAACCCACGCACCTGGGCTTTGTTCACTGTCTCCAAAGCCTCTTTCATTTTATCGCAGGAGCCACGGGCGAACTTATTCAACCCGATCACAGCGATAGGCTTAAGACCGTCGATTACCTGCGTGGTTAAAGTTGCCACCACAAGCTCTGTGCGTTTCAATTTTTTACGGATCTTTTGCTCACCGCGGGAAACCAGGATAGTGACTTTGCTGCCTTCACTGCCTTTAAGCAATTCGTTAACACGAGCCTGCAATAAGGACTGCACAGGTTTGCCGTCGATTTTCAGAATCACGTCACCACGTTTTAGTCCGGCGATGTCAGCAGCGCTGCCCACCAGAACTTTACGAATCACATACTCCCCGTCAGCACGGCCCACTTGTACCCCGGCTGTCGTCAAACGATTGTCAGCGCGGGAAACGACTTCTTTAAACATTGCCACCGGCATCAGGTACGTATGGGGATCACGGAAGACAGAGATAAAACCGTTTAATCCTACGCCCACCATCAATGAATTTTGGTCAGCGGAAATGTGGTTCTCTTTCAGATTCTTCCACACATTCATAAACGAAAACCGCGTGGCTTCTGCATTACGCTCAGTAAAGAACTGTTTCCAAATTAGGATCTGTTTTTTCTCTGATGAAAAATCCTGGGACAAACCTTCTGACACAGAGTGAAGAGTGCCATCAGTTTCGATAGTTAAATTATAACGGTTTGCGACGGATACGATGGCATTGGCACAAGCCAAAAAGTAACGCTCGGAGCTAGCACAAGTTTCTGGCCCCAGAAGGTCTTCCAGGGACTCGGCCTGCAAACCAGTGTCTGCCCAATAGCTATCCACTGATTTCGCGGGAGCCACGGAAACCTGCTGCTGGTGGCGTGACCAGTACAAACTGCCCCCAAGGACAGCTACGCTCAATGATGCTAAGAAAAATCGTCGCGTACTAAATAACACCCCATGCCTCCCGACAGGTCCACCAATGGTCACCGTAAAAGCAATGACCGTGCCTGCCCATCTGCAATTGGTTGCATTTTAGGGGCTGTTTTTTGAAGTAATTGCAGGTTTGAACAGAGCTTCCACAAGGGCTTTTTCTTGTGTATCCCGAAGGGCTGTAATAGGGTGAAAACACTATGATTATTGTAACAGGCGCAAACGGTTTTATTGGCAGCGTGATGGTATGGCAACTCAACGAAAAAGGGTTCTCTGACATCATCGCGGTGGACACGGTCGATCTTAAAAAACGCAATCTTTTGCGTAAAAGAACCTATTCCAAATTTCTTCCAAAAGACGACCTATGGTCCTTCCTGGAAACCGCTGAAGCCAAGTCCAAAGTAACGTGGATCATCCACATGGGTGCTTGCTCTTCAACCACTGAAACCAACAAAGACTTCCTTTGGGAAAACAACACCAACTACACGCAACGCATTTTCAACTGGTGCACGGAAAATAATAAAAACATGATCTACGCTTCCAGTGCTGCGACTTATGGTGCTGGCGAGTTGGGTTTTGACGACACGACGGATCCTGAAACCCTAAGACCGCTGAATCTTTATGGTGAATCCAAGGTCTTGTTTGACCGTTGGGCATTAAAGCAAACGAAAACGCCTCCGCACTGGTACGGCTTGAAATTCTTTAACGTATTTGGACCGAACGAATACGAAAAAGAAGGCATGGCGAGTATCGTTTTCAAGGCCTACAACCAAATCAAAACCACTGGCACATTGGGATTGTTCAAATCTGCAAATCCTGAATACAAAGACGGCGAATTCATGCGCGACTTTGTTTACGTAAAAGATGTGACTGGCTGGATGGCCGAGCTGATGGAGAAAAAACCGACCAACGGTATTTACAACATGGGCTTCGGTAAACCTCGTACCTGGTTGGATTTGGCAAAGGCCACCTTTACAGCCATGGGCAAAGATATGAAAATCAACTGGATCGAGATGCCTGAAAATATCCGCGGTCAGTATCAGTACTACACTGAAGCGAAAACGGATAAATGGAATCAAGCCGGCATGAGCGCACCGAAATGGCCGCTGGAAAAAGCCGTCGACGATTACGTTAAGAATTATCTCAGCAAAGAAGACCCATTGTTATAAAGGCACATGTTATGGAGACGGACTTTTTACCCCCACATCTTAGAAAATACGTCGTTGAGCAGAACTATGAAAAGTACACTCCGATAGATCAATCCGTCTGGCGCTATGTTTTGCGCCAGTTGCGATCATTCCTTTCCAAGCACGCGCACGAAAGTTACGTGGAAGGATTGGGCAAGACAGGAATTTCTGTCGAGCGCATTCCACGCATTGAAGAGATCAGCAGCAAACTCAAAGAATTTGGCTGGAGAGCCCTGCCTGTTAGCGGATTCATTCCACCGGCGGCGTTTATGGAACTTCAATCATTGGGAGTTTTACCGATCGCTTCCGACATGCGAAGCATTGATCATCTTCTGTATACTCCGGCCCCGGATATCGTTCACGAAGCTGCGGGACATGCGCCGATTCTTATTCAACCGGAATTTGCGGATTACCTTCGTCAGTATGCTCAAGTGGCCAAGAAAGCAATTCTAAGCCGCGAAGATCTTGAGATGTATGAAGCGATTCGCGAGTTGTCTGACCTAAAAGAAATGCCAGGCGCTACAGCTGCGGATATCAAAGCTGCAGAAATGAAGCTTGAAACTGTCAGTAAAAATATCAGCCACATTTCAGAAGCTGCCGAACTGGGCCGCATGAACTGGTGGACGGCAGAGTACGGTCTTATCGGAAACCTGGATAATCCAAAAATCTTTGGTGCGGGATTGCTTTCCAGTGTTGGTGAATCAAAATGGTGCCTAAGTCAGAAAGTCAGAAAAATTCCACTGACTGTCGAATGCATCAAGCAAAGCTACGATATCACCGAGCCGCAACCGCAATTGTTTGTGACACCGGATTTTAAAACTCTGGTAAAAGTCTTGAATGATATGGCCGACCAAATGGCTTATCGTCTGGGTGGGCTTGCGGGATTGAACAAAGCGATCCAAGCGCAATCCGTGAATACCGCAGAACTTTCCAGCGGGATTCAAATTTCAGGTCAGATCATTGAAGCGATCACAGATGCAAATCGTCAGGTGGCTTACATCCGCTTGCAGGGTCCCTCGCAGCTGTCCTTCCAGGACAAGCAAATCGAAGGTCACGATAAATCCTATCACTTGCACGGCTTTGGAACTCCGGTGGGTTATCTGAAAGCTTATCCACAAAAAGACCCGTCTGACCTGACTCGCAGCGAGTGGGCTGACATTGGCGTGGAATTGGGCCGCCAGGCTCGGCTTGAGTTTGTATCCGGCGTGATTGTCACGGGCACAGTTAAAACCATGACAGTGCTTAATGGTAAGTCCGTTATTCTTTCGCTGACGGATGCCAAAGCCGAATACCAGGGACGTATCCTGTTTGATCCTTCCTGGGGCGTTTACGATATGGCCTTGGGCGCATCTGTCAGTTCCGTCTTTGGCGGAGCTGCCGACCGCGAAGCTTACGGTGAAACCGAAGACTTCGTCGCAAAACGCGTTCCGGTTGCGAATTACAAGCCCGAGGAATTAAAACTCCACTCTCAATATGGCCGCTTAAGAGACCTGCGTGAAAAGAATATCCAGGGTGCTGACCTGGAAAAATCTTTGTCCGATCTTTTGGCAAACCATGATAAGGAGTTCCCACAGGATTGGTTGTTGCGTTTGGAAGCCTTGGAACTGGTAAAGGCCCGTGTAAGCAACTCCCCTTTGCTGCCTAAACTTGAAAAGGATCTTCAGGCTCTGGCTGACAAAGATGAACACACAAAAAATCTTATCCAAGACGGAATTGCTTTATCAGGAAATCTGTAAATGAAACGTCCCTTTGAAGTGCGCATTGTATTAGTGCGCACGATCTATGAGCGAAATGTTGGTGCCACTTCCCGCGCGATGAGCAACATGGGTTGCGAAAAACTGGTGATGATTGATCCCAAGTGCGAACTGACTTACGAGGCCCAACAGGCAGCAGCCACAGGTCAAAACGGTCTGCAAAATCGCACGACTTATAAATCCTGGGATGAGTTCATGGCGAACGAACCAGAAAGCATCAAAATTGCTTTCACCGCTCGCGATGGCAAAGGCCGCCAGGTTCGCGATATTGATGACGTCTTATCTGATATCAAAGAAAACTCCCCACAATTCCAACACGAATCCGATGAGCCTTATACGGTTCACTTGATCTTTGGTCCCGAGGACTGGGGCTTGGCGGGCGAGGACCTTGAGTACGCTAACTTCTGCGCGTGCCTGCCAACGTTTGGCGCAAACTGGAGCTTGAATCTGGCGCAGGCAACTTTGCTAGGGATGTTCTCCCTGCGTAAAGCATGGGGTGGCGACCGCACGAAATTGGATGGCGGCAAAAAACGTCGCGCTCCTCAGGGAATTCAAGGCATCGATCCCGAGCAAACTTTAAAAACCTTTATCGAGGAAATGGGTTTTGATTTAACCAAACAGCGTAAAATCAACGCCTTCACTGTTCTTCGTCGCATGCTTTTGCAAAACACTCCGACTAAAAAAGAGCTGGTTATTTTAGAAACGGTTTTACAACAAGCCACTCGCAAAATTCGCGAATGGAAAGAATTTAAAAATCGCGAAAGATAATCGCAGCTGAACATCGCACCAATAAAAAAAGCCCGCTTCATCGGCGGGCTTTTTAGTTTTTAATTCACTGCATCCGTAAACAGGACCTGGCACCTTATAGGGATTCTTCTTCCTGGATTTCGACTTCTTTGTCGCGAACGGCGCGAAGTTGTTCATCCAGTTTTTGCAGGGCGATTGCCATGCCCTGGCCCATGTCGTTTAGTTCGTGGATACGATTCATGGTTTCGTTTTCTTCGGCTCCGACCAGGCGAAGGCTGTCCAGCTTCACCGAGTTCAGATCGATTTCCTTATTCAGGGTTTCAAGCTTTTGATTGATTCTCTTGCGATCCTCGATCAGCGCTTTCGTGATTTCACGAACCTGGCTAAGGCTTAATACATCTAATTTTCCAGCTTCAAATGCGTTTTTGGTTTCATCTGTGACTTCTTCGTCACCTTGGAAGGCTTCCCAAAATAAAGCCCACTCATTTTTTAAAGAATTTACGATCGACCTATTACTGTCATCACCCATATATCAAAAATTACTCCTGCGCCCTTAGGGCGACTTTTCGGATTTAGGGGCTTCCGGGATAAGGAAGTAGCAAAGCCCATAAACCAAGATCGCAGCTCCGAAAGTGACGTACAAAAAGAGAAGGGCTGTGGTTCTGACCACTCCCACCTCGAGCGCGTATCTCTTGGCTATTCTAGCACAGACGCCTAGGACCTTTCCATCTAGAGCATGGTCCAGTCTGTCGACGCGAGGCAGCGCATACCATAGCGTGAAATATAGAAGGACCCCGCACCCAAACCAAAGTACAGCGATCAGCCATATAATGCGAAGCATCCAGGTTTCAATCTCAAAAGCCTGGGCGAGTCCTTTGCAAACTCCACCTAAGGCCCCATCAGAGGCTCTGACCCAACGATATTTCAAATTCGGAATTCCGGCCGACATTGTATCCATTATTGAATTCTCCCCGTGATCATAAAGTCATTTCCAAAGGTTTTATAAGTCGGATGCTGAATGAAAATCTTGTTCTTCATCTCTTCGATGCGAATCGTTTCCGTCCAGGATTTCGATCCGGCCGAGCCCATGATGATCGGCGCTTGAAACATGTAAAGGCGATTTACCAAACCCACTTCAACAAAACTGCTGGCAGTCAGCGCCCCGCCTTCGACCAACATGGATCTGAATCCCAGGGTGTAAAGTTGCGCCAGCAAATCTTCCAAATCCAAATTGCCGCCGACCTTGGTTTTTACAAAAACCAACTGCGGAGTTTTAGAAAGTTTTTTGGTTTTCTTAAGAACGTCTTCCTTCAGATCTTCAGCAACACACCAGAAAACATTGTCGGCATCGTGTTCATTCGAAAGCTTTAAATCGGTGTACCTGCCAATCAAGTCACCCTCTCCATCGATCACCACGACTTTGTTTTTCTTTTCAATCTGCGGATGACGAATATTTAGCGACGGGTTGTCGAATTCAATCGTCCCTTTACCCACTAAAAGACCATCATAACAAGCACGCAGATAGTGAACGTACTCGCGGGATTCAGCGCCAGTGATCCACTGGCTTTCGCCGGATTTCAAAGCGACCTGTCCATCCAGGGAGCTTGCCATTTTCAAAGCGACGAAGACTTTTTTCTGTCTGAAGTTCCACAAGAATGCTTCGCAGACTTCTTCAAGTCTGATGCGCATTTCCTGATCGCGCTTCAAATCATCGGCCTGATACAAATCAGCTTCGATACCTGCCTGGCGCAGAATTTCAGCTCCCTGACCTGCCACCAACGGATTTGGATCAATCAAACCAAACGTCAATCGCTTCAGAGGAAGCTTTGCCAGCATCTTGGCGCATGAAGGTGTTTTACCTTCGTGAGCACACGGCTCAAGAGTCACGATAACGTGGGCGCCTTTTAAATCTTCTGCAGAAAGATTCTTAACCGCATTCACTTCGGCGTGGGGGCCACCGTAAAATTCATGGTGACCTGCTGAAACAAATCCGCCCTGGGAATCCAAAACCACACATCCCACTAATGGATTAGGACTGACACGAGGGCCACCCTTATAAGCTTCGTTGATTGCCAAAGCCATGGCTGCATCCACTGTCATGGGTGTACCCCTAACCGGAATGTTAAGGCTGCTAATCTGTTCCATAGGGCTCTCTCCCTCGTAAAATCGGGCTCCAGCTTATTCTCAAAATGAGACGAATTCAACTCCGAGGTTTTACCAACTTTTAACAAATAAACCCGAAAGAATTTATAAATATTAACCGATTATTACTTAGATTTAGGGGATGAAATACATGTCCGGTAATTCTAGAAAAAAAGATCCCACTTGGTACTATTTCCTGATGGCATTCAACGCCCTGGCTATCCTATTTGGCATCGGTCTGCTTCGCGACCTGATGTGGATTTTCTAGGCCTCAAGCTTCTTATAAAATTCCAGCACCTTGGGATCCACAATAATCGATCGTGGATTCCAGCCAATCAAATGCAAACCCTTTGAAGTTTTTAAGCGCGACAATGCCACGTACGCATGACCGGGCTCCCACAAGCGGCTTAAGTTACACCATAAATCATCAAGTGTTGCTCCCTGACTTTTATGAATGGTCGTGGCGTAAGCCAAGGTCAGTGGAAACTGAATCACCTGCGCCATCACATTACCTTCAGCATCCTGTAAAGCGAATGAAACTTTATCAACCGTGACTTCGCGGCCGCCGTCCTTCTTAACTGTGATTTCATCTGCCGCAATATCTGTGACCACACCACGCGTGCCGTTCACCCAGCGCTTTTGCGGATCATTCTGCAAAAACATCACACGGCAGCCCAGTTTAAGTACCAGCTTTACCGGCACGGGAGCAGACTTCGTAAGAATATCCACGTGCTTTTCGGAGCCAAGATAAATCGAATCAATGGTGACTTCCTCTTCGTGAAGCTCCTCCAGTTTTTTCTGATTAAAATCTTCGGCATCTGCTTTGCGTGGAAAAAGTCGCGTGCCTGGATCGTCATGATCATGTTCGCGTAAATGTTCATTTAAAAAATCACGAACACGTTCAGTGACCAGGCCGTGGCGAACATCACTTAGAACATCCAAAAACAAATTATCGGAAACCCGTTGATTATGAGACAGCATCACGGACTGAAAACCCGTTTGATGCCACACAGGATTTAAAAAACACCAGTCACGGGGACCACTATGTGTGACGGGAGGCAGCTGGGCAAAATCACCAACAGCAATGATGCGCATTCCGCCCCAGGGAAGAGAAGATTCGCGCGCCTTCTGTGACAAGGCCTCAGCGATCATCAAGGCCTGTCCAGGAATCATTGAAATCTCATCAATGATAACGCCTTCAACTTTACGCAGTCTTGCCATCAACTTTGTGTCTTTGGAAGCGCGCTGGTAAGTGGCGTCCGCTCCGCCTTCCATAATTCCCAGACCAAAGAAACTATGAAATGTTCTTCCGCCCAACAAAACAGCTGCGGCACCGGTGCTTGCCAGAATCGGCATGGCTTTAGGATCCAGTTCGCGCATGAACTGACGAATCAGAAAACTTTTTCCGCTTCCCGCCCCACCCGTCAAAAAAACGTTTTCTCCCGAGCGTAATAGCTCCAGAGCGTCTGCTTGTTCGGGTGAAAGTTCCACAGGGATTTTTGTCATAAAGGGGAATCATGCCCCTAGGTATGGCCAATAGCAAGATTGTGTTGCCTTTCACAGCAAAGGGTCATGAAATATTTGAGCATTTATTTGAAAGGAATCTTATGAATCGCTCAGTTATGTTCTTGATCGCAGCGAGTCTAACGACTCAGGTTTCATTCGCGGCAAAACCCTCTTCTGAAATTCCGGAAAAACGTGAATTTCCCCTTAGTAAAACTGTAAACGCCTGTGAAAATTTTGAAGCCTATGTTTGTGACGAGGTGAAAGCGTCCTTTCAACTTCGCCCGGATCGCAGCTCCCACACATTTGCTTTTAATGATTCCGCCGAACGACTTTTGAATATCAAAAAGAAGTACATGGCCGATCTTCCGACAGCGAAAAACCTGAACGAGCGCACGGAACAGCTTCGTGACTTTTACATGTCGTGTATGGATAAAAAGGCCCGCACGAGTTCAGAAAAAAGCATGGCAAAACGCGAGATCAAAGCGATGCAGGATATCGACTCTGTCGATGCATTGGTTACTTACCTGAATCAGGAACAAACCAAAGGGATGGTAGCAAGTCTGGGCCGGGTGTGGGCCAATAACGATCCCGACGATTCCAGCAAGTTCAATATCGTGATGTTTGGAAACCTGATGGGTCTTCCCGATCAGAAATATTATGACCAACCTGAAGTTGTGGCTGATTACCAAAAACTTTTGACGGCATTCTTTAAAAACATCGATCCTAAAGGCAAAGACGGCAAAGCTGAAGCGCGCGCCAAAGCCATTGTTGAACTGGAAAAGGACTACGCAAAAATTTATCCATCGCCAGCAGTGCGCCGCCAGCGTTTCAGCGAAAGACATATCAGCACACAGGACGAGACCACTAAAAAATATCCAAATTTGAAACTGGAAATGCTTTTCAAAAAAGCTCCGAAAACTGCCTTGGTATTCAATCCATTCTATGAAGGCACTGATTTCATGAATGCCGAGCTTCCCAAGCGTCCATTGTCTGTCTGGAAAGACCTGGCTTTAAAACAAAACATTTACCCGATCATGGATGATGCTTATCCAAAATTCTATGCCCAGCGTTTTGCCTTTAACCAAAAACACTTCGGTGGACCGGAAAAACGTGCCGACCGCCAGGAACGCTGTACAGAAGAAGTCATGAGCAACTTCGATAAGGAACTGGATGCGGCCTTGATTGATCAGGTATTCCCGAACTTTGATGAATCCAAAGTTCAAGCCCTGGCTGATAAAATTCGCGCCAGCATTTTGGAAGGTCTTGAGGATAACAAATGGCTTTCCAGCAGCGCACGCAAAGCTGCGATCAAAAAGATCAAAACAGCGCGTTTACAACTGGTTAAACCCCACAATGACAAAGAATGGGATTTCCTGCCAATCCGTCATTACAGCAAAACCGATATGATGGTGAATGAACGCCTTATGGGCGAGGCTCAGTATTCAAAAATGCTTCACGAAATGAAGGAACCAGCAAATCGTGACGCTTGGGAAATGGGTCCATTGACGGTAAATGCTTACTACAGCCCACCGGATAACAAATTCGTTTTACCGATCGGTATTTTGCAGTACCCGTTTTATGATAAAGACGGCAGCCAAATCGAGAATCTGGGCGCAGTGGGTGCCGTGATTGGACACGAACTGGGTCACGGGATCGACGATCAGGGTTCCAAGTACGATGACAAGGGTGCCTTGAAACCCTGGATGAGTGAAAAAGATTTGGCTGATTTCACTCAACGCGGCTCCCGCTTGGTAGAGCAATTCAATAAAATCGGCCATGACGGCAAACTGACTTTGGGAGAAAACGTTGCGGACCTTGTCGGTCTGACATTCGCATACAATGCCGCATTCCCGAACGGCAAAGGCAGCATCGAGGACAAACAGAAGTTCTTTGTCGGATACGGTCGGGTTTGGTGTACGGTAATTCGCCCTGATTATGCGAAACTTTTGCTTAAAACAGATCCGCACTCCTCAGGGATTGCGCGCATTAATGAGCAGGTGAAACAGCAGCCAGCCTTTGCAGAGGCTTTCCAATGCAAACCAGGCGATAAAATGACTCTACCTGAGTCTGAACGAGTTAAAATCTGGTAAGCCCTTAGGCCCCTGATTCCTACGCCCCTTGTCGAGGAAAATCCCAAATTTCCTCATATGTCAGGGGGCATCTCTTGAAGGTATCCCCTCTGACTGGTATTGTAAGAGTCTTGGCTCTCTGGTTTTGCCAGAGGGGAACGGCTCCAGGAGGGCTTACACAATGACAGTGAAGATTTACGATTTCACATCAAAAACCAACAATCCCAATTTTGACGATGTTCATGACATTGCTCCCGCTGAACTTCATCAAAATATGTCGGTCATCAAGATGATCGATGTTCGTCAACCCGACGAATACACGGGCGAGTTGGGCCATGTTCCGGGCGCAGAGTTATTGGTGCTTGATACTCTACCCGATCATTTGGAAGACCTTCCGAAAGACCAAACTATAGTGTTCATCTGTCGCAGCGGAGCCCGTTCGGCTCGCGCCACTGCTTTTGCAAAGATGAATGGATTCACACACGTTTTTAATATGCTGGGCGGAATGATTCATTGGAATGAATTGCAACTGCCTGTTGAAAGATAAGATATGCCAGGAAAAGTATTTGTTAACAGAACTTTGAATCTTAAAAAGATTCGCTATATCGGTGTCGACATGGACCACACGCTGGTCCGTTATAACTCCGAAAACTTTGAAAGACTTTCTCACACCACGATGATCGATAAACTGGTCAAACGCGGTTACCCGGAAACTTTGCGCAAGCTGACGTTTGATTATAACTTCGCGATCCGCGGACTTGTGATCGATCGTAAGATGGGAAATCTTTTGAAACTAAACCGCTACACGGCTATCCGTGCGAGCTACCATGGTTTGAAACCGTTAGATTTCAAAACTCATCAAAAACTTTATAAATCGACTTACATCGATCTTTCGAACACGGACTATTTGGCCGTCGATACTTCGTTCTCCATCTCTTTGGCGAACCTGATCGGCCAGATCGTGGAATTGAAAGACACCGACACGACTAACAAATATCCAGAGTACGTTCAGATTGCTGACGACGTTTTGGATGCTTTGGATGAAGCTCACCGTGACGGTTCTTTGAAAGACGAAGTTAAAAAGAATCTGGATCATTACATCATCAAGGATCCGGGATTGGTTGCGGGACTTGAAAAATTCCGTCGTCACGGTAAAAAGATTTTCGTTTTGACGAACTCTGATTACCACTACACGAAGTTGTTGCTGGACTATGCGGTGCAACCGTTCCTTAAGGAATATAAATCCTGGGCTGATTTGTTTGAGTTCGTGATCACTTTCGCTTCCAAGCCAAAGTTCTTCTACGAAAATCAAAAATACCTGCGAGTAAATCCTGCTGATGGCTCCATGACCAACATGGAAGGCAAACTGACTCCGGGTATTTACCAGGGTGGTAATGCCAAGAAGTTTACAGCGGACCTTGATTTGAACGGTGATGATATCCTTTATATCGGTGACCATATCTACGGCGACATCCTTCGTTTGAAAAAGGACTGTAACTGGAGAACGGCAATGGTGATCGAGGAGCTGGACACTGAAGTTGATAACAACAAAAAGGCCGAGCCGATCAACACCGAGATTGAAACTTTGATGCGCAAGAAAGAGCCTTTGGAAGACGAATTGACTGACATCATGACCCGCAAGATTGAAAAAGCTGCGGATCTGAACGAGTCACAAATCGAAACTTTGCAAAAGAGCATTTCTGAGATCGATGCACAGATCAGCTCCCACATCAAAAAGCAACAGGCGCTATACAATGCGAACTGGGGACAATTGATGAGAGCCGGCAACGAGGAAAGCTACTTCGCTTACCAGTTGGATCGCTATGCTTGTGTTTATATGGAAAAATTGGCGGATTTAACGGAGTTGTCTCCAAGAACTTACTTCCGTGCTCCACGCAGACCTTTAGCCCATGAGATTTACTAACATGAATAAGACAAACGCAATTTGGATTTTAGGATTGGTGATCGTAGCCGTTGTGGCTTTTAACCTTGGCAAACGCTCTGTACGCTGCGAGACGAAGTCTGCGGTTGACGCTGCTGCCTGCGGAGCTCCGGTTCCGGCATTCCCTGGGAATTTGCCGCCACCTCCGCCGCCTTCTGAACCAAACAGTTCTCATCAGTAAAAAACAAAAAACCGGGTTTTAGGACCCGGTTTTTTTATTTAATCGATGATTGTCAGTGCCTTAAGTTTGGCTTTGATTTCGCTAAGCTTCGAGTTTCGTCCTGACTGCATCAGGTACTCCACCGAGGATTTGATGTTCTTCACATCTTCCTCTGTCAGCATTTTCTTACGTCTGGCTTCCACGTTGTCAGCCTTGATTGCCACGCACTCTGGAAGGTTAGCCAGTTCCGGATTTTTACACACGTTCTTAGGAAGCGGTCTGCGCGGGTTGGCGATCGCGGAAACTTCAGAACCTTCCATTTCGCGAACGATCTCTTCTGTTTCGTCTTCTCCGGTGTCGGATTCGAAACCTTTTAACAAACCTTTGGTTTCAAGGCGCAAGGTTGTCATCATCAGTGTCAGCAGGATTTTCGCACGATCCTCCGTCAGATAAG
Source organism: Bdellovibrio sp. HCB274 (assembly GCF_047306075.1). Taxonomy (GTDB): domain Bacteria; phylum Bdellovibrionota; class Bdellovibrionia; order Bdellovibrionales; family Bdellovibrionaceae; genus Bdellovibrio. Next base: position 3,387,594 of record NZ_CP178623.1, read on the forward strand.
ATTCATAGGCAGTGGTATTAATCCATACTTTGGAAGGCGACATCCAGGCGATATCAAGCTTATCGGAACGAAGGGTGAAATAGAATTCATGGGGAACCTGTTTGTTATGCAGGGACATGGTTTGCCAGACACGGGTCTTAATAAGGTTGGTAAGACCCAGGCCGTTCTTCTCCTGCGCGGAGACGTTCGCCACAATAGGGTCTACAAAGATGCGGTAAGCATCGTCGTCGCGGAAATCGAAAGCTTTTTTGGGAATAGAAGATTCGCGGGCTTCCAATTTAGCCTTCTTAGCCATCTCGTTGTGGCTGCGGCCGGTACCCACGCGAATCGGGGTCCCCTTTTGACTAGAATCTATACATCCAGCCACAAATTGTAAGCAAAACAGGGCACCAATAACGGGCAGAACCATTTTCTTCATTTTAAGCTCCCAAGTTTTTAATCCACCCAGGAGCTTACAAACTCTATGCCGCCCTAACTTGATTATGGCAATGGTGCCGGTACAGGCTCTTCGCCGCCCTCAAACAAAGGGTAAAGCACGTTTACGGTATTGTTCTTTTGAGTGATTACGCACTCCTGGGAGATGATTCTGTAGCGCTCAATCGGGAAGCGGTAACCACGCTCAACCCAGCCCCAGCCAGTCCAATCAACATAACGGCGATAGCCGGTACCGATTCTTTCGCGAACTTCACGGGTTTCGAAATGATAAGTCAAAAGTGGGAAGCGGATTTTCACCACGCCGTTTGTTTCCATTTTCATTTCGGCTTTTTCGTCAAACACACAACCGTAAAGACCATCCACACTGCGCACGCGACCTTTAACCGTCTCGCCCACTTTTACTTCACGGTCTTTTGGCATTTTGAATTCAAAGAACCAGTTCACAGCCGCACCGTTGGCATAAAAGCTTGTCGTGTTCATAGTGACAGAGCCATCAAACTCGATCAAATCAGCCTGAGCTGTACGACTTTTATTTTCGTAAGTGCCTTCAAAAATATTTGCACTGGATACTGCCGGCACCAAGGCCGCCAACAACACGATTAATTTTTTCACGAAAACTCCCCTAGTTTCGGTTAAACAATATTAAATAATCTTTAGGACCCGTTTGCTCCAACAGCGTGGAGTACTTATTCGGTTCCAATTTCCTGCGATGGGTTCTGCGCGCAGTGTTTCGGATCATACAACCGAAGGCACTGGTACCTGCAGGGTCCACCGCTCCCCCGTCCAGGCATTTTGGTTCAAAATGCTGTTCTTGTTCGCGGGTCACCGGATAAGTGCTGACACTTAAACTGGTTACATCCAACTGGTATTCATTCTTAAGCTTCCACACCGGATTTGATTCCAAAAGCTGCGAGGAATAAATATTAGGAACAATCACTGCGACCCGCAAACCTTCGGCGCGGGCTTTGTTGATTCCCTCAACCAATCTTGGCATTTCATCTTTGATTGGAATGTAAACCGCTTCACGGAACAACTCTACATACGGAAGCATCGGTTCGACAATAACCACATCGTACCTGGAACCTGCTTCCTGATTTTTTTCGATGAAGCCCCTTAGCAGTTCCATTTCTTCAATTTTATTTGGAGTCACACCCAAAATCACAATAGGTGCCGCTTTGATCTCGGGCTGCAGGTTTTCAAAAACCAAAGCACCCATTTCCTCAGGTTGAGAAACGTGAGTAAATCCGATCTTAGTCACTGTTTCAGGACCCACATTAAATTTCATGGTGGCGAAGATACCTAATGCAATTAAAGCTAAGCCGCCGATCCAGTACAAATGCTTCATAGGACTATCGGCGTACCACCCCTGACCCATCATGGCAAGGCTCGTTGTATTCTGTTAGAATTGTGCTAAGTTGCGAACATTACAGAGGACCCGATCCTAATAAGACAGGTACCTACAAAAACTATGGCGACGTTAAAGAATTCTTCGATCTCTTTCCTATTAATTGGCTCTGGCCGCGTTGCCCGCCATTTAGCTCACTATTTTCATCTGTCAAATATCAGTTTTCAGACTTGGGACCGCTCCCAAGATCCTCATGCATTGCGCGTTAAAATCGCGGCAGCCACTCACGTTTTGTTGGCTATCAGCGACAGTGCGTTGCAGGGATTTTATCGCCAGCATTTGCTGGGTCACGATGACAAAGTGGCGGTGCATTTTTCTGGAGCCCACAGTTTTGACGGCATGATTGCAGCTCATCCTCTAATGACCTTTGGAGAGGACTTATACACGCTGGAGTTTTACCGTCAGATTCATTTCACGCTTACCGGAGCATCCAGTCTGGATGAGGCTTTGCCGGGTCTCACAAACACTTACTCCTGGCTGCCCTCTGCACAGAAAGCGCTTTATCATACGTACTGTGTGATGGGTGGAAATTTTGTGACCCTGTTGATTGCCAAGATGCTTTCCGGGTTTGCCACAATGAAAATCCCTGCAGAGGCCGCTCACCTGTACGTGCAAAAGGTTGTGGAAAACACCTTTGCCAATCCTGACGCCGCTTTGACGGGCCCCTTGGTTCGTAAAGATGCAGAGACTGTTAAAGCAAATCTTAAAGCTCTTGAAAATGATCCTGCTTTGAAAATTTACGAAGCCTTTCTTGAAACCTACTGGCCGGACTACCCGCGAAAGTGAGGGAATAAATCTATGAAATCCATCCTCGACTTCCAGGAAAAGAAAAACCAAAAGCAAAAGATCTCGATGATCACTTGCTATGACTACACTTTCGCTACCATCGTCGCCGACAGCAATATCGACTGCATTTTGGTGGGAGATTCATTGGCAAACACGATGCATGGATTTCCGACGACTTTGCCTGCTACCGTTAACATGATGGCCTTGCATACGGCAGCTGTGGTTCGCGGTGCGGGAGCAAAAAAATTCGTCGTGGCGGACTTTCCTTTCATGGCGAACCGCAAAGGCTTAACGGCAACGACTACAGCAGCTGAAAAAATCATGCGCGCTGGTGCTCACGCTTTGAAACTCGAAGGCGGCGACGAGTTTACTTATAAGATGATCACTCATCTGGTGAACTCGGGCGTACCTATCATGGGTCACTTGGGTCTTACTCCTCAGTCAGTGAATCAATTGGGTGGCTTTAAAGTTCAAGGCCGCGATGAAAAAGCCCAGGCTAAAATCAAAGAGCAGGCTTTGCGATTGCAGGAAGCGGGTGCTTTCTGTGTGGTGCTTGAGTGCGTGCCTTCAAAGCTTGCTGCTGAAATCACCGCTTCTCTGGATATTCCAACGATTGGCATTGGTGCCGGTCCTGATACTGACGGCCAGGTTTTGGTTTTGCAGGACATGCTGGGCATGAATCCAGGATTCAAACCGAAATTCGTTAAAACTTATTTCAACGGTTTTGAGGCGATCAAAGAAGTCTTCAACACGTACCACTCTGAAGTAGCGTCTGTGGACTTTCCGACCGAGAAAGAGAGTTACTCTTGATTCAGGTTCTGCGCACTCCGGCTGAATTCAAGGCTTGGAGAAAAAATCAGAAAGGCAGCGTTGGTTTTGTACCAACCATGGGTGCTTTACACTCGGGCCACGAAGAACTGATGAAGAACGCGCGCCGTGAAAACGACGTGGTGGTGCTTTCTATTTTCGTGAATCCCACGCAGTTCAATGATCCGAAAGATTTTGAAAAGTATCCGTTAACCTGGGATCAGGATTTAAAAACCGCAGTGAACAACAAAGTCGATGCGATTTTCTATCCTCGCTATCCTGATATGTATCCGGATGAGTACCGCTATAAAGTTAGTGAGAATTCTTATTCTAAATTATTAGACGGCGCACATCGCCCAGGCCACTTTGACGGAGTGCTTTCGGTCGTGATGAAGCTGTTTAATATTGTTTCACCGGATAAAGCTTATTTTGGCGAAAAAGATTTCCAGCAGCTTTCCCTGATCAAAGGCATGGTAGACGCCTTTTTCATGCACGTGCAAATCGTCCCCGTCGCAACCGTGCGTGAAAGCGATGGACTAGCGAAAAGTTCGCGCAATCTTCTTTTAACCAAAGAACATCGCGAAATGGCTCCCTTAATTTATAAAACTATCACCACTGCAAAATCTGCCGAAGAAGCCGCAAAGGTTCTGTCGACGAACGGATTTGAAGTGGATTATGTGACTGATATCGATGGCCGTCGTTTTGTTGCCGCGCGCTTAGGCGCTGTGAGGTTGATTGACAATGTCCAAATCTAAAGTGCTTTTTATGATGACGGGATCCATTGCATGCTACAAAGCCTGCCACGTGGTTTCGCGTTTAGTGCAAGCCGGTTGCGAGGTGCAGGTTGTGATGACTCCTGCAGCTTTAAAGTTTGTTGGTAATTCCACTCTGGAAGGACTGACGGGCAAGCCTGTTGTTAGTGATATGTACTCGCAGGGTAATGTGATGGATCACATTCATCTTATGCGTTGGGCAGATTTGGTTTTGGTGGCACCTGCCACTGCGAACTTTATCAATAAAGCGGCTCAGGGTATCGGCGATGATCTGGTTTCGACCTTGTTCCTGGCCCATGATTTTAAAAAACCATTCTTATTGGCACCCGCGATGAATACTTCCATGTATTTGCATCCGGTAACGCAAAAATCTTTGGCGTCTTTGAAATCCTATGGAATTGAAATTTTGGATTCAGCATCAGGGATCCTGGCTTGTGGCGAGGAAGGTTACGGCAAACTTTTGGATCCGGATGAGATCCTAAAAATCACTCTGGCTCATCTGCATAAAACAAATTCTGAAGTTCAGACTGAAAATGGTGCGAAAGCCCTGGCTCCCCGTTCTTCAGAACTTTCCAAAATCAAAGTTCTGGTGACAGCGGGTAGAACTCAGGAACCTATTGATACGGTTCGCACAATTACGAATTTAAGCTCCGGCCGCACGGGAGTTTCTTTGGCCGAGTACTTAAGCCAGATGGGATTTGAAGTCACTTTGTTGCAGGCTCATGGCACAGCCAAGGCTGAACACGTGAATCATCGCGATTACTTCACGAGCTTTGCCTCTCTGGATTCCCAGCTGAAAAAGTATTTGTCAGAGCAGGACTTCACCCATGTGATTCATGCAGCGGCAGTTAGTGACTATTCTGTGGATTCGATCGAAGTCGAAGGCAAACACTACCGCCCTTTGGAAGTTAAAAAAGTAAGCTCTGATGCTGAAGGCATGAATATTCATTTGAAGCGCAACCACAAGATTGTGGATCGCCTTAAAGAGTACTCGCGTAATAAAGAAATCAAAGTCGTGGCGTTTAAACTGACAAGCCACGCGACAGATGAACAAAAGAAAGCAGCAGTGGATAAGCTCTTCAAAGGCTCCCATGCGGATTTCATCGTTCACAACGACTTAACGGATATTGATATTGTAAAACGCACTCACAAATTCACCTTGTACAATCACCACAGCTTTATTGCTTGCGAGAATCTGGATCAGCTGACCAGCGAACTGATCCGCGTGATGCTACCAAAGGAAAATCTATGATTCTATGCCTTGATGTGGGTAATACCCAAATCTTTGCCGGACTTTTTGATAAGGACAAGATGGTCTTGTCCTTCCGTAAGAACTCCAAAAGCGGCGCATCTTCGGATGAAACCGGTATTTTTCTGCGCACAGCGATTCGTGAAAACGGCTACGATCCTGCAATGGTGAAACAGATCGCCATCTGTTCGGTAGTACCCGAAGTGATCTACTCACTGCGTGGCGCCTGTATGAAGTACTTCAATATCAATCCCTTCATCCTGCAAGCGGGAGTTAAAACCGGTCTTCGCGTAAAGTACCGCAATCCTTCTGAGGTGGGCGCGGATCGTATAGCGAACTCTATTGCTGGGGCCCATCTTTACCCTAATAAGAACCTGATCATCGTTGATCTGGGAACGGCGACCACTTTCTGTGCGGTATCCAAGGAAAAAGATTACCTGGGCGGTTCCATCGTTGCCGGTCTTCGTCTTTGTATGGAAGCCCTGGAAAGCAAAACGGCCAAGCTGCCTTCAGTGGAAATTGTTTCTATGCACGAGGCCCTGGGTCGCACCACGATTGAAAGTATTCAGTCGGGTCTTTACTACGGTCATCTGGGCACGATGAAAGAAATCATTTCGCGCGTAACGCGTGAATGCTTCCCGGATGAAAAGCCATTTGTTATCGGCACCGGCGGATTCTCGTCCCTGTTTGAAAAAGAAAAAGTTTTTGATGCTATTATCCCTGACTTGGTTTTGAAAGGTATGCTGATTTCGCTTCAGCAAAATGCTTAGAGGTTATTTATGAATATTTCACTCCTTAGAACAAAAATTCACCGCGCCACTGTTACTGAATCCGACTTGAACTACGAGGGTTCCATCAGCATCTGCCCTGATTTGATTAAAGCATCTGGTTTAGTCATGAACGAAAGAGTCGACATCTATAACTGCAACAACGGCGCAAGATTTTCGACTTACGTGATCCTGGGTGACAAAGGCGACATCTGTCTAAACGGAGCCGCTGCCCGCCACGTCCAAAAGGGCGACCTGGTCATCATCTGCTCTTACTGCGGCCTTTCCATGGAAGAAGCCAAAAAATTTGAACCAACAGTAGTTTTCGTGGACGAAAAAAATCGCGTAAAACAAAAACGCGCGGAATCCCACAAAAACAACAAAAAGAAAAAGAAGAAATAGGTACGGACACACTTTTGGTAGCAGCACTGCACAAAATCCCGGGCTCTCACCCGGGATTTTTTTATTTCTTCTTTAAGCCCGTCGAGAACGGCGACGATGTCGTTCCTTCCGAAGCGAAGTACTGACAGGCAAATCGAATCTGCCCATAACTCACAACTAATCTCTTTTTATTATTGCAAATAGGGTTATCAGGAAAGACGATGGTCGAAACTACGGTCTCGTCACGACCTCCACTCATTGTCTTGGATCTGATAATTTCAACCACTGTGTTACGGCCATTACTATCTTCACCGCAATTATTCGGCTCGGTAATGACGAACTTTAAGCGAAGAATCGTTTCGTAATCCTCTTGGAAGTATATCGATCCTTCCATGGGATTGCTTCCAACACTGGTTTCGTAGGTCATTAGGTTTCCGTCTTGGAACAATCTGGAACCAACAATCTGCGCACCGAAATTGCCGCTACCGTTAGATGCTTCACAGGAAAATAAATCACGGATACCAAACTGGGATCCAATCTTACCTTTTCTTTTTGCGACACTTACAATCGATGTTGCGATAGCGTCCAAAAGTTCTCTGCCCGAATGAAAAGGACCGATCCGTTCATTATCCGATATAGATTTACCTTCGATCACCGTTTTATGTTCAAATTCATGAGTAATCAGAAAAAGAACCTGAACTGGCGCCATTGTGCGCAGTGAATCCCTATGAAACTCGATAGTCCCCTCGGGGCCCAAGCTGGTTCGGGCGGCAACAGACATAGGTTTACCATCGGGTCCCTGCACATAGAGCGGTTTTTCGCGCAATACAAACTCTGTTGGTTTTTGACCACTGCTTAGAATTAAGATCTGCTGACCGATTTTGAAAAAGAAATCCCGGCAGAACTGACTCTGCTCCTCAGACAATCGGTCCGATTTACAAAATTTTTCTTTTTCCTCGGGTTGATTCAAAACATACTTGATCGTCGCATTCATCGACTCGCGAGTCGCACGCAAAAACTCAAAAACCGGATCCCCGCCATTACCCACAACAGTTCCTGAAGCCTGCGCTTGCAGTCCTATCGACAACATAACGGCAACGATCAGATAACTTATCTTAAGTATTTGATTCTTCATTGATCGCCCCAATAGGAGTTAGGTGTATTGCTACTTGAACCAAGGAATCTTTGCCTTGGGGATTTTTTTCGATAAATTCCAGCAATTGCTGCTGAAACGAATCCACCAAGCCTCTTAGCTCATCCATTTTATTTTTATCTACAGAAACCAAAACTGTTGAAGACTTGCGACGGTGTGATGGTAAGACCGAAATACCCCGATGAGCAATATCCAAGGCCTTTTTATGAAAGGAGCGGATATTCTCATTTGGAATTTCATTCGTCGTTGCTACCGCGCTCTCCTCTGGAACAATCTTGCCTTCGGGAGTTCTACGCCAGAACCCTTCACGAATAAGAAAATCCACCGATTTCTGAATTCGCTCGGGACTGACAAATCCCGAAAGCATGCGGTGAAGATTCTGCGGTTCTGGAGAAAATCCTTTCAGATTCACTAAGTCTTTCACATAAGGATGAACCCAATCCGAAAGAATATGGTTTTTAGCCATACGCTTCGCCGGTGCAAATACATCGGTGGTATTTGATACTACTTTTAAAACATTCCCTAAAAGTTGCTTATCAAGATAATCCTGCTCGATTTTGGTTAACTTAAAAACCACCGCCAACGCTGGAAGATTATCACGGGTCACTTGTCTGTGACCGTTGATTATCTGAGAAACCAATGTCTGCGACAATCCGCCAACACGCTGAGTTCTTTGTCTTAAACTGAAGGAACCCTTTTTTTTATAGTATTCGAACAGAGCCCGAAGAAACTTTGCCGCCTCCCCATAGTCAAAGACTACAGGGCGAACAAGTTCCGCAACTAAACTCTGAGATCTCACTTATAAGTTCCCAAAAATTTGCAGTTAACCGTGACAATTAAATGGTCGCCAGTGATTTCATCCGTAATTTCAGCTCTAGCAGGTGTGATTTCGGCATCAGTAAATACCGGAGTTGTTCCATCAACACGTGTTTTGGTCCAACCATTAACAGGATCGAAAGGATTGAATCGCTCCAGGCAAGAAACTCTAGGATCACTCATGCACGAAGATGGTTCACCCGGCTGGGACTTTGAACAATATCCAACAGCCACACCCATGCATGTAAACTGACGGGCCTCTAAACCCGTAGAGCCGGAAATCGGGCGCGATGCGTGCTTATAATACAAGTTTAAATTTACAGCCGCTACCCCGCTGGAATTTTCCAAATTCATTTTTAATGATGTACGGCCGATTGTTTCAGTATATGGCTTAGTCGTGCCGTCAGCACTAGGAAGTCTGACAATCGAAAGATCCTGTGTTTGAACCGCATCAATTCCAGCGTTCACATAATTGATATTTGCAGTACAAGCAAAATGATCTGCCACAACAGCCTGAGAAGTGCTCGCGCCAAGAATAAATAAAGAAGCTAATACTAGATGTTTCATGTGTTCTCCCAAAATTGTTTAATTCAAAAACGATTTCGACGTCGATGAAGAAACTATTGCAGGATATTCTTGCGTTGCCAAGAGGGGCCGGTCATCAAAATGATTGCATATGTAATCACTGCGGCATGCAGTTAGTCGATGGATTCGACTTCGATACCGGCATTCAACAGCATTTCGGCAAGGACGCCGTTACCTTCGATGGTTTTTCCGCTGTAAGTGCCGTCATAAATTCGGCCGCAGCCGCACATTGGGGATTTGGATTTTAACATGGCTTCTTTCACGCCGAACTTCAGCGCGATTTCCAAAGCTTTTTGAGCGCCACATTTGTACTCAGCCGTAACGTCCTTGCCGTTCTTATCGATAACTTTGTCACCGATACGTTCAGCCGGAGTGCGTGGCGTGGAAAGACCGCCCATTTCTTCAGGGCAAACGGCGATAGTCATCTCTTCCTCGTGGAGGACGGTGACTTCCTCGCGCAGCTGATGTTTTCCATCATAGCGGCACGGTTTTCCGATTAGGCAGGCTGATACCAGGATCTTTCCTTCGCTCATAAGCTGGAAAGGTAACACATTTACCTCTGAAACTCGCCTCCCCTGCAGAAACTGCAGGATTGTCCAATAACTAGTCAGCAAAGGTACGGACCTACTTTGTAGGTAAGTCCGTACCTCACGGCGCATGACTGCTGGCGCTACAAAAAGGGAACTGTTACCCTTGGGGAATATGGGTATTACGTTATTGCAGTTACAGGATGGGCATAAGGCCTTTGGTGCTAAGGTTCTTTTTGATCAGGCGACTTTCGCGATCAATGAGGGCGAGCATGTGGGCGTTATTGGGCCCAATGGGGCGGGCAAGACGACCTTATTTAAGATTCTGGTGGATCAGGAGCACTTGGATAGCGGTATTGTGACCAAGTCTCAACAACTGCGCTTAGGTTACTTGGAACAGGAATCTGACTGGAATATCTCTGAAAAAGTGGAAGAGTATCTGGAAAAAAGCTGCATCACTCCGCTTTGGGAGTTGAAGCAATTCGGCTTAAAGCTGGGTCTGACAGAACGTCATTTTCAATCTCATTTAAAAGAACTAAGCGGTGGCTTCCGCATGCGTGTGAAGCTTTTGTATCTAATCGGACAAGAACCGAATCTGCTGCTTCTGGATGAGCCGACGAACTTTTTGGATCTGGAAACTTTGTTGGTTCTGGAAAGCTTTCTGCAAGAGTACAAAGGTGCTTTCCTGCTAATTTCACATGACCGCGAATTTTTGCGTCGAGTGACAGATCATATTCTGGAAGTCGAAGCTGGCGACATCGTAAAGTTTGCCGGAAATCTGGACGACTACTTTGAACAAAAGGCCATGCTTGCAGAACTTCTGCAAAAGCAAGCACTCAGCCAGGCCGCCAAAAAGAAATCCATCATGGACTTCGTCACCCGATTTGGGGCGAAGGCCACCAAAGCCCGTCAGGCACAATCTCGTCTGAAGGCTTTGGAAAAAATGGAGACGATTGAACTTAAAGCGGCCCCAACTCACTCGACTATTCATATTCCCCCGGCAAGTCCTACGGGAAAAATGATTTTGGAGATTGAAAGTGCAGATTGCGGCTATGGCGACAAGGTTATCCTAAAGGATGTCACTGTTCGTCTGGAGCGCGGCAATCACTTGGGTATCGTGGGATTAAACGGTGCCGGTAAGTCGACGCTGCTAAAATCGCTGGGCGAACAGATTCCACTTTTGCGCGGTTCAATTAAATGGGGCCATCAGGTAAGCTTGTCTTACTTTGCCCAACATACACCCGAGGCATTGAATCCGGAGCACACTGTGTTGGAAGCCCTGGCATCCCTAGCTCATAAAGACGTTATTCAGCAGGATGTTTTAAATATCGCGGGAAGCTTGTTGTTCAGCGGAGACGCTGTTCACAAGAAAGTAAAAGTTCTTTCGGGTGGAGAAAAATCCCGCGTGGCCTTGGGGCAAATTCTTTTGCAGAAATCCCCACTGTTGCTGCTGGATGAGCCCACGAATCACTTGGACTTTGACACTGTAGAAGCCCTGACCACAGCACTTGAGCGTTATGAAGGTACGATTGTAACTGTCAGCCATGATCGCGGCTTCATCGGACGTGTCGCGAATAAAATTTTGGAAGTGAACCACGGTTTACTGACACTTTATCCGGGAACTTATGACGAGTACGTGTGGAGTTTGCAAAAAGGTTTCCTTTCTGAACGTGTGATGAATCCCCAGGATGTAAATCGCACGAACGTAGGCGCAGGCTCTGCGGAACCGGCAAAGTTCAACTACAAGGAAGAGCGCAAAAGAATTGAAACGCAAATCAAAAAAGCCCAAAAGGTGATCGAAGATTCTGACAAGCGTTTAGCGGTACTGGCTAAAAAACGCGACGACATGAATGAACAACTGATCGCAGGGACTGCGGCGAACTCGGCAGGCCTCGCTAAAGACCTTCACGAAGTCAGTGGTCAGATTGAAGATCTGGAAACCCTGATGCTTCAGGCAATGGAAGAGCAACATACTTTTGAACAAGAACTAAAGAACCTGATAGGATAAGTTATGAAGAATCTGATCTCGTTAATGGCAATGACTGTTCTGGTTTCTGGATGCGCAAGCCAACTTAAAAAAGACTGCGAAAGCACCAACTGGTTTCAGCACGGTGAAAGTGTGGCAATGCGCGGGGAATGGCTTTCCTCAGATCCAAAACTTCTTTCGTGCCGTAAAGAGGAAGCCGAAATCAGCGAATCTCAAGCGGATCAGGGTTTCAAAAGTGGCCGTATCAAATACTGCACCAAAGAAAACTCATACCTGGTGGGCAAATCAGGGGATCCTTTCGTACCGCAATTCTGCGAAGGTTCCGATGTAAAAACCCTGACCTCCAGCCACACCAAAGGGATTCGTGACTACTGCGCAAAAAGTAACGGCTTCACTGCTGGTGCTTCCGGCAAAAAGTACCGCAACCTGTGCCCGACGGATTTGGAATCAGGGTTTATGCCTGAGTATAAAAAAGGCCGCCTAAGATACGTTGAGGCACAGATCAAGAACGCTGAAGACCGCCGCCGTGAACTTGACTATAAAATGCGTTTAGCCGTTATGGAAGTGGCCTCAGCGCAAAACAAAGTTCACATGCTTCGTAGTCAGCAATCGTCCTTAGAGGCACAACGTATTTTTGCAAATGACAGCAACAATCAAGCGCTGAAAGATGACATAAACAATCGAATTAGTGCTGCAGACTCGAATGTTCGCCAAGCAGAATGGAAAGTGAACGACGCCGAAAGAGCAAAGAACAGCATTCAGGCCGAGATGGATAAGCTTTCAAAAGAAATCAGCGACTACCGTACCGAAATGGCGGGACTATAAAAGGAATAAAAAAAGGGGCTCTGCAAAGCCCCTTTTTATTTCTAGAATCTAAACCACTCAATGGCATCGACATAAGCCTTTGGCTGATAAGCATTGGCTGTTTTATCCCAGCGTACTTCCTGCCAACCAAGGCTCTTAAACGACGTGCTGTCCACGTCGCGGTTCTTAATAAAGTCTTTTACGTTCAGTACCTGTGCTAGGTCATCACGCTTCATTAACAAGGAAGGCAGATGGAACTGCACAAAGGACATGCCCTTGTTTTCGAACGCAAAACCTTCTGCTCCGGATTTCAGATAACCATTGTAATAGACCTGAGCTTTTGGATCACAGTGTTCCACGACCAAAAGCTTTTCTGTGCTTTCAGAATAGTCCATCACGTAACTGAAACTAAATCCGCCACACTTTTCAACGATCGTGCGATTGGCTTTGATTTGCCCGAAGGTTTTAATCGGAATCGGGAACTTTGAAGGCAACATCCATAAGTTATCTTCATCACGAAGTGCAATCTGAGTTTGCGGCTGAGCCTTGGCGATCTTCATAAATTCCTGGAAGGCTGGCCCCGAAGTGGAAATCTTCTGATTACTTACGTACAAAACATCAAAGCTCGCCTCGGCAAAAGCATTGTGATAACCACGGCTTTGCAGTTCATTGGCAAACTTTGCAGCAAAAATTCTGTAGGTATTTGAAGTCTTACCCAGATCAGAACTGGTTACATAGTGATTGAAGTTCTTTAATGTGGCCGAAGCTCTGGCTAAGGTAGATGCCGTTTCGTCACCTGCCACCGATAGTACCGGATTATATTCGTGGCGCAGCATCGCGGAAATGCCACGGGTGAATTGATAGCGCTCGCCCACTGATAGACTTTTATAAGATTTGATCCAGCTGCTTAAAATCAAAGGACGCAAACTCATCTCGAGGACTTCAGATTCTAGGGCTGAAAGATCCTGGTTCTTTGCGCAGACTTCATAGTCTTCAGATTGCTTCCAAGGTGATTCACAATATGCCGAAGGTGACTTAATCACATAAGGCCACTTCACCGGAAGCAATGCTGTTTTCAAATGTGACTTTGGATCACCGATATCCAGATCACCCGTTTGCAGGTAAACCAGGAAATCGGTTGCGACTTCCTCTAGTAGTTCCTGTTGAACGAATAAGGTTTCATTACGTTCGCGGTACCAGATTTTACTGAGCGCTTTTTCCAAATGCCCTGGTGCCTCCAGCAAATTCTGACCGATAAAGATCGTATGGCCTTTAATGCGGAACATGTTCGGATGATCTTCTGTGATCAGAATCTGCACCCTTTGATAGAATGGCTCGATGCTTTCCAAAACACGTTCCGTAGCACCCACGCGCAGGTTCAGGCTCTTTAGGTTATTCCCAAAGTAGCTGCTATAGCGGGTCGCCTTATTCAATGAACAACGATAGACCTCGTCATGTTGTCGCCCCGAGGTTCTGTCAATTTTCTCGACAACCTTGGAATCGATACATAGAGGCCTTTGGTTCATCTTGATGACGACCAGGCTAAGTATGCCAAAACAGACAAAAGATAGTATTGTGAGCCAACGTGAAAGCATATCACAGGCTAGGATTGCAAAAGGCGGACCTCCCGAGTTTGAATTTTCTCTAAGAAAATCGGGTCATGGGAGACCACGATCAAAGCTCCCTGATATGCCAGCAAAACGTCCTCCAATACCTCCAGACTGCTGATATCCAGATTGTTGGTAGGCTCGTCCAGCACCAACAAATCCGGCACCACATCGGCAAGGAAAACTTTTGCGAGACAAAGCTTCAGTTTTTCTCCACCACTTAAGCTTTCTGCCTCTTGATGAACCCGATCTGCAAAAAACTGAAAGGCCGCAAGCTCATTGCGAATCCATTCCGCTCCCTTGCTGCTGACATCCATGATGTTTTCCAAAACCGATTGATCAAAGCGAAGCAGACTGTATTCCTGATCGATCATACTGGTGCGCAGACTTCCCAAAGATAGATTTCCCTGAACCTCTCCCTGAGGTACTTCGCCTTTGGATAGCAAAAGTTGCAGGAAAGTCGTTTTGCCAGCTCCATTTTTTCCGGTGAAAGCCCAGCGCTCCGGCCCTTTCATATGCATAGTTAGATTTTCGGGCCAAAGCCAATTCTCAACCCCGACGAAACGGAAGTTGAAATCTTCCACCGAGAAAATTAGCTTCTCTGCCGGCATTTTCACACCTAGATCCTTCAACCTCAAAGTGGTCTGCGTGCGCATACCTGCATAGTGCGATTGAAATTCCGCACTGGCAGCGCCAGCTCTTTGGCTTTCGTTGGCATTAATTGTTCCTAAGGTCACTTGCGCTGCGCGCTTTAAGCCGCCCACGACAATGCGGGGAATCCCACCCTTATCGGCGATCGCCTGACCACGACGCATGCGTTTTTCCTGAGTTTCAACTTTTGAATGAAGTTCCCTTTCGGTTTTCTTCTTTTCACGACGTAACTGATTCAAGGTCGACTGTTCCTGCTCGATCTCCTGTCTTCGCTGTTGCTCGTAAAAAGAATAGCTGCCTCCATAGACGCGCATACCTTGGTTGGACATTTCCATGATGGTGTCCATCTCCTCCAATAGCTCGCGGTCATGGCTGATAATCAGAAGATTGCCATTAAAGCCATGGGCGAATTCCACGATTCTTTTTTTGGCTTCACGATCCAGGTTGTTCGTGGGCTCATCCAGAATCAATAAACCGGAATTCCCAGCGATAGCCTTGGCCATGCGCACGCGAGTCCACTCGCCGCCACTTAAAAGTTTAAGCGGACGTTCAAAGGGAATATCCCCCAATAAAGTTTCCTGAGTCACAGCATCGAGCTGCGCCGACTCCCAGATTTCCACCAGGAACTCCCCTACGGTTTGATCCGGACGGTCTTCCATTTGTTTTAGGTACGTGATCGGATGACTGGCATGGATCTCCCCTTCCGTCGCAGAAAGCACTGCCGACAGAATTTTCGCCAACGTGGATTTACCGATCCCATTGGGACCGACCAATCCATAGCGACCTGCACCCATGCTGAAATTCAATGACGAGAACAAACGCAGCCCATTGCTGTGCTCATAGCCCACATTGTGAGCTGTGATTTGAAATATTCTATTTTGCATATTGGAAAAATCCATCTCTTGGGATCCTGAAGGTCCCGAATGAAGTTCTTAAAAAGAGGAGTAAGATGGATTTATTTTCTCATAGACGCCGGGAGTTCCCGGCCGATCCAGTGTAGCAAAGAATTTTCACTTATGCTAGTATTCAGCCCATGAAGAAGCTTTTAATCATTCAGCACGAACTGGATGGCCCCCCGGGTACAACCTTGGACTGGGCGTCTCAAAATAGCTATGCAGTTGAATTCTGGCATCCGGCAGAGGACTCTCACGTTCCAAACGCCAAGGCCTATGACGGCGTCGTTATCTGCGGCGGCAGCATGGATACCTTTGAAGAGGAAAAATTCCCGTGGCTTCGTACCGAGAAAAAGTTTATTCGCGAGCTCATCGATAACGATGCAAAGATATTTGGTCTGTGTCTTGGGTCTCAGCTGATTGCAGAGATCATGGGCGGCAAAGTTCTGATACACGAGCCCGGCTGGGAAGTGGGATTTGTTCCTGTGCAAACCACCGACGGCGAAACCATTCCGGCATTTCATTGGCATCACTGCACGTTTACGCTGCCTCCGGGGGCAGAACTGATCGCAACCAATGAGTTTTGTAAGAACCAGGCCTATAAACTTGGCGACAACATCATAGCGACGCAGTTTCATCCGGAAACGACAGATGAATGGATTAAGGAATGTGCCGACGAAGTAAGCCCTGAACAACAGGGTCAGGTTCAGAGACGAACCGAGATGCTGGAATCACTGCCTCTAAGAAAGCAATTGCAGGTATGGTATTTCAAACAATTGGATAAATTATTTAAATCTTAGTTTTCAAAAAATAAAAAAGGCCTGGATAACCAGGCCTTTTTATTTAATGTCATTCTAATTTTACATCGAAAAGATTCTGGAGCAGACACGAGTTAAAGCATCGCGCTGTTGATTCTTGCCAACCAGATCAATGAACTTCATGCCGTTTTCTGTGGTCAAGTTATACATTTTCGTTCGATACATTCCATTTTTAGAGACCGCGCCTTTATTCACAAGCGCAATGCCCGTCTGAAGCTTAAGTTCCTTTTCAAACTCAGCAAAAAAATCAAAACCCCATTTGTCATACATAGTTTGCGTGATCCACGATGGCGGTGAGTTACCATGCAAAATACCCACAGAGACAGAAGCACGTCCAAATTTCAGATTGTCCTGCTCCCACGCCTTAGTGATATCGGTTCTGCCAACTTTATTAAAGAATTCCTGAGTTAGATAAGTATCACCGTAGTCACGCAAAACGATCTTCCCTGTCGGACGCATTTTTGAATCCAACTCTACCAGGAAGTTCTGGGAGTGTGGAGAATCGTAAGTCATACCGGTCAGTGCAAAGAATTCCGCAATAGCACGTGCCAATGGTTTGTTATAGTGCTCATTCCAAAACTCAGACGGATTGTCAGAGCCATTTAGCTTTGCAATTTCGCGACCCTTTTGTTCGTGCATGATCGAAAAACCCGGAACGTAAGTTTTGCCCGAGTTCGACAAAGTATCGTAAGAGCGAATGATCATACCCTGATCGATCACGACCTTGCCGTTAGCATCTTTGGTTTCAACACCAAATGCCAATGGCTCATCCAGCAATACGATATTGTATAGTTTCGGTTGTTTTGCGATTTGGTCCTCCACGAAATCCGTCATCATACGGATCTGCTTACCGTCATCCCAGTCCTGGTGCTTGTCGCGCCAGTGACCGCCCGTTTTATCCGTGGAACCTTTAAAGGAGAATTCCGCATTCGAAACAGGATCGACAATAATATAGCTGCGGGAAGCGGTCATATAGCCTTTATAATAAACTTTCTTGATCGGAGTGATTCCGTTGTCCTTTAGGAAACCTGCGATCTCCTGCCACCACTTGGTGTCTTCAGGATTTATAATCCAACGAAGGTACTTCTCGCCTTTGATTTCGTGGATCAACGAGTTCACAAACTTTTCAGGAGCACGTTTGGCGATATCCGCCTGAATCAGACTTAGTGGAATATCATAGTGATAGACCAAAACCTCTTGATTACTGCGCGTGGCAACCGCATTGGACTTGGTTTCCAATGTAACCAACTCCTGCATTTCCTTACTAATTGCGTGCGCAAACGACGCAATAACCATATTGGAAATCAAAGCAAAGCTAAGTGCTCGGTTGAACTTCATATAGATTGTCTCCTGATACGTTTTAAGCTCCGACGGGCGTGTTTCAAGAGCAGTACCAGAATTTGAGGGCCTCAAATGGAATTGATTGGATCTTAGGAGTCAGAACAAGGCGAAAGAGCGCAAGATGGCAGCCAGTGTTCACAAAGTTAACAGGTGCCAGGTCCTATTTTTGAACTTTACCCAAGGGTTTTAGAGTACCGACTTTACCGACTTTTGAAGGCAATGCGTGTTGGATTTTTTCGGACATCCAAGGATCAATCGCAATCAGCTTTTCCAGGTTCAAGCCGGTTTTGATACCCATTCCATGAAACATATAAACGACATCTTCAGTCGCCACATTTCCAGTAGCACCTGGTGCGTAAGGGCATCCACCCAAACCACCCAAGCTGGTATCAAAAACGCGAACGCCCTCTTCAAAGGCCGCAAGGATATTTGCCAAGGCCTGCCCACGGGTATCGTGAAAGTGACCTGCCAGCTTTTTTACCGGAACTACTTTTTTGATTTTTTTAAATAACGAATGAACCTGACCCACGTTCGCAACACCGATCGTGTCACCCACCGAGAGTTCATAGACACCCAGCTTATGCATGCGTTGAGCAAGCTTCACTACGCGAGCTTCAGGAACTTTGCCTTCAAATGGACAGCCAAAGCACGTCGACAAATACCCACGCACTTTGATTTTATGTTTTTTAGCCAAAGCCATCACCGGCTCAAAGCGTTTGAAACTTTCGTCGATCGAGCAGTTAATATTCTTCAACGAAAAGGATTCAGAGCAAGCTGCGAAAATCGCGATCTCTTTTACGCCGCTGGCAATCGCATCCTGCATTCCGCGCTCATTCGGAACAAGCACCGAGAACTCGGTTTTCTTGGGAACTTTGCCGGATTTTTGTAAAGCGAATGCCTTACTGACCACTTCTTTAGTTCCCGCCATTTGCGGAACCCACTGCGGGGAAACGAACGCGCCGATTTCCACGCGCTTGGTACCGGCCTCGATCAGGCGGCGGGCAAATTCAACGCGTGTGTCGGCATCCAAAACGACTTTCTCGTTTTGCAAACCATCTCGTAATCCCATTTCCACAATCGCAACTGAATTCTTGGCCATAATTTTCTTATTCAGCAGAAGGTTTAATTTTCACAAGAGCTTTACCCAAAGCCACTTGTTCGCCCACAGCACAAGAAACCGTCTCAACAGTTCCCGCGATATCAGCTTTTAAAGTGTACTCCATTTTCATGGCTTCCATCACCAAAACTGCTTGTCCGGCTTTAATCTCGGCACCTGATTGTACCAAAATCTTTGTAACCTTACCTGGCATTGGTGCGATCACAGTGTCTGATGAACCGCCGGCGCCTGCTTTCTTACGGGACTTACGTCCAGAGCCTGCATCCATTGTGAAAGTACGTCCATTGGCATGCACCCACAATGTGCCTTGAAGCAATTGTGCTTTCGCTTTGTGATCAATGCCGTCGATGCGAACTTTGACTTCCATTAGATACCTCTCCAGTAAGATGCCCACGGAGATGTGGTGGCCACATTCCCTGAAGTTTGAGTTCCGCGTGCCTGAGCAAGAGCTGCGGCTGCAAGTTTTTTCTCTGCTTCAGTCAGTTCCTGTTCTTTAATAGGATCTGCAAAATATGTTTCAATAAATCTTGTGGTCATTGTGCCCATCACGAATTCCTGATGAGACAAGATCTCGATCAAATAAGGAATGTTGGTATGAACACCAAACACCACTGAATCTTTCAAAACACGGATCATTTTTTGAATTGCGCGTGGACGGCTTTCATCCCAAACGATCACTTTCGCGATCATAGGATCGTAAAAAGGAGTGATGGTGTCGCCGGAGTCAAAACCATACTCATAACGACGGCCGGGGCCTTCGGGCCACTCGACATGTCCCAACAAGCCTGTGCTGGGTACGCCGCCCATGAACGGGTTCTCAGCATAGATACGGCATTCAATAGAATGACCACGAGGAACGCGAATCTGTTTTGGATCATGAATGTAATCACCCTGAGCAGTCAGGATTTGCATTTTTACCAGATCCACACCCAGAACTTCTTCAGTGACCGGATGTTCAACCTGCAAACGAGTGTTTACTTCCAAAAGATAGAAAGCACCATCCTGCAAAAGAAACTCGACCGTACCTGCACCTTTGTATTTACCCAAAGTCGCAATCGCGCATGCTGCCTCTCCCATGCGGCGACGAAGATCTTCGCTTAATGAAGGAGAAGTAGCTTCCTCGATAATTTTTTGATGGCGACGCTGCACTGAGCATTCGCGATCAAAGAAGTGGATAACATTTCCAGTAGAATCACCAAAAATCTGGAACTCAATGTGCTTTGCACGATCCAGATATTTTTCCAAAAATACTTTCGGCGAACCAAAGGCTGACTGGGCTTCACGTTGCGCAGACTCAATCAACTCGGCAGCTTCAGCAGATGCCTTGATCAATTTCATACCACGACCACCACCACCGGCTGCGGCTTTCACGATCACTGGATAGCCAATGCGCTCAGCTTCGGTGATCAGGTTTGCGATTTCCTGATTTTCACCCTGATAGCCTGGCACCAAAGGAAGACCGGCTTTTTTAGCAAGTTCCTTACAGTGAACCTTGTCACCCAAAGAGCGAATCGCCTCCGCTGACGGACCGATAAAAGTAAGACCGGCTTTGGTGACTGCTTCAGCGAAATCAGCATTTTCAGACAAGAATCCAAAACCAGGATGGATCGCCTGTGCTCCACCCGCCAATGCACCATCAATGTTCGCCTGAATATTCAGGTAACTTTCAGCAGTGGGTGCAGGACCGATACAGATTTTTTTCGTGGCCATGCGAAAGGCGCGAGAGTTGATGTCAGCCTCTGAGTGCAGAAGAACCGTTTCGATTCCCAACTCTTCGCAGGCTTTGATAATACGGACCGCGACTTCTCCGCGGTTGGCGATAGCAATACGAGTGAATTTACCAGGCATTTTCGTCATGGTGCAAAAGCTCCAATTTTAGAGCTTTTATCTATATCCAGAGTGCCTGTTTAAAGCAACGAAAAGACGGTGTTTTCCCTATGCAGCTTGCGGTTTGGCTGGTGTCTCCAGAACGCCAAAAACCTTCTCCTCCAACCCCTTGGAGTTGAATGGTTTTAATAGAAAGCCTTTAATATTGTACTTACAAGCTTCCTGGATGCGTTCGGTGTCCGCAAGGCCGCTCATAAGCAAAACCGGAGTGGAAATCTTCAACTCTTCGCGCAATTTTTTAAGCAGCTCAAGCCCACTGGCCTTACCCAGTTTCACGTCTAAAAGAATTAGATCGAAGGGCTGAGCTTTCAGCTGAGCTTCCGCCTCTGCGGGATCTTGGGCCCCCACCACATGGCAGTTTCGCCGCGACAGAATTAACTGCACCGCAGAGCGGATTGTCGGCTCGTCATCTATGGTCAAAATCATTCGCTTGCTGCTGCTGTTTTCCATATCATGCCACTTTCTTCAAGACTTCGCGGGCCAAGTGTTCTGCTTTAAATGGTTTCTGAATAAATTTAACTGAATAACGATTTCTAAGTTCCGTGATCTCGGCACTTTCTGCATAACCACTGGAAAAAATAAACTGCGCATCTGGAGCCACTTCCCGCATACGATGAAATGCCTCGATACCATTCATCTTGGGCATGATCGCATCCAGAATGATAACTTTGTATTTGCCTGGATTCGAGCTGAGTTCCGACAATGCCGCTTCACCATCTTCATAGGCATTAACGCGGGCACCGTACCGGCTTAAAATATCACAACCCGCGCGGCGCATGGTTTCCTCGTCATCGGCCAAAAGCACATCCTGACCCAGCAAGGAATTTCTAGATGGGATCGACATTCCAGAAACCGGAGCATCCTGATAGTACGCCTTTTTAGAACGCGGGAAATACAAGTGAAATACCGTGCCGTGCCCCGGCTCCGAATACAAACCGACAGCACCCTTGTGATTTTTCATAATACCGTAAACCATCGACAAACCCAGTCCTGTTCCGGACCCTGGCTGTTTGGTGGTAAAGAATGGTTCGAAAACTTTTTCCTGAATCTCTTTAGGAATACCACAACCGCTGTCTTCGATAGAAAGTCGGACATAACTTCCCGGTGTCACCGATTTATGGGAGCTGCAATAGTCCACATCTGCTTCCACATTTGTCGCAGTAATCAAAAGTTTTCCACCCGAGGGCATCGCATCTTTTGCATTTACTGCCAGATTCATCACCACTTGAAAAATCTGAGTCGAGTCACCCTCAGTAGGCCATAAATTGCGATCAACCTTGATTGAAATATTCACTTTTTCATCCAGGGACGGCGCCAGTAGCGCCACAGTCTCCTCGACGGTTTTTTCCAAATCCACGATCGTGTGCTCGTAATTACCCTTGCGCGCAAATGCCAAAAGCTTTTTAGTAAGCTCGGCTCCCCGCTCGGCACTGTTTTCAATTACAGTCAGGGAACTGACCAGCTTTTCATCGTGAGCGTAGTCTTCCTTTAACAGGCTCGAATAGGCCAGAATACCACCCAGCATATTATTAAAATCATGCGCTACACCACTGGCCAACTGCCCGATGGCTTCCAACTTTTGCGACTGCATCAATTGTCTTTGAGTGACTTCGAGTTCTTCTGTTCGCTGCGCTACATTCTTTTCAACTCGTTCATTGATCATCTCCAGCTGCACCTGACGGCCGGAAAGTTCACGCATGGCCTTCAGAGTATTAAAGCAACCAGGAATCAGGAAGCCCACTTCAAACAAAACCCACCCCGTGTGCTCCATCCATTCCCAATGACTGACATTTGCTGAACCAAAAACAGAAAGCGGCCAGAAAATACCTCTGACCAAGTGATCCAAAGCGGTGACCGCAGCGGCAGTCGCTATCACTTTCCAATCACGGTAAAATGCCAGAAATGCCAAGGAACCGAAAATATGAAAGTGCGTTTCAACCCGACCGCCTGTCAGATGAATCAGCAATGCCGACATCATCATCTGAGTCACTGCGATCACATGGCGGGTGATGACTTCACCTGGACGTAGAATCACAAAGCTACATGGCAGGAAGGTCAGCAACCCTCCCAGAATCAAAGCCGCCCACACATGTGGATGCATGGAACTGACACTTCCACTGTATGATCTTGGCGTTAGAACGATCGCGCAGCCGATCGCAAAAAACCATTGGCCCAACATCAGATAAGAAAACAATTTATCTGTACGGCGAGCCACTTCGGTTCGCATCGCCATATAAATTTTCTGCGTTCGTTCTTCTGCGATTCTGTTAAATTCTTCCATAGCACTTTCTAAAGGTGACAACCGAATGTGGGTGTTCTGGCAAACTGGGTTTTAATAAAAGGACCTGTGACGATTTTCTCTATTTGCATGGCACCCGGACTGACACCTTCGTGTCCCCGGCTGACTGTAATGCCACCTTGAAACAGTAAATTCCCCTCTGGCGCGTAAAGAACTGTTTGACCTGAAGTCAGCGCATTTAGAGAGCGTGCAAATTTACGATTTAAATCTGTTTGCACCTCGATATTTGCGATACTGCGGGCCTGGCGCTCGATCTCTTGTCCGTCGAATGCATCCTGGGGATCATAAGAGACAAAAACTTTCACGGCCATCTGAGGGCCGACTTTTTCCTTTAATCGGGAAAGCTCTTTAAGCGTGGCCTGCGTACAGGTACATCGTGGATGTGCGAATACAAATAGTGTGGGCACGTCTTTATCAAGATATGAATCGGCAAGAGAAGAAGGATAACGCTCTGGCGCCGCCTGCTGCTCCCCGGGAGTAAAGTTGAAATTTTCGAAGAGAAAAAATCCTATAAACAGGAGAGTGCCGGACAGGATCAAACTCAACGTTGAGAGTTTCGATCGATTCATAGTGATTTACTTTTCGGTGATTATTACCAAATCTTAATTCACTTTTAATTATTTTTTAACCGGGCATCTTGGATGTTTATACGAGGAAATACTCACTACGCGGATTTATTCAACTCGTTTAATTTTTCCGACACAAAATGATCCACCATCTTCTGATAGCGCGCGTGAAGCGAAAGTGCAGTCACATCTTTGGCGATGAGTTGTACCAAACGTAAATCTTCTTCAGTAAATGGCAGGGTGCCGCGTTTGTCTGAAAAAGTCATAACGCCCAGTATTTCATTTCCCATTACCAAAGGACAAAGCAAACAGGAACGTGTGCGATACTCGTTCGTTTTTATGTGAGATCTTTCCTCGTCGGTGATCCGATCTTCTTTTTTGAAATCGTCGACCAGCAAGGGACTGCGGGTTTTCATCACTCGACCAATCAATCCGTGCTCGGGATCCACCGTCAACGCCACTTCCTTCAATTTGTTGGTGGGACCGTAAATCGCCTGAGCATGAAGCATGGGATCGCTGCCTTTTAAATCCACCAGATAAATAGTGGAGCGTTCCGCATTCAGAAAGGAACAAATAATTTCCTGCATGTTCGAAAGCTTTTCGTCGTAAGCATCAGAGCCGCCAACCACATTGTTTACTTTCTGCAACACCTTAAGCGAATTAAGATTCTTCAAATTTAAACGTTCCTGGCCCGCATATCCGAAGATAGAGAAGACGGCAAAGAACAAAGGAAAACCAACAGGAAAGAAATTATCCAGAACTTCCGCTGTGCCACCTTCGAACCAACCTGGATTTAGTTTCAAATAGATTTCCGCTGTCGCGACCATTCCAAACAAAAGACGTCGGAAATCATGAATTGGTATTCCTGAACTTTTACGAATACCCGAGAATACGACAAATCCCAAATAGCTGGTCGCAGCCCCTGAAGCTAAAAAAAGTGTCCATTTAAGACTTAAATTTGCCGACGTGGGAATAAAGAACAAAGCGGCGAACACCACTGCGGAAAGAGAAAAATTCACCAGCATTTCGATATGGCGCTTTTGTTTTTCCAAAGCTTCCAGCGCAACAAATGGAAATACCACGAGCCCGGCTGACAATACGCCAATAATCTGAATGGCGTATTCGCTCAGTCCGGTAATTTCAACTGGCACTCTTTCAACCAGACTTAGACTTCCTATCGAAAAAACAATCGAAAGATAAATCAATCTCCGGTCCTGCGGATGAAACAACCACAAGCCCCAAGTGACCACGGCAAATATAGGATTTAAAACTATCAGATTTCTCCAGCTGGAAATGAAGTGAAAGAAACCATCAGGATTTGTGAAGCCGCCTTTGGGCACCAGAAACACGGCCCAGATAAAGAATCCGGCCAGGCACAAAGCGGCTACACTTCCTATCATCAGACTGTTTTGCAAGGTCAGATTTTTAGGAAGCCACTTTTCGAAGTGAGACTGCACATTTGTTTCGCGAATATGAAACCACGGAAGCTCGATTGAATAGCTGACAACAGGCTTTTTAATGTTCTTAAGCTTGCGTTCTTTGATGGGAGAAAATTTTAGATCAATTTTATCACTGACCTGATCAACCACCTGCTGACTTACGCAGATTCCTCCAGGAGGAGCCAGTTTTTCCAGGCGCGAGGAAACATTAACATCATTTCCGAAAGCATCTTCCTCGGTCGCAATGAAATCACACAGGTGAATGCCGATACGAATTTGAAATCGTTCGTCTGCCATTCCACCCAGGTTTCTTTGATAAAGCTGAGATTGAATGTCATAGGCGCACTTCACCGCTTCAAGGACACTCGGAAACTCGATAAAAAACCCATCCCCTAAAGTCTTGATCTCACGACCGCCATAGGCTGGGAAAATTTCGCGCAGGATATTTGTCTTCTCTCCCAGAAGCTTCATGGCCAGAGCTTCATTGCGATGAAAGATCGCGCTATAGCCCACAATGTCTGTGAACATCAATGCAGCCAATCGTCGACGATCAACTGCAGGACTGAATTTTACGAAGGACCTTGTGGATAATGACATTGCAGAAATATCGGAGGAAAGTTTATTTCCTTGATTCGCCAGAATCCGAGAATATTTTAATCTTAAGTTTGAAGGGGCACTTCTGTACTACGAGATGTGAGAGAACTTCCACAAGATGCAGCCATCACGCATAAAATTGCTACGACTTGCGTATTTGAAAGTTTCTCACTTAAAAAAACTAGTCCCATAAGTGCGGCCACGGCGGGCTCTAGACTCATCAAAACACCAAAAGTCTTAGCGGGAATTCGTCTTAATGCGATCATTTCTAGCGAAAACGGAATCGCGCCTGACAAAATGGCCATCGCAAAAATCATCAGCCACACCGTACCCGTATAAATGGAAAAATCGATGTGCGGTATTGCCGGCAGTGCCACGGTCAGCGATGCTACCGTAAGACCCATCGCAGTTGCTGCCCCGCCAGGAA
The DNA here is from genome assembly GCF_047306075.1 of Bdellovibrio sp. HCB274. Taxonomy (GTDB): domain Bacteria; phylum Bdellovibrionota; class Bdellovibrionia; order Bdellovibrionales; family Bdellovibrionaceae; genus Bdellovibrio. Next base: position 3,413,708 of record NZ_CP178623.1, read on the forward strand.
TTCTGGCGCCGACCTTTTTAGCCAGGACAATATACAATCCCCAGAATGCACCAGCGACCAATGCCAAAACAACACCTGCGAGATCAATATTCTGTGAAAAGTCCGAGTGCGGAAGAACCAGAGCAATTCCCGCTATTGCAAGCAATACCCAAAGACCATCAATCCATTTTTTGGAACCTAAGATCGCAACCGCCAAGGGACCGGTAAATTCCAGTGCCACCGCAATGCCCAATGGAATTTTTTGGATGGATAGATAAAAGGTCATATTCATACAACCCAGACAGATTCCATACAAAGCCACAACTCCCAGTGTGCTGCGGGAATAGCGTTGGATCCAGGGTCTATAGATTATCAATAAGATTTAAGCTGAAATACTGGCGCGCCAAAAAGTAGCGGCCTGAGGACCAATCACCGGAAACAGATGTTTCGCAAAGCTTGCGCCACCTTGTACAGAAAAGATGGCGATCAAAACACAAAGTATCGCGGTTAATTTCTCCACGAAGGTTCACGCTTTTCCAGGAAGGACTTAAGGCCTTCCTGACCTTCATCGCTGGCGCGACGTTCGGCAATCAGATGAGTTGTGCGATCGCGTTGCTGCTCCCAAGTCAGGTTAGCAATATCGTTCAAAAGTTTTTTTGTTTCACGAACCGCTTCAGGACCACCCTGTTTGTAGTTCGCAAGAACCTTTTGCAAAACTGTGTGCCCTTCACCCGCTGGAGCAACTTCAGTCACCAGACCCGCTTGTTGTGCCACATGCGGATTAAACACAGCACCCGACAACATCAGGGGACGAACTTTTCCTGCGACGGCTTTTCTTTGCACGAAGGCGCTGATTACCGCTGGTGCAATTCCCAGCTTTACTTCGCTGAAACAGAATTGAGTTCCCTCTTCCGCAATGACTTCATCACAGACCGCGACCAAACCCAAAGCGCCGCCAAAGGCCGCGCCATGAATCAAACCGATCACCGGCAAAGTGCATTTCGCAATCGCTTCAAACATCGAAAATAGATAGAGGGAATCCTCGCGGTTTTGATGATACGAGAAATTCACCATCTCGCGCATCCAGTTCAGATCTGCACCTGCACAGAATGATTTGCCTTCGCCCTGTAAGACGATGGCGCGCAAATCCTGGCGAAGGTGCAGCTGATGAAACGTCTCTGTGATTTCGGAAATCATTTCCGGATTAAAGGCATTTCGTACATCCGGCCTGTTCAGTTTCACGTAGGCCACATGGTCCATTTCAACGATGTTTAAAAAAGACATTCTGACCTACATTCTGAATACGCCCTGAGATTTCTCGCCCCAAGACTTGTTAAGGCTGGCTGCAATACCCAAAGCCAACACACGGCGTGTGTCTGCCGGATCAATAATTCCATCATCCCACAAACGAGCCGATGAATAGTATGCAGAGCTTTCATGTTCGTATTTTTCCAAAGTCGGACGTTTGAATTCGGCCTGATCTTCGGCACTCATGGATTGACCCTTGGCCGCCATCTGATCCATTTTCACGGTCAGCAAAACGTTTGCAGCCTGTTCGCCACCCATCACGCTGATCTTGGCATTCGGCCACATCCACATCTGACGAGGTTGATACGCGCGTCCGCACATTCCATAATTGCCTGCACCATACGAACCACCAATCACCACTGTGAATTTTGGAACGTGAGCATTGGAAACTGCCATTACCATTTTAGCACCGTGTTTCGCGATGCCTTCATTTTCATATTTCTTACCGACCATGAAGCCGGTGATATTTTGCAGGAAGATCAATGGGATTTCACGCTGCTCACACAGCTCAATAAAGTGCGCCGCTTTTTGTGCGCTTTCGCTGAACAAGACACCGTTATTTGCGATAATACCGACAGGCATTCCGTAAATATGTGCAAAACCAGTGACCAAAGTTTTTCCGTACAAAGCCTTGAATTCATGAAATCTTGAACCATCTACGATGCGCGCGATAATTTCGCGAACATCAAATGGCACGCGGGAATCTTTCGGAATCACGCCATAAATTTCCTGGGAATCAAACAACGGCTCTTCAACCGGAAGAATCGGCATCGTCACAGCTTTTTTGTGATTCAAGTGAGCAACGATAGAACGCGTGATCTCGACCGCATGTTCGTCATCTTCTGCGAAGTGATCCGTCACACCTGAATTTTCACAGTGAACTTGCGCGCCACCCAGTTCCTGTGCATCAACAACCTCGCCGGTTGCCGCTTTCACCAATGGGGGACCGCCTAAAAAGATGGTCCCATTTTCTTTTACGATAACAGTTTCATCACTCATTGCCGGAACGTACGCTCCGCCCGCGGTACACGAACCCATGACGACTGCGATCTGCGGAATACCTGCAGCAGACATCCGTGCCTGATTATAGAAAATACGACCGAAGTGATCACGATCCGGGAATACATCGGCCTGCATAGGCAGGAAGGCACCACCCGAGTCCACCAGATAAATACATGGCAAACCATTTTCAAAAGCGATTTCCTGAGCGCGCAAATGTTTTTTCACCGTCATTGGGAAGTAAGTGCCGCCCTTGACCGTGGCATCGTTCGCAACGATTACGCACTCGGTTCCGTGAATCACGCCGATACCAGTGACAACGCCAGCTCCTGGAGCCTGGCCTTCGTACATGTCCCATGCAGCCAATGTTGAAAACTCCAGGAAAGCTGTTCCGCCATCCACCAAAGCTTCAATGCGCTCGCGCGCTGTCATTTTACCGCGGGCTTTGTGTTTTTTCGTCGCATCAGCGCCGCCACCTTGTTTTACCAGCTCAACTCTTTCGCGCCACTGGCCGACTACGTTTAGCATGGCCTCGCGATTGGCTTTGAAATCAGAAGAGTTAACATCAATGTGACTATCAAGAATTTCCATAGAACCTTTTACTCCACGCTGCCAGCAAGTGCTGGTGTGTGTTTTAATTTTAACTGCATTTGCACAGATCCCACTGCCTGATCGTTCTCGTCAAAAACCTGAACGTCGGCCGTGGCTGTGGATTCCCGGCGCTCCCTAAGGTCTGCCAAAACCACCTCGCGGATATTTTCCGCCAGCTCCATACGCAATCTGCAGTCATTTGTTTGCACTTTAAAAAACTCAGATTCAATTCGCGTGACAGCAATCTCAAAATTTCCCAACGGGGCATGTCGCATCCATAGGATTTTCGCGGACTCGATGGCAGCACTTAAAAGCGCTCCCTCGTGCATTTGTTTAAGCTCATTCATATTGCGAGTGCGAGCCGGAATCACAACCTCGATTTGCGTATCCTTAAGACGAGAAATTCTTAAACCCATTCCCGCGGAAAAAGGTCTAACGATATCGAGTGCATAACCCAGCGCAGCATGCGATGCTTTCGGGGAAACCTCTTCCAACAAGGCAGCCAGGTCCGCAGCACTCAAACGAATTCCGCGATCTTCAAGTTGTGTTTTTAGGCCATCTTTGGCTTGTTGGAGCTGCTGACGCAGACTCTGCTCAAGCTCAATCCCCTTCGACATTAAGATTGTCAGCCATTGTTGGTTCATGAGATATCCTTTTCCCTTAGAGTATTGAAAAATCTAAGATATCATGCTCCGATAAAGAGAAAAAGATTTCCTTTGAGAGGTTTCGGAATGAAGAAAATTGTAAGCGTCATCGTTTTCGTTGCAGCTTTGGTTTGGACTTGGAACGTAATTCACACAAATGAAGCTATCGGCTTTGAGACGCACGCTGGCATTCAAACCAAGTTGGCCGAACTGATCACCAACACTCTGACTGCGAAAAAACCAAACGCAAAAGAGCTGCGCATCGATAAACTTTGGACAGAGTCCATGAACGACAACAAAGTTCGCGCGGTATTCTCGTACAAATTCGTTGAGATCAACGAAACGGGCGAAGCACTTGAGCAAGTGATCGAAGGCGAAGCCATCCTTCACCGCGAACCGTCTGAAGACAAAACTGACAAATGGACTCTTCAATCCGTTAAAACAACAAATGATATCGTGGTTTTCTCTGAGGGTTCCACTGTAACTCCAGGTCCTGATGCTTCAACAGAAGGCACACCAGCGGCAACTCCAGCGGCTTCGCCTGCAGCATCGCCGACTGCGACTCCTGAAAAACACTAATGGCTATTCCCAATTACTTTGTTCAAATTGATGAAGAGGGGTTTTGCGTCAGTCGCGAATTGCGAATCCAAGACCCCAACGCCGGACGCGAAATCCTGGAAAACCTGAAGCTTCATCAAGGCGGAACACTGTTGAGCACATTCGGCGACACACCGGTGATCGTCGAAGCTTTCGACGAACCTCTGATCGCTCTGCAAATCGATAAAAATGATTCACACTGGTCCATTCGCTGTCACTACGACACCCAGTTTTCTTTTGATTTGAAGACTTTGTCGCTGGACGAGTGGGATCGTTTTCATGGATATACAAAAGATCACATTCCCTTTGTACTTTCGCGCAAAGCACAGGCCGCTTTCTTTAACCTGTTAGAAGAATTCGATGATGATTCCATCACTGTCGACGGAAAAACTTATGAGATTCCGCCTTACTGGGATTCAGAAACAGATGTGGAAAAAGAGGCGTTCTGGAACCAAATCTATAAGCGCGAAGAAAATCCGGGCTGGAACCTGGGCGAACCCGCTGAAGCTTTGAAAGACATGTTTCAGCGATTGAAAATCTCCCGTTCGCGCATTCTGGTTCTGGGCTGCGGAGAAGGTCACGACGCTGCTTTCTTTGCCCAAGCCGGTCACGTGGTGACAGCCGTGGATATTTCACCGACGGCATTGGATCGCGCCAAAAAACTGTACGGTCACATGGAAAATCTGACTTTCGTTGAAGCAGATTTATTCAATCTACCGCGCAGTTATGACGCTGGTTTTGACATTGTCTTTGAACACACATGTTACTGCGCGATCAATCCCGAGTTACGTCAGGATTTAGTCAAAGTCTGGAATCGTTGTCTGGTGGATGGTGGACATCTGATGGGTGTGTTCTTTGCCTTTGAAAAACGCCAGGGACCTCCATTTGGCGGCAGCGAGTGGGAACTTCGGCAAAGAGTTAAAAACAACTATATCCCGATCTTTTGGGGACGCTGGCAGAACTCAATTCCCAAACGTCAGGGCAAAGAGTTTTTCGTCTACGCCAAAAAGAAATAGTTCCCGAGAGAAAAGGTACCTTATGCATATCGAATTCACCCAAGCTGACGAAAGCCATATCGAAGAACTGGTCGAGCTTGTAAACTCTGCTTATCGCGGAGATTCCTCTAAAGCCGGTTGGACCACGGAAGCAGATTTGCTTGATGGTCAGCGTGTGGATGAAGAGGGCCTTTTAGCCGATATCGAACGCGACAACTCTGTGATTCTGATCGCTGAAGATGACGACACCGGAAAACTTTTGGGCTGCGTTCATCTGGAAAATCAAAATGGCAAATGTTACCTGGGAATGTTGACTGTGGATCCCACACTGCAAAACAAGGGTATTGGCAAAATGCTAATCAACGAAAGCGAAGCCTTTGCGCACTTTTGGGGATGTACGCACCTTTACATGACAGTGATCTCTGTTCGCACCGAGTTGATCAAGTTTTATGAAAAAGAAGGCTTCCGCCAGACTGGCGAAAAGAAGCCTTTTCCCTATGGCGATGAACGTTTCGGCATCCCTAAAGTCGAAAATCTGGAATTCGTCGTTCTGGAAAGAAAACTATCTTAATTACCCCGCCCTGTCTCTTCGCACAGGGCCTGCATTTGGCAACCGTGCATGAATTGCATAATAACTTAATGTCTTTGTATTAAAAGTTTTCCTCGTTTGGTCCTATCTTTTCAGCAAAGCGAGGTGATCTATGTTTTCAAAAGCGATGCTGGTAGCTGTTTTGAGTCTTTCTGTCTCTCAGGCTTTTGCAGATCACATGGGGCCCAACGGCGACAAATTCTATGACGAAGCCGCTCACTTCACAGCAGCCTGCAATCAAACTGCCTGCCGCGCTCCGTACGCTGCAGCAGTTGTTTACAGCCAAACTCCCCGCTTAAATAAATTGGAACAAGAAACTGCTGAAGCACTACGCTCGGTTGCTGCCTATCAGGCACAAATCTGGAGCGATACTATTTTAGGTGGCGACTACTATGCAGCCGGTCGCACACGTATGGATTCAGTTGTAGCTTATTTTAAAAAAGATCGCTTGGTTGGTTTTAAGATTCGTTACTCTGAAAAAGCCTGGAATACTTCTGAGTGCGCATTTAACGGAAAACGAGACTCACTTAAAGGCTGCCAGGAAGGTCGCATTTCCGAGGAAAGCTACGTTGCACCTGACTTTCAAACTTTCTTCACTGACGAAGAACGCCAAGCGGCTTTCTCTGCTGGCTTCTCTTTAGGAACAAACTAGTCTATGATCGCCGCATGGCGATCGTTATAGAAACCAAAGACCTGACCCGCATCTACAAGAGCTACCAAAAGCCCGAGGGATTTACGAATTCCCTTAAAGGCTTTTTCAACCGACAGTATCAGGAGAAAACTGCTCTTGATAAAACAACTCTGCAAATTGAATCCGGACAAATTGTTGGCTTGGTGGGCGCTAACGGCGCTGGAAAAACCACTCTGCTAAAAATGCTTTCAGGCCTGGTCACGCCGACCGGCGGGGATGCGAGTGTTTTGGGTTATCGTCCTTGGGAAAGAAAAAACGAATTCCTTCGTCAGATCAGCATTCTATTGGGACAGAAGAACCAGCTTTGGTGGGATATCTCCCCGGCTGATTCTTATGCGCTGTTAGCAAGAATTTATGACTTGGATCCGGCAGCTGCGCGCAAGCGTGTTGCTCATCTGGCCGAGATGCTTCAGTGCTCTCACGTTCTGCACACTCAGTTGCGTCGTCTTTCTTTGGGCGAGCGCATGAAGATGGAAATCATCGGTGCGCTTTTGCATGAGCCACAGATTTTGTTTCTGGATGAGCCGACTATTGGTTTGGACATCGTGGCCCAGGAAACCATTCGTGAATTTCTTGATCAATACGTGAAAGAAAAAGCGCCGACAATTATCCTGACCAGTCACTATATGGATGATATCGCCCAGCTTGCTGACAAATTACTTCTGATCAGCAAGGGCAATATCGTGTACCAGGGCACTGTCGATGAGTTCGTCGCGAACTCCAATAAAGAATTAGCTGAAAATCAAGAGGTCGATTTTGAAGAAGTCATTCGCCGTTTTTTGGAAACGGAATCTCGCATTCGCTAAGTTAGCTATCGTTAGCAACTTAGAGTACCGCCTGAATTATTTCGTCGACGCTGTTTTGCAGCCGACACTGACCACAGGAATTGAAGTCCTATTGTGGATGGCTGTCTTCCGTGGGGCAGCCACTGCCGAAATCGCTGGCTTCACCCGCGAGTATTATTTGGCTTACGCTTTGTGGGGCGCTTTCTTTGCGCGTATTTGCACCAGCTGGATGTACGAGTTCCGCATGATTCAGGAAATCGATTCCGGCAGTATCAACGCGATTCTGACGCGTCCGATGACTTACTATGAATATTATTTCTCGCAGTTGATGGGTTATAAATTCATCACGACTTTAGTTTCCATGGTAATTCCTGTCGTGGCGATTTTGGCTTTTTCGCTACCAACTAAATTTGAACGTCTGCCGATGGCCTTCGCGTTGGAATTTTATTACCTGATCCTGGTTCACTCAATCAGCTTCGTGGTGGCAGCTTGTGCTTTCCACTTAAATAAAGTCTATGCATTCACCGGAGCAAAAAACCTGGCGCTATGGTTGATGACCGGGGAACTTTTCCCCTTGGATTTGATGCCCGAGCCTTTGAAGTCCATCATGATTGCTTTGCCATTCAGTTCTGGTGTCTACGTGCCGGTGGGGTATTTGACGGGACGCCTGGAGATCTCTTCAGTGTATCAATCCTTCATTTCAGTCACGATCGGAATCGTGGTTGTAAATATCATTGGCGCCACTATTTGGAAGCGCGGGCTTAACGCTTACACAGGAACGGGAGCCTAAGATGACAGTGCTAAAAAAATACTGGTTTCTTTATATTTCCATGTTCCGCGCAAGCTTCATCGCGGATCTTGAGTACCGCGTGAACTTCCTGACCAGAATTGTGACGGATATCTTTTGGTATATCGCGCAGATCATGACCTTTGAAGTTTTGTTCATGCATACGCAACTGATCGGCTCCTGGAATCTGGCACAAATGCGCGTCTTCCTGGGAGTGGTGTTCGTCGTCGACGCCTTGTACATGATTATTCTGTCTGAAAACCTAGATCAATTTTCAGAAAAAGTTCGCAAAGGCGACTTGGATTTGCTGTTGGCAAAACCCGCAAATTCACAGTTTATGATCAGCCTGCAAAAAGCTTCTACTCCTGCGATCGGCAATCTGGCGATCGCAACTTCGTGGTTTATCTACAGCATGACTCAACTGCCTGGTTTCGAATGGATTCGTCTATTTTGGTTGATCGTCCTAATTCCAACCGGACTGGTCGCTTTATATTCCATGCGTTTCACCATGGCCGCCACCGCCGTAATTTTCGCAAGATCCGAAAACCTGCAATTCATCTGGTATCAAATCTATCGCCTGGGCATGCGCCCCGATTCAATCTACGTCCCATGGCTAAAATGGGCCCTGCTAACCGCACTCCCAGTAGGAGTCATAGCCAGCGTCCCAGCGAAAGCCCTACTGGAGCCAGCATCCTACGGCCTCTTCGCCTGGGCCGTCGTTCTGTCGGTTGTGCTTATCTATGGAACCAATAAGTTCTGGCAATTCGCTTTAAAAAACTATTCCAGCGCCAGCTCCTGAAGAATCTGGCCCAAAGAAAAATTATTTGCAGGCTTTGGAAGTACCGTGAGCACCGCCTTGACCCAGCAGATATTGAACGCCTTTGGCATCAACAGCCAAAACAAATCCGGAGTAGTCTATAATGTACGAAGTAGCATCAACCAGTTTTGTTTCAAGATTATAAAAGCTCTGCATCTCTTTAAGATCAGATGCACTCGCCTCTAATATTTCCATGACTTTAAAGGATTCTTCCACAGGGTTCGAATTGTCACGGGCAACTAGAACCTTTCCAATAATGGACATTTCTACAGATTGAGTTCCATTTTTCACATTACATACTTTAACCGATTTAACAGAAGCTGACGCTGCACCTGCAACCAGGAACATCAAAGCAAAAACCAAGTTTTTCATAAATTATCCCTTTGAATTTGAAGTTAGCGGGATTCTACCAAGAAACGACACATGCACGGATGTCGGATTTTTTGCTTTAGAAATTTTGTCCGATTGTTCATTAGTTAGACATGGCTTGATCGAAAAGGAAGGCGTACTACCCGTACGCCGACGACGAGCAACGCCGTCAGCTGGCGTTTATATCTCGTTCCGTCTAAGAAAGTGGGAGTCTGGTTTTGCTTTAAGCCGGATTCTGTCCAATTCCCCGGGTCCCATGATTGTCCCAGGAAAAATAGATGATCATTCCTCTAGGAGCGACATTACTGTCGCCCTCAAGCGATCTTACCCGGTGACTACGGGCTGGCCGCCCTACTAGTGTCACCCTATTTGATCTTGCTCCGCGCAGAGTTTGGCTGTTTTCACTCCGGCGGCTCCCCTGACCCTCCCGTTCCCGGTGTCAGGCTCAATGCCCCGGACATTCTCTCTGTTCCACTGTTCCTTACATTACTGTAGAGGGGCGTTACCCCTTGCGCTGCCATATGGAGTCCGGACTTTCCTCCCTAATATCAAGTATTTGAGTATTATTAGAGCGATCATCCGCAAAACCGACGGGTTTTTTAACACCCTCCGGCAAAAAGCGCAAGAGGGTTTTCATCGACCCATATTTATTTTACTTTCATCTGACTTACTTAAAAAGGAATTTTATATGAAGATCTTTGCATCTCTGATCGCGTTTGCTGTGACTTTGGCTCTAACTGCTCCTGCTTTGGCAGAAGGCGGCGGTCCTACTCACCACACGAAAGAAGAGCTTAAAGAGAAAATGAACATGCTATTCCCTGAGAAGAAGCTTGATCCACAGGCTCAGCTTATTCCAGCTAAGCCTGAATTGACGAGCCCTGAATACTTCGCAGCTATCAAGGGTGAGACTGTTACCTTGAAATGGAATGAAGCTAAAGACGCTCAGGAATACCACGTTCAAGTTGCAACTGATCCTAACTTCAAATGGTTGGTGGCAGACGATCAACACGTTAAAGCGACTACTTTTGATGTTTCCAAACTAGAAGCTGGTAAACACTACTTTTGGCGAGTGGCTTCCGTAAGACCGAACAATTTCAGCTCACACCGCAAATCATACTTTGCAATGTCCATGTTTGAAACTCCGGCAGCTCCAGAAGCAGCTCCTGCAAAATAGCAGTCTTTGACGAATCAGGTTCGTCGTCTAAATTGGCCCTCATATACTTGCAGTTATGAGGGCTCTTTATTGGTTCCGCAACGATCTTAGAATACACGATAACGAAGCACTGACTTGGTTGTGCAATAATGCGCAGTCAGCTCTGTTCGTTTACTCATATCCTCTGAATTTCAGTCGTGCCGGTAAATTTCGTCGTAAATTTTTATTAGAGTCCCTGGCAAGCCTGCAAAGAGAGCTGGAAATTCGCGGTCACAATCTGGTGATCACCTATTCTCATCCAGAAGAAGTTCTTCCCGCACTGATCCACAAATATAAAATCGATGTGCTGGTATATACGGAAGAGCACACACCGGAAGAAATCCGCGAGGAAAAGCAGGTCCTGTCACGCATCGTGATCGACAATATCAAATCCTTTGATCAGCGAACGTTATTAAAAAAATCCGCTCTGCCATTTGCGGTTCACGAAGTGCCAAACACCATGGCCGAGTATCAAGTCTTACTGAAAGACATCGAGCCTGAGAAGGTTTTGCTGATTCCCCTGATCTGGCCAGAGTCCATCAGTACTGATGAGTTTGAATTGGATTTAAACCGGGAACTGCGGATGTTCATCACGCCTTCAAGATTCATCGGTGGAGAGTTGCAGGCATTGACGCGGTTAAAGGAATTCATCTGGGATAAAGATCTCTTACGCAGTTTCAAAGATCCAAACTCAGAACTGATGCATTTCGATGACAGCTCGAAATTTTCACCGTGGCTTTCAAATGGTTCCCTCTCGCCGCGCGTGGTGTATTGGGAAGTAAAAAGCTACGAAAAAGAACACGCAGTTAGTACATCCACGCAATGGATGTTGTTGGATCTGTTGCGCCGGGATTTTTTCAAATACTACGCGATGAAATTAGGTCCTTTCCTTTTTCAGGCCGATAACAATCCTGCGCATCAGCCCTTGGTGGATGACCGCCTTCAACAGGAACTTTTTAAAAGCTGGAAAATCGGTACCACAGGCAAAGAAGCGATCGACGGAAACATGAAGGAACTTAATGAAACAGGATTTCTTGCCTATCGCAACCGGGTGGAAGTTGCGAACTATCTGACTGGAACCCTAAGCCTGGATTGGCGTTGGGGCGCACGGTACTTTGAAGAAATGCTGATCGACTATGATGCCGCCAGCAACTGGGGAAATTGGAATTACACCACCGGAGTCGCGGAATCCGCGCAAAGACCCAACCATGGAGGATTTTATGACCAGCCCGGAATTTGAAAGCTTTGAGAACGAACAGATTGAGCACTACTTTAAATGCCCTTACTGTCATAAAAGCATTTCCATGCTGGTGGATATTTCAGAACCCGGTCGACAAACCTATGTTGAAGACTGCGAGATCTGTTGTCGTCCAATTCAGATCACTTACTCTGCCGATCAAGGGAAGCTGATCGACTTCGCAGCGCAAAAAATCTGAAATCGTGATTACAAAACTTTAACGCCCAAGAGCTTTTGTAATTTTATTTAAATGCAATTCTACAGATAGACTATCTACATGAACAAGTCGGCATATGAAGCCCTCGTAAATTCCCACGCCCTGATTGAGTTTGACCCGAATGGTACGATCCTTTGGGCCAACCGCAATTTTTTAAATCTGGTCGGTTACGAGATGGATGAAATTCATAATAAACCGCACTCGATATTCCTTCCCGATTTTGAACTGCATGAAACTGAATACAACGAATTGTGGGATACTCTGCGCTCGGGCAATCCTCAGGTGGGAGAGTTTAAACGTCTGGCAAAATCCGGCGCTGAAATTTGGGTTCACTGCTCTTATACGCCAGTTAAAAGTGACAAAGGCCAAGTGATAAAGATCTTAAGCATGGCCTTCGACATCACCGAGAAAAGACAGCTGGCCGAGAACCTGGAAAGAAAAAATCAGGAGCTTCTGTCCACCGCTGCCAAAGCGCGCGCCGCCACTTATGCGAAGTCAGTATTTCTGGCAAACATGAGTCATGAAATTCGTACTCCGCTAAATTCAATTATTGGAATCACGGATACTTTGGCAGAAACGACTTTGGATGGTCAGCAGTCTTCGTTTGTCGAAATTCTGCAACGAGCGAACTATCAGCTGATGACCATCATCAATGACGTTTTGGATTTATCCAAAGTTGAAGCTGGCGAGATCGTTCTGCACCTGCTGCCTTTTAGCCTTCAAAAAATTATCGAGGATATTCTTTCGATTCTTGATTTCCGCGCTAAGGAAAAAGGGTTGCAGCTAAAAGTTCAGGTCCATCCCGAAGTTCAATCTTTCTACATCGGGGATTCAGATCGCCTTCGCCAGGTTTTAATCAACCTGTTGAATAACGCGATCAAGTTCACGCACGCAGGTACGGTTACTCTGACCGTGATGGCGAACAATACACCACGACCGGGAAACCTCCTGTTCAGTGTATCTGATACGGGCATCGGGGTTTCCAAGCAAAAATTCAAAGATATCTTCCGTCCGTTTACTCAGGCAGATCCGACGACAACCCGCCGCTATGGGGGCACGGGGCTGGGACTTTCTATTTCGCAAAAAATTGTCACGCTGATGGGTGGAACAATCTGGCTTGAAAGCGAGCCCAACGTTGGCAGCACTTTTTATTTCACTGCCTCCATGCCGTCCACGACCGAGCGAAAAACCAGCATGCACAACCCACTGCAAGGCCGCTATCACTTGAACGATCTTCAGCACTATATCCAGGAAGAGCGCCTGCGCGTTCTGGTCGTGGATGATGTCGACGACAATCGAAACCTTTTGGGAATCTATCTGCAAAAAACCATTCACAGCATCGCCTATGCTGAAAGCGGAACTGATGCTGTGGAGCTTGTGGAAAAGAATGATTTCGACGTGATCTTCATGGACGTGCAAATGCCGGGAATGGATGGTCACGAGGCAACAATGCGCATTCGTGAAATCGAACGCGAGCAAGGTCGCCGCCCTTCACGCATTTTTGCCTGCACCGCCAACGCATTCGCAGAAGACATCGAGCGCAGCTTAAGCGCCGGATGCGACATGCATTTATCCAAGCCTATTCGCAAGGATACTTTAATGAAGGCAATTAATTCGTGCTTTTCTCTGACGGAATCAGCTGTTGGTTGATTCGGTGACGGTCCAATACCGTCTGTACTGACAGTCCCCCGGTCTCTTCAACCGCATAATAAACTTTTAAATCCTTCGGGGATTCGCTCCAGTCATAAATCATTCCTGCGCACATTTTGCAGGGCTTATGGGTGCTGTACAGTACGGCACCAGAAGGAATTTTACCGCCAGATTCCCTAAAGAATCTTTGCACCAGATTTACTTCGGCATGAAGAGTTTTATTTTTGGAATTGGAGTTAAATCCGTAAGACAAAATTTCGCCAGTCGATGAAATCAAGGCGGCTGCAATGCTTCGGTCATAATCATGCAAAACTTCACCGCGGGGAATTCTTGCTGCCAGACTCGCCACTGCTGCCAGACGCTGCTGGTGAGAATCTGCCTTCTGAAGTTTTAATTCGTCGCGAATCTGCGCCAACGAAGTTCGGTTTTCCGTATTCAAATGATGAACTGCACTTAGTGAGTTTTCACTGTGATCAATTTCGATAAAGTTCAGGGTTTCCGTGAAATAGGGATCTTGTTCTGGTTGAATCTGATCTGTGGCTCGCTTGGCGACGACTTTGACCATTCCCCGGCACATTTCGGTGAGTCTCTCCGTCGTGTAAATCCGCTGTCTTAAAATAAAAAAGCTGTGATCGATATGTCGATCAAACAACCCCTGTAGCAGTTTAACTACCGCTGAAGAGGGCGACAAAAGGTCTTTGCGATAGTATGAAAAGTAGACGGAACCCTTAAAAACCACGAAAGCCACCTCGAGGTTTTCCCTGGACAGTAAAAATGCTAGGTGGCTGGCCTTATTTTGGGCCTTTTTTTCATCGCTCATTTAAGAATTGGTACCATATCCCGTTATTTTTGTCTAAAACGAGCCTATGCAAATGATCAAAAACCGTCTGGAAAAAAACTATAAAAAACTGAAGTCATGGGCAGAGCGCGCGGGCATCGAAGCTTACCGTCTTTATGACCGTGATATTCCTGAGTATCCATTCATCGTGGATATCTATGGCGAACATTTTTTGATCTACGATAAAGGCGACAGCCGCGATTTAGAAAAGAACCACTTGCCTCATGTGATCGAGGCCTTACAAGCCTTATTTAAGGCCGATGAAGCAAAGATCATCGTAAAAAAACGCGAGCGCCAGGAAGGCCTAAAGCAATACGAAAAGTTGGATGAAAAAGAACAAACTTTTTCCGTGAAAGAGTCCCAGGCCCTGTTCAAAGTGAATTTGTACGACTACCTGGATACGGGATTGTTCCTGGATCACCGTCCAATGCGCCAAAAAATCTTTAAAACGGCCAAAGACAAAAAGTTTTTGAATCTGTTTTGCTATACCGGTTCGGTCAGCGTTTTCGCGGCCCTGGCGGGTGCCAGAACCACTTCCGTGGATATGTCCCAGACTTATCTGGGGTGGGCTCAGGAAAATTTTGAACTTAATAAAATTCCTGCGTCCCAGCACAGCTTCATCAATGCCAATGTTCTGGAGTGGTTGGCGCAGAATAAAGGTAAACCGGCGTTTGACATCATTTTCCTGGATCCACCGACGTTTTCAAACTCCAAAAAAATGCAGGACAGCTTTGAAGTCGAGCGCGATCAGGAGTTTTTGGTGGATTCCTGCATGAGTATGCTGGAACCCGGCGGTGTATTGTATTTCTCTAACAACAAGAGAAAATTCAATCTGTCAGCTGCGATTAAAAACCAGTACAAAGTTCGCGATATCTCCGAGGAAAGCATTCCACAGGACTTTCACGACAAGAAAATCCACGTCTGCTACGAGGTTCGTTCTCTGTAGGTTTTGTCTTTCAATTTGTGGCCAAAAAAGCCTTGCCCCCGGGGGTAAAAGGACCTATTACCCCCTAATAAGTAATGCACAAATTTCTAACATTTGGAGGGCACGGAATTGAATGCTTTAGGTCGCCATATTTTGGTTGAGTTCAGCGGGTGTAACGCTGAGGTGTTAAACGACGTTTCTATCATCGAAAGAAGTATGATTGAAGCGGCACAGATCGCAGGGGCTACTGTGATCAACTCGACATTCCACCACTTTTCCCCATGGGGCGTAAGCGGTGTGGTTGTTATTCAGGAAAGCCACTTGGCTATCCATACCTGGCCGGAATACAGATATGCAGCTGTGGATCTTTTCACTTGCGGCGAAACTGTGGACCCTTGGGTTTCTTTTGAGCACCTGAAAAAAGCATTCCAGGCAAATTACTCGGCGATCGAGATGAATCGCGGTTCTTTGCACGTGATCCAAAAAACTGATTTCAAACCTAAAACAATCCGCGAAAAGCCGACTTTTGATTTGTCCAAAGGCGTGCAAATGGAGCGCAACGTTTGGTTCACCGATAAGGACGAAAACCAGGCTTTGTCTTTGCGCTACACGGGTGATGTGTTGTTTGACGAAACTAATCCATTCCAGCGTGTGCGCGTTTTGGAAACTTACTCACATGGTAAGTTCCTGGCGATCAACAACATGGTGATGTGTTCCGAGCGTGATGAGTTTCATTATCACGAAATGATCACTCACCCGGTTATGCAGTCCCACGGGAAAGCTAAAAACGTTCTGGTCATCGGCGGTGGTGACGGCGGAACGATCCGTGAGCTTTTCAAATACGAAGTTGATAAAGTGACAATGGTGGAAATTGACGAAGCTGTGGTTCGCGCTGCCAAACTGCACCTTCCACACATCGCTTCCGAATTCGGCAATCCGAAATTGAATCTTATTATCGGTGACGGCATCCAGTTTGTGAAAGACGCGGCTCCGAACTCTTACGACGTTATCATCGTCGATGGTTCTGATCCGGTTGGGCCTGCAGAGGGCTTGTTCACAGCTGAATTCTATCAGAACTGCAAAAACGCTCTTAAAGAGGGCGGCATTGTGATCACTCAAGGTGAATCCCCAATGTTCCACGAAGGAACTTTTGTAGAGCTTAATAAATGTCTTAAAGGCATCTTTGGTCAAAGCAGTGTTCACACCATGCTTTTCCACGCAACGACGTATCCGTCGGGCATGTGGAGCTTGCAAATGGGTGTTAAGGGTTCTACTCACCCAGCAACTGACTTTAACAAAGACGGCGCGCGCCAATTTTCTAAGGCTAAGGGCCTGAAATACTACAATGAGGATTTGCACACTGCAGCCTTCTCATTGCCAACATTCGTTAAAACAATGTTGGGCCAAAACTAGTTCTCTTGCGGACTCCGCTTATTGGGCGGAGTCCTGCACAATTCTAAAAAGATAGACCGTCTTCCATTTTCAATATAGTTTCATTAAGGATTCCTCCGACCCAGTCGGAGACTTTAAGGACACTAGCTTTGACATCTTGGTCAAAGCCTAACAGGAGACGTTTATGTTCAAACTTCCTACACTTCCGTATGCAAAAACTGATTTGGCTCCTTTGTTCAACGAAGAACAAATGACTTATCACTATGACAAACATCACAAAGCTTATATCGACAACTTGAATAAAGCGATGGAGACAGACTCTTCTTTGAAAGGTAAATCCCTTGAAGAGATCGTTCTTTCTTCTTCTGGCGGTAACTTCAATAACTCGGCTCAAGCTTGGAACCACACATTCTATTGGTTCAACATGGCTCCAGTAGGCAAAGGCGGCAAAGCTTCTGCTGATCTTGAAACTGCAATCAAACGCGATTTCGGTTCAATGGACGAGCTAAAAGCTAAGTTCGTTGACGGTGGTATGAAAACTTTCGGTTCTGGCTGGATCTGGCTGTGCACAGATGCTTCTGGAAAATTGAGCCTGGTATCCACTTCCAATGCAGCAGTTCCATTCACTAACAACGGCCCAGCTCCAATTATGGTTGCTGACGTTTGGGAGCACGCTTACTACGTTGATTACCGCAACCTTCGTTTGAAATACCTTGAAACTTTCTGGTCTCAAGTAAACTGGGATTTCGTATCTCAATGTTACGCTTCCAAAAAAGTTCAAGACCTTACAAAAGCAATGACATAACCGTCATCGCAAAAAGGTACGGACACACTTTGTCCAAAAAAAGGGAGCTTAACAGCTCCCTTTTTTTTGCCCTCTAACAGCTCTGGATATTTCGAAAGACAAGCCCGCGGTTACTTTCCTTTCATACAACAGTTCCCTACTTGTCGCCTCCCACAGTTGTTTCACAATAAAGGCAACCGTAAGGAGGATTCCTATGAAAAACCTTATCGCCGTATTGCTGGTTAGCACTTTCTCCTGGGCTTCATTTGCTGCTCCCACGAATGCACTCGCGCAAAATCCCATACATGTAACCGAAGATGTTGTTATCGATTATGACTTTGGCGAGGTGGCCTTGGGCAGTGGAGGCTCACAGTCCTGGGACCTTTATGCTCCCGCAGATAAGGCCATTTACATCAGTCAGATTACCATCAGTGGCGCTGATTATTGGGCCGATACAGATTGTTTGGGATTTCTGGAAGCAGGATATTCCTGCAGTTTCACTTTGTTCTTTGTTCCAGCGCAAACAGGTGAATCCACTGGAACCGTGAAAATTATCGGAGACACAGACAGTGTCACTTTCAACGTAAAAGGAACCGGTGTCGAAGCTGCCCCTCAATAACCTAATTAGGTAACAGTTCCCTTTTTGTCCTGCCCTGCAGTACAAAAGGGAACCTGGCTTCCGCTTCTTACTTGTCGCAGGTTATTTTGGTCATTCCGTTTATTGCATTCTGATAGACGGCCCAAATGCCATTTTCATTTTGAACCCTTAAGAAGTCACATTTAACTCCGTCACAGCTTTTGCTGACGAAGGTATAGTCCCAGCCCACGGCGGTATCCCGCACGGTCACTGACTTCGGCACACCTTCGGTGCGTGCTTCGATTGCTTTAAATTTTTCAACCTGTTCACGTGTCAGAGCGATGACTCGGGCACCTGGTTTTGACGTAGACGTCATAATGAAATTGTTTCCGATTTGCTGAATACGCAATACGGACTGAATACATTGGCCGGTTTTTGTATAATAGGAATTATCCGACGTAAACGTATATCCTTGAGGATTAAAAGCCGCAAAGTTTTGAAGGAATGCACCGGATATCTGGTAACGGCGATCATCGATTCTTGCCAACCCCAGATACTCATGCAGAAGAATTGCCATGGCTCTGCTATGTACTTCAATCAGATCCAATCCACACAGCCTGTTGGAAACAAAAATTTCCTTGGTGTCTGGATAATTGATCGCATCTTTCATCTCTCCGTCCAGAGTGAGAGTTTCCGCGACGTAAAACTTAGCCTCGGAAATCTTTAACAAAAGAATCGTTTTCTGTTCTTCACTTAACAAATTTGGCATCGCCGACAGCATGCTAATCATTTTTTCTGTATTCTGAGTAATTGAAAGAGCACAGGAGTTTCCTCCCCCTCCGGTCCGAGGCCCTTCAACCTTGGATAAGGCGTCCATGTCTTTCAGTTTTCTATTGGCAGAGTTGGAAAGAATCAAAGTACCTGACGGGCGATTTTTCGCGACGGCGGAAACCTCTGGCTTGGAAGATTTTGCGAGCTGCGGGTCCACTTTTACAGATTCCGCTGCAAACGCGTTTAAAGCAAAAAACGTCACACAGGTGATTAGAACTTTTTCGCCAAAATGTCTGTAGGTCATAATAGTTTCCTTTAAACTCTCGAATAATCGCTATGACTAAACAAAAGCAAAGGAGGGACCAGCATCAGGTCTCAAAATGAGACGCTGAGCTAAATACGGAAAAGATCGATATTAAAGCAGAAAGCATCCTCCGGCTCCGAGGGGTCAGCGACCTTATTAAAGTCATTGATGAAATGGACGATCTTTTTCTTTAATTTGTCAAAATCCTCTTCGGAGAATGATTGGATAGCGCTGTAGTGAGTGGCCTCTTTATCCCTTTTTTGAATATTATCAATGGCCCGCGCCCGCCAGTTCGTGTGATGGCCGCTGATCCACATACTGTTATCTTCCAAATGCATATTTGAAGAATTCCATTGGAACTTTTCACCACTTTTTTTGATGAGTTCCATTTTCACAAGGTACTCCACTATCATCGCGATGCTTTCCTGATTCAGATTCAGTCTTTTTCCCAGATTTGCCAGGCTTTGAAACTGCGGCACGGAAGTCAGAGTATGAATTCCTGTCGCAAGCCAGGTTGCATAGTAAAAGCCAATGCCTGAATCCCCTTCAGTAATTACCACGGAATCCTTCTGTTGGTTTTTGATTCGAAATGCCTCACGACTCATCTCTTTGGCCTTGGCTTCCAAGCGACGACGAAGCGCTGGAGTGACAGCTTTTTCTTTTTCGATAAGCAAATAGAAATAGTCCTGTTCGTTTTCTGAAAACCCCAGATAAACCGCAATCGCAAATGCCTGATCGAGGCTCAGTTGACCTTTCCCCTTAAGACAGGTGGATATATAGGACTTCTGAGTGTCGGCCGCTTCAGCCAATCGGGTAAGGGCTCCCCGCTCGGACTCGCAATACGCTTTTAAGAATGTCTTATATGATTTGAAATCAAATATGTTCACCGGCCCAGCTCCCGTACAAGGTTTGGTCAATTGTACACTAAAACTGAACATGATGTACACTAATTCACAACATCTATCTATTGAATGGGCTTCCGTCCTGATACTTTACGTTTGGAAATAATTCCAACCAATAGGAGATCGATATGAAACAGGTACTATGCGCGCTTTTGATGTTAGGTCTTAGTTCTACGGCCCTTGCCTCTAAGTCCTACTATGTTTGTTCTTTAGTAAGCTCTGACAGAACAGTCACAGCAGACCCTGAGATTCTGGTTCAATTTCAAGCAGGCCTTATCATCTATAAAGGTGGCGAAGCTACTGGTGCTTGTGTTGCTGAAGTTAAGTACATGGGTAATGATGATCACTACGGCTCCAGAGTAGCTTTTGGCGGCGAGCTAGATCATGCAAATACCAACTGCAAAACGTTCAACACTGTCGACTGGTACTCGGCTGACGGTCAAGGTTATGAAACTATTAATCCACGTGGAACTATTGAGCTTGGTAGCGTTTTCAATAGAACAACTTGGGCAAAATACTCTTGTAAATAATTATCAACACTTCATGCCCCGGAACTATTCCCCGGGGCTTCTAATAACTGATTTAACACATTCTGGAGAATCTTATGAAAATCGTAACTGCAATTATTGGTCTAATGTTTATGGCTAACACAGTTTATGCACAAGTTCTTCCGGCTGATATTCAGTCGCTTAAAGGTGAATTGTTACTTCAAAATGAAGATGGAAAGGAAATTCCTTTCCGCAGCGGGCTGGTGAATGTTGAAATCAACCGTCCATCAAAAGCCACTTCGCCTTTACGCTGGATGAAGAAAGAGCTTGTCCTAAAAATTCAGGATGCAGATAACACTTTTCTTTTCAGAATTCCAAAGTCAGCACTGAAAGGTGAAAACAGCTTCAAAGTCAGTCGTGGTGATTCCGAACAAAATGCCCAGGTAAACGCATCTTTCTCCCGACAAGGCTATGATCAACAAAATATCGAAGAAGCCGTATCCTGCACTTATGCTGTACACAACCACATTCCAGTCACTCTGATGGACGGAAACGGCAACTACACGACTACAATGGAAATGCAAACGACCTGGGAAAAAGGCTCGCAGCTTGCCCTGGTTAAAAAAGAACAGTGGACCGAAACCATTGAAATTCAGATTAGATCTAAAACAGGCGAGGTTACTTTAAGAACACAACCTCAGGAAAAAGTTAAGACCACCACTCTTAAAACTCTCCAGTCCTGCAGATAGGACTGGTAGTACTTACTTAAACCACTTACGTCGTGGATCTTTTTTATCGACGGGCCAGGTAGTCCATTCGATTTTAAGATCCATAGCCGTTTTTAGATTTGCCAGGATAAGTTCCGCGTCTTCAATTTGCCAGAAATCCTTGGCGTGAGTGTTTTTAGTTTTAAGAGCAATATCTGAAACCAGCGAATAGACCATTCCACTCATCGGCGGAATCAAAAATCCCATAGTGCTAAGAACGCCTTGCAAGCGCGATAGAATTGACTTCCCGCCCACCGAATGCATCAACACCATCACCGCACAGGGCTTCCCCATCACCGCCGGAGTAGCCTCCATATCCGTAATCTCCTCAAGCAATCTCTGTAAAGGACTCCCCCAACTATCCCAATAAGTCCCCGTAACAAAAATAACAGAATCGCATGAAGCAATCTTCTTCTTAACCCCCGCCCAAAAGGCGCCAGCCACCCTAGGTCCACCTTTTTCACCAAGATGAATAACTTCATAATCAAGTGTCCGATTTATCTTCCGCATCTTGGAAATAAAAGCGGCACAGTTGCCGTTATCGCCAGATGGACTGCCATTAAGAATCAAAACTTTTTTCATAACGAAAAAGGTACGCCGTACCTTTTAGAAATGCATCGTGGAACCCGCTCATATGCTGCAGTGCAGACCCGAAAGGTGCCAGGCGCCTTTTGGAAGGCGCCTTTTGGAAAAAAAGAAGGCGCCCGTTCGGAGGGGGCGCCTGTATCATGGAGGGATATTGGGAAAAGGACCGCATGTTTTAACCAGTTATCACCATCAAGTTTCCTCCTTGTTTAGGAAGGGCCGGAACCGTTTACCAGTTCCCGGTCTGAGTTTAAAAAAGAAGGAGCCCGTCGGGGTGACTCAACAATCATTATATTATTAATGACGTCGACCACACCGGAGAGCTCCCATGCCGAGCCGACTGCTAAGGCTTTTAATCGAGGTCTAAAAACTTCGCCTTCAAGGGTTACAACTCCATCTTCTACGAAGACTGAGATGTTTTCTCCCCCGATTTTTACGAAGTCCTCTAAAGACTGCTCAATCAACATCTTTAGCTCTTCATCGGAGCGATAATAGTCAGATGGAACCACAATGCGGTCTTCTATAGACCAAACTCCATCAATATTGGAGACGAGTTCCAGGGCTGCCATTTTTTTAAATGAGGTGTCGCAACTGCCTGTGACAATCACGGCACATCCTCGCACGATCACATCGAAATCCGCTGGGCTCACTCTTTTGTCCCATTTCAATCTTTCGCAGATTTTTCGTCTGAGATCGGTATCAACTGGGTTGATTTTTTGAGTACCCATTGGATCAACTCCTTTATTATGATCGCTCGGTTAATAGTTGTTATTCATTTTGACTTCTAGCCATCATTTCAGCTTCTTCCCATGTAGGGAAATAGTTCAACATCGGATCGTGTCTGCGATGCATGGCTTTTTTCGAAGAACGGCGACGCAAAACAGATTTCAAAGAGTCTACTGTTTTCATCACTGCTTTTTTGAAACTTTCATCCGATTTAGAGACTTTAATAATCTGTTTGCTTCGGGTTGGTTTCAAAATCACCTCGCAAGTGTAACTGGGTTTGCGAGCTTGCGTGCGATGTCGATCTGTTTCGATCCGCACTGTGAGGTGAGCAGCACTGTCGTATTTGAAGAAGTCCTGGATTGAAGCCTCAACTTTTTCAAGTAAGTAAGCCTCTAGGTTTTCAGTACGAGTGATGTCTCTGTAGTAGATGTCTGTTTGCATATCTACCTCCTTGTTCTTTCATTATCGTTGATGGCAACAAATTCTTTAAATATATAATTTATATGACATACATAAGTTAAAGTTATAGGTTGAGTCTGGTTAGATATGAATTCCCTAGTGCTATTGGACAGTTGGGCGACAAGGGTCGTGGTCCGGGTTCCAAAATGGAGCCGATTTTTCACTCTCGAACCGGGTGGTATTTTATGTTTAATTTTAATCACTTATATTATTTCCATATCACGGCAAAAATTGGCGGTGTTTCAAACGCAGCAAAATATCTGCGCATTTCCCAGCCCAGCCTTTCTTCGCAATTGAAGATTTTAGAGAGCAACTTAGACACGAAACTCTTCGAAAA
The DNA here is from genome assembly GCF_047306075.1 of Bdellovibrio sp. HCB274. Lineage (GTDB taxonomy): Bacteria > Bdellovibrionota > Bdellovibrionia > Bdellovibrionales > Bdellovibrionaceae > Bdellovibrio. Next base: position 3,437,010 of record NZ_CP178623.1, read on the forward strand.
AAAAGGTCGCGTCCTGCAGCTCACTCCCGACGGAGAGCGTGCTTACTCTTACACCAAGAAAATGTTTGATATTGCCAAGCAATTTGAAGACTCGCTGAAATCTCCTGGGGAAAAAATGAGCGAGCGCCTGCACGTCGGAATTTCCGAGCAAGTGGAGCGTCCCTTTATTGCCGATATTCTTTCACCCGTGATTCGCGACAATCGTGGCAAAACCCAAAAGATAATTTCCATCACTTCAGCACCGGATGAAGATATTTTGCAACAGCTGCGCTCGCAGGAAGCTGACTTGATGTTAACGAATAAACCCATGTACGCGGATGACGTGGTAGAGCTTGCCTCCATCGCAGCACCGGTGAATTTGATGGTTTCCACTCAACTGCTAAAGAATCTAAAAATGCGCGTATCACGAAATACCGATGTGCGGGAGTTCCTGGCGGCATTCCCTGGTGGCCTGGTGATTCCTTCTTACAAAATGAAACTGCGCCACGAAACAGATTTATATGTCGAGGAAATCAAAGTCCGCAAAAAGATCTCTTTTGAATCCGACATCATGTCCGTCGTGGGACGCGCGATTGTTGATGGTGCCGGTTGTGGCTTCTTACCCGTGCCTTATGTGATGGAGGAAATTAAATTAGGCCTGATCACAGTCATAGGCCCGAAGATGGGGCTATGGCAGCATTCGCTTTACATGCTTGCCCATAAGGAAGACGAGTACGATGACTTAACCAAAGATATCGTAAAGAGATTCAAACAATTGGATAAGTGGAATTAACGCAAAAAAAAGCCCCGGTCTCCCGGGGCTTTTTTCTCGCTTAGCGATAAGGAATAGGACCTGGCACCTTTTAGTACGGTTGGCGTGCTGTGGAGTTTGCTAGATCCATTGCGAACACGACGGCAAGTTTTGAATATACGGCCGAGTGCCTGAAGTTTGTTTTATCGTTGATCACGTCTTTTACAGAGTGGATGAACGGATTGTCGGCGCGCATTTGCGCTTCGAATGGCATCAAGGCTGCGTAACCTTGACGGTGCCAGGAAGCGTGGTCGCTGCAACCGTAACCGCATTGATCGTCAACGATACGTGCGTGCAGGTAAGTTTCGTTCACAGCTCTTAGGTAGTCATGCAACCAGCGGCTGGTGAAGTCTGTCATGTTGCCGATTACAAGCTCACCGGAACCAGGATACGAAGTCATATCCAACTGAAGAACCGCTACGACGTCACGCTTTTCAGCTTTGTAGGCTTTCGCGATTTCAGCAGAACCCAAAAGACCGGATTCTTCACCCGCGTACCACATGAACTCGATCGTGCGCTCTGGCTGAGCTTTTTTGCTGATGATGCGCAGAGTTTCAAGCAAGTTCGCAGAACCGGAAGCATTGTCGTCAGCGCCCGGCGCCTGTTGACTGCCGCCACCCCAGCTTTGGTTGATGGAATCAAGGTGACCGCCCAAAACGATGATTTCGTTTGGACGAGTTGAACCGGCCAAACGAACACGCACTGTTTTTTGCGGCGTTGAACTGTGATCGATCAAAGAAATTTCATAAGGAATATCTGAACCCGCAAGCATCGTTTCCAAACGTCTTTTCATGTCATCAACGTGAAGGTTCGGAGTTTTGCCACGGTTGTAGCGAGTTGGATAAGAAGACAACCAAGTCACCCATTCACGCAGGTTTTGTTCGCTGACTTCGCCCACCGCAGATTCGATTTGCGCGTTTTTTTCCAAGGCAAGGGCTGCAAACGGGGCTCTTTGATAGAAGTCATTTTTAGCCTGAATTTGCGCCAAAGAACTAAGCATTGAAGGGATATTCAAAGAATGAAAGCCAGGCTCCGTGGTTAAATCTTCAAAGCCACCACATTTGCCTACTTTATGGGCTCTTTCTTGGATTTTTAGTTGCATTTCCGGAGTGATAACCGCATATCCGACACCAACAGATTCTTCTTTTTCAAGAACCGGAATGTCCAAGGCTTTCAAGTCCGCCAAGTCTGCCAATACAGGTTTTGTGTTGAAGGTTTCAAGGATCGCCTGGTGAGCAGACGCTTGCGCCGCGAAAAGTAAGATAGCCATCATGGCTGTTTTCATGGATTCATTCCTTTGAATAAGATTACCTGTTTTAAATGTTAATCAATTGTCCGCAGCGGGCAAAGATAAATCTTAAGTTGTACAAACGATGACAGTGGTGAGCGCGCGATGAAAAATGACATTCTTTTGGTAACTTTGAATTCCACATACCAACATTCTTCATTTGGTTTGCGCTATCTGTATGCGAATTTGAAGGAGCTGCAAGCTCACGCTTCCATCCACGAGTTCACCACGGCCAAAGATCCCCGCGACATTTGCGAACAGCTTTTGAAACTCAACCCTAAGATCATCGGACTTGGCGTATATATCTGGAATGCCAGCGAAAGTTATGAACTAGTAAGCCTGATCAAACGTATCAGCCCACAGACAGTTGTGGTGCTGGGTGGGCCGGAAGTGACTCACGAAAGCGAGACTCAACCGATCTGTCACACAGCGGATTTCACCTTTAAGGGCGAAGCTGATTTCCTGTTCTATGACTTCTGCCACAAGTACCTGGCAACAGGTGAATTGCCTGAGCAAAAATTTATTAAAGGTGCTTTGCCCGAGATTAAAAATATCGCATCGCCCTATGAATTTTACAGCGATGAAGATATCAAGAACCGCGTTCTGTATGTGGAAGTTTCTCGCGGTTGCCCATATCGCTGTGAATACTGTCTGTCGTCACTGGATAAATCCGTGCGCAATTTTGAGATCAGCCAGTTCCTGACCGACATGCAGGTTCTTTTGGATCGTGGCGCAAGACAGTTTAAATTTATCGATCGCACTTTCAATTTAAGTCCCACGATCTGCACTCAGATTTTAAATTTCTTCCTAGAGCGCATTGAACTGGGCTTATTCCTGCATTTTGAAATGGTGCCGGATCGTTTGCCGACAGAAATCCGTGAGCTTATTAAAAAGTTCCCTGCAGGATCTTTGCAATTTGAAATCGGTATTCAAACCTGGAACACCGATGTCGCAAAACTTGTCAGCCGCCGAAATGATCTGGAAAAAGTAAAAGAGAACTTCAAATTCCTGGCTGATGAAACCGGCATTCACTCCCACGCGGATCTGATCGTGGGATTGCCAGGCGAAGACATCAACAGCTTTGCCAAAGGCTTTGATATCCTGGCGGGACTTCGTCCTGACGAAATCCAGGTGGGTATTTTAAAGCGTCTTAAAGGTGCACCGATCTCCCGTCACGATAAAGAGTGGGAGATGGTTTACTCTGAACATCCGCCATTCCAAATCCTTCGTACCAAGATGATGGACTTTGAGACCATGCAAAAGATGAATCGCTTTGCCAAGTACTGGGATCTTTTTGCGAACAGCGGAAATTTCAAAAATTTCGTCGCGGCTATCAAAAGCCGTTCTGAATTGGCAGAACATCAGTCTTTCTTTTGGGAGTATTTTGCATTTACTGAGTTAATGTCAGCACGACATGCGCAGTCCTTTGGTATTTCTTTGATCAACCTGGTAGAGTCAGCTTTGATTTACCTGACCGAGCAACTGCACTGGCCCCACGAAGAAGCACGTCAGCTTTTGATTTCAGATTACATGGCCCCAGGCACGCGCGAGTTGCCAAAGGTACTTAAAGTATATCCAGAGCCAAAGAACAAAGGTCTGCCGCCTGAAGCGCGCGTGAACCTTCCTAAAAGGCAACAGCGGCATCTTTCAAAATCGGAGACTCAGTCCTCTTAATGAGGGCTGAGATGATGAGAAAAGAAAAGCCTGCGGATAACAAAGCACAACGCCAGTACATCAAATCCATCCATTGAGTACGGATAGACTCCCAATCATCGGGCGGCCCTTGAAAATTCCAGGCATACATAAGCTTGTTCAATGGAACAAAGCCTGTCCAGGTCATGGCAAGCTCATTCACCACACAAAGTAAAGCAAACAGAACAAAGAAAAACTCCAGACGATTCCACTGTTTTCGCAGTATCAGCAAATGAGTCGCAAGTTTAAAAACCACCACCACACATAGCATCGGCGTCCATGAAAGAAAGGATCTTTGCATGGACTCGTGAAAGGCAATGTACGAAGTCGCAGACAGCTTTTCCATTACTGCTCTCATACCAACGACAAAAGCAAAAGCATTGCCCGCAAGCGCCCCAATCAGGAACAAGCTTGTGTACTTCAAAAAGTGATTTAATTTCATGTCCCCTTTATAAGGCCCTTGAATAAAAAAACACGTTTCATTTTTTTCACATAACATCAGTGGTCGCGAAATTTTTTGGCGTAACCTGTGTAGGAAATGATTCTGTTCTTGCACCAGACAAAACGAAAATCCGAATTAATCTGCCGGGTCCGCAGCAGTCGCCAAATGCCTTTTTGCAGAAGTGCGGGTCGCATCCCCCGAACTCTTTGCATTTCCAGGTCATAGGCTTCGCACCAAGCCTGAATGTCTTCGGGCTTTCGAAATAATTTGTAATCAAAAAGCAGCGTATTTTGACTGTGAGCAATCCATTTCACCACTTTATTGATCCAAATGTAGGATGCCGGGTTTCTATTGATAGTGCGATAAAAGAGCAATCCCCCCGGGCGCAGCACCCGGCTCATTTCAGAAATTATTCTTTCCGGGTCAGAGACGTGCTCAAATAAATCCAGCGCCACCACCACATCAAAACTATCCTTAGCGAAAGGCATCTTGTAAGCATCACCTTCGACGTACTTCACGCGGCCCGATCGATCCATCAGCTCTGCCACGCGCAAACTGGTTCGTGAAATATCCAGGCCCGTGACCTCGTATCCCGCCTGCACCGCAGAGTTTGAAAAAAAACCCGCGCCACTTCCCACGTCCAAAATTTCCGCGTGATAGCCAATGTACTTACGAATTTCCGAAAGGATCCACGTCATCTGAAAGGAGGTCTCCAAACGCAGCAAAGCCATGGCACCCTGACTTGTGGTGTACCAATCCCGGGCCAATTCCTGATAGAACTCGCTCTTGGAGATATCCGCTTGTTCAATTTTGGGGAACTCAAACTCCTCGTCCACTGCGCACTCCTGTTTTCAAACTAACAAGGAGTGGGAGGATTCAACGAATCCTGCGAAGTCCAGTGACAATAATCAATCTGACGGCTCGACAACCAGGCAAAGGACTGGATACAATTTTGGTAATGGAAATTATTGAAGCAGCCTGCCGTATCATCTTCGGTTTACAAATGGTCTTTTGGGGCCTCAACGGTTTCTTACACTGGGTGAAGATCCCGCCTTCCCCGCCGAATATTGAAAACTTCGTTAATGCCTGTATTGAAACGCGCTTTATTATGCCGGCGACAAAGATTGCGGAAATACTTCTGGGAGCGCTTTTAATTGCAGGATTCGCGGTGCCGTTGACGATTCTTTTGATTGCACCGATTGTGTTCGTGATCACGCTATTGCATCTGATTCACAATCCAAAACCGTGGGGAGTGGTGATTCCCATTTCTCTGCCATATGCAATTATCGTTGGATTTCATCTTCCGGCAATCTTTGCCAGATACTTCTAACCAGCTACTTTTAAAGCATCGCGATCACAGCAAGGATCGCTGGCAACGCCTGAATAAAGAAAATACGGCGATTCACACTGTAGGCCCCGTAAAAGCCCGCGATGATCACACAAATCAGAAAAAACATTTTGATCTGATAAGCAACAGCATCGTCAGGATGAAACAATCCCCACACCAAGCCCGCTGCCAGAAAGCCGTTATAGAGCCCTTGATTTGCTGCCAGCACAGCAGTTTGCTGGGCTTTCTCGAAGGTATTACGGAAAATTCTAAGGCCTGTTGGCTGAGTCCACAGATACATCTCCACATACATGATGATGAAATGTTCTATCGCAACAAGTGCAACCAAAGTCAGACCCAGACTTTTCATATTAAATTCCTGTTTGTGAAATCTTATAAGCGATTTCGTCCAGACTTTCGATATCGAACAAAGTCGATAGCGGACGTTTTTGATTACCCTGACGCAAAACCTGACCCAACACCTGAATCATGTCCTCGGTCGTCACAATGCCTACCAATTCTTTGTTATCATTGATAACCAGAACTGAACTGATTTTTTTACTTAACATCTTTTCAGCAGCGTCCTGCAAAGGAGAGTTGTGGTTCATCCACTCAACCGGCTGGGTCATGAAGTCCTCAACCGGATACATGTGGCTGTCTTTGAAAAAAGAAAGGTCGCGGTCTGAAAGAATTCCCACGATTTGTTGGTTCTGATCGACGACGGGTAAATGACGGATACCGTGTTGTTTCATCACTGCCTGCGCGGCAGCCAAAGAGCTACCAACAGTAATCATAATCACATCATTGGTCATCACATCACGAGCTAGCTTTGCCATAGAAAACTCCTTTGACAATCACACTCTTAGTACACAATACCCATGGCCTTTTTAACATCAGAAAGAGTCTTAGCGGCCACATTGCGGGCTGCTTCTGTGCCATTTCGCAAAACTTCCTGAACATAACCCATGTCTTTTGAGTATTGTTCACGGCGCTGGCGCATCGGAGTCAGTTTAGCATCCAAAAGTTCCAGAAGGCGTTTTTTCAAAACACCGTCCCCCAAACCACCACGGCGGTAGTGTTCTTTCAAGGCTTCGACTTCCTCTTTGTTTGGATCAAAGACATCAAGGAATGTGAACACCACGTGACCTTCCACTGTGCCTGGGTCTTCGACCTTCAAGTGGTTTGGATCGGTGTACATGGCGTTTACTTTTTTCTTAAGTTCATTTGTGGTGTCACCAAGGTAAATGGCATTACCCAGGGATTTTGACATCTTCGCTTTTCCATCAATTCCCGTTAAGCGGCCAGTTGTACCAACCATCGCTTTTACGTCGTGGAACAATTCAGTTTTGTACAAATGATGGAAACGACGAGCGATCTCATTTGTTTGCTCGATCATCGGCTGTTGGTCTTCACCAACCGGAACCAGATCAGCTTTGAACGCCAGAATGTCTGCCGCTTGGCTTACCGGGTAAGTAAAGAAACCGGCAGGAATGGAATCCTTCATGTTCTTTTGACGGATTTCATCTTTCAGCGTTGGATTTCTTTCCAAGCGCGCAACCGTTACCAGATTCATAAAGTAGAACGTCAGTTCAAATAGTTCAGGAATCTGGGATTGAATGAAGATCGTGCTTTGCTTGGGATCAATACCCACCGCCAGATAATCAAGGGCCACTTGTTCAACGTTCTTACGAACGTGTTCAGGATTTTCGTAGTAATCCGTCAATGCTTGCGCATCAGCGATCAAAACATATTGATTGTACTCTTCCTGCAGCTTCACGCGATTTTGCAAAGAGCCAACATAGTGTCCAAGATGTAAAGGGCCAGTAGGGCGATCGCCCGTCAAAATGATCTTTTTCATTCCTTGTATTTACCCTATCTTGCGCCGCTGCTCAAGCGGACGTGCAAGATGTCGTGCAAATTGCTTCATCACCCACAAATGCACATAGGCCTGCGTCACTTTATAGAAGTACCAAGGCAGGCGCGGTCGGAAGTCATGAATGGCAGCAAGGCAGGCCGTTCCACCCAAAACTTCGCGAAACTCCAATCGGCCCCGCCCGCTTTTCTTTGAAAACAAGCCGCCGCGCACGTAAAAAAGCTCCCGGTGCCCCCAGCTGCGCTCGGGGGAGTACTCAAGCACCAACAGCCTGATATAGGGAAAGGCGTTACTAAAGTAAATCCAGCGGTCCTTCACTTCGACCTTCATAAAACCCGGTCGCATCACAGGAAGGAACTTCATATATTCCTCGGCAACGTCCTTGGCCGTCCAACCTTCTGGCAAAGGCATTCTTTGCACTGAACGAACCTCGTGTTTTGCTGCGCTCGGTGCCTTAAAGGCGTGAGGTTTTTTATCGCTGTTATAGTTTTCAATGGCTTCGCGCAAAGATTCTTCGATGCCCATAAAAGTATGCCCGGGAATTTGCAGTTGATGGGCTTCACGCACCAATAACGGGTTACGCAGACTTTCAATCAAAGGATTCACCAGATCTTTGGGGGCTCCAGTCACCAGGCGCACCCATAAAGCTGAAAGATGAGGGGTCAAAAATGGCACTCTAATTAAAGAACGGCGAAGGTTTAGGATATCCGCAACCTTCAGCATCATATCGCCATAACTTAATACATCGGGCCCACCCAGATCATAGATCTTGCCGTCAGTTTCCGGTGTTTCAATACAGTGGCGAATGCTTTTTAAAACATCGGTGACAGCCACCGGCTGACTGGGAGTCGACGTCCACCGTGGACACAGCATCACCGGCAAACGCTGAACCAAGCGGGTCATAATCTGAAACGAAGAACCCTCAGCACCCAGAATTAAAGCTGCGCGAAGGATAGTTGTGGGAACGCTGCCTTTTAGAAATACAGATTCCACTTCCTGCCGACTTTGCAGGTGTTTGGAAAGATTTTTGGAATCAGCCGGGATGAGTCCACCGACGTAAATGATTTTTCGGACTTTGTTTTTTTCAGCAGCCCGCAAGAAATTATCGGCTACGATCAAATCGAAATCTTCAAATGAACCTTGCGACAGATGTGCAGAAGGGCGCATCGAGTGCACCAGATAAATCGCAACCTCTGCACCTTCCAGGGCTTTTTCCGCATCGATAAGACTGAACAGATCGCAGTTACGCCACTCACAGCTTGAGTGCTCTTCAGCATGCGTGTGGTGGGAGCGACTTAAGCCCACAACCGAGTACGCGCCTTTTAAAGAAGAGATCAAAGCCTTACCAATAAAACCACTGGCTCCGGCAATAGCAATTTTCACTGAAGCCTCCGGCGTTAGTGTTAAGCCGCCGTTTCAGGTTACTGACCTAATTCCGCCATAATGTCCCAACCAAATTTTGCCATTTTTGCCTCGCCGATGCCATGGACATTTTTAAGTTCATCAAGACTTTGGGGGTTTTGAATTGCCAAATGTTTAAGAGTCAAATCACCAAACACCACAAAGGCTGGGACGTCGAGCTCTTTGGCTTTCTCTTTACGCCATTTCTTTAACAACTGGAAGCGCGCCTCTTGTGCCTGATCAAACACCACGTCATCCATATCGACCGTGGTCTTTGACACTTTTGATCGTGTCTTGGTTTTTGTAGCAGGGGCCTTAAGTGCCGCCACCGGACGGGAGATGCGTCGCTCAGATTGTGGCAGGCAAGTATCACAGTGACCGCAGCGTTCGATTCGTTGCGCGTCTTTATAGTACGTCAGGATCTCGGCATGACGGCACTCGCCGCCTTCAGCGTAGTTCACCAGCGCATCCAGATTTCTCCAGCGGGCGTTCTTAATTTCCTTTGGCGCTTCTGAGCTCGTAATAAAATAAGTTTGCAGTCCCTTGTCTTTCTTTGAATAAAGCATCAGACAAGTTGAATCCAATCCGTCACGACCTGCACGCCCCATTTCCTGATAAAGGGAGTCGATGTTTGCAGGCATTTGATAATGCACCACTAAGCGCACATCGGGCTGATCGATACCCATGCCAAAAGCATTTGTAGCAACCAGGATTCTTAAATCACCACGACCATAAGCTTCCTGAGTTTCCGTGCGTTCTGCTGTGGAAAGACCGGCGTGATAATATCCCACCTGATCCATTTTCTTTTGCAAATGAGCCGCTAACTCTTCAGTCACTTTGCGGGTGCCGCAATAGATGATCACGCGACCTTCCGGGGCCTGGCGAATGGATTGCATTAACAAAGCCATCTTCGCTTCTTCGTCCGCGCAAAACTCAACCTGATAATAAAGATTTGAACGATAGAAACCGTGAACGCGTCGTTCAGGACTTTTCAATTTCAAATTAATGGAAATATCCGCAAGCACCGTCGGTGTTGCTGAAGCCGTTAACGCCAAAACCGGAACATCCGGGCGCAGGCGTTTTAAAATTTCCAGCTGACTGTACTCCTCGCGGAAGTCATGACCCCACTGAGAAACGCAGTGAGCTTCATCAATAGCAAACACCGCAATCGAGCGATTCTGAATCCAGCGCTGAAAACCTTCTTTTTGCACACGCTCAGGAGATAGATACAAAAGATACGTTCCGCCTTTTTCGATATCCTGAAAAATCTGGCGCTTTTCCTGATCGGATTGACCTGCATACAAGCAGCCAGAAGGAATGCCTTTTTTTTGCAAAGACATTACCTGATCTTTCATCAACGCGATCAATGGAGAAATGACGATAACGAGCTTATTGGTGAACACTGCCGGAAACTGAAAGCACAGAGATTTACCACCACCCGTAGGAAGTACCGCCAAAACGTCTTTACCAGAAAGAATTCCAGAGATGATTTCCTGCTGACCAATACGAAATTTAGGGAGTCCGAAGGACTTCTGCAGAGTCGGCTCAAATTGGTCAAAGGCGAAGGTTTCCGGGGACTGAATCATAGGGCTACTTTCCTTGAAAATAGCCCTTATTTGCAACCAAGATTCCCGCGTTAACTGGATTTATTTTCCTTGCAACTCCCCTATGGGAGGGAATTTCGGACGTCTTTAGTAACGACTCTCGAAATCCAGCTTTTCGACCTCCACGGTGGCAAGCTTGATGTCAGCCGCCTTCGTCAGATCTTTGAGCTGTTCCAATGAGGTCGCACTGGCAATGGGTGCCGTAATGCACTTTCTTTGCATCAACCAGGCAAGTGCAATGGTGGCAGGTTTTACCTGATGAGCTTTGGAGATATCATCCATCGCTCCCAGGATCTTCAAGCCCCGTTCATCCAGATAGCTTAATGCTTTTTCTCCGCGAGCGCTTAATTTCACATCTTCTTTGCTGCGATATTTTCCGGTTAAAAATCCACTGGCCAAAGAGTAGTAAGGAATAACTCCGATACCGTTTTGCAGGCACAAAGCTTCGAGCTCTTTTTCAAAATATTCGCGATCGTGCAGATTGTATTTTGGTTGCAAGGTCACGTAGGCCGGAAACTTTTCCTTCTCGCTGATATGCAGGCTTTCTTTCAGGCGTTTTGCATTAAAGTTTGAAGCACCAATCGCACGAACTTTTCCCTCTTTTATTAAGGCATCATAAGCAGCCAGGGTTTCCTCGATCGGGGTTTCGGCATCATCGGTATGGGATTGATACAAATCAATATAATCAGTCTGCAGACGACGAAGTGAGTCCTCCACGGCCTGTTTGATGTACTGCCCTTTCAAGCCCTTTTTCTCCGGACTCATTTCCATTCCCACTTTCGTGGCAATGATCATCTGATCGCGAATTTTGCGATCCTTCATCCATTTCCCGATGATGATTTCAGATTCACCACCTTGATTTCCGGGAACCCAGCGCGAGTACACGTCAGCAGTATCTATAAAATTGAATCCGGCTTCCCGAAATCCATCTAAAATCGCAAAGGACATTGCTTCGTCGATTGTCCAACCAAACACATTGCCGCCAAAACAAAGTGGAGCAACTTCAATTCCTGTTTTTCCCAGCTGACGTTTATGCATGATGATTCATCTCCTTATCACAATCACATTGAATGCAACCCCACGTGGTTGCCTTCGGTGTCCTGAAAAATTCCAATATTTCCATACTGACCAATGCTTTTCTTAGTGGCCAGTATTCTGCCGCCATTTTCCTGTACCTTTTTTAAAGACGCATCAATGTCTGTCACAGGAATATAGGGCAGACTTCCATCTGCAGAGGGTTTATAGCCAGGGCCTTTCACCAACGCTCCTGAAGCCCCGTAGGACCTCATATCGCCTGAAGGAAAGAACGCGAGCTTTAAGGCACCCATCTCTTCTGTTTTGAATTTTAGATCGAATGACTTTTCATAGAAAGTCATAGCGCGTGAAATATCTTCGGTGGCAATTTCCACCCAGTTAAACATATTGGATGTCATAATAAAAAACCTCCCCGCTTAACCGCCGGTGCTTTCGCGTGGCGGATTCTGATCACAAGAATCAGAAGCAGAAGAGGTCTTCGTCAATATGGCATTGAACAAGCTTACTGGGTCAGCCAGTTAAAGCTTTATTAGCGCGCTTCAGTCGTAAGGACAGCGTTTTAACAAGGGCTTTGGCCCAGCTGGGTTTCGAGAAAATCACACTGTCCAAAGAGCTCATGGGAATTTCAATCAACTCAACTTCGGTGACCGCTTCCACTGTGGCTGAGCGAGGTTCATGATTAAAGTGTCCCATTTCTCCGACAAACTCCCCAGGACCGATTTCACCCAGGCGGATGCGATCACCGGTTGTACCTTCGGAGTAAGCACTTAAGGTTCCGTTTTTAACGATGTAGACAACTTCCGTGGTGTCGCCTTCTTTAAAAAGAGTTTCACCAACATCAAGATTGCGCAGACGATACTGCGAACCTTCCTTCACTGGTTTTGGCGCGATAATTTTGGACACCACTTCCAGCAGAGCCCATTCACGATTTGGTTCAGAAAGAAAAGACAGACGCCCCGACTGCACCTCATGAGGGAAAACATCATGGTCAGGAACATAGGACATCATCACTACAAATATTTCGTTGTTATTTTTTTCTTTTAAGACTTTCGCGACGATATCATAGCCCGAACCTTTTGGCAGGTACTCGTCGACAAACAAGATCTTGGGTCTGACGTTATCTATCTTATATTTAGTGGCAAACCAATCACTGCCGTGAAACACGGAGCAGTTATTGAAGTGCTTGTTCAGGATATCAGAGATGGCCGTGATTCTATTCGGGTCTCCGCTGACGATCAAAAACGTGTTCTTATCCTGGCTGCGTCCCATATGCTCAAACCTTCCATATTATTTTTGTCTCATTCCTGAGACCAACAGACGTGCCGAATAGATTCATTATCAACCCAAACTGTCTAACACTCAACCTTCTGTCAAAAAGTTGCCCAGGAATTCTCAGGTTGATTCGAATGAAATGTTTCGTATTGGGAATATGCTTAATTTAATTGAAAGCGCGCCAGGTCCGCAGCGAACGTTTGTTTGTCATTCGGGAAACGTTTGCTGACTGCATTGATCAGTGACGAACGCATATTATGGTTGTCGTTGTTGGCAATCACAGTCAGAAGCCCCTGCTGGCAGGCAGAATACGTACCGCAGTTATTCAGATATATATCGTAGGCAACCAGCACCGGAATATCATCTGCATCCGTGGAGGCAGCGATATTTCGCTCCTGCTCGGTCTGCGCATCTTCCATTCTGATTTTTTGAGGTGGGGCATATTCAAGTGCTTCCGCCAGAGCGACTTCGGCAAGTGCCGTGTCTCCGCCTTTGCCATTTAAAAGATCCAAAGCCTCAACTCGATCAAAATGAGCAGAGTTTGTACCCTGCAAATCACGATAGTAGTCCCACAAAACAGTTCTTTTATTTGGAAGTGCATTTATCTGCGCACGCAGTTGCGCTGCTCTTACGCGAAGTTCTGATTTCATTTCAGCGGCACGAGTTGTTTTGATCAGATCTATTAATAGTGCGCGCTCTTTAGTTTGCACGGGCACGTCGGTGTAGCTTGCAATTTTTCGGGTTGGCGCAGTTTGAGCCGTTCCAGAAGCTTCGTTTTTTACAGGTTGATCTGTATTAGCGATTACCGGGGAACTGAAGGATTGGGGATCGCCTGATTGCTTGACGGTTTCGAATTTATCTCTGCTGAAAAAGACAACAACACCCACTGCAACTACAACCAAAACGATTAAAATCTGCTTCATTATTAGATTATCCCCGTGTGCCTTAAGGATTTGCAACTGGAAACAGAGTCTAGTTATTAGCCACCCTTCAAGAGTTATACAGCTGAAACCGAATCCACCGCTAATACGTGTGTTAACAGCCCTTGGTCCTCATTTTGCTTCACATCCTGGTATTGGGGGGCCAATGAAGTTAACAACAACGACTGTATTCGCAATCACCGTTCTCACATCTCATATAGCCAACGCTGGGATCACCTGCTCTGCAACTGAATGTAAGGCTGAAACTATGCCTTTATTAGATCAGATGGAATCTTCTGTAAGATCTAAATTTGGATCAATGGCCTGTGTGCCAACTTCATCCATGATGGTCATGGAATCTGTTTTCTCTGATAAAAAAGATATCGTTGCTGGTAGCTTTACTGACAGCATCTATCAACAGAACTCCTATGGTGCAATTCTATTGATGGGTAACGATATGAAGACGACATCACAAAACGGTACCTACGTTAATGATGCACAAAAAACTTTTACTAAAATTGCCCAGGGCTTTTCAGGTGGCGCATCTGGGTTCAACGTGACGAATGCCAAAAGAACAATCTCTCCCGCAAACCTAATGGAAGACATGAAATCAGGTATGGTGGGTTCATTGCTTTTCGCTTCGTACATTCCGAAATGTTCTTCAATGGCCAGCGGCCGCAAATCCTGCAGCTTCACCCGTCAATACGGTCACTCCGTAGCAGTACAGGCAGCTTCCGGTTCTTCAGTTCAAATCTTTGACCCAAGTGATGATAAATGGACTTCCAGTCTTTCGAAACTTTCTGAAGATTCAGGCTTCGTGGATGCAACTCTATCATTGGCATCTCATATCGGTTCTGACGCCCGCATTCTTGCAAAAAACTATTACACTCAAGGTGAAGTGGATTTGGCAGAATATTTCTATGGTATCAAAATCGCAGCAGCATCTTCTCCAGTAGTAGTGCAGCCATCTCCAACTCCGACTACACCAGTTGTGGTACAACCATCCCCAACTCCAACTACTCCGGTAGTGGTGCAACCGTCGCCGACACCGACTACACCAGTAGTGGTACAGCCATCACCGACTCCAAAACCACCGGTAGTTGTGCAACCTACACCTAAACCTCCGGTTGTGGTTCAGCCAACTCCGAAACCAACGGTTCCAGTAGTTGAGCAGCCAACAAGACCGACAAGACCGGTTGTTACTCAGCCGCCAAAATCCCAAATCTGGCAGCAATGGGTAAAATACTTCAAAGCTAAAGGTAAATACGCTTCCCGCAGATAATAAACCCATGAAAAAAGAGGTAAATCAGACGGCAGTTTCGACTGCCGTCTTGCTATTTTAGGGGGTTTTACTGTAGAACCACCCCATGATCAGCACCTCAAATATCAGCCTCCGCTTCGGTGGCAAAAAGCTTTTTGAAGACGTAAATGTGAAATTCACTCCAGGCAACTGTTACGGCCTTATCGGCGCCAATGGCGCAGGTAAATCCACGTTCCTGAAAGTCCTTTCCAAAGAGATCGAGCCTAATACGGGCGAGATCATCATTCCGGGTGGCTTGCGCCTTTCCGTTCTTAAACAAGATCACTACGCATATGATGAATATCCGGTTCTAAAAACGGTCTTGATGGGTAATGAACGTCTGTACAAAGTGATGACTGAAAAAGACGAGCTTTATGCAAAACCTGATTTTTCTGAGGAAGACGGCGTTCGCGCTTCTGAGTTGGAAACTGTTTTCGCAGAACTTAACGGCTGGGAAGCTGAATCTGAAGCGGGTGTGATGCTTGCGGGCCTTGGCATCGGTGACGAGTTTCACGACAAACTGATGAAGGAACTAAATCCTGGCGAAAAAGTAAAAGTCCTTTTGGCGCAGGCCTTGTTTGGCCGCCCTGATATTTTACTTCTGGATGAGCCGACGAATCACTTGGACATCTATGCGATCAACTGGCTGGAAGATTTCCTTTTGAATTTTGAAAACACTGTCATCGTGATTTCGCATGACCGTCATTTCCTGAACAAAGTTTGCTCGCACATTGCTGATATTGATTACGGCAAAGTGACAACTTACACGGGTAACTACGATTTCTGGCGCCAGGCGAGCGAACTAAAACAACGCATGCTTTCTGATCAGAACAAGAAAAGTGCTGACAAGGCTGACGAGCTAAAAGCCTTCATCGCGCGTTTTAGTGCTAATGCATCCAAATCAGCGCAAGCTTCCTCCCGTCAAAAACAACTGGAAAAGCTTGAGTTCAATGACTTGCCAGCTTCTTCCCGTCGCTCACCTTTCATCGGTTTTGATATCAAACGCGAATTGGGTAACGACGTTTTGGTGGTGGATAAAATCACCAAGACCTGGGAAGGCGAGACATTACTTAAAAATGTCAGCTTCACCCTTAAGAAAGGCGACAAAGTTGCTTTGATGGGTCGCAATGACCTGGCGAAGACTTTGCTTCTAGAAATCATCGCTGGCGAACTGGCGGCTGATTCTGGTACGTACACTTGGGGCATCACAACAAACCGTGGTTACTTCCCAACTGATAACTCCAAATACTTCCAGGGTGCTGAGCCTACATTGGTTGATTGGTTGCGTGAATTCTCTGAAGACAAAGACGAAAGCTTCCTGCGTGGGTTCTTGGGTAAAATGCTTTTCTCTGGCTCGGATGCCTTAAAACAACCAACAGTTCTTTCCGGGGGCGAGAAGGTGCGTTGCATGTTCTCAAAACTAATGCTCTCAGGAGCTAACATCCTGATCCTGGATGGTCCAACGAATCACTTGGATCTGGAAAGCATCACTGCCGTGAATGAAGGCTTACAGCGCTTTAAAGGCACTGTGATCTTCACGTGCCACGACCATGAGCTGTTGCAAACCGTGGCGAACAGAATTATCGAAATCAACGAGACGGTCACTTACGACAATCATATTGATTACGAAGGTTACGTTCAGGCTACTAAAAAACACTAGACCTCGGTTTAGTTCCCTATCAAGAGCAGAAGTCCTTGTCCGATAAGGAAGTATGGATTTTCTGCTCTTCTTTTTTCTCTTTTCACAAACAAGTCATGCGGTTGAGCCGTATGCCTATCCAAAGCAGAATAAAGTATCCATTAACTCAGAAGTCCTTGCGGGATGCTTTTTAAAAGAAATAAACAAGTACCCAAATCAAACTCGTACGACCGAGCCCTTGTTTGTTTATCGTGACAATAGAAGAGAACGACACAGAGTGGAAACTGCTCAGTGCGAGTTCAACCATGATGCTTTCTTTTCCTACATGATTGCAGAATCTGATCGCTACTGTGATTACAGCACAGGGCAGGAGCGTAAATTGCGTGATTGGATCCTGAAGCAAGACGATAACACGATTGATCCGGTAAAACTCTTCAGAGAAGCTTTACAGCTAAATGGGGGTTCAACTTTCAACGCCACTTTGACAATCCATCAACTTCTGCGTAACGAGGCCCGTTATAAAAGTAAATCATACTTTTATAAATCCACTCCTTCTTTAGAGAAAGCCTTCTGGAATAAATTCGTCGATATACGTGGTGACCTCGAAGAGCGCGGCAAAATAGATGGATTCGAAGCTGATCATCAGGGTTCCTGGTATAGGATTTGGGGAATCATGGGTTACCGTTTTTCGCTAAATCGCGGCTCTTACAACGACATGGATTCCAAAACTTGCGGATATACGGAAAAAGGTTTGCTGAGTTCCCAACTTAAAGCCTTTAAAGCCAATAGCACTGCGATCGCAGCTGAAGCCATTAAGTATCCCATGGATTTTATCGGGGACTATCAACCTGGTGCAGATCGCACAGGCAAGATGGCTGTGAATATCGCAGGCTCCCACATTGCCACAATCATCGAAGACTCCACCCATAAGCGCGCACTGAGCTTACAGAGCTTTCCAGACGACAAGGTCTGCGAGAATCAAGGGTACCTAGAAGCAGATTAGGAAATAAAAAAGGGCAGATTTGATCTGCCCTTTTTATTTAACTAGTTGTCTCTGGGTTGTGGTGCAAATCCCATTTCAGCCCAGGATAGTGGCTGAAACGGCAGGCGAAGCACCTTGTACCAAGGATCGCGGTACTGCTCGACCTTCAAAGAACCCGGATCATACTTCCACTTGTCGGCAATTTTCGTTGCCGAGAAAGCGATTGAAATCTTGTAGTCATTGCTGCGTAAAAGAATATTCGTCTTGTACACGCAAGTGTTAGAAATATTTCCGATCAACTTCACTTTAATTTTAGTGTCACTGTCGTTGAACTTATCCCAGTGCAGATTGTAAACCACGGAACCCGCTGGTTTCTTGCTTAGCAAATCCACGTCTGGAATTGGCAGCACTGGAATTGGGATTGAATAACGATAGCACATCGCCTCGTCAGCAATCGCTTTAGAGATATCAATTAAATCATCGCCCACGTTCAGGATCACTTCAGGGTAAGCCGTATAAACGTCCTTCGTGAACACCATCGCGGAAACATCATTACTCCAGGGAAGCAACGGCGTAACCGAAGTTTTCATTTGTACCAGCATGGAAATACGAACGCCCAAAAGATCCAACTCTTCGTGCGTGTAGTTGCCGTGGTGATGACCGAACTCGTGGATCAGGATCGCCACTGCTTCTGCAACGGAAACTGCTGTGAACTCGCCGGCTGCGTTTTTGGAATAAAGAAGATCGGAGTTGATATAGATCGGTGAACTCACTGTGCTGCCGGTCTTGGCCACGCGAACCAGGTCGTCGATGATAAAGAACCCTGGCGTTTTCTTTTCAGAACCGAAGTACAACATGCGGCTTCTGACTTCTTGAGGAAGAGATTTGGCGATCTTAGCGATGATCTCGCGCTCGCGCGGAGTTAATTTGCAGCTATCTGAAGTCAGGCAGACTTCAATGTACTTTTCCAAGCGCTCGTAGGCGAAAAGAACATTCTTTTCTGCGATACCGCCGCCGTTACCGACCCAATCACTGCCAGGACCAGCAAAAGCAGTCACTGACACAGAAGCCAGGACCAACATTGCAGCGCTTTTTAGGGCCTTTGTTACTTTAAACATTTTGATCCTCCGTAGGATTCTCAAGTTTCGTAAGCGGAAACAGAAGAAACGACAAGGTATAAACTTCAGTCAACGGCCCGTCTTGTAACAGATCCTCGATCTTTTTTCGAGTTTTTAATAGGACATCTTTCACTGCCGGGATCTTCTCGGGGTTTACCGCCATAGTCATCGAATTGAACAGGCGCGTATCAATGGGATCTCTATGAAGTGATTGCTCTGCAAGGTGCAAATTCTGATTGTGGTACTTGCGTATTGCAGCTGACGGCACATCTTTCATAAGCATCGGTTTGGTTGTTCTGACCAGGCGGTTGCGACTTTTTTTCAAAAGCTCCAGTCTGAATAAACGATCTAGCGCCTGTTCCGCCTCGGATTCTTTGATACCCAGGCGTTTTGCTATCCATAGAGGGTTTGCTCTATTCTCGGGGAGCTGCGCCAGATTCATTATCGCCAGATAGTACCAGTCCGAAATCATGCGGAAAGTATCTTCTTGTAATAGTAAATCTTCATCAATTGCGATCTTTGTCGATCCCTGACGATATTCCGCCCACAATAATTCTCTCTCTAAAGGAGAAACCAAAAGGCGTTCCATAACTTTCTCCAGGTTCGACTTGGAGAGCGAACGTCTGTCACCCATAACATCAGATAATGTGGTTGAACCAATTCCCAGATCACGGGCGAAGGCACGCAATGAATAAGAGGAGTTGCGCGTTTGTCGCTTTGCCAGTTCCTGCATCAATAACTTTTTTACAGTGATTTCCATGGAACCTATATAGACACAAAACTCTAATAACGCAAGAGTTCGGGACACTTTGTCCCGCTTTGCTTGGTCGGGACACTATGTCCCGGGTGGGGTCTAGACAACCCTTTTGAAGCCGAATATCTACTGGTCCATACCGCAGCGGCGGAAAAGTTACCGAACTACAAAAACAATCCTAAGGAGGATGAAAATGAAAAAAGTATTCTTGGCTATCGCAATGGTTTTGGGTGTTTCTCAAGCTCACGCTTACACTGCTCCAGCATGGGCATGTAACCTGAACTTCAAAGGTTCTGCATCTGGTTTCAAAGTGATCCTTGGTAACTACCAATATAACGGTAAAGGTACTTTGGCTTGTATGTCTCCAACGGGTCAAACAGCTGAATACCCAGTAACAGTTACAATGAAAGCGAAGCCTTTCTCTCCACAAATCGCATTGGGCAAAATGGAATTGACGGGTCAAGCGGCTGAAATCGCTCTGTTTGATTCCAATCCTGAATCTATCCTTGGCACTTACTACGTAGCTCAAGCTCAAGGCGCAATCCTTGGTGGCGTTGGTGTTATCACTGCGACTCGCGTAGATCTTCCAACAATCGCTCTTAAAGTGTCTTTCCAGTTTGCTAAAGGCTTCGGTGTCAACCTTGGCGTTAACAGAATGGAAATCGCACTAGATCAAGACCGTAACTAATTCATTGAAGAATTGGAAAGCGTGAATCTCAAAAAACCGGGGAACTTAAAACTCCCCGGCTTTTCCTTCCCGAGATTTTAAATAATTTTTTAACCTAAATGGGGTTTTAAATGTTCACAGAACTATCCGGAGAGGCGATCGCCCTTCCAAATTCAATCAAACATAAAGAGTTTTTTATGGTTCAACCTTTAAACAACGGTGCATTTCCCGATTACCGGGATTTATTAAAAGAAAAATTTGCTGCAGAGAAGGCAAAGAAATACTCGTTCTCTCTGCAGTACTG
Organism: Bdellovibrio sp. HCB274; assembly: GCF_047306075.1. Lineage (GTDB taxonomy): Bacteria > Bdellovibrionota > Bdellovibrionia > Bdellovibrionales > Bdellovibrionaceae > Bdellovibrio. Next base: position 3,457,418 of record NZ_CP178623.1, read on the forward strand.
TGCGGATAGGCTTCAAGTATCGAAAACTTTCGTGAAGCTTGTTTTTGACAAGAAAAGACACTTCTCCATGGACACACTTCCTCGCCTTTGGGACTTGTTCAAACTGACTGAAAAAGAACGTCTGCATTTGACATTCTTGTTCTGTCACACAGTCTCAGACAGCGATTTGTTGAAAAACCAATTCGCTCTTGTCATGAAAAATGTAGAAAATGAAACGTTGACTGTTTCTGCCGCTACACAAGTCTCGTATTAGCCTAGGAGTACCTCGATTTTTTGTACGCAAGCGTACACTGTGTGTAAGTTTAACCCACACTGAAATTGAGGTGCGACATGAAAACCAGCCATCACATAACATGTTTCAGCCTTTCCCTACTGTTAGCAGTGGGGAATTATGCGCAAGCAGAAGTTTCCACATACATCGATGATGACCGCATTCCTAACATGCTCGAACATATCGATCCCTTTGATCCCAACGTAGAACAAGTCTTGGATCAGTACGATAAAATCTATGAAGAAGAAACCGGGAAGCCCGCCCACATCAACACCGTGATGGATGACATCCTGGGACCTTTCGCAGGGTGCAAGCGCGGAGGCTGTGCAATTTGGGCTCAAGTCGTGAAAAGTTCGCAGCGGATGTACCTCTATGTGAACGGAAGTTTGCGCGGATCCTGGGCGGTATCAACCGGGATGAAAGGTTATTCAACTCCAAGTTTTGACCGCCATCCAAATGGTCGCATCTATGATCGTTACACTTCCACAAAATATCCAGAGGGTGACTATAACGGTTTAGGCAATATGCCTTACGCCGTCTTTATCACCGGGGGTTACGCCTTACATGGAACTCCACGGGGTAACTGGCCTAAGCTAGGTACTCCAGCATCCCATGGCTGCATACGTATGCATCCGGATAATGCATATAGCTTCAACCGCATGGTTCGATCCTACGGCGTCAGCCGCGTGTGGATCACGGTGCAATAGTTGGTTTTAGTTTAAAGGAATCTACTCGAAGTGATCTGAGTGGGAATACCTTTCCCACTCCACTTTGAATACTGGTACTTCCCGCCGGGCAGTACTTTTTCAGATTTAATTTCAACATCAATTAAAGCATTGAAACCCGCTTTTACAGCCAGGAATGCCAAACGCATCATCACTTCCTCGCGATCCGGGCAATCCTTGATTTCAATCGCCTTTTCTTTGCGACTAAATCTAGACGTAGTCTTTGTATCGTCCGTCATGAAGATCGTGATGGTTGTTGCCTTCCGCATGTCAGCTTCATACTGCTCAAGCTCGGGAGCGACGTTTTTGTCATAGCAAGGACCGCAGAACACGGTGTGCTTTAATTGCGGAGGAATCGTTTTTAAATAGGAAAATGTGCTTTCCTCCAAAAACTGCGCGCACTTTTTACAGATAGGATCGTGGCAGATACCACATTCCAAATTCGCCTTAGGTTTTTGACAGACTCCGCAGTTCGTATTTTCCATATTCAGATTCCTCGGGGGAAAATTACATGACACACCGTTTCGATGCAAGGTCCAAAGCATTGAAGCTTTTGAACAGAAGGCGCAGATTCCCCAGATCGGAGATATTGATGGCAGAACATGAGCTTAGCAGGAAACGTCAGGTGCTTTTTATATACTCAATCAGTTGTTTGATTGGAATTGCGATGGTTTTCGTCGCCAAAGCCCTGTTATTGATGATTCAACTTTGTACGAACTTGTTCTACTTTCAGGAGTTTTCCTTTCACGAGCGCTCCCCGGCCGAGCATAGCCTGGGATGGATTTCAGTTATCATTCCTGTGATTGGTGGATTGATTGTGGGTGCTATGGCCCGTTGGGGTTCTAAAGCAATTCGCGGTCACGGCATTCCCGAAGCCATGGAAAACATTTTGGAGCGCGATAGCCGCATTCCACGCAGAATCACCCTTTTAAAACCTCTATCTTCAGCGGTAGCCATCGGATCTGGTGGACCATTTGGTGCCGAGGGTCCGATCATCGCAACCGGCGGTGCTTTAGGTTCCTGGATTGGACAGATTCTTCCTGTCACCGCCTATGAGAGAAAAATTCTTTTGGCATCGGGCGCAGCGGCCGGCATGGCTGCAATCTTTGGTACACCGTTATCTGCAGTGATGATTGCTATCGAACTATTATTGTTTGAATTCCGTGCTAAATCTTTTGTTCCAGTGGTGCTGGCCACGGTGATTGCTGCCACTTTGCGTGGAGTATTCATTGGCACTGAATCTTTCTTTCAGATGCCTGCCTTAGGGGAAACTTCACCGACACAACTTTTGGTGTTCCTGGCGTTTGGCGTGGTGATGGGACTACTGTGCATCTTTGTTACCAAGTCCATTTATTGGATCGAGGACGCGTTTGAAAAAATCCCTATTCATTGGATGTGGTGGCCAGCCCTTGGAGGTATCGCTGTCGGCTTAATCGGTCTGGTTGAACCACGCAGTCTGGGAGTGGGTTACGGAAATATTTCCATGAGCTTAAGTGGCAGTCTGACTGTAGGCGCTGCTGTCAGTATTCTGGTTTGGAAATTTCTTTCCTGGGCGATTGCCCTGGGAAGTGGAACTTCCGGTGGAACCCTGGCGCCACTTTTAACTTTGGGATCCGCTTTTGGATTCATCGTAGGCAGTGGGCTAACTTTGGCATTTCCCGAATGGGGCATTGATCCTCACGCGATGGCACTTGTAGGAATGGCTGCCCTGTTTGCAGGTTCATCACGAGCACTCTTAACGTCGGTGATTTTTGCGTTGGAAGGAACAAAGCAGCCTTTGGGGTTGGTTCCGTTATTAGGCTGCTGCTCGATTGCTTATGTTGTGTCTACGCTTTTAATGAAGAATTCGATTATGACAGAAAAGATCGTTCGCCGGGGACTTCAGGTTCCGCACGAATACTATCCCATTCCGCGCAAGTCTGAAAAATCTTAAGGTCGCAGCTCCGCACATTTTGCGGCTGCGATTTCAGTCACACTGTTATTTTCAGTCGCATGTGGAATGTAATGTCTTAGTAAAAGCGTCGGTGCGCCCTGGTCGTACCAGTTTTCCACGTGCATTTCCACGACATCTCCTCTGGCTGAAATAGTACTTTCGGATTTTATAATGTTGATTCCTGTCCCGTACGGCTGACAGGTTTTAAAATCGACACCGACTATTTCCTGCCCCTCAAATACCAGGAAGTGATTTTGAATTTGTGAGGATTCTCCTGTGCCCACAAAGGCCAGACAGAATCCAACGTTCACAGCACGTGACGAAGTCCACCCTCCCACGATGGCTTTTGATTCACCAAGCTCCAAAGCCAGTCCGTCGCGGTTGTAGTTTACGGCCGTAAACTCCCATACAGAGTCATTTTGTTGATACTCACAGGTGATGTGGTTGAAATTCTCTGCCGCCATACCTGGGACAGCAAATATTGAAACCAGAATTAATGCCAATAATCTCATGGGACACCTCGTGCTTGAAATTTCATAAAGTCCTTGAAACTATGTCAAGTAAGGAAGCAATTAATATGAATGTCGCTGAAAATGAAATTAAGTCCGTCATGGAAAAGTATAAGAAGTTCGCGGTTTACGGCTTAAGCCCCGATCCGACAAAACCAAGCCATTACGTTCCACTCTACATGCGTGATCACGGCTGGGAAGTGGTTGGAACTTATCCAAAAGCCCATGAAGCCAATGGCTTTGCGATCTATCATTCACTGTCTGAAATTCCGCAGGAGTACCGTAAGTTTGTCGATGTCTTTCGCTCTTCCGAGAAAATTCCCGAGGTCGTGGATGAGGCGATTGCTGTGGGCGGTGTGGAAGTTTTGTGGCTGCAGCTGGGCATTCATCATGCCGAAGCTGAGGCTCGGGCAGAAAAGGCAGGGATTAAAGTCGTCTCTAACCGATGCCTTATCATCGAACATAAAAGATGGTTCTAACTATTGCGCTGGCGAAGCGGCTGGCTCCGCTGCAGAGGGAGCCGCTGCCGGTGTTTCCACAACTTTCTTAAGATTGTCGAAACCTTTTTGCATTTGTCCTTTAAACATCGCCTCGCAATCAATCAAAACTGTCATAAGCTTTGTCATAAAGCCGCCATCACCATACATCGTCCAGGTAAAGCGAGTGCCTTCTGCTTCTGGAGTTAGCTTGTACTCAATCATTTGTTCAGCGTTCATTGGTTTTGTCATGATCAGCTTGATTAGAACAAACTCGTTAGGTTTGATTTCTTTCATCTCCAACCGACCTGATCCCGCTTCGCTATTTCCTTCAAAATCCATAGCTGATCCCACCTGACCGTCTTCACCGGTAAAGGTTTTTTTCATATTAGGATCTACTTGTTCATAGGGGCTCCATTGGCCACCCATTTTGAAGTTGCTTAAATAAGGGAAAATCTTTTCCGCAGGAGCATTGATGATCGCACTGTTTTCATAACGAAACGTTCCGCTACGTGTTGCCACATAACCCAAAAACAGAACGACGACGACCAAGAAGCCAATTAGGACCTTTTTAACCATGATGTTTTCCTCCGTGAGCTATCATGGTGTCCTAAAAATCCCACAAGATCAAACGGCGATTCCAGCATCCCGGTACGCCTGCATTTCATCCCCAGCAACGAAACCGAAAATTTTAGGGCCCGCTTCTGACGTCTGCATGAAATAGGTCACATCGAAATCAATGGTTTTGATGGGGGCGCCTTTCGGGCTGTATTCCGCGCGGTAGTATACTTTCACCATGTCATGAAAACGATCAATCGGGGTTACCACGAAATTTCGAATGTGAAGCTCGCGGGCTCCAATTTTTTGATAGAAAGAATACGCTTTCTGAAGCGTCGATGAGAAAAATAGATCGTTGGAACCGGTTTCAACATTATCAGGACCGGCCGCCAGAAAATGATCAGTAAAAAAACTGCGAATTAAATCGGTATCGAGTTTTCCCTGTAATCCCTGATTATAAGCTTCAACATACTTCTGAAAAAAATCTTTGTACTGCCGTGCTGGCATGGTGGTCCTCCGTGAGAATCACAATGATAAGACAACGGCAGATCAGACTCACATGACATTCCTGTCACTTAGTGCGCGGACTTTTTTTCGTTTGCACCGCCGTGCAATTTTTCAGTAACTGCGCCCATACTGCGCGTGCCACAGGCCCCATAGGTTTGTGTTTTAAACGCATGATGTGCAGATCCAAATGAAAAGGCTTCACCTGATCATCTTCAATCTGAACTAAAGCTTCTTTTTTAAGTTCTTTTTCAATCTCATTCAGCGGCAGTCGGCCCCAGCCAAAGCCGTTCATGATCATTTTGTGCTTTAAGGCATGATCAGTGACATAGCACTTCTTGGAATCTGCCACGACGCCTTTGCGATCACGCTTTAACAGATTGTTTTTGTCCCCCTGCTGAAGAACCACAATTTGCGGATAAGCTTTAAGGGACTTATAGGAAACATTCGGTAACTGCTTTGCCAAAGATTTTGCAACCACAGGAACCATTTCTATTCTATCGAAGGCAACACTTTCAACATTGTCGTTCTCTTCTGATTTTGTAGAAATCGCAAAGTCAGCGTCCTCAGAAAGCAAAGAATTTAATCCACCGCTCATGATTTCAGTTCGAAAGGTCATTTCGGTTGGGTATTTGCTTAAGACGGTTTCCTGGAAGACACCTTCGATTGCCTCAAAGCGCACTAAGGGATCAAGTACGATCGTCAGATAGGGTTCCACCTTCTTTGAACCCAGTTCGATCCCAACTGTTTTTAGTTCTCGAAATGTATAAAGACATTGCTTCGCCCAGTTATAAAATACCAAACCTTCCGGCGTAAGCTTGGGTCTGTATTCTTCGCGGTTAAACAACTGAAGGTCGAATTCCTCTTCCAGTTTCTTAATCGCTACACTTAAACTAGGTTGAGTTTTATAGAGGTGTTCGGCGGCGGCTTTAAAACTACCTTTTTCTACAATCATTTCAAGGGTTTCGAGCTGATCAATGGTCACTTCTTAGGCTCCTAAACTATATAAACAGCATTTATCATGATAATAAAAACATATTAATTTTTTTCAAGTCAAATCTGCCCGATATTGAATTCATCGAAGCGATAAACGAAATGATCGCTGGAAAATAAAAAACAAAACACCTTAAAGGGGAACATCATGAACGCATTTAAAGTAATCTTCGCAGCACTGATCGCACTGACAACAGCTCAAGCACAAGCAGGCAAAGCGGCAAAGTCACTTCTGACTCCAACCAATCACACCTTGATCCTGATCGATCACCAACCACAAATGGCATTTGCGGTTCGATCCATGGATGTACAGGAACTTCGCAACAACGTAACAGCCCTTGCGAAATCCGCAAAAGTATTCAAAGTCCCAACAGTTCTTACAACAGTCGCAGAGAAATCCTTTGCGGGACCTTTGTTTCCAGAACTACAGGCAGTTTTCCCAGAACTAAAACCAATTGACCGTACAACTATGAATACCTGGGAAGACGAACGCGTAACTGATGTCATTAAAAAACACGGTAAAAAGAAACTGGTATTCGCAGCTCTTTGGACTGAAGTGTGTGGCGTAGGTCCGGTTCTTTCAGCGATCGAAGAAGGTTATGAAGTATATTTCGTAGCTGACGCTTCTGGTGGTGTTTCAACTATCGCTCATGACGTAGCCATGGACAGAATGGTTCAAGCGGGCGCAAAACCAATCACTTGGATGCAGTACCTTTTGGAACTACAACGTGACTGGGCTCGTGGTGCAACTTATGACGCTGTAACTGGTATCGCAAAACAACACGGTGGCGGCTACGGTTTGGGTATCATCTACGCTAAAGAAATGTTCGGTGCTAAAGAAGGCACTCAAGAGAAATCCAAATAACCGATCAAAACTTCGGGCGCTGATTCTTCAGCGCCCTTTTTTTTCTTCCAAGGAAATCATCACCATGAAAAACACTATAAAAAAACAAATCAAGAACGCTCTCCTGGTAACCTCCGCTATCGCACTTGCACATACTTCCGCAAAAGCCCAGGTGAAATCATCGCCAGACCTTATTGTTCAAAACGCTAAAGTCTTTTCTCACAAGAACGGCTTTCAACAGGCCTTTGCTGTGAAAAACGGTGTTTTTATGAAGGTCGGTAGCAACCAGGACATCATGAAACTTAAAGGTGACGCCACTCAAGTCATTGATGCTAAAGGACGCACCATCATTCCTGGCCTGGTGGATACTCATCATCATCCGATTCGCGCGGGACTTAATTATAATCTTGAGCTTCGTTGGGACGGAGTTAAGTCTTTAAAAGAAGGACTTAACATGATTAAAGAGCAAGCCGCTCGCACGCCTGAAGGCCAGTGGGTTCGCGTCGTCGGTGGCTGGTCTCCGCATCAGTTTAAGGAAAACAGATTCCCAACAATCAAAGAGCTGAATGAGGCGTCTCCGAATCGCCCCGTATTTGTGATGTATCTTTACTCCAAGGCATTCTTGAATTCTGCTGGCGTAAAGGCGTTGAATTATACCAAAGAAACAAAATTTCCAGGTGGCGAAGTGGAGCTGGATAAAAACGGTGTTCCGACGGGCGTACTGACTGCAAAACCCAATGCCATGGTTCTATATAAAACTTTGATGGCGACACCGAAGCTTGCTTCACGTGACGAAGAACGAAACTCGACAGTTTTGTATTTTAATGAACTTAGTCGCTTGGGCTTAACCGGCGTTATCGATGCCGGCGGCGGCGGATTCTTTTTTCCAGAGGACCATCGCATCGCCAAGGAACTGAATGATCAGAAGAAACTGGCCCTAAGAATTCCGTTCTATCTGTTTGCTCCGGTTGCGGGAAAAGAGCTTCAGGATTACGAGCGCTGGACGAAAGCTGCTCACCCGGCAAGTCTGCATGAACTGCACGTAGATAATCACTATCACTTGATGGGTGCAGGCGAAAACCTGACAGCATCAGCGGCAGACTTTGAAGACTTTATGGAGCCAAGACCTGATCTTCCTCCCAATATGGAAATGGAATTAAAACCGATTCTGAAGTTGATCTTTAAACATCAATGGATCTTTAGAATTCACGCAACTTACGATCAATCCATTGCCAGAATTTTGAATGTGGTTGAGGAAATTAAAAAAGAAGGCGGACCATTCCCTGAAAGATTCATTATCGATCACGCGGAGACTGTAAGTTATAAAAATCTTCAGCGCATTAAAGCATTGGGTGGCGGAATCTCTGTACAGGACCGCATGGCATTTCAAGGTGAAGAGTTTACGAAGCAGTACGGAAAAAAAGCGGCGCAATCTGCTCCACCGATCGCTGATATCCTGGAGCTTGGTATTCCATTGGGATCAGGAACGGATGCAACACGCGTATCTTCATTTAATCCGTGGGTTACACTTTTCTGGCATGTATCCGGAAAAACTGTTGGAGACTTTAAACACATGAGTGATCGCAATCGCCTATCCCGTGAGAAAGCTTTGTACCTGATGACTAAAGGGGCTGCTTGGTTTTCCAAAGAGGAAACTTTGAAAGGCGATATCGTTGAAGGCGAATTTGCAGACTTCGCAGTCTTGAATAAGGACTATTTCAGTGTTCCTGAAAAAGAGATCAAAGATATCTATTCAGACCTAACGGTCGTCGGTGGTGAAGTAATGTCGGCTCAAAAAGAGTATTCCGAGCTGGCTCCTAAAGCTCCCCGTGCGTTGCCTGAATGGTCCCCAGTTAATTCCTTCGGCGGCTACCAACATAATAGATAAGTTACTGTAATTACGGGGTTTTAACAAAACCCCGTCGTAAGAAACTATATAGACTGCATTTATATAGTCTATTAATTCTTAATAATTTTTTTATTAGGTAATATCGCCGATACTCTTATTCATGGGAGGCACTCATGAACTTGAAGATTCCCCTCAAACGTCGCGGTTTTATTATTGCCGCGGCCACGACAGCAATAGGTTTGATTGCAGGGGCAGTGCCTCTCACAAGAAAGGAAAAAGGTATGCTAACAATTAGAAGATCCAACGATAGAGGTAATGCAGAACACGGATGGTTGAAATCCCGTCATACGTTTTCTTTCGCTGAATACTATGACCCTGATCACATGCATTTTGGTCCGCTTCGCGTGATCAATGAAGACCGCATCTCTGGAGGTTCAGGTTTTGATACTCACCCTCACCGCGATATGGAAATCATTTCCTACGTGGTATCAGGTGGACTACAACATCGTGACTCCATGGGAAATGTGGCGGTGATTAAACCGGGCGAAGTACAACGCATGAGCGCCGGTACTGGAGTGATGCACTCTGAGTACAACGATGAGGAAGGTAAAGAAACTCACTTCTTCCAAATCTGGATCATGCCAAAAGTTCGTGGAGTACAACCTGGTTACGGACAAAAATCTTTCGAGACTGAACTGAACACGCAAAAACTGGTTCATGTGATTTCTCCAGATGGCAAAGATGGTACAATCGGTATTCACCAGGATGCAGACATGTACATTTCACGTCTGAAAAAGTCCGAAGACCTTGAGTTTACGATCGGTGATTCTCGTCGCATGTGGCTTCAAGTCGTTAAAGGCGGCGTTGAAGTGAATGGCGAAAAGCTGGAAACAGGTGACGCTATTGCGGCCACAGATCTTGCCGCTGTAAACATTAAGGCAAATGCGGACTCAGAAATGATTCTGTTCAACCTTCCATAAACCCCTCCCAGAATCTGGCGGGCCCCAGGGCTCGCCTTTTTCTATTTCGGGGTTGACGAGCTGCCCACAATTAAGTCAAATGCCTCCACTTTTAGGGGGAAATCCATGAATAAACTTATCCTGGCCGTTGCCACGATCCTTGTGTCTGTATCTTCTTTTGCTGCTCCAGAAATGCTTCGCTGCAAATCACAAAAAGGCGACGTGCTTTTTAATTTCTACCCGTTGACTGCAAGTTGGGTGCACGCTGACGGCACGACGACTGAGTTCCTAAGATACGGCAATATCTGCAACCAGGATGTTGAGAAAATGACTCCGAAACCAAACTGCCGCGTTGAAGACAAGTCAGCTGATCACTACCTGATTCAGACACTTGAGTGTCAGGCTGAAAACGCCTGGTTTGCTGATGCATTTATCGAGATTAGCAACATCTCCAAAGATGGTCGCTTCCAGTGCAGAACTAAATTCGGCACACATGCTGACATCGCTTTGACTCTTAGCGACTGCCGCCCTTACTAAACATTCTGGGTTGCGCCTGACTTCTTTTTACAGTTGGGCGCTTACTCCACTGGTATTTCTTTAAATCCAGTTTTCCGTTGGTGTTAAAAACCACGCCTTCTTTTTCTAATTTTCTTTTTTGATCCTTGTAGTTCCTGCTCGCAGGATCAAAGGAAATCCCGCCCTGCGAATTCAAAACCCGATGCCATGGTAGTTTATACTTAGTTGATGACGAATGCAGAATCCACGAAACGCCACGCGAGCCTTGGGGTTTTCCTGAAAGCTCGGCGATTTGCTTGTATGTTGCTACTTTCCCTGCAGGAATCTTCAAAATAGTTTCGATTACTTTTTTAGAGAACTCCGAAAGCTGCACGATACTCATAGCGATTCTTCTTTCTTAATTCTGGCAAGCTGCGCCTTTTGATACGAACCAAACTCTCCGTTAAACAGACAGCGAATCAACGGGTCTTCAATGACTTCCACGTCGGCGTCTTTTTTAACTCGCAGATACAAAGAAGTTAGACTTTCACCGGTATTTAATGCCGAGTATAGTTTGCTTGCGATAATTTCGGTATTCCAGTCCGGCGGGCACGCTGATTCGTCAAGTAAAGTCAGAACGTCATCTTTAACTTCATAGATAAAATCAGTGCTCTTACCATCTTGATCAAAAAGTGAAAGCTTCCAGATGCGGGGCTTATTAAAGAACATATCTGCTGAAGGTCCTACTTCCCTGAATTTTTCAATCAGCCCATGATTGCAATAGTGTAGCACCTCAGAAGTTTGCTTTTGATCAAGCTTTGAAAAGTGCTGAGCTATTTCTGAAGTTTTCGGTGGAATCAGATCGGGCTGATACTGATAGTCCCCTTGCGAATCGCCAGTCATTTTCATCCACGATAAGCTTTCACCAGTCTTCAATTCGTCAGACGATAAAAGAATGCTTGTCGAGGGGCGCAGGTTTACGATTTTGGTGTTCGGAAGGATGCCTTGCACCTGCTGGTTAAAGTCACCGTAGGAAATTGGAAAAAAGGCGTGATTGTACCAAGACCACTCTTCCATTTGAAATTGGCAGGAACTGGGAATCAGGAACTTGGGTTTAAGATCTTTAAGCTGCACCAGCCACTCTGAAGGTAGTTTTCGGTCAGAAGGCTCGGCGCGATCAGGCTCCAATACTTCCAATTCGCGCATTGTTTGAAAGGGCCACATCACCAGATCCCAAGGAGCGCGTTTTGCCAAGCCGTCATAGGTTTCCTGATCCAGCCAGGAATCCACGACATTGAGTATCTTTAGATTCTGAACCTGAACTTCAAATACAGAATCAACATCTACATCCAAAGCAGGATGTGAAATCACTTTGAAGGGCCCAATATCAACAGAGCTATTTAACGTCAGAGGATAAACATTGGAAAATCCAAGTTCGCGAATCCAGGAGAACATTTCTTCGTGGACGCAAAACATGTAAATGGGTGTGGTGCGATTTAGAAGCTTTAAACTGTCAAAAGAACAATGATCATCGTGATAGTGGGAGATAAAGACCGCATCAAATCGCAGATTCTTAATCGCAGCATAATCAAATTCCACAGTCGGATAGGCAAAGCAGTTTCGACTAAATGGATTTTCAAAAATCGGATCAAATGCGATGCGAATACCATCGCACTCCATCACGTATCCTGCATGAAATATTCTGGAGACCTTTACTGACACCGATTCCTCAAAGTTCGTTCTGACACTTACCTTGATCAACTAGATTTCGGATGTTGTCGCGTGTGGTTTCAGCAATATTTCTTAAAGCTTCGTTCGTCAAGAATGCCTGATGAGAAGTAAGAATAACATTCGGAAACGTGGTCAGTCGCGCCAGCACGTCATCCATAATGCCGCCAGTGGATTGATCGGTGAAGAACACACCTTCTTCCTCCTCGTAAACGTCCAAACAAGCTCCACCGATTTTGTGAGTCTTTAATGCATCAATCAAAGCCTTGGAATCAATCAGGGCTCCCCTGCCGGTATTAATGATAACTGCATTTGGCTTCATCATTTCAAAAGTGGATGCTGACAACAAATGCTTTGTACTGTCATTCAGGGGGCAATGCAGGGAAATGATATCGGCATTTTTAAATATCTCAGGAAGTGTTACGTAGGTCCCGATACTTTCCATTTCCTTATGGGGATACGGATCATAGGCCAAAATAGTGCAGCCGAATCCTTTCATGATACCGGCAAAGACCCTGCCGATTTTACCTGTCCCAATGATTCCCACAGTTTTTCCGCGCAGATCAAATCCGACCAATCCTTCCAGGGAAAAATTTAGATCGCGAATTCGTGAATGGGCACGATGTGTTTTTCTATTCAAAGTCAAAAGCAAAGCCACTGCGTGTTCCGCGACCGCGTAAGGCGAATAGTCTGGAACCCGTACCACACGAATTCCGAGTTCCTTGGCTTTAGGAAGGTTTACGTTATTAAAGCCCGCACAGCGAAGGGCAATATTCTTAATACCCATCTTTGAAAGTTCTGTCAGCACCTCTGCATTTAGAAGATCGTTTACAAAGCAGCATATCGTTGTGAAGCCTTTAGCTAATTGCGCAGTTTTGGCGGTTAGGCGAAGCTCAAAAAAATCCAGCTCCATGCCCGTATTTGCAAACACCGATTCAAATACTTCCTGCTCATACTTGCGCGCGCTAAAAAAAGAGATCTTCATTAGAGACGTCCTTTCGCAATAACCCCGAAAATTATGTCATCCTTTAAAGTTCATGGCCAATATAAGTTTTTAAAAACTCTTATAAACCCATGAAACGACGTCGCTTTTGGCCATTTTTGACAAAGCATTCATAATGGCTTATATTTAACTTATTAGTTAATTAACCGATAGGTAAAATATGGATCACTTAAGCCAGACATTCCAAGCCCTTGCCGACCCGACTCGCCGGGCAATCCTTGCAAAGCTTTCGCAAGGTGAGGCCAGTGTTTCTGATTTAGCGAAACCTTTTTTGAAAGAAATCAGTCTGCCTGCTGTCACCAAGCACTTAAAGGTGCTGGAAAAAGCCGGATTGATCACCAAATCCCGGGATGCCCAATGGCGGCCCTGTAAAATCAAGGCCGAGGGACTGCGCGATGTTGCCGAGTGGATGGAAAACTACCGCATATTCTGGGAAGAAAGTTTTGACCGATTGGATGCCTACTTAAAAACCGTTACTGCAAAAGAAAAACCGAAAGGGAAAAAGAATGGGCGCAAAAAAAAGTAATTCCAATGAACTGACGATCACACGAATTTACGATGCTCCAGTGAAGGCAGTCTGGGATGCCTGGGCTGACCCCAAGCAAGCTGCCCAGTGGTGGGGACCTCGTGGGTTCACTATCACCACTCATGGAAAAGATCTGCGTCCCGGCGGTTTTTGGTCCTATACAATGCACGGGCCCGATGGAGTGAACTACGAGAATAAAACCATCTATCACGAAGTCGTTCTTCACTCCAAAATGGTCTATGACCATGGCGGCAACGATGATCGCCCACCCTTGTTTCGCGTAACTGTTACCTTTGATGAAGTTAAAGGCGGCAAAACCAAAATGGTTATGACGATGACGTTGCCAACGGCAGAAGCTGCCCAGCAAACGAAAAAGTTTGTCAAAGCTGCTGGCGGAAATGGAACTTGGGATCGTCTGGCAGAATTCCTGGAAAAGGAAACTTCAGGACAGGAAAAGTTCGTCATTAACCGCACTTTTGAAGCTCCCGTTCGGACCGTTTTCAATATGTGGGAAAAAATGTATGGGCAGATCCATTATCAGGAGATAATACCTCCCCAAAAGATCGTCTATACTCAGAATTTTGCTGATGCCAAAGGAAATGCGGCACGCGCTCCGTTTGCTATGACTTGGCCCATGACCATGAAAACAACTGTCTTATTTGCGGCCGAAGGTGACGACGAAACCCGAGTCACAGTGACCTGGGAGATTTTGGGCGATCATACGGCAGAAGAACTTGCCACTTTCATTAAGGAAAGAGGCGGCATGACTCAAGGTTGGACAGGTTCCTTTGATAAATTTGAGGAATACTTAGCCCGTAATATGGTAAGCTAATCAGTCTAAGGGGTATAAAGATGAAGTTGATTTCCTGGAATGTGAACGGTCTGCGCTCAGTTCATAAAAAGAATTTTAGAGAATGGTTTGAGAAAGAAAAAGCAGACGTTGTATGCCTTCAGGAAATCAAGGTCACCGATGAGGCGATTAAAAAGGATGAAGACTTCTATCATCCAGCCAAGTATCACTCTGCCTGGGCTTTTGCAGAAAAGCCCGGGTACTCGGGTTTAGCCGTCTATTCCAAAAAAGAGCCCGACGATGTTCGTGTGGGCATGGGCATTGATAAATTCGATAACGAAGGTCGCTGGCTGGAAGTTGATTTCGGCTCTATCACTTTGGTGAACAGTTATTGGCCAAACAGCCAACGTGAACTTACGCGTTTACCATTTAAACTGGAATTCTGTGCAGCAGCTGAAAAGCGCCTGCAGGCGCTACGCAAAAAAGGCCGCGAAGTAATCATCTGTGGTGACTTCAATATCGCGCACAAGGAAATCGATTTAAGAAATCCCAAAACCAATATGAAAAATGCAGGCTTCCTTCCAGAGGAACGCGCGTGGATGACGAAGTTTTTGGAAAAGCACGAATGGGTCGACAGCTTTAGGAAATTTGAACAGGGCCCTGACCATTACACATGGTGGAGCTATCGTCCCGGAGTGCGCGAAAAGAATATCGGATGGCGCCTGGATTACTTCCTGGTGAATAAGGAAGCTTCGGATCGCTTAAAGGCGGCAGCTCACTGTCCAGAGGTTATGGGTTCTGACCACTGCCCTGTTCGCTTAACACTAAAAAAGTAATTTAGTCTTGACGGTAGTTACTGATGTTTTCAAACAGCTTTGCCATTTTATGGTAAAGCTCATGGATGTGCTTTTCAGGGCTTTTACCTGCACGCATGGCACTTTCTTCGATCTTTTCAATGCAACGCAAATCCTGGCAAATCAAATAGGAATTACTGACATTGGCACTCATCGCGACTGACAGCAGACCGATATCTTCAGATGAACCATAGGAGTTGCACCAATTGCACAACCCACCCGTGGGCTCGCCACTTGGAGCAGTTCTTTTAAAGACGACTCCCCTTGGCAAATCCCAAGTTGGCATTTTGCAAACAAGATACGTGTAAACACCGGAGGACTCTTTCCAGGTGAAATAAGACTGCACGGAAAATGGAAATTTTAGGTTAGCTGGCAATACCAGTTTCTTTTGATCCCGGGCACGAAAACATTGCACCAGCTCTTCTTCTGAAGAGATTGAAAACAAGTGCTCCGTTTGGAAGTTTGAAATCTGTGATTGCATGAATAACCCTCCCCACCACTATTATGGTACCCCGCAAGCTGTCAGAAGTCATGCAGACGGTCCAACACAGGTGGGAATACACTAGAGCGATGAAATTTCTGGCTCTAATAATATTATTCACTATTTCACCGCTGATTGCCATAGCTGAATCCGAATGGAACTTTGGCGCCGATCTGCAAATGACGGAATTCTATTATCCAGAGGAATACGGCGAAGATACGAACAACAGTCTTTTTAAGTTGGAACTTGACCCCATGATGCGTTGGAAAAAGGGCGAGCACTGGCGAGTTTATGCAAAACCTGTGTTAGTGGCTAATCCCGACAATAAATCCAGTGAAGAGCAGTTTTTCTTTGAGCCCTCAGAGGCCTATGTAAGATTTCAAAAAGATGTTCTGAATATTTCGGTGGGATACAACATTGTCACTTGGGGCATCACAGATGGATACAACCCATTGGACATGATCAATCGCCGTCAGATCTATGATCCGATTCGTTCCAAAAAATTGGGCGCACCTTCAATTCTGATATCTGAGTCCTTAAAATGGTTCGATTATGATTTGATGTACATGCCAAGAGCTCGCGAAACGATTTTGCCAGGCGAAAACAGCCGTTGGCTGCCGCGCGAGGTCTTTGTTCCCCAAGTCCCAGGGAATGATCTGGTATTACTGCTACCCACGAATCTTCGCTATACCTGGGGGAATGACGACATTCTAAACAATGCCCTCGACCACAACTTTGCACTGCGTGTGCAAAAGACTATTTCTATCTTTGATCTGTCGATTTCTGGATATGATGGCGCTGCTTCTGCTCCCATCGTCGAGCCGCAAGTCACCGGGACAATTATCGCCGTCTCTCCGAAAACGGTAATCCAGGTAGATCCCGATGTCAGATTAGATACCAAACAGTATAGAATTCGCCAGGGTGGTTTTTCATTGGTAAGCCATCAGTGGGATTTTCTATTTAAGTATGCCACCAGTTACTCGGACAACTATGGCGACTACGCAAACCTGCCGGGCTGGATACATGAAAATGTCCTGGGGGTTGAAAAGACTTTTAATTTTAGCGACGCCATGCTGATCGCAATTGTTCAATACTCGTTTTTGGATACGGAACGAAAGAACGACTCCAACATCTCTTTCACTGAAATCTTTCGCCGGGCTTGGATGGCCGGGGGCAGATTAAGCTGGAAAGAGGTTTGGAATGCTTCCGTGTTGGGATTGTACGATACCGTTCATTTCAGTAACTTTGTCGAAGTGACTTTAGGTCGCAGGTTCTTTGATTCCTGGAATGCGAGCCTAACGGCAAACTTCATTTCCGGGGACATTCAGAACCCGCTCGGTCTTTATTCAAAAAATGACGCCTACCTTTTAACGGTAGGCCGTTCATTTTAAATCGCGTCCTAGGGAGCCAGTTGCAACATTAAGTCCGAGTTCGAAAGTGTAGTCGCCTTTTTGATTTTCAGCTTTACACCTTCAGTTAGTGGAATCGCCGGTAACGTTACATTCATGGTTTTCCCGGAAATCGCGCCCAGAATTTTCCCTTCAATCGTTGAAGCAGCAAAACGGGTGCGTGGATTATAGCTCTTTACATAGGAAGTATCCCAAGCGTAGCGCAGATCCAGCGTTGTTCCAGTGAACTTTACTGCTGCCTTGCTGTCAGAAATCCCCAGAGAAATTCCGCTGCTAAAAGGAACTGTAAAGTTCATGAATGGAATATACTTGCCATTCTTTGGAGCCTTCATCTGTGAATACAGGTTGGCGCTCACTTGGTATTTCAAACCAGATCCAGAGATCTTCGGATCTTTATTTGAATATAGATTAAATAAGAACTTGCTGGATTTTGGATAATCCATCAGTTCTGGCCACACGAAGAACTGCATAAAGCGCGAATTCATCACTGACGAGAACCCGGAAATCTGACTTGAATAGAATTGATGAACCCAAGAGTCCGCCGCATAAGCACGACTGATCATTTCTTTAGCGAATCCAGCGGGCAGGCGAATCACGGCTTGACCGGAGGTTCCGTAGTTCACGTCACCTTTTGCAAGTTCAAGCTTAGTCGCCTCAGCATTTGGAGCTCGCGTGAATTCCACGATCACCCGTCCTTTTGCCAAAGCACGATCTGGGTTCGTATCATTAAAATCATCCACAACCATGCTGATATTCACGTCGTCACGAGAACTCACCAGCTGTCTTGGTTTAGAGAAGTCAAAGGACCACTTACCGATATAACCATTTAAATATGAGAGAATTAGCTCTTTCTTGGGATCAACGAACGCGGCGGAGTCCGCAGAGATCTGAGAAATTTGCTGATTTACGATATCATCGAATCCTGCAGCTCCGGTGCAAGTGAATGCAGCTGCACTCCACGCCTCTTTCTGCCAGGTTAAAGAAATGTCTTGAACGGTTCCGCCAGCTTGGTTAGAGCCGACCTTGGGATTTAAGGCGACAGAAAATGAACCCGCTCCAGGTTTCATATTTAATACGACATTAGGACAGTCTGCGACCAGATGAAAACGGCCAGTGATGCCACCAACAGTTTGCTCAATCCATTGATCCACCGAAATGCTTGCAATGGTCATTTGTGCAGCAAGATCCTTGGAACTCAAGACTACTTGCGTTTGACTGGAACCCAGACTTGGCTTTTTAAGTTCTGTTTCTAAAGAAACTGAGATTCCTTTTAACTGAACCTGCACCCCGTTGGCTGCTTCCACGGTCTGATCAGGAAATTGCCAATTTGCTTTAAATTCCTGGTTCTCGAGAGATTTCCACTTTTCCTCTATAAGATTTTCTTGAAACTGCTTTGGAAGAACTAGCTCAAACTCTGATTCAACAACTGCAGAGGAAAATGCCTGTTGCGAAAACAGAAAAGCAGCAAACACGGAAAGACTTCTGGTGATTTGCTTTTTACTCATAGGACTAAGGTTACGGCGTATTCCCACAAATCTAAAGCGACTTTTTTCGATAGGATGTATCCTCATTTTTGAATCAGGAATTTAGTCCAACATCGAAAAACTTTTGGTCTTTTTTTGGCAAAATTATTTCTTCACGTGTTTAACTAACACTCTGTTCAAGTACTGAACGATTTGTTGCACATTTTAGAAAGGAAAAACCTGTCCGATATAGGAAGTCTGGCATCAACATTTTCTCTTTTAGAAGGGCGCAGCCGATGCAACTGCTAAAAAAAATCTCTCCAAAATCCCTCGCCATAAGCATGTTGTTGGGTATGATCTTTATTACCGTACTCAGCTTGTTCGCACTTCCCAAACTGACGACTCAGTACAGTCTTAAACAGTTCCTGCCAAAGGATAATCCACTGTTGATGTTGGACGAAAAAAGCCGCCAAACTTTTCAGTTGTCTGAAGTTCAGCCTTTTATCATCACTGCAAAAATCGCTGAAAAAAGTGACGGCAACTGGTTTCAACAGGAACGCATAGCCGAGCTTGAAAAACTAACAACGCTGATCTCCAACTATCCTGGCGTTCGCAATACTCTTTCTTTGGCAAACATCCAGGGCGCAATCAATAATCAACAGGGATTAAGCGTCGGTCCCTTGCTTAAAAATCTAAAACCCAATGAATGGGCAAATGAGACCCTAACGAACCCACTCATTGCGCCAACACTCATATCGGCTGACGGAAAAACCGCCTCCATCATTACTAATATTAATCGCCTCACCAACAAAGAACTTCTGTCCCTTAGACAGAACCTGCAAGTGACTGCCACGGCGGCGTTGCCCTTTGCGGACGTACAAATGGGTGGAACTCCTGCCGTACAAACAGATATCAGTCTTCTTTTGCAGACAGAGCTTCGTAACTTTGTTGTGCTGGGGTTTATTGCGTGTTTCGTTGTTCTGGCACTGATCTTCTCTAATTTTTCACCTCTGATATCATCATTTATCATTATTCTTTGTGCCAACATCCTTGTACTTGCGGTGATGGCACTGTGTGAATTGCCGTTTTCGATTCTCTCAACCACTATTCCTATTCTTACGACCATTGATGTGGTCTCACTCTGCATCCACACCTTGCTTCGTTATGCCGAGGAAAAGAAAGCTTCGCCTTTTGAATCTCACGAGTTTTTGGTAAGAAAAACACTTCGCGCAATCATCAGACCCAACTTGATTGCCTCTACGACCACGATGATTGGCTTTCTAAGTCTGCTTACCACCAACGTTCCACTGATTCGGGAATACGGTGTTACGGCAGCGATTTCGATTGTTGTTGGCTGGATTACCACGACCGTTTTGCTTTACCCGCTTCTTTTATTCTTGCCAGGCCCTCGTGCCCGCGAATGGGCATGGGCTAAAGCGCGCTGGGGTCTTTATTTGTTCCGTCGCAGTGGTCTTTGGACCATGGGGATCATTATTGTCTCTTTAGCATTGGCTTTAAAAGGTGGAAACCTTTCTTGGTCAGCGAAACTTTTTGATGACCTTCCTCAGAATCATCAAGTCCGTCTTTCCACGGAAACTATTGACCGCGAACTTGGAGGCATGATTCCAGTCGATATTGAGATCGATGGGAAACAAGACGCCTGGAATGATCCAAAACTGATTGAGCGCCTTGATTCACTCTCTGCCTCTATCAGAAACCTTCCTGGAGTGGGAAGTGTTGTGAGCTTGCCAGATCTGGTCGCAGCCGCAAGCCTTAATAACTCACGCCTACCTGCCAGCCGAAGTTCAACTGCGGAGGTTTTCTTTTTATACTCACTGGCCAGCGACAGTCCACTTAAGAACTTCCTGAATGCTGACAGCTCTAAGACTCGAATCTCGGTACGCACTCAGGATTTGCCAGGGGATCAGCTGCATTCCCTGGTGGAGCAGGTTCGCGGAATGACGGAAGAGGTTTTCCCGGAAATGTCTGTTCAAACTACGGGCATGGGCTCCACGATTCATCATTTAAATAACGAACTGTCTAAAGAGCTGATCTTTGGGTTCTGGCAATCGATGGTTGCAATCATTGTAGTGCTGGTTTTTGTATTCAAATCACTTCGCTGGTCTTTGGTGGCTTGTATTCCAAATCTGGTTCCGCCAGCAGCCCTCTTGGGATTTCTGGCGATATCTCAGACTCCGATTAAGCCAAGTGTCGCAATTATTTTCTCGATTGCATTAGGATTGGCGTTTAACAACACCGTGTACTTATTGGAACGCCTGCGAGCAATGCAGAAATCCCGCAACAGCCGTACTCTGGATATTGAGAAGATGATTTGGCTTGAAGGAAATCCGTGCCTGATCTCGACAATGACCTTGCTTGCAGGATTCTCGGTATTTATGGCTTCGTACTTTGCAATGAACCGGATTTTTGGATTCTATATGGTCCTGTCGATGCTGACGGGTCTGGTAGGGGATTTGATTCTTTTACCAACGATGCTGAAAAGTTGCCCATGGCTCCTGCGCCCATTAGCTTGGAAGAAGGAGAAAGTTATGGCAACAGCTGCATCTGTTCTATTCGCCCTGGTTATGATTTTCAATCCTAGCCCATTGATGGCTCAATCCCTGACACCGGAAAAAGTCGGCCAGGAAATGAGTTCACGCATAAGTGCTAAGGACGAAACGTTCGTGGCACAATTAAAGATCATCGAGGCCGACGGCTCAGATAAAGAGCGTGAGATGAAAATCTGGCGAATGAGTACAGGTAAGAAAGATCACTCCCTTTTAGTGCGCATGATGAAACCTGCCGACCTAAAAGGTACGGCCTTGCTTGCAACAATGAAAAACGAACAGGAGGATAAATGGATTTATCTTCCTTCCAACAAGCAAGTAAGACGCCTGACGGGTGAAAACAGCAAGGGTGGGATTCTGGGCTCAGAGCTTAGTGCCGAGGATTTTGATTTCAACCGCGACTCTTCAGCTAAAACCACTATTAAAAAAGAAATGGAAATCAAAGGCAGCAAGTACATCGTGATGGAAAGCGATGTCACAGCCAGCTCCCCGAACTATTCAAAGATCGTAAGCTATGTATCAGCGAAAGAATTTTTACCGATCAAAGCGGAATGCTATGACAAGCAAGGTAAGCTTTTAAAGACGATTGATTTTGGCGGTTATAAGAAGTTAAACGGGGGGAAATTCCGCGCTTCCAGTATTAAGATTCGCAATGTTCAAAATAAGCGCGGTACTGATATCGCTCTTTCCGATATTAAGATTAATCAGAACCTGAAAGCGTCCCTGTTTTCACCAAAATCTTTGGCTGACGACTAATCTAGCGGGCTGAGTACGCTACTGCGATCTCAGCCGCAAGTTTCGCATTATTCAGTACCAATTGAATATTTGTCTCAAGACTCTTACCACCAGTAAGCTCTTTCACTTTCCCCAATAGGAACGGAGTTGAATCTTTTCCTTTAATTCCTTTTGCATCCATCTCTTGAAGAGCATTGTTAATCACAGTCTCCATGGTTTTGAAATCCAAAGAGTATTCCTGCGGAACAGGATTTGCGATCACGACACCGCCATTCAGACCAAGACCCCATTTGGACTTGAGAACTTCAGCGATTTCAGCGGCTGATTCCATTTTTGCATCGACTTTGAAGCCACTCTCTCGAGTGTAGAATGCCGGAAGTTCCGCAGTTTGATATCCCAGGACAGGAACGCCTTTTGTTTCCAAATACTCCAACGTGAGACCGATATCCAAAACAGATTTTGCACCCGCACAAACGACCGCCACATTGGTTTGTGCGAGCTCTTCCAAGTCCGCTGAAACATCCATCGTTTCTTCAGCTCCGCGATGCACACCACCGATGCCGCCCGTGGCAAAAACTGAAATTCCTGCAAGTTCCGCAATGATCATTGTGCTTGCAACAGTGGTTGCACCGTCCATCTTTTTTGAAACCACCAATGGGATATCACGGCGACTGACCTTGGTGATGGACAGGCCTTTTTTTGCGAAGCTTTGAATTTCCTCTTTTGATAACCCCGCACGCAATACGCCATCAATTATTGCAATCGTCGCAGGGACTGCTCCAAACTCTCGTACTTTATCTTCGACGGCCAAAGCCATCTCAAAGTTCTGGGGATAAGGCATACCGTGGGAAATGATTGTCGACTCCAAGGCGACAACAGGTTTACCTGAAGTCATTGCTTGTTGCACTTCTTGTGACAGAACCACTTTAATTGCTTTCATTTCTCACCTCGAACGACTGTTTCATTGCACCGAAAATCATGCACTAAGTTTATGTGAAAACACAAAGGTTTATTAAAAGCATGAAATTACTGGCTGATGAATTGCACTGATCTCTCATTGTAAATAACTTTCAGTTCATGAAAACTCTTTTATTCGTATTCGGAACCCGTCCAGAAGCAATCAAAACCGCACCCGTCATCCTAAAAGCACAAAAAGATCCACGCTACCGGGTTCTGGTGTGCTCAACAGGCCAGCACCGCGAAATGATCAGACCGTTATTTGATTTCTTTGGAATAAAGCCTGATTTCGATTTGGATCTGATGCGCCCTGGACAATCTTTGATTGATATCTCGACGGGTGTGATGTCGGGGCTTAACAAAATCTTACTTGAAAATAAAGTGGATGCTGTCGTGGTTCAAGGCGACACCACCAGTGGATTCATTGGGAGCCTTGTCGCTTTTTATCACAAAGTGCAAGTTGTACACATCGAGGCAGGGTTACGCTCAGGTGATATTCTATCCCCATTTCCTGAAGAGTTTAATCGTAAAGGGACGGCTTTGATCTCCAATGTTCACCTGGCACCCACAGAAACAGCCAAGGAGAATCTACTACGTGAACATTATCCACCAGAAAGTGTTTTCGTCACTGGTAACACTGGCATTGACGCCCTTTTTGAAGTTAAAAGAAAAATCTCTTCAAATTCTGTTCTGGAAAATGAGTTCTCAGGAAAATACTCATTCTTAAATCCCCATAGAAAAATGGTTCTGGTCACTGTACATCGCCGTGAATCTTTTGGTACACCGATGGAGGAAGTGATGAAGGGTCTGCTGGAGCTGTCAAAACGTTCTGACATAGAACTATTGATCCCTCTTCACATGAATCCGCAAGTTCGCGCTTCAGCAGCAAAGATATTCGGAAATCAGGCCCAGTGGGTGGATAAGGGGAACTTCTTAAATCCAGAAAATAAAATCTGGCTATGCGAACCGGTAGACTATGTTCCTTTTATCTACTTAATGGATCGCGCGCACATGATCATCACTGACTCGGGCGGCGTTCAGGAAGAGGCACCTTCGCTTGGAAAGCCCATTCTGGTCGCACGCGAAAAAACAGAAAGACCCGAAGCGATTGTCGCTGGCACTTCCCGCCTGATTCCGCTAGAGCAAAGAAGTTTTGTACAAGTCGCCACCGAGGTTCTGGATACACCAGTGATCTATGAAAGAATGTCGCAGGCTAAAAATCCATTTGGGGATGGACGTGCTTCAGAGAGAATTCTGGATATTGTACATGCCAGGTTAAATGCAGATAACCCAGACAGTGAGATTACCATTTCTAATAGGATGGGTTACTCAGAACAAGAACTTACAGTTTAAAAAAAAAAGCCCGGCGATAATCCGGGCTCTTTTTTATCAACTAACAATGTTCAGGTAAATCGTATCGATCTGCATTCATTACCTTGTTCCATGCCCATACAAAATCTTTAGCAAACTTCTCTTTTGAATCATCACAGGCGTAAACTTCCGAAAAAGCTCTAAGTTGCGCATGGGAGCCAAAGACCAAGTCTGCGGCTGTGGCAGTCCATCTAGGCTTACCGCTTGTGCGATCCTTACCTTGATAAATCCCCTCTTTGGATGGCTCATTCCAAACCGTATTCATATCCAACAGATTCACAAAGAAGTCGTTAGACAATACGCCTGGTCTTTCCGTGAAGACCCCGTGCTGGGAACCGCCGTGATTTACATCAAGCACACGCATGCCTCCCAAAAGGACGGTCATTTCGGGTGCAGTAAGTCCTAAAAGATTTGCGCGATCCAAAAGCAAAGTCTCCGGGGAAAGCGGCAGACCTTTTCTGACATAGTTCCTAAAGCCCTCAGCTTTTGGCTCTAACACTGCGAAAGAGTGCACATCCGTTTGATCTTGTGTTGAATCCATCCGTCCTGGTGCAAAGGGCACTTCAATTTCAACTCCGGCTTTTTTAGAGGCACTTTCAATCGCAGAGGCGCCGCCTAAAACAATAAGGTCTGCGAACGACACTTTCTTTCCACCTGACTGTGCGCCATTAAAGTCTGCCTGAATTTTTTCTAGAACCTTCAAAACTTTCTCTAGCTCTTTAGGCTCGTTCACTTCCCACTCACGTTGAGGAGATAAACGAAGGCGACCACCGTTGGCTCCGCCGCGTTTATCAGTGCCACGGAAGGAAGCTGCTGCAGACCACGCGGTGCTGACCAAACGGGAGACACTTAATCCCGACGCCATAATTTTCTCTTTTAAGTTTTTAATATCTTTTTCATCAATTAGCGGATGATCAACCGCCGGCACCGGATCCTGCCACAACTGTTGTGGTGGAACCCACGGCCCCCAGTAACGGGAAATCGGTCCCATATCACGATGCAAAAGTTTGTACCAGGCTTTGGCAAAGGCTTCGGTGAATTCAGCTGGTTTTTGATGATAGCGTTTTGAGATCTTTGCATAGGATTCGTCAGCAAGCAGAGCCAGATCCGACGTTAACATTGTTGGTGGATGCTTTTTGGATTTGTCATGAGCATCCGGAACCATGTTATGGGCACTTTTATCTTTGGGAATCCATTGATGAGCACCAGCCGGGCTCTTTGTCAGTTCCCACTCAAAGCCGTGAAGGTTTTCAAAGAATCCGTGCCCCCATTTCGTCGGTGTGCTGGTCCATGACCCTTCAAGACCGCTCGTGATCGTGTGCGGACCCATTCCGGTTTTATAGGAGTTCTTCCAACCAAGTCCCTGCATGTGAAATGGACATCCTTCAGGTTCTGGTCCCACGTGATCGGCTTTCGCTGCACCATGAGTTTTTCCAAACGTGTGGCCGCCAGCGATTAGCGCGACAGTTTCCTCGTCATTCATGGCCATGCGACTGAAAGTTTCGCGAATATCTTTCGCAGATGCTTTTGGATCTGGTTTTCCGTTCGGGCCTTCTGGGTTTACGTAAATCAAACCCATTTGTACGGCACCCAGCGGATTGGAAAGATTGCGATCACCGCTATAGCGTTCATCACCTAGCCATGTGTCTTCAGGTCCCCAGAATACTTCCACCGGCTCCCACACGTCCTCACGACCGAAGGCAAAGCCGAAAGTTTTTAAATCCATAGATTCCAAAGCACAGTTACCAGCAAACACCAGAAGATCTGCCCAGGAAACTTTTCGTCCGTATTTCTTCTTTAAAGGCCACAAAAGTCTACGAGCCTTATCCAAACTCACGTTATCCGGCCAGCTGTTCAGCGGAGCAAATCTTTGCGCTCCATCACCCGCTCCCCCACGTCCGTCTTCAATTCTGTACGTGCCGGCGGCATGCCAGCTAAGACGAATGAACAAGGGACCGTAATGGCCAAAGTCTGCTGGCCACCACTCTTGAGAGTTTGTCATGAGTTCCATCATGTCTTTCTTTAGCGCTTCGACATCCAGTTTCTTGAACTCGTCCTTGTATTTAAAGGACTTGTCCATCGGATTTACTTTTGGAGACTGGTGATGCAAAACCGACAGATCTAACTGCTCGGGCCACCAATCCTTGTTGGATCTGGGACGCATGCTAGTTTTCGGTTTCGGCGCAGGTATGACGGGATTTTCACTCTCACTTCGTGGTTCAGACATGGAGATCTCCTTATGAATATCTTTTTGTTGTTTATATGAAAATATTCAGGTCATTCGTCTTACTTTTCCAATTTCAATTATGAAAATTCCCTGCAAATGTGTATTCACAAACTTGCGGATGTTGTTCAGTGAAGCTAGCATTGGTTGAAGCCACATTTCAGAGGAGCATCCATGACAACAAAGAATTCCAAAGTTGATTCCTTTTTAAAGAAAGAAAAGAAATGGCCAGAGGCTGTCGGAGCTTTGCGTGAGCTTGCGTTGAGTGCTGGTCTGCAAGAGGACTTCAAATGGAGCTTTCCGTGCTATTCGCATAATGGAAAAAACGTTGTCATGATTCAGACATTCAAGAATTTTGGAGCGTTTATGTTTTTTGACGGGAGCGTTTTGAAGGATCCAAAAAAGATCTTGAAAGCACCGGGTGAAAACTCCCATGTGGTAAAACGTTTTGAATTTCAAAGCCTGGAAGACGTAACCAAATCCAAAGCAGCTTTAAAAACTTTGATTAACCAAGCCATCAAAGTTTCTGGTTCGTCAGAGAAGTCTGTTAAGAAAGCAGCACGCCCGAAGCAAAGCATACCTGTTGAGTTCAAATCCGTTCTCGACAAGAATTCAAAACTGAAAACTGCGTTTGCAGCTTTAACTCCAGGTCGTCAAAGAATGTATCTAATGCATTTTTCTTCCGCCAAACAAGCCGCGACCCGCGTATCCAGAATTGAAAAGTGTGTTCCCAAAATTCTAAAGGGAAAAGGATTGATGGATTAACTTTTTGTGACCGCCAGTGGTGACCCCGGGGTAACCACTTATTGGTCGGGGCACATTGGTAAAACAGTATGTGCGCATTAACATTCAATAAACATACTCATGGAGGAATTGAATGTTCAAAGTCCTAATTGCGACCGCTCTTGTTTTCAGTGTATCGATTGCTCAAGCGAAGAAAGACGAAAAAGCCAGAAAACCAGCATCAATGACCGGCAACGTGATGGTCGGTGGCGAAGCCGAATACGACGCCTGTGGTGGTTACGGTATCGTTCTAACAACGACTTCTTTGATTTCATTTAAAAATGGAAAAATGGAGTTCGATAAAGTTGATGTGAATACATATGTGTCTTCATGTCAGTCCAGCGAAGACGGAAAATACATCGGCATCATTTATGGTAAAAAAGGCCAGGACTGCGGCGTAAGCTCTCCAATTCCTAAACGTCAGGAATACAAAGGCCCTTGTAAGAGTGGCTGGATCAAAGCAGACTTCTTTGAATTGCTAGCTGGTTAGTTGCTTCTACTGGATAAAAGGGGGACGCAAAATGCCCCTTTTATTCAAATGTCAGTTTTGCCACTATTAATGTCAATTTACACAATTTAAACCAACCGGAAGTTAAGGCATTCTTTTCTCATCAACAAGATAAACAAATCTTTAAGGAGAAAAAGATGAACACTTCAGTAAACTCAAAAACACAATTCGCAGAAATCTCAAACAACCGCTCTATAGCCTACAGATCTGTTGGTGAAGGCTATCCAATCATTCTGGCAAACCGCTTTCGCGGTAATCTTGACACTTGGGACCCAGCATTCCTTGATGCTTTGGCGAAAACAAATCGCGTGATCACTTATGACTATGTAGGCACAGGACTATCCAAAGGCTCCCAAGCAAATTCCAATTTGCAGATGGCAAATGAAATCAAGGAACTTGCAGAGGTATTGGGCATTAAAAAGTTCGCAGTGGGAGGGTGGTCTTACGGCGGCATGATCGCGCAAATGGCTTTGACTGAGTTTCCAGAAATGATCTCTCACGGTATTATGATCGGTACACGCTTGCCAGGACCTAACGTCGCCCCTCCCCAAGAGCTTTTCTTCGAGCACGCTCTGAAACCTGTGTATGATTTGGCCGACGAGACTGTGTT
The DNA here is from genome assembly GCF_047306075.1 of Bdellovibrio sp. HCB274. Taxonomy (GTDB): domain Bacteria; phylum Bdellovibrionota; class Bdellovibrionia; order Bdellovibrionales; family Bdellovibrionaceae; genus Bdellovibrio. The sequence continues at coordinate 3,485,543 of NZ_CP178623.1, forward strand.
GTTCTTTAACCCTGAATATCCAGCAAGCGTAAAGGCTGCAAAAGAGTCACACGATCGTATTGCTTCTCGCAAATCAGATAACGACGTCGAGATGACCGAAGCGCAGTGGAATAACCTGCTGACTAGTCGCGATTACGTTGAAGACAAGCACGGCACTTTCAAAAAACTGCAAGAATCAAAAATTCCCGTACTAGGACTATTGGGCGAGAATGACATCAGCTTTGCAGCTGAAGATTGGTTTAGTGCCAAAGGTACATTTCCGACTGTCAGCATGATGTACTTTGCTCAAACTGGTCATGGACCTCAGCATCAGTTCCCAGAGCTTTCAGCTAAATATATCAACGAATTTATTCAGCACTAATCACAAGAACCAGGCGGGGCTCAGTCCCCGCTTACCTTCGGACCACCGAGAACTTGGTACGATACTCCCCTGGAGTTAAACCAATAACTTTATGAAATACCTTGCGAAATGCACTGGTATCTTCATATCCGACTTTCCACGAGATCTCTTCGATATTCTTATTTGTAAACTCCAACATCTCACGGGCTTTTGCGACTCTCAGTTGCTGGCAGTATTCAGTGGGATTTAAGCCTGTGGCTTTGTTAAAGCGACGAATAAAAGTGCGCTCTTCCATTCCGGCTTTATCGGCCATTAGCTTTAAAGTCACAGCTTGAGCACCCGTTGCTTGCAACCAGTGTTGCACTTTTACGATCTGCTCGTCGCCATGATGAAGTTGTGGGGAAAACGTGGAGTAAAATCGCTGCTCCCTTCCTGGAGGATCGACCAACAGGAATCTGGAAGTCTGAACCATCACGGTGGAACCGAATAAGCGATCCACTAGTTTTAACCCCAAATCGATCCAAGCCATCAGGCCGCCAGCGGTGATAACATCACCATCATCAATCACCAGTTTTTCGATTTGCAGATCCACTTTGGGAAAGCGGTTTAGGAATTCTTCTTTGAACAACCAGTGAGTCGTCGCGTGCCTGCCATCAAGCAATCCCGTCTCCCCCAATACGAAGGCCCCAGAGCATACTGAACAAACGGACACTCCACTTTTGTGCTGCTTTACCACCCACTCAGCCCAAGGTGTTGCCGCTGCGGGAGTGATAAGTCTGTTCAAACTTGGTGGGATAAGAATAAACGAGGGTTTATTCGCTCCCAAATCAGGGTGAGTGTCAAACACGCACTCCATCTCGCCCTTCTTTTGATTCTTAATCTTCCAGTGAGAAATTCGGATGAATCTTTTCTCCTCTGGGAGATACTCAGAGACATAGCGGTTGGCGATCTCAAATAGATCCATCAGTCCATATACGGCGGAGGGCTGATAGTCCTGATAAAGGAGGATTGCGATCTCGGTTGGGCCTTTTGCTTTGGTTTTCTGATCTTTTTTAGGCATTTGTCAATTATAGACCTATTTATGTCATTTCTGGCAATTCAAAATAAGCCCCAAAAGGCGCATTCTGTATTCATCAAAGGCACAACGTCTTAAAACACAGGAGGAATTTATGAATGCATCAAATAACGGTAAAACAGTGGTTCTGGTTCACGGCGCTTGGATGACTCCGACTTCGTGGAATCCTTTTAAAGAATATTTTGAAGCCCATGGTTACAACGTGATCGTTCCAACTTGGCCGTACTTGGATCGCCCGATCGACGAAATTCGCAAAAATCCAGGCGATGACTTCGGCAGCCTGTCCCTGCAAAAGATCGCTGATCACTACGAAGAAATCATTCGCGCACTTCCCGAGCCGCCACTTTTAATTGGTCACTCGATGGGTGGCTTGGTGACTCAGATTCTTTTGGATCGCGGAGTAGGAGCTGCAGGCGTGGTTATTGATTCCGCACCGATTGGCGGCATCGTTGCTGACTTCCGCTCTTTAGCTTCAGCACTACCAATCATCCTGCGACCAAGTGGCTGGAAGAAACCGTTTGTGCTAACTAAAGAAGCTTTTGATACAAACTTTGCGAACACTGCTCCGCAAGCCCAAAGAGATGCTGACTATGCCCGCGAGGTTATTCCTGCTCCGGGCCGAATCTTTTATGAAGCTGCATTTTCGATTGGTACTTTCGTTGATGCGAAAAACCGCAAACAACCTTTGTTGGTTATTGCCGGGGAAAAAGATCGCACTACTGCACCAGCACTGGTTCGTTCGATCTTTAAAAAACAATCGAAATCCAAAGCCCGTACTGACTACTTAAGCTTTGACGGAGTTTCGCACTATCTAGTCGCTGAACCCGGCTGGCAGAAAGTGGCCGAAGCAAGCCTTAACTGGGCTGATCGTTTAAACGCCTAAATGCAAACCCTAGCATCGCAATCGATCCACCAGATCATTGTGATGCTTGTCTTGACCCCGGAGTCTTTTAATTTAAAGTTTAAAGCATGTTGGATATTTATATTGATGCTGATGGCTGTCCGGTTAAAGAGGAAACTTACAAAGTAGCGGAACGCTATCAATTGAAAGTCTTTGTCGTCGCCAATAAGTACCTTAATGTTCCCCAGGATTCCCGAATAGAAATGGTCGTTGCATCCAGCGACTTTGATGCCGCAGATGATTGGATTGTGGAGCACGCGCAAAAAGGCGATATCGTCATCACTGCTGATATCCTGCTTGCTGAACGTTGCGTAAAGAAACAGGTTCGTGCAATTGGCAGCAAAGGCATTGAGTTTACCGAGGACAGCATTGGTTCCGCAGTTGCAACTCGTGAACTTATGCAAAACTTAAGACATATGGGCGAAGTGCGCGGCGGTCCCGCTCCGATGGATAAGAAAGACCGTTCGAAATTCCTATCAACTCTGGATCAAGTCATTCAGCAACTGAAACGATCAAGCTAGTAGCTTTAATAACTGTTCAAGTGTTTCCAAGCTCACACGATACTTCTCGGCTTGTGCTAGGTTACCCAGACGCTCGTACTCGGCTTGTGCAAGCCGGCGGGACTCTATTTCATGCTTTAAAATTTCTGCGATCATCTGACCGGTTACTACCCTTCTTGGAACCTCAGTAACCGCGGGATCCAGCCTTGCGATTTCATCCTTGGGAATTGCGCTTGCATTGTCCACGGCCGCCAGGACCGCACGAATTGCGCTGACGGCTTCAGTCTCACGGGCTGCCATCGCAGCGCGAAGCATCTCGGAAGTTTGCTTTCGGAATTTTAAAGCAGCATCACTCATAACCAGCCCACTGCATAGCTTCCTCGCGGTCGATGAAAGAGCGCATCTCGGTGATTTTTCCATCTTTAAGAGTGAATACATCAGCGATGCGACCGTCGATCCAGTCTGTTTTGTCTTTCAAGCGGACTCGCACATGAACGAACACCACGACCTTGTCGTCGACGACCGTAAATCGTTCCGGCTCACAACCACCCTCAGCCCAAGTGCTTCTGCCCTTTTCGATGTGAGCCTTCATTTCATCAAGACCGCGATAAGTTCCAGGCGTTGGAAAGCTTTCTGTTTCAACTCGCACTATCTCTGGATCCAATAATTTTAGAACTGCCGGAATATCGCCGCGATTAAGTCCCGCATAGAACTGCTTAATTGTTACTATCCAGTTCACATGATTCTGATCTTCACTCACCATACTTAAACTCCCCGCGCTTATTTTAAAAACTCAACCATGATATTAAGACTTGCCAGCATCATTGCCGGCGAATCTTGCGACACACTTCCGATAAAGTTGTCGTGGGGACCCGGAAGAACTGCAAACCTCCCTTGCGGGAGGAGTCTTGTTATGTGAACCCCGTGCTCCAAAGTTGCAACGTCCTGATCAGTTTGCATGATAAGAACGGGAATTTTCACCGAGCGAATCGACTTTTCAGGGATATCATTGAAATTCCTCATGCGATTTGAGTCGTACTCGAACATCTTTTGCAGATCCTGCGGACGCGGTGACACTTTCACATAGGCATCTTGCAGTTCCTTTGGCATAGAGTTGATGGTCGAATTTTTCATCATAACCCAAAACTGCGGAGGCGCGCCCTTACGACTGTAAAGTCCGGAACCAAGAACCATCTTGCTCATAAGTTCAGGATACTTGATGCCAATGTACATTCCGGTTGTAGCACCGTTGCTAAAGCCAATGAACTTGGCTCGCTTCACATCGAGTTGCTTTAAAGCCTCAGCGATATCTTGTGCAGTATTCTCAAATCCGAAAGGACGATCCGACGCTGGTGACTTCCCATGACCTTGCTCATCAAACGCAATGATTTTGAAATGCTTTGCAAGAGTGGAAATACCTCGGCCGAAGCTCACATGAATATCTGAACCACCACCATGAAGCAGAACCAAGGGCTCACCCTCGCCGTACATTTCATAATAAATATCAGTGCCGTTTACTTTTAAGTATCCGCTTTGAACCGGTTGAGGCGTTGAAGCTTCATTGTCTTTTGCGGCAGTAGGATTGTGAGCGCAAGCCGCAAGAACAAGAAGCAAAAATGATACTAAATACTTTTTCATGGTGTTCTCCAATTAGCCAACCCTAAAAGACTAACAACTATCTTAAAGACTCACAACATTGCCCAACCTAAACTTAATAAAACAGGCCTCGAACCCTTTTCAATATTCACATACACATGTAAAGTAAAACGCAGGAATTTGGGAGACTGCTGACATGACTAAGATATTTTTTGTTCTACTTCTTATTTTGAATTCAGGATTCTCCCGCGCGGAAACTGAAATAGAAAAGATTGAGAGAAAGCATAAGGTTGAAATAGGAGTCCATGCGGTTCAAGGGGCAAAGAGCTTCTCGAATCGAGAGGATCAAAGATTCGCCTATTGCTCAACCTTTAAATGGATTCTTTGCGCCGCTGTTCTGAAAAAGGTTGAAGAAGGAAAACTGAAACTTCAGCAGCCAGTTGGCTATAAGAAAAAAGATCTAATCGTACACAGTCCGGTCACTACAAAAAATCTTAAAGAAGGATCGATGAGTGTCGGCGACTTATGTGCAGCCACAATTCAGACTAGCGACAATGCCGCAGCCAATCTTCTTTCTGCTCTCGTAGGTGACCTTAAAGGACTGGAAAGCTTTGCTCGTGGCTATGGGGATTCAACAATTCGCTTTGATCGCCCGGAACCTTTGCTTAATACAAATATTGCGGGTGACTTGCGTGATACAACGACAGCTAAGGCTATGACCACGCTGCTTAAAAATGTAATTAGCGGGCCAGGACTTTCTAAAGAATCCAAAGAACAGCTTTTAACGTGGATGAAAGGCACAACCACGGGAGCAAATAGAATTCGTGCGTCTATTCCTAGTGGTTGGGCGTTTGGTGGTAAAACTGGTACGGCAAATCAAGACGCCGCTAACGATGTCGCAGTCATCTATCCTCCAAATCAAGATCCCATATACATTACGGTGTTCGTTAATGGAAAAGGCGCAGGCATGGAATCCCGCGAAGCAGCCATCGCCGAGACGACAAAAGAAGTAATACGTAAATTTGCCCCATGACCCACATGTCCGCATTGGGTTAAAAAATGTTAAGATCGCTCGCTTATTACTTTGACGTATGAAGTACTCCTTGAAATCATTGTCCCATCTACATTTCAGGGGGATGAATGAAGACAGCGTTTATCGTATTCGCGACTTTGCTTGGTGCGCAGGCTTTTGCGCAAGACACGTCGACATCAACAACTAAGATTTCAAATCCAGCGCAGTCTTCTGAGGCTCCAGTTGCTGAAGCTACTATCACGGCTACGGCTCCAAAGATTTCGTCTCCATGGCATTTTACTTTGGGTTCAGAGACCTTTACTTACGAAAACGATCATCGCGGCACAGATTCAGGTGCAGTTATCTCAAACAACTTCGTCGGTGCTCGCTATGCCCCTTCAAAACTTTGGGAGCTGGAACTACGCCAACACTTTCAAATCACCTCTAGCCGCCAGGGCTTGGGTTCCCGTGATGCAAGACTGCACAGAGACTCTGCTGCAGCAAGTGGCGAAACTGTTCTGCGCGCAGCTTTTAAACCCACAGGATTTATGGGATCAAGTGCTGCACTGATGGATCTTAGATATTACGCTCCGACCGATGCAGTTGCGCAAGAAAATCACGAAATGGGCCGTTTGCGTTTTGATAACTATTTCGAGTGGATCATGAATCCAAAATTCACGATGGCTGCTTACCTATCGCCACGTGTGCAGTTCAATAGCCAAAACAATCCAAACAAAGCTGTCGGCGCTGATGCTGAATACTATCAGGTGAAAGCGGCACCATACTTCATCTATACGATGAACGACCATATCCAACCCTATTACGCCTACACAGTTTCCGAAAAATCCAGCCAGGCACAAAGAGGCAACTGGGAACCGGATCTTGGGAATGTGGGTTCACACGAAGTTGGATTGAATATGTATTATGGAGCTTTCTACATTAATCCATCTATCATCAGCGATACGACTTTGGAAAATGGCAGCGGGTCCGTATTCAGTGCAGATTCAAGAGCCTTTTCTTACGATAACTTGAGCTATAACTTTAACGTTTACGCTGTTTTCTAGATTTCAAACTATAATCGAAATAAAAAAGCCATCCTCAAGGGTGGCTTTTTATTTTCACCTATGCGCACGAAGTAAGCCACTGCCACATCGCAGCTGTCTCTGGAGACAAAACCACTTACTTAAGCTCCATTCTGTATTTTGATTCAATGGCCGCAATCAAAGACGCCTTCGCTTCGGAAGGTGGGCAAGCCTGCGCAAGAGATCGCAGAATTCTTGCGCCGAATGATGAAGATGTTCAGATGTTTCTGTTTGGGGATGTCGTCGAGGCTTTTCAGGGATGATTCAAAGCCGATTACCTTCCCACAAGGATCTTTGATTTGCATGATGATACTTTTTGTCTCTTCGACATTCAAAGGTACTATATAAAGCTTTCACCACCATGCTCCTGCACTCTCTTCGTCGAGATTATCAACGAGCCAATAACCCACAGTAGTGAGAGTAGCCTCATGTACTCACAAAAAATTGTGCTTCGTTAGAAGCTGTACGATCATTCCATAAAACTCACGACTCGAATCGATAAGTCCCACCAGCTCATCAAGTTCCCGATTTAAATCATGCTCGTGATATGCATTGTGAGGATCCTCATGCAGCCTTCGTTCATATTCCCGAATATTTATTATTCTAGTACGCAGGGCCGTGGCTACACTTCGACGCTCTATCACCAACTCCTCCCTCAACAAACCAAAGATCTGTATTGTAGCTTCCCCACGTTTGTTGGGATTCCCATTCTTGTCTTTTACCGAATAAACTAGGCCATCCTCTGTAAACTCTAAATATTGATTCGGATCATCCACAGTGGGATCTATAAGAAGCGGTCTCTCTCTTTTGTCGACCCCAGGTTTAAATTCACCGCGCACCTTTCTCTGCAGAGGGAAACAATTTCCTTTCCCAGTCAGAATTGAATATGGTTGCCCGTATATGATTTGATAGGTTTCTTGGTTACAGTTTTGGCAAGAGGGAAGAAGGTTTTCCCAAACTGCACCTAACCAATAATACCCAGGTCTTCCGTCTTTACTATAGGTACTGTTCTTAATCTCTGCTTTAGGACGAAAATGTTCCACATGCAGCTTCGAAGTGCCTCGATACGAAGACTCACAGTATGCACATTTACCCTCAAACAGAATTTCCAACGCTAATTTAATATCTTTTTTTTTATAAACTTCAAAAGAGAATTCAACAGACTTGTTTTTCTTATTCTTGAAGTGCGCCAAAGCATCAGTAGTTTCACGAGCTCCTTTTGATTCTTTTCCATCGAGAGATTCGGGAATTTGCACATCCAGCCGATTAACTTTTCTCACGCTTGGCCCCAATAATATCAGCAATCTTTTTTTTTGTTATCTCACGCATATTACTTAAATCTTGCTCTTTATGATTTAAAGATTCCGCTGCGAGATATTCATCAATAAATTGCATTGCCAGCCTTTCCCTGCGCGATCGACTGAATAAAGAGGCACTATTTATTTTTTCTCGCAACTGATTTAGAGAGGCTTGTTCATCCTGACTCAATGTTCTTTTAGACATCAATAGTTGGTACTCTTTCATTGCAGCCTCCATAGTCGGTTCCAATGTAGAGCTCAAACCAAAATGTTCAGACATTAGAATTTGATCGATTCTTAAAGATTCAATATCAGGAAGATTTGGCCTCCTCCAAACATACCCATCTTCTCGCCGCTCAATTACTTCGACTTCGTTATTTTTAATTCCTCGAAGACACAAAGGATCGTGAGTGGTCACAACAAACTGCACTCGTGGAAAGGCCTCTCGTAAATTGCTAACAATTCGCATTTTCCATTGCGGATGCATGTGAACTCCAATTTCGTCTATAAGCACGATTCCTTCCGCGACATCTAGTGTCGGCCAACGATCCAGGAGTCCCCGCATAAGATGAACCAACATCGCGATTGTAGTCTGATATCCATCACTAAGATTCTCTAAGGAAATTTCCGCTCCACGATCAACATAAATGACTCGTTTCATTTTGCGGACAAATAGACCCGTAGATGCATTGGGCAAGATGTCCCGTAAAGCTCGCACGACCTGATTAAATTTACTCTCATCAACCCCTAGCAACCAATCCGATATTCCCGAAATATATTTCGTAGCATAAAAAAGATTGGCTATTCTTTGCGCCCTCGTATCACTACTGGAATTCTCAACTCCGAGAAGGCGAACTGCCCCATATCCGTAAACCTCTAAACCTGAAAAAGTACTATTACTAAAAAAACCTTGCGAATTAATATCAAGGTCAATGGGAATTTTATCCCCACTTAGATAAACCCTAACACTTGCATTTTTCGAGTTTTCATTAATCAATGATTTGGGATTTAAAGCTAGGTCAGTAGCTACATTTGGCCCCGACAATGTAAGCGCAAGAGCCTGAAGCAGAGATGTCTTTCCTACCCCATTTTCTCCTAAAAAAATCTTCCAGGAGCTTCCATCAGCGTTGGAACCTGAGAAATTAATGTTTAATTCTTTGATGCTCTTAAATCCACGAATTTCAATTCGTTCCACAAAACGTGCAACCTCCAAAGGTTGCGCTTCAACTGTTTTATCTTCCCGCTCCGATATATTAAGCCAATTCCTTGGTAAGGATGGTGTTGGTTTCCAGTCGTATTTTCTAAGCGTGGGCACGAAGACTTTGCGCAACTCTTCTGCCCTCAAGTCAAATTTTGTACCATTTACGATCGGAACTCGCTTCAAATAGTAATTCGGATCGGACATCCATTTTGCATATGCTTGATACTTCATTTGCAAATATGAATTGCCATTTCCAAGAGCATTCTTAAGGACAGATTCAAAATCGATTGAGAAGTGGAGCACCGCATTTTCATAGAAACGCTTTAACTCATGAGATCTTTGGTCACATAAAGCTATACGGTTCAAACCGAATATTTCAATTGTTAATTCACCTTCCCTTGAAAGAGACTGAACACGTCCATCCTCCCCAAACATTAGGTGATCGCCCGGATTTCCCTCACCACAGGGATCAATAATTAGTATACTTTCTGAATTCTTATCAATGGGCGTCGAGGGACGACAGCGACTTCCATCTACCGGAAAACGATTACCTTTGGTTTGACTACACAATGCACATGAAAGGTAAAGATTTTTCCATTCATAAGCATACCACCAGTAATGTTCAGAGCTAAAATCACCGTTCAATCCAAGTGAACCACGAATGGGTCTAAAATGATCGACTGTGGCTGGTGAATTGATACCGAGGAATGATTCGCAGTACGCGCATTTTCCGTTAAATTGCCTCTGAAGACCATCGAATACCTCAAAATAACGAAATACAGTTGTATCAACTTTCCACCGTATTTGACTATTACGTGAGGAGGAATGAAATTTTTTTGCACTTTCTTTAACGGATCTTACATATTTTGAACTAAGATATTCGGGTTCACTCCCTCTAATCACTCGAATCATAATTAGATATCTATACCAAATTGCTCTTTTCCATGAACCGTTACCATAAACTCGTTCGATCCAGTCTTGTCGAGATATCCCTTTTTAATATTCTGATTTAGGCACTCGCTGGCATTAGCTAGTCTATTTTGCCCAGCGTCTTTCAATGCCAAATTGACATCCGATGTTTTCATGAATGTCTTTCCTTTTTCTGAAAGATATACTGCAGCGGCCAAGAACTTTTGAACCTGATTATTGATATTATGATCCTTAATGAATTTTGCCAAAGAGACTGTAATGGTAGATATCTCGCGCGAGACATTCGGCGTTTCTTGTTTTAACGAGGCATATTCTTTCAATTTGGTTTCTACAAATTTTTGATCTGTACTTTCAATTTCCACTTCAAATTCGCCATTTTTGATTCTGATTCGATATTGTGATTCCATGGTCTATTCCTTAATCCTAATTGCAGCTTCGCCGTCGTCTGTGACAATGAATTCGTGAGAAGATACTTTTTCGATATATCCTTTTTTAATATTTTTATTCAGACATTCCGTTGCATTAGTTAGACGAATTTGCAAAGTTCGTAATGCCGATGTTACATCTGATGTCTTCATCGGTATTACACCTTTCTTTGTAAGGAAATAAGTTGCAGCAAGAAATTTCCCTACCTGATTGGATTCAAATCCATTAATTTTAATCAATTTAACTAGAGGAACAGAAAGCGGTTTAATGTCCTGTGGCTTATCGTCACTGAAAATGGTATGATCCCCACCAAGAAGAATCTCTTGGAGGCCCTTAAGTTGATCTATCGGAAGGGAATAGTAACCGCCACCAACATCATTAAGGATGCCCTCTTTAGTCATCCGATTAATTTGGCGATTTAAGTTTGTCGCATAGCTTTCTTTAAAATAAGACACTGCACTTCGCATTTCCAACAACAGGTCTTTACTTGTGAATTTAATTTTTTCTCCAAAAATTGATATCTTTGCAGCGCTTGCCAAAACCAAGTCTTTACCATCTTTAACTTTTAGCTTCTGAGCGACGCTATTAATACCAAGAGTTTGCTGTACGGAGGAAGCAGCGCCACTTGCAAAAGCGTTTGATTTAACGATTTTCTTATTTTCGTATTCGAGTAAACCTTTAATAGAGGTCATCAATTCCACTAACTCTTCCTTAATGAAATTTTCTGAACCCTCAAAATTGAACTCGAGGTCTCCCATTTTTAAAATAATCTTCGCAGTCATATGCCCTCTAAAACTTAATGTAGTTTAGCGAGCTCAGGAAATTTACCTATTATTTGTTGTAGTCTAATTTTTGGATTTTGGTCTGGAACCAATAATCGAACTCTTGGAGGCGGCGGAAGTGGACTCGGGCCGGAAACCCTGATTTCGCCGCCGCAAAAATATCGTACTTGATATTTTTGCGAACCCGTCGCGTTTGTTTTACCAAACGCATTGAGAGTCGAGCAACCGATGCATTGACTGATAAAAATAAAAAACCACCCATCCCGGGTGGTTTTTTATTTTTATTTGGTGGAGGCGGGGGGAATTGAACCCCCGTCCGCAAGTGATCCGCGATAAGGCGCTACATACTTAGTCAGTGTTTTAATTTGTTCGTAGGGCTTCCACAGACAAAATACCTACGACACACTCCCCCAGTAAATTTAAGCAAGTCTGCTGGAGAAAACCCAACTCGCCGAGGTCTCTAATTTGACAATCTACTCCAAAAGCGAAACCACCTTAAGGGAGATCGTGCGGCTAATTAAGCTGCAAGTGCGTAATCGTTGCCAATTACAAAATGGACGTTTTTATCGAGGTCCTCATCCGCCCCGGCATGCTCCTTATGTTTCAGCACCCACGTCGAAGCCAGTACGCCCCCATGTGAATACATAACTCATCTATTGTAGCACAGAATTTCAAATCACCTAATCGAGTAAATTTGAAGTCCCGAATCCCACGCAAAACGACTGGACATAGTGTTGTTTTGAACTTCAGAAAACAACATGCAATTCACCACGTCATTGCGATGTTTTTGTGCAGGTTATGTTACACCACCTTAACAGTACGCTAACGTGAGCATGACAATTCACCTGGTAAAAGGTCCAGATATCCACCATTTATAGGGGTCTTCCACAGACTTATCCACATTGTTGCTGAAATTTTGGTGATTTTTTTAAGGAAAATTTAAGATTCTTAAATTTTCGTGAAAGTGATTCGTGTTTTCTGACATGCCCGGTAACATAGCAAAAGACCCTAAAAATGGACAAAAAAAGGGAGCAAAATGCTCCCGTTTCCGATTCAAAATTTGTTCTAAATCTTAGCGAAATAGTTCCGCTGCAGATGCCGCTGATGCCGCCAATGAACTTACATTCGAACGCTCTTTGGCTGCTTCCGGATTCGCATTTGGAATCAAGGAAGACTTATTGGACTTCACCGAAGCTGTTGTTGCTTCAGCCTGAGCTTGAACTGCAACTGCTGGTGCTGCCGGAGTTGGTACCGGGCTAGCTTCTACTACTGCCACCTCTGCCATTTGCGCAAGAACTGCTTCAGCTTTCGCTACCGCCTCTGCAGAAGGAGCTGCTGCTTCCATCACAGAGTCAGCAAGCTTCACATCAAGAGCACTTTGCATAACCGGCTGAGAAGACGCATTTACAGAGTTCGTTACCGGGAACAATTGGATGTTCAGTTGGTACACTCTTTCGCCCTTGGTTTTCATACGAGCGATGGAGTTGTCTTTGTTCAAGCCTTTGCGCATTTGGCGAAGTTTGAATTTGATTTCTTCAAACTCAGCCTTCGTTAAAGACATCGTCAATGTTCCGAATTCGCGATCCGTTGGTTGATCCTGGTAAATGGATTCAAGTCCCAAGTACATCAACTGCGATTGAAGCTTACGAACCAACGCCACCGGAATGTCTTCAGGAGATTCAGTCAGGCTGCGGGCCTTCTTGATCTCACCTGTCTTCTCATCACGACGAAGTTCACCGGAAGCAATCAAAGCCTGAAGTGAGTTTTCGATTTCATCTTCAGAAGCTTTGCCGCGCAGAAGGTTTTTCAAAGATGCCGTATCAAACGTCACACCGTCTTGATCAACCATCGCGTAAACGATCCACGCAACCCAGTTCGGAACTTTCTCGAAGGATTTGCGATCGATTTCGCCGGATTTAAGTTTCACACCTACACGGTGCTCAGACATTTTCTTAAGGAAGATATTGCGATCTGCAGGATCTGTCGCTTGGGTAAAGTTCACCAAAAGACGGAACTCTTCAGTTTGCTCTTTATTAAACCCCAGCGCTTTACCGAATTTACCAATCATGTCTTCAGAAAGGTTTCTTTTCCCTTCGATGATCATTTTCAGGTAATTTGGAGATTTGATATTCGCTGCCGCCGAGAAAACTGCATAGTTATACTGGCGCAAAGAGCCCTTGGAGGCCTTACGTTTAAACTGATAAAAATCCGCCAGATATTCACGGTAGTTCATGTAATCGGACAGAGCTGGTGAAACCAGCGAAGTGTTTGAAATTTCTTTGCCTTTGCCGAACTCATGTTGATTGTGTTGCATTGAAATTGCTCCTTTGCGCCTAAATAGTTGAACGCAGTTGGTGCTTCAAAACAAGGGGATTCAATACGTAAAGCGGCATGTTTTCGCGCGGCATAAAAAAAGGGCTTTCGTTTTCACGAAAACCCCTGATGTAAAACAAAAGTTTTGAACTAATTAGCGCGGACGCGGTCTTGGTGGCGGAGGAACTGGCTGTTCGTTGTCACAGTTTTCCAAAACCAAAACAACGTTACGAATATCCATGCTGCCGTAAGTGTAGAACATTAGGTTCTGAGCGTTCTGACCGATCACGACATTTTGCGGATTCAAAGTGTATACCTGATTCCAAGGTCCCACCTGCATGCGCGGATACACAAAGACCCCGTTAATCGCCAAATCAACGAACGAAGTGTTCACCAAAGACGCTGCTTCAAAACTAACGGACACCAAGCGAGCACCACGGTACTGACGCCAGTTAAAATACGGAGTCAGATCCAAAACATCATTACCCATCATGCGACGGGAAATTCCCAAGTTCACCTGCTGACATTGGCAAGGATCTTCTACTCCCCCGCCACCGCCGCCGTTCCCCCGGCAACTTAGGTTTAATGCGATTGTTGCGATGTCAGACATGCCACGCACTTCAACTTCCATCAGGCGCACGCCTTGACCGATCACTGCCTGAAAGCGCGGAATAAAGTTCACAGGACCTTGTGGTGAGTTCACCCATTGATCCACTTGGCCGTTAATTAGCAACGCCATTTGTGTGCGGATATCAGAACCCATCACATTCACAACAACTGAATTTACAACGCAACCTTGATAGCGTTGATCAATTCCAGCCAAAGCAAACAAATTCAACCGCTGATTCATCACGCGACGTTGAATGTAGATGACTTTCTGCTCTTGTCCATAACCACCATTGCCTGGTTGTCCTGGGTACGGTTGACCTGGATAAGGCTGTTGTGGCGGCGGAGGAGGAATCGGTGTCGTTGCCGGTGGACGACCTGGATTTGGTTTCGGTCGTGGGTTTGGTTTAGGTTGTGGTTTTGGCTGAGGACGCGGTTGCGGCTCGGGACGTGGATAATCCGGCTCACCTGGAATTGGCAAATCGTCGTCAGGAAGTGGAAGTGGCTTATCGTAACCACCATTCTTCGGTCCCTGGTTTTGTCTTGTTTGCGCTTCGCCGACTTGTGATCCAAAGACCATCGCCATAGAAATCGCCAAGATAAGAATCTGATTTAGAGCCATTTCGTCCCCCTTTTGCATAATTAGAATCTGCGCGGAGGACATAAAGCAAGCGTTATACCAAACAATTGGGTGTCACAAAGAAACCAGGAAGCATGACAGCATAAAAAAAAGGGCTGCAGCTTGGAGTCTGCAGCCCTTGGGCAAACAAAGGGGATCCTTTATTTGTATTTTGGGTTTATTCAACTGATGGCAAATCTTCGCCGATGCCACCATCGTATCCGCCATCAAAACCACCATCGTCAGTTTGACCTTGATAGTCGTTAAGATCGATTACAGGTTTAATGCGTCTCATGAACGTGATTGCGAAAGCATCTTGTTTGTAAGTCGCAAGTTTTCTCATTTTAAATACGATACGCAATTGGCCCAAACCATTGTTAGCTGTCAAACGAGCCTCACCAATCATGTTTTGGTAGCTCAATTTGCCAGTGCTGGAAAGACCGTCTTCGTCAGCATTTGGATCCGCTTTCAGTGGCTTCAATACGATGTTCGTAGAGTTACCAGATTGCGGGGAAACCAATGGACCAGAGAATGCCAAAAGTTGATTTGAACGCGTCGTGATCACAACCGTGAAACCCGCGCGACCATTTACAACTTCCCAAGTATTCATGAAGGCGCTTTTCACGCTGTTTTCAGATTGGTTGTACTTTTTAGAGTTGTTTGCAAGGTCACGCATAACATCGTATTCAGGGTTGCCATTTTTAGAAAGTGGCATCTTGAAATGAAGATCCGCGATAGACTGACGGAAAACGATATCAATCTTGCTTGCTGAACCAGAATAGCCCAAATCAACTTTTACCAAAGTGGATTCACAACCGCCATCCAAATCAAGGCACTGAAGTGTACCGCGAGAAAGCAATGAACCAGTTGTCTTTGTTCCGTTACCAGAGCGAGCAGATTGCAAATTGATGATTTCGTTGTTTTCGTCAAAAGAAGAGTTACCCACCAAGTTATAAACTTTCGGGAAACCATTTTCCTGAACGCGCAAAGTAACGATGGATTGACCAGAAACGCTGTCAAACTTCAATTTAGCTTCAGTTACAGAAGCCGAGTTACCTACGTAGTCACGTTTCAAGCCACGGATCACGTCGATCGTGTTGTCCGTTGAAGAAGAAGTATAAAGAAGGCCGTCGTTAGAAACAGCACCCGTTACGCGCTTACCATATTTATCGCTATCGATATTTGCTGGCTGAGCACCTTCGTAATTTGGTCCCATGAACACGCCGTCAGCATTAGCTGTACCCTGTTGAATTGGCGCATTTGGATTAACATTTGTGCCTGCACCTTCCAGTTGCGGAAGATCAGACTCTTCAACTGTAGTTTGTGTTTGAGGAGCCGGAGCGCCACCTACATTTGCATTTTTATCTTTGCTGCAGGCAGCAAGTCCTAGTGTTGCGACCAAAGCCGCAGTAATCAGAGAATGTTTTTGCAACATTGAAAACCTCCAAGTTTTTTCAGTCACGTGTTTTGATAGGACCAGCAATAGCAAGGCTCAGGCCAAGTTTTGTCACCTCTGAACTAGCTTGTATTGCAATACACACCTATCCTATGATCGGTTTAAGAAGGAATTACATGGCTGCTTACAATTTGAACGCCCTATTGAATGATAAAAGGAAATTTCGACACCACCTGCTTTTGGTTGTGGTTTTGGCCCTGATTCTGGCAGGCACTGTGGCAGTCCTTTTCGATCAGAACGTGGCTCAGTATTTTAATACTCCAGAGGCCCATAAATTTGTCAGACCCGCCGCCCGCGAGGTCACAAATGTCGGTCTTTCCGAGCACTACTTCACGATCTCTCTATTCGCATGGCTGTTCTGCGCCTTTGTCGCCCCTCGCGTTCAACAGCTTAAAAAGTATGCGGCAAAAGTCGATTATTTTCGTTGCTGGGGTTTGAATTTCTTAGTGGCCTTGTTGGTCAGCGGAGCCATGACCCATATCGTGAAGTTCTTCGTGGGTCGTCAGCGTCCTCATAAAAGTCCAACTTGTGATCCGTTCGTATTTGATCACTGCACCACTCACTGGCACTGGCATTCGTTTTCTTCTGGTCACTCACAAGTGATGTTTACAGCGGCTGTGATGTTTACTTTGGCATTTCCAAAGTTTAAATGGCTATGGATTGCGATTGCGGTATTTGCTTGTGCAACTCGCGTGATCATTCAGGATCACTTTGTCAGTGACACGATTTTTGGCGCTACTGTGGGTTATGTCGGCACACTGCTAGCGCTGAAGTGGATGCAGAAAAGCAAGAACGCTCTGGTTTAAGAGCGTTCGGAATTAGGAACGTTCCGATAAAAAGTCCGTCGTATTTTGTGCGGACTTTAAAGTCTTCATGATGCGGGAATATTCTGGGATATAGGTTTCAACAACCGCCCAGAATTTCGGCGAATGATCCATGTGCTTTAAATGCGAAAGCTCATGCACGATCACGTAATCGATGATCTCTTCACTAAATACTATCAAACGCCAATTCAGATTAATCGCTTTGCGCGAAGAACAGCTTCCCCAGCGAGTTCTTTGCTCGCGGAATTTAAGCTCTGACGGGTAAAGCTTCATCACGTCTGCCCAGTGCTTTACCTTTTGCGATAACATCTTCACGGCTTCACGCTTATAGAAATGTCTGATCTCGGCTATGGCTTTGGGATGATGCTCAAGCGAAGTATTCGCCTCCCACTGCGCTTTCGGGATATGCAGGAAGAGTTGCTCTTCACTGACTGATACGAAAGCTTTCTTAGCCAGGGTGACTACGACCTTGAGTTCGCGATCAACTCCCAGGAAGGGAAACTTTTCGCCAGATTGGATTGATTTCTTAGGATACAGATCCGCCATGGCTTCAAATTTAATGAAGTTCTTTTCGATCCATTCGCGTTTTGAGGACAAGAAGTTCAGCACCGTTTGCTGGGAAGTGATTTTGTTAGTCACCACTTTGATTGGTCGATTGGGGTAAAGGTAAATCGACAAGGACCTGCGAAAAGGCTTACGGTGCAGCTCCACCGCCCAATTTGCAAAATCAAATAATTCAACCGACCCACTCATAGCAAAGGAGAATGACTTAACCCCGGAAAGGTGGCAATCTAATTTCATGGACAAGAATTCTTCGTTTTATAATTTGGATCCCGATAAAGTTCTGCAAGCCGCGGATAATGCCGGGTTTTATCCAACCGGAGAGTTCACTCAACTGAATTCCTATGAAAATCGCGTTTTTGACATCAAGCTTGAAGAGCCAGTCGAGCCAAACTCACAAAGCAAAAACGTCATTGCAAAGTTCTATCGTCCGAATCGCTGGAGCAAAGAAGCTATTTTAGAAGAGCACGAGTTTCTGCTTTCCTTAAGAAATGAAGGCATTCCTGCAGTAGCTCCCCTTTTTCAAGGTCATGATTCAACGGTTGCGGAAGTGGATGGAATGTTTGTTTCGTTCTTTCCAAAAGTTTTAGGAAGAATGCCGCAGGAATTTTTGGGCGATGATTATCGCAAAGTCGGCCGCCTGATGGCACAAGTCCACAATGTGGGTGCGCGCAAGAAAGCTCCGCATCGTCCAACACTAGATACCAGCTACTATGGTGGCTGGGAAACTTTGGATAATCTTCAGGATTGGATTACGCCGGAGCTTCGCTCTCGTTATAATGTTGCTGCTGAAGATATTCTGTACGCGATCGATGATAACTTTGATCCATCAGAATTCATTCGTATTCACGGAGATTGTCATAAAGGAAATTTACTGAATAACGGAACGCAGTTTTTCCTGGTCGACTTTGACGATTTCGTGAATGGCCCTGTGGTGCAGGATTTCTGGATGTTACTATCTGGTGATCAGGAAACATTCGGTGAAGAAAAAGATCTTATTATCTCTGGCTACGAGGAGCTGCGCGAATTTCCAGATCATCAGTGGTCATGGATTCCGATGCTGCGTGGTCTGCGAATTATTTCTTATGCGGGATGGATTGCAAAACGATGGGAAGATCCTAGTTTCCCAAGACTGTTTCCGGAATTCAACACTTACCGCTACTGGGCAGAAGAGGTTGAAGCACTGGAGAAAATCGCTTGGTCGATGAATCCTGCTTAAGACCCATCTTGGAACCATTTGCCACTTTGCATTTCACGATGATTTTATAAATTTCAGTTTACTTTTTATCCTCACATAAGAGATACTGGATTCACTCTATTGAAAGGAGGCCATCAATGATTTTGATGTTGATTGATACAAAAAACACTACTTCCCAGTCTGGGAATACACTTGCGATGGCTTCCGATTCCTACGGATTTTAAGGTAACTATCTCATTTCTATTCCCTAAATTTTAATACCATCGAACGCGCGCTGATTTTTCATCGCCCGTTCCACAATATTTTTTTCAAAACAAACTCTCGTCAGAGCTTTGGTCCGCGGCCTTTGGATCGCGCTTTGGCGAGCATTATCCACACAGGAGGAATTATGAACGCATTTATGCGTAAAAAAGCGGTATGGAAATATCGAAACGAGCGAGTCTTTTGGAGACTCGTGGACTCTTCTGCGGATGTGTATGTTGATAGCGTAATAAAGGCCGGCCAAGTAACAAGCTTCCTCCTATATATGGTGTATCGAACACCAGGATTGATGCTCGCCATTTCCGAATGGATTTTACAAGGACCGGTTTTTAGACGTGATGGCAACACACATGTTCCAGAAGCAGTTGAACCGAACAAGCATCTGCTTGAATCACGGTTAAAAAGTATGATGTTTATCCGCTAATTTTTTAGAGGAGGGATTTTCCCTCCTCTTTTTTTATTCTGCTCACAGAGTTTTATTGACGGACCATTCCCGCCTCGGGAAAGCTTAATAAGACACGAACTTTTCAACCAAGGATGGAACCATGAAGTTTCTGATTTCCGTATTGCTTTTGGGTTTAACTTTGACTGCCTGCAAGCCCGTAGAAGAACTTGACGAAAATAACCCTGAAGACACAATCGCAAATCAGACTGACTATACTGCCTGCAACACAGGTGGTGGCTCCTCAAAAACAATCATCGGTTCCTGGTTTTACAAGCAAGGTATCGGTAACACACAATTTACGAAAACCTTCACGTTTGCCCGCGACTATGTTCGCGTTACCAATGACTGCGTCTTTGATGGCGCCCCGGTTCGCGCAACCGCTACTTCGCGCATCGTTCTGGGTATTAACTCTGTGAGCTATTTGGACTCCGCTTTAGGTGAGAATGCCTTGCAAAGAGAGGGTTACAAGCTGGTTTGCCAATCCAAAATCAATCCGGATGATTTAACTTACCGCTTCCAAGGCCCTTGCCTGGTAATTGTAAATCAGGCCGAGGGCACTGCTCTTACTTTGCTTCCTGCAACCAACTAGTTTTCAATGCCCGCCCTGGAGTTAGGCCCTGGGGCTCGCCGCAAAGCAGAACTTCCTCAATCCTTTGTCATGAGGTCCGCCCCTGATCTATATTTCTAGGGCTTATTAACCCTTCAAAGGACAACTCATGAAAAAAATCAAAGTTGCAAATCCCGTCGTTGAACTAGACGGCGACGAAATGACGAGAATCATCTGGAAGTTCATCAAAGAACAACTAATCCTTCCTTACCTGGACATCGACATTAAGTACTACGACTTGGGCATGGAGCATCGTGATGCTACTAACGACCAAGTAACTGTTGACGCTGCTGAAGCGATCAAAAAGTACAATGTTGGTATCAAATGCGCGACGATCACTCCTGACGAAGCTCGCGTAAAAGAATTCAACTTGAAGCAAATGTGGAAATCACCGAACGGCACAATCCGTAACATCCTTGATGGTACAGTTTTCCGTGAACCAATCATCTGCCAAAACGTTCCACGTTTGGTACCTAACTGGACAGCACCAATCTGCATCGGTCGCCACGCATTCGGTGACCAATACCGCGCGACAGATTTCGTGACTAAAGGTAAGGGTAAATTGACTGTTACTTTCCAACCTGAAAATGGTGGCGAAACAATCACTCACGAAGTTTACAACTTCAAAGGTGATGGTGTTGCATTGACTATGTACAACACTGACGAATCTATCACGGGCTTTGCTCGTTCTTGCTTCAACCAAGCATTGACGAAAAAATGGCCGTTGTACCTTTCCACTAAAAACACCATCTTGAAAAAATACGATGGTCGTTTCAAAGACATCTTTGAAGACATCTACCAAAAAGAGT
The DNA here is from genome assembly GCF_047306075.1 of Bdellovibrio sp. HCB274. GTDB lineage: Bacteria > Bdellovibrionota > Bdellovibrionia > Bdellovibrionales > Bdellovibrionaceae > Bdellovibrio. The sequence continues at coordinate 3,506,385 of NZ_CP178623.1, forward strand.
TCAAAGCGAAGTTCGATGCTGCAGGCATCACTTATGAACATCGCCTGATCGACGACATGGTTGCTTCTGCATTGAAATGGAATGGTAACTTCGTATGGGCTTGTAAGAACTACGACGGTGACGTTCAGTCTGATACAGTAGCTCAAGGTTTCGGTTCTCTTGGTTTGATGACTTCAGTACTTGTTACTCCAGATGGTAAAACAATGGAATCTGAAGCAGCTCACGGAACAGTGACTCGTCACTACCGTCAGCATCAGCAAGGTAAGCCAACTTCTACAAATCCAATCGCTTCTATCTTTGCCTGGACTCGTGGTCTTGAGCACCGTGGAAACCTGGATAACAATCCTGAGTTGGTTAAGTTCGCTCAAACTTTGGAAAAAGTTTGCGTAGCTACTGTTGAAGCAGGCTTCATGACGAAGGACCTTGCCGTTTGTATCTATGGCGACAAAGTTCCAGCTGACAAGTACATGAACACTGAGCCGTTCTTGGCAAAGCTAGACGAGAACTTGAAAAAAGCTCTTGCGATGTAGTTTGCACTCCGACCTTTTCGGAGTAGAACAAATCACTAAGATTTAAATTAAAAAGCCCTGGGAAAACCCGGGGCTTTTTTTTTATTTCAGACTTGCGTTCGAGGCTGTCATTTTCATTTTCGCTGCGGAAGTAGATTCGACCACTTTGTTCACGGTTTTTTACGCGATGTACTTCAGCGATTACCAAGTGATTTTGATGGCGTCGACGTTCTTTTTGCCGGGGCCGTGGTATACGGCTTCGATGTTATTGCCGTCGGGATCGATCACGAAAGCTGCGTAGTAGCCCGGGTGATATGGGCGCTCGCCTGGTTTGCCATTGTCTTTACCACCGGATTTAAGTGCGACTTCATAGAAACGATCTACCATTTCGCGATCTTTTGCCTGGAACGCCAGATGAGTACGACCAGTCACTTCGCCATTTGCGGCTTGGCTGGTTTTTGAAGAGATGAACAGCTCGTCAACCCAGAAGAAATCGGGACCTTCGCCGCCGATGGGAATTTGCAGAGTTTCAAATACCGGAAGATAAAACTTTTTGGTTTTCTCGAGATCATTCACAACCAATTGAAGATGATCTATTAAACGTCCGCGATACATTTCATTTACTTCCATAATGTCCCCTTATTGGTTTGAGTCCTCTGCACTTCGTCCCAGGATGAAGATTTTCTTTAGCTCTTGCAGGCCGTCCTGAAGGCTGTTTTCGCAGCGGAACCCGGTGTTTTCAATTTTCTGATTGGAAATTACATAGTCCCGTTTATCCGGATCTTTCATTTCATTGTTGGCAGTAATTACCAGATTCGGAACTACTTTCTGAATTTCTTGGCAAAGCTCAAGCTTAGTCATGTTCGCTGCTGTTAATCCGACATTGTAAATGCCGTCTTTCATTGTGTCCCAATTTTGAAGGGCATGAACGTAAACTCGGGCTCCGTCTAAAACATGCAGGAAATTTCTGCGGAAATGTCCTTCGAAAAGATGAATCTCGCCCGCCGCTTGTGCTTTCCACATGAAATCATTCACCAGGAGATCATAGCGCATGCGATAGCTTGCTCCGAATAAGGTAGCAAAGCGAAATGAGACTGCATTGCCGCGATCAAGAACTGCTTTTTCTGTTTCAACCTTTAGGCGCGCATAATGGGACAATGGTTTTAGCGGAGAAGATTCATCGCAGTAAGCCTCGCCCCCAACACCGTATCCACTGTTGGTCATGGGAAAAAGAACGGCCTGATTTTTAGAAAGAAGTTTTACACCATCGACAATTGCCTGGTGATTCACTGATGTTGCAAGATCCGTGTGCTTTTCACAAACCGGCGCGCCAGTTAAGCACGCCAAGGGAACAAAGGCGTCGCATTTTTTAAGCCAATTCGCATAAGCTGAGGTATCTCTGGCATCAGCTTTCATCAAGTGAAAGTTCTGATTTTTCAGATGCGCCTGAAATACTTTTTGATTGTATCTGAAATCATCCAGGGCAAAAACTTCGTGGCCTGATGAGAGCATCAAGTCCACAAGCTGCGTTCCTTTATATCCTGCGGCCCCGGTGATTAGAATTTTCATGCGGTAACTTCTGAAAATAGCTCTGCAAGGTTTAAACCCAGATCCTGTCTTAGAACTTCACGGCCGCCGTATTTATAGGTATAGCCACCGCTCATATTCAAAGCCATACGTTTTACCGAGCAAGGAATATCCCAGTCCGTAACCGTCTCAGAAATCATCGTGCCTAAACCGCCGTTACGGAAATGCTCTTCAAGGCAGATAATCTGCTTATAGTTAGATAGCTCTTTACGCAGGTTTTCGTGAACCATATCCAAGCGTGCGACTTCGATAATGCTAAGATCCGGGGAGTTATCCATGATCTCTTTGGATTTAGCGACTAAGTTACCCGTAACCAGAAGCAACTGCTTGCTGCCGCCTTTTTTCAGGTATCTGAACCCTTGTGCGAAATTCATCGCGGATTCGCCTGGAATATGTGGAAGCACTTCACGGTCAAGGCGCAGGTAGCGTGGAGTACTCGGATTATCTAAAACATACTTCGCTGCCAGCTCGGCATTCTCCGCACTGGAAATATTTAGGATTTCGATATTTGGGAAAGCCCGCATAACAGCGACATCCTCAACCCCGTGGTGAGTAGGTCCTGAATCTGCGTAACTAAAACCACCACCGACACCGATAATCTGTACCGGCAACTTCATGATGGACATCTGCACGCGAATTTTTTCCAGACAATTGATCGTGATGAAGGACGCAATGGCGAAAGCAAAAGGCTTTTTACCTTCAAGTGCTAAGCCCGAGGCAACAAGGATCGCATTTTGTTCAGCAATCCCCGTGTTAAAGAACTGACCTGGAAGATTACGACGAATCAGATCAAGTGCCGGCGCCCCCATGTCAGCGGAAATAACCACGATGTCGCGATCCATTTTACCGCGCTCGTAAATTTCCGACAATAAGGCATCACGTTGGGAAAGTTCTGTGTGCAACATTAGATAGATCCTTTCGCCAAGTCTTTGCGGGCCTGATTAATTTCCTGAGTTCCTTTTGGAGGAACTCCGTGCATAACCGGATTGTGAGAAAGTGAAGGGATCCCAGCGCCCTTGGTCGTTTCAGCAATAATGACAGTGGGCTTACGGGACTTGCGATTGCGCAGACCCGACATGCTTTGGATTAGAGATTCAATATTATGTCCATCCACTGTCACGACATTAAAGCCAAAGGACTCAAACTTTTGATCCAAAGGTTCCAGTGCCATCATGTTTTCGGTAAAGTCTGTCGTTGCCAGGAAATTCCGATCAACGATAACGACGAGATTGTTGAGCTGATTGTGAGCTGCGAACATCGCTGATTCCCAGATGGAACCCTCGTAAAGTTCACCGTCTCCCAGAAGACAATATACCATATGAAGGTCACGATTCATTTTTGCCGCAAGTGCAACACCGGCAGCAACCCCAAGACCATGCCCCAAAGCACCCGTCGTTAGTTCAACACCTGGCACACTGTTTTGCAGATGCACGCCAAAGTGACCGTCTTTTTGTGCAAATCCGTTAAGCCAGTCTTTCGGGAAAAACCCTTTTGTGGAAAGCACACTGTAAATCAAAGGACTGCATTGGCCTTTACTGATGATCACGCGATCACGTCCTGACCACTTTGGTTCCTCTGGTCTAACATTGACCAGTCCACCAAAATAGAGACTGATTAGAACTTCAACTGAAGACATCGAAGAAGTGACGTGACCGGTACCTGCCTTAATACACATCTCTAAAACTTCGGTGCGGGTGTCGTGGGCTAATTTTTTTAGTTCTTCAAAGTTCATCATTCGCCGACCTCATTGAGAGCCTTACAAAGTTCATCGATCCATTTTAGCGGCAATCCTGGAAAATTGCCCAGATAGAATCCGTTATGGTGAATTTGCTCAGTGTTCACGTAATCCGTTGGATCCAGTTTAATTCCGCGAGTTTTTAAAAATCCCTGTCGAGTTTGATTACCACCACCGGACATTCCGCGGCGATATTCGACTCCCAAGTGATTTAGGACTTGTTCGACTTGGGGTTTTAAATGCGCATGCTCTGCACGCAGTTGCAAAAGCAAAGCATAACTTGAGCTGCCTTTAACATTGTAGTCAGTAAAGTACTTCTTGCGATTAAGCTGCTTTAGAAATCTTAGAAGACGTACATTTCTTTGGACGTTGTTTTTATCCAGGCGCTTTAGTTGGTTAATCCCAAGAACAGCGCCCAATTCATTGTTGCGGAAATTGAATCCAACGACTGGGAAATCAAATTCCTTATAGACACCTTTGGAATTGCCTAGAAATTCCTGCAGTTCTTCCGGGGCGGTCGATTCACGCAACAATCCATGCCCGCGCTTAATTCTGATAAGTTGCGCAAACTTTGGATCATTAGTGGAAACCATGCCGCCTTCAATGGTCGTCATGTGATGCCCATAATAGAAGGAAAAGTTGGAGGCAAAACCGAGGCTTCCCACTTTCTTTTTACCGTACATGGCTCCGTGAGATTCGCATGCGTCTTCGATTAGGGGAATGTTTCGGCTTTTAAGCAAATCCAGGATTTTCTTATCAACGCCATTTAGCCCCAGAATATGTGTCAGAAATACCGCTTTTGTTTTTGGCGTGATAGCTTTTCTAATGCCTTCATAATCCAATGCCAATGTTTCCGCATTGATGTCTACAAAAACCGGCGTAAAGCCGTTTTCAATCACAGAGACAACATCCGAAACCCAAGTCAGTGGCGGCAGGATCACTTCACCGGTTCCCGCGATATCTCTAAGTGCTGACATTGTTAGAAAGTTTGCAGCCGAACCGGAGCTTAGGAAAATACTGTGCTTAACACCCAACCACTGTGACCAGGCTTTTTCAAACTGCTTTACCTTTTCACCTTGAGTAAAACGATCAGACGTCATGATGTGTTTCACCAAAGCAGTCTTATCGGCCTCGTTGATATTATTTTGAATTAAGGGCCAGCGATAGTTATTCATAGGAAGCCTTAGCCAGAACCTTATCAATGGAGTATCTGCGACTGAGATTGATCTTTTTAAGGTTTACGATGTAGTCATAGGTTTTCTGACCGAACTTGGTTTTAATCAAGTTCAAGTAAGCGGGGCTATTATGATAGATGCTCCACGCCTGATCTCTAAAGGTTAGAACTTCCGCTGAGCTAATATGTTTTGTTGGCAACGGTTTGCAATCAAAAGAGTGCTGACTATAACCCAACCACGTTTCTGGAAGTTCCGTATTGTTACGAACAGCTTCGCGATATAGTTCTGAGCCTGGATACGCCATTGCCGAATAGAAATTTGCAGTTTCCAGATTTAGCTCGACTGCCAGATCCAGACTTCTTTGCATGGTCTCAAGTGTATCGTCAGGAAGACCAAAGACGAAATTGCCGTGAACGTGGATGCCACCATCTTTAAGCATCTTGGTTTTCGCGAAGATATCTTCTTCGGTATAACGTCCTTTGTTCACGCCAGTTCGCACTTTTTGATCGAATGCTTCGATACCCAGGACAATCCAGTTAATACCGGCAGCTTTTAGCTTATCCACGTGTTGAGGCTTGATCGTGTCGATGCGACCGAAAACCCAGATGTTGAAATCGTACTTTCGCTCAATTAGAAGTTCCGCAATTCGTAAAAAATGTTCTTCTTTAAGTACGAACATCTCGTCGGCAATTTTGATATTCTTAATACCTAAAGCCGCATAGACATCAAACTGCTTGATGATGAATTCTGGTTCCCAGTAGCGGAATGTACCCTGTTTTCCAAATGGAGCACTGATGCAGCAAAAACTGCATCTAAATGGACAACCAAGGCTGGTATAAACTGTGGCATACGGCTGACGTTGCTCAATGTGATCAAAACAATGCCAGTTCGGAGCTTTGTAGTTTCCCATAGGCAGTGATTTTAAATCCACTTCCGGAAAAACAGTGCCCAATAGCTTTTGCTCAATTAATGGAGCCGCCGGATTGTGTTCGATATTTCCATCGTCGCGATACCATAAACCCGGAACTTTTTTCAGATGCGAGATCGTCTTAAGGTCTGTTTGCAATAAAGCATCCAAGGTTCTCGGGCCTTCGCCCTCACAAACAAAATCACACGCCTCATCTTGCATCGTGCGCAGAGGTAGTGCGGAGATATGACCACCCAGCATGATAATCTTAAGTGTGGGATCCAGTTTCTTTAGCTCCGTGCACAGATAACTTGCCCCAAACATCGCTTGAGTCGAGGCCGAAGGATGCTGACCATAGACCACGATACAAATAAGCTTGGGATTTAGCTGGCAGATACGATCATAGGTTTGTGCTGTCGCCAGCGACTCCGCCGCACAATCAATTTGATCAGCACTGTGACCCATACTTTTCATTGAAGCTGTTAACATCCCCATCCACACCGGAAGTTCCAATGTAGCAACGCCACCACTTAGATTCTGGTAAACGTGTTCTGAAATAGGGGGATTTAGAAAAAGTATGTCCACTGAATTCACTCCAAAAATATTATTTGGATAAACACCAGTTTGTGCAATAATTAATCATGTTATTATATTGCATTATATTTTTGCTTGTCGTTCTTTATTGGCCAACCAGCTTGTACTGGAATGACGATATTCTTTGGGCACGGGGAATTTCAAATTATATCGATTGGCCGGTGCATTTCGCTCACGCCACCAAAGTTCACTATCAATCCCTGGTAGAGTGGTACACCCATAATCCGTTCGTTTACAATACTCGCAACAATTATCCATTTTGGGCTGACGTACCTTCCGGTTTATTGTTGAAAACAGGATTGCCCTTTAAGTCCGCGTTTCTAATTCCTTCGATCTTATTTACCGTCTTATTTCTTTACTGCGTTTATCAGTTCCTTCACCGCAGGGGTTTCAATAAAAATTCGATTGCGGCAGTTTTGGTGCTGTTTCTATTTGCCAGCATGCCTAATGGCGAAGGTACTCAGCCCCAATTGTGGTTAAACACTTTTAGTCCAAACCGAAGTCTGTTGCTGACGTTTTCATTACTGCTAATCGTATATGGAATCTTTGATAGATTTCTAAATTCCACAACACAAGAGAACTTTAAACAGAAGGTACTTACCTTTTTGAAGCTGACTGGGATCACTCTTTTGGTCAGTATGACTCACCCCCATACACTTCTGTCGATTGCGGTCACGGCGACCATCTTTTCATTCGTAATCTTTAAAAAGAAAAGATCAATACCTGTTGAGGCCATCGCATGGGCTTTTGCCAGTCTGGCAATTGTTTTCACCTTTAAATACTATTTATGGGGAGAAGCGACTGCCGGCTATCCGATGTTTCGTCCAAATTGGACAGAAGAACGCTTTGGGGTAAATCCCATTCTTTTCTGGCCATTTTTCGGTGGAATCGTTTATTTGCTTGGTGTCGGCCTCGCCATTTACAAGAGAAAGTATATCGAGCTTTCCATAATCGTTACACTCACCTTAGTCCACTTGTTGTTTCAGTGGCAGATTAACGAATACGATAACATTAAAAATACTCTGCTGATGATGTTTCTGTGTTCATCACTCGTGGTGCAACTTTTACCGGCGAAAAAACTGCTGATTCCGATCTGTCTGGTGTGTATCGTGCCTTCACTTAAAGAGTGGACCGAAATTTATCCGATCAGCAGTCGAATTGAAATGGACATAGCGGAAAGACTTCAAAACGACACACCTAAGGATTACGTGGCTATTATTGATAGCCGCCACAATCATTTCATACCCATGTTTACAACTATTCCTGTGATGGCGTGGTGGGATTTCTATTCATGGACGTTAGGACTTCAATCAAAACCAGAAACTATTCTGAGGTTCGAAGCCTTGCAACTGCCACAGGCCACTGCATTTACAAAGCCTTTGCTTTTTGTGGTTCGAAATGATGGCAGTTACTCACCCTACGAAGTCGAAGGTCGTTTTAAAGATCTTACGGGTCGCTATCTGCAATTCAATCAAGAGGCCCTGGTTAAACTTGCACCATATCAAAGATATCCGGGCTATACGATCTACAGAAAGCTTCCGAAAAATGATCAATGATGCTCTAAATTTACGGCCTCGTTAACAATATAATGTGGCCGGTTGCGAGTCGCCGTATGAACCTGGCGAATATAAAATCCAAAAAGCCAAATAATAAAAAACAGCATTGAGAAGCCTAAACTCACTACAGATATAAGCAAAGTGCTTTGACTGAAAGTGTTCAGCAAAGAGACTAATCCAGCAAGGGCTCCAAGCAAGAAGACTGCTCCCACAAAAAACGGCAAGTGCAATGGGAAATAGGAAAAATGTGTCCAAGCTCTGAAAAATTCCAAGTAGCTGCGAGGGCCACCCAATGAAAATTTAGTTTCACCAGCAAATCTCGGCTGGCGCTGAAACGGCAAATAAGCTTGTTTTAATCCAATCCAATCCGTGTAAGCACGGAAGTACGGATCAAACTCCCCCGATCGCAAAATTTCATTCGTCGCCCGACGGGTTAAAAGCTTAAAGTTTCCACAATCAACTGAATACTTAAATGGGTAAGAAAGGGAGAGTATACGGTAGGAAAGCTTTAGCATGATTCGCTTATAAAGTGTTTCACCGTGGCGTTCGAGCATATGAGTATTCACAACGTCGGCCTGGGTGGTTCTTTGCATCTTGATCAACTCTGCAAAAAGCTCTGGAGGATCTTGAAGATCAGAATCCATGGTAATGACAAGATCACCCTTGGCAACTTTAAGTCCGGCAAAGAAACAAATATCGCGACCCATTTTTCGAGTCATCTGTAACATACGAATACGTTTGTCAGATTGAATAGCATCCTTAATCAGGCTAGGCGAAAAATCTTTGGAATGGTCGTCGACAAAAATCATCTCTCCGTCAATGCCGAACTCCTGCTTAACCTTATCCAAAGCCAAGCCACAGCGGGAGATAAATTCCTGGATTGTCGCGCCTTCGTTTAAATTCGTAAGTACTACAGATAGAAGCATATCATCCACTTTGCCATAGCCGTTTTAATCATGCTAGCTTTAAAGAATGAAGACAGCATCACTGACCAGAATCATTTTCTACTTTCTGCTTCCTATGATTTTCCTGGGAAGTTACCTGGTCACTGCGGTCAACGAAGTCAACTATGGCCTAAATCGTGACTATGCCGAGGGAACAACTTTAGCCTTTGTGGAAAAGTTTCGAAATGCCGAAAGCCTAAAAAGTGTTTATTCGGAAGAGGCTCTTGAAAAAAGTGAGATCGTTGGTTATCCGTTCTTACATTTGAGCTTGGTATCGAGTTTCTCCCACAATGCCAACAGCACCCTGACGTCCGGCAGAACTATATCGGTTATATCGGCACTTCTCATCGCACTTCTTGCATGGATGATCTTATTTAAATCTACTGTGCAGAATCTGAAGTATCTTCCCCTGTTGGCCGTTTTGATACTATACCAGTCTGCTGTATTCGACTGGTCCCTTCTTGCCAGAGCAGATCTTTTAGCTGCACTCTTTGAGGTTTTGGGAATTCTGTTATTTGCAAAATCAGTTCAGCATTCAAAGCGAAGCTATGCAGCCCCTTTCGTCTGTTTTATCTTGGCTTTTCTGTGCAAACAAAATTTTATCGCAGGTCCACTGCTTATTGCTGGCTATCAACTATTCAATAACCGCAGAAGTCTTTTGAAAGCCACACCCCTGATTCTTGTTGGCGTAGCACTTCTTGGGACCGCAATAACTTGGGTATTAGGGCCTTCGTATTGGCAGCACACGGTCACACAGCTTCAAGAGCAATCGTTCCATTTCTCAAGGCTTTTGGAAATGGGCTCTGGATATCTAGTCGCGCATTTGTTTCTATTCGCTCTCGCCTTCGTCGGATTTAGAACCTCTCAACATCAGCTCTCGAAAAAGTTCCTGCCACTTTGGTTTGCGATCACCGCCTTGCTGGTTCTACTTGGACTGGGCAGAAGTGGATCTAACTTCAATTACTTTATATCGATGAGTATTCCTCTGGGACTTTTGGCTTTCTTGGGTATTCAAGAAATTCTGAAATTAAAATTAAATTCTCAATCTGTGGGGATACTGGCTTTATTGCTGTTTTCATTCAGTTTAAACTATGCCGAGAATCATAACTTAGCTGGAAAGTTCACTTACCTAAGCCACCGCGCATGGCCTCCCACCCGACACAATCCAGAAAGTGCTTTAGCTACTACGAAGGAATACCTTAATCAGGCCGGTGCAAAAGCTGTATTTTGCGATGAACCTGGGGTCTGTGCATTAATGGCGTACCCCGTAAACTATATGTATTTTGAGAATCAGATGAATGCAGAAACCTTCACAGCTGTGGACTTGATTGCAAAGTACGATGCACTTTTGTTTACAGAGTATCCCGATAAGAACCTGGCTTGGACAAAGTTCAAATTGCCAAAGGGACTATTGGAAAATCTAAATACTGAATACGAGCTACAAAGAATAACCGATCTTGGCTTCATTTTTGTTCGAAGAAAGTAGTTACAGAAACCGACACTGATTGTTTTGAATTACGATCACTTGATCAAAGATACAGTTATACTTAAATCCGAACCAGCCTGGGTGCTGGACCCATTCAACATTAGTCAGTTCCTTTTTTACCAGATAGGCTTCGCCATTGGTATTTGCTGCAGGAATTCTGACTTGAACCAATCCTTCAATCTGCTTCCAATCGCCCAGCTGCCCGCTCTGGGAACATACTTGTTTTGAAAACTCGATTTTCTGAATCTGACAACTCTGTTCTTGAGAGCTAAAATAATAGTATCGACCGCCGGCTGAAACCACAGCCAGAAGAAGCACACTCATCATAGTCAGGATAATCAACTTAGAACTGTTCACTTGAATTATTGTTGCTTTCACTCGCTGGTTAGTCACTAAATAAGCTATGGATAACCAAAAAGTTTTATTACTGGGAGCATCAGGTTTAATCGGGGCAGCTTTATCGAAAAAGCTGAGCCCGGAGTCCGCACGTTCTCTACTTACACCCAACTCGGGGGAACTTAATCTGTTGAACTTTTCTGAAGTGGAAAAGTATTTTTCAAAGCACAAGCCAGAAGTAGTCATAAACGCCGCTGGGAAAAGCGGCGGAGTTGCTGCGAATATCAAAATGCCGGCTGACTACTCACTAGAAAATACTCTTATGAGTTCAGCAGTCATCAGTGCTTCCCTGAAGTCAGGGGTTAAACGGATGATCCAATTCGTTCCAGCATGTGTGTATCCTTTGAATGCACCTTTACCATACAATGAATCATCGCTTCTAAACGGACAAGTTGAAGAAAGCAGCAAGCATTTCGCCCTGGCAAAACTGAATGCGTTGTCAATGGCAGAAGCTATGAATAAGCAACACGGCACTGAGTTCATTTCAGTTATTCCAAGTAACGTCTATGGCCCTCTTCAGAAAAAAGCTTCAGAACATTCTCACGTGATTCCATCACTAATAAAAAAGATGTCGGAAGCGAAAGCCAGTCAATTGACGAAAGTTGAAATCTGGGGTGACGGAGCCAATCAGAGGGACTTTCTTCACTCGTTTGACTTAGCAGATGCAACTTTGCATTTGTTGGAGCAGAAAAATCTGCCTTCGGTCATAAATGTTGCAAGCGGAGAAGTAACCTCGATTGCAACACTGGCAAAACTGATTCAAGCCCAAACAAGATTTACGGGTGAACTTGATTTCGTCAGCAATAACTTGACGGGCGCTCAACACAAGTTTCTTGATACCACGGCTATGGATAGATTTGGCTGGAAAGCTAAAATTCCACTCTCCCAGGGACTTAGAACTTTACAATCTTAATATTGGCGGGATGGCGCATTCCATCTTCTGGCGAAAAGATATCGCCATCCCCGTCTGGAGATTGAACACGCAGGGATCTCCCGATTTCAAAGAAATCGTGATTAGACACTTTTTGACGATCTGCGAGCAAATTATCCTTGTCGGGAAACTCGTCGACCGAATAGTTTTTCAATACCACATTCAAATCAATAGAAACTCTTGGGCCGGCATTTTCCCGTCTGAACGTACCGTGCAAAAGTGAAGAATCAACCATCATAACATGGCCCGTCTGACTAGAAATTGCCAGTTCCTGGCTATTCTTAATCAGTTCATTAGCGTCGTGATAACTTGAAAGTGGCTTTAACCAATCGGGACCCATTTCAGTACCCGGCTTCCACACCTTCAGCAGATTATTTTCCATGTCTCCTAGAACGGGAATATGCAAAAGCACCGATCTCTTTGAACAACCTACCCACGTTTCCGAGTGCGGAAGTTCGGTGGGATAGCTTAAAGTATCGGAAGTTTTAACCGGATTCTTTACACGTACATTAAAGGGATAAATCCAGAACTCTGCCGCGTGATTAATATTGGATGTAGCCAGAATATCAGCAATCACACGATGTACTTCAGTGAATAAGTGGTCACAGTAGGATTTAGGAATCACAATCCCCGATGTACTCACATTCTTTGCGATGTTTGGAAACGTATTCAAAAAATCTTCAGTTGAATCAGAAAGTGCCGATTGCCCTGCCGAGATGAGAAGATAGTTCTTAACTTTGTTTTGCAATTCCAGGAACAGATCCTTCGGAATACGAAAGCTGGCCGTCAAAGCTTCATCGGTATGAAAGCTCGTTTGTGCGACCGCAGATTTAAAGTGTTTTTGTCGTAGAAGTTGATATTCGTTCATACCACTTCCCGCAACAATGTCTGCAGCCTGCGAAACCCCTCAGCCGTTCCAAAATCGATCTCAGAAAAATCACATTTATAGAATTTCACGTCGTTCTTAATCTTGGGAAACACATCCCTTTCAAAAGAACACGTTTCTGGCAGATTCAACGACTGCCATTTAAGAACCAGGTCAGAACTCAACATCGCGACGCCTGCGTAACAGTACCCAGGTGTGTTATAGAGATCTTGCCACTGCGATGTTTGGGAGTTCGCGAGAAATCCAGATTTTTCGTGGTTTTCTTTTGGGCTTACCAAAAAAACTGCCTTTTGGTTCTTTGAAACTCTTTGAATTGTTTGAAATGGATTCTCAGCAAAGAATGTGTCCGCATTGGACAGAATAAAGCGTGATTCCTTAACGAATGGAGCAATCAGCGAAAGAGCTCCGCCAGTTCCCAATCGGGTTTCCTCATCCGGAAAGGAGAACTGCATGTTATAATCTCCATTCGCCAAGTGCGCTTTGATACTTTCACGTGCTGGTCCCGCAAGAAGAATGACATGTTCTATTCCCGCTTCGCATGCCTGACGTAAAAGAAGATCAATAAAAACAACATCCCCGAAGCGAACCAGGCATTTTATCTGCGAATCAGTATTCAAAAACTCATTTAGACGAGAGGCCTTTCCTCCCGCGAGCAGAACTAAAGTTTTTGTTTCCAATTCCGTAGTTCCCAAAGTAGCATTTCCCTAAATGGTTTTTAAAACGAGTATTCCATATAGAATAGGTTTAATTGGAGGCGGAACAGATCTGCCTTTTTTTACCAACGAGTACGGCACTGAAATCATCAATGCTTCATTCAAAGCCTATTCTCATTGTGAAATTCAGAAAACCCAAAGTCCACATATATTTATTGAGAGTCAGGATTACAAAACTCAGGCGCAAATAGATAAGCTCCCTGAATTGGTACTTATCGCAAAGGATGAGTTCCGAATCAGCCTTGCAGTTCTCAACTGTTTTGCAAATGAATTGATGGAACTTAACTGCGGTCTTCATGTGAAGTCATACTCGGAGTTTGCTCCACAAACCGGTTTGGGTGGAAGTTCGGCTCATTTGATCTCTGTATTGAAATCGTGTCTGGCATTGCTTAACCTTAGTTGGTCCGACGAAAAGATTCTGACTGTGGCGCATTCAATTGAGCGTAACACCCTAAGCATCTTTGGCGGTTTTCAGGATTTTTATCCTTGCCTGCATCAGGGAGCTCACCACCTGTCAAAAAAGCCCGATTCAGAAATTGTTCATCGAATTCTGGATAGCAGCTTTTTGCAGAAACTTGACCTTTCATTCTATGTAAAAGAAAGCCCGGGCATCAGTTTAGGAGAAATGGAACTACCAGATTCCACTTCATTGAAGTTACAAAAAGAATTCGCCAAGAAAGCCGCCGAGGCGTGGCACAATGATGATCCTGTAGAATTCAAACAAATCTTAAGATCCAGCTGGAACGTGAAACAAGGAAAAGATCAGAATCCACCCGACGTATATGCAGCAAAAACCTGCGGTCTTTCAAAAAAAGTAACCGTATTCGCTGTGGAAAAACCAAAGGAAAAGTCCTTTTTAGAAAGTATTGGTCATGGAGTCCGCAAAGTTGAATGGAATTAAGAACTTCCTAAAACGCCACTGGGAAAAGTTGATTTTCCTAAACTGCATCAGCTGTGTGCTTGCTCTAACTTATCGTAATATCTTGTACACCTTGGACGGTGGCGGCCGCTATGCCAGCGGTAAAGATATTTTGGAAGTGGGCCTTCACGGATTTAATGATCATTACTTTCTAGGTGGCATACAGAATTTGTTTTACCCACCCCTGCACGACTTCCTACTGGCCATAGTCATCAAGATAAATGAGTGGGTGTTGCGAGGTGTACTGGATGACAGATGGCTCTACAGCTCGTTCGTATTCGTCCTATTCTCTTTCTACATTTATTCTTTATATCGCCTTAGCAGAAGCTTAGACAAATTCGCCGCAAAGATCTTCTTTGTCATCTTCGTATCTTGGACTCTTTATATAAATGTCTATTCGTTCGAAAAAAACTTTGGTCATTCTCTGAACTTTTATGAGAATCCTGTCACCATGTTCTTTCAGGGCCTTACTCTTCAGGACATTTACGTAACGGGCATCACAAACCAGTTCCTATCCGCTGGATTCCTGGTCCTGGCAATTCTATCGACTCAAAAAAAGGAAAAGTATCTAACAGCCCTTTGGATCTCTCTGACAATTTTGAGTCATTTTGTTTTTGGTTTGGTTGCCGTTATTTTCTATGTGATTAAAAAAGTTTTCGAGAAAGATGTTCGGGCTTTAGTACTTGTGGGCATTGTTTCATTAGGTCTAACCGCCTTTTTTATGTTTCCTATGTTAGCTTATGGAAAGTACCTGGTGAAGTTAGAATCAATTCCCATGCGAACGGGATTCTGGCTTACCATGGTAGGGTTCTCGTTTCTATTTTTTAAAAATAGAACATTTTCATATTATTTGGCGTTTACAGCATTTGTATTCGTAAGTTTCATTGGCATCGCAAAAGTTTCTCTAAAGTACCAGCTTCCAATCATTCCATTTCATTACTATCGCTTCCTTTTTATTTCGCTTCTTCTTTTTGTATTTGCCGTCACTTTTGCCTTAAACGAGTCGCATTCTTGGAAGCGAAAAACCCTTATTGTTAGTCTTTTCATTACCGCTTGGGTTGGAAACTTTGGTGGACACTTCACTCCTAGCTATTTCCTCTGGTGGTATTCACCTAAAGTCGTTAGCATGGAACCTGCCCAGCTAAATGATTTTTCAGCTGGACGCACATACTTCTTTGGGGTTTCCCGTGGCGTTGACTTTGTTTCGGAAATTAAGACGCACCTTTTAGGTGAACGCTCATTCTTTCTTAAAGGACTTTACTGGGAAAGTGCACCAGCTAACAGGCTAATATCGTCTTCACTCTTTTACTTAACTGGTCCACCTTCTGTCCTTGATGGCGACTTTCGGAATCCCTTCAAGGAAAAATCCTGCGAAGTGATGAGTTGTTTTTTTAAATCAATGCTAAATCAAACAGCGGTTACCGAAGTATTTATGCCATCCTATCAGGCCGTACTTCAGTATTTTTGGCAATCAAACGAGAGCCGCGACAAACTGGTTTCCTGTTATAACGATCTTATATCTGCGCTTGGCCCGCAGACCGGCGCCTATTCATACGAAGCATTAACGCTAAATCGATATCTGAATCATGAAACCGCCATCGTTCGAACATTTCGTCCGGACACCCCAAACGCCTCCGTTGAACTATTTTTTAATCGTTGCTCCAAAAACCCTAATGATGACGGCCGGGTTCCCGATGAAGAAAAGCACATTATTACAAGAGTCTCATCGGGAGACTATGAAATTCAAACGCAACCGGGAACCTCTACAGTACAAGTGGCTATGCAGTATTTTCCTGGGTTTCGGTATGACAATGCCAAGGAAAAAGGATTGATACCAACTGATGTTACTGCGGGCATGATTCTTAAGGCCTCGGATGTTACGAATCTTTACTACAAGAGAACCGCAATCATGTGGATCTCTTACGTGATTTCAATTCTTTCCTGGTTAGCTTTTATAATTATTGGTTTGGCGCATATACGACGTAGAAGTCGTCGTAATATATAATCTTGTAGTTCGAACCTATCAACTGAAGCATTTTGTCAGACAGTCGCTGTACTGGAGCGATCCGTGTAGCAGATTCTCGAATCACCAACGAAACTTTTTTATCGGCTAACTGCTTTAATAGCTCATCCTCATTCATGGACTTTCGTGCAATCGCTTGCCCGAATTCGAAAGGCCAAAATATTATTTCTTTACCGGCATACAAGGATAAGGAAGGGTTCTCTGACCACACGGGACCATCGGAATTTCTGACAAGTTCCAAAACTTTCTCGGTGCTATCTTTCGCCAAAGAATTAAAGTTAGACCAGAATAGCTCGGGACCCGGATCTTTAATGAAATAGGAGCGCACCACTACGTTATGCCAGCATGTCGCAACAACAACGAGGGTGGCAACCCAGGAAATAGTTTTGGACTGATTCAATTTTCGGGCTCCCCGGGCGGCAAACCAAGTCACCACAATAGAAAACTCTAGGAGGAAGTTAGAGCTGCTACCTTCGCGACCAGCTCCAACAACCCAGATTAGAGAAGTTACTGCCAACAATGCCATCAACCCATCAGATGACTTTAGGTTCAGCTTTACTAAGCCACTCGCAGCTACCAACAAGATGCCAAGATGAAAAGTTCCATTATCCTTAAGTGCAATCAACAGATTATCGATTCGGAATTCATTGCGATTTGATTCAAAAAGATGACTCCACAAGAATCCACCACTAAATTGATTCAAAACAAAAAGACCACCGACAATAGCAGCAAAGTATAGCGACCAACCACCCAGATCTTTTCTATTCAGTCGAGTTGCTTCCCACAGCATCAGGGAAAGAGGAATCCAAACCGCACTTTGCTTGGTATAAAAGGCCAAAACGAAACAGAGGATCCCCAGCATCTTCGAAGATGATTTCTCGACGGGTTTCAAGTAAAAGTAAAGACCCAATACTTGAAACAGAAGCGCCAATCCATCGATCCTGCCCACACCCATCCAGTTTGAAACTGGAAACCATGAAAACCAAAGAATAAAAGGCAAGGCAAAATCCCACGTAGTTGCATCACGCCCCTGCCAGTCATAGTACATCTTAGCAATGAGCAGTCCTACACCAACCAATGATAAAGTATTAATTATGCGAGCCGCAAAAAGCCATGATTCAGGATCATGACCTAGAAGAGATGCTAGAAATGGAAATAGAGGAGTGTACGAAAAGTAGTTGAATGAATCCGCGGCAGACTGGGAATAGGGACTTAGGCCATCGAACAAAGTTTTTATCTGATGTATAGTTGTCGACTCTCCGTAATCAATCGTAAATGGAAACCGAATAATCTGAAAACTTCTAGTGACGGCCGCCAGATAACAAATCATTCCATAGAGGAATAAAACAGCCGAAAGTGGGCGCACTAATTTATATTTCATATTTAGAATGTTGGTGCATTTGGGCATTGCGCTGGAGTATTCCGATCGCAGCCACCACCGCAGCTGTAATATCCAACTGAAGATCCCGCTGGGATATTAAGGGAAGTACCTCGGATTGTTACCCCGCTAACGTATCTATCAGGAATGGGAACGTTAACATACGTCCCAGGACTACCCGGTGTTGAAGGAGTTGTACCCGAACCACTGCTACCCGGCGAACCAGGTACATAAATTCTGACTGTTGTACCTGGAACAGTAAATCCAGGGGTGTTTTGATCACCAATACTGACGGAAGTGGGTGCTCCCCCACCGGCGCCCGGGGGCAAGTTACACGCACGGGTTTTGCATACCGACTCGGCGGTTACCGCACCCCAACCATCACAGTTTGGTTCAGTAATTTTATAGATTCGAGAGCAACCGACAGATGTACCGCCCACGCCTTTAATCAACTGAGTATTGGATCCACCACCACCACAAGCCTGTGTAAGAGCACCGCCAACAGCTTCAGTCATAGAAGTACAAGTCCAAGAACCACCTTGTATAGTTTGAATGTCATTAGTATTCGGACATAAATAATTTCCAAGGATTGTACCGAAACAATTTTCGACTCTGGCCGCCGCGCTTATAGGTCCCGAAGTTACAAAGTATACTTTCCCGACTTCGATCCATTTCAAATCGACGACTTTAGATACTCCCGCATTCTGTTTAACCTTCATTTTTAGATCAGTGACGTACAATTTTTTAGGGGGTGGAACTGCATTAGGAATTTCATGTGGATCAAATGCACGTAACCATTCCACCGTAAGACCATACGCCTGGAGCTCTCCTCCATCGGCCACTACTAAACCAGATCCCAAATTGAAAGAAACTGGGATGTTCGGACCATTTAAAGCATCATGAGAAGAAAGTCCCGTGAGGGTTGGACCAAATCCCATTGTCTTATTAACCATGTCAGTACAAATAGCATTGGAGGAAATAACGGATTGCAAAGATTGAGTAAGGGAAGCACGGGATAGAGATGCACGAACTTGCGCAGCCTGCTTGCTAGATGTGTTACCCATCTCAGCCACGGCTAAGCCAAGTATTGCTGCTAATCCAAAGCCAACAAGCACCTGTATTATACTCATTCATTCCCCTTACAAACGATCCCGACGATACCAAACAAAAATGGGTACTTAATATAATGACATCATTTGAGGAGTTTGAAGTAAATACTTAAAAATTTATGTCTCAACCTTATACATTGGTCTAGATTGAGAAAACGTATCGGAATGAATCTTAGTAATTCAATGTTAGCTTAACTAATCTTTATTTAGAGATGACGACATCTTCAAATGCCGCCATCTGCATTACAAATTTCTATATCTAATGAACTATTTATTCTTAGCGAACTGAATATCCAGAGTGATCGTTACGTCGTCGCCGACCAAAACACCACCCGCTTCCAAAGCTGCATTCCAATTCAGACCAAAATCTTTGCGTTTGATTTTGGTTTTCGCTGACAGACCAATTTTAGTGTTACCCCAAGGATCGGTATGCTCAGCTGAGGGACCCTCAACTTCCAGGACAACTTCTTTAGTTACATCACGAATTGTAAGGTCGCCTGTGACTTTCAGTTCATCTTCACCAGACTGTTCCACTTTTTTAGATTTAAATGTAATCACTGGAAATTTCTCGACATCAAAAAAATCAGCACTTTTCAAATGGGCATCACGTTGTGCCTCGCGAGTATTAATACTGGACGCTTCGATTGTCGCCTCGACAACTGATTTAGTGATGTCTGCTGAATCCAAAGAAAGGTTGCCGGTGATTTTTTCAAATCCACCGTGAACTTTTGCGATCATCATATGTTTGATAGAAAAGTTTGCGCTTGAGTGAGCTGAGTCGATTTGCCATTTTGTCGTAGTCATAATGTCCTCCTAGAGACCTTGTTAATTGCTACTCCCACATAATCGACCAAAATCCATTGTCTCGGTAGAGGACGGTATCGCAAATCATTGTTGCATTTTTGTACCCAACGACCTTTGCCGTCCCAATAACATGTTAAAACACTGGAAAATCCCCCGTGCCCTGCTCAATCCAGAATGATAGAAATAGGGAACAGGTATTTGGATGAATCGAAAACAGCTTTTACTACTTAGCTTAAGCGCATACCTTGCTTTCTCTGACTGCGAAGCCAATGCGCAATCGGAAAAGCTTTCTTTTAAAATAGGGAATCCCAGCGGAATTAAAATTGTCGGCAGCGACACGGAAACTCATGTTGGATACTTCCTCAGCCAGTTGAAACAAACCAACCCTCAGTACGAGTTCTCTTTTTTCGATGCAAACGTTCCCCGAATATTGGCCCAAATGCGCCAGACCGATAACACCTGCTTCATGGCTTGCCTGGAGGATCGTTCGCGTCTGAAGTATGTCTATTGGACACCCTATGGTTTGATGCCACCGCCAGTAGTTTTGATAAATAAAGCACGAGCAGAAAAACTGAAGCTCGCCGGAACCACACTATCGTTAAAGGACTTAGTACAAATCCCAGACATCATAGGTTCCATTTCCCTGGAAAGATCATACGGTCCTCAGGTTGACGAAATTCTAAAGAATTCAAACGGTGGAAACCTACAAAGAAATCCACAAGACTTTATCGCCGTAAACGTTCTGTCGATGATCGCCAAGGGACGCGTCGACTATACGATCGACCACAGATCGACCCTTGAAGTGCATTCCAATTTAAGCACTACGGACATAGCTGTTTTTGAAATTGAGGAGGCCAAAAAAGAAATGGTCACTTATTTTGCCTGCTCTAGAAGCGAACAAGGAAAAAAGCTAATCACCGACGTAGATGAACTGATCAGAAAAAATGTAAACACGGCCGAATACCAGAAAAAAATTATCGAGCCACTGTTTTCAAAAAACAAAAGCGAGTCATATCTTCGCGCCTGGAAAGCTTTCGCCCAAGAACGCAGCAAAAGCTCCCAGATAGAATAGCAACTACTTAACTTGGATTTTCAATTTGTACGTAGCTTTAGAGCTGCAAGTGTTCTCGACACCATCTTTGGAACAAACCATCTTGCCACAATTCATAGAAAGAACCTGATTGTCTTTATTAAGATCCTTCAACTCTTTCTTCCAATCGGCACAAGCCTTCTTCCAGTTAGCGCGAGCTTCTTTGATCAAATTAGCTTCTTCGCCTTCGATATCATCCTCACCAGAAGTCACCTCATACTTGTTGTCAGCAGTCGATCCCTTCTTAACAGAAATAGTAGTATCCCCATCCGCCGGAATATCCTTAACCCCAATAGACTGAGCAAAAGAAACCGAAACCAACAAAGTAACCAAAACCCCAAAAACAGCTTTCATAAGAAAACCTCCAATAAAAAAATCCTACCACTCCCCCATCCCCAGAAAAGCCATAACACCCCATCCCCGCACACAAAAACCAACGCACCAAGCCAAAACCCACTCCCACTTCTCCATGGCCCCAGTCTTCCTACCCCCTTTACCGAAAACCATCATCCACAGAGGAAATTTTGGTGGAAAGAGGGACTCATGAAGACCTCCGCGGGGCCCGGAAGGCCCTCCCCGAAGGGGAAGCGGCAAGGGCAGGATGCCCGGGTCGAAATGAGCCCCTCTTTCCACCAAAATTTCCTCTGTGGGACGACGAGTTATCGAATGTAACCAGCCCACCAGTAGGATAGACCAATCCATGGCCGGGTCCCATGCAATGCCTCCCTTGACGAACTCCGCTAGGTCCGGAAGGAAGCAACGGCACTCGAGGGTTCATGTGATATGGGGTGCTCGGCCACTTTTTTTGTTTTAGCAGTTCGGAGAATGTTTTGTCTTATCAGGTGATTGCACGCAAATGGCGTCCCCAATCTTTCACTGACGTAGTCGGACAGAATCATATTACCCAAACACTGGCGAACGCGCTTAAAAACAACCGCCTTCCTCACGCTCTACTTTTCACAGGTCCTCGTGGTACCGGTAAAACTTCATCAGCTCGTATCCTGGCAAAAGCTTTGCGCTGCCCGAACGCGGTGAATTTCGTTCCGTGCAACACGTGTGATTCCTGCCGTGAGATCGCGACTGGTTCCAGCGTTGACGTTATCGAAATCGACGGAGCCTCTAACAACGGTGTCGATTCCATTCGTGAACTTCGCGAAACCGTGGCCTTCATGCCTACCAGCGGTAAATACAAAATCTACATCATCGACGAAGTTCACATGCTATCGACAAGTGCCTTCAACGCCCTTCTAAAAACTTTGGAAGAGCCGCCAGGTCACGTGATCTTCATCATGGCGACAACAGAGGTTCACAAAATCCCACAAACGATTTTGTCCCGTTGCCAGCGTTTTGATTTCCGCAGAATCACCACTCGCCAAATCACAGAACGCCTGAAACTGATCTGCGATCAGGAAGGAGTTCCTGCTGAAGAGGAAGCACTATGGGTTATCGCCCGTCAGGGTGATGGTTCCATGCGTGACTCACAAAGTTTGCTGGATCAGGTTATCACTTTCGCAAACGGTCCACTGACTCGTGCGAACGTGGTGGAAATTCTGGGTCTTACTGATCGCGCATTGTTGTTTGAAACTTTGACAGCTTTGGTAGAGCGCAATTCCCAAGCAGTGTTGGCTGTGATCGAAAAAATCTCCAAGGCGGGGTTTGAGCCTCACCTGTTCTCTCAAGATTTGCTTGAGATGATCCGCAATTTGTTGTTGGTGAAGGTTTCTGAAACTCAAGCCGCACAGATTTTAGAAATGCCTGACACCGAGTTGCAGGCTTTGACTGATCTTTCCCTACGCCTGTCTGAAGAAGACATTCACATGCTTTTCGACATGGCACTTAAAGGTGGAAATGATATTCCACGCGCCCAGGATCCTCGCATTGTTCTTGAGGTGATTTTGCTTCGCATGGCATCTGCGCCGAAGCTTTCGGACCTAAAAACGCTTTTAGCAAATGGTCCCCAAGCCTCTCACAGCGCAGGTGGTGCCAGGCCCTACGTTCCGCCGGTAGTTCCCACAGCTCCAGGCCATCATCGACTGAAAGAATCCCAATCCGTTCCTGAAGTTCCTTCGGGTCTGGAGAAGATGAAATCTGCCTTTGAATCACCGGTGAAAAAACCAGTGGAAAAGCCCGCCGCGCCCGTGGTTGAAGTAAAGGCCGAGGAAGTTAAACCTGAACCACCAAAACTTGCGACTGGTGCAAATCCAACCGAGCGTTGGATGCACTTTGTGGAATTGCTTCGCCAGGATGACGCTCTGTTTGCAGCGAAAATCGAAAACCTTCTGTTCGTGAAAGAGGAAGGCAAGCTTTTGACCCTGGGAGTGCCGACAAAATTGGTCTTCCTAAAGGACCAAATGGCTGACACTCAGGTGCGTAAAAAGCTGCAAGGATTTATTGATTCGTACTGGGGTGCTGGGTATTCTTTTGAAGTATTAATGAAGGGTGATCAAGTCGGCGAATCCGCTCAGGCTCTGCAACAAAAAAAGGTGCAGCTGGCTGAAGACGAAATCCGCAACAAGATTACCACCAACCCGATGGTGAAAGCAGCTCAGGAAGCATTCCAGGGCAAAATCAAATCCATCGTAGAACTTAAAGGCGAATCTTCGCCTAAGAAATAAAGGAGTTCCTATGAAAGGCCTTGGCGGCGGAATGGCAGCTTTGATGAAGCAAGCCAATCAAATGCAAATGAAAATGAAAAAAGCCCAGGAAGAACTTGCTAAAGCAGAATACGAAGCAAGCACTGGCGGCGGCGCTGTGACTGTTAAAGTTAACGGCGACCACATGATCACTTCTTTGAAAATCAGCGCTGACGTTATGAAAGACGGCGACGTTGAAATGCTTCAGGACATGATCATGTCTGCAACTAACGAAGCTGTTAAAAAAGCTCGCGACACTTCTGCCAAAGAGATGGAAAAAATCACTGGCGGCATGAACATTCCAGGAATGTTCTAATTTAGATAACCGGAGAATCCCTTGCTTCACATTACCGCTCTTGAAAAATTAGTCCATGAAATGAGCCGTCTGCCTGGTATCGGGCCGAAGACTGCTCAACGTCTGGCCTATTTCATTCTCAAATCCGAGACTGAATTTCCGGAGCGTTTAAGTGAAGCTCTTCTTCGTGTGCGTGCCGAGGTTCATGACTGCCCTCGCTGCTATAACTTTACGGATGCGGATCTTTGCCGTTACTGCAATGACTCCCACCGTGCCGACGATGCACTTTGCGTGGTTGAGGAACCTTCCGATATCATGCGCATCGAATCTTCGGGTGCGTTCCGCGGCCGCTACCATGTTTTGCATGGGGCGATCTCTCCGCTGGAAGGCATTGGTCCGAAAGAACTGAAAATCCATGAGTTGATCGAGCGCGTGGACGCCGGCATTCGTGGTGACGGTCCCGTGATCAAGGAAATCATCCTGGCATTGGACGCAGATCTTGAGGGCGATACGACGATTTTGTACCTGGCAAAGCAGCTTCAAGGCAAAGGATTGAAACTTTCTCGCATTGCCCATGGAGTTCCTATTGGCAGCGACATCGATTTCATAGATGATAGAACTATGGGTCGTGCCCTGCAAAATAGAGTGGAGCTGTAATGTCCTTTATTAACTACAATGCCAAAGAGATTCACTGCAAAGTCGTGTACTACGGCCCTTCATTGGGCGGTAAGACGACAAATATTCAGTGGGTTTATCAAAAAACGGCTGAGGATCAAAAATCCAAGCTTGTGGCATTGAACACGGACATTGAGCGTACTTTGTTCTTTGACTTCCTGCCTTTGAACGTCGGTGAGATCCGTGGTTTCAAAACCCGTTTCCACCTTTACACTGTTCCAGGACAAGTGGTTTACGATGCCTCCCGCAAGCTGATCCTAAAAGGCCTTGATGGCGTAATCTTCGTCGCAGACTCGCAAATCGAGCGTATGGACGAAAACTTGGAATCTCTTCGCAACCTGGAAACGAACCTTGAGCAACAAGGTTACGACATCCGCGAGATCCCATTGATCATGCAATACAATAAGCGCGATCTTCCCAACGTGGCTTCTTTGGCCGAGATGAGAAGCGCCCTAAACCCTTACAACGCGCCGGAAATCGAAGGCTGCGCCTCTGAAGGTAAAGGCGTGTTTGAGTCCCTAAAAACCGCTTCCAAGTCCATTATCAACGTCCTTAAGGGCGGAACTACACTCTAGTTCATATTCAGATTTTCCTTACGACCTAGGCACTGCTGTGCTATAGGATGTCGCACCTAATAGGCGTATAATGGCCTTTCATACCAAGGCGTATTGCCCGGGCGAGGTAATGACTATGAGTTATGATGTTGCTGCTGAAATCCAAAGACTGAAAAAAGAAAAGAACGCTGTCGTTCTGGCTCACTACTATGAAGATGGTGATATTCAGGATGTAGCCGACTATGTCGGTGACAGTTTCTTTTTGGCTAAAAAGGGACAGGAAGTAAAAGAGCAGGTCATCTTGCTTGCGGGTGTTGTGTTCATGGCTGAATCAGTCAAGATCATGAATCCCACAAAAACAGTTTTGGTTCCGGAACTTGAGGCCACTTGTTCTTTGGTTAAGGGCGCTCCTTACGATAAGTACCTGGCTTGGCGCCAACAACATCGCGAAGGTATCGCGGTGACTTACATCAATTCCTCTGCCGAAGTTAAATCCATCTCTGATGTGATCATCACCTCCTCCAATGCGGCACAGATTGTTGAATCGATTCCTAAAGATCGCAAGATCCTGTTCGGCCCGGATCAACACTTGGGTCGTTGGTTATCTAAAAAACTAAATCGCGAAATGGAATTCTGGAATGGCTCTTGCGAAGTGCACGTGCTGTTCAATGCCAATCGCCTGGCTGCACTTATTAAAGAGCATCCCGACGCTTTGATTTTGGCTCACCCGGAGTGTGATGACTCGGTATTGGCTTATGCAAATATCATTGGCTCCACTCAGCACTTGCTGGATTCCGTTTCTTCGCAACCACATAAGAAATTTATCGTGGCGACTGAAACTGGTATTTTCCATCAAATGCAAAAACGCCGTCCTGATGCCACATTCATTCAGGCGCCAGTTGTTGATGAGGGTTGTAAGTGCAACGACTGCCCTTACATGAAGATGAACAACATGGAAAAAATCAAACGCGCTTTGGAAACTTTGAAACCGGAAGTGAATCTGCCAGAGGCACTTCGCCTGGAAGCTAAAGTTTCCCTGGATCGCATGATGGATATCACCAGCGGCAAAGCCGTTCAGTGGCCATCCCAATTCAATCTGTAATTGCCGGAAGGACTTTGACATGATCATTGATAAAATGATGTTAGAGTCCTTGCGAACACATCTGAACTGCCCTGACCTGCAGGTCTTTGCTTACGAAGAATGGGGCAGTCAAAATCCCGATCACCGCAGTCTGATTCATGCCCACCGTGATCGTATTATTCTAAATTCTGAAACTCCCCTGCACTCAAGTATCGCGCACACCAACGGAATGGGAATTCTGGTCACTTCTGCACACGCTGTAGGGGTTGATATCGAACACGCCGAGCGCATTGCAGACAGAGTTGTAAAGCGCATAACGTCGCCACAGGAGTTCACATCAGCTCCGAATGCGGCAAGCCTATGGACTGCCAAAGAAGCGTGCTTTAAAGCACTGCGCCCCTTCAAACAGCCCTCGGTTCTTTCCGGTTTTTCTGTAGGAAATTGGCGAAAAAATGCATCCCAATTTGAGACATTCACACTGCTTGATTACTCTGAACATCAAGTCCCGTCTGAAGGAGCTGGCGTGTGTTTCCACCAGCAGAAATTTTGCTTTGGATTTTTCTGCGTGAACCTTTAACTTTGGTCCGGTCCTGCCGAAGAGTTTAATAGCTCATATGCAAGTTCCTTAAGAGCAAGGTAGGTAAAAATGGGAAACACAGCTGCTAACAAACGGATTGCTCCACGCAAGGAAGTCACACCGATTCACGTATCGTACATGACATCGCTGGATGATTTCGCAAAGATCGCAAAAAATTGCGAAATCGTGGAAGCTTCATCAACCGGTCTGCTTTTACTGGTTAAAAGAGAAGACCTGATTCCCACGGCGCTAAGAAAAAATCTGACTCTGGATGTGCTGATTGGAGATCGAATCTTCATGCATCTGGATGAAATGAATCTGGAAATTTCCGGTGTTATCAAAAGAACGAAACTGCTGGGTAAAAAAGGTTTCCACATCGCCGTCGACTATAGCGAAGACGCTCCGGAATACTGGAGAGAATGTTTAATGGATCTTTTGCCGACTCCAGGAGAGTTGGAAGAAGAATAGTTTTGCGCTCTATTGCATATGAAAATAAAAAGGGAATCCGGTTGGATTCCCTTTTTTTATTCTCTCATTTTAAATCCAACAATCTTATAGATCGTAGAACTTAGGAAGCCCCATCTCTGACACCAACACGATCGAATAATGCGGCGGCAGGAACCAGCTCAACGCCTCTGCAATTCCCTGATGTTCAGTTTGTGGTGGGTTACCCAAAGACTCTAAAGAAAATGCCAAATCATAGTTCTTACGATCCTGGCTCATCACCAAAATACGCGGACGCAATACCGCCTGGTCGCGGAAGAATTCCTTGATGATGTTACGAACATAAGCTGGCAAGTACTGCGGGGACGCATCGCCCGCATGAAGCGCCTGACCTTGCTCCAACTCCACCACTCCCACCGGAGCTTCATCAGCCGTGCGGTAGAACAATCCTGTTTCTTTGAAATGCCAAAGCATGCCGTAAGTGAAAACGTAGTCTGGATAATTCTTTTGCGGATTTACTGCCAAGCCCACACCTTTTAGTGCTGCCCATTGCATGATTTTGTTTGCTGGCTCGGAAGCATCCGAAGATGTTTCCGTCAGCATATATGGCCAGCCATCCGGACCCTGTTGAGGTGCATCCAGCATCAGTTTTACTTTGCCAGAAGTGATCGCCATGAAGAAATCAATCTCCCATTGGTGATCGCGTTGTTCATCAGGCACTTTTACAAGATCATTTAAAACCATATAAGACTCCACCAGTGGTTCCCAAAAAACAAAAGGCCGAACCCACAGGTTCAGCCTTTTTATTGCTCTTAATCGAACGGGTCAAGACGCGATTAGTACTCTTCCACGATCACGATAGAACGGAAGCCCACTTTAGTTTGCGGCTTGCCGTTTTCATAAACCTGACGGCCTGTTCTGCTATCGATCACTGGCATGTGGCCTTTGTCGGCGCTAACAACAGCATCGTGGATCATGTTGATTGGACCAGATTTAACGCGAACACAACCACCGGATGCACGAGAACCCAAGGCAGCAACGCCATTTGCTTCACCGCCAACGATGTCTGGTGGAACCTGGTGAATTGCCAAACCGCGCTTATCATTGAAGAACATCGCGTAAGGCATCATGAATTTGGATTCGCCTGAACGGTAGTTATAGTCGTATACGCGTTTGATATTGTAGAAACCGCGAGTCGTGTGTCTCCAGTGAGATTCACGGGAACCTTTGAAGATACCGTTTACGATACCTTTGAATTTTCCGATGTATTCCAACTGCTCTGTTCCAGTGGATACGTTTGTCGTCAAAACCAAACGGCGGTTTGTGTAAAGACGAAGTTTTTGAGCGCCCGGGCCGCGAGCCGCTTTATTGATCACGATCACGTTTGTGTAATCGCTGTAGTCTGTATCACCAGCTAGATATGCAGCTTCGTTAAAAAGAATGCCTTGTGGCGCTTCGTAAGAATCTTCAACCATCAAACGCTTAGCAGCTTCTTCGCGCTTGGAAAGTTTTAGAGGTTGTTCTTCCTGGATAGATTGCGCAAAAGCCGCAAAAGAGAAAGTGGACGCCAAAAGCGCTGCCAACAATAGTTTCATGATCACTCCTTAAAAACTTTACGAACTTTCATTCAAGTTACGTCTCGGGAGTCAGATAACTTAGGTGCCGTTGGAAATCATTAGTTTTGTGCTGTTTGGAACAAATCGCCATACTTCGCACACTTAAAGTTAATATCTTTTAAGATTGTTTCGAAAAACTCCAAGCGAACCTCAGCGTTGAGGCCTCGCGTCAACACCCTACCCTGTGTCGATTTCCACGAATAGAATGTCAGATAACAAATTCCATCAAAGGAAGAATCGATGAAAACAATGAATCGCTTGGTTTTAATTTTTGCTATCACTGCATTCGGATTTGGCTGCGCACATCACCGTGATGTTAGACCCAGCGCAAACGGCGACCACAAAGTTCTTTTAAATATCGAAGACAAAGAAGCCGGCTACAGAGACGCCATGTCGCAAGCTGAAGACTACTGCAAACAAACGGGCAAAATGCCGATGATCGTAAATGAAGGATCAAAATACCAAGGCAATATGGACGAGGCGACTTATCAAAAAGCCAAAACAGCATCCAAAGTTGCACAAGCTGCAGGTGGAGCGATTTGGGCAATGGGTGGACAAACTGAATCCACAGTGGGTGGCATTGCAGGATTGGGTGGATCGGTTGCTCGTGGAGCTTTAGGCAACGGCTACGTCTACGAACTAAATTTCCGCTGCCAATAACAAGTTACTTACTCGCTTAAAGCCCTCAATCACATCATAGGATCTGGGGGCAGTTTCTTTTCAGGAACTCCTGGCTGAGGATCAATCTCCGGCACCTTGCTTGGGTTTGGATCGATCTCAGGAGTGTCCCTTCTTGGATCACGCTTATTCGGATTTTCTACAGGAATTTTTCTGCCAGGTTTATCTGGTTGATTCGCCATCAAACACCTCCAGCTACATTCTAAAACTAGTTCCGGTATTTGAGTATTTGACCTCTAACACAAATAAAAAAACCGCCTCACGGGCGGTTTAATTTAGGCAAAAAAAATCCCAAGCTTTCGGGCTTGGGAAAATTTGGTAGGGAGTACAGGATTCGAACCTGCGACATCCACCTTGTAAGGGTGGCGCTCTACCAACTGAGCTAACTCCCTATTGGTCAAGAAGGACCTATGTTTATCTGCGTCCTTCTGACTTTGCAATATCTTTTTTTATTTTTTTAATAAAATTCTAGTGAGACACGCACGTTTCATGCGAGAAGCGGAAACGTGATGAAACCTTAGACAACTGTAAGTGGATCATTTCACTGGTAGTTCTGGCTTCCAAACTACCCAATGACAGAACCATAACAGAGTTTTTGTAGAGATTACCCAAGCCCGGAGGCTGCGGAGAATTCTCAAGATTGAAAGAAGTCAGCTTCAATCTATAAGTAGAACCACCACAGCTGGTCATTTGCGCCAGGATAATTTTCTCGCGTTCAAAGCCCACGCCTTCAGCCAATACTCGGCGGGTTTCACCGTCGATTTGTCTGACCATAAGCTGACGACCACCGCTGGTTTTTTCCTTCACAACTTTGAATGCGAAGTAAGACACATAGTCATCCTGTTCAACTCTCCACAATCCCTGGATATCATCCCATGGGAAAGGTTGAGCCGCAGACCATGGCCACGGAATCGGACGATTGTCCCCCGTTGGAATGATGCCACCTTCCTCTTGAGAAGGATTAGCATGACCCACGCTGGAGAAGATCAAAAGAGCTGCTAGTAAAATATGACGTAACATGAAAATCCCCTACTTAGTGCTCGAAATGAATGCGAGCAGCTTTATTCATGTAATAGCCGTTTTTGGCTCTAAAAATATATTTTGGTTTTTCGTAATCTGGTTCAATCAGTTTACGCAGACGTTTGATCGTCACGTAAATCTTATTGTCGTGTACTGCCGGATCATACGGCTGTTTCCAGACATTCTCGACCAGGAATTCTTTGGAATAAATAGTGCCCTGGTTCTGAACGAACAGGCGCAATAAGTCCAAAAGAATAAACTGATTTTTGAAATCAATGCGACCCAACTTACGCTCGGTCACCGCATGATTTACCTCATCAAACACAAGGTCGTAGCTATGTTGAGAGTCCGCGCCGATTTTTGAAGCGTAGAACTGGGAAATTTTCGCCAGGCGTACGTGGTTTTCAGAGTCGATGGATTTTTGTGCCAAAGACAGATACACGCGAGCCAGATCTTTTTCACCCATTTCGAAGTAAACATCGCCCAGCTGAATCATCAGGTAAGACGCCGCAACCACGTTGCGAGTTTCTTTCAAAGCATCGTAAGCCTTCCACAATACAGTGATGGCTTCTTCATACTTTTTCATTTGCGCCAGAATGTTACCATTCAGAATCAACGCAGAAACTTTCAATTCAGGGAAGTTGTAAACCTGGAAGAACACTTCAAGGTTATAGATCTCTTTTAGTGCATCAGCATAACGAGCCACGGATGGGTTGGAGTAAACCATCGCCAAACCAAAGATCGCATTACAGATGTCTTCTTTGTTGTCGTTAGCCAAAGCCAGGGACAACGCTTTTTGAACGTAATCAAGAGTATCATCTGTCTGATTTTTGTAAGAAGCACAGACCGCAAGGAAGTAATAAGTTTTGGAATTAAGTTCGAAGCCTTCTTTAAGAACTAAGTCTTGGAGTTTTTCCTTAGTGGCATTGATTTCTTCGATTTGTTCGCGTTCGGCAAAAATACGCAACAATAGTGTTTGGCACTTAAGATAGGAAGAATGATTTTTCTCGGCGAAATAGCCATTAGCTGCTTCGCGGAGGTGGTCCGTTGCGGGACCGTATTCTCCACGATCGCAATACAGCTTGCCGAGCTCATAGGCGCGATCGAATTGACTCATAAGAAATTAATACTCCAAGTATTTCCAAATTCTGCGGAACGACAGGTTCTGTCAGATTGTCAGGATATCGTCAATGCGAGATGCGGGATGTTGCTGAAAAAGTAGGCATACTGAGAATTGATTTCAGTAAATTAATGTTAAGCCCGCAACTTACGGGATTTGCTCGGCGCATCAACAAGGTGTTGCCTAAAACAGAACGTGTTTGAACTCATCTGCCAGATGCTTTTTCACTTCCTGAATAAAGAGTTTCACATTGATGTTTTGCTTATGCCGGGCCGGAGTTACAGCCCAGATATCCTTTTTGCCTTCGCTGAAATTTTCCAAAACCGAAACCAATCGGCCGCGCTTGATGTCTTCAAAAGCATAGGACCCGGGAAGTCGGGCAATTCCCAACCCTGCAAGAGCAGCTTTGTGCAAAACCCGGGGATTGTTGCTTTTAAAATTACCAGCAATCGGAACCTGAAAGATTTTTCCGCGCTTTCTAAAGCTCCAGCTGCTGCGCTCACCGATGCAATTGTGATTTATCAAATCTGCTGGCTCGTTTAACTTGGCTGCCGACGTCAGATAACCCTTCGTGCAAACAATGTATTCAAAACGAGAAGCGATCTTTTGCGCAAGCAGCGAGGAATTTTCCAGATGCCCGATACGAATTGCCACATCAAATTTTTCTTCGATCAAATCCACGATCCGGCTTGAAAAATTCAGTTCCACTTTCAATTCCGGATAGCGCTTGGCCATTTCAACCACCACGGGCGCAATGTAGTCTTCTCCAAAAACACCGGCCAAAGTAACTCGCAAGCTTCCCCGGGGAGTTTCAGATAAATCCAGTATCTCCTGTCTGGCGGCATCCAGGTTTTTTAAAGAATCCCTGCAAGTCTGCAAATAGCGCTCACCCATGTGAGTCAGCTGCACTTTTCGGGTTGAGCGCACGAACAACGCGATACCCAGATCACTTTCCAGCTGACGGATGTTTTTACTGATGTGGGATTTTGAAACTTCCAGAATTTGAGCAGCCTTCGAAAAACTGCCGGACTCGGCCACTTTGACGAACGCAATGATTCCCTGGAGAGACTTTATTGTTTCCATGCAGAAACAGTATTGTTCCTTTCACGGGCTAGTCAAGGTGGTGCTATGTTTCTATAATTCTTCTTGTTAATTAATTCATACCTAAGGAGTCAATCGTGAAGATTAAAGCCGCTGTTGCATGGAAAGCCGGAGCCCCGTTAACAATCGAAGAAGTGGATCTGCAAGGTCCCAAAAAGGGCGAAGTTCTGATTAAAGTTGTAGCAACGGGTGTTTGTCATACGGACGCCTTCACTTTATCGGGCGCAGATCCTGAAGGCTTGTTCCCTGTGATTCTGGGACATGAAGGTGGCGGCATCGTTGAAGAAGTCGGCGAAGGCGTGACGACTTTAAAAAAAGGCGATCACGTGATCCCGCTTTACACTCCCGAGTGCAAAGAATGTAAATTCTGTCTTTCCGGTAAAACAAATCTTTGCGTGCGCATCCGCGCCACTCAAGGTAAAGGCCTGATGCCAGATGGCACTTCCCGCTTTTCAAAAGATGGCAAAATGATTCATCACTATATGGGTTGTTCGACTTTTGCGGAATACACAGTGGTTCCGGAAATCGCATTGGCTAAAGTGAACCCTGCAGCTCCGCTAGATAAAATCTGCCTGCTGGGTTGTGGTGTTACCACAGGAATCGGTGCGGTTTTGAATACTGCAAAAGTTGAAAAAGGCGCGACTGTCGCAGTTTTTGGCTTGGGTGGTATTGGTCTATCCGTTATCCAGGGTGCAAAAATGGCGGGAGCTTCCCGTATTATCGCCATCGACATCAACGATGCAAAACGCGAAATGGCCGAGAAATTTGGCGCGACTGATTTCGTAAATCCAAAAAATCACGATAAACCAATTCAACAAGTGATCGTGGAAATGACTGAATGGGGCGTTGATTACTCGTTCGAGTGCGTGGGTAATACTACTCTTATGCGTGCTGCACTTGAGTGTGCTCACCGTGGGTGGGGTCAGTCGATCATTATCGGCGTCGCTGGCGCTGGACAGGAAATCTCCACCCGTCCATTCCAATTGGTTACCGGCCGCGTGTGGAAAGGTTCGGCATTTGGCGGCGTAAAAGGTCGCACCGAACTTCCTGGTTATGTTGATCAGTATATGTCTGGCGAAATCAATATCGACGATATGGTGACTTTTGAAATGCCACTTGAAGATATTAACAAAGCCTTTGATTATATGCATGAAGGCAAAAGCATTCGTTCCGTAATTAAAATGTAGGAGTTCACGGTGCAAGCAACGCTTCTCAAGTCTCATAAGACATTCGAAGGACAAACTCAGTTTTGGGAGCACGAATCATCGTCCACCAAAACTAAAATGAAGTTTTCCACGTACATTCCCACAGGCCTGGTGAAGGGTTGCGTGATCTGGCTTTCAGGTTTGACTTGCACAGATGAAAACTTCATCACCAAGGCCGGCGCCCAAAAGTATCTGGCAGAGCATCAGTTGATGGTTATCTGCCCAGACACCTCCCCGCGCGGCTTACAACTTCCGGGCGAGCATGAATCTTATGATTTTGGCTCGGGCGCGAGCTTTTATGTGGATGCTAAAACCAATGGTTATAGCGACCACTACAATATGTTCTCTTATATTGCGAATGAACTGCATGAGTTGATTCAAACCCAGTTTCAAATTCCTAAGAATAAAATCTCGATCATGGGTCACTCCATGGGCGGACACGGAGCTTTGGTCATTGGTTTACGCGAAAGTCGTAAGTTTCAATCCATCTCTGCTTTCGCTCCGATTGCAAATCCAACGCTGGCACCTTGGGGCAAGAAAGCCTTTACCGGCTACCTGGGCGAGGATCAGGACGAGTGGAAGCAATACGATGCCACGGAACTGATTCGCAGTGGCGCCCGTCATCCCAATGAAATTTTAATCGATCAGGGACTTGCAGATGAGTTCTATCAAAAAGGACAACTGCTGCCGGATCACTTTGAAAAATCCTGCGAAGGCGTGGGGCAAAAGATAAAAATGAATTATCGTGGTGACTACGATCACAGCTACTACTTCATAGCGACTTTTATCGAAAGTCACATTCAACATCATGCTAGCTTCTTAGCTTAGTGATTTGGGCTGTTCTTCACAAACTAAGAAGAACAGCTCCCCCACCGACAATCAATGCTCCCAGCAATTGAACCCGAGTCAGTGATTCTTTTAAGATAAATGAAAAAATCACTGCAAAAAAGATCGAAGAATTTCTTAAAGAAATCGCAAATCCTGGCACTGAAACTTTTAATCCATACAGAAAAATAACGAACGACATATTTGCTGCGACACCAGCTGCAATAGCCTTTATCTTCTCGTCCCGAAGAATGCCTTTAACTCGTTCCATTCTGGAGCCTCTCATTGCAAACCACAGGAACGGCCAGGAGATGACCATTGCCACCGCGAACAGACTCTTCGGCTCGGCCCCATGATGGAGAGCCTGATGATAGCTTAAATGATATCCACCGATGAATATCGCGCAAACCCAGGCCCACGGAACCTTGGCAAACCATCCGTCAGCAGATTTCTTTGGTGTATTTCCAGGAAAACTTAAAACCACGATGCCTGCTAAAACCAAAGCTGCGCCAGCAGTTTGAATCAGAGTGGCCGTTTCACCCATAAAAATGGTGGATATAATCCAGACGAAAATCATCGCTCCACCACGCATGATGGAATACGCTTTTCCCAACTGGCTTTGCTTTAACGACCAGGCAAGCGTAACAAAATACGCACCTTCAAACACACCCGATAGAATGGCAAAAATAAGCGGCGTGCCCGCCTCGAAATTTTCGGTAAAGAAAAGTAGCGAAAATGCGATCAGCAGATTGCTGACCGTCATGGCGACAAATAAGAAGGCTTCTTTGTCTTTGGTAGTTTTTGCGATTGCATTCCAACTGGCATGAAGAAATGCGGAAGATAAAAGTAAAAGCGCGCCCGAGTTCATCGGGCCATCATACTGGGTGCATTTAGCTACTTGGAAGAGATTTGTTTGTTCATCTGATTTTTTCTGTCTTCCATGCGTTTAAAGATCTGATCGACTTCTCGTTCAAAATCTTTTTGCGGTTGCTGCAAGCCATTCAAAAATGTGCTCCAGTGGCGCGTCACTGCTGCCATTGCGATGGTTTCTCGCAGCTGCTCTTCCGTAGCCCCATGAAGTTTCGCAAACTCTGAATACAGGTAAACGCAGTTTTGACAGGGCGTCTGTGCAGAGACGGCAAGACTGATCAAATCAATCGTTGCAGGAGCCAGAGGAGACTTGGGATTCATACTCAATAGTTTATGCTCATTCCAGGCACCCGCGATTCCCTTGGCCGCATAATTCTTAACAAAGTTCGGAGTGATTCCCACAGTTTTTTCCATATCCTTGTAAGCAGCGCTACCATCACCAATCAGTGGCGCAGGCTTCACTTCACTGACTTCGGTTGGCTTTCTGTTTCTTAAAAATCCCGTCATTTTATCAACATCGATTTTAAATTTCGCAAACGGCAACGGAGAGCCTTCAATATGAGTCGCCCACTTGCGAGTATCCGCGGCAACTGCAATTGCATAATTGAGTTCCTGCGGTGTCGCCCCATTAAAGGTGGCCGCACGCTTATGAAAGTACACGCAGTACACACAAGGAATTTGCGCCGCCACGGCAAGCCCAATCAGCTCCTTGGTTTTTGGTGTCAGTGCAGTCGTAGGATTAAGTTGAATGTCGCGAAACTCCTGCCACGCGCCGGAGATAGCTTCCTGTGGAAACTCTTTCATAAAAGTGGGAATGGTCTCAAAAGTCGCACGAATTTCTTCGTACGCAATCTCAGCTTGGGGATTGCTGGGAACAACCTGCTCTGATTTCTGCGCAGCATACGCTGCAAAAAAAACCAATAGCGGAGCCAGTAACGGCAAAATAACCTTCATAGAAAACTCCAATGTAAGAATACCTAAATCCTAACACCCCAAAGTTTTCCTGTTACCCCCGCCCCAAAAAAACAAAAGGGACCAGTCTCTCGACCAGTCCCTTTCATCAAATCTATTTTCGATTTTCTATTTTCGCAGATGTTGTCCTACACCGTCAGGGACGGTGTGCAGACCAGCCCGTTAGTGGTGAGCAACATTCTGTTGTCCAGTGTACTGAGCCTTGATACCAAACTCGCGTTCCTTTTGGATTTTGAAGATCTCTTTTGGATTTTTGATATCCAAAGCGTTGATCAACACTTGATCCACATGGTCCACAAGGATGACTTTCAAGTCTTTCATCACTTCCTTAGGAATGTCCTTAAGATCTTTTTCGTTCTCTTTAGGACAGATAATCATCTTGATGCCACCACGGTGAGCTGCCAGAGTTTTCTCTTTCAAACCACCGATTGCCATTACACGTCCGCGAAGGGAAACCTCACCAGTCATCGCAACAGTGCGCTTAACCGGGATTTTCGTGATCGCTGACACGATGGACGTCGTCAAGGCGATACCTGCTGAAGGACCGTCCTTAGGAACTGCACCTTCCGGCAAATGGATGTGTACGTCGATGTTCGCGAAGTATTCTTTGTCCAAACCGAACAAAGGACCTCTGGAACGCACGTAGCTCATCGCTGCCGCACAGGATTCTTTCATCACGTCGCCCAGTTGACCAGTAACTGTGAACTTACCTTTACCAGGCACAACACTTACTTCGACAGCCAACAAGTCACCGCCCACTTCTGTCCAAGCCATACCGTTGGTAAGACCGATTTCATTTTCAGCTTCGATTTGACCGAATTTGAATTTATGAGGCCCCAACAACTCTACCAGTTTTTGCGAAGTAACAACGTAACCTGCATTTTTACCAGTTTCAGCTTTCGTAGAAGTCTTAGCTCCTTTAGCACCTTTTTTAGCAGCCGCTGTTTTACCAGTAGCTTTCTTAGCAGTGCCTTCAGATTTAAAATCACTCAAAGTTTCGCTCATCACGATATCTTTAGCGACCTTACGGCAAACGTTTGCAACTTGTCTTTCAAGGTTACGGACGCCGGCTTCACGAGTGTAGAAGCGGATGATGTCGCGGATAGCTTCATCTTTAACCGTAACTTTATGATCTTTCAGACCATGGTTTTCCAATTGTTTTGGAACCAGGTAGTTTTTCGCGATGTGGAATTTCTCCTGCTCGATATAACCTTCAAGCTGGATGATTTCCATACGATCCAACAATGGACGTGGGATTGTATGAAGGCTGTTCGCCGTCGCGATAAACATTACTTTTGAAAGATCGTATTCAACTTCAAGATAGTGATCCTGGAACGTCGAGTTTTGCTCTGGATCCAAAACCTCTAGCATTGCGGCTGAAGGGTCACCTCTGAAATCATTCGCCATTTTGTCGATTTCATCCAGAAGAACAAGTGGATTACCTTTATCAACCTTGCGCAAAGCTTGGATGATTTTACCTGGCATCGCACCTACGTACGTTTTTCTGTGACCGCGGATCTCTGCTTCGTCTCTCACGCCACCCAAAGAGATACGTGCGAAAGAACGATTCAAAGATTCAGCGATAGATTTCGCCAAAGATGTTTTACCAACACCCGGAGGACCCGCAAGGCACAAGATAGGGCCCTTCATGTCTTTCGAAATCGAAAGAACTGCCAGGTACTCAAGGATACGGTCTTTAACTTTCTCAAGTCCGAAGTGCTCGTCATCCAAAATGCGCTGGGCATTTTTGATGTCATGTTTCTCTTCGGAGTAATCCTGCCATGGAAGTGACAAGATCCAGTCGATGTAGTTACGAACTACAGTCGCCTCAGCTGACATCGGTGACATAAGCTTCAATTTCTTGATCTCTTTCATCACTTTGTCTTTAGCTTCCTGAGACATTTTTTTGTTTTTACATTTGATCTCTAGATCCTGAAGCTCCGCTTGGTAGTCGTCTTTCTCGCCAAGTTCTTTTTGAATAGCCTGCATTTGCTCATTCAAATAGTACTCTTTCTGAGAACGTTCCATTTGCTTTTTCACGCGAGTGCGGATCTTTTTCTCCACTTCAAGGATTTCGATCTCGCCCGTCATCAGGTTCAACAAATGTTCCAAACGTTTGCTTGCATCGATAATCTCAAGAACTGCCTGCTTGTCTTCAAGCTTCAGGTTCAATTGAGCCACGATAATGTCAGCCAACTCCCCTGGATTCTCGATAGTCGAAACTCTCATCAAGATTTCAGGTGGAATGCGTTTGTTCAATTTTACGTAAGTTTCAAAAGTCGTTTTTACGGAACGAACCAGAGCTTGGGCTTCAACGATGTTCGTACCGTCTTCGTCCAGGGACTCGACAGCGACCATGAAGAAGTTCTCGTTGTTCACGAAATTCTTAATCTTTACGCGACGTTTACCCTCTACCAGAACCTTCACAGTTCCATCCGGCAGGCGAAGCAACTGAATGATCGTACCTACAGTACCGATCGTGAAGATATCCTTGGGCTCGGGATTGTTCGTTTTAGCATCCTTTTGCGCAGCCAAAACGATATCGGTTTGCTTGCTCATCGCTTCTTCCAGAGCGTTGATGCTCTTTTCGCGACCTACAAACAGAGGCATCATCATATGTGGAAATATGATCAAATCTCTTAGGGGCAAAAGCGGTAGTTGTGTGACTTTTCCCTCGCTCATATCCTCTCCCTCCCTTGGGTTAACGAGCTTCTTGCGTATTAGGACACAAGAGGATGTTCATTCAGGTTAAATAATCCGTTAAAAACCTTAGCGAATCCTTCCTTAATTTAACTATGGTAACTAAACGGTGGGAAGCAATATGTGGCTCGAAAAATAGAAGACTGGCCCCTGTCAGTTTTCATGCCAGAAAATGCCCACTTTTAAGGCATTTTTCCACCCTCACCTTGCATATGCTTCCGGACCCCAAAACCGTATGAAAATTAGAAAAACTTTCTGAATTGTAATACCGCTTAGACAGATTTTGGTCCCCTTTTTTCCAAACTTGTTCGATAAGTGCTATGTGACACGTAAAGAATCCAAATGGTCCAATGCCAACTCCCTGAGTCTTAAGCTGCTTATTGCAACTTGGGCCGTCAGCTCGTTTGCGACGTTAATTTTAACGGCGGGTCAGCTTATTTTGGATTACCAGAAAGACTTCGACAAACTGCAAAACAATTTTTCCATTATCAAGAACTCCTATCTGGATTCCATGGCCGAGCACTTATGGTCCTATGACACTCGCCTGTTGGAAATTCAGCTGGATGGACTAAGCCGTTTGCAAGGTGTGAGTTACCTGAAGCTCGTGGCCGACAACAAAACTATTTACGAAACCGGTATCACCGACCCGGCTGAGGAAAGTCATCGCAGTTTTGAGATCCTGCACAAGAACACCAACGAAGTGCTGGGCACCCTGGATGTTGAGTTGGATGTAAGAAACCTGCGCGAAAAGTATTTCCACGAAGCTATTTGGATCTTTATCCGTCAAGCCGCAAAGACGATGATCGTGGTTTTCTGTTTGTACTTTATCTTTAACCACATCGTCGTGGTTCACATTAAGCGAATCGTTGAGTACCTGACTTCGGATGAGCGCACGCGTGGTGAACTGCATCTGAACCGTCAATCCAGCGAAGTGAAAGACGAACTGGATATTCTGGTCGAATCCATCAATCAGTTCAAAGTCGAACTTTTGGAAGCGAACCAACAATTGGAACAATTGAATCAGGCTCTTGAGCACAAGGTTATGAATCGCACACGCGAACTTACGACCAAGAATCAAAGTCTTGAAAAAGCCATGCTTCAAATTAAACGCATGCAGGCAACCCTGGTCGCTCAGGAAAAACTGGCCTCTTTGGGAAGTCTGACTGCCAGCGTGGCCCACGAGATTCGCAATCCGCTTAACTTCGTATTGAATTTCAGTGAGCTTCTAAGTGAATCCGAAGACACCGAGGAAATCCGAGAAATCAGTCGTGTTATTCTAAAACACAGCCAGCGTATCGATCAGATTGTGCGCTCCATGCAGATTCTTTCGGGATATGACAGCGATATTCTGGAAAACACAGACATCAATGAGATCGTGAAAAGAGCTTACCAGCAGACAATTGCAAATCGTGCCCTGGGGTCTGCGTACATTCCGCCGAAAGTAAATTATCGCCTGACAGATTCCATTCATGCCCAGGCTTACTCCGCATCCTTGATGCGAGCCCTGTCAAACATCATTGATAATTCAATTCATGCGCTAGAGAAGAAAGTTCTAAATGAACGAAACACCGAACCTGAGTTGACGATTTCCACTGCGGTCCGTGGGGACAATGTGGAAATTTCCATTCGTGACAATGGTATCGGCATCCCTTCCATCCTGGGAGAAAAAGTCTTTGATCCTTTCCTCACTACGAAAGCACCTGGTGAAGGTGCTGGACTTGGTCTCACCGTTGCGTTTAACATTGCTCAAAAGCACGGTGGCACATTAAAGTACACAAGTGAGTTTGGTCAGTGGACTGAATTCGTGATGTCGCTACCTATGGTTCACGAAAGAATTCATGCATGATTCATATTGTGGTCGTCGATGATGAAGCAGATACGCATCTGCTTTATAAATTGAAATTCAAGAAGTTCTTCGCCGATCTTGGCGGAGTTAAGCTTGTTTCATTTCTTAGTGCCATCGATTGCCTGAACTATCTGCGAGTTGCTGACACTCCCAAAGTTGATCTGATCATGTCTGATATCAATATGCCTGAAATGGACGGCTTTGAACTGCTTCAGGAAGTCCGCAAGATGCATAAGACTTTGCCCTTTTACGTGGTCAGCGCCTACGAGTCTTCCGAGTTTCGCAATCGTGCTGAACAACTGGGTGCTCAACGCTTTCTTAGCAAGCCCGTCGATTTTCACGCTTTGGGCGAAGCGCTTAAAACCGATCTGAATCTTTCTTTGTAATCCAACGTATTTCCCGTTTTGCCTTTGGTTCCGGCCTTTGAAGTTTCGTATAAGATTAGCATCTCGAAACAACTCAAGGAGGATCCCAATGAAAAAGTTCGTTTTACCACTGGTATTGCTGGTGACTGGAAGCCTTCCCGCTTTCGCCGCACCGATCACTGCTGACAACATCATCGGTCGCTACAATGTCGAAGCATCCTATATGTTCCAAAAGGTTTATATGAAATTCAAAGTTTTAAATAACCGCGAATTTGAAATCACTCGCTACTATAAAGACGGCCGCATGGAGCCGACCTGCCAGGGCTCATTTGTGATGAAGAACAGCTCCTTCTATGACGAATGGGGCACGCTAAGCACAAATGGCCGCTACTTTAAAGGCGTCTTCACCTGCCCGAATGACCGCTCCCGAAAAATCGACTTCAATATCGACTACAAGGACACTCAGGTCGAAGATCTTCCCAAAGGCGTAAGAGTCACAGCAACGACATCCGTCGTCCCAGGCGCCACTCTAAAAGCCTACGTAATCAAACTCCCATAAAACAAAAAAACCCCAGAGATGTCTCCCTGGGGGTTTCACTTCTATTTTCGATTTTCGATTCTCGGCGCGTAAGCGCTACGTGCTAAGCGGAATCTTTCTTTTTAGCTTCTGCTTCAGCTTCGGCTTTCATTTCCTCTTCGGTTTTATAAACAACCATCGGAGCTCCGCCGTCGTTGATCACGTTTTCATCGATGACAACTTCCTTCACGTTATTTTTAGAAGGAATATCGTACATGATGTCGAGCATTGCAGTTTCCAGAACACCGCGCAGACCGCGGGCACCTGTTTTACGTTTCAAAGCCATTTGTGCAACTGCACGCAAAGCCTTGTCAGTAAACTTCAACTCAACACCCTCGAACGAGAATAGTTTTTGGTACTGCTTGGTGATCGCATTTTTAGGGCGAACCAGGATATCCATCAACGCATCTTCGTCCAACTGACCCAATACTGCGATCGCTGGCAAACGACCGATGAACTCTGGGATCAAACCGAACTTGGACAAGTCATCCGGCTCCACTTTCGCAAGCAGATCCGCCTGTGCCGATTCAGTCGCAGTGCGGATTTCCGCTGCGATACCCAATGTTTTGTTAGTCGTTCTGCTTTCGATGATTTTATCCAAACCAACGAAGGCACCGCCCACGATGAAAAGAATGTTCGTAGTATCCACCTGGATGAATTCCTGTTGTGGATGTTTACGACCACCTTTCGGAGGCAGATTTGCAACGGTACCTTCCAGGATTTTCAGAAGGGCCTGCTGCACACCCTCACCCGATACGTCACGAGTGATGGATGGATTTTCCGACTTACGGGAGATCTTATCGATCTCGTCCACGTAGATAACGCCTTTTTGCGCTTTTTCCACGTCATAGTCAGAAGCCTGAAGAAGGTTCAGGACAACGTTTTCAACGTCTTCACCCACGTAACCTGCTTCAGTCAAAGTCGTTGCATCCGCCATCGCGAATGGAACGTTAAGGATTTTTGCAATTGTCTGTGCCAACAAAGTTTTACCGGAACCCGTAGGACCGATCAAAAGGATGTTGGATTTTTGCATTTCCACTTCAGCGGATTTTTTACCACCAGACATCGCGTTCACACGCTTATAGTGATTGTGAACTGCAACTGCCAAAGTTTTTTTGGCTTGAGTCTGACCGATCACGTAATCATCAAGGTAAGTTTTGATATCAGCCGGTTTAGGTACTTTGAAGGTACCTTTTACGGCTGTCTCTTTCTCTTTTTCCTCGTCGATGATGTCGTTACAAAGGTCAATACACTCATCACAGATATACACGCCAGGACCGGCAATCAGTTTTTTAACTTCTTTTTGGCCTTTTCCGCAGAAACTACATCTCAATGCGCCGTTGGTATCTTTAGTCGTCATCTCTGATTACCCTTTTTTTGCCTTACGAGATTCTACAACGTGATCTAGCAAACCAAATTCTTTCGCCTGGTAAGGGTCCATGAAATTGTCCCTTTCCATTTGATCTTTCAAGAATTGATAGTCTTTACCCGTGTGAGTTTCATAAATACGAGTCAATTTTTCTTTGGTTCTCAATAATTCACGAGCATGAATTTCGATGTCCGTCACCTGACCAGACAAACCACCACCAGAAAGAAGCGGCTGATGGATCATGATGCGTGTGTTCGGAAGGCTATAACGTTTACCTTTCGTCCCTGCTGTCAAAAGCAAAGAACCCATGGAAGCCGCCATACCCATGCAATATGTCGCCACGTCGCACTTCACAAACTGCATCATGTCGTAAATCGCCAGGCCCGCAGACACGCTGCCCCCTGGGGAGTTGATGTACAAATGGATATCTTTTTCCGGGTTATCAGACTCCAGGAAAAGGAACTGGGCGATCAATGCATTGGCTACTTCATCCGTGACCGGCGAACCCAGGATAATAATACGGTCTTTAAGGAGGCGTGAATAGATGTCGTATGATCTTTCACCCTTTGAAGTTTGCTCTATGACGTAAGGAATGAGTGCCACTGATGTCTCCTAGTGTTGTCTACCCCGGCCACCGCCGAAGGAATTTTAAGGTCTTATGCTGTGCTACCTATCGGAATACTCCAGCAAGACTTTATGAAAAAGCCTTTGACCCCTAGGAGTGCTATGTTACATCTAACAAAGCCGAATTACACAATCATTTTAAGAGGTTTAACTATGGCTTTTAACTTACTGAACAAAGATATTGATACTTTGACTTGCCCGGCTTTGGTCGTGTTTTCAAAGTCTCCTTCACAAAAAGACAAGCTTGCGAAAGTGACTCATAATGAGCTGAACAAACAGCTGGTTGATTCTATCTCTGAAAAAACAATCACAGGGAAACACCAGGAAGCGATCACTTTCCGTGAATTCAACATCAGTGGCTATCGTCATCTTATTGTTGTGGGTCTGGGTAAAGAAAACGAAATCACACATGAATCTGTACGCCAATCCGTGGCTTCTGCACTTGAAGCGATCAAAGCTTTGAATGTTAAGGAAGCAGCTTTGCACTTTGACGGCATCACAGTTTCCAAAAAAGATGCGGCTAGCTTTGCAAAAGCCGTAGCTGAAGGCCTGGTTCTGACTTCTTACGTATTCGACGAATTGAAATCGACGACTAAAGCTAAAAAAGCTGAAGACGAATTGAATGTTCACGTAGTTACAAAAATGGCGGCTGACAAAGCTGTTAAAGCAGCTTTCCATGAAGGCTCTGTTTTGGCTAACGTTGTTAACTTCTCCCGTCGCCTTGGTGATATGCCAGGTAACTTGATGACTCCGACAATCCTTGCTGACTCTGCAGTGGCAGCAGCTAAAGGCATCACAAATCTAAAAGTGACTGTCTGGGATAAAGCTCGCATCAAAAAAGAAAAAATGGGCGGTCTTCTTGGCGTTGCTGCGGGTTCTGATCAAGAACCACGTTTCATCATCATGGAATACAAAGGTGCTGCGGCTTCCAAAAAGCCGGTTTGCTTTGTAGGTAAAGGTCTGACTTTTGACTGCGGCGGTATTTCTATCAAGCCAGGTGCTGGCATGGAAGAGATGAAATACGACATGTGCGGTGGCGCTAATGTTATC
This sequence comes from Bdellovibrio sp. HCB274, assembly GCF_047306075.1. Classification (GTDB taxonomy): domain Bacteria; phylum Bdellovibrionota; class Bdellovibrionia; order Bdellovibrionales; family Bdellovibrionaceae; genus Bdellovibrio. Next base: position 3,551,324 of record NZ_CP178623.1, read on the forward strand.
GGTACTTTGCTTGCAATCGCTCAATTGAAATTGAAAGTAAACGCTGTTGGTTTGGTGGCTTCCACTGAAAACCTTATCAACGGTTCTGCGACTAAGCCAGGTGACGTTCACACGGCTCGTAACGGTAAAACATTCGAAGTGAACAACACGGATGCTGAAGGTCGTTTGATCCTTGCAGACGCTTTGTCTTACGCGACTGAGTTGGCTCCGCAGGTTATCTGTGACGCTGCGACTTTGACTGGCGCGATGGTTGTTGCTTTGGGCAACACACACACTGGTTACTTCACTCGCAACACGGCTTTGAAATCCAAAATTGAAAAAGCTGCTGTTCAATCCGGTGAGTGGGTTTGGAACATGCCTTTGACAGATTTCCACGTTAAAGACATGAAAGGCGTTTACGCTGATCTTTCAAACATTTCTGCTGGTAAAGGTGCTGGTTCTGCAACTGCCGCGGCATTCCTTGAGCAGTTCGTTGGTGAAGAGATCCCTTGGGCTCACTTCGATATCGCAGGAACTGGCTGGGCTGTTGGGAATCGCCTGCCATATGCTCCTAAAAAAGGTGCTTCTGGCGCGATGATCCGCACATTCGTGGAAGTTGCTAAACAATACGTTTAATAATCACGAATATATTTAATTTTGAAGGCCTTGGACTTGCTCCAGGGCCTTTTGTTTTTTACCATTAGACCTATCACCCTAACGGCAATAAAAACGATAATTAAACTATGAGACAGCACGTTCTATTTCTATTCATGATAGTTCTTTCGTTGCTGCCTGTAGGTTGCGCCTCGCTACCCAAGAATGTCAAAAGAACTCCCAGCCTAAGTTTGCCCGCCGATCCGGCAACAACAATCTCCAAAAACATCCGAAGCAAATTGAAACAGCACAATGGCCTCTCGGGATTTCACGCACTATTTTCAGGTGAGGACGCCTTTATTTCCCGCGTGACTGCCATTCGCGCTGCTGAACGATCCCTGGATCTGCAATATTATATCTGGAATAACGATCTGACCGGAAAAATCATGATCGAGGAAACCCTTAAAGCCGCTGATCGCGGTGTTCGGGTCAGAATCCTTCTGGATGATTTAAATCTTGGTAAGCACGAAAAATTTCTGCGCCACATGGATATGCACCCCAATATCGAAATTCGCATGGTGAACCCATTCGCTCATCGCAACCTGCGTTTTATGGACTTTTTTACCTTCAACAAGATCGACAAAAGAATGCACAACAAAGTGTTCATCGTTGATGGTGAAATAGCGATCGTCGGTGGACGAAATATCGGTGATGAATATTTCTGGGCCAGCAACGAGATGAATTTTGGTGATCTGGATATTTGGGCGATCGGACCGGTGGTGCCATCCTTAAGCCATCAGTTTGATACCTACTGGAATGCGGAAATTTCCTATCCGATCGAATCCCTGACCGCAAATTTAAATCCATCCGAGCAGGATTACGCAGATTTTCGAAACAACGCCAAAGCGGAAACAAGAAAAGCTGCCGAGACTGAGTACATTAAAAACCTTAGCCGAAATGAACTTGAGAATCCCTTTATCACCGGCAACTTAAAACTTTATTGGGCAACAGCTCAGGTTATCTTTGATCCGCCAGAAAAATTTGATCAACAAGATAGCGAACAGTTAAATAATCTTCAGTCACAGATCTCCCCGTTTATGAAGAACTCCAAAAAAGAAATCCTGATGATTTCCCCGTATTTCGTTCCGGGTGAGGATGGTGTGGAAGCTTTAAAAAAGAAGATCGAATCCGGAACCAAAATCACGGTACTGACAAATTCCCTGGCGTCTGGGGACGTGGCAGTCGTTTTCTCGGGTTATAAGGGATATCGCAAAGACTTATTGCGCGACGGTGTTTTACTTTATGAATTAAAACCCAAGGATCACAAAAATCTGGTTAAGCGCAAAAAAAGTCTGGGCTCCAGCTCCTCCCACGCAGGTCTTCACGGGAAAACCCTGGTGTTTGATCGAAAGAAAATTTTGGTGGGCTCGATGAATTTGGATCCACGCTCGGTCTATTTAAATACAGAAGTCGGAGTAATCATCGACAGTCCCGAAATGGCCGAACAGTTTTCCAGACAGTTTGAAGAAAACTTACCGGAAATAGCATATCAGCTGGGGCTTAATGAACAATCGTCCCTAACGTGGACGACCTATGAAAATGGAGTGAAAGAAACTTTATCTTCAGAGCCCGAAACCAGTTGGTGGCAGCGGGCTAAGGCATCCATGCTTTCGTGGATAGTGCCAGAACGGCAGCTTTAGAAATTCACAACGATCGGGTGACCCAGGTAGCGTGCAACCTCGTTGCTTTCGATGGTTAGATCAGACGAGTTCACATTTTTCATGCGAACTGATTTCAACAACCATGTTTTTGGCCAATGATCCGGAAGATTTGCAAATCTCACAGTCACTGCATTTCCTTCATTGAAATTGAATTCCCCGTCCGCAGGATTTTCACCCAGAATTTTTGCAATTGGAACCCATAGAGGATTGATCTTGGCCATGTCGTTGGAATACTCGCAGGCACCTTCCACTTCCATGGATGGCTTTTCCCCAGAAACAGAAACGCCTTCGGCTTCAAAAACGAAACTGACTTTTGCGAATTCCTGGCACGCCAGTTTTCTTTGGCCATATTGATCAACGAATACGAAGTGACCCAAGGAAAGACCCGAAGCACCTGGAGCTTTTTTAAGTTCAAAGCCCGAAACCAATCGTTGTTTCACGGCGTCCTGAAGATTTTCGCCAGACAAATGAGAGAAATCATAGCCCGCGCGAACTGCTGCAGGATCACGACTGATGGAAGTGAATTCCGTATTTTTGTAAACCAAGGCATAGCCCGCAACAAAACAGACAAAGAAAAGCCCGAAGACTCCCACATATTTTTGCATATCAGTTCCTCTTACATGCAGAATAACATGAGCCCGGGCTTTGCTTAGGGATTTCTAATTTTTGCAGGTCTATCGTCTAGTAAGTGATGATGACACTTTGTACGTTCATGGTTTGATTGCCGACCTGGATCTGGCGAATTTGTGGATCCAAAGCCATATGCGGAACCGGCGCATTGGCGCGGGAACGGTATGCTGCCTGGATCACCTGGACCTCGCGGCCTTTGGATTTAAGACTGACGTTAATATTTTTGGTGTCTTTAGCGTTCAACTGAAAGTTGATGACGCCTTTATTGGAGATCGCAGAGGCAACCTGCTGACCATTTAGATAAATTCCGATTCTTTCGCCGTCACGGGCATCAGTCAAAGCTGTGATATATTTGCCGCCGGTATAGTCGGCAGGATTAGATGAAAAACCCTCTGCCGACATCTGCGCCACATCGACAATCGTTAAGGTTACCTGAAACTGACCGCTGGTCATCGCAGCCACCGCTGGTGAGGTCATAGCCAAACCTAAAAGAGTCAAAGCCGTCATACGAATGTGTTTTACAAGTTGATTTCCGATTGTCATGGGACCTCCTGATTTCGTGGGCAACCACTCAGGAGCAAGGGCCGTTCCCGGCTCAAATGGAAAAGATGAAAGCTGAGGTAACAACCCCTGTCTAAGACAATGACAGGGGTCAAAAACTGACTCTAACTAAGTATATCCTTTGAACTGCGCATTAAGTTCGCGGGCCTCATGGGCGATCGCCAAAAGACCCAGTTTTGCGGTCCATCCGTACACGTTTTCCTGAGGACACCCTGGCGTATTGATTGCCAAGTCCGAAACACAAAGGCGCTTATATACAGCCCCGGGGCTGTTAAGACTTTCCGTGGAGCTTTTCTCGGAGTGGGTTCTTAAGAACCCTCCGGCAAGCTCACAGCCAATCATATAAATAACCGGCTCAGCACTTGCGCCATCGGCTTCTACGATAGATGGAATACCTTCCTGGATAATCACTTCTTCAACATCACGGCCACCTTTGGCAGCCTTCATTTTTTTGCGTGATTTATAACTCCACTCTTTCACTTCGGCTCCAGAGCCCACGCGAATAACTGCCAGACCATAAGTGCCGGCATTGTTTTTCACGAATACGAAAGGCTCCTGATTGATTCCGCGTTTTTGATACTCATCCTTCAGACGAGCCAGCATCGCATCCACGCGTGCAGCGAGTTCATCACGGCTTTTTTCATCACCAATATCAAAGTGCTCAAACAGTTCTGTCTCAACAGTCATTAAGAACGGGTCGATTTTAGCAATCGCACTGAACTCTTCGACCAGCTGATTATAGTATTTAAAGTAAGTGCTTTTCTTACGCTGATACCAACCCAGTTCGTGGGGTGGATTCATTGGGAATTTACTGACTGAATTAGTCCACTCTTCATAAGCCATTGAAAAGTCATTATTGCTGATAATCAAATCAGGCTTGTATTCACTCATCAGGCTGCCGTTCATCAATGCGGAATAGACCGTGATTTCGTTTCCGGCGGAGCTGGTGATCTGAACTGGCGCTTCAAGTTCGCGGGGAATCGCCACACGCACTTCGATACTGGAGGCTTCGATCAGGGATTTGATGGTAAAAACATTTTCCCAATAAAATGCATTATTAGTGTGCTCTTCCGTAACCAGCAAAACTTTTTTGATTTTGTCGCCGTAGTGCTGAGTGATGTATTTATTCATCAGACTAACGGAAGTTTCCTTGTCTGTTGGGCAGATATTGTTAAAACCCGCCGGAAAGATATTCGCATCAACGTTGGTGATCTTATATCCGGAGTCACGGATATCATAACTGGAGTAGATCGGATATTGATACTCTTTGGACTTGGCCGTAAACCAGGCACAAATCTCATTCATGTTGGCGAGTGTTTGTTTGTGAAGGGTTAGCTTCGCCATTTAATCTCCTTAAAATCTTAACTACAAATTTGGATCCACACCAGGGGCGACCTTTTTCTCAGGTAACTGAGTTTCGACCTTGATGCGACCGGATCTTTTAATGCTGTTAAGCTTCTTAGACTCCTCCGTCAGACCCATGGATTCATGGCCCTGATACAGAAGTCCTTCTGTTTTGCTGCGCACATCATTCGTTAATGTGAAAAACTCAATCTGATAACTATTCAGGGTTTGTCCAGTGATCGGTCGGTATAATTCTGCACGATCGATCAAATGAATCAAAGCGCCACCCAAGTGCGCCTGAAGACTGGGGTTTTGCTGAACGGATTCAACCTGTAGATACATTTCGCCGTAAATTACCGCAAGCTGTTTTAATGCCTTCGGGGACCAACGCGAGTCATTAAGTTCCAGAGTTTTGATCAGATAAATCTGCATCAGGGTTTGCGAGTTCACGAAGCCGTCAAACGTTTCAGTTGAAAGCTGATTGGTGGATACGCTCCCCATTTGATAGTAAGTTTTTGCCAACCAGTCTTTTTCAAGCTTGGTCGCATCGGCTTCGGCACGGATTTTAGCAATGCCTTTTTCTGCCTCGTTCAAATACTGGATCGCTTCTTTTTCGCGTCCCACACGACTGTAAGCAGCGGCCAGCCTTGCCGGAATTTCGGCATAGCCCACGGTTAACGGCAAAGAATCCCGCAGACCTCTTGCATCCAAAAGACTCGCAATAGTTTTTTGATCATCACCAAGGGCTTCATCACAAAACGACATACGATAGCTGGCAAGTGCCGCAATATCCGGCTGAAGATTTCGCGTTTTTAGAATCACATCACGATAAACTGCAGCTGCCTGAAACCATTCTTCCTGACCTTCAAGAGCTTGTCCTTCGCCAATTCGGGAAAATTGCAGATATGTTGATACGGGGTAAGTTTGCTGGAAAAGTTTGAACTGCTTAAGTGCTTCGGGAAAGTTACCTGACTTAAGACTTTCTTGTGCGGTGTTTAGATCTTTCTCTTCAAGAAGTCTTTGGCTTTGAAGAGTCCCTTCTTCACTGCGGTTCATTTGAAAAAAGCTGCAACCCGTAAGAGAAAAAAGAACAAACAGGCTGATCAGTTTTTTCATGGAACCTTCTCCTCCTCAGTAATGAGGGCGCTTATTTCTTCAAGTCCCGAAAGGTCTGAAACGTCTTTTACCAAATCCGGGATTCTTAAAACACGGGCATCACGCGACATCTTCTTTTCAAACTGACGATAGATCGCATCCCTATGATTGTAATAGGTCTTCATTTGCATGTACAAGTCCACAAGGCCTTGCTCGGCTGTGCCGCCCTCATAACCTACCCGGAGGTCCAGCCAATGAGGAAAAACACGATTCAATATAACCGTGTCCAGATTGTATCCGCCCTTACGAATTTCCCGCGAGAAAAACTCCGCCTCTTTAAGTTTGGCCTGATCAAAACTTGTGACCAAAAAGAACCGCGTGGTTGGAGCGACCAGCATGCGCTGAACCTCGGTGGTTCGCTGCAAAAGCTTTCCCTGCCACTGTTCGATATTGATAAAGAAATCACCCAATTCCCGAATGAACTGTGACCCGGTTAACGTTTCCAGAACTTTCAAAACCTGGCGCGTTCCCGCCTGAATCAGGTGACCAAAGATTCCCGATTTTTTTCCTTCAGGATCGCGGAACCACTTAGCCACACCTTCACTGAAAAGTGTTGCCAGTTTTTGTGGGGCCTTTAAAAAGTCCAGGGCATGTTTGGTCGGTGGAGTATCCAGAATAATCAGATCAAATTTGCCGGACTCATAGACTGAGTAAAGTTTTTCCAGTGACGTAAATTCCTGAGAACCACTAAGACTGGTGGAAAGCTGCTTGTAGAGACTGTTTTCAAAAATTCTGCGCACAGCTTCGGATTTCTGTGCGGCTCTTTCGACGAATTCGTCAAAAGTTTTCTTGTGATCAATGACTGAAGCATAAAGCTCGCCTTTAAAATTTTGACCTGGAACTTTAGTGATATCGTTCGTGCCTTCGATTCCCAGTGTTTGCGCCAGGCGCTTTGCGGGATCGATGGTTAGAACCAAAACTTTCTTACCCTCTTTGGCAGCAAGAACGCCGACTGCTGCGGCAACGGTGGTTTTACCCACTCCCCCGCTGCCCACACAAACAAGTACTTTCGTGTCTTTTAAAAGCTGCCAGCTCATGGAACTTTCTCCACAGCTTTTTCAACAAGCTTCCACGGTTCTGTTTCGAAAAACAGCGGGACTTTCGAGATTTTTTTGAAGCTGCTTTTGGCTTGCTCTATCATCACTTTCTGTCTGGCAAGTTGTTGCTCAATATACTGCGCAAACATCCCCAGATCAGAATTTGTAAGTGTTTCGGCCTTCTGCACGTCTGGAAGTGGAAGATTCACTTCCAGTACTTTGTTCATGACAAGGCCGGGCTCCACCGTGAATTCGCTTTTCAGATATTCAGCGAGCTCGGCAGATTCTTTCAGTGGAAGTTCTTCCGGCAAAGATACTATATGGTATTTTGAAATATTCTGATCCTGCAGGACGCGAATGATGCTGCGACTTTGCTCGCCCATGGGACCAATCTGCACTGCCTGCGCCATTCCACTGGGTGCCGCAAGAAGAGCTTTGAAGTGTCCCGTTGCAAATGCATCCACCACGACGCAATCGAAGTTCATGGGAGGACCATATTTACGGGGCCCCGAAGTGATTTTTCCCAGCATCGCAAGCTCTGGAAGTCCCGGAGCGATATTTATGAAAGCCTTCATCACGGCATTATCAAAGAAAAGCTTCGCCAGGCTTTCCACCTTGATCAGATGCTGGGCGTACTCCCGCAGACAGGATTCGCCGGTCCATAGCGCGAGCGAGAGATTCGGTTTGATTTCCTGAGGATTGAAAGTGACATCATCTAAGTCAAAGAAATCCTTGAAGAAACTTTGATCTCCAAGTTCGACCAGAAGCACTTTTTTTCCCTGACGGCTGTATTTCAAAGCAAGCGCCGCGGCTATCACCGACTTACCAACGCCCCCTTTTCCCGTCACAAAATGAATCTCTTGCTGCATAGTTCTTTAAAGTGTCTCTGAGCTTGGAAATATAGGCATTACGCATGGCATTATAAGGTGCCTTCAGAGAGGGCATAACCTACTATCCGACGGCTTTTAACATGTAGGAGTAATCGCATGAAATCAAACGTAGAAAAGGTGTCTAACCTTTCCAGAAAGATGAATATCGAAATCCCAGCTGCAGTTGTGGCAGCATCTTTCAACAAAGTGTTCACTAGCATCCAAAAAGACGTGGAAATCAAAGGCTTCCGTAAAGGTAAAGCTCCTTTGAACACAATCAAATCCATCTATGGCGACCGCGTAAAACAAGACGTAGTTCAAGACTTGGTTCAAAAACACTACGCGCAAGCGTTGGAAGAGCACAAACTTGATCCTATCAGCTACCCAGAATTTGAGTTCGCTGATCCGTCTGCTGACAAAGATTTCTCTTTCTCTGCAGCATTTGATGTTCGTCCAGAGATCAACTTGAAAAAATACGAAGGTTTGGAAGTTGAAAAAGAAGCTTTCGAATTCGACGCTAAAAAAGTTGACCAAGTGTTGGAAAACATCCGTTCATCCCGCGCAACTTTCGAAACAGTAACTGAAGATCGCGCTGCTAAAAAAGGCGACGTTGCGATCATCGACTTCAACGGTTTCATGGGCGGCGCGCCTCTTGAAAACGGTGCTGGCACAGACCACAACCTTGAGTTGGGTGCTAACCAGTTCATCGAAGGTTTCGAAGATGGCATCATCGGAATGAAAAAAGGCGAGAACAAAACTCTTACTTTGAAATTCCCGGATCCATACCACTCTGCAGAGCTTGCTGGTAAACCAGTTGAGTTCAAAGTTACTTTGAAAGAAATCAAAGCAAAAGTATTGCCTGAATTGAACGATGAGTTCATCAAAACTTTGGGTGGACCAGAGTCTTTGGCTGACTTGAAAAAAACAATCCAGGAAGACCTTGAGCAAAACGACAAAAAGCGTATCGAAGACGGCTTCAAAAACCGCACTTTGAAAGCTTTGGTAAAAGAAAATCCAGTTGAAGTTCCTCCCTCTTTGTTGAAAGAGCAAAAAGCTTCATTGGTTGAAGACTTCAAAAAACGCATGGCTGACCAAGGCATGGGCGAAGCTGACTTCTCTTCTTACGTTCAAAAATGGGATGCAGATTTCACAAACACAGCAACTGAAATGATCCAATCTTCATTCTTGGTTGATGCTGTTGCGAAAAAACATGATCTATTCGCGAAAAAAGAAGACGTTGATGCGAAATTCGAAGAATACGCAAAACAAACTGGTATCGAAGTTTCCCGCATCAAAGAATTCTATGGCCGTCCTGAGCAATCAAGCCGCCTGACTTACCAAATCACTGAAGAAAAAGTGATCAACTTCTTGAACAAAACTATCAAAATCAAAGAAGTTCCAGCCGGTACATTCAAAGACGAACAAAACTAATTGTCAAAAGGTACGGACACACTTTTGGTAGCAATGCCGTGTCATGAAAAGGCTCTCGCAAGAGAGCCTTTTTCTTTTTTTGCTTACTCGCAAGGAACTTCTTCAACAGAGCTGGGTACTGTATAAAGAGGCTTGCCCGGTAAATCCAGTTCCCCAATTACCGAGAAAAGACAAATTCCGTCGGACTTCGAAACAAGTTCATAACTACGACTATATTCATCTTTATGTGCAATCAGAGAAATAATCTCCGAACCTTGGTACCAATCCTTCATTAACTTACCCAATATAGTTAAGTCTTTAACGGTGACGCCTTTCAGTTCACCTGCATTAGCTGAAATTGCAAATCCTGTTACTGTTACCGCTATCATTACCATTAGTTTCTTCATATAGGTCTCCTTTGTTATTTTGTGCTCGAAACTGTTCTATTACTTTGCCAATGGGTAATATCTGGAATCGAAGATTGCCATTCCTGGAGAGCATAAACCCAGTGTCTCTTCTCCGATGACTCCCGTAACTTCAACAAAACCGCTCTCCAATTCCTTCACATTCATTTCTCCCCACGTGCGAAGATATTGAACAACTACGTCAATCTTTTCGCCTGACTCTGGAGAGGTAAGACTTACCACGATAGGATCATTCAACAGCAATACACTGAACTGCTTTCCACAGCGTCTTATTTCCACTTTATCATCTTCACTTTTATTTTCTCTTGTAACAGTCGCAAATCTTCCAGTGAGTTTTATGATGTGAGTTTCGCCGTCGAAACGTACCATTTGATTTTGTGGACTGGCGAAGGCTGAAAGAGAAACGAGAGATACTAAAGCCGCTGTCATTAGAAATTTCATAAGTACTTCCTTTGTTATTTTGAATTGCTTCGAAGAGATTTTTAACCTATTGCGTTATATATTAAAACTGATATTATGAGACGAAAGGAATTCACGCAAAAGGAGGATTTATGAGCTATTTAAAGTTAATTGAAGCCTCTGAAGAACTCCTAAGAAGTGGCCAAGTATTTAAAGCCGCTCGAAATTTTAAGAAGATCCCTCTGTCAAAAGTTTCGACAAATGATGCTATTCGGGTGGCCAGATTAGCCCGAAGAACGGGGCAGATTTCCGCCGGAATAAAAGTTTTACAGAGACAGATTTCAAAAAAACAAACCGTGGATAGGCAAAGTCTTGAGTTTAAGGCTGAGTATGCAAATCTGCTTACTCTCATTGGATGTGTCACAGAAGCCTTGGATGTTTTAAAACACGTGACTACTCATTCAGTTTCCGAGGCACTTATGGCAAAGGCCTGGTGTTACTTTGAGGTGTGGGAGCATTCTAAAGCCATTCCTTTGCTGAAAAAGTACGTGAGAGTACAAAAAGATGAATATCTTCGTCTTGCAGGTGATGTGAACTTGGCAGAGGCCCTTCTGGGTGCGGGTGATATCGATTCCGCTATTGCAATCTCAACCAGAGCAGCGAATGAAGCAGCAAGAAAATCATATGCCCGCTTGCTTGCGAACTCGCTTCATATTCGAGCGCAGGCTTTTGAACAGCGGCGAGATCTCACAAACTCAAGCAAAGATTTGAATCAAGCAATGGAGATCTTTGGGGACTCTCAAACCTCTGATGCGTTTTTGATTCACAGACAAATTGCCATCAACGAATCCTTACGAAGCAAAAGGACTGCCGAGCTTGCGAAAACCATGGAAGAAGCTGTTGCGTTGGGCGAGTTTGAAAGTCATAGACATTGTGCCTATAAAAGTTTGCAGATTAAGTTTAATGATGAATTATTCAATCATCTTTACTTTGGAACTCCGTATGAAGAATTCCGTTCACAAATACGCCGGCGATTCCCGCGGGCAAAAATAGAAAAACGCTACGTATGGGGGGATAAGAACGGCGCAGTACTTGATCTGTCGGAACTACAAGTTCACTTCAATCGCAAGCCAATTGAAATCACTCCTCAGATACATCGCATGCTTATGACCTTACTGAGAGATTTCTACAACCCTGTTCGCGTGGGTGGGATTTACTCGTCAGGCTTTCCAGGGTCTCACTTTATCGCAGACCACTCCCCCACCGTAGTTCATCAAGCGTTGAAAAGGCTACGAACATGGTTTCAAGAAAATAGCATCCCGCTTTCCGTTAAATGCACAAAACGCAGATATCAATTAATTCAGCTAAAACCCATGGGAATTGTTTTATCGAAAGACTCATTCCAGGCACTAGAGAACCTGTCGACAAAGCAGAAACTGCAGCAAGCATTCGGCACTGGAAATGAGTTCGGAATGATAGAAGCAATTGAAGTATTGGGTCTATCGAAAGCCTCCACTCATCGTGCTTTGGTTTCAGAGATGATGAGCGGAAGCATTGAAAAAAGGTATCAGGGTCGAAGCACCAAATACGTAATTAAAGCTGTGGGCTAACGGCCAAGGTACGGACACACTTTTGGTAGTATCAGCGCATAATAGTTTTCACTGTTGGCATCTATTTAGCTCCAGCGCCGAGTATGGCAAGAAAAAAGATCATTTATACTCATGAGTATCCTTATCACGTCATGGCTCGTTCAAATAATAAGGACTGGTTTTACTTACCAACTGCATTTTGTTGGCGAATTTTTTCGAGGTATCTCCGACTCACGCAAGAGAAGTACGGAATTACGATTTATCTTTTCGTTCTCATGGATAATCACTATCACATGATATGCCGTTGCTCCGAAAAACACACACTGGGCGAGGCAATGAACTATCTCCAAAAATCGGTCAGTAAGGCCATTAATTATGAAACTGGCCGAATTAATCATGTTTTCGGAGGGCCCTATAAGCCGAGCGTAATCCGAACGCCAGAGCATTTCGTAAAAATCTACAAATACGTCGCTAGGAACCCCGTCACAGCGGGAATAACAAAGGATGTAGAACGCTACTCGTTTTCCACCTTGAACAGTACTGACGTTTCAGTATCAGCTCGTGATGAGTGGTTTTCAGAGTTTCCGCCAGACACTGTGACCTGGCTGAATTCCGAAATGAATATCGATGAGTATTTGGCGATCCAGAGATCGTTGAAGAAAACAGAATTCAAGATGAGGGATCGCAAAACTAGGATTCCAATGTAATCAACGGCGAAAAAAAATTCGCCGTTTGATGCGGTATTGCTACCAAAAGTGTGTCCGTACCTTTGGAGAGACCTTTAGAGTTGCGGGGTGAAGGCTTTCCAGAATTTTTCTGGGTTTTCGATGAATGGGGTGTGGCCCATGCCCGGTAGTGAAACCAGCTTTCCTTTTTTGATTTTGCTGATTACGTCCTTGGACATTTTTGGGTAGTTGCCCATTTTCTTTTTGTTTTCTTCAGGTGCCCAGGCCTTTCCAATGGCTGTTGTGTCTTTGGTTCCTACAACCAGCACTGTCGGCATTTTTAGGTTTTTGAATTCGTAGTACACCGGTTGAGTGAAGATTGCCTCTGACGTTAGAGCTGATGTCCATGCGATGCGTGGGTAGTCGGGACCATCGAACCAGCCTTTTGCAGGTACTAGGTATTTGTCGTATTCAGGCTGCCATTTGTTGTCGTAGTAGTGATCAAGTTGATATTTTTTTACTTTGTCGATGTTGTTTGAAAGTTCGCTATCGTAAAGCTGATCGACGCTTTTATATGTCGTTAATGTTTTCCAGTCTTCAAGGCCCAGGGGATTAACCATGAATAGTTTCGTCACATTATTCGGATACATCAGTGCATAGCGAGCCGCTAACATTCCTCCCATGGAGTGTCCCAGAAGCTGATACTTTTCGATTTTCAAATTGTCCATCAGCATTTTTGAGTATGATGCTAAAGCGTGAAGTGAATATTGGAATTCAGCAGGCTTGGTGGATTTTCCAAATCCGATTTGGTCGATCATGATTACGCGATAGCCTTTGCTAACCAATACTTTCGCCATGTCTTCGAAATAATAACCGGAAAAGTTTTTGCCGTGGAAAAGCACAATCACTTTTTCTGAACCCTTATCAGGAGCCACGTCCATATAGGCCATTTTTAAATCCTGACCTTGGGCTCTGAAAGAATAGAACGAAACTGGGAATGGGTAGTTGAACTGAGTTAGTTCAGCATCAAAGCCTTTAATAGCGACTGGTTTCTGTTCAACTTTTTCTGGTTGAGATGCACACGCCGATAGAACAAGTAGCAGAAGCAAAAGTAGGTTTCTCATTATCGTTCTCCTAAAGGAAAATCATAAGAGATGACCTTGCTGTTCCAAAGTGTTTCTTACTTTAGTGTACTAAACTTGATGACTGGCAAAACGGGAAAAATGTATAGGAAAGTAAGCACGTATCTTTAGTGATAACGCATATGCACTACCAAATGTGTGTCCGTACCTTTAGCGGCAGTTGTTGAATTGTTGGAAGTAGCGTTGGCAGACGGAGTATTGGCTGCTGCAGTCGTTGACGTCGGCGGAGTTGTAATGAGTGCTTGGGCAGACGCGGGAAGCGTTTCGGGCGACGTTGATTGAGAATTCGCCGTGGCTTAGGGGTTCACGATTGTTAGAGGCGTATACTGCGTAACTGATTTTGTTTTTACCGGCAGCTAACAATGGCTTTTGAAAAATCGTGGAAATCCAAAGATTGATCGCGGAACCACTGCGACCTTGGGAGCCGCTGTAATCGTCCTCTTTGGTGCGAACAGAACCATCTTCACGAAGATTGCGCAGTTCATACCGGACAGCGCGAGCGTCCCGGGGTCCCATGAAGTAATCATAGGAAACGGGATCTAAAACCACATCGCGACAAGTGAATGTGGCCGCTCCTCCGCCGTTGAACCCTTCGCAGGTTACGTGGACTTGGCCTTCAATGGGAGTTGCTTGGAACTGGGAACCTGACGAAAAACCCACAGCGTCGGCTGCATGAACTGCTCCGACGACGGATATGCTGGCGCATATAAATGTGAGTATATTCTTAAACACGGGAACCCCTCCACCATTAAGAAGAGCGGTAGAGTAAGTCCCCTATTTTTCGGAATCAATAACTAGCGCGTCAAACCCTTCATGGTATTCCACGCCTTAAGATAGCTAAATGCTTGATATGCTTGGTAATCTTTCTTCAAGATATTGTCGCGTGGCGACAGTTTTTCTTCTTTTTTCGACCCAACATCTTTCCACCAAGCCAAGGCACCCTCTTCAGCACCTTTTTTAACATCAAGCTTTTCTGCCGCTTTTTCCTTATCACCTTTCAAGTGCCCAGCGATATCACCCTCGCGAGTGGACTGCTGTTTCTGGATGGATTTCGCGAAAGTTTCAGGATCGATGTCTTCAATTTCCACATCCGGGTGAATACCTTCAGCCTGGATCGAAGTTCCACTTGGAGTGTAATAACGGGCAACAGTCAGCTTCAAGCCCGAACCGTCCCCTAGTTTAATAACTGACTGAACGGAACCTTTACCGAACGTGCGCTCGCCCACGATCAATGCACGCTTGTTATCCTGAAGTGCACCGGAAACGATTTCGCTGGCACTTGCAGTGTATTCATTCACCAGAATCACGATTGGAACATCTGTGTATTTGCCTTTTTTAGTGGCCATTGCCACTTCTTTTTCAGCTTTGTTTCGACCGATGGTGCTGACGATCACACCTTCTTTAAGGAACATGTCGCTGACTTTCACCGCTTGATCCAACAATCCACCTGGATTTCTGCGCAGGTCAATCAACAGACCGCTTAGCTTGCCGCTGGATTTCGTGTGAGCCTGAATTGCGTTCTCAAGATCTTTCGAAGTGTTTTCGATGAAGCTTGTGATACGCACATAAGCAAAACCATCGCCCATGTCCGTGTATTTAACTGATTTAATTTTCACAACACCACGAGTGATGGTGATGTCACGTGGCTTGTCTTCGCTTTCACGAACAACACGAAGAACAATCTTTGTTCCTTTTTTACCGCGCATGAACTGGGAGGCCTCAACCAAACTCATACCCTTGGTGCTGTTACCGTCGATGGCGATAACTTTATCACCCGCTTTGATGCCTGCCTGCCATGCCGGAGCATCTTCGATCGGAGAAATAATAGTCAGGATGCCGTTTTGATTTGAAATCTCGATCCCCAGACCACCGAACTCGCCGCTGGTTTCAGTTTCAAAGTCTTTGAAGATTTCTGGTGGCATGAAGTTCGTATGCGGATCCAACTCACGCAACATTCCCTTGATCGCACCATAGACAAGTTTTTTCGTGTCAGTCTCTTCAACATAGTACTGCTGGATAAGATTCAAAACCTTGCTGAAGTTTTGTAAATCAGCGTAACGATCTTGCGCGAATGCACGGACTTGAAAACCTGTTTCAGCCATTACAAACAAAGTCAGAAGCAGGATGCCTCCAAGAATATAGGTTTTCCAGTAGCGTTTAATACTTTGCATGGTGGTTAAAGTCCTTTCATCCACTGTTGCGGGTCGTAGGGTTCTGAAAAATGTCTGATCTCAAAATACATTCCCGCAGGCAAATCTGCGGAGGCATCACCCGAGGTGGCAACAACCTGGGACTGAGAAACTTCATCCCCTGCTGTTACTTTAATTTCACCGGCATGGGAATAGACAGAGTAATAGTGATCGCCATGATCGACAATTAATGTATTACCAAATCCTGGAAGTTCACCCACGTATGCGACTTTTCCTTCGAATACGGATTTGATCAAACTTCCGGTTGCCGCCGAGATAAAGATACCTTTGCTGTTTAAAGTGTAAGGGTGATCCTTGGCTTTCATAAGTCCAAATTTTTGTGTCACGACTCCCTGAAGAGGTCGAGGTAACTCACCTTTGGAATCCTGAAACGATGCTTTGTAAAGGGTATCGAACACGCCGGTATCATCAAAGTTGTACTGTTCGGATTTCTGTCTAAGCTCGCTGATTTTGTTCTCAGCGAACATTTTCGATTTACGAATTCCATTCAGAAGCTTGTTTTTCAAGTTTTGCTCGGCTACGAGCTTTTTTTCCTGAGTGGAAATTCCAACTTCAACTGCCTTTAAACTTTCCAAACGCTGCGCCAGGGACTTTCTTTTTTCCTGAAGGTCCTGGACGTCATGCCTGTATCCTTTAATCAGTTCCAAATCTCTTTGGGCAACAATTCCCAGAATTTTCAGATTTCTATCCATTGAAACGGAGCTATCGGCATTCAGGATAAAGCGCGCCAAGGGCTGACCGCCAAGTTTATAGATAGCTTTCAAGCGCTCAGCGAGTTGGGCTCTTTGCACTTTCGCTTTGCTTTCCAGCTCTTCCACTTTTTCAGTTAGGTTTTTGATGTTCACTTCCAAAAGTGAACGCTGCTGGGATAAGGAGCCCCGTTCTGTGACGGTCTTTTTGATTTTCTTATTGATTTCGTAAAGGCCCGACAACACCTGACGCTGCTTCAGTTCCGCATCTGCCAGTTTCTGCTTATTAACTTCGATGTCCTTATTCAATGCTTCGACTTTTTCAATCGGGCTTGAATCAGGAGTTGCGGCAGTCGCCACAAAACTTTGCAGAAAAATAAAAAGCGCCCCCAGGGCGATGGTTCTTTTCAAGAATCAGGCCCTCTGACTTGCGGCTGCATAGCCATCGTTAATACGTCTTACACACAGATAAGAGCCGATCGCCCCCAGAAGTGTACCGCCGATAATCATCGTGGCAATCATCCACGGGGAGATAAAGCTTAGCTGTTCATTCAGTCTTAAAAAACCAAGGCGAGTGTTAACAACACTTTTCCCAACCGTATACATTCCCAAACAAACCACGAGTGCCAATGTTGAAGACATGAAACCCAACAAAGCGCCTTCTTTTAGGAAGGGTTTACGGATCATTGAAGATGTTGCACCGATCATTTCCAAAACCACGATTTCATCGCGGTGAACCTGGACCGAGGCGCGAATTGCGTTAGACATCACAAACATCGAGGCAAACAAAACCACGATGCCAACTATATTTAAAGACAGATTGATGGCGGAAACGAATGCGCCGTACTTTTCAACCCAATCCTGGCCGAAGCTGACATCGTCAACCCCCGTGCGATTCTTTAAATCCGCAGAGATGGATTGGAGCACCTGACTTTGAGTATCTGTGGAAATATCTTTTACCAATTTCACCTGGTAGCTGGAGGGAATCATTTTTAGCAGCTCTTCATCCTGACTGATATCTGGAGCATAGCTGGCAAGCTGAACACGGAAGTCGGTTAAGGCTTTTTCCTGTGTCACCAGATTGAAATCACCGATTTCCTTGCGCGACTTAAAATAGCTTTCCAGTTCATCGCGGCCTTGTGCGGAAATATCTGAAGACAGATATACAGTCAGCTGAACATCCTCGCCCCAATGGGTAAGAATGTTTTTAAAGTTCTTAGAAATCAAAAGAGCCGCCCCCATGACAACGAAGCAGGCGGTAACAACTATTAATGTGGAGAATTTTAACGCCAGGTTTTTTTGCGGAGGTCTCACTTGGAATCCCCCACGATCATTCCTTCTTTAAGTTCCAGCGTTCTTTTGTGCCGACGCTTCACCATTTCGTGATCATGGGTGGCGACAAAAACCGTCGTCCCTTGCGAGCAGACTCGCTCTAATAGATCCATGATTTCTTCGCTTAATCGCGGATCCAGATTTCCCGTGGGCTCATCGGCAATCAAAACTCCTGGCTGGTGAACAATGGCACGCGCGATGGCAGTTCTTTGTTGCTCCCCGCCGGAAACAAAATCAGGATACTGATCATGCTTATGGGCTAATCCCACTTGTTCTAAAACTTCATAGACTTTTCTTTGAATAGCCGGAGTTTTATCACCGCGAATCTGCAGAGGCAGAGCAATATTTTCGAAAAGCGTGCGATCTTTTAACAACTTGAAATCCTGAAAGATAACGCCGATTTTTCTGCGAAAAAATGGCACTTGGCCATTGCGAATTTCCCCAAGATCATATCCAGCAACTTTTACCCCGCCAGATGTGGCTAAATCATAGGCAGAAATCATTTTAAAAAGCGTTGTTTTACCCGCACCACTGGGACCCGTTAAAAAAACAAATTCGCCCTTGTCGATTTTCAAATCGATATTCTTAAGGGCATGCACAGGTCCGGGATAAGTCTTATAGACGTGAGAGAATTCAATCATCCCTCTATCTTATGAAAGATAGAGTCTGTTTCATACTCGCCCGAAGTCGAGGATTTCAGGATTACGGCATCCCGCCGGCCATCAGAGTGTCGATGATTGTAGAGTGCTGGCGATGAAGGGCCTGCTTGATAGCTTCAGTCGGTTGGTTGGAGCCTGTTTGCAGAACTTTATCATGGGGAGTTTTGATGGTTTTCATGACGGCACCGTTGCAAAAAATACGACTTACCAGAAATGGATTCGCCATGCCCCAATCTTCTGTTTGAACGTGATATTTTTGCCCGCGCACAGTGATGTCTGAATTAAAACCTTTTTGCATTCCCACAAACCTCGGACTTCAATTTAACAAATTTTCTGTCGTTTCTCATCAAGTTTTTATATGCGCGGTGTTTTGACTCTTCATGCAAGACCACACTTTAATATGTGTGGAGGTTATCATTATGAAGTTCGTTTCAGTTTTATTAATTCCAGCAGTAATATTCTTGTCTTTGGCCGCATATGCGCAAGAGACTCCCCCTCCACCATTCAAAGGTGAAGCCGAGGCCGGTGCAATTCTAATCACAGGTAACTCAGACTCTGAAAACTACGCCGCAAAAGCGAAAGCTTCCTATCAACAGGAAAAAAACATTTACAGCACTTTTGGGCAATATATCCGCACTGAAGCAAACAATGTTGAAAGTGCGCGCAACTGGAACTTTGGTGTACGTTATGACCGTGAACTGACTGATTACCTAGGAGTTTTTGCCAGTCAAAAGGTGGAAAGTGATGTCTTTGCGGGTTACACGCAACGCGACTCTACGGACATCGGTTTAAAGTACTGGCTTACCAAAGGTGACAAGTTTAACTGGAGCACAGAGGCCGGTTACCGTTATTCCAAACAACAAAATGTCAGCATCGGAACATCGTATGATCAGATGCTTCGCCTTTATACAGAGATCAACACCCAAATCGACAAAGCATTTTCATTCAGATACTGGCTTGAGTATCTGCCAAACATGACAAATCCAGATGGCTACCAGGTAAATACCGAGGCTTCCATCAATGTTATGTTAAATTCCATCTTCTCTTTGAAGCTGGCTTACCTGCTACAATATCAGAACGAACCACCTCCTCCAGGGGAGTACGACACAACAACAACAACTTTGAATCTTGTCGCAAAATTCTAAAGAAAGGATTTTGGTATGTTGAAAGAGTTTAAGACCTTCTTAATGAGGGGCAATGTTTTGGATCTGGCCGTGGGTATCATTATTGGTGCGGCCTTCACCAAAATTGTGGGATCATTTGTTAGTGATATGTTGATGCCCGTTCTTAGTTTAGGGATGGGAAAAATTGACTTCTCGAACATGTTCGTTGCTTTGAATGGCGAATCCTATCCGACATTGGCTGCGGCAAAAGCGGCTGGCGCTGCCACGATTAATTTCGGAATCTTTTTGAATGCACTGATTGATTTTGTGATCGTGGCGTTTGCGATTTTTATGATTGTTAAAGCCGCAAACCGCTTCAAAAAAGAAGAAGTGAAGCCCGCGGATACAAAAACATGCCCTGAATGTTTGACGAACATTCCTTTGGCGGCGCGAAAGTGTTCTGCTTGTGGAAGTTTGCAGGTCAGCTCTAATTCCGGCAAATCTTCCTCGATGAACGTCTAGTGTCTCAAATTGAGGCGTAAACTTTCCCTCTGAAAGTGACGATAATTGGTACTGCATTTGCAGCCTTTATTTAACATCAGGGGGAATGACAATGTATTCCAATTCAAAGACTAAGAAAAATACAGGTGTTCAATTACTTTGCACACTCGTCATCTCGACACTTTTCTCGCTTTCTGCGGGTGCGCAGTCACAAAATTCAAATTCGAATTCCAATAACTCAAACAATAATAATAATAA
Source organism: Bdellovibrio sp. HCB274 (assembly GCF_047306075.1). Taxonomy (GTDB): domain Bacteria; phylum Bdellovibrionota; class Bdellovibrionia; order Bdellovibrionales; family Bdellovibrionaceae; genus Bdellovibrio. The sequence continues at coordinate 3,571,596 of NZ_CP178623.1, forward strand.
TGGCGGTAATTACTCGAATTACTCCCAGGCCCTTGAATGCCGCGACTACCGCAATCAATACCAGGACGCCAAAAGAGACCTCTCTAAACTTTGCAGAGATGCAGGCGTAGGCAGTGGTTGTGAAGACAAGGTTGCATCCTGCAGTAGCGATGCCGGCGCTGACGGTCAGTTGAATCTTTATTCGACTGCAGCTACAGCATTGGGAACTGACAATGCACTTGGTACCGCACTTGGCGTGATGGGCCAAGGTGGTGGCGGTGGTGCCGGATGTCCTCAGTATTCCTACCAGGATTACTTCAGCAAAAAAGACAAATATACCGACGACCTTGATAAAACTGAGGAAGACCTGGCTGGTTTATCTGATACCAAAGCCGAAATCCAAGAGGACTTTAATAAAGAAATCGCAGATCTTCAGGAAGACCTAAATAAAGCGCAGGAAGACCTTCAGGAGAAAAAGCTTCAACTTGAGGATGACGAGCGTGATCGCGTGGCTAGCCACCAGAAAATGCAAAACGACTCCCAGGATTCTTTGGAAGAGCTGGGCACCCAACTTTTAGATCTTCGTGGTAAAGTTATCACCGCTCAGCGCGACAAAGCCTTGCAGTTGATCGGAATGACCGATGCCTCTGCTAAAAGAGCATGTACCAAAGCCGTGAGCGATGAAAAAACCAGAATGGCAAAAGAAAATTCACTTGGTGGCCTGTCTTCAGGAACCATGATCTCCAAGGCAAAACGTCAAAAGCAGGACCTGATTGCAATCTGGAATGACTGCATGACAGTTTACGAGCAAAAACGTCAGGCTTTGATGGAATCCAAGACTCAGGAATTGACGATGCTTGATGATCAAATCAAAAACGTTCAGAACAAAATGACTCGCATCGACGACAGTTTGACGTTGGCTGAATCCCAATTGGAACAAATTAAAGCCCAGTCGAAAACGAAGGGCGAGCAAGCTGAAGCCAACCTGACCAAGCTAATGCAGAATATTCAGAACAAAATGACAGCAGCCAAACAAAAGTTGGAGCAAAAGCTTACAACGGTCGCTACTAAGACTCAGCAGTACGGAGAAAAAGTCAATCGTTTGAATACTCAGATTTCACAGCTGGGTGTCGCGCCTCCGTCGGGTGCAACGACCACAGCTTCCGCTATTTCTGGAGAAATGGCCGACAAGCAAAACGAAATTGATGAGCTGAAAACTTATGTTGATTCAGCTTGTGGTGGCGGAACCGATCTTAAGAAAAACAGCACCGGATCCCAAGGTGGAAGAAGTTAATTTTTACCTTCGGAAACACTCGCCTTCGGCCCAGTAACTCTGGACCCTCAACCCACACACTGCTAGAATGGGGCTTCGTTAAAGGAGCCCCTTACAGTGTTAAAAAAAATCATCCTGGCATTCGTCGCTCTTGGTATTCTTGGAATTGTTGGCGCCGTTCTTGCCTATCAAACTGTTAAGTCTAATCTTCCACAAATCATCACGCTTCAAGACTACAAACCAGAAATGGTCAGCCAGGTGTATGATCGCAACGGCAAAAAGATCGGCGAGTTCTTTCGTAAACGCCGTACTCTGGTTCCTTACGAAAAAATCCCTAAGGACCTGGTAAATTCATTCCTGGCTGCAGAGGACGATCAGTTCTTTCAGCATAAAGGCATCAATCCCCAGGCAATCTTCCGTGCGGCTTTGGCGAATCTTAGAGCAGGTCGCTCGGTTCAGGGTGGATCGACGATCACTCAACAAGTTGCAAAAACTTTGATGCTCTCTTCCGAGAAAACACTGACTCGTAAGCTAAGCGATATTCTTCTTGCGATTGAAATGGAAAAAAATCTTTCCAAGGAAGATATCCTTTTCCTATACCTGAATCAGATTTACTTCGGTCAAGGCGCTTACGGTGTAGAGCAAGCCGCGCAAACTTACTACCGCAAACCCGTTAGCAAGCTGACTTTGCCGGAAATGGCGATCCTTGCGGGATTACCAACAGCGCCAAGTGCTTACAATCCGATTCGCAATCCCTCGCGCGCTAAAGAAAGACAAATCTACGTTCTTCGTCGTATGGCCGAAGTTGGCTTTATCACCAAGGAACAAGCAGAAAACGCGATTCAAGAGCCAGTTAAAGTTTATGTTCGCGAAAACTACGAAGAACTTGCGCCATTCTATCTGGAAACTGTTCGCCAAATGCTGGTTGCACAACTTGGTGAAAACATGGTTTTAGATAAGGGTCTACGTATCCACACTGCTTTGGATCTGCAAAAGCAGCTTGCTGCCCAGGAATCCGTGATGGACGGATTGAAAAGCCTGGATAAGCGCCAGGGTTATCGCGGACCAATTAAGAACATTGCTTCCGATTCAGATGTAGCGAATTTTATTAACGAGAATCGTACAAAGTTGATCGGTGATTCCACTCCTGAAAGAATCATTCAGCCTGATGGTAAGTACGCAGACCTGGTTGCGCCGATTGATGCAAAAGCTGCGAAAGAGCATCCACTTCTTCCTTCATACATCAAGATCAAGGATACAGTTCAGGGTGTGGTTCTGAATGTGGATGATGCTGCTGGTTTGGTTTATGTGAAAATTGCGGACTCTCAGGGTTTGATTGATTTCGATTCCATGACCTGGGCCCGCAAACCAGATTCCGAAAAACGCTATGACCTGGCAACCATCAAGAAACCATCTGAAGCTTTGAAAAAAGGCGACGTGATTATGGTTAAAGTTGTGGGTGATAAGTTTTCCCCTGCCAGAACTATCGCTCCGAAAAAAGGAGCGGCTCCTTTGAATCTTCCGGATTTCAATCGTTATGTTGATTTGGAATTAGATCAGGAACCATTGGTTGAGGGTGCGTTGATTTCCCTGGATCAGGACTCTCAGGATGTTCTGGCAATGGTCGGCGGTGTGAACTTCGCGCGCAGTGAATTTAACCGTGCGATTCAGGCTCCGCGCCAAACAGGGTCATCATTTAAATCCATCGTCTATGCTTCAGCAATGGATAAGGGCTATAACCCGGCAACTCCAATCATGGATGCGCCACTGGTTTACGAAGGCGCCACTGGTGATGAAGAGGGACAAGGAGATTCGAAAGATTCAAAAGCCTGGAAACCAGCGAATCACTCGAAAAGTTTCGGTGGTGATATCATCGTTAGAAACGCACTTTCCCAGTCTTTGAATATCCCTGCAGTTAAAATCATCGAGGATGTTGGTGTGCCTTGGGCCACAGAGTATGCCCGTCGTTTGGGAATTTTCAGTCCGCTAAATCCTGACTTCACCTTGGTATTGGGCTCTTCGAGTGTGACTTTGTATGAAATGACAAAAGCATTTTCAGAGTTTGGCCGTTTGGGAAAACGCGCCCGACCGCTTATTATTCATAAAGTAGCCGATGCTGACGGCAAAACAATTCTGGAAAATGTTTCTTTGGATTCCCGCTTTGAACGCGAAATGAAACCTTATGAAGATGATTTCGAAAATCGTCGTAAGGAATATCTGGCTCTTGCAGCAGACCCTGCAAAGCTTGAAGAATTCAAAAAGAAAGAGCCAAAGAAAGCTGCAATTGCAGAAAGTCTTTTCTTCCAGGATCCAGATCAATTGATCAAACCGACCACGGCATTCGTTATGACTTCTCTTCTTCGCGGCGTTGTCGAGGATAAGAACGGTACCGGTGCCCGCGCCCGCGCTTTGGGTCGCGAAGTGGCTGGTAAAACTGGTTCTACGAACAACTACTATGACGCGTGGTTCATCGGTTACACACCTCAGGTAGCAACTGGCGTCTGGGTGGGTTTTGACAAAGAAAAAAGTCTGGGTAAGGGCGAGGTCGGTGGCCGCTCTGCATTGCCAATTTGGGTAGAATACATGAAAGCAGCCCACGAAGGACTTCCTCAAGTGACTTTCCCAGTTCCGGATGGTATCGTGTTTGCGAATATCGACAGTGAGACTGGTAAACTTGCAAATGCTTCTACCAAGAACATCCTGCGCCAGGCCTTCGCTGAAGGAACTGAACCAACTGCTGCTTCCAGCAAGCAAGAAGAAGCAACAGACTTTTACAAACAGGATTTGTCTGAGTGAAGGATATCCACCTCTGGGGTGTGAAACAGAACAATCTTAAGAACATCGAGGTCAAGATCCCGGTCGGTAAAATGACTGTGATCTGTGGCCCGAGTGGCTCAGGGAAATCCTCTCTGGCGTTTGAAACTTTATTTGCCGAAGGTCAGCGCCGCTTCATTGAAAGCATGTCCAATTATGCCCGTCAGTTTCTGAATAAAGCCCCTAAGCCTGATATCGAGGGCATCAGTAATATTCCACCGGCAATTTCCATCGAACAAAAAAATACTGTTAAAAGTTCGCGCTCAACTGTCGGCACCACCACAGAGATCATTGATTATCTGCGCTTGCTTTACGAAAAGATCGGCAAGTCTTACTGCCCGACCCACCACTGCCCTACAGAAAAAGAAAGTGTCACCGAAGCCACTGACAAGGTGATTAAAGAGTTCACTGGAAAACGTGGATATATCATGGTCGAGATTTCTGAAGCCGGCCGCGTTGCCCAAGCTAAGAAATTACACTCGCTTCTTTTGCAAGATGGCTATTTGCGTATTTATATCCCGAAAGTTGCACCCTCGGTAAAACCAGTGGCGACCAAAAAAGCGACCATTAAGAAAACAAAAACCAAGGGTGCAACAAAAAAAACTGTTGAAGAGGTTATTAGCATCCCGGTTGCCCCAACCAGTTTGACCAACGAGGAAATGGGCACGGTCGTCGAGATTGGTGATCCGGCTGCGATTAAAAAAGGTCTTCCTAAAGAAACCTTCTATCTGATCATTGACCGTATGAGTTTCAATATCGATGAGCGTGGGCGTATTGCTGACTCTTTGACTCAGGCTTATGAAGCCAGCATCAAGTACAATTCAAACTTGATTTCCCGCAAGGCCACAATTCTGACGACTGAAGGCCAACGCCTGCAAGTCAGTGAAGAGTCTTCTTGTCCTGTTTGCGGTTACACTCCGCCACCACTGACTTCCCGACTGTTCAGCTTTAATTCCCCGATTGGAGCTTGTCCGACATGTAAAGGCTTTGGAAATATTTTGGACGTGGATGAAGCCAAAGTAGTTCCAAATCCTTCCATGAGTTTGGCTCAAGGGGCACTAAGCCCCTTCTGGATGCCAAGTGCAGCCCACGAAAAAAAGCAGCTATTAGCTTACTGCAAGAAGGCCAAAATCGACATTCACACTCCATGGCAGGACCTGCCAAAAGAACATCGTGAAGTTATCTGGAAAGGTAATGACGATTTCTTTGGTGTGCGCGGATTGTTTGAATACCTGGATCAAATTAAATACAAAATGCACGTTCGTGTATTCATCGCCCGCTTCCGCAGCCCATTCCTGTGCCCTGATTGCAAGGGTGCTCGTCTGCGCGAGGAAGCAAATCACGTTTTAGTGGGCAGCGCGAACATCAATCATCTGTCTTCCATGATTATCGAGGATCTATGTGAGTTCTTTAAAAAGATCGAGCTCACCCCCCACCAGGTGGAAGTGGCCGGCGAAGTATTAAAGCAGATTCGTTCGCGTTTGGAATTCCTGATCCGCGTGGGAGTTCACTATCTTTCGCTAAATCGTGAAACCCGAACACTTTCTGGTGGCGAGTACCAACGTTTGATTTTGGCAAATCAGCTGGGCATGGGATTGTCACAGGCGCTTTACGTGTTGGATGAGCCCACAGTTGGCTTACATCCCCGCGACAATGACCGTTTGATTTCCATCCTTCAGGATCTGAAAGATCTGGGTAATACACTGGTTATCGTTGAACACGATCACGATGTGATCAAATCCAGCGAAAACATTATCGAGATGGGTCCTGGATCTGGATATCTTGGTGGAGAAGTCGTTTACTCTGGCGCCACCAAAGATTTCTATAATTACGAAAAGTCCAACACCGTTCCATACCTTAAAGACAATAAGCATTCAGCGAATCTTCGCACGATTCGCCCGGTGGATATTGATACCTACAAAGTAAAAATTGAACTGAAAGGTGCTAAAGGCCACAACCTTAAGAACCTGGATGTGGTAATTCCGTTGAATCGTCTGGTCACCGTAACCGGGGTCAGCGGTTCCGGGAAATCGACTTTGATTTCCAAAACTTTGTATCCAGCGCTCGCTCGCGCTTTGGATTTGGAATACTTGCCTGCACAGGAATACGCGGGACTTGAAGGTGTTGATCATATTAAAAACGTTCTTTTGATCGACCAATCACCGATTGGTAAATCAGCGCGCAGTTCACCGATCACTTATCTAAAAGCTTTTGATGCAATTCGTACCATTATGGCCAGCACTCCGGATGCACAATCCCGTGGATACACTCCCGGCACGTTCAGCTTGAATGTGGATGGTGGTCGCTGCCCGGCTTGTAAGGGAACTGGCTTTGAAGAAATCGATATGATGTTCATGGATAACGTCGTTATTCCATGTGACGTTTGTGATGGAAAAAAGTATCGCAACGAGATTTTGGAAATTAAGTACAAAGATAAAAACGTTTCAGAAATCCTGGCAATGACTGTCAGTGAAGCGATGAACTTCTTTGTGGCTCACCCGAACATCCGCAAGCCGCTATCTGTTTTAAAAGAAGTGGGCTTGGATTATCTTCAGTTGGGCCAGCCGGCGAACTCGCTAAGCGGTGGTGAATCCCAACGCTTAAAGATCGCCAAAGAGCTTTCTTCAGTCCAACAAAAGGCGACTTTGTATATTCTGGATGAACCCACAACCGGCCTGCATTTCCGCGAAGTGGATTTGCTTATGAAAGTCCTTAATAAGCTTATCGAAACGGGCGGGAGCGTCGTTGTCGTAGAGCATAATTTGGATGTGATCCGTGGCTCTGATTATATTATTGACCTAGGCCCCGAAGCGGGTAAAAAAGGCGGTAATATTGTGGCCCAAGGGTCCCCTGATGACATCATCAAGGCCAAGAAAAGTCTGACAGGCCAATATTTAAAACGCTATATCGACGGGAATGCATAACCCCGCGAGACGGAAGTGGAATGCTACCTGAAATTAAAAAGTTAATTGCTGAAATCAAACCCCATAAAAAACGTTTCACTGTTGTCGCGGTTACGGGTATTTCAAATGCTTTGGCAACGGTGCGAGTGGCCTACTTGTCCAAGGTTCTTTTCGACGCTCTTTCCTCCAACAATCAGGAAGAAATCAAAAAACAAGTTCCTATAGTTATTGCGCTTGGTTTTATTCAGGCGGTTTCCAGATACTATCATTTGTATAATATGAATTATATTTCTGAATCTGTGGTGGCTCAGATCCGCCAAAAGCTTCAGTACAAATTCATGCGCTTGAATTTATCTTTCCATAATACCTACGCGACCGGCTCTGGTGGCTTGATCAGCCGAATTCTAAATGACATCAAAACCATTCAAGATGGTTTGCGTGTCGTGGCCGACATCTTCCTTTACCCTCTGCTTTTGGTGGGATTAATCGTAAATCTATTTCTGATCGACTGGAAACTGACTTTGACCGTATTGATTGCAGTTCCAATCGTCGGAGTTATGCTTAAGTCAGTGGCTCGCAGTATGCGCAAGTACATCCCACGCGAGCGCGAAACCATGGAACACATGACTTCAACTATCAAAGAAAGTCTGGATGGTGTTCGTGTTATTCAATCCTTCAATCTTGAAAAAGATATGGCAAAACGCCTGGAAGATGAAACCAGCATATTCCTAAAGATCCGCAAAATCGTATTCAAACGCCAGGAATCCACAGGTCCCGCTACGGAATTTATCGCAACGTCAATCGTGCCACTGATTATGCTATACACAAGCTATGAAATCGCCGCTGGCCGCGGTACAGCTGGTAACCTGATCGGCTTCATCGTTTCCCTTTTGATGGTGAACGCGCCAATCAAAAAAATTCAGGAAGCTTACATCCGTATTCAGGAAGTCGTAATTTCCATGAGACGTATTTTTGAAATCATCGAAAATCCCTCTGAAGTGCCTGAGGTGGCAAATCCTGTTTCTTTCCCTAAAGACTGGAAGAAGATCACCTACCAAAACGTAAGTTTCAGCTACGGCAAAGAGATGATCTTAAAGAACGTAAATCTTGAGATCAACCGTGGTGAAGTGGTCGCCTTGGTCGGCGCCAGCGGCTCCGGTAAGTCAACAATCGTAAATCTTCTGGAAAGATTCTTTGATGCCACATCCGGGGAAATTCTGATTGATGGCGTAAACATTCGCGACATGGGCCTAAAAGATCTTCGCCGCAACATTGCTCTGGTAACCCAGGATGTATTCTTATTCAGCGACACCATTGAAAAGAACATCTGGGCCGGTGATTACAACCGCGACCGCAATGACATTCAAAAAATGGCTCAGTTGGCAAATGCCCATGACTTCATTATGAGAATGCCACAAGGCTATCAAAGCCGTGTGGGTGATCGCGGAAATCTATTGTCCGGTGGTGAAAAACAGCGCGTGAGTATTGCCCGTGCGATGTTCAAAGATGCGCCTGTGTTGATCCTGGATGAAGCAACAAGTGCCTTGGATACTGCAAGTGAAATCGAAGTGCAAAAAGGACTGGATCACTTGCTGGAAGGACGTACTGCTTTGGTTATTGCTCACCGCCTGTCGACTATTCAGAAAGCCGATAAGATCGTGGTTATGAAGCAAGGCCAAATCGTGGAAATCGGTACTCACGCAAGCTTGCTTTCACTAAAAGGCGAGTACCACAACTTCCATAGCCTGCAACACAACTAAAGCACCAGAGCGTTTACTTGAACTGCTCTGACAACCACTTCATCACATGCGGCATACGGCATTTCCAATAAGTAGTCGCATGTGAATTGTCCTGACCACAGTCCTTGATACCAATTTCAAATTCTGGATGGTTCTTTTTTAGCTCTTCAATAAAAGTTTTGGTGTCGGGCGTATCCTTTAGGAATGAATCTGTCGAACCGATTTCCAATTTAAAACTTTTAAATGGCAGGCATCGCTCGCTGCCCGGCTTCTTTAACTTTTCACAAATATGACGGGCGCTGCGGGCCTCGAAATCCTTGCCGACGCCATAGGAATAATAGTCTTCCTTAGGCTGATTGCTATTACTGGTGGGTGTCCATATTTCCGCGGGAGTTCTGAATACCGGACTTAACGAGTAAACCGTGCATACAAGCTTTGGATTGCTGAGCCCTAGCTGTAAGGCTCCATTACCACCCATGGAGATTCCAAATAGAGCGCGATCGCAAGGCTCGTTCGGAATTACTTTAAAAGTGGACTCCACATAGCTTATTAAGTCTTTGGTCACCATGTCTGCCATCTTCACCTTGGAGATAGCGCCGTTCATCCAGTAATGGCTTTGACCTTCGGGAGCAAAGATCAAAAACGGTCGGGATCCACTCCGGATTGTTCGCTCATAGGCTTCCAGGCCGTCGGCATAGACCAATGAATCACGATCTCCACCCCGACCGTGCAAAAAGATAGCGTAAGGATAAAGAGTTTCTCCATCGGGCATATATCCCGGAGGGACAATCACGTTGAACTTTACTTTCTTATTCAAACTTTTTGAAAAGAAAGTAGACGACAGACAACGCGAAACAAAGACGCGTTGATTGAAAATCTTCGCGTTGTAAGGTTCACACATGTTACTTTCTGCTAAAACATTGAACGATATCAAACTTAAAAGCGCGCCGAGAATTAGACATTTCATATTCATCAACGATACCACATCACATTTTCGTTTCAATTTGAGTCAGAGATTAAACATCAGAAATCACGAAGGTTTTCAGTTTAACCGCAGTTTTAGTGTACGAAATTTATATGACCAAGGTCCGGGTTTGCATGATCTTTCGACACACCCCTCAAGTCCGTCTAGTTTCTTGACGATAAAAATATCGACAGTTTGAAAGTTCTAGAAAATTGAAAGGGAGTTGAAATGATTAATTGGGATGAGTTTGAACATATACATGTTATCAAAAAACTCAAACATATCCTTAGCGCTTGGTGGAATATCGACGTGGTATTCACTGACGAGCGAGGTGCACTAAGAGGGTATGACTCCGGCAAAGCTGGCTTCAACAATCCTGCAATCGCAGCTTTGGTAAATAAAGAAGCTGGTCAAGCCAGCATCGCAGAGCTTGTAACGAAATCACTTGATGATCTTCGCACTTCACAAAACCGTTTCTCGCTTCGCAAGTGGGACATGGTTGGTTTTGACGTTGGCGTATTTCCAATCATGATTGAAAATGATTGTGTTGGTACAGTTGTCGCGATGGGTTTCTTCCGCGAAGCTAACTTCACTTCCCGCATGACGGAAATCCGTGAGCGCCTGGCTGCTTTCGGTATGTCTGGCGAAGTGATCGAAAAGTGTCTGGGTAAATTGAAGTTCCTTGATGATCACGAGCGCACACACTTCACTGAAGTTTGTGAACTGGTTGCTCAAGAGATCGTGACACTTCACCTGGAAATCACTTCCCGTGAAGATCGCATCAAAGAATTGAACAAAGAGCTTGGCAACAGATTTAAATACGACAACATGATCGGTAAATCCAAACCAATGCAGTCTTTGTACGCTTTGCTTGATAAAATCAAAGGTGCAGACTCCACAGTTCTGGTTCAAGGGGAAAACGGTACGGGTAAAGAGTTGATCGCAAAATCAATTCACTATAACTCTCACCGTAAAGACAAACCATTCGTTATTCAAAACTGTTCTGCGTTCAATGACAACTTGTTGGAATCAGAATTGTTCGGTCACGTAAAGGGTTCATTTACTGGCGCTTTGAAAGATAAAAAAGGTCTTTTCGAAATGGCAGATAAAGGTACTTTCTTCCTGGATGAGATCGGGGATACTTCTCCGCAAATGCAGGTTAAGCTTCTTCGCGTATTGCAGGAAGGTACGTTCACTCCAGTGGGTGCGACTGAAATGAGAAAAGTCGATGTTCGTATCGTTGCGGCGACGAACAGAAACCTTAAGGAAATGGTTGAGCAAGGTACATTCCGTGAAGACTTGTACTATCGCTTGAATGTTATCAACATCCGCGTTCCACCTTTGCGTGAGCGTAAAGAAGACATTCCGTTCCTGACGGATTTCTTCCTTAACAAAATCCATGAATCTCAAGGTGGTGTTAAACACCAATTGACGAAGCGTGCTCTTGAAAAATTGTACGACTATCCATGGCCAGGTAACGTTCGTGAATTGCAAAATGAAATCGAAAGACTTTGTGTTCTTTCCGGTGAAGAATCCAAATTGATGGGTGAATTGCTTTCCCCGAAAATTTTGGAAGCTGGCGAGAAAAACAAAGTTCAAGGTTCCCGTTTGCAAGGTAAGTTGAAGGATGCGTTGGAAGATCTAGAGCGCGAAATGATCCGTGAGGGTCTTCGCCGCACAGGTTGGAACAAATCCAAACTTGCAAAAGAATTGGGTATCAGCCGCGCCGGTCTTATCATGAAAGTCGAAAAATACGGCTTGGATAAACGTAAAATCGCTCGCTAATGAGGAGAGCTGATTTTGGGCAGCAGGCCTAAAATAATTACCTGTTCGAACTAAAATTAGAGGGCTTTGAAGGCAAACTTCAAGGCCCTTTTTCTTTGCCCTCACCCACCCTAAGCACATGAATCTATGCGGTTTTCCCCGTCTACAATGGACTTGGCACTGTCCTTGTATATAAGGGTTTTTGTTAAGGGGTGTGTTTAGTATGCAAAATACAACTTTGGATTCATCATTCATGACTCGTCTAAAGCAGCTGGTGGAAACTCGCTATGGAAAGGACCTGCATATTCGTCAGTTGATGGATATGTCGGCGATTCAACCTGATCAGGATACTTATCTTCGGGGGTCCGATTTTCACGTTCCTATTAAAGTAAACGGCTCCTTGCTGGGTACTGCGATTGTCCCTGCAGCTTTGGATCTTAATGCTGAAAAACGCCAGGGCGTGACACAGTTGATTCGCATGGTACTAGAGCCGGCACTATATAAGTGGTACCTGGAGCAAAAAGAATCCAATCTTGTTGAAATCAGTAAAGCAAATTTTGCGACCGAAAATCTGCACGTATTCGGCGATGAGACATTGCCAAGTATTGATGAGCTTCTTGAAGACAACTCTGAGGACCTGGCCAAAGGTCTATCGACGGATCTGGTTTCACATCTGATTCATCTTGAAGGCTCTACAGAAACGACCAATAAAAAAGTTGCCCTGCAACTTCATGAACTGACAGGTCGCTGGGCATTCGTTCCTTTCAAAGATATCAAAGGTCAGCTTCACTCCAGTTTCGACATCGCGAAAATGGGTGCAATGACAGTTTTCGTGGAGAAAATCGAAGAACTGAATCCTCCTGAGCAGGAACTGTTGTTGGACTATCTGCGTGAAGAACACGAGTCCGATGAACCATTGATTATCACAAGCTCTTCATTAAGCCTGGAGGATCTGGGCAAAGTGGAAAGCTTGGCAACAGATCTGGTTGATGAAGCCTCTGTGAATTGTTTTGAAGTGGACCGTGCTCCACTGACTACCCAGGGCCTAAGAGAAGTTCTGGAACTGTTCTTTATGAAGGAACCAGAGCTTACATAAGTCCTTGTATTTACTGTGAGTGTCTGTGAGAATTTTTCTTATGGTCACTCACGATGAATTTCTAAATTCTTTTATTAGCCGCTCACTTTCCACAGATTCATTCAAGGTGTTTTCCCTTGCCGGAGACGCTTCGAATCGCCGCTATTACCGCGTGGTACATGACAATCAGTCCTGGGTACTAATGCGCTGGGAGCCGTTTGATCCGGCGAACTATCCATTGATGAGCGTTCTTAATCACTTTGCCAAAAATGGTGTTCACGTTCCGAAAATTGTGGCGATGTCTCCAGATGAAGGACTTATCCTTCAAGAAGACTTGGGCGACCTGATGCTGGAAAGAAAGTTTTGGGAAAGCCAAAGCCATGAATCCTCCATGGAGTGGTACAAACTCACGATTGATGAAGTCGTAAAGATCCATCACAAAGCAACCCTTGATCATGATCCCAACTGCTCTGCTTTTAAGATGAAATTTGATACCGAGAAGTTTCTTTGGGAAATGAACTACGGTAAAGACAACTTATTGGCTGGTGTTTTGAAATTTCCTTTCAATGAAAAAACCAACAAAGAAATTTCAGATATCTTTCTGGATATCTGCTCAAGATTGGATGCAGAACCGAAGCGCATTGCTCACCGCGATTACCATTCCCGCAACGTGATGATCAAACTTGATAAAGTTCATGTGATCGATTTCCAGGATGCACGTTTGGGACCAATTCAATATGACCTGGTCAGCCTGATGCGCGACTCTTATGTCGACATGAGTGACGAAATGGCCGGGAAGTTGATCAATTACTATCTGGAACAATCAAAGCAGTATCTGCCAAAAGATTTCTCTCGAGAGCATTTTGATCGTATGTATGAACTTCAATCCATCCAGCGCTGCTTTAAAGCCTGCGGAAGTTTTGCAAGCTTCTTCCACCAGCGTGAAGACCGTCGTTACTTGAAGTACCTTTCTGGAACTTTACGCCGGGTAATGAAAGCGATTAATGAGTTCCCAGAGTACAAAGTATTTGCGGATATCCTGATTGATTCAGGTGCTTTGGAAAGAAAGTACGAATCTTTATGAATGTAATGCTTCTTGCAGCTGGCGAAGGCACCCGCCTTCGCCCTTACACCAATCTTTTGCCCAAGCCTGCTATGCCATTCCTGACTTTGCCACTGGCGGCGCATTCTTTGGGATTTCTGCAGGAAGTTTCCATCTCCCAACTGGTTGTAAACACCTATCACTTGCCGGAAAAAATCCACAGTCTTTTCAACAGAATCAATCACGGCGCTAACAAGCTGGTTTTTTGCGACGAAGTTGGCGAGATTCTGGGAAGCGGTGGCGGATTAAGCAATGCCCGCACGCACTTAAAGGGCGGCGGAGACTTCATCATGATGAATGCGGATGAAGTAGTCCTTCCTAAAGACTCGCAGGTTCTGTCCAAAGCTATCGCTCAGCATAAAGCCTCTGGTGCACTGTCTACGCTAATGGTGATGAATCATCCTGAAGTCGGCACCAAGTTTGGTGGCGTATGGACAGATGCTTCGGGCAACATCAAAGGCTTTGGAAAAACCAAAATCGAAAACAGTGAAACGGCTTGGCATTTCATCGGTGTGCAAATCCTGTCTGAAAGAATCTTTGATTATCTACCTGAAAAAGGTGTTTCGAATATCCTGTATGATGGTGTGATGGCAGGAGTTGCCAAAGGCGAAAAGGCACAGGTTTTCCCATTTGAATGCACTTGGTTTGAAACTGGAAATCCCACTGATCTGTTAGAGGCATCTAAACACTGCCTGGAAATCCTGGTGGCCTCAGACTCCCCGGAGAAGCAGGCTTTGGAAAAAACCTTCTCTCAGTTTTCAACGTCACGAATTATCACACAGAACTTCAACCACGCACTTTTACAGTTTTCTACGGAAGCTGTGATTGATAACGAATCTAATTTTTCTGGATTTGTTTGTGCTGGATCCAGAACAGTCATCGGAAAAGACTGTTCCTTAGAAAATGTCATCATTGGAGATGACGTCGTGGTCGCTGACGGTACTCGCGTCAGCAACACGATTCTTTTATAAAATTATTTTTTTAAATCGATATCCGCGGCGCCAAAGAAAGAGTCCTGGCTTTCTTTTACTTTATAGCGGCGGGACATCATAAGGAAAATACTATCCGCGGCAACTCCAATTGGTTCGCCGTTATAGTTTTTGCTCATGCCCGCTGCCAGTCTTGAAGGATCTTTATCAAGCAGACTTCCCGAACCACCCGAGCCACCAGCTCCTGGATAGCCAGCATAGTCAGCGCCACCTGAAGACTCTGAATTACTTGGAGAACGACCAGAGCCGCCTCCGCCACCTTCCTCGTAACCATTCACTGCCGTTGTGGAACCGATCTTAACTTTTTCCAATGCTTTCTTTTGCACCTGCGCAGATCCTGCCATCGCGGAATCAATTGCACCCTGAGGAAGACCAGCAGCTGCCATACCCGCCGCAGATCCCATGTCTGCAACGTTATAAGTGCTGCCATCAGGAGAAGTAATCTTTGTCGCTGAGTTGTTTACCAAACCCTGCGCTTTCAAATCACTTAGTCCTGCTTCGGCCTTTTTCATGTAATCTGAACCAACCGCTGCAACTGACTTGTATTCAGGATCATTGGCGACGGAAGAATTATAATTTCCGTTTGAGCCATAAGCATCTGATAGATCACCCGTGTACATGGATTGCGAAGCCTTATTACCATTTTCCTTGGCCTGCTTCATCGACAAAATTGCCATCGCAGTGAAAGCCGCAGCCACCGCACAAGCACTTTTATCGTCAGCTGAACAACGAGACCAGTTGATTGCGGCAATACCAAATTCGGTAGCGCTGGCGACAGCATTAAACGCCTCGCCTTTTTTATTTGCTTTTGCTGCATCATTGGCAGAGCTGTTAACTGCAGGTTGGGTGGTCTTCGTGGAAGACGATCCCCCATCAACCCCTGATGTTGCCAACGAATATGCCGGAGACATCGAGATACTTAGAATGCAAACCGACTTAGTAATGGTTTTAATCATCTTCATCTTTAGTCCCCTAGTTATTTAATAAAGAAGAACGGTTGTCCTGATAACGCTCACGAACTTTTTCCCAGTTGGATTTCCCACCCTGGCCAGTGACTTCTTTACTTGCGTTCGTTGCGCCACCATTCATTTTCAATGGATCTTTCGCACCACCTGGCAAGTAGCTGCGATAGCCGGATTTGTCGCTGTCAGAGTCGCCTCCGCCACCCCACATACCACCACCGCCGCCTCCGCCACCGGAGCCAGCAAGGATATTGGTATCAAGAGGTTTCTGTCCGCTTTTCTCGTCGCCAGAAGCAGCACCACCACCGAATCCACTGCCGCCACTTAAGTTAGCTCCGCCCCCACCAACAGGTGCACCAACACCGCCAGCAGAGCTGGATGGACTGCGCGCACCGCCGTCAATGCCTTGCTCTGCGCCACCAACTGCAAGATCGGAAGCATTCAATCCATCTTTGCCAGCTTCTGAGCTTCCGGAACTCAAAGCGGAAAGACCGCCTTCAGAGGCATTCATTGAAGCTTTTGCCGCTGTAGAGCCGCAACCTTCAAGCATTGGATTTTTTAAACAGATACACTCTGGTAAATTAGCGTTTGATTCAACCGCACACTTTTCTGCAGTAGTTGTTGTTCCTGCTGTAGCACCGTCAGCATTGGAAGCTTCTTCACAGCTTTCACCTTGTTTCAATGATTGAGCTATTCCATAGATACCAGCGGCGGCTGAGATAGCCAACTGTGCGTACTTACCTGTACAAACTTCAGCTTTACCAGCAATTGAAAGATTATTACCTTTATCCAATTCCTGCTTAATAATTTGCGCGAGTCTACTTCTGGCATCATTATATCTAGTTCGATCCGCTGCACATGTTGTAGTATTCACGCAGGTAATAACAGTATTTCCATAAAGAAGTTTATAGAGATCCTCTAAGGAATTGCGAGCGGAGACACAGGACATCCCGCAACCTGCCTTCATTGTCCCACAGGCACCCGTATAGGCTGTCATTGCATACTTTGCGATATCCATTGCCTTTGCAAAATTGCTGCAAGAATCTTTAACAGCAGCACTACCAACGGTCGACATCAAAGTATTAACTGCCGCTACACCATCTTGAATGGCCGGGCTCCAGTTTTCCAGACAGGCATATGCCGCATATTTCTGACGATCAATACAGCTTGTTCTGTTGTTTTGATAGTTCTCTTTATACTCAGTTATCTTCGGCGCAGCTTTGTCATTAACAATGACTCCCCACATGCCTCTTACTTCATTATAACTTTTAAGAATATCACTATAAACAGAATCCAAACCCTTACCGGCACCGTCTGCCCCATCGGGTCCGTCTTTGACAGGATCAATACTTGTCGGAGCAGCAGCCCCTTGCTTCTGTCTAACCACGCCAACATCATTTTGTGATCGGACGTCCTCTGCGAACGCAGGCGTCCAAGCGAAGATGAAAGTAAAAAGAATTGTAAACACGCGAAGAATCGCATTTCTCATAGATATTCCCCTACCTGTCTCTTTTCGGACAAAAGTCAGAGAATCTTGAGTGTCTCAATTTGAGAAAATAAGAGTGAAACTAGAAGTCAGAAGGTGGCGGATTCTTGATCTTGGCACTGCCCGAGTTATCTCCACCCAATTGCAGCTCAGAGTTCAAATAATCCGAGGAAATCATCTTAACTGAATATCCAGTGCTGCCGCCGACTATACAATTCCCCGAAGTTGGCGGAGCGGGAGTTTCCCCGTCGTATTTAGGCTCGATAGTACACTTACCTAACTTGTTGGTGTCTAAAGAGTAGTCAAGCAAACCGTTGTCAGCCCAACCGGTAAGAACATTCTTCCAGTCTCTGGAAATGTAGGTCAGCTTCTGATCAAGATCCACTTGCAGCTCTTGAATCTCGCGATTCTTCAAAACCTTGTACTGATCTTTCACGCTGAATTCTTCCAGGTTTTCGCCACCCTGATTGTAGTCTTTGTGATAGCCAATGTCCGGGCGCACAAGCTTGTCAAAACCTGCCACAACTTTTGGAATGAATTTGTCTTTAATGCGCTTGTAGTAGTTGTGATAAAAATCCGGCTCGATGGAATAGTAAGCCATGTCGAACTGATCTGGCAGAACCGCCAGCAATTCCAGATTTCTGAAACGCGATGGACCACGTGCCTCTTCGCTCCAAGCCAGCATGTCGCCGTTACCTGAGTTCGGTTTTGCGAATTCAAAGGGCAATTGTTTCCAGTGATCAAAGTTCGGAGCATTGTCGCGAAGATCCGCCTGAACATTAGACCGATTTTGACTCCAGGTTGGATCAAGTCTAAAGATCGCGCGGCCGAACTGAAATAACATATTTCGACTTTTCAACCCTACCGGATCACCAACAAAACGGCTGTAGTTACCTGCACGGCTTGCATCCTTTGGATTACCAATATTGCCGGTATCAAAAATTCTTGGTGGAAGGTTTTCATCCATTTTACCACCACCTGCAGATTTTTCAGAACCCGATGGCCATTGAGATTCATACCATGGGCCCATACGTCCACCGAACGGTTTGAAGAATGCACGGGCACGAAGCTGAACCGAACCCAAAGGTGAGAATGGAATATTCGGAGTCGAAGTTGCACTCACTCCCATATAAGCCATACACCAAGGATTCTTTTCCACACCCATTGAGTAGTTATAAGGATCTTCGATATTCTGGCGAAGACCAACATACTGTGAAAGTTCACTGATCTCTCTCCACAGTGGGTGTCCCTGATCTTCACGGACCTCACGGGGCCAATTGTTCCGATCCGCCGCAAGTTCCTTTGGTACCGAATCGATTCGATTCGATTCCTGACGACATTCGGTATCAATGTAATTAAATGCTGGCGCAATTCTGATGGGAACCAGCCATTTTGCCGGCATTTTATCGGAAGCGGGATTGTTACAACCTTCTGCTCCCAATGAGTTATAAATCTGCACGCGAAGTTCATTATTGTTATTTGCAGAGGTAAGGTTATTTCGCAGCGTTTTGATCATTCCATCTTTTACGCTATCGCCATCCAAATCGTAAAAATCACCAGTGGTATTACTCATAGAACGGGACAAAGCCGCGATCAAAAGCATTCGATCACCTTGATCAATATTGTAGGCAACTACATACTGTGCAAGAAGTCTGTAATTAAAGGCGCCAAAGTAACGACAACGCTCAAACGCACGGCTTCGCAAAAGCTCTGTCGCATTGCTAATCGCAGCATTGATGCTGTGATGAAGGGCGATTGGCTTACTTTGCTCGAAGATCCTGATGCCACTTTTGGTCTTTAAAAACTTACAGGTATTCTCCCCATCCGGCATGGGCTTAAAAGGAACATAGGTCGCACAGAATGAAGGGGCATCATAGAAATCCCGCGCACTCATGTTGATATCATCTGTATCAGCAGAACCAGGCCGCAAAGTCAGACCACGCGACGGGTCTTTCAAAAGAGGATGCTCCTCGAAATCCCCCGCCGTTCCGATCATGCGATAGCGCCACGCCAGCAATTTCCAGCTTTGACGAATCTGATAGTTCACATGTGCGATAGCATTCATATTTTCGGCCTGTTTCATTGCCCCATAATATGCGGCGAAATCCACAGAGTTTTGCAGATTGATCTTGTGATGAACCAAAAGGCCCACGTTGACGACCATGGCAAAGAAAATAAACAAAATTTGGAATATAAGAGCAACAAAAAGTGCCACCTGACCTTTGCGGTTTCTCAGTATTTGAATAAGTGGTGGTGGGCTTTTCTTCATGTCGTTTGATTATTGTCGCGTATACACTGCCTAGAGGCAATAACTCGACCTTGAAAACTTTGACTTGTTCTATAGTGAGATGACAGACTTTTATCCAAGACAACCAAGAGGAATCTCGACGATGGTCCGTAAAATTCTAACAGCTCTCACTGTCTGCTCTCTGATCACTGCTCCGCTAACTTCCGGCGCGGCAATTCTGTTTGAGGGATATTCGAAAATCAAATCAGGTGATGATCACATCGGTTACGTGATCAGTCGCTATGAATTCGACGACAAGAAAAAGCATTTCATTTCCACGTACTTCATTAAAACCGGCAAAGGTCCCATAGAAACAACTGAAAGCTTAAAAGCAGTTGCCGATTCTGAACTTGCACCGATCTCTTACGAGTACACATCACTGGCTGGCAAAGAAACCAAAACGATCGATGCCAAATTTAAAGCTGGCGTCATGACGGCATTGGTAAGCACCAATGGCAAGGGCTCCAAGATTGAAAAGAAGATTCCCAAGGGAACTTTCCTTTCAACATTCCTGGTTTACCTTATGCTAAAAAGTAAAGAAGGCCTTCGCTCAGAAACCAAGTACGAATACCAGGCCATCGCCGAAGAAGATGCGGGAATTACTAAAGGTCAGGCGTTAGTGGGTAAAGAACAGCTGTTTAACGACTTTAAAGTTTTTAAAGTTTTAAATACCTTCAAAGATTCGAAATTCCTAAGCTACATCAACGACCGCGGCGAAGTGATTGGCACCAGCGCCATGGGTACTGGTATTTCCACAGAACTTGTGGCAACACCTGTTGAAGCCACTAACGGACAATCTTATAGCGCCGTTATCTTAAAAACTCTTTTTGGCGCGGTCCCTGCCGGAACTCAGAACGTGGTCGCGCGAGGTAAAAAAGCAAAGCCAAACACTTTGCCAGCAACAACGATCAACGCTCCCGTCACAGCGCCATCTCCAGCAACTCAACCAGAAACTGAACCAGGTCAATAATATGGGTATTAATCAAGTTATCGGACAACACATGTTCATCGGTATTCAGGGCCATGCTCTGACTGCGGATGAAAAGAAATTTATCGTAGAAAAAAACATCGGCGGCATCTGCCTTTTCGGAAGAAACGTGGCTGAGCCAAAACAAGTGCATGATCTGTGCGCCGAAATTCAATCTTTAAGACATCGCCAGGCAGACAAAGCGCCATTATTTATTGGTATTGATATGGAAGGCGGCCGCGTACATCGTTTGAAGCCTCCATTCACGATCTGGCCGGCACTTCGCAAACTGGGTGATCTGGATGCGCCAACGGTTTCATTCCATTTCGCAAACAGAATGGGTCAGGAATTAAGATCTGTAGGTATCAATCTGGATTTCGCTCCTTCCGTGGACGTATTCACCAATGACGCCAACAAAGTTATCGGTGATCGTTCGATCAGTTCCGATCCTGAAATGGTTGCGAAACATGCTTCAGCATTAGTGCGTGGATACATCAAGGCCGACATCATCACTTGTGCAAAGCATTTCCCAGGGCACGGAAATACGCTGGTGGACAGTCACGAGGACCTGCCAGTTGAAAATCTGGACAAGGCCCGCCTTGAAAGCTGTGAACTTATTCCGTTTAAGAAAGCATTCAAATCCCGCGTCGACATGGTGATGACCTCACACATTAAATTCCCTAATATCGATCCGGAATGGCCTGTCACCTTGTCAGAAATTTTCGTGAAAAAAATGATTAAGGAAGAATTGCGCTATCGCGGTTTGGTCATCACTGATGACTTGGGAATGAAGGCAATGTCATCGCATTATGATATCGAAGAAATTCCTGTTCGCGCACTACAAGCTGGATGTGATTTGCTATTGTACTGCAACGAATTCGACGTTCCACCAATTGCTGTTGAAGCGTTGTTGGGTGCGGTTGCCCAAGGTTCACTGGATCAGGCGCAGTTGGAATCAAATCACAAACGCATCTTGGAACTTAAGAAAGCCAAGATCGTGAACCCTGATCCATTGCCAATGGATGAAGTAATCAAGATTGTTGGCCATGCTGAACACCTAAAGATCGCTTCCGCAATCAACAGCGGAATCACTCCGGAAGGGTTACTGCCAGAGTAACAGTCATGAAAAAAATACCCACCCCCCAGTTGCCAGCCTAAGCCTGTGCCACCTGGGGTTGGCCTGGGAATTGATAATGCTCCTCTTACTGGCAGAGGAGTTTTTATGAGTTTCGACCGTAATAACGAAAATATCGAGAATGAAAAGCAGCTCAATCTGTTCACCCAAGGGGTGGCTGGATTGGACTTCATTCCAGACTTTAAAATTCCTGCTCCACGCCCGCCAGAGGCAAATAAATCCCCGCGCTTTATGACTTTATCAGTGACCCTGCATATCGCAGCAGCTGTTTGTATGGCGGTATTAAGCGTTCCATTGGTAAACGAATTAAAAACTGAAACTATCACAATTGAGCTTGAAGAGCCGGTCGTGCACCAGGCAACTAAAGGCAGTGATGTCGAGCCAACTCAAGGTGGAGCGCCCGCTCCAGCGGCACCTGCTGCACCTGTTGCTCCAGCTACTCTTCCTGAAAAGCTTCCAGCAAAAGTAGCGCAATCAGCTCCTGCAGCCCCGGTACAAAGCGCTCCCGCAGCGACACAGAAAGCAGTGGTCGCAGCACCTGTTGTTGCTGAAGACGTGTCTTTACCTGAACCGGTAGATGATTTATTCCCGCCTCCAGCTCCTGCTAAGCCTGCAGCGGCTGCTCAAACGGCAAAGGCAGCTCCCGCAAAAACGACTTTCAAAGCGGTGCCGATGTCAATTGACGACATCAACTCCCCGGAACTTGATGCGGCGGAAGTGGCGAATCAAAAATCCGACGGAAATATCGGTGAAGATCTGAATAAAGATTTCGATGAAATCGATAACAAGTCTGCAAACAATATTGCTAACGAAGAAGCAGAAATGAACGCCATGGCAAGCGCACTAAAAGCTGACCATGACAATGAAATGCAATCTCTGGAAGAACAAAACAAAGCTCAGGCAGCAGCACTGGCAGAGTCACAAAAGAACTTGCGCCAAAAGAATGCGAAAGCCGTTGCTTCAGCGATGGCTTCTGAACGTGCGGCTGCAGATGCAGCTGCTCGAGAGAAAGCCGCTAAAGAAGCCGCTGCACTTGCAGCAGCGAATTCTGCGATCAACGGCAACGGCGCTGGTGGTGAAGGAACTGGTAAAGGCGAAAAAGCTGGAGCTGGCGCCGGAAATAACGGACTTGAAAAAGCTGGTGACGAAATTGCGGGCGCCCCAACAGGTGTCAGAAGTTTGGATCAATTAAAACAAATGCCTGGAAATCAAAGACCTCAATACAGCGAAGACGAACGTCTTCAGGGTCATCAGGGTAAAGTCAGCTTTGAGGCTTACATCACTAAAGATGGAGTTCCGGTTCAATTTAAGATGAAACAATCCACAGGTTACAGAAACCTGGATAAGAAAACCCTGGCAGCATTGAAAACCTGGAGATTCTATCCAGGACAGGAAGGCTGGGTTGAAATGCCGTTTTCTTGGGACTTAAAAGGTGGAGTACAAGAAGTTAAAGGCCGCCTAAGAACTGCGGTAGGACAGCTGTAAGCTTATTTTAAGAGGTCAGCCTTTAGCCGATCTCAAACAGCACAAACGCAAAAAGCCTTTGGTGAACCCAAAGGCTTTTTAGTTTTCAAAGCACGAGGCTAATTAGTCTTTGAAAAGAGTTTTAGCAGACTTAGTAGTACCTTTAGTACGGATAGCCGCTTTACGTTTTTTACCGCTAGTAGTTTTTTTCTTCTCGCGAATGTATTCAGTTTTTTTAGTTTTAGAAGCCACGGTTTACCCCCGGAATATTTATTAAAACTCCGGCCGTGCCGAAGTGCGCCATTAACCGTCTATGCCGGGATAGGCCAGACGGAACGAGTTAACTATCAAAATGGAATAATCAAGTCAATCGAATGCCTATAATCTGATGAATTTTGTGTATTCCCGTAATAGGCGTAGTTTAAACGAAACCGGGGCCCGCTGAACCCAGCACCCACCGAAGCTCGCGGCAGGGAGTCCTTAAAACTGTCTGAAAAGCCAAAACGGAAGACTATAAAGCGATTTAAGAAGGTTTCAAGGCCCAAACCCATGTATCCCTCGGAATCCGCATCCACACGGAACCGGGCTGCACTTTTATAAAGATAGTTAAATCCGGCGCCCGCTTTGGTCTTTTTGCGGATTTCGTCAGGTGTGTTCGAGTCAGGTCCAAAAAGATTATAACCCACCAACGCCAGGCCGATATGGTCCACCGGCGTATATAAAAGGCCCAGATCGGCGTTGAAAGACGTAAACGAAGCCAGGGGAAGGCTTTGTTCCAGATAATGCCCGGTCAATCCGACTGACCACTTATCCAGAAAAAACTCTGCCATCGTGATTGCGATGTCGTGCTCTTTCAACTCACCCAGTGTTTCAATCTTTGATGTTCGTTGCACGTAGGCTGCTGCAGCAGGGATCGTACTTTCTTTTGTGTTATCACTCAAAAAAGCAGCGAATTCATCTTGCGCAAAAGATGCGAAAAAAAATCTTCCACCCAAATGAGCCATGGTAGCGGGATTCAGGAAACTTGCATCACCGGGCTCCACAGCCGCACGTCCAGTTCCACCTGATGCTACTGATACCGAAGAATTATAGACTTGGGCTACTGCTTGTATCGAGCTAACATAAAGCAGAAGAAAAACAGAAAGTTTTGTTACTAAGCTCAAAGGATGGAGCATGAATCAACACCTCGCACGCATCATATGCACTGTCATTTTAGTCGTCACATACTATCAATCAGTTCACGCCAACGCCAACAACTTTACTGCGAAACAAATAAGAACCGGTGACAATCTAATCAATATCTTAAGAGCCAACGGCTTCACTCCTCGCGAGCGCGAGGCTGTTCTGAGTGCAGACGTGGGACTGCGCCGTCTGTTTCTGACTCTGGATACGCGCTATCTGGTTCGTAAAAGTGCTGGCGAGGTGGAGCTTCGCATGTTTGACTCCCAAACCTCTGACGCATTTCGTATCGTAAAAAAGAACGGCAAGGTGCAGGCGGGTCAATATAATCCAAAATTCAAAACAACTGCTTTGCGCATTGATGGAAAAGTTCACGGATCTATACTGGGTTCGATTCTGCCGAAATTACCCAGCAATTGGGTGGCGACACGCTTTATGGATGCGTATGCCTTTGACCTAAAATCCTTCCGCAAACTGCGCCGTGGGGCACCTTTCTGGTTCACGGTTGAAAAGAAGTACGAGGAAGGTCAGTTCGTAAAATATGGCGAGATTCTGCAAACTTCACTGGAGATCGATGGCGAACCAGTTCGCAAAAAATTTGTGAAGTCCCAATATGGCGGAGTCTTTTTCAATGATCAGGATTTGCAGGAAAAACGTTCTTTTTATGCTCCGGTTAACTACATAAAAATTGCCAGCAAATTTCAGCCCAACCGCTTACACCCGATCACTCGCCGAAAAGTGCCGCACCTGGGTGTTGATTTTGAATTGCCCATCGGCGAGCCGGTGCTGGCCGCCCGCAAAGGAATCGTGGTTCGCTATGGGCACAATCGCGCTGCCGGAAACTACATAGTCCTGCGCCACGCTCACGGTGTCGAGTCGGCTTACAATCATCTTTATAAAATTGATCGCAGAATCAAACAGGGTCTGACAGTGGCACCAGGTGATAAAATCGCTGAAGTTGGTTGCACAGGATACTGCACCAGAGCCCATCTGCATTTTGCCATCAAACTAAATGGCCGAATGGTAGACCCTTTGAATTATATCAAGCCGTACCCGAAGAACATGCATCAGGTACTGGCTTCACAGGTCGCAAAAAATTAATTCTTAATACAGATCGTTGCGTAGTTCGCGCAACGCTTGGTCGGAATAATCTGATTAGGATATGCAGAGGACACATTTCCGATCAGCGGGTTGTAACAAGCTGCTGCGGCATTGTACTCGACACCCTGAGCGACGTTATTCACAGTGTTTTCCACATAACATGAAGCCACTGTCGGCTTCGGTACCAGACAACCATTAGTGACATTCACATCCCATTGATCAGCACGGAAATGACGGCGAACGATTTCAATTTCTCCGCGCAGAGTCGCGTTGCCCGCGATGTCCGATGCCGAATGAGAAGGACACAAAGCCGCATCCTTAGCCAGATAAATTTTGTATCTGCGGTTGCAATTCCATGAAGCTGAAATCACGTTTCCGGTATTCAAATCCACTTCCTGCAATACATGCAGAACGTTAAGTGGAGAGAAACCGTTTGCGATTCCCAAAGGCTGACCAAAGGACATGCGATATCCACGGCCATAACCTGAAGCTTTATTATTAGAACCGGAATTAACCACTGAACCGATATTGGTAGCGTCGTTCAGGTAAGTCATTGTCAACTGACCCTGCAGTTGCAGAATATCACGCAGGCTTTGTGAGATACTTTGATCAGAGTTGAATTTTAGATTTGCTTCCAGGGTGCGTGAGTTTGTCGAGAATGGGAAGTAGCGAACCATCTGTCCCTTAGCACCCAACAAAGATTCCATTATATATGAAGATGAAAGAACATCCGCCATAGGAACAATATCTGTATTCAACGCAAGATTTCCGCTTGCTGAATACACACTGGTCAAATTCGAGCGATCACGCACAGCCATTGTCGGCATGACGTTGATATTCGCAGGCGAATCACCCAGGTACTCTGCATACTGAGATTTGGTTACAGAAGTCGCTGGATAAATCGGTGAAAAGTTTGAATCCACATAAGAGTAAAAACTGTTTTGCACAGTGATACCCTGGGACATGTAAGCACCAGCGCGAATGGCATAGTAAGCAGTGCTGGAACTCAGAGTGCGTTCTGCACAAGAGTTATAGGAAATTTGATCGAATCCGCCATCGAAGGCGAAAGGAATACCTGAGATTTTATTTGCAACTTGTGATCCGTATTTGGACGTAAGCGCCGCGTCCAAACTACCGTAATCTCCACTATCATCCAAAGACGAGTCGAATCCCGCCTTACCACAGTTCTGAAAGGAAACAACAAGCGCAAATGAGGCAGCTATGACCCCGGCGATTTTCACCGTTGTTTGCTTGTTTGGCATTTTCATGGACATTCCCCCGTAATTTAACGATATCACGACGCTGGGAACTTCTTTGATAAAAAACAGATTTAGGGCCCATTCGCAGCACAATTCGTTATAACTTGTATTAGAATGAAACGTTTGCGATTTTAAGAGGATGTCTAAAGTAAAAAAAGCCATAATTCCAGCCGCAGGTCTAGGTACCCGTTTTCTTCCCGCAACCAAAACTGTGCCTAAAGAAATGCTTACGATCGTTGATGCGCCGATCATTCTTTATGTCGTGGAAGAAGCCATCAAGGCGGGTATTGAGGATATCGTTTTGATTGCTGGCCGTGGTAAGCACGCAATCGAGGATTTCTTTGATATGTCTTACGAACTTGAAGACAAGCTTGAACGCGACGGAAAATCAAAACTTCTTGAGCGCGTGACCAAAGCGCGCGATTCCGCAAACATCATCAGTATCCGCCAGAAACATGCCTTGGGCTTGGGGCACGCGGTTCACTGTGGATTACCTATCGTCGGCAAAGAACCCTTTGCAGTCCTATTGGGTGACGAAATCACCATGGAAGCAAATGGCGAAGCAAATGTAACTTCCCAACTGGTGAAGTCCTTCGAGGAAACCGGCACGTCCACTATTTCGGTCATGAAAGTTTCTGAAAAAGACGTTTCCAAGTACGGTATCGCCGAGGTCGAGGAAAAATCCCCAGGATTTTTTAAAGTGACTTCTTTGGTTGAAAAACCAAAACCCTCCGAAACAAACAGTCGCTGGGCTTTGCCGGGTCGCTACGTTTTTGACAACTCCATCATGGACCTTTTAAGCAGCGCAAAACCATCCTTGAACGGCGAGATTCAACTTACCGACAGCATGAAGCTTCTGTGCCAACAAAAAGGTCTTAATGCGATGACTTTTACTGCCGATCGCTACGACGCTGGTGATAAGCTGGGTTATCTGCAGGCAAACATCGAGCTTGCACTTAAAAACCCGGAACTAAGTGCGGATCTGAAGTCGTACATTCTGGAACTGGCTAAGAATCTAAAATAGCCAAAGAGCAATTGGGGATCTGAATGAAAAAAGTTTTACTCGCAAGTCTTATTGGTATGCTTGTCCCGGTTTTGGGATCAGCTTTCATTCTTCCAACCAGAACGATTTTGCAAAAGACTTCAGACAATGCGGGCAACGGTATTTACGCTGTCGAACAGGAAGTTCAATTTGCCAACGGCGATGAATCAATCCTGGTACGTGAAACGTGGTTGATCGAAAATGATCGCACGATGCGCCTGACAGTAACCGGCACCAAAGAACTTCAGGGCAACTTCCGTATGCAGTTTCTGTATGTGGGTGGCCAGCGCTGGACAGTGTTGAATGGAAACAAAAAAAGCGACAAGATTCCTGAGGATTTCCTTGAGAAATATCTGAATTTTAGAAATCCGGAAATTTTCGCGAACTCTTTGGCTTCAATGAAAATCATCCCGTCAGGAGCTTACTCCAAGCGATTGACTGCCAGAAAAAGCGAAGACATCAAATACGAACCAGAAAGCTGGGTTCGCTATTCGCGCACTGGTGGCGTCGTAAATTATGCTTTTGGCACTCCGACACCTGAGGACGACAAGAACAACAACCCTGGCCTGTGGATTGAGCAGGATCAATTTGTAGTGCGCAAACTTCGTCTGCCAAGTCAGGCTGAAATGACTGCTGATAATTACAACCAATTTGCAAAAGGTCTATACTACCCGCGTGCTCGCACAATCCGCTGGGGCAACAACACTGCTACTATTCGACTTATCAGTGCTTCTGCACGTCCCGCGACTGCATCCTCTCAGTTTCAACCAAACTCTTTGGATATGAATGGCAAGCTGGATGGCTTGGAAAAACTTTCTGCAAAAGATGCTGTGATCGAGTTCTATTCGAGGTTTAGATGAGTGAAGCTTCTCTCTGGAAGGTGGCAGTGGATGCTCCCCTTCCAGAAGCTTTGACATACAGCTCGACAGAGCCTTTGGTACGCGGTCAACTGGTCAACGTCCCCCTGGGAAAGCGAAAAACCAAAGGCCTTATTCTTGGTCCGACAAATGAAGTCCCGGAATTTAAAATCAAAGCTATCGATTCCATCGACAATGAATATGCTCCCCTTCCAAATCCATTTGTAAAATGGCTGGAGTGGCTGGGTTCGTATTATCTGCATCCGATCGGACAAGTGGTGCAATCGGCATTTCCACCCCTGAAAAAAACGGAAAAGCAGCGCGCCAGTAAACGCGCGCCCGTCATTCCGCAATTGGACAGTGACAAGCTGCCTGATCTGACTCCAGAGCAAAAAACCAGCTTTGAAGCGATCGCTCAACATCAGGGATTCTCCACGCATTTGCTTTTTGGTGTTACCGGCTCTGGTAAAACCGAGGTGTACCTGCGTCTGCTTGATAAGGCACTAAAAGAAGGCAAACGCGGATTGGTGCTGGTTCCTGAGATTTCATTAACACCGCAACTTATCCAAAGATTTGCCCGCCGCTTTGGTGACAAGATCGCAGCCCTGCACTCCCAACTGACCGACCGTGAACGCACGAACCAGTGGTGGGATGTGGTCGAAGGCAAGAAATCCATTCTCATCGGTGCGCGCTCAGCACTGTTCTGCCCGGTTCCTGATTTAGGAATCATCATCGTCGACGAAGAGCATGAGCCTTCCTATAAGCAGGATGAAAAATTAAAATACAATGGTCGCGACGCCGCCGTCATGATGGGAAAAATCATGAATTGTCCGGTGGTGCTGGGTTCTGCAACGCCAAGTCTTGAAACTTGGAAAAACGCACAAGAAGGCCGCTATCACCTGCATCCACTGAAAAATCGTGTGGCCGGTCGCGCGCTTCCCGACGTGGAAGTGATCGATCTTAGAAAACAAAAAGCGGACGATGATCATCAAAAGCTGATGATCGAAAAATACTCGCACCTTCCTTATTGGATGAGCCCGCAACTTTTTGAACGTATGCGCGAAACCCTGGAACGCGGTGATCAAAGTGCTTTGTTCCTGAATCGTCGTGGCATTGCGCAAATGGTGGTGTGTCCCGCATGCGGGCATACGCGCGAATGTCCGAATTGTGATATCTCCCTGACCTTGCATGCAGGATCGCATCTGGTGTGTCACTACTGCGATTACCATGAACAAATGAAAAAGAAATGCCCTGACTGCAAAGAGGGGGAACTGGAAGCCATTGGCCTTGGCACTGAACTTTTGGAAACCGATCTGACCAGATTATTTCCAGGCAAAGTGATTGCACGCGCCGACCGCGATGAAATTCAAAGTCGTGCGGATCTTGAGGATTTAATTGCGCGCATGGAAAGTGGCGAAATCGACATTCTGGTTGGCACGCAAATGATTGCCAAAGGATTGGATTTTCCAAAATTGAAACTTGTCGGCCTGGTGCTGGCAGACGTGGGATTTAATCTTCCGGATTTCCGCGCTACAGAACGCAGCTTTCAACTGATCACGCAGATGAGTGGTCGCAGCGGCCGTCACGTTAAAGAGGGTGAAAGCCCGGGCCTGGTGATCATTCAGACATTCAATACCGAACATGATAGTTTGGTGTTTGCACGTCATCATGACTTTGAAGGATTTGCCACTCACGAACTAAATGTTCGCGCGGCACTGAATTACCCACCCGTGGGTCGCCTGGTCAGTTTCCGCATTCAGGGCGCTCATCTTAACAAGGTTGAAGAGACCGCCAGACTTTTAGCCAGACGTGCGCACAGTCTAAAGGCCCAAGTTGAGAAATATAAAGCGGTTGAAGTATTGGGGCCAGCTGAGGCCGCTCTTGCAAAACTACGAGGACAATTCCGATATCATCTCCTCGTAAAATCGTCCCAGGGAAATTTAACCAACTCATTCTCACGTCAGCTTCTGGGGGACCAGGAATGGGTCCCGTCCGGAGTTAAAATTATCATCGACATCGATCCAATGAATTTGCTTTAAATCAGTTCTCCACCTTAAGATGGAGGGAGTGCGCAATCTGGCTGCACAAGGACTGATATGATTCAATGCCCGCGCTGCGGAATTCAAGTTACAGAGCTTCACCCTATTGAAGGGGATCTTGCTGCGAAATTGCAGCAGGCCGGCGAAGCCAATCTGCCACCGGAAGTGTGTGCAGGATGTATCTCTGATTTGCGCAGAACCGCTGCGACCAGCAGTGGTGGTGTATTGATGGCGCAAGAGCGCGCCCGCGAGCAACATCGCATGGCTCTTTGGAAAAGCCGCGTGCAACTGATTAAACAGGCGCGCAATTCCATGGGACAAAAACTGTATGCAGATGCGGCGATTGCCTACGAAAAATATTTGAAAATTCTGGATATTGTATTTGAAGTTAAAAAGGGTGAAATACTGCGCCCTGAAGCTTTTAAAGAAAGCGCCCGTCACACAGAATTGACAGTGGTGGCCTCGGTGTATTGGGATTTGATGCGCATTTATGATACTCACGACAGATATCATGAGCGTATGCAGAAATCAGCCAAGCAACTGGCTATGTTCGTGCAGTTCACGCCGATCTATCCTGACATCATTAAAAAAGCTGAATCGTTTGTTCGCACGGCCAAGAATCCAAACATTGTTAAAAACTTTTTGAAGCTCGCCGACAAAGAACGTCCAAGATGTTTTATTGCAACGTCTGCTTTTGGGCCCCAAGCATACGAAGTTCAAACTTTGAGAAATTTCCGCGATCAGAATTTGAAAGAATCTTTCCTGGGTCGCAAATTCGTTTACTTTTACTACAGAATCTCGCCTTCCATTGCTTGCTCACTCGATAAGCACTCCTGGCTAAAACCCGCTGTCAGAGCTGTCCTGCGCACATTGATTAAATGCGTTAGCCGTTAAATCTCAAGCCTTCCTTCTTGCAAAGCCCTGGTCTTCTGGGGGAAGGTATTTGCATGGCTCATATTTATGATTACGCAATTATTGGTAGTGGTTTAACAGGTCTTAGCATCGCAGCTGCATTAAGCCGCGAAACCAAGAACATCGTTTTGCTTGAGGGTTTGGATAATTCCGGCGGCTCAAATAAACAAATCAATTTCCCAACTGGTCCTATCAATAACGGTATCCGTTTTGTTCCTGACTCTGTCCTTTCTGAAAAAGCTTTGGGCTTTTTGGAGAATCTGTTGGGTCAAAAAGTGATCGCGGATGTTTCTGACGAAGCACCGGTGACTTACGATTCCGGAAACTTTAAAACTTTTCTGGGTTTTGGCGACAATCCGCCAGCTTTCTGGGAAGAGCTTTCTTACTTTACTTCCAGCAAGCGCATTGACCTTCAATTGCAGCCATTCCAGTGGGCGCAAATGCTGATGGAACAATTCAAAGGCGATTTCACTCCACGCTCTTATGTGACCAAGTTCCATCAAGAGGGCGAGCGTGTGACGTCTGTGACGGTGAATGGCTCTAAAACCATTCATGCACAGAATTTCATTTTCGCAGGCACTGTTCGCGATTTGTCGATTCTTCTTCCAGAGGACTCTATCTCCGTACGTGCGCGTTCGAAACTGGGTAAAAACAATTACTGGACAGCGCTGTGTCTGGATATCTGCCACAGCAAAGCAGTGACTGAATCAACAGCCATGCACGTTCTAAACGGCACCACACAGGACGAAATCGGTCCATGTGCAGGTCGCTTTATGCCGGCAGTGGAAGTTGACGGCAAACAACTGCAAGCATCCCAGTGGATCACATTCATTGAAACTGAAGTTACTGATGACAGCGAAGTTGTGGGTATGGCGCTTAAGAAAATCAAACGCCAGATCAAACGCGCTTATCCGGAAGCTTTGGATGACGTCAGACTTGAAAGAATCTTTGTGGCTCCGTACATCGCGGGCAATGGGGATCTTAAGTTAAGCGCCAACCAAACGATCCCAAGCCTTCAAAATCTATGGGTGGCATCGTCCACTTTGAACGAGCAAAAGAACCTTGTGGGCTCTCTTTTACAGGCTGAAATGATCATTGCTTCCCTGGGTTTCAAAGTAGAGCAAACTGCTGCCTCTGAAGCACCGGCTGAGGAATTTTCCGAAGCAACAATGTAAGTTATTGATTTTATAAGGTTTAAATTAACGCCGCCATCTTCTTGATGCGGCGTTTCTTTTTGGTGGTTTTAAAACCCCAAGATCTGCTCCCAGACTGAGCAAAAGATCCTTGCTCTTCTGTGCCACGCTATGATATCCCGTGAGTCCAACAATAACACACTCTAGAGCACAAACCTGGTCCCCGAGTACTGAAAAAGGGGTCTTCCGGCGAATCAAAAAAAGCTGGCTCTGCACTAGAGGAGGATTAACCAGAAAGGACGTACTACCATGGCACAAGTTACCATGAAAGAAATGCTAGACGCTGGAGTTCACTTCGGACACCAAACACAGCGTTGGAACCCAAAAATGAAACCTTACGTTTACACAGCTCGCGGCGGTATCCATATTATCGACCTGCAAAAAACTGTTGTTCGCGCGAACAAAGCTGCTGAATACGTAAAAGAAATCGCTGCTAACGGTGGTCGCATGATCTTCGTTGGTACTAAAAAACAAGCTATCGAGCCTGTTCAAGAAGCAGCAGCAAAATGCGGTCAATACTACGTTACTAAACGTTGGTTGGGCGGCATGATGACTAACTTCGAAACGATCAAATCTTCTATCGATCGTCTTCGTAAAGTTGATGCTATGAAAGAAAAAGGCGAATTCAACTACCTTACTAAAAAAGAACGCGCAAAAATCGAAAAAGAATACCTTCGTTTGTCTGAGTTCTTGAACGGTATCCGCGACATGAAAGAAATGCCTTCTGTAATGTTCGTAGTAGACCTTCCAAAAGAACACATCGCAGTTGCTGAAGCTAAACGCTTGGGTATGACTGTTGTTGGTATCGCTGATACAAACTCTG
This sequence comes from Bdellovibrio sp. HCB274, assembly GCF_047306075.1. Classification (GTDB taxonomy): domain Bacteria; phylum Bdellovibrionota; class Bdellovibrionia; order Bdellovibrionales; family Bdellovibrionaceae; genus Bdellovibrio. The sequence goes on from NZ_CP178623.1 coordinate 3,604,904, forward strand.
ATCCAGATTCTATCGACTACCCAATTCCAGGGAACGACGATGCTATCCGCTCTATCAAATTGTTCACAAACCTTGTTGCTGACGCTTACATCGAAGGCGCGAAAACTTGGGAACAAAAAATCCGCACAATGACAGACAAACAATCTGACGTTGCTAAGGAAGCTAAAGGCGAAGAAGCTCCTAAACGTCGCGCTCCTGCTGCAAAAGCTGGCGCTAAAGAAGCTCCTAAAAAAGCTGCTGGTCCAGCAGTTGTTAAAGCCAACAAAGGTCGTAAACTTGTTGCTGCTGGTACAGCAGAAGAAGTTGAGATCCAAGCTGAGCTTGAAAACAAAGACGAATCTGCAGAGTAATTTCCCTCCTTCGCCAAGGCTACGGCGGGCAAGCCCCGTTGTAGCTGCGTAGGTGGCAAGTTTATCCGCCATAGCTTTAGCGACGGCGGAACCGCCCTCCCGAACATATCGGCCGGGTCCCATCCCCAGCATCGCTGGGGTTTTTTTGATAAAGATCTTTATTACTGTTCTTATTATAAGGAGTCTTCCTAATGTCTATTTCCGCTACTCTTGTTAAAGAGCTAAGAGAAAAAACTAACGCAGGTATGATGGATTGCAAAAAGGCGCTTGAAGCGACTTCTGGCGATTTCGACGCTGCTGTTGAATGGTTGCGCGTAAAAGGTCTTGGCGCTGCAGCTAAAAAAGCTGACCGTATTGCTGCTGAAGGTGCGGTATTCGCACAAATCAACGGCAACACTGGTCTTGTTATGGAAATCAACTCTGAAACTGACTTCGTTGCTCGTAACGACGGTTTCAAAGCTTTGGCTGCTGACGTTGCTGAGCACATGTTCAAAACTGAACTTGCTGCTGACGTATTGTCTCAACCATTCTCTAAAGACACTTCTAAAAAATTGGGCGACCTTTTCACTGAAGCTACTGCTACTATCGGTGAAAAAATCGTTCTTCGTCGTCAAGAGAAGTACACTTCCACTGCAAACACATTGGTTCACACTTATGTGCACGGTGAAGGTAAAATCGGTGTGATGATCGAAGTTGCTGCTTCCAAACCAGAAGCTGTAGCTAACCCGGCACTTAAAACTTTCGCACAAGACGTTGCATTGCACATCGCTGCGATGAACCCAATGGCGATTTCTTCTGAACAAATCCCTGCGGATGTTGTTTCTAAAGAAAAAGAAATCCTTACTGCTAAAAATCTTGAGTCCGGCAAAAAACCAGAAATGATCGAAAAGATCGTTGAAGGACAAATCCGCAAGTTCTTGGCTGAGAACTGCTTGATGGACCAGGCATTCGTTAAAAATCCGGACTTGAAAGTTTCTGATTTGGCGAAAAATGTTGGCAAGGAAATCGGCGCTGACGTTACAATCAAACGTTTTGTACGTTTCGAATTGGGCGCTGGTATCGAAAAGAAATCTAACGACTTTGCAGCTGAAGTTGCAGCTCAAATGAAAGGACACTAATTTGAAAGCGCCTGTATATAAGCGTATTTTGCTTAAACTAAGTGGTGAAGCTCTTGCTGGAAAGCAAGGGACTGGTATCAACACTGCGACGATCACTCAGATCGCGCATGACGTAGCAGAAGCATATAAAGCAGGCGTTCAAATTGGTCTCGTTATCGGTGGCGGTAACATCTATCGTGGTGTTGCCGCTTCTGCTGAAGGCATGGATCGCGCAAGTGCAGACTACATGGGTATGCTTGCGACTTGTATCAATGCCCTGGCTTTGCAAGATGCTCTTGAAAAAGCCGGCGTTCCTACCCGTGTGCAAACAGCCATTGAAATGGCTGAAATTGCAGAGCCTTACATCCGCCGCAGAGCTATTCGCCATTTGGAGAAAAACCGCCTGGTGATCTTCGGTGCTGGTACCGGAAATCCTTATTTCACAACAGATACAGCCGCTTCCCTTCGCGCGATGGAAATCGATGCCGAAGTGATCATGAAGGCTACTAAAGTTGATGGTATCTACGACAAAGACCCTGTTAAACATGCTGATGCTGTCAAGTTCGACAAAATCAGCTACATCGATGTACTGAACCGCGGTTTGCAGGTTATGGACTCAACTGCGATCTCAATGTGCATGGATAACAAACTTCCGATTATTACTTTTGACCTTTCAGTTCCAGGGAATATCCTTAAAGCTGTTCAAGGTGAAAACATCGGCACTCTAGTTCACTAGAGTCCAACGAAGGGATTCAACATGGCAATTGCTGACATTAAAAAGAATGCTCAAGCTCAAATGGACAAATCTGTTCTTGCTTTGGGTGAAGAGCTTAAAAAGATCCGTACCGGCCGCGCTCAGGTTTCCATGCTTGATGGCGTTCGCGTAAATTACTACGGAAATCCTTCTCCACTTTCACAGGTTGCTTCCATCTCTACACCAGATGCGAAATCTTTCCTTATTGCACCTTGGGAAGTATCTATTCTTAAAGACATCGAACAAGCGATCATCAAATCTGAGTTGGGCATGGCTCCAATGAACGATGGTAAAGTGATTCGTTTGAAAGTTCCTGACGTAACTGAAGAGCGTCGTAAAGACCTTGCTAAGCAGGTTAAAAAGATCGCTGAAGAAGCACGCGTAGCTGTTCGTATGGCTCGTCGTGATGCTAATGAAGCTATCAAAAAGATGAAAGCTGACAAAAAAGCACCTCTTAGCGAAGACGAAGCTAAAAAAGGTGAAGCTGACATCCAAAAAGTGACAGACGATATGATCAAAAAAGTGGATCAAATCGCTGATGAAAAAGAAAAGTCTATTTTGACTATCTAGGTTTGGGAGCCCGGTGACTTTACCTAAGCATATTGCAATCATTATGGACGGTAACGGTCGTTGGGCTCAGCTCAAACGAAAGCCACGTACTTTTGGTCACATCAAAGGTACGCGCGTGGCAAAAAAAATCATCACAGCATGTTCCCGCAAGGGTATCAAAAACCTGACCCTTTACGCTTTCTCGACTGAAAACTGGTTCCGCCCGCAAGCAGAGGTTTCATTCCTTATGAAAATCCTGCGTCGTTACCTGGCGAAAGAAACCAGCAACCTGGTTAAAGAGAACATCCGCTTTTCTGTGATTGGTGATCTTTCCAAGGTCCCTTCCGATGTATTCAAAGCAATTCAACAAGCTCGCGAAGCTACAGCTCAATGCACAGGCCTGAATCTGGTCTTTGCCTTGAGCTATGGCTCTCGTCAGGAAATGACTTTGGCCGTTCGTAATATCGCGAACCTTGTGGCTAAAGGCGAAATTAAACCCGACGAAATCGATGAGGCTTTGATTAGCACTTCGTTAAGCACGTATCCGACTCCAGATCCTGATTTGATTGTTAGAACAAGCGGCGAGCAACGACTTTCAAATTTCCTGTTATGGCAGGCCGCTTATTCGGAATTCTACTTCACGGAAACTCTGTGGCCTAACTTCACAGAAGCTCATCTAGAGGAAGCCTTAACTGCTTTTTCCGTGAGACAACGCCGTTACGGCAAGGTCTCTACAAATGACAACTTGGAAAAGCTTTCTAACTAGGGCCGCATCTGCCCTGGTGGCATTGGCGATTATCTTTGCGCTTTACTACTTCCTAAAAATCACAGGACTAAAAATCATTATCGCGGTTGCGGTTGTCTTGGGTGCCTGGGAACTCCTGGGAATTCTGTTTAAAACTGAAGAATCAAAAACTCTTAAGGGAGTTTTCTTTCTGGCTTCGTTGTTGGTGTTTTTCGTTTCAACGATGGCATTGAACCTGGGCGCAATCTTCTTTGCGCTGTCACTAATCGTACTTACTATCGTCAGTCTTTTGCAGCTGAATAAAACCGGTGACCTGCAACGCATGACCAAGTTTCAGGCGCACGCGGCCCTGGGATTAATGTACATCGGATTATTGCCATCCTTCGCGTTCAGATTGCTTGATCAGGAACAGGGCCTTGGCTGGTTCATCTTTTTATTGGCAGTCGTTTTCGCCGGCGACACCATGGCGTACTGCTTTGGCGTATTAATTGGTAAGCACAAAGTTATGCCCACTGTTTCCCCGAAGAAAACCTGGGAAGGATCTTTGGGCGGCATCGTGGGTTCAGTTATTGCCGGAATCCTGTGCTGGAAATTTCTTCTGCCTGATTTCACTTGGTATTTCATTTTGGGACTGGCTGCTGTCTCAGGATTTGTCGGTCAATTTGGAGACTTCTTCGAGTCATTGCTTAAGCGTGTTGCGGACGTAAAAGACTCCGGAAAAATCATGCCGGGTCACGGTGGAGTCTTAGATCGAATTGATGGCGTCCTATTCGCAAGTCCTGTTGTCTTGCTTGGCGTTGTGATCCTATCTCATCTTTTGTCGTAAGAATAAAGTCGAGCACCTCGACATAATGTATGTAATTTAGTAGCTCCCGGATGCTCTAACCACTTAGAATAACCGGATGGAAATGCTATTAAATTTAATTCACAGCGGTTTATCAGTAGTTCTCCCATTCGTTATCCTACTGGGTATTTTAATTTTCGTACACGAACTGGGGCACTTCCTGGTGGCTCGTTGGTGCGGAGTTAGAGTTGAAGTATTCAGCCTTGGTTTCGGCAAAAAAATCCTGAAATACAAAAAGGGTGACACCACTTACGCGCTTTCCATTATTCCTCTTGGTGGTTACGTCAAAATGTTTGGCGAACAACCAGGCATGGAGATTTCTGAAGAAGACAAAAAAGTCGCATTCACGCATAAGACCGTATGGCAACGTATCGCTGTTGTTCTTGCCGGTCCTTTGATGAATTTCTTCTTTGCTATTTTTGTTTTGATGATCGTGGCCTTGATTGGCGAAGACGCCAAAGCGCCAATGCTTGGGGACATCAAACCTCAAACGGCAGCGTACGAAGCAGGCTTTCGCTCTGGTGACAAAGTCATTTCCATCAACGATCAAAAAATCGGAACTTGGGAAGAGATTCAAAATGTTCTAAGCCTTAAAAAAGATCAGGATCTGCACCTGGATGTCGTCGTTCAACACGAGGGCAGCACTGCTGAATCCAAGATTTCTGTTATCGCCAAAGCTGAACCAAATCCGAATATTCTAAGCGCCTATGATTACATGGCTAGCGTGGAAGGCCTGACGGCTTTGTCTGCGGGAACTACTGTGGGTGTTATTCAAAACACTCCACTGCACGCTTTGGGTCTTCGCACAGGTGATTCCATCGTTGGTATCAACGGTGGAAAAGTAAGCCACTGGAGAGATCTTGAGACTGCTCTGGGTAAAGCCAGCACGCAGGAACCTTTGACTTTGGAAATCATGGGTCAGCGCGAAGGCGATAAAGAAGACAAGTCTTTGACTGTGACACTGGCACCATTGGAAAGCATGAAGTCTTTCACTATGGCAGCACTGGGCCTGGAGTCTTCCGAACTTTACCTAAGCAAAGTCATGGACAACTCCCCGGCTAAAGCTGCGGGCCTGAAAGAAGGCGACCGCCTGGTAGCCATCAACAACACGACATTGAACAAATGGGACGACGTGATTGCGAACATCAAATCATTTGATGGCAAGAATCCTGTCGATATCAAAGTTCTGCGTGAAGGCCAAAGTGTTGATTTGAAAATCACACCTAAGATGACAACGCAAATGACTGCGGCAGGCAGCGAAGAAAAACGCTACACCATCGGTATTGCACCGGTTGTGAACTTGTCGACACCGGAAACTTTGATTGTTCGCACCAACAATCCTTTGGAAGCAGTTGTTCGCGGTACAGAGAAAACCTGGGACTTCACTGTAATGACGGTGATGAGCTTCGTTCGTCTGTTTGAGGCAAAAATCTCCCCGAAGAATATCGGCGGCGTTCTTTCTATCGGTCAGGCAGCAAGTGAAACTTATAAAATCGGTATCACGCCGTTCCTGCAGATGATGGCGATCATCTCTGTTAACCTGTTCATCCTGAATCTTTTGCCGATTCCGGTATTAGATGGTGGACACTTGGTGTTCTACACGATTGAAGTTATCAAGGGTGCACCTTTAAGTCTGCGCAAGATGGAGATCGCTCAACAAGTCGGCATGGCCTTATTGATGAGCTTGATGATCTTTGCCCTGTTCAATGACTTTACCCGCATTTTCAGTCTATGAAGATCCTGGCTATGGAAACCAGCACTCTGCTTGGCGGAGTTGCTGTCATTCAAGATGGAAAAGTTGTCGCTGAAGAATCCTCTCAGCGACAAAAATCCCATACCGAAATCATCTCCCCTTTTGTTGAGCGCACCTTAAGAACTGCCGGATTGAAACTTGAAGACATCGACGTCTTTGCCGTCGGACAAGGTCCAGGGAGCTTTACAGGTATTCGTGTGGCTGCCAACGCTGGCAAAACCTACGCGTATAGCTTTAATAAGCCCATGGTGACCATTGACTCACTGATGTTACTGGCTGAACAAGCCAAAGCTTCCAAGCTGCCGGTTCTGGCAATCATGAATGCTTACAAGAACATGGTTTACCTTGGCATGTTTGATTGTTCAGGTGATGAGCCCCAATACATAAAGGGACCTGCCGCAATACCGGTGCGTGAACTTTCGCAGCATATCGACCGCGATGTGACCGTTGTTGGCGACGGCTGGGAAACTTATCACGAGTATTTTCCGGATGAGCTGAAAAAGAAAATGCATTTGAATTCCGATTTCCCGAACGAACCTTTGGCGAAAACTTTGGGTTTGATGGCTGAAAAGCGCGCCAAGCGTGGTCTAACTTTAGACTGGAAATCATTTATTCCCCTTTATATTCGCGCATCTGAAGCCGAAGAGACAAAAAAAGGGATATTAATTTCCCCGTTGAAATAGGAACAGTCCATGGATCGCGACTTTGAAAACGAAAACAACGATATTTTACCTTTCAAAACCTCTTCTTCTAAAGACAAGGCAGCAGCCAAAATTTGGGTTACAGCCTCTGGAAAAGGTGGCGTAGGTAAAACGTTTGTTTCTTCAAGTTTGGGTATCACGCTTTCCAAGCTGGGCCATTCAGTTGTGATCGTTGATCTTGATTTAAGCGGAGCAAATATTCACACAGTGATGGGTGTTAAACCTTCTCACATGAATATCCGTCACTACTTTGAAGGTGTTAAAACTCTTCAGGAGCTGGTGATTCCCACTCAGCACTCTAATCTTTCCTATGTTCAGGGCTTCTGGGACTCCTGGTCGCCGATTGATTTCACAATGGAGCAGATCCAAGCTTTGATCCCGCAACTTCACGGCCTGCGCGCAGATTACGTGATCGTTGATTTGGGAGCAGGTGCTTTGGAACCACATCTGGAGCTTTTCAAAGCAGCTGACGAAAAATTCCTGGTTACTTCACCAGAACCCACAAGCATTGAAAAAACATATCGCTTTATTGAAGCTTTCGTTTGTCACACGCTAAAACAAGATTCGACGCCAGAATCCTATGGCAACATGATTTCCACATTAAGAAGTCATCGCCAAAGAACTCTGGGTAAACCATTTTCTTTCCGCTCTTTTCTGAAAGAGGAAACTGGTTTGAACTACGACTTCTTTGAAAGCCTGACAGCAAAACCTGTTCGTTTGATCGTTAACAGTTGCCGCTATCAAAACCATTCTGAATTGGGTTACGGAATTAAGAGTGTCTGCAATAAGTACTACGACCTTAGTATTGATTTTGCTGGCGCGATCGATTTTGACAATGCAGTGTGGCAGTCCGTTAAAGGCAGAGAACACGTGCTATTCGCACAACCTTTCACAGGTCTAGCGGGACAATTTTTAACCACGTGCAAACAACTTATTGATCCCGAGGAACTTCGCGCCGTAGTATAATAGGTGCATGGAAGCGACGACTCGTTATAATTACTACGAAATTCTTGAACTGCCCGCAAATTCACCTCAACACGAAGTGACTGCGGCCTATGAACGAGCTCGCAACACCTACTCAGGCGAAAATCCAGCTATCTATACTATTTTTTCTGAACACGAAGCCCGTGAATTTCTGGTTTTGATCGAAGAAGCCTATCAGGTCCTTGGTAACAAGATCCTACGAAACATCTACGACCAAAGACTGCTTAGTGGAATGGCTTCATTGAATGACCTGACTTATGCCTCCATCGTTGAAGCCAGCAAAACCGTAGCGCCATCCGAGCCAAAACCAGTTGAGAAAAAACCAGCTGTTGTCTTTGTTAAAGATGAAGCGATGGAAAAAGAAATCAAAGCTCAAGAGGATTGGACCGGCGAATTCCTTAAAAAAGTCCGCGAGTACAAAGGCATCACTGTTGAGCGCATGAGTGAAATCACGAAAATCAATGCTTGGTATGTAAAAGCTATTGAGAAGACTGAACCTGATAATCTTCCAGCAGTTGTTTTTGTGCGCGGATATGTCGTACAAATCGCAAGAGCCCTGGGAATCGATGACAAGAAGGTCGCTGATTCCTACATGAAGAACTTCAAAAAAGCGCTTGGAAAATAAACCCAACTCTAAAAATTCTGAACAGACAATTCAGGTGACTCCTCTTCCCGAGATGGTGGGACTGCGCCTGGATAAAGCTTTGGCATTTCTTCCAGAGATCGAAAATCGCTCCCGCGCTTCGCACTTGATTGATAGTTCACTGGTTAAGGTTAATGGCAAGATCGCAAAAGCCTCTCATCCTTTAAAGTCTACCGACCTGATTGAAGTGACTATCCCCGCTCCTGTTCCGACGGAACTGCAGTCCTATGACTTAAAACTTGATGTTCTGTTTGAAGATTCAGACGTGATCGTTATCAACAAACCTGCGGGCCTTGTTGTCCATCCCGCTGCCGGTCATGCACACGACACTTTGGTGAACGCTTTGATTTCCCATACTGACGATCTTTCCATGAAGTTTGGTGAAGAGCGCCCGGGCATCGTTCATCGCCTGGATAAAGAAACCAGCGGCATCATCGTTGTCGCAAAAAACGATAAAGCCCATGAATCATTAACGGCGCAATTTAAAGAGCGCAGTACGCACCGGATTTACTATGCCGTGTGCATTGGAACTGCCCGTAACTTATCCGGTTCAGTGAAAAGCTTCCTGGCACGTCATCCCGTTGATCGCAAAAAATACGCATCCGTTCTGGGTGACGATAGAAAGCCCCTGGTAAATCCCGACGACGATCCGGGCTTGGGAAAATGGGCTGTCACTCACTACGAAGTTCTGTCGCGCAAAAGCGGACTCAGTTACATGAAAATGAAATTGGAAACAGGTCGCACTCATCAGATTCGGGTTCACCTGTCTGAAAGCGGAATTCCAATAGCTGGTGACTCTTTGTACGGTGCTGATAAAAAAATCCGCTCGGTCGAGCAAAAAAGCATTCAGGAAGATCTTCGCTCTTTGCCAAGATTTCTTCTGCACGCGGCAGAGCTAGGCTTTACGCATCCGCGCACTCAGGAAAGAATGTTCTTTAAAAAAGACTGGCCTGAAGACATTGCGGTCCTGATTAAAAAATGGGGCTTACTATGAACCTGGAAAAGACGCCACTTGGGTATGAGATCAAAGCTCCCGGCATTACTTATTTTTTTGGTGGTAAAGACTCCCAGTTAGACAACCTGAAAAAAGCATTTCCAAATTTCGACTTTGTCAGAGTAAAACAAACTCATAGCGACATCGTCGTTGAATCCAAAGATTCATCGCAAGACTATCAAATCAATGCCGACGGACACATCACTTCAGCCAAGGGTTTGGCCTTGTGTGTGATCACGGCGGATTGTGTTCCGGCTTTATTTTACCACCCGCAAACCGGCACCATTGCAGGTGTGCACGCTGGATGGCGCGGGGTCGCAAATCGTATTCTAATAAATACGATTCATCAGCTCATCAATCGCGGCATTTCCCCTCAAGAAATTGAAGTGGTTATCGGTCCGCATATTCAGTTCGAAAGTTTTGAATGTGGAAATGATGTCAGGGACCAGATCCTGGCAAGTCTTCCGGACATTTCCAATGAAGATAAAGAAATGTTTTATTCTGCAATTTCCCCTGAAAAATCTTTGGTGGACTTGAATCTTATCGTCAAAGCCCAGCTTGAATCCCAGGGAATTTCTTTGGAAAAAGTTTTCAGTCTGCATCTGGATACCGTGAAAGATGAGTTCTTTCACTCTCACCGTCGCGACAAAGAAAAAGCCGGTCGCCAAATCAGCTTTGTGGTACGCACGCCATGAAGATTCTGCCTCAAGATTTCTATTTTGAGGATACGACAACTGTGGCTAAGGCACTGCTTGGTAAAACTCTGCATATCAATACAACAGGGACCGAATACAAAGCCCGTATTGTCGAGGTCGAAGCGTATTTGGGAATCAAGGATCCGGCCTGCCATACCTTTGAAGGCCGACGTACCCCGCGTACCACTTCCATGTACCTTTCGGGCGGGCATAGCTATGTCTATCAGATTTACGGAATGTATTTTTGCCTGAATGTTGTGACCCGTACAGAGGAACATCCCGAGGCGGTTTTAATTCGTGCACTTGAACCCCTGCCACTAGCTGCAAAATTTGAAAAGTCACAACTTGTTTCCAATGGCCCCGGGAAACTATGCCGCCATTATGAAATCAATAAACAGCAAAATGCATTACCCATGTGGCGCAAAAAATCAGAACTTTATATTAGTGATGATGGCTTTAAGGTTTCAAAAAGCCAGATTGTCGCGCGTCCACGAATTGGTGTGGATTACGCTGGCGACGCCGCCGCGTGGCCACTAAGATTTTATTTGGCTGATAACAAATTTGTTTCAAAGAAATAACCCTGCTCGTCGAGCTTCATTTGATTTTCATTTCAAACGATCGACTCTTTAGTCTAAGATTATAGGCGCAATAGGAGTACACGATGAAAATCAATATCGGCATTAATGATAAAGACAGAAAAGAAATCGCAAAAGGTCTATCCACGCTGTTGGCAGACACTTACACACTTTATCTTCAAACTCACAACTTTCACTGGAATGTGGAAGGTCCAATGTTCCAGACTTTACATCTGATGTTTGAAACTCAATACAACGAGTTGGCTTTGGCAGTTGATTCCATCGCGGAACGTATCCGCGCTTTGGGTCACTATGCTCCAGGCACGTATGCTGAGTTTTCAAAACTTTCTTCCATCAAAGAAGTTCCCGGTGAAAAACTAAGCGCGACAAAAATGATCGAAACACTGGTTCTTGGACAGGAAACTGTGGCGCGCACGGCTCGCTCTATTTTTGCTGTGGTTGAAAAAGCCAGCGACGAACCTACTGCAGATCTTTTAACTCAAAGACTGCAAATCCATGAAAAAACGGCATGGATGTTAAGAAGTTTGCTTGAAAAGAAATAAGCCTTAAAAAAGGGGTCTCGCAAGGGGCCCTTTTTCATTTTTCGGGCAAAAAAAATCCCACCTTTTGGGTGGGATATAAATCTAAAAATGGTGGCTTGAGACGGAATTGAACCGCCGACACAAGGATTTTCAGTCCTCTGCTCTACCAACTGAGCTACCAAGCCATTCAGAACTAACTGAATTCTTTTGTTCAAAGAGACATTGGTTTAACTTTTGCCCCCCTGCCTGTCAACAATTAGACTTTGTCGAAAGCAGATTTTAGGTCACTCAGAAGGTCATTCAGGTCCTCAATACCCACTGAAAGACGAATCAAGGTGTCATCAATGCCCAAAGCCTTGCGATTTTCAGCCGGCACGGAGGCGTGCGTCATAATCGCTGGATGCTCGATCAAGCTCTCCACCCCACCCAAACTCTCGGCCAACGCGAAAATTTCTACGTTTTCCAAAAATTTACGTGCCGATTCCATACCGCCTTTGATGTAGAAAGTGATCATGCCGCCGTAACCGTGCATTTGCTCTTTAGCCAATGCATGTTGCGGATGACTTTCCAAACCTGGGTAAATGACTTTTTCAACTTTGGAATGACCTTCCAGGAAGCGGGCAATTGCCATCGCATTTTCCTGATGGGCCTTCATACGCAAAGGTAAAGTTTTCAAGCTTCTTAAGCACATGAAGGAATCAAAAGGACCCTGGATCGGACCCATGGAGTTACTTAGGAAAGCCATGCGCTCAGCAATGTCTTCACGGGAAGTCACTGCCACACCACCAACCACGTCACTGTGACCGCCGATATATTTTGTCGCTGAATGAACCACGATATCAGCTCCCAATTCCAATGGACGTTGGAAGTAAGGACTCATGAACGTGTTATCAACTGCAACCAGAATGCCTTTTGCCTTAGCAATCGCACAGATTTTCTTGATATCGACCAATTTCAAAGTTGGATTTGTCGGAGTTTCCAACCAAACCATTTTTGTATTTGGTTTGATCGCTTTTTCGAAGTTCTCAACCTTCGTCAAATCCACGAATGAAAATTCCATTCCGTCATGTCTAAGTACTTTATCAAACAAACGGAAAGTGCCGCCGTACATGTCATCCATCGCGATCACGTGATCACCGCCCTTGATAAGGTGCAAGATCACAGTCGTCGCCGCACAACCAGAGGCAAATGCGAATCCGTATTTGCCACTCTCAAGACTTGCCATGCAGTTTTCATAAGCACGACGAGTTGGATTGTGTGTGCGGGAATATTCCCAACCCTTATGAACACCCGGAGAAGATTGTACGTAAGTCGAGGTCATATAAACAGGAGTCATGATTGCGCCTGTTGTAGGATCAGGAGACTGACCCGCATGAATCGCGCGAGTCGCAAAACCAAGTTTTGAATCTGTACTTTTCATAGTTATACCTATTATTTCGAAAGATTTTTAAGTGCTTCTTCAGCGCTAATGACTCTGTTGAACACAGATTTTACATCATCCGCTTTCAAAAAGCCGTTTTCGACCATCCATTTGTCATTAAACGCCTTGCTCAGATACTGACGACCGCTATCAGGGAAAATCACCACGATGTTTTGCGGTGTTTCGATCTTTTCAGCGTATTTCATCGCCGCTACCAACGCAGTTCCGCTGGATGGACCTACCAACAGACCCTCTTCCGCTACCAGTCTGCGTGTCATCTCAAATGCCTCTGGATCGCCAACGCGAACAAAACCGTCATAGATATCAAGGTGCACGTTGCCCGGAAGCATGTCTTCCCCGATACCCTCCACTTTATAAGAGCCTGGAGGATCCACGATCTTTTTATGATAGAACAAATCGTAAAGAATCGAACCGATTGGATCGGCACAGATGACTTTCACACCTGACTTTTGCTCTTTAAGATATTTAGCACAGCCTGAAAGAGTTCCGCCCGTGCCGGCACCGCCAACCAAAACATCCACTTTACCATCAGTTTGTTTCCAGATTTCTGGACCTGTTGTCTGATAGTGTCGAGTCGGATTGTCATTATTAAAGAACTGATTCGTCAAAAATGCGCCTGGAATTCCATCCGCGATCTTTTTTGAAACAGTATAGTGGCTCAGCTCATGCTCTGGTTCCACCATCGGAGTAATAACTACTTGTGCACCATAAGCGCGCAAGATGGCTCTTTTCTCTTCACTCATTTTCTCTGGCATAACGAAGATACATTTGTAGCCCTTAACAGCCGCCGCCAAAGCCAGACCAACCCCGGTGTTCCCCGAAGTCGCTTCCACGATTGTGCCGCCGGGTTTTAGATCACCGCGTTTTTCCGCTTCTTCGATCATCGCGACCGCAACGCGATCCTTGATGCTGCCGCCCGGATTAAAGTACTCAACCTTTGCGAAAAATTTATGTTTTGAACCCTTAGTGACGTTGCGAAGTTCCACCATCGGAGTGTGGCCGACAGCTTCCAGGATGTTTTTATAGATTTCTGACATGATCGATTAGCTTTCTAAGTCTCTGCTTCGGTTGGGACGAAGTAAAACTGTGTTCATTGACTGCAAAACTGTATTCATTTGAGTCATTGGATCCGTGGAATATTCCATTCCAAGCTCTGAAGTCAGCTGTTTCACCAGATTTCTGTTTGGTTGATCTTTCATCAACTCTTCCACCAGTTTTTCCAGCGATACCGTCTTCTTCTTTGTTTCAAGCTCAGCCATGGATTTCCCCCAACGGGCCCACTCTATCACCCCCCTCCCAAAGAGTGAAAAAAATTTTGCAGCAAGGGACCAAAAAGCAGCAATAGAAACGCGGGGAACTGGAACAAAAGCAGCGGAATCAGTAATAGAAAAGGAAGTCTCGCGAGCTTGGTACTTATCTCATCCTCACAGGCCTCAATCATTTCACTTTCCAGGCTGACAAGAACATTATAGACCGCCTCGCCACGCATTCCCCGCTCCAGAACCTGCAATAACACCTGTCGATGGGGTGAGGAGACTTCATTAATGAGGCCATGTGTGAGCAATCCTTGCTGCAATAGCGCCAACCATTGTGCCACCACGGCAGAAAAATCTCCCTGATGGCGTTTTAAATAGTTCAATACGCCCGATTTAACGGGTTGTCCTTTCTCCAACGCGCGTTTTACGCAAAGTAATAGCGCCAGCGGCGGTGCTACACCTTCCATTTCATCCTCCTACCCACCGTAAATATAATGACGAGCCCCAAAACGAACATAAAAAGGGAACAAATTATTAAAAACCGGTGGTTCATAAAGCCAAATTGCACAAATACAAATGCTAAAAGCGCCCCGTAAAGAGCGGTGACAATTATCGCCTGCATCTTTATCTGCTGGGTCACTTGTCCGGACCTACGTCGAAAATTTTCTTCCACTTTATACTGCCGGCGGAGTGCTTTTACCTGATCGAGCGTGCGGGTTTGCGAGCGATCCACTTCAAACAGCTCCGCCTGCAAATCCTTGATGCGTGCGGATTTCACGACGGTGGTGTTTTCAGAACTGACGATGGAATTATAAATTTCGCGCATCTGATTGCGCTGCCAACCTCGCTGACTTTCGATTGCCATATGCAGGCTTTGCCGAAAGGATTTTCCGGCTTGAATTCCCAAAATCAGGTTGTCCAACATGGGGATCACTGCCTTGGAAAGTCGTCGCGAAAGAAAAATGCGGAAAATTTCCGGAAAAAACTTTAAACTTATTAAAAGAATGCCGAAGAAAAGCCAGAGCGACACCGCAGAGTCGGAAATCGCGGCGATAAAAGTGATCGCAACGAAGTTCAAGATCAGCAAAGACTGTGAACGACGTTGAGAGATTGCAAATTCCCGCGAGATGTTGGCAAGAGAACGCTGAATGAGCGCTTGTCCGAACATCGAAAGCATAAAAAAAGTGATCAAGAAGGGCCTCCATGGGATCTTGATGATCGCAAAAAATATGCAAGAAATTTTTTTGTTGACGGCGGTGGTCGATTTGGGAAGACTTAGGGTAAGTAAGGTTTTTTACAAGTAAGTAACAACAACAACGTTTGCATCCTAGGAGGAGCACATGGCAAAGAAAGCAGCAAAAAAAGCTACTAAAAAAGCAGCAAAGAAAACTACTAAAAAAGTAGCTAAAAAAGCTACAAAAAAAGTAGCTAAAAAAGCTACTAAAAAAGCTTCTAAGTAGTTAGACGCTGTACTAATTTAGTACACTGAACCCCAGAGGCAACTCTGGGGTTTTTTTATGTCTGGAATCCGCCACCAGTGCGGGTTTCAAAGAAAAAAGGCCCGCACATTGGCGAGCCTTTTTTAATTTAAATCTGCTGAAAATTTATTAGAAATAGTAAAGAGCTCCAACCGTTCCTGATGGAATCAGTTGCGCGCGTTTTACTTCATACATTGCAACCACTTCTGCAAAGAAAGAAGTGCCGGAAAAATCACCGGACAATTGATTGTATTGAAGACCAAAAGAAGCATTCAAAAAGTCGGTTCCAAACTGTCCGGTGCGCTTTTCCTCATCCGTTAAAACTCGGTCCAGGATCCCGGATTCTTTCCATGAAGTGGAATTTCCCATCGAATTATACCAGCGAGAATAACCTGCTGTATAATAAGGTGCGATATAATCGCCCTCAAAGGCATGCTTCCAGGAAAATTGAATCGAATTATAGCCGGGACCGGTACCGAATCCGGCTACAACACTGTTTTCATCTTCAAAATTAAACTCTCCGGTGATTCCGACCAGTCCTAATTGACCACCCACAGACATTCCCAAGCCCACTTTGCGATCCTGGCGCATACCCAAAGTTGAAGAGTAAGTCATACCTAAGCGCTCAGCACGCATGGAATCACTATAATCCTGTTCGATACTTAACGCTTTCGAAGATACCGAATTGGAATCTGACCACAAACCTGATGTCGATATTTCGGCAAAGGCATAATTTGAAGCCAGCACAGCAAGGATTGTGACAACAGTTAAACGTGAAAACATAAAAGCCTCCTTTTAGCTATGGATCTAAAAGATGCGGGCTCTGACACCGTCTTTTTGCAGGAATTGCTTAATCGCCGGGCCATCAAGCGGTTCCAGTCTGAAAAGAAGCTTATGAACCAGATCATAAGTGTCTTCAGCCTTTTTAGATCGAAGATTTGTCGTAAAGTAAGCAAGATCATCACTGATTCGAATGGAATTGTTCAACAGACGTGAAATTTCCGGATTTTTCGTGGTCTTATCCAGTAAAACCAAGGTGCGATTGAAGTTTGTTACCAATGCATCCATTTGTTTCAAAGTATTGGTGACTGATCCTTCGTTTTTCTCCAGGATTTCAATCATTTTTCCGGCCAAACCGTATCCCTGGGACAAAAGCTGATCAATTCGCGGAGGATCTTCACCACGAACATACTCTCCCGCCGCAAACTCTCCCGCCGCAGAAGAACCTGGCGAGATTTCCAGAAACTTTTCCCCAATGACACCGGCAAGATTGATAAAAAACTTGGAGTCTTTACGGACGCTCGTCCAGGCTTTTTTATCCACCGTGATCGTCAGACGAAGTTTAACTTCCTCGCCATTTGCCATTTTATATTCAGGATCAAAGGTGATTGATTTCACCTTGCCAACTTTAATACCCATAACCCGCACTGGAGAGCCTTCTTCGATACCTCCGGCAAAGTTAAACATCACATTCAGCTCTTTGGTGTTCGAAAACGGAGAAATGAAGCCCATGACATAAGCAAATGCCATAACCATGATGATACTTACCAGAGCTAACAAACCGACCTTGGTTTCCACTTTCATAAACGCTCCCCCAAAAGAGGCTCAATAAAGATAACTAAAAGTATAAGATAAAATAAAATCTATAACAATAATTGCAATTGAGGCCACGACCACAGTGTTTGTCGTCGCTTTACCGACACCTTCGGCACCTTGTTGACAGCGAAATCCAAAGTAACATGCAACAAGAGGAATGACTCCGCCAAAGCAGGCCCCTTTGATCACAGCGAAATAGACGTCTTTAAACTGCACGAAACGATGCATGGATCCGATGAACATTCCTGGTGTGTACCCCAAATAACTTTGGCTGATCATCATTGCTGCAAATAAACAGGTCATATTTGAAAGCACTGTTAAGATGACTCCGCCAACCACGCAGGCGAAAAATCTGGGAATCACCAGATAATTGATGGGATCAATACCCAGCATCTTAAGTGCATCAATCTGTTCGGTGATTTGCATTGTTCCGACTTCAGAGGCGTATCCTGCCCCGACTCGTGAACACAACAATAAGGCCGTAACGATCGCCGCAAGCTCTCTAAGGATTAGAACCGCCGCGAATCCAGGAACCATCGCATCGTTTTGAATGACCATCTTCATGTGAAATGAAGATTCCAGAATAGTCACAACTGCCGCAAAGCAAACGCAGAACACGATAATAAAAAGACTGCGATTCGCTACGAAATACAGCTGCTGAAAGAATTCCTTTCGACGAAATGGTCCGGAAAATGTTCCCCAAAAAGTATCCGCCAACAGACTGATCATGATCTGTAACCCCTGAAAGCCTGAATGATTACATCACCCAGAAAACTTGTGAACCAGTCCATGACCACAATACAAATCATGGTAGTTACCGCTGTTGCCACGACCGCGCGGCCCACACCTTTTGCTCCACCAGAAGTGGTAAAACCCTTATATGTGCAGATCGTTGCCAGAACGACTGCGAACACCAGACTTTTAATCAATCCACTTAGAACGGATAATGGATGAACTATCGTGGGAATGTGGCGAATGTATTCCTCTGCAGAAATTCCTGCGAAAGCCTGCGCTAAAGCCATTCCGCCAAAAACGGACATCATCAAACCTGCGGCGAGCAAAAAGAAACTGGAAACCACGATGCCGATAAAACGGGGAACGATAATTTCCTGAATAGGATCCGCCCCCAGACAACGAACGGCATCTATCTGCTCGGTCACTCGCATCGTTCCCAGCTCAGCCGACGTGTAGGCCCCCACTTTTCCACTTAGCATGAAGGCAATCAACATGGGACCCACTTCCCGGAAAGTGGCACTGGTCGCCAATCCCCCAAGGAATCCCAAGGCACCGAACTCACGGATGGGCATTGCAAATTGCACAGCCATAATTGCGCCCACAAAAAATCCCGCCATGGCAGTCATCGGAAATGATTCTGTGGATACCTTCCAGATTTGCGTGAATATTTCGTGCATTTTAAGTCGTTTTACAAAGATCGTGCTGATGATCTTTTTCAGAAATAAAAGCGTTCCCCCGATTTCATCAAGGACACTTACTGCTAAAGTCATCATGCCAGCACCTCTGCCAAAAAGTCTTTCACCAATGGGACTTCAGACCGCTTTAATTCCTCGGGAGTTCCCATTTCCACGATCTGTCCTTTGTCCAAAACAATAATTCTGTCAGCAATGGACAAGGCGCAGTTCATATCATGACTGACCACAAGCGAAGTGGTTTTTAGGGTGCGGGAAAGATCATATATCAGCTGATTCACAGCCGTCGTTGTGACCGGATCCAAACCTGTCGTCGGCTCATCAAAAAGCAGGATCTTCGGATCCAAAGCCACTGTACGAGCCAGACTTACGCGTTTTTGCATTCCATAGGAAATCTGCGAGGGCAGTTTGTCTTCGACCTGATTCAGATGAACCAGTTTTAGTGCTTTAGCGACTTTTTCTTTGATGATCTCTTCTGAAAAATCGTAGTGACGGCGTAAACCAAAGGCCACATTTTCAAAAACTGTTAATGAATCGAAAAGTGCCGGGTGTTGAAATACCATTCCGCATTTCTTGCGGATCGGAAGATATTGTTCTTCCGTGAATTTGGAAACTTCCTCGCCGTCGATCCAGATTTCCCCCTGATCGGGAGTCAAAAGACCCACCAGATTTTTTAGCAACACGGATTTTCCGGTGCCTGATGTTCCCAAAATAAAGACGATCTCGCCTTCACGAATAGTCGCCGAGAGTCCGTTTAGAACTGTGCGCTCACCGAATCTTTTGACGATCTTTTTGAACTCTATCACCCGTAAATTTTAGGGTTGGATGTCAGGCGGGGTCAAGCGCCGTCAAAGGACCCTCAAGCAAGCCGCGTACAAATTGTCGCACTCGCGGGTCAGGGTGATTCTCGGTTTCTTTTGGTGTGCCGGTGATAATCACTTCTTCATTTACGACCATCGCAATTCGATCTGCCATCTGATACGCACGATTCATATCATTCGTAACCGCCACAATTGTCGAATTGTTCTGTTGTTGCAGTGTTTTGATCAGGGTGATGATTTTTTTCGAAGTAATCGGATCAAGCCCTGCAGTGGGATCATCGTAAAAAATAATTTTCGGATCCAAAGCCAATGCCCGTGCTATTCCCAGGCGCTTTTGCATACCGCCGCTGATTTCATCCGGATACAGATCCCGCGCGTGGGGAATACCAACAGCATCCAAAAAACTCTCTGCTTTCTTTGTAATTTCCCACTCCGAAAGCAGAGTGGTTTCACGAAGCGGAAAACAGATATTTTCAATACATGAAAGAGAATCAAATAGAGCGTTTTTTTGAAACAGAATTCCCATCTTTTTAAGAAGTGGAAGTTTCTCTTTGCCACCAAGCGTTAACCATTCGCTTTGTTCAACGAAAACTTTGCCATTTTGAGGGGTTACAAGTCCCGACAAAGTTTTCAGTAGAGTCGTTTTACCCTGCCCACTTGGGCCAATAATGACAAAAGCTTCGCCGGACTTGATATCCAGATTTACGGAGCGCAACACGATCTGTGAGTCAAAAGTCACAGTCACGTTTTCCAAACGCAATACACTCCCCATTTTCCCTACCTTCCATCAGTCCTGCGCCGAGCGGTAATCCTTGTCTCTGAGTATGATTTGATATTGAATGGGGCCTCAAACGCAAGTTCATAATCGGAGTTAGTACATGAATATTCATGAGTATCAGGCCAAAGAAGTCTTGAGAAAGTTCGGAGTAGCAACGCTTAAAGGTAAGCTTGCTCACTCTCCAGAAGAAGCAGTTGCTGCTGCTAAAGAAATCGGTGGATCAGTTTGGGTTGTTAAAGCTCAGATCCACGCTGGTGGTCGCGGTAAAGGCGGCGGTGTTAAAGTTGCTAAGTCCTTGGACGAAGTTGCAGACTACACTAAAAAAATGATCGGCATGACTTTGGTAACTCACCAAACAGGCCCTGAAGGTAAAGTTGTTCAAAAAGTTTTCATCGAACAAGGCTGCAACATCGCTAAAGAATACTACGTTGCCTGCTTGATCGACCGTGCAACAGGAAGAGCTGCAATGATGGCTTCTTCTGAAGGCGGTATGGATATCGAGGAAGTTGCTGAACACAATCCAGACGCGATCAAAAAAGTGGACATCGATCCAACTGTTGGTTTGATGCCTTTCCAGGCTCGCGAATTGGCTTTCCAAATCGGTATGGAACCAGCAATCGTTAATAAAGCTGTAAAATTCTTTGCAGGTCTTTACAACGCATTCATCGCGACAGACTGCTCTATCGCTGAGATCAATCCTCTGGTTGTAACTAAAGAGGGCGACGTTCTTTGCCTGGACGCTAAAATGAACTTCGATTCAAACTCATTGTTCAGACATCCAGACATCGTTGAAATGCGCGATTTGAACGAAGAGGAACCTTCTGAAATTGAAGCTTCTAAGTTCGATCTGGCGTTCATCAAACTTGATGGTAACATCGGTTGCCTTGTAAACGGTGCCGGTCTTGCGATGGCGACTTTGGATATCATCAAATTGCACGGCGCTGAGCCTGCAAACTTCCTGGATGTTGGCGGCGGCGCTAACAAAGAGAAAGTGACTGAAGCGTTCAAAATCATCCTTAAAGACAAAAACGTTAAAGGCATCCTGGTTAACATCTTCGGTGGTATCATGAAATGTGACATCATCGCTGAGGGCGTAATCGCTGCTTCTAAAGAATTGGGTCTTAAAGTTCCATTGGTTGTTCGCCTTGAAGGTACAAACGTAGAACTTGGTAAAAAAATGTTGAAAGAGTCTGGCTTGAACATCACTCCAGCAGACAACTTGACTGACGCAGCTAAAAAGATCGTTGCTGCGATTAAAGGATAAGCGAACATGGCAATTCTTATTAACAAAAACACAAAAGTAATCTGCCAAGGTTTCACTGGTGCTCAAGGTACATTCCACTCTGAGCAGGCATTGGCATACGGAACAAAAATGGTTGGCGGCGTGACTCCGGGTAAAGGTGGCACGACTCACATCGGTCTTCCTGTGTTCAACACAGTGAAGGAAGCAAAAGCAGCTACAGGTTGTAATGCATCTGTGATCTTTGTACCTCCTCCATTTGCTGCTGACTCTATCATGGAAGCTGTTGATGCTGATTTGGATCTTGTGATCTGTATCACTGAAGGCATCCCGGTTCTTGATATGGTTAAAGTAAAAGAATACATGAAGGGTAAACGCACTCGTTTGGTTGGTCCAAACTGCCCAGGCGTTATCACTCCAGGCGAATGCAAAATCGGTATCATGCCAGGTCACATCCACAAGCAAGGTCGTATCGGCGTTCTTTCACGTTCCGGTACATTGACTTACGAAGCAGTTGGTCAGTTGACGGCTCTTGGTATCGGTCAATCCACTTGCGTAGGTATTGGTGGTGACCCAGTGAACGGTACAAACTTCATCGACGTTTTGAAATTGTTCAATGAAGATCCAGACACTGACGGTGTTATCATGATCGGTGAAATCGGTGGTTCTGCAGAGGAAGAAGCTGCTGAATACATCAAAAATCACTTCAAAAAACCTGTAACTGCGTTCATCGCTGGTGCTGCGGCTCCTGCTGGTAAACGTATGGGTCACGCTGGTGCGATCATCAGTGGTGGTAAAGGTACTGCTGAAGCGAAATTCGCAGCACTTGAAGCTGCTGGTTGCAAAATCTCTCGCTCCCCTGCGGACATGGGAACGACGATGCAATCTATGCTTAAGAAGTAGTTTTTAAGTACGATTCAAATAAAAAAACCCACGGTGATGAACCGTGGGTTTTTTTATGATTTATTTAATCTCGCCCCAAAGCTTAATCCCAAATAGAGATCAAGTTTAGATATTACTCGCTGGTATATTTCGTTGCTAGCCAAATGAGATACTCTACGATCAAAAAGACTGTTGCATCTATCCATAAAAAAGAATCCGGACCAATTAAGGGCTGTAAATGAATCGCCACAAAGCTGCTAATCATCAATGCAACAGGTGCGAATGCAATAACAACCAAATATCTCGTTCTATTTTTCATTAGGTATCTCCACCACTACTTCCGCCCTGACCCACTCCATTGCCCGGATGACAACTTTTTAGAACAATAGGAATACACTAAGTGCGCGGTATAAGTTTTGGATTTAGCGTTCAAAATAAATCCAAGGAATCACTTTCCACTAACCAATCCATGCAGAGAGCGACCTGCTACGGTTAAATCCATCACAACTTCACCGCTTTAAGCACGCGCCAGTTACGTTAACCCTTGCGGGAAAAATTCAGATATTCCCATCTAACGAAATATCTCGATGTCAGCCAAAAGAAGGTATTCAAAAATAAAAACGAGATCCCAAGTCAGAGACCACTCGATCTTTGGCGACGCAAGTAACATGATATAATCACCGCAAGGAGCACCGCAGAAGCCCCCTCAGGACGAGGCAACAAAATGTCCAACAAACTTGTAAGGATAGGTCTAAATTCATTTATGGAGGCAAGCGAGGGGTTTGCCTTAAGAATTTCCTCTTGCGGCCTTTTGGTTACCACAAGAAAATGCTTTTGCACAAAAAAAACCAGATTTAGAAACGCCGTTAGATAAAGAGTCTTGATCACTTTATTTAAGGATATCCTCATTTCCTCATACCATGAATTGCACCACTGCAAATATGCGCGAAGGAGGAAGTGGGAAAATAGTAATGCTATCCCGCCTCCCACCATCATAAAGAAATATTCAAATATTCTAAGTATTCCCTCATAATGAATTCCATTCCCAAAGATCATGGGAAATGACATCACGAAAAGAGCTAGGCTTAGCAGCCACATAAACGCATATGCTATTCGAGAAAGATATAGGTATGCCTTAACAAATGTCTTCACTGACAACTCCTCACTCCAGATCTCTCAACCACGGATAGACACGGCTGTGTCTATATTTACACATTCCTCCAACCTCTTCGCCGCCATTGTCTGGATCAAATGGCGGCGGGAGTACCGGCGTGTTAGGTGTTTGGTTTGGATAGTTTGCATTTAAATCTTCATCCTTTCGCTCTTTGTCTTTTCTGTCTTCTTCCCATTTATCGCCGTTGTTCCACCAATCAATAATCTCATAGAAGCGATCCCACAATTCTTTTTCTTCGTCAGAGACCTCTAAACCACTTGGATCAACATTATTAATCGGGTCATTTAAAACATAGCCATACAGATTTGAATCACCGCCAAAAAAGTTAATTGGATCCTTTTCGATCCATCTACCGATATCAGGAGCATAGTCCCGCGCTCCAAACTTGTGACCTGCACCCCTTAACTTAATCCACCCTACATGATATTATTGCGGGGTAAATAGAGGTTTGTCTATGGCAAGAAAGAAGTATAGCCCAGAGCAGGTAGTTCAATTCTTAAGAAATATCGAAATTGAACAAGGGCGCGGGGCCACGCAAGAAGAAGCTGTTAAAAAGGTTGGAATCACCCTCCAAACTTACTTTAGATGGCGCAAGGAATATGGCGGACTTAAAACCGATCAAGCAAAGAGACTGCGCGAGCTTGAATCCGAGAACCAAAGGCTTAAGAAGTTGGTCGCAGATCTTGCGCTCGACAATTCTGTCTTAAAAGAAATCAACAAGGGAAACTTCTAAGCCCGTCTCGGAAGCGAGAGGCTGTCGAACATGCGATCGAAACCTTTTCGATATCAGAGCGGCGGGCTTGTAAAATCTTAGGTCAATCAAGGTCTTCCCAGAGATACACAATACAATTTGCACCAGACGAAGACCGCTTAACCCGAGACATAATCGAGTTCGCCAATCTTTACGGAAGATATGGCTATCGTCGGATCACAGCACTCTTGCGCTCTAATGGATGGCACGTGAACACCAAGCGAGTCGCTCGTATCTGGCGTGAACGAGGTCTTAAAGTTCCAAAGAAGCAACAAAAACGTGCACGCCTCTGGGATCGTGAAGGCTCTTGCATTCGCCTACGCCCAGAGTATCCAAACCATGTCTGGTCTTATGACTTTGTTCACGATCAAACCCACGATGGCAGGACGATAAAGATGTTCAACGTAATTGATGAATTCACTCGAGAAAGCTTAGTTATAAAAGTTGGTCGAAAACTCACAAGTGTGGATGTAATTGAAACACTTGGCGACCTATTTCTATCTCGTGGCGTTCCGACCCACGTTCGATCTGATAATGGACCAGAATTCATTGCATCAACTCTTCGTCTTTGGTTCGAACAATTAGAATTAAAGCCGTTATTCATTCAACCAGGGAGTCCTTGGGAAAATGGGTACTGCGAATCATTCAACGGAAAGCTTCGAGATGAACTTTTGAATGGAGAAATATTTTACTCTTTAAAGGAAGCAAAAATTCTGATCGAAAGATGGAGGAAGCACTACAACACAGTTAGACCGCATAGTTCTTTGAAATATCGGCCACCAGCTCCAGAAACTTTTTCACCGGCTCCGATAAAAATTGAAAGGCGTCTAGTCGCATTATAACTGGTACTGAAATTGGGTTCAGGTCAACAAAGCTGATAAATTCCTTTTTGTTGACTCCAACAATGTCAGCATAATGTTTTGGGGAGTTGAATTTCTTATTTGCCTGCTAACAATAGTTTGAACTTATGTCTGGAAAAATGAGTCCGTTTCTATAAAGTTCGGTAATAAACAGGTACGTTTGGATAGGTCTTTAAAAGATTACCACGCGATTGCACAGTGCTTTCATTTTAGGCCCGGCGAATCCTAAAGATTGTGGTCTGGCCCAAGGTTTGTAAACTTCAATCCCCAAAACATTGCCTTCAATTATTAATTTTGTTCCCTGAAATTCCGATTAATAATCCATGCTTAACAAAGTTCTCTACTCTCTGGTTTTATTTTTCGCCAATCCAGCCCACGCCGATCAACTGGTCGATTTTGGTTTTGGTCTTTCTCACGAGGAGATGGTCGCTCAAGGATATAGATCCGTCGTCAAATCCTCGGGCAATATGATCTATGAAAAGAAGTCCGAACAGGCATACAAAAAGATGGTGTCTTTAAAAAACGATCACGTCACTACGGTTTATCGGGATCAATCTGGTGTTTACTTTCAACATACGAAATTAGATGAATCCGGAAACGTTCTGGGATTGGCCGAGTGTAAATATCAGAAAGAATCCAATTCCACAGCCTGCGATATTCAGACAGTTGAGATCTGCCAGGAATTACTTCACAAAATCGACACCGGAAGTTTTGGATTTGATTTAAAGAAGATTCAAGAGTGTGCGGATCTATCCAGCAAGATCAGCTACAACCGAAAAAGCATCGACGGCTTCTTGCCAGAGGTTCAGAAAAATCTGGTCGCTGTATATCCAGGAGCTCAAAACACTGTGGTTAAAGCGCCTGCGGTTTCATTGCAAACGCTTTTGAAGGACTATGCTGCCTGCAAAAAAGCTGAAACTCATTTGGCAACACAGTCAGGAAACAAGGCTGCCACAAAAGAGTCAGCGGCAACCCAAAAAGGACAGCAGTAATTTACTTACAAACCAAGCCGGGCTCATTGCCCTCGCTACGAAAATCAAAGTACTCGCGCTTATCAAGATCATTTACGAATAGCTGACCTGTGTAGCGGCCTGTTGCTGTACCACCTTCAATTTCAGGATAAAGCTGCAAATACACTCCACCT
Organism: Bdellovibrio sp. HCB274; assembly: GCF_047306075.1. GTDB lineage: Bacteria > Bdellovibrionota > Bdellovibrionia > Bdellovibrionales > Bdellovibrionaceae > Bdellovibrio. The sequence continues at coordinate 3,630,978 of NZ_CP178623.1, forward strand.
TGCAAAGCATCCCCACGCATATTCAAATCACCAGAGCCGGACAAAGGCGACAAAGTAATCGCTGTCGAATAGTAATTGTGAGCGCCATTTCTTTGAACAATCAGGTTCGCACCTATTGTACTAAAACCAACCCACGGATGTTGTGCATCGACTGCTCTGTTAACTTGAACTGTAACGGTTGCTTCATTGCCAATAGTTGAACAACGCAACTGCGTGTAGGAAGCAAAACTTACCAAAGGGAATTGAACGATAAGCGCCAGGGCTGCCAATGTTTTCATGGGGTCTCCTCTAAGTGAGACCCGTTTAACCCCGCCGCCCCTAAGAAGCAAGGCGCAAACCCTAATTAAAAGCTTAATGAAAAGGCGGTTTGTAGTTCACCAGCCTTATTTGCAATATACTCTCACGGCCCCTAATCTAATAGGGATGATTAAAGGCGGCTCTGACCTTTTAAAAGAGGTCAAAAAAACATTCAAAGAGGGCGGATTTAAAGCTCTTCGCAAAAAGTATGGCTGGAAAATGTTTGCCATTATCATCGGTTATTATCTGGTTCGGGACGTAACCCTATATATTCTCATACCCTATTTCGTAATCAGATCGTTCTAAAGAATCCGTGTCAAAACAGTCGACACATGAATGCGTAGATTTTACGAAAAACTCATTCCCTTCCCCCAAAATATTTGTTCTCTGATAAAGTGCAGGACCATGAAATCATTGGGAATTTTGTTTCTTATATTTCTTGCGGGATGCACCGCTAAGGATTCCAATTCCACCATCAAAAGTGATGGCGCCGCAGTCTATTACGATGGTGATTCGCGCGAAGAAGTTTCCGAAAATGATCGCACCTATGTGGTTGCCAAAGCCACTGCAATGATTTTTGATGGCACTCGAAAAAACTTTCCTTTTTTGAAAGACATGTATCCGCTTTGCGAGAATGAAAGATTTCAGGAGCAAAAACTTATCGGATATTGCTCTGGCGTTTTGATCGCATCAAACAAATTACTTACGGCCGCTCACTGCATGCAGAATGCAAATTCCTGCGCTAATGCGAAACTGGTATTCGGTGCTCATCATACCGTTCAAAATCTTCCTATCTTTTCCTGCAAACAAGTAGTCGCTCTGAATAAAGAATTGGATTTTGCGATTATTGAACTGGATCGTGAAGTGATGTCTGTCACTCCAGTTCGCGTAGCCCGTGAGTTTAATCTACAGGAAGGCGATACAGTATTAAGCATGTCCTATCCCCTGGGGCTGCCGCTGAAACAAGATTTAGGCGTCGTTAAAAATGTTGATGCCAATAAATCCTTCTTCAAAGTTGCGGTCGACACATTTGCCAGCAGCTCTGGCTCCCCTCTTTTCAACACAAAAGGTGAGGTTGTGGGAATCTTAAGTCGCGGTGCCGAAGATATTCTTGAAGATGACATTTATAGAGTTCAAACTCGTGGTGGCTGCATTAACTTTAATAGCTGTAAAAACGGCTCCTGCAACGGAGAAACGTTTGTTAAGGCCGCACTGATCAGCGACAAAATCTAAACATGCCTTGACCCTTGGCGCTTACGAATTATGCTTCAGATATTAACTTTTTCTGAAGAACCGAGAGCGCTATGAATCCTTCTCAAAGAATTGAATTTTCAAAAAACTGGCTTACCAACGATGTATTCCCTCTTTGGAGTGGCAAAGGCATTGATCGCAAGAATGGTGGTTTTGAAGAAAACCTGACATTCGAAGGCGAACCCATGGATATGCCCCGCCGTGCAATGGTTCAATCCCGTCAGATTTATTCTTTCCTGACTGGTCTTCGCATGAACACTGTATCGAAAGACGTGGCCACTTTTGCTGTCAATCAAGGCGTGCGCTACATGATCGATAAGTTTCAACAACCTTCAGGCGCGTTCATCTATTCGGTTCTTCCAGATGGTACTCCCAAGAGTATGAATCCGGATCTTTACACTCAGGCATTCGCGCTGTTTGGATTAGCTCAGGCTTATCAGATGGATCCAAAGCCAGAATATAAAACTCGTGCAAAAGATTTGGTGAAGTATCTGTACCGTGAAAGAAGCGTTAAGGCTGGTGGCTTTACCGAACTTGATGAAAAAGGAAACATCTCCTACAAATCAAATCCGCACATGCACATGTTCGAGTCCGCGATCGCGTGGATGCAAATCGATAAAGATCAGGAATGGTGGAAACTTGGCGATGAACTTGCGACACTGGCTTTGACAAAATTCATCGATTCTCAAACTGGCATCCTGGGCGAATACTTCGATGAAAACTGGAATCCACTGCGCGAGAACGGAAAGTTCGTTTACGAACCAGGCCATCAGTTTGAATGGTCATGGTTGTTTTCCCTTTATCAGGATCTGACTGGCAAAGACTGCAAGGCTGTTCGTCATAAACTATTCCTTTCAGCAGATAAGCATGGAACTGATCCTGTTCGTAAAATTGCTTTTGATGAAATGTGGAGTGATTTCACGCCTAAACTGACTTCTTCGCGTTTTTGGCCACAAGGTGAGCGTATTAAAGCGGCAGTTCGTTTAGCCACGGAAGTCCCAGCGTCAGACCAGGCGGTTTATCACAAGGCTGCTGACGATGCCATGGACACCCTGTTTAAGTTTCTTGCGACCCCGAAAAAAGGTATGTGGTACGATCAGCTTTCAGCTCAGGATACTTTTTCCGGAAATTTCTCTAAATCCAGCTCTTTATACCATATTATCAATGCCTTAGAGGAGTACGTAAACTTGCGAAATTAGGACGGAATGCTTGACAGTGGGGTCCCCTAAAGGCTAACAAGAGGCCTAAAAAAAAGGGAGACCACTGTGAAGAAGCTTTTAGTCATTGCTTTGCTATTTGCATCGACAACAGCTCATGCCGGTCGCATCAAGGAAGTCGTTATCATGGCTACTGAAGATGTCGAACAAACTTTGAATCTTTTAAATCCCGATTTCCGTTACGTTATTAAAGGTCAGGGCTTCACTGAAGCCGATGACTCCACGGGTACGGCAATTCAAACAGTGGTAGCAGTTCGTAACTTGATCACTATGCAAACACGCGAGTGGACATGCACGACTCAGTTCCATAAAGCACCAGAATTTTTTGAGATCACATATACAATTTGTAAATAACAAGGAGATACCTAATGGCTATCGAACAAACATTCTCAATCATCAAACCAAACGCTATGAAAAAAAATGCTATCGGTGACATCGTAAGCATGTTTGAAGCAAACGGTTTGAAAATCGCTGCTGCAAAAATCGTTGTATTGTCTGCTGATAAAGCTGGCGAATTCTACGCTGAACACAAAGCTCGTCCATTCTTCGGCGAACTGGTTTCTTTCATGACTTCTGGTCCAGTTATGTTGATGTGCTTGCAAGGTGAAGGCGCAGTTTTGAAAAACCGCGAAATCATGGGCGCAACTGATCCTAAAAAAGCTAACGCAGGAACTATCCGTTCTAAATTCGGCGACAACGTTGGTGAGAACGCGGTTCACGGTTCTGACTCTGTTGAATCAGCTGCTCGCGAACTTGCTTTGTTCTTCGAAAAACACGAAATCTGCAACGCATAGTCTGTGACTGCAAATTCTCGCATCCAAGTTAAGATCGAGAAGATGGCCATCGGAGGCGCGGGCATCGCCCGCCACGATGGCCTTGTTATTTTTGTACCTTTGGCTGCACCTGATGACGAGTTGTTGGTTGAAATCACGACCGCAAAAAAGAATTTCGCTGAAGCACGCATCGTTGAAATTATTAAGCCTGGTCCGTCCCGCAGAACTCCACCGTGCCCTGTCGCAAACGTTTGTGGTGGTTGCAACTGGCAACATCTGACCGAACAAGAACAGCAAAAACAAAAAGAAGCCCTGGTGCTGGAAACAATTCGCAAGTTCAATCCGGATTTAAAATTCGATTACTTGCCTTTGCAACCAAGTCCCCGCTCGCTTCGCTATCGCAATCGTATTCAGCCAAAATTTCATAATGGCCGCTTCGGTTTTTTTGCAAGAAATTCCCATGAAATTGTCGAGATCGACGATTGCCTCATCACCGAGGAAGTTCTGACAAAAAAGTTCCCAGAAGTTCGTCAATGGGCTGCTGATAAAAAATCAAAAGATCTGTTACGTCTTGAAATGTATATTTCTGAAAATGAAGAGATTCGTCATGGTCTTATCACAGACGAAGATGACGGCATTGGTTTTTCTCAGGTCAATCGCTTCCAGAATCCACATTTGTTAGAAACCACATTGGAATGGGCCGGTGATATTAACTACCCGCAGGTTTTTGACCTTTATGCAGGGGCAGGAAATTTCACTTTCCCGTTAATGAACAAATATAAATCAGCCAACGTCACCGCAGTTGAACTGAATCCAAAACTTGTGGAACGCGGACGATCTCAAAACAAGGACAAGCGCCTGCGCTATTTCATGTCTGACGTGGAAAGCTACATGCGCAGAGCCACCATCCAAGAACAGGACCTCGTGGTCCTGGACCCTCCACGTGCCGGTGCCAGCGAGTACATTATGCGTGCTCTTGCTGCGGCTGCTCCCCAAAGAATCATCTATATCAGCTGCCACCCGGTTTCCCTGGCTCGCGATCTGAAGTGGCTCTTTGCTTCCGCTCAACAGCTCGGCAAAAAATTCCGCCTGGAACGCATGCAAACATTCGAGATGTTTCCCCAGACAGACCATGTGGAGACTATTGCTGAGCTCAGGGTTGACTCTTAGCTCTCTAATGATACCTTTTTATTCATGCGTAAATGGATTATCGCTGCCTGTGCACTCACTTTGGTGGGATGTGCAAGTTGGAATCAAGACAAAGAAAAAGCCGCTTTATATCTTCGAATGGGCAATGCCTTTATCGAAGAAACAAACTATCCCAACGCCATTGCCGCACTTTTGAAGGCTCAGGAATTAGATCCCTCTGATCCCACAATTCAGAACAGTCTGGGACAAGCGTACTTCCTAAGAGAGCGCTATGACCTTGCAGAAAAACAGTTCCGCAAAGCCGTATCCATGAACCCCCGCTACACTGATGCACGCAACAATCTTGCTCGCACATTGGTTGAAACCGGCAAGTTCCCAGAAGCGGATAAAGAACTGACACTGGTTCTAAATGATTTGACCTACAGCGGTGTCACTAAAGCTTACACAAATCTGGGCCTGTCTAAATTCCACCAAAAACAATACTCCGCAGCCCAGGATGCTTTCTTAAAAGTACTTGGTTCGAATGCAGATGATTGCTGGGCAAATACCTACTATGGTCGGGCTTTCTTTGAACAACAAAAATACTCGCAGGCTTCCGAAGCCCTGGATCGCGCCATCGGCTTTTGTCAAAAAGACCTGATTGATGAGCCCCACTATTATAGCGCTCTGGCTTATTACCGCATGGGTGATAAATCCAAATCGGTCGCTCGCTTTGAGGAAATCATTCGCTACTATCCAAATGGTAAATTCCGTGAAAAATCCAAGGGCATGCTGGAATTGATTCGAAAGGGACAACAATGAAAAAAACCGGTGAAATACTGAAGGCCGCTCGCGAAGAAAAAGGCCTGTCTCTGAACGAAGTGGGTTTGTCCCTAAAAATCAGCAGTAAAGTTTTGAAGGCGATCGAAGACGGCGATGAGAATCAGCTGCCGGCTAAAACTTTCTTACGTGGCTTTGTTAAAAGTTATGCGACTTTCCTTCGCTTGGATGCTGATAAAATTCTGGAAACTTTCTATGAGGAAATGGGCAGCACTCGCCCACAACCCTATATCCGTCCATCCACGACTCCAGAAAAAGAAACAGAATCTGAAGCTAAATTGGAATCCTCTGACTCCCCCGAAGCGACTGTTACGCCAATCCGCAAAACTGCACCGTCGTCTTCAAGCAATGACTATTCCCCGTTGAATAAAAATAACAATACAAAAACTATCGTTGTCGGTGTGCTGTTGGTAGTTCTTGCGGGTCTGATTATTTTCACTAAAAAAATGATCGATAAATACTCCAAGGAAGCAGAAGTTCCGACGGCTGAAGTGGCTGAGATGATGGAAGGCGCAACACCGGTTGATGGTGATGCGACTGCTACTCCTGAACCAATGACTTCTTCCTCAAGTCCGACACCTGATGCTTCGCCATTGGCACAAATTACGAAAACTGATGAAAAAACAGAGCCGATTTCCAAAGCAACTCCGGTTGCCTCACCTAAATCGACTCCTTCTCCTACCGAAACGCCAAAAGCATCTCCAAGCCCAAGCGTGACAGCAACTCCGTCTCCAACGACAACGGCGACTGCTACCGCAACTGCAACGGCAAGTCCTTCACCAACGGCTTCAGCATCGCCGTCTCCAACTCCAGCAAAACCGGTTGAGTTGATTGTGGAAGCCCTGGATACAGTTGAGATTGAATACTCCTCTCCAAACGGCAAACCACAAAAAATCAAACTTTCTGCAGAGCAAGTTCACACATTTAAAAGCAAAAGCGGTTTGAAGATTAATTTCTCAAACGGCGGCGCTGTTAATCTGATCTTGAATGGTAAAGAACTGGGTATCCCGGGTGACTTGGGTAAGCCGATTAAATTGAGCTACTAAGTTTGAAGGACCTCAAGCGACTTTGGCTGATCAGCCTCTTCGTAAAGTTAATTCTGGCAGCACTCATTCCGCTTAGTGCTGACGAAGCATATTACTGGGTTTGGTCAAATCGCCTGCAGCTAAGCTACTTTGACCATCCACCGATGGTCGCCTGGCTGTTTTACTTGGGACATTTCCTGGAGCCCGTGCTTCACGCTGTTCGCTGGCCAGCCGTAATCCTGGGGCATATGACGATCTGGGTGGGCATTGAACTTCTTAGAAAATATGTGGACCTTGAAAAAATCCGTCTGTGGATTTATTTGGTACTGTTTTCCCCGCTGTTAGGTTTTGGTTCATTAATTGTCACTCCGGATTTACCGGTAATCTTTTTTTGGGTTCTTTCAATTTATTGTTTTGATCTGGTACTTACAAAGAAAGACCTGAAAAGCTACGCAGCCTTCGGTTGTGCGCTGGGCTTGGGTTTTTGCGCCAAATATCACATCGTCTTGTTCGTGCCATGCCTTCTTCTTTATCTTCTTTTTGAAAGAAAATGGCGCGAAGTTATCTGGAAGTACGTACCCGTCACTATCGCAACAGGTTTGCTGTTCTGTCTGCCGGTGATTCTTTGGAATTATCAAAACGACTTCATGTCTTTCCGCTTTCAATTGGATCATGGCTTTGAAAGACCGGAGTACAAAGCCGAATGGACCATCACTTATGTACTGGCGCAGATTTTAATTATCTTTCCCTGGGTGTTCTGGGCCGCGATTCGTGCAAAAGTGCCGGGAACTTTACGCTATTTAATCTATTTTGCCTGGGTGCCATTGCTATTCTTTTTCGGAACGTCGTTTAAAGCCCTGGTTGAAGCTAACTGGCCGATCATTGCGTATCCGTCTGTGTTAATGCTCGCGGTTCTTCATCCTAAAATGCAGAGCTGGTATCGTTATTACGTGGGATTCTTTGGGATTCTTATCGCCCTGGTTTTAAGTTTGCTCTTTATTCCGCAACTTAGAAAATTAGATCCAAAAATCGGCGAACCTTTTGATTACCAGCGTTTGGCCTCTGAGACTGTCAGTTACCAACCTCTGTATGGTGATTCCTATCAAATGGCTTCATCACTTTGGTATTTTGGTAAATCCCCCGTATTTAAACTGACGGGTATCAGTCGTTATGACTTTTTCGACACTTTTCCAGAGGCTAAACCTCAGGGAAACAAGTTTTATTTGGTGAAGCGCGCAGGCAATGGTTTACCGCAGTGGATTTCCGAACAACAATGGACTTATCAGGAAGTTAAAACAATCGCTCCCGATTTTGTTGTTTTGGAATTCACACGACCATGAAAACACTCGTAGCTTTCTCATTCTTGCTGGTTACTTATTTCCTGTACGGATTTTATCTGAATCAGTTCGACACGTCGATTGTTCCGCATCAGATATCCACGGCACACTCGTCAAACTACTATGACTACAAAGGTGTTTTAAACGTTCACACTGACTTGTCTTCGGGATCTGCAACACCGAACTTTGTGATCACGTCTGCCAAGCTTGCCGGATTGGATTTCCTGATTTTCACTGACTTAAATCTTTTCAATATGCCAACCAGTTTTGAATCCTATCACGGAAATCTGCTGGTCATGTCCGCCGGCAAGTATAGCTATCTGGATTCACGTTTGCTTTACTATTCTCTGACTCAGGAAAGTATCGGCGACACCCTTGGAGAGGCACAGGTGAAGCTTGCTGACTTGCTGTCGCAAAAAACCGGTGCCAATAAAGATTCTCTGACAGTTTTGGCTCATCCCTATAAAGCAGGCTTTACCTGGAGTGGAGAAATTCCTACTGGCCTTGATGGTTTCGAGTTGTGGAACTTAAAGAGCTTATCTAACCGCGCCTGGGATTACTCCAAAGCGTCGACAATCTGGAGTTTACTGATTTATCCATTCAATCCAAGATTGTCTTTCCTGAGACTTTACACTGAACCCACTGACGAGATCGCTTTACTGGATAAACTTTCACAACAAAGAAAAGTGGTTGTTTATGCAGGGGCTGAAGCTTCGGCGCGCGCCATTCCCCTGGCAAATTACTTTATTAAGTTTCCGTCGTATAAACGTTCTTTTGAAATCATGTCCAATCACGTTTTGCTAAAATCAGAGCTGACTGGAAGCTTTAACGGGGATCGCGCCAAGATTTTCAACGCCCTAAAGCAAGGGAACTTCTATATGGCGATGGATATCCTTGGAGATCCAAAAGGTTTCGTTGCGACTATTGAAGACGAAAAACAAACCTATCTGATGGGATCAGAATTTAAACTTAAAAAAGGAATGGTTTTAAAAGTAAAACTTCCCGCTGTTCCTAAAGAGTATTTTGAGATCGTTATTTTTAAAGACGGTGTTGATGTCGGACGCGTCAATCAACCTGAAACTGAATTTCCAATTACTTCACCCGGTGTCTATCGTGTGCAAGTGCGTGTGACTGCGATGCTGCCCATTCCTGATGCTAAGAAGTGGTTCACCTGGATTTACACAAATCCGTTTTACATCACGCCTTAGGCGGGATTTCGCACACCAGGCCGTCGATGGGCTCGGTCTGACATGCCAGTCTTTCATAATCGGCGAAGCCACGATCCCCTGCCATCTCCATTTCAACTTCGTTTCGTGGCGGAAGATTTTCCAATCCTTCGCGCACAAAAATACGGCAAGTCCCACAGGTTCCAAAGCCCCCGCAAGTATGGTTTAAAGGCAAGCTCTCGCGTACCGCAATATCGAGCACACTCTGGTCCTTTTGACTCACCAAGACAATCCGGTTGTCCGGCAAAAAGGTTATATATTTTCCAGACTTAGACTTCACTAAGAAGTTCCCCCATATTCGGGCACTCTTTTGTTGAAAGGGCCTCTGCCATTTTGTATCAATTATGCCATGAGATTTGTAGCTTTTGACTTTGAAACAACTGGAACAGTGCCTGGCGTTGATCAAATTATTGAAATCGGAGCAGTCCGTTTCATTAATGGCGAGCCCGAGGCCGTATTTGCAACCCTTGTGGACCCTCTTCGTCCAATTCCCCCAGGTGCTTCAAAAGTAAATGGTATTTTTGATGAAATGGTTCGCGGAAAGCCGACCATTGAAACATTGTTGGATTCTTTGGCTGATTTCTGTGGCGATGACATCATGGTTGCGCACAACGCTCCATTCGATGCTCAGTTCCTTACTGCTGACGTTAAAAAGCACGAATCCAAAGCTCCGCGCGGAATCGTTCTGGATTCATTGCCAATCGCTCGTAAGGTTTTCCCGGGTCTTCCAAACTACAAGTTGGGAACTTTGGTACAACACTTGAAAATTCCAACAACAGACTTCCATAGAGCGGAAGAGGATGCGACTTACCTTGGGCACATGTTCACACAGATGCTAAAACGTATCTCTATCGGTGGACAAGCACCACAGATTGGGAATCTGGTGGCATTGACTGGTAAGCCTGAATTGCGTTTCCCACAAATTGTCCGTCAGCCAAAACAAATGGACTTCTTCGGAGTTTAGTTTTTTTCGAAAAATTTAGAATTAAAAAAAGGCCGTGGGAACACGGCCTTTTTTTATGCTTTTTGAGCAATCGGATAACGTCGACCGCGCCCAAATGCATGGGTTGAAACTTTCAGGATCGGGGCCGCCTGCCAGCGTTTAAATTCGGTTCTCATCAAAACCGGCAACAACCATTTGTCAGCATCAGTTTTTGGTTCTTTCGCCTTCTCCACCAAATTCACAACAGCTTTATCCAATTCATCATAAGGCGGCAGGGCATCCTGATCCTTCTGATTCGGACGAAGTTCTGCTGATGGTGGACGAGTGATAATCATTTCAGGAATCACTTCGCCTTGCTTGTTGTAGTATTGAGCGAGCTCGTAGACCTGCTTCTTGGTCAAATCGCCCAAAGGCGCCAAACCACCACACATATCGCCGTACAAAGTGGAATAGCCAGAAGCATACTCGCTTTTATTCCCCGTCGTTAACAACATGCTGTTATTTTGATTCGAGTAAGCCATCAATGTCAGACCACGAAGTCGTGCCTGCAGATTTTCATTTACAACACTGAAACCTTCAAGACCGATACCCTTTTTAAGCATCTCGACAACTTTTTCGTACATGGGAGCAATTTCAACGATTTTAAATTCAACACCCAGGTTCTGCGCCAACTGCTTAGCCAGATCCAAACTCATCTGAGCATTGTACGGTCCCGGCAACGCCAAGGTAGTTACGTTAGCAGGTCCCATGGCATCCACAGCCAAAGCTGCTGCCACAGCGGAATCAATTCCTCCACTTGAACCCAAATGAACTTTCTTCATTCCGGTTTTTGCACAGAAGTCGCGGATTCCCAAAACCAAGGCACGACGAAGTTCCTCGGTAGAGGAAATCTTTGCATTCTTGTTCCAGGTTTCTTTGGTATCCAGGTCAATCACGTTCAGGTCTTCTTCAAAAGCCTGACAAGTCATAAGTTTCTTACCGTTTTTATCCAGAACAAAACTTGCGCCGTCGAAAATGATCTCGTCCTGAGCGCCGACAAGATTCGCATATAAAATGGGTGCATTGAAATACTGCGCGGTTTTCTTGGTTACGTATTCGCGCTGTTTCATTTTATCCACGAAGTAAGGTGAAGCACTTAAGTTCACCACCAGATCCACCTTCTGCTTTTTTACCTTAGCCAAAGGATTCACTTTGTAAGGCGATCGTCCTTGAGCATCCGGCCAGGCCCAAATATCCTCACAGATAGTCAGAAAGAATTTCTTACCTTTCCAGGTGAAGTAATTCTTGGAAAAATCACCGGGCTCGATAAAGCGGGCTTCATCAAACACATCCCCGGTAGGCAATAACTGTTTATGGAAAAAGCGCGGCTTCTGACCCTTAACCGCAAAGACTGCGGAGTTATAATAGGGGCGGCCTTTTTTATCGGGATTTCTGGTTATCATTCCAAAAATAACCGCAATGCCTTTAGGAATTTTTTTAAGCAGGTCGCGCATCTCGGCTTCCTGCTTTTTTACGATCTGCTCACGCTCCAACAAATCAAACGGATGGTATCCAAACAGCGTGCACTCAGGAAACACAACCATGTCACACTTACGCTGTTGTGCCTGCTGAATATAATTTAAAATCTTTTCTTTATTGTATTTGAAATCGGCCAGAGTCGGATTGATTTGTGCCAGAGCTATTCTCATGGGCTCAATATACGCTGACCTAATGGAGTTTCAAGTCGGGTTTTATTGGTCGATGACTGTACGTCCCGAAAAACCATCGTGGTAACCATGAAAATGATTCACCTGGGTCTCTGGGTATTTCCAGCAGAAATAGCCTTCTCCGCTGTCAAAATCCGCCATCCATAGTCCTTTGGGCTCGGCACCCAATTTTTCAATCTTGGCCTGCCAACGATCAATTATGGTGTTGATTTGTTCTTCGATGATAACCACGGAAGGGTGGGTCTTGTCAGAGTACGCTTCGATACGATTGACATGCAATTTGACCTCACGATTAGCCTCTTCAGTTAACCGATAAACGATCGGTAACAACTGACGTGCTTCACTAATTGTGAAGAATTTTTTGCGATTGATCTCAATCACATTTTCCAAAAATGGCCCCCTCGAATCAAGCGAGTGCCTTGTATGCTTGAAGCGCCCGGATGTATCAAGCATTTCCGTCTGTGACAGACAACTTAAGAATTAATGTGGAAATTTTCTAAACGCGATGCAGACTATTTTTCACCACTCTTGGAAAATTGCAGTGCCTGACCGCCAAGGAAAATAACCAGAGCAATAATCAATGCGGCGATGAATAACCAACGTATAAAATTTCCAAAGGTAACGGCCTTTTCCTCGGGTGGTAATTCAAGTTTTGGTTCTGGTTTTTTAACAGCAGTTTTCTTTTTCGGGGGAGCAAATCCCTCGCCCTGCACAACAGTGGTCTTGCCGCCACCATTGGCTTTCTTCTCGAGTTTCTTACGTTCATCCTCAGTCATTCCGGTAAGCGGCACAGAGGCTACGCGACGGCCTGATTGGACCGAATAGCCACCATTGTTGGATTGAAAATATCCACCAGCTCCACCGCCCTCCAGGGCAATTTCTACAACTTTTCCACTCTGTTGTTGTGAGCTGTCTATACCCGATGTCGGTGCACGCGAACGACTGATACGACTGCTTCCGCCTGATCTGGATCGGGAACCCGCATAAGTACTGCCACTGCTGCTTCTTTCGGAAGAGGAGGACGAACTTGCGCTCGAGTTCTTCTCGGACTGATTTGAAGATTCACTGTTGCTGGAGTTGGAATTTGAAGATGCCGGGTTATTCTTAAAACCACCCTCGACATTTTGAAAATTGAATTTACATTCCAGGCCACTGTCACTGCCCAAAGCCGGCAGCTCCCCGGTTTCCAGCAAACACGCCATGTAGTCGCCCATGAAGGACTTAACAAAACCCTGAAACGGTTTAAAGATTTGAGAGATCAACATCAAAATAAGAGACACCGTAATGATCAAAATCAAAACGTACTCAATCACAGCCTGACCGCGATTGCTTTTTAGTCCAGCTGAATATTTAGATCTCTTCACTCGCTTGGGCATTTAAGTCATAATACAACATATGAAAAGCAGACTGAATTTCAAACAATTGCTCGTGGTAATCATCTTGCCTTTTGTCTCATTTTCGCTCAGTGCTGGAACACCCACCCCGACTTCCGGTCAGGATAAAATCGAGAAGTTAAAGGCTGATATCCGAAAACAGCCCCAGAACACTCAGCTGGTGGTGAAGCTTGCTGAAGAATTCTACGCCCAGAAAGACTATCAAAAAGTCACTTTATTGCTTTGGAAAAACATCGATAAAATCGGCCGCCCGGAAATTCTGATGCTGGCCCGGGCGCATGAAGCCCGCGGTGAAACCGGCGACATGATTCGCGCCGTGAATAATCTTATCAGCAAGAATGACAAGGACGCAGAAGCCTACTCATTGCTTGGCAACGCGTATTCGCTGCAAAAAAAACCCAAAGAAGCTTTGGAAAATTATAAGCTCGCGATCGAAGCGAATCCCAAATACGAACCTCCCTATCACGCTTTATTGAAAATGTATGGGGACCGCACTCCGCCGAACTATTACGAAATGCGTATTCTGGCCCAGGACATGGTTGATAATATTGGTAAGCGCCCTGAGTACCTGGAAATCCTGTGCGATGTGAATACCAAAGACAGCACTTATGACGCCGGCATTACCAGCTGCCGCGAAACCATCCAGCTTGATCCCAAACGCGCCAGTGCCCACGTAAATCTGGGTCTGAACATGAAGGGCATGGGTGATGATGATAAAGCCAAAGCAGCCTTAAAAAAGGCCGCCAATGACTTTCCGAAATCAGAATTCGCTCAGTACACTTACGGTCGCCTGCTGGAAGATGATAAAAGCTCCATAGAGGCTATGAAATACTATAAGGCAGGCACAGGGGCAGACCCTAAATCGGCGCGCTCCTGGCTGGGCCTGGCGACAACTTCATTTGATATTAAAAAATACGATGTGGCTTACATCGCCTACAAGAACGCCTGCAAATTTGATAAAAAAAATGCCGTAGCCTTTAGAAGAGCTACGACAGTTTTAAGAAATTCCCGAACCACTGATTGGGTTGGGAAGTTTGAAAGTGCTTCGGAAAACTGTACTTTCTAGTTTTCCGTTACGATTTCACCAATAAGGTCGTATTCCATAGAGTCGGTCACATGAACTTTAACCATGTCGCCGACTTTCGCTTCACCGTCGTTGATCAAAACAACACCATCGATATCCGGTGCCTGACCCCAGAAACGACCTTGCAATAACAGGTCAGTCTCTTCCGAGAAACCTTCAACGATAACCTCGATAGTTTTACCCACGAAATCACGGTGTTTGTTGCGGGAGATGTTTTGCTGAACTTCCATCAAAGCGTCATGACGGTAGTCTTTAGTTTCATCATCAACCTGATTGTCCATACGGCCACCTGGAGTGTTTTCTTCAGGAGAGTATTTGAAGCAACCCACGCGGTCGAACTGCTGATCAGCCACGAAGTTCAATAGCTCTTCGAATTGTTCCGCTGTTTCACCAGGGAAACCCACGATGAATTGAGTACGGATCACTGCCTCTGGCAAATGCTCACGAATGTTCATCAAAGCTGTCTCGATTTCATCACGAGTCATCTTACGATTCATGCTCTTAAGAACTGCATCGTTTACGTGTTGAAGTGGCATATCGAAATAACGAACGATTTTTTTGCTGTTCTTGATAACCTGAACCATCTCTTGTGTGATGCCATCTGGATACAAGTACATCAAACGGATCCACTGCAAACCTTCAACCTGATCAAGTGCTTTCAACAACTCAACCGGGCTTTCTTTGCGTGTAGGATCTTTACGACGAATATCAAAACCATAGTCAGTAAAGTCATGGCTGATGATGATAAGTTCTTTAACTCCACCGGCAACAAGCAATTTTGCTTCAGCCACGATAGCGTCAATAGAGCGTGATTGCAGGTTTCCGCGGATCAACGGGATCGCACAGAATGCACAACGCTTCATGCAACCTTCAGAGATTTTCAAATAAGCACGGTGACCCGGTTGTGAATTCACACGCGGAGTCGCCTCTTCCTGAAGATACGTTGGCAAATTGAAGAACGTCTTTTGCTTTTCGCCAGCCTCGGAATTTTTAAGAATCTTAGAGATGTTTTGGAATTCACCAGAACCCACGAACAAATCCGCCTCTGGCAAACCTTCAACCAGGTCATTCTTATAACGTTGAGTCAAGCAACCAGCGACAACAACCTTTTTGATTTTGCCCTCTTGCTTAAGATCGCTCATGTCCAGAATGCGCTGGATGGATTCTTTCTTGGAGTCTTCAATGAAACCACATGTGTTCACGATAACTGTGTCAGCCTCATCAGCCTCGCCCACAACCTCGAAACCGTCTTTCATCAGCGTTCCCGCCATGATCTCACTGTCGACCAGATTCTTAGGGCAACCTAAGCTGATAAAATGAACTTTTTTATTTTGAAGAGTTTCTTGTTTCATAGGTCTGTCACCGGCACATTTTTAGGTGGTTGATACTTAAATAAACTTTTTTTAACACTGCTTTTGAATTTTACGTCCGAGAACTTCATCGTCGTGATGTTTTGCACATCATCCTGATAAGAGATCTGATCGACGATCAGCTTTTTTGTATTCACAACAAGCTTGATATCCTTGATAGCCAAATCATCTTTCAAAGGAGCGATGGCAAGCGTGGACATATCTCCATCAGTCTTTTCATCCGTCACTTTGAAATTACCCTGCAAATCACCACCCAACAAAGTTGCGATGATTGTTTGGGATTTATTTTTCTTATTCACTTTACCGCGGGCAATTTGCGGATCGCCGCCGAATTCTTTCGGTGGATACTGAACACTCCAGATTGTCGTGCCATCAAATACCAAAAGACTTTTTTCCGGAGTGTTGTTTTCCCAGCGAATCTTTCCGCTGGAAATAGCAAGCGTGCCTTCGTACTTGTTTTCGCGACCCTGCAGAACAAGCTTATCAACCTTTTCCACATTCATTTCCACAAGCTTTGTTGTGCGATATTTTTGGGAGATTTTCTTAAGTGTGGCGTTGGACTTTTCCGCTGCGACAGCATTCAAAGAAAGTCCAATTGCTAAAATTAAGGCACTGATTTGTTTGCACATTCCGGCCTTATAGCAGATCGGGTCAATCTCCGCAAGCAAGCGTCCTTTGGGCCAGGGCCCAGGCTTCAAAATGAGGGGGCCTCCCAAGTGCTTCATAGGCGGCAAGCGCTGTAGAGCCTGTGGTAACAATATCATCCACGAAAACCCATAAAGCATCTGACCAAAATTCAGACACCATTGAAGAATTTTCATCGAGTGCAAACTCGACCTGAACCCGGTTCTCCCGGGTGGCTCCCCGCTGGTGCGCCCTGGTCTTCTTGGTCAGGCAGAGGCAAATTTCCGCTCCCGTGGCCTTTCCCAGGGCTTGCGCCCACTGGTAAGCATGATCACCCGTTCTCCCTGTCGAAGAGGGAGCTGGAATAAGAATTATTCTTCTAGTTGGCAGCGCTTTGTGGATTCTTCGTGAAACGAACCTATTCGCCCAATAGTTCCAGTCAAAGTTTGTTCGAAAACCTTTTAGCCCTGCCAATTGCGCAGACAATAGATCACTAGTTCCCGGGTTCCAGCGAAATAGCATGTAGGCTTCAAAGACTCCCAAGGTGCGCATTTCAAGGTCCGGCTTAATGTAGGTTTCAACTTTGTTTCTGCAGGATTCACACAACAATCCTTCCGACTTTAAGAAGGATCCGCAGTGCAGACAGGGAGTTGAAAACTTTCGAACCAATTCACTTATAAGCTTCATATAACCCTGCACAGCAACTTAAAAGCCAAGGCAGGCTTTCATTTGACATGATTTTAAGTCCGACCTAGAAATCAAAGTGGGTGGGGAATTTCATGAAACTGGTTTCGGTTTTCATATATCTGTTGTGGTCTTTAAGCGTGGTAGCACATGCGGGATTGTCATCCCAGCGCTTCCCAAACGAGTCGTTTCAAGATGCTAAAACAAGAAATCTTAGTATCGCGAGCATTCTTTCCGCTAGCGACCTTACGGCATCCAACGCCTCGCCAGAAAACCTTTCAGTGCCGTTGCGTGATCTGGAAATCTCGCAACTTCCCAACGCTGGTAACCTTAAGAACTTAAACACTCATTTTCAGTTCATTCGCGATTCATTCTTTATGCAAGATGGATCTCACCCACGCCGCCTGACTTGGCTTTATCCGGATGATGGTTGCTATGCCCGTGCCGAATTGGCCGCCGAAAAACTGGTTGAGTTAAAAAAATCCATTCCCAAAAAAGTCTATGCCTTTGGAAATTTGCGCGCCCGAACAGATAACTCCCCGAACGGTTGGGTCGAGTGGTGGTATCACGTAGCCGTGACTTACCAGGTGGATGGTGTCGCTTATGTACTTGATCCTGCCTTGAATCCTTACCAGCCAATGACACTGGTTCAGTGGGGTAAAGCAATCGGTGATACAGATGGTACAGTCAGATATTCAATCTGCTCGAAAGACACTTTTGATCCGGACGACGCCTGCAATAACCCAAATCCGGTAAATGAAGACTTCGCAGCCAACGAGCAACGCGACTTCTTCCCCTTCGAATGGGAACGCCTGATCGAACTAGGCCGCAACCCCGAAAAAGAACTCGGCAACCAACCCCCTTGGCGGTAACAGTTCCCTTTTTGGAACGCGCCGCACCCCCAAAAGTTACGGCGTACCTTTCCCAGCGGCTCTTACTGATTGTGATACGGAATTTTTTTGATGATCGTGAAGGCCCGGTAGATTTGCTCCAGGCTCATGGCTTGTGCCATTAGGTGATTCATCACCATCGGCGATAATGCGACTTTTAGATCCGCGCGCTTTCTGACATCTTCGTTAACACCGAAAGCTCCACCGATAATGAATATCGCGCGCTTCTTGGAGCTTCCCAGAATGTTTTCCACTTTTTTAGAGAATTGAATCGAATCCAGAACCGAGCCGCGTTCGTCGAACAGAACGACGTAATCATCGGAATTAATATTTTTAAGGATGAGCTCTGATTCTTCGTTACGTTTAAAGTCGGCATCTTCACGAGCCGACTTTTTCGCTTTTAGACTTTGAATGTCGAAAGGGATGAAAAAAGAAATCTTCTTTTTGTACAGCTCGCTAACGTCATCGGCCCAGGCCTCTTTGGCAGTCGCGAGATTGTACAAAATGAATTTCATTACTGTTGTTTCCCTACGTATGGATCTTTCAAACCAAGATCTTTAGCGTCTTTCCACAGGTTTTCAAGGCTGTATTCCTGACGAACGAAATCGTAGAATACGTGAACGATCAATGAACCGTAGTCCACCAACACCCAACGACCTTCATCCACGCCTTCAACAGATTGCGGATGAACGTTGAACTCTTCTTTAACCGCGATCACGATATTGTCTGCCATTGCCGTCGCATGACGAGTGGATGTACCGGAAGCGATCACCGCGAACTCACTTGGAGCCGTGATCTTTCTAAGATCAAATCCACGAACGTTAATACCTTTATTAGCGTAAAGAACATTAGCGCAGAATTCAGTGAATTTTTCGAAGTCACCAATGCGGTCACCAAGGTTGCGATAAAGTTTGTTCTCTTTGATGAATGTTTCAACAGAAAGAGGCAGATACTTTTCAACCGGCTTACCAGTACGAAGCCATTTACGAACTTCGCTGGAAGAAATTTCGATATCACGAAGAGTGATGAACTGGATGTTACGACCCGTCGTCAATTCGATGAAGTTGAAATCAAAGTCTGCTACCAATGGTTTTAGGTAGCCTGGCATTTCATCCATGGATTCTGGCATGTCATAACCGGGACGAGTTGTAACAACCAGATTGGTTTCAGCCAAAATTTTGGAATAGTCTTTCCACTGGCTAAGCTCTTCGAACTTGTCTGCGCCAACAATCAGGTACAAATCAGAAGCCTCGTATGTTTTACGAAGATTCATGATCGTATCAATAGTGTAGCTCATGCCACCGCGTTTTAGCTCCTGGTCATCAACGAAATACGTTTCACCGTATTGAGCAAACGCAAGCTTGGTAAGTTCCAGGCGTTGTTCCGCCGTTGGACCTTCCACTGGAGTTTTAAGAGGATTTTGTGCTGCAGGGATTACGTGGATTTTGTTCAAACCCATTTTCTTTGCCACTGTTTGAATGGCATTGATGTGACCCATATGAGGAGGATTAAAGCTTCCGCCGAAAATACCGATTTTCATTATTCTACATCCTTCAAAATCTGACGACCCAGCTCATTTACAAGATCATTGATGTTTTTGCCTGTGACCGCCGAAATGGCCATCGGCTCAGAGCCTGTCGCTTTTTTGAATTTCATTTTAAGTTTTTCAAGTTGATCAACGCTGAGAGTATCAATTTTGTTGAGCACGACAAATTGCGGACGAGTGGAAAGAGGGAAGAAACCCTCTTTGTCCTGATTGCTCTCATCATACATTTTAAGTTCATAATTAAGATCTTCGAAATCCTGAAGAGCTTCGCGACCGGACATACCCGAAGCATCCACCAAGTGGATGAATACGCGAGTACGTTCGACGTGCTTCAGGAATTGAATACCTAAGCCCACACCTTCGTGTGCGCCCTTTACCAAACCTGGAATATCAGCAACCACGAATGAAGTGTAGTCACCCGCTTTAACCACGCCCAAATTTGGCGTCAGAGTTGTAAACGGATAATCTGCGATTTTAGGTTTAGCTGCAGATATACGAGAAATTAACGTCGACTTCCCTGCATTTGGGAAACCGATGATACCAACGTCAGCGATCAGTTTAAGCTCAAGCTTAACTTCAAGCTCTTCGTTATCTTCGCCCGGTTGAGCGTGAGTTGGTGCTTGATTGATCGCAGTTTTGAAGAACTCGTTCCCCTTACCACCGCGACCACCAAATAGAAGAGTGTGCTCTTCAATTCCAGTCATATCGACGACAATCTCGCCATCCAGGTTTCTGATGATTGTTCCTTCAGGAACGATCAATACAAGATCTTCGCCATCAGCTCCATGCTTTTGACGACCGAAACCCATCTCGCCGTTTTGTGCGGAGTATTTCTTGTTTTGTCTGATATCTACCAGGGAATTGATATGACGGGATGTTTTGATGATAACGTCGCCACCCTTGCCGCCGTCTCCACCATCAGGTCCACCACGAGGAGCACCCGATTCTCTACGGAAACTAACGCAGCCTGGGCCACCACGGCCAGACGCCAATGTAATACTAACTTCATCAATGAATTTCATAAGAGCACCAATATTTTGAGCAGAGATATACAACAAAAAAGGAGCCAACGAAGGCTCCTTTTATGCATTTGTAAAATCTCTTGGTGCTTATCAAGAGCAGAATCTAGTGGGAACTAGACAGCTTTAGGATAAACACTAACTTTGAAGCGATCTTTTGCGAAACGCTCAAATTTAACAAGACCTTCGATTACAGAATAGATCGTGTGGTCACGACCAATTTTTACGTTGTTACCAACGTGGAATTTTGTACCACGTTGACGAACGATGATAGTTCCAGAAAGAACTTTCTCACCACCGAAACGTTTAACGCCTAAGCGTTTACTCTGTGAATCACGACCATTCTTTGTACTACCACCGGCCTTCTTACTTGCCATGACTAACCTCGCTTAAAAATCTTTTAATTACGCTTTTTTAGAAGTCTTTTTAGCTACTTTTTTCTTAGCGGTTGCTTTTTTAGCAGTCTTTTTAACAGCTTTTTTCGCAACTTTCTTTTTCGCTACAGCTTTTTTAGCAGCTTTTTTAACGACTTCTTCGCCTTTGTTTTTGTTAGATACACGTTCTTTGCGAGCAGCAACGCGAGCTTCAGCAGCTTCAGTACGTTTCGCAGCAACGTCTACTACATTTGGCGTAGCATCTGTTTTAGTTGTTTTACCATCAAGTGTGATTGATTTCACGAAAAGTTCTGTGAACTCTTGTTTGTGAGTCGCAAACTTTCTGTAACCTTGACGACGTTTCTTTTTGAAAACGATTTCTTTTCTAGTTTTAGCTTGCTTAGTAACAACTACAGTTACTTTTGCACCTTTAACAAGAGGTTGACCAACATGAGTGGACTCACCACCAACCATCAAGATTTCGTTGATATCAAACTCTGCACCTAGTTTTTGTTCAACTTTATCAACTTGAACAACGTCACCAGCTTGAACTTTATATTGCTTACCGCCCGTACGAATAATCGCGTACATTAGAACCTCCAGCTACCCGAATTAAGCCAGTGGTAAATGCCACCTCGCACTAGGCTTTGTCAACCTATTACATGCTATTTTTTTCAGCTTTCCAGGAAGAAGAAGAGATTAGCGGTGGTGGTGACTCTTGGCAATAAAAAAGACAGCTTTTTTAAGAAACGAGACGTTTATAAATTATTTACAGATAACAGACACTTAGGTTTCGCACAGTCGCCAAATGTTCAACTCTTTGCGCATCGCCAAATCAGAATTGAGAATCCTTCGTCACGCCGGCAATTAATTGCGGTGTGTTTGAAATTGGGCACAAATAATCCCCGCCGATGTTCTATCAGACGGGTTTTGTATTATTTGCATACCTGTGTGGAATTAGACGAAGAAGATCTCGTACTGCTCCAAGTGGTAGTTTGGTTCAATTTTGAAAGCCACTGAGCGACCCAGCTTCTTTTCAATATTTTCCAAGCTCTCCCCTTCGACCTCGTAAATCCAATCAACCACCTGGCTGTGGCAATGAATAACGACGTTGGTTTTCTTATTAGTCAGCATATCGGCATCGCGCTCAAGCTCGCGGAAGATTTCATTCGCAACCGTTGATTTGCGTTTGATATAGCCTTTTCCGTCGCAATAAGAACATGGTTCGCACAAAGTTTTGATCAAGCTTGGGCGAATGCGCTTACGGGTCATCTCGACCAATCCCAATTGAGACATGGAGACGATATTAGTACGGGCGCGGTCGCGCCCCAACTCTTCTGCCAAAGCTTCCATCACCTTTTCACGGTGGGATTCTTTTTCCATATCGATGAAGTCGATGATGATAATGCCGCCGCAGTTACGAATGCGCAGTTGGTGAGCCGTCTCGCGAACCGCTTCCAGATTGGTTTTCAGGATGGTTTCTTCCAAATCCTTTTTACCAACGAACTTACCCGTGTTCACGTCGATCACAACCAAAGCTTCCGCCTCGTCGATGACGATATAACCGCCGGACTTCAACCAGATCTTACGCTCCATAGAGCGGGAAATTTCGATGTCGATGTCGTATAAGTCGAACAACGGTTTCTTTTCTTCATAAAGAACGATGTTTTGTTTGTACTTGGGCATGAACTGAGAAACAAATTTCACAACCTTGCGGTGAATTTCAATATTGTCCACCCATACGCTTGTGACATTTTCACTCATCAAATCGCGTAGCGCACGCAACTCGACATCAAGCTCCGTGTGCAAAGCACCTGGAGTTTTCTTCTTTTCATAGTTTTTGAAAATCTCTTTGCTTAAACGATCCAGGTACTCGATGTCGGCTTTCAACATCTCCTCTGAGGCGCCGTCACCGGCAGTACGAACGATCACCCCCCCGGAAGGATTGATTTTTTGAACCAGCTGGCGAAGTCTTTCGCGTTCTGTTTCGTCTTCGATACGACGGGAAATTCCCAGGTGACGGACTGTCGGCAGAAACACAACGAAACGACCCGGCAATGATAAGTGAGTTGTGATTCTGGCTCCCTTGGTTCCCAATGGATCCTTGGCCACCTGAACCAGAATGCTTTGACCCTCTTTAAGAAGATCCTGAATCGGAGTTTTTACGGTGTGCTGATGAGGTTTGTCATCGTCACCATCCATTTCCAGAGGCTCTTCACGATCCACGCTGGAAAGGAAATTATCATCGACGTCTTCACGAATATCGCCGACGTAGAGGAATGCTGCTTTTTCCAGACCAATGTCCACAAAGGCCGCCTGCATACCAGGCAAAACACGAATTACAGTTCCACGATGTATGGACCCGACCAATGTCGGTGAAGTTTTTCTTTCGATTTTCAAATCTGACAGCACGCCGCTGTCTACGTAGGCTACTCGTGTCTCCTGAGGTCTTACATTGATGAGAATTTCTGCTGACACGGCGTCCTCCAGGTGAGTCTTAAAAGCAATCTCTCTTCAATAGTCCAGAAACAATCGTGAGAGCAATTAATATTTAAACATTAAAGCATAACTTACCGAAAAGATCACTGAATTAGACCATTTAGGGAGAATAGAATGGCTACGATTGATGAACTGTTTAAACTCATGGTTGAACAAGGAGCTTCGGACTTACACGTAACAAGTGGAGCCGCGCCTTATTTGCGTCTGCATGGGAATATGGTTCCATTGAACTATCGCGAGCTTTCAAATCAAGATGTTCAGGGACTTATCTTCGAAATTCTTTCTGAAAAGCAAAAGAAGGCCTTTGTTGAAAAATGGGAGCTGGATTTTGCCTATACACTTCCAGGTATCGGCCGTTTCCGTTGCAACGTATTCATGCAGCGTAAAGGCTTGGGCGCAGTTATGCGTATCATTCCTGAGAAAATCAAAACAGCTCAGGAGTTGGGCGTTCCACCTGCAGTTCTGGATATGATTGATTGTGATCGCGGTTTGATTCTGGTTACCGGCCCAACGGGTTCTGGTAAATCCACGACTCTGGCAGCAATGATCCATCAGATCAATCTGACTCGTGAAGCACATATTATCACGGTGGAAGACCCGATCGAGTTCGTTCATCCGAATATTAAATCCCTGGTAAATCAACGTGAAGTTGGTAGCCATACTAAATCATTCGCCAATGCCCTGAAAGCCGCTCTCCGTGAGGACCCGGATATCTTGCTGGTGGGTGAGTTGCGTGACTTGGAAACTATCGGTCTTGCCCTGACTGCGGCAGAAACCGGTCACATCGTGTTTGGTACTCTACATACCAACAGTGCGGCTAAAACTATTGACCGTATCATCGACGTTTTCCCTGCGGGGCAACAAGCGCAGATCAGAACAATGTTAGCCGAATCCCTGCGTGGAGTTGTGGCACAAACGCTGTTCTCTCGAGCCGACGGTCAAGGCCGTGTCGCTGCTTACGAAATTATGCGTAATACCAAGGCGATTTCAAATTTGATCCGTGAAGGTAAGATCCATCAGGTTGCCTCGGCAATGCAGACAGGATCAAGTCAGGGTATGATTTTGTTTGAAAAGTACATCGAGGATCTGGTTCGCAAAGGAAAGGTTTCTGCAGCAGACGCAAAAACTTTCCTGGGCACCTCCGGCAGCACCGATACAGCGATCAATGCTATCGGCGGCGCTACAAAAACCAAGGTTGGATAGAGTTCAGCCTAAGATATAGTTTCAGCAGAAGAGCCCTTGGGAAACCAAGGGCTCTTCTCATTTTACAAGTCGGCATTGCCCTTGGGTTTAAGGTAAGGTACCTTTTCTTTTTGAACCTAAATGGGGTGCCCCGTGCAATTAAACAAGTATATCGATCACACTCTTTTAAAACCCGAATCCCAGTCCGCACAAATTGAGAAACTTTGCCAGGAGGCGCGCGAGAATAACTTTTTCAGCGTTTGCGTAAACACTTCTTACGTAAAACAATGCGCAGAACTATTGCGTGGCTCCGAGGTTAAAGTTTGCTGTGTGGTGGGCTTCCCTTTAGGCGCCATGGATACAGTCAGCAAAGCATTTGAAACTGCGACAGCGGTAAAAAATGGTGCGCAAGAGATCGATATGGTTGTTCAGATCGGCGCATTGAAAGATCGTCGTTTGGATTACGTACGTGAAGACATCAAAGCTGTCGTTCAGGCGGCCGCTGGTTACAAAGTAAAAGTAATTATTGAAACATCGTTGATCAATGACGAAGAAAAAGTTCTGGCGTGCAAAGCGGCGCTTGAAGCTGGTGCTCACTTCGTTAAGACCAGTACTGGTTTCGCCGGCGGCGGCGCCACTGTCGAAGATGTTAAACTCATGAAGTCCGTTGTGGGCGATAAAATGGAAGTTAAAGCTTCCGGCGGCGTAAAGAACGCCGAGCAAGCATTCGCACTGATTCAGGCTGGGGCGACTCGCTTGGGTACAAGCTCTGGTGTCGCTTTGGTGCAAGGTCAACAATCTCAAGGAGGCTACTAATGTCTTTTCTACCTGCTGAAATTATTAAAAAGAAAAGAAATGGCGGCGAACTGACTGCTGACGAAATCGAAGAGTTCATTTTGGGATATGCTCGCGGCTCTATCCCCGACTATCAGATGTCAGCTCTTTTGATGGCGATCTTTTTTAAAGGCATGAACAAAGAGGAAACTCTTGGTCTTACAAAAGCCATGCTTCATTCCGGTGAAGTTGTGGACTTCTCTTCAGTAAAAGGCTTTAAAGTTGATAAGCACTCCACTGGCGGCGTGGGAGACAAGACCAGCTTGATTTTGGGGCCGATTGTTGCGGCTGCCGGCGCTCCTGTTCCGATGATTTCGGGTCGTGGCTTGGGTCACACGGGTGGAACTTTGGATAAGCTTGAAGCTATTCCTGGATTCAACACACAAAAGCCGCTTGATGAATTTATCGAACTGGTTCGTAAGAACAATATTTGCTTCATCGGACAAACCAAAGAAATCTGCCCTGCTGATAAAAAAATCTATGCCCTTCGTGACGTGACTGCGACTGTTGAAAGCCTGCCTCTGATCTGCGCATCCATCATGTCCAAGAAATTGGCCGAAGGCATCGACGGCTTGGTGCTTGATGTGAAGTATGGCTCTGGTGCTTTCATGAAAACTCCGGCCTTGGCAGAAGAGCTGGCTGTAAATCTTATGAACATCGCCAAAGGGTACGGCAAAAAGGTTACAGCATTGTTGACCAATATGGATCAACCGTTGGGTCGTTATGCTGGTAACTCTTTGGAAGTGGACGAGTGTGTTGCGATCATGAAGAATGAAAAGTTCATCGGTCCGCACGGTTATGATCTTTACGAAGACACGCGCGAACTAAGTTTGCGACTTTCTGCTCACATGCTTTTGCTTGCGGGTATCGGTAAAACGGAAGAAGAATCTTATCAAATCGCTTTGGAAACTTTGACTTCGGGTAAAGCTTTGAAAAAGTTTGAAGAGCTTTGCAAAATCCATGGTGGCGATCTTCGCAATGTTCCAAAACCAAAATTTAGTTTGAAAATCACTGCTGAAAAATCAGGATTTATTCAAGGCTTCCACACCGAGAGCATTGGTGTTGCCGGAATTTTAATCAAAGCTGGTCGCGCGCAAACGACTGATATTATTGCTCCCACGGCGGGAATTGAGTTCCACGCAAAAGTCGGTGATGAAGTGAAATCCGGAGACACATTGTTCACTCTGCACGGGGACGATATGGATTTGCTTAACTCCGCGATTCCAATGCTAAAATCCGCGATTAATATTTCCTTGCAAAAGGTGTCAAAGCCTAGTTTGATACTGAAAGTTTTGGGATAACCCCGAGGACAATGGGAGAACAACTTGGTACTCAATAAACTACAAGAATCTATCAGCTTCATCCGTTCAAAAACTTCGGCGAAACCGAAGGTCGGTGTCGTTTTAGGCTCTGGTTTGGGTGCCTTCGTTAAGGATGTGGAAATTGAAACAACAATTCCCTACAAAGACATCCCTCACTTCTCCCCGCCAACGGTTGAAGGTCACTCTGGAAATCTGATTTTCGGTAAAGTGAACGGTCAATCAATTGTGATTCTTCAGGGTCGCAATCACTTCTACGAAGGTCACAGCATGGAAAGTGTTGTGTTTCCGACCAGAACTTTGGCAATGCTTGGAATTGAAGCTTTGATTTTGACGAACTCTGCAGGCGGCTTTGGTGAAAGCATGCTTGCCGGTGACTTTATGATCATCGAAGACCACATCAATTTGATGGGCACGAATCCTTTGATGGGACCAAACATCAAGGAACTTGGACCTCGCTTCCCGGACATGACTGAAGCTTACGACAAACGCTTGATCACTATCATGGAGCAGGTTCTGCAAAAGCAGGGCACGCGCTACCACAAAGGTGTTTACTGCGGCGTGAGCGGTCCTACTTATGAAACTCCGGCTGAAGTTCGTTACTTGAAACTGATTGGCGGAAAAGCTGTCGGCATGAGTACTGTGCCTGAGACTATCGCTGCAAACCACCTGGGTCTTCGCGTGGCAGCTCTTAGCTGCATCACGAATTTGGCAGCGGGAATGTCTGCACAAAAGCTTTCCCACGATGAAGTCACTGAAACTGCGAAGCGCGTAGAACTTCAATTCACTTCTTTCCTTAAAGAATTCATCACGAACATCTAGACCACGGTCTGTTTATATAAACAGACCTATGTGTTGAATCTCGAACGTATGTGTTCCAAATCTCCCTCTTAGATAAACAATTTTCAGTCAATTTAACAAAAGCGCATCATGTTTATTCGTGCAGCTGCCGAACGTGTATACATGAAAAAGTTTATTTTATTCTTTACACTTTTGATTGTCGCTTCAAGCTCCCTAATTTCTTGCGGATCTCCGCCTGCGAAAGTCACAGAATCTGCATCAACGTCTGATGAAAATGGCGTCACAGATGATACTGCTCTATATCTTAATGTAAGCACACGGTGGGAAACCCAAGATGATACCGCAACCCCACAGCTTCACAAGACATGCAAAATAAACAGCCTTGCAGGCGATGGTTATACGGAACAATGCACCGCTACCATCCCTGAAGGCCAGCTTTACTACAGTGACGTTATATTTACAGTTGGAACAAAATTAGCAACGATGTGCCCCATAGTTTCCATGCACTTTTACTACTACATTAGATCAAACTCTGCCACTTATATGCCGCCGGGAGATACAACCACTGTGGACTGCAGCACTGAGGCTAAGAGAGACGCGGAAAAGAAATGCTGGGGTGGAGCAGCTCCACAGATTTTGGATACAGATTTTCCAAAGAATACAGGATTGTATCACTTAACTGGCGCCAGCCTTTTTAACTCCTACACTCTCGAATCCGCTAATTCAGTGAGATGGGACAATGACGGGATGGCAAGTAACCTGATGAGCACAAACAATATGGAGGATACTGACAGAGATACTCCGGCGACAAAATATTTTGTCGATACGACGGACTCTGTTTCAATCGCGAAAACAAGAATGAGAGATTACTGGGTGGCCTGCCGAGATTTATGGAATCACCCTCGCTACTATATTCGGCTTAAGTTGATCGAAGAAGACACCAAAAGCCAGGACGGTACATTGGATGAAGTGGAAGACTGGAAGTAAACATGTAAAGACCAAGGTCTAGCGGCTTTGGTCTTTTTGTTTATGGGCCAAAGGTTAAACTAGCCTCAAAATAAGACGATATTTTCCGATCAATTAACCTGTGCGAGGTAACATGAAGTCCTATAGATGGGACCTTAGGGCCCGCACAGGGAGTGAACATGGATGTTCAAAAAATACTCTCGGCGGTTGCTTGCGTCTTAGTATTTACAGCTTGTAGCAAAAAATCGTCGGATTCTGTTTTCTCAGACAGCACAGCTATGGATTCAGCTGCGTGTATGGGACAGGCAATTAAATCAAAATTCATCGTTCAATGGGAAGACGGCCGCTTTACGGTTGAGTCTGCAACTGATGCTGAATCATTCAAAAAAGAATTTATTGAACCGCAACTCGATAGCATTCGCCAGGTGGAGTTCGATCGTCGCATTCAGGTTGAGTCGACGAAAGTATCCTCCTCTTCTTCGGTGAGTGATACTTGGGGATTAAGCATGATTAAAGCGAACGCTGCTTACTCTCAGGGAATTTATGGTCAGGATGTTAAGGTTGCAGTTGTGGATGCCTATGTGGATGTCAGTCATCCGCAGCTTGCAAACCGAATTGCGATAAACACGGGCGAGATTCCCAACAATGGAATCGACGATGATGGCAATGGCGTTGTCGACGACTATTATGGCGCAAGCTTTGTATCGGTCCCCTCTTCGACAAATATTCCAAGTCCTCACGGTTCTCACGTGGCAGGTATCATCGCGGCCGATTCAAATTATGGACCGGTCAGTGGAGTTGCTCCCCGCGCGAAAATTATTCCCGCACAGTTTATCGCCAATGATGGCGGCGGATCTTTAGGTGATGCAATTTTAGCTTTGCAGTACGCAGCTAAGCGTGGTGCGAAGATTATCAACGCAAGCTGGGGTGGAGCTCCGTGCGTGGCTTCTTTAAGAAGTGCCTTTCAAGCGCTTGAGCGCCAGGGAATTCTGGTCATCGTCGCAGCAGGAAATGATGCGCGTGATATTGATGTCTATCCAGAATTTCCAGCATCGTTCAATTTATCCAATCAAATTACGGTTGCCGCTTCTGACATCACGGACTTTATGACTTCCTGGTCTAACAGTGGCTTCAAGTTGGTTCACGTTGCAGCACCAGGAGAACACATTCTAAGTACCGTTCCGGGCGCCACTTCAATGTACATGGATGGAACAAGTATGGCTGCTCCGTTTGTTTCGGGCACTGCGGCTTTACTGTGGAGTTCAAAACCAAACGCGACGGCACAGCAAATCAAAGCAGCAATAGAACAGTCAGTTGACGTTACTTCCGGACACGAGTTTAAAGTAAAAACTCGAGGACGAATCAATATTCAAAAGGCACTTCAAGTACTTGGACAGTTAGTGCCATAAATTCAACAAGATACCTCATGAACGCAGAGCAGAAAAACATGCTCTGCGTCTGTCGTTTTAAGATGATTACTCAGATGCTCGTTGGTAGAAATATTCCTTCCGTTTTTTTAAACGTTAAAGAAGGAATTTATGAGCGAAGTATCTACAGGTATTCAAGCGAAGCTTGCTGACCTAGAAAAAAGAAATGAAGCCGCGATGGCGGGTGGCGGAGCTGCTCGTGTTGCGAAACACAAACAAGGCGGCAGACTATCTGCGCGCGAGCGTTTAGATGTTCTTTTGGATCCAGGCAGCTTCGTTGAGATGGATCGTTTCGTTACTCACCGTTGTACAAACTTCGGCATGGACAAGAATGTTGTTCCTGGCGACGGTGTAATTACTGGTTACGGTCGTATCAACGGCAAATTGGTTTATGTCTCTTCCCAGGATTTCACTGTTATCGGTGGATCCATGTCCCGCACTCAAGCAAACAAGATCTGCAAAGTGATGGACCTTTCTATCAAGAACGGTGCGCCTTTCATTTCTATCAATGACTCTGGTGGCGCACGTATTCAGGAAGGTATCGAGTCCCTTGGTGGTTATGCAGATATCTTCACTCGCAACACGATGGCTTCTGGTTTGGTTCCACAAATCACAGCAATCATGGGGCCATGCGCGGGTGGCGCGGTTTACTCCCCGTCTATCACTGACTTCGTATTCATGGTTAAAAACACTTCCTACATGTTCGTAACTGGTCCTGATGTTATCAAGACTGTGACCCATGAAGATGTGACTAAAGAAGATCTTGGCGGAGCTACAACTCACTCTGCGAAATCCGGTGTTGCTCACTTTGCAGCTGAAGACGACAAGCACTGCTTGTTGCTAATCCGTGAATTGATGAACTTCCTTCCATCAAACAATCTGGATGATGCACCCGCATTGCCAAACACAGATCGTCCTGACCGCTTAACTGAAGCGATCATGAACCTGATCCCGGACAACCCAAAGAAACCTTACGACATGCTTGCAGTTATCACTGAGTGCGTGGACGAGGGTTACTTCCTTGAGGTGCACAAACACTTCGCGCAAAACGTGATCGTGGGTTTCGCACGCTTCAACGGCCGTCCAGTTGGTATCGTGGCAAATCAGCCAAACATTCTGGCTGGTTGCTTGAATATCGAGGCTTCCCGTAAAGCGGCTCGCTTCATCCGTTTCTGTGATGCTTTCAACATCCCAGTTGTTTCATTCGTTGACGTTCCGGGCTTCTTGCCGGGTAAAGATCAAGAGTGGAATGGTATCATCACTCACGGTGCGAAGTTGTTGTATGCATATGCTGAAGCAACAGTTCCTAAAATCACTATCATCACTCGTAAAGCTTACGGTGGTGCTTACATCGTCATGGGCTCCAAGCTTTTGAGATCTGATGTGAACCTGGCTTACCCTTCTGCAGAAATCGCAGTCATGGGTG
This sequence comes from Bdellovibrio sp. HCB274, assembly GCF_047306075.1. Taxonomy (GTDB): domain Bacteria; phylum Bdellovibrionota; class Bdellovibrionia; order Bdellovibrionales; family Bdellovibrionaceae; genus Bdellovibrio. The sequence goes on from NZ_CP178623.1 coordinate 3,662,160, forward strand.
CTGAGGGCGCAGTTAGCATCATCAGCCGCGAAGAGATCAACAAAGCTAAAGATCCAGCAGCAGAAAAAGCTCGTTTGACAGCACAGTACGAAGAGAAGTTCTCGAACCCGTACGTGTCTGCAGAACTTGGCTACACTGACGAAGTGATCGATCCAGCTTTGACTCGTAAACGCATCATCGATTCTTTGGAAATGCTAAAAAATAAACGCGATATCACTCCGGCTAAAAAGCACGGAAATATCCCTCTGTAGGAGCGAACATGGCATTGTTTAAAAAAATCCTGATCGCAAATCGTGGGGAAATTGCAATTCGTATCACTCGCGCTTGTCGCGAGCTTGGTATCGCGTCTGTTGCTGTTTTCTCTGATGCCGATCGTGATAGCTTGCACGTTTTCCTGGCGGACGAGGCCTACCATATCGGGCCTTCTCCATCTAAAGAAAGCTATTTGAATTACAGAAGAATTTTGGAAGTGGCTAAGCAATCTGGCGCGGACGCGGTCCACCCAGGTTACGGCTTCTTGTCTGAAAACACGACTTTCGCAAAAGCGTGTGAAGAAGCAGGCATCACTTTCATCGGACCAACAGTCGCTAACATCGAATCTATGGGAGATAAAATCTCTGCCAAATCTTTGATGAAAAAATCCGGCGTTCCAACTGTTCCTGGTTCTGATGGCGGCGTTGACACTGTTGAAGACGCGTTGAAAGTTGCAGAAAAAATCGGTCTTCCGGTTATCATCAAAGCCACTGCCGGTGGTGGTGGTAAAGGGATGCGTATCGTTCGCAAGATGGATGAGTTTGAAAGTGCGTTCCGCGCTTGCCGCTCTGAAGGTCAGAACTATTTCGCAAATCCGACTGTTTACATCGAAAAATTCATCAACGATCCGAAACATATCGAGATCCAGGTATTCGGCGATAAACACGGCAACCATGTTCACCTGTTTGAACGTGAGTGCTCTGTACAACGCCGTAACCAAAAGATCATCGAAGAGTCTCCGTCACCTTCCGTTCCTCATGAAGTGCGCTTGCGCATGGGTGAGGCTTCTGTTCGCGCAGCGAAACAGATTAACTATGTTGGCGCCGGTACAATCGAATACATCTTCGACAACACGACTAAAGAATTCTATTTCATGGAAATGAATACACGTCTTCAGGTTGAACATCCGATCACGGAGATCGTGACTGGTGTTGACTTGGTTCGTGAGCAGATCAGTGTTGCTGCTGGTAAACCTTTGAGCTTTAAGCAAGAAGACATCAAGCAAAAAGGGCACGCGATTGAAGCACGTATCTGCGCTGAAGATCCGGTGACTTACAAACCAAATCCAGGTGTTATCCGCGCTTGCCGTCACCCACAAGGTCCGTTCATGCGTGTGGATTCTTACGCATACCCTGGTTACAACGTTCCGATTTATTACGATCCAATGATCTCTAAGGTTATTACCTGGGGTGATACTCGTAATGAAGCGATCGATCGTATGCAACGTGCTTTGTCTGAGTTCGTATTGACGGGTATTAAAACCAACATCGTTCTTCATAAAACGATTTTGGACCACCCGACTTTCCGTGACGGTACTTACACGACACAATTTATCGAGAAAAACTTCGAAGTTATCGAGCCTGTGATGTTCAAGCAAGTTGATGATCCAGTGTTCCTGATCGCAGCGGCTATTGAGGCCTATAACGATCGTAAATCGAAGGATATCCGTCAGCTTAACGTTCGCTCCACATGGAGAAGCGTGGGCCGTAAACTTCAGTTGAGGACGTAACATGTATTTCGAAGCAGAACTTAGAGGAATCAAATACAAAGTAGATGTGACAGAAGGCCGTCACTCCTGGAAAGTGTCTTTGCAACAAGACGGCAAAGAGTGGGTTCACCACGACATTTCCAAAAATGACTTTAAACACGCAGAAGAGTACATCAGCTTCCTTTTCCAGGGTAAGTCGTACCTGATCGACGTTGTGGGTTCGGACACTGAATACACGGTGTTCACGCGTAACTCATTCCGTTCGATCAAGATCTTCAATGACGAAATGCTTTTGCATGAATCTTTGAAAAAAGGCGGCGGTTTCGGCGGCGACATGGAATTAAAATCCGGTATGCCAGGAAAAATCATCGAGATCTTTGCAAAAGAAGGCGACATCGTGAAAGCGAACAAGCCACTTTTGATCATGGAAGCGATGAAGATGGAAAACGAAATGCGTGCTGCTCGTGATGTTAAAATCAAAGAGATCAAAGTTAAGCAAGGTGACTCGGTTGAGTCCGGCGCAGTTTTGATCAAGTTCGAAGAACCTTAATTGGTTCTTCGCATTTTGCGCAAAATAAAAGGGAAACTTCTTTCGGAGTTTCCCTTTTTTATTATCTTAATTTTTTTGGAATTCTACTCGCGCTCATTCTGACGGAACTCTGCAGTCCGTTTCTTTTCGAAAATGCTGACCATCAGAACGCCAGCTTCATACAGAATAACCATCGGGACCAACATCATCACCATACTCATAAGATCCGGTGGAGTGATAATTGCGGCGGCTACAGCCAACCCCATGATCGCGTAACGACGTTTCTCTTTAAGGAATTTGGAGCTTACGATGCCCATCATGCCCAGAATAGAAATCACTAATGGCAATTCAAAGCTCACACCAAACATCAGACACATTTGAGTAAAGAAGCTTAGGTATTGATCGATGGAAATCATCGCTTTATCAGTGCTGCCGCCGTAATTCATCAGGAAGTGGAAGGCCATCGGCAGAACGATGAAATATGAAAACGCCATCCCGGCAACAAACAAACCCGAACCCGCAACGATGAAACCAACAGAGTATTTCTTTTCACGCTGGTAAAGTCCTGGGGCTACGAATTTCCACACCTGATAGAGCCAAAGTGGACAGGAAACCATGATACCCAAAACAAAAGAGATCTTGATGTGCGCCAAAAACTTATCCAGAGGACCTGTATAAATCAATCCGCCATCAGGCAGGTACGGTGCAATCGGTCCACGAATGAAATCAAAAACGGGCTCGCTGAAGTAATAGCAAACACCGGTTGCGATCAACAAAATCCATACGCAACGAACCAGGCGGAATCTAAGCTCAGCCAAATGTTCATAAAGGGATTGGGCTTTTTCGTTTAATTCTTCAGAAGTCGCCATTAGCCCTTACTTCCTTTATCATCGTCGTCAGATTTTTTGGTCAAATCCTGAAGCTCCATTTGCTGAGGCTCTGGAGTCGTTGTTTGTCCACCATGAGGTACGTGATCAGGTGAAGACCAATCGCCGTGATCAGCAACTTCTGGCTTCACATCCACTGCAGGTTGTTCCGGTGGTGCTTTGGGAGCTTCTTTTCTGGTGTTCTCAAAAAGATCGATGGGATCAAACTTAGCCTGTTGCTTAAGTTCGTCCGTCAATTCACCAGTTGTACGTTTTAGTTCGTTTAGAAAGCGGCCCAGAGTGCGCGCCAATTGTGGAAGTTCTTTTGGACCGATCACGATCAGCGCCAAAGCCCCAAGGAATAAGATTTCTGACATGCCTAAGCCAAACATGGTCGCAGATTAGTGGAATCACCCTTGTTTGCCAAGCTTTAGTTGGTCTGGCGACAGGGTCAAAACACCCATTTCCACCAGCTTTTCCTTAGCCAGAGCCGATCCCGTACGCTGATAACGGTCATAGAGACGAAGAATGCTCTCGTCAGACTTAATAAAGGAATGATGACTGATGTATGTTAAAACATCCACGAACTCGATAAAGCGGGCTGAGAACGTTTTATAAACTCGCGCCAACCCATCCTCGCGCGTGCAATGCGCCAGATGAGTATAGGCTGCTCCGCCGATATTCGCATAGTAATCCACATCGACAATCTTTCGTTGTAACGAATCACCGAAAAATCCGCTGATGTAGAGTGCGCGATCCCCTAACTTTCTGAATTTTTCAGGTTTCAACGCCTGATCGGCATTATGCGCATGCAGATACATTTCAGCCAAAGTGGATTCGGCCTCGAATAAAGCTCGTGCATCTAAATATTGTTGGAGGAGATTAACAAGGTAGGTTTCAACAAGAGGAAACGTCCGAACTTTACGATCGTAGAGTCCCTTCGATACGAGCTCCTGAAAATACCCCTCTGGGCTCAGGAGCAGCTCAACTGTTTGCGAGTCTGGTTTATTTTTCATCCTTCACTCACCGCTTGTGCTTACTATAAGTCTAACAAGAATTTATGAGGATTCGGTTAATTGTTTCTGAGATTCAAGACGTTGGTCGAATCAGGTAGCTCTGTACCATTTTAAGACGGTATAAAACTAAAAAAAGCCCCATCGCTGGGGCTTTAAAATTACATAACCAAAGGTTCAATTGTTCGGATCATTGTGTTGATCAAAGTTTGTTGCACGCCCAATCTTACCTCGGGAATATAAGAGTCTTCGAAGTAGCTTTTCGATTCGTTTCTTGCTCCATCATGATAACGCTGACCGGCCGTATAGGTTACAGGATCAAGTTGAATACGGTTTACCAATCCATAGCGCACAATTTTGCCCTGGCGGAAAGATTCACAACCCTCAACATCGCTGATTCTGATTTCCACTCCCCCAGCATTCTGGTCAACCGCCAGATTTTCAAGAGGACATCTTACAACCCGGTTGTTTGTGAACTCCACTACCACATCCAAATCTGCGAACAATCTGCCGACTTTGCCAATCGGGTTTTGAATCGTTTGCCATGCTTGTTCACCCGTTTTGCTTTTAGAGAAAGTTCTTGCTGTGCGTGTTGTGTACGAACACTGACCCCAAGAGTTTCTTCCCGTGCAATCTTCCCAGTTTCTAGTGGCGACCACATATTCCTCAGCAGCGCGGTTTTCCCACTGATAAACAGTTGGATTGACAATAATACGACTGCCATATCGAGGAATGAAGCCTGCATAAAATACGTTGTTTGGATTTGTCATCTTGTTCTTAACAACATTTGTAAACGGCTCTGCTTTCAAAGTTTCCGGACGTGAAGGGTCTACTCCAGTAAAAGAAGTTATGTCGTCTGCGCGGTGAAGTTTTGATCCAAAAGAAACCGTTCTCTGAATGCGTTGATTATCCATTTGCACCCAGTTTACCTGAAACATTTCTTCGTCAGAGTAATTGGCTTGTTTAAACTGCACGCAGGCCACAGAGACACACTTTTGATCCAGATCCACTTTGGGGTTCTCTTCAAATTTTACAAAAAACTGCTCGACCGCCTGACTTACGATTTTCTGCATCTGTGAGTTGTAATCACCCTTGATGTAAATATTCATTTCGCTTTCTTTGATTACCGACTGAATAGCATTTTCAACTTCCATTTGTGCGTAAGGGGGATACTGCGCAATAAGGCGAATCTTGATAGCTTCAAATATTTTTCTTTTACTGAAATTTACATGGAGTTCGGCGACAGGCACAGGCACCACGACGGAGTATTTAACATTGATGTCTGCCAATGAATTTCTAAGCGCATCTGTGAGTGCATAATGAAGTTCCTTTTCAGTTAGTCTTACCGTAACAATAAAGGGTTTGTTAATTTCGCAGTAATCAGAGCCTTGAGTGTTTTCGGGTGTGGCGTCGAATGACCGACCCGCAAAGTTCATTTTTATTTCTTCGGCACAACCTGGTAGAGCCGCGATTTCAAATGGATTGCTTGTTCCGGTAACGCTTCGTACGTTCTCTTTTAATTCTTCATAGTCTGAAACACGAAACGCCGATGGAATTTCGATTTCTGTCCCGTCCATCTTCATGGAGTTTGTATTTTTGGAAAGACCATCAATGATGGCGACATTAAAGGGAACCGTGTATCTTCCGTCTGCCTCTTGTTCAAGCGCACCAAAACTACCGCCTCCGTAAACAATCAAGCGTGGAGCTACATAGTACTGGGGACGATCGGAGATACCTTCGATCTTAAAGACATTTGCGTTAAGACTTTTATGAGTTGGAACAGTTGAAAGACCTGATGCCGAAAGTCTTTCGAGATTCTTCCTTAGCGTCTCGGCATCAACGGTGTTGACAGTCATCTCACCAATTTTTTGACCGCCGACGGTTACTGGTTTCGCCATTGGTTCTTGCGTTTTGATTTCAGATTTTGAACTTGTACATCCTGCGATTGATATCGCTGCGGCAATGCACATCAGGGATTGTGGAATGTTAGCTTTTAGGTTGATCATCTTTTCTCCTTAGTTAATTTGATGACAAGCCCTAAAGCACTCTCTGTGCCCGGAAAATCCGGCGTCAGATCCAATAGACTCTGTTTGAATGGGATTTGATCGAAGAATTCGGACGGAATTCTTGGATTTCGGATTGTTGAATAGCTATTTCACCCGGCTGATGAAGTGCCGAGGTTTTTTCCAATAATGAGACAACGGGGCCCATTCCGAGCTAGGTGTATAACTTTTATACGCTCGGCCCCCCTTCATTTGTATCTCACCGCCATATGCCCTGGCACCAGGCTTGCTCTTTAATGCTGTGAAGAAAGAGCGGGTGTATATGATTAAGATTAATATGTCTTCCAAATTGAAGATGAAGAAGTGCAAGGGTTCGGGCCGATGTGTCGCTACTTTTGCGGTTCTGACTGGTTTGGCTGCCTATTATTACACGGCCCCGGTTGTGGATTCTGAATCAGTACTTAGTGATATCACTGCTAAAATTGAGCAGGTGAAGGAAACCGTTCTTACCCCAAAACCAGCTCTTGATATGAATGCACAAATCGCCGCGATTGCCGCTGAAGACCAGGCAATGGAAGAGCAAACGCCGTCTGCGGATAACTCTGTGGAAAGCGACGAACCAGAGCATATTCCTGAATCCGCTGTTGTTGAAAATCGCGAAAATATTCTTAACGACTACCAAAACCTGATCGCTGATGAATTCCATATCCCAGAAAACATGCGAAATCGTGTGGGTTTCTGGTTTGATATCTATACTCAGCACAATTCCCATAAACGTCTGATTCATCACTCTGAATATCCTTGGATTGTGTTTGAAATAGTGGACGTGACTCCGATTATTGAGACCGATACTCCAAAATTCCGCTGGATGAGAAACATGAAAGCGGACGCAATGGTGAAACAACAGGTTGAAAAAACCAAAACCGCATTGAAATCTCTTTCTAAAAGAAAGAATTTCGAGAACCTAACTGAAGACGAAACACGTGTGATGAACGCATTGTCTCATTTGGATGGCGAGGTTCAAAAGAAAGCCAAGTTCGCTCTTAACAACGTACGTGTGCAAATGGGTCAAAGAAACTTCTTCCAGGAAGGCTTGGAAGTCAGTCCCAAATACCTTCCCGGCATGGAAGAGATCTTTGAAAACTATAACCTTCCAGTCGAGTTGACTCGACTGCCATTCGTGGAATCAAGCTTCAACAAGCACGCAAAAAGTAAAGTTGGCGCATCTGGTATCTGGCAGTTCATGGGTAACACCGGTCGTAAGTTCATGGTAGTTACAGATCATATCGACGAAAGAACTTCTCCATTTAAAGCTTCGGTGGCTGCAGCTCAGTTGCTTAAAGAAAATCACATGATTCTTAAACGCTCTTGGCCTTTGGCGATCACTGCTTGGAACCACGGTCCCCCTGGTATGCGCAAAGCAATGGCGAAAATGAAAACAAATGACTTGGGCGAGATCGTGGAAAAGTACCGCAGTAAAACATTTGATTTTGCTTCCTCGAATTTCTATTCAGAATTCCTGGGTGCACTGTTTGCGGAAAGATACCACAAAGAGATCTATGAAGACGTAAACTATGCACAGCAATTAAATTTGCACACAGTTAAGCTTTCCAAGAACATCAGCGCTAAAGATCTTTTGAAACGCAGCAAACTATCTGCGGAAGACTTTATGCTGTTCAACCCGGATTTGAAAAAGGCTGTGCAAATGAATGCGCAAGTGCCGTCAGGATTTATGATCATGCTTGATGATGATTCACGCGATCATCTAAAAAGCATCGTGGCCAGCGCAACTTTAGGTAAGAAAAAGAAAGTATCCAAACCGACCGCTCAAAATGAAGTTACTTTGAGCGAGCCGGTTGCTGGTGAACTTTAAATATCATTTGGCCCGACCAGAGAAATGATCTCTGGTTGGGAGAATATCTTCTGCGCCAGGTTCTGAATATCTTCCGGAGTGATGGCAAAATACTTATCAGCCACATCCAGACTTTCACGATAATCCAAACCATAAATATCATCGAACAGGATTGCATTGCAGATTGTGCCTTTGCGTTGCAACTCAATGTCGTGGCGACCAATCAGGTATCTTTGTGCACGCGTTAGTTCATCCTCGCCGACTTTAACTTCGGCAAGTTTCTGAAATTCCGCCTTCAACATCTGAATGGATTTTTGTGCTTTTTCCGGAGAACAACCAATGTATCCTCCGAAGTAACCGCCCTCGATCCCTTCCATGTGCATTGGTGATACCGAATATGCCAAAGAGTTCTTATCACGAAGCTCCAGGAACAAACGACCACCCTGGCCACTTAAAATTGATTGAATGATCTCAAGCGTGTAGCGCTCTGGACTTTTCAGCGTCAATCCTTGGTAACCCACGATGATATGGCTTTGCTCTTTTTTTAGCTCGTGGAAAATGTGTTTGCTCTCAGTCACCTTCGTCACGGGGAAGTGATTTTCAATCTTCTTTCCTGCTGGCAGACCGGCGGTAACCTCTTCGAATGTTTTCACCCATTTTTTAGTGTCAACGTCGCCTACCACACAGATCGTCAGATTCTTTGCATGAGCCACGTGGTTATAGTATTTACGCAGGGATTCCTGATCAATTGCCGAGATAGACTGATCGTTACCCAGCAAATCGCGCGAGTATGGGTGATTTTTAAAGATCTCCTTCATGAAATTCATCACACAGATTTGTGATGGATTGTCATTGCGGGATTTCACCTGGTTTTTCTGTACAATCTTCTCACGCTCTAGAATGTGAACCGGAAATTGCGGATGCAATAGGGAATCAGTATAGATCTCCATCATCTTGTCTTCAAATGGTGAAAGATAGTCCATCGACATACCGACGGAGTTTCTACCACCAAAGGCACCGATACCTGCAGCCAGTTCATCCACACGGTGATTGATATCGTCTTCGGTGAATTTTGCTGTTCCCGACAACCAGTTTCTTGAAAACAACTCTGTTAAACCATTCGTCGTTCCGTCTTCCGTGCGTGCTCCACCCAGGAAGGCCGCTTTCATTGAAACATATGGAGTGTCTTTTTGTTCGCGAATAAGCAAAGTAGCGCCAGACTTCAAAGTGATTCTTTGAGTTTCAGGCGTATGTTTCACCGCCTCGGTATTGATCGAGAATTTTTTAGGCACGAACTTAGGTGGCTTTTCTCGGCTTGCTTTCGTTGTCGCAAGAGCCTTCTTAAGGTTTCTGGCAAACAACTTCATCGACTTATCAGCAACTGCTTTGTCCATGTTAGTCATAAGAGACAAACTGAACGCATCAGATTTGAAGTATTTCTTTGCGGCCTTCTGAATATCTTCAGGCTTTAAAGAGTAAACCTGTTTCATGTATTTGCGATAGTGATCGTGGTCGTCGTAGTAAAACTCGTCGCCTCCGGCTTTTCTCGCAATGTTATCCACAGTCTCCATCGAATAAACTTCGTGGCTGGCAAAATTCGTAATGGCCTTTTGCATTTCGATCGTGCTTGGTGGCTCGTGAATCATTTTCGTCAGAACCGGAATCATTTCATGTAAAGCGCGATCAAGATTTTCGGGCTCAAGATTAAATGAAATAGCGAATAAGCCATCATCCGGCATCGAGTAACTAAACGCACCAACTGAGTTTGTCAGAGGTTCACGGATACGCAACGTTTGCATCAAACGAGATGAATCACCCTGTCCAAGAATTGCCGCCAATACCTCAAGGGCTGCAATGTCCTTGTGCTTCACGTTTGGAATGCGCCAGCTTAAGTAGCCCGTTGTGGTTTCGAATTTGGCCTGCTCAACCTTGATGCGAATGTTTTTTTGCGCTGGTTCCTTCGTGTGTTTGGCTTTACGCAGTTTATACGGCGCGAAGCCTCCAAACATCTTTTCAACCTTCGTTTTCATTTCTTTCGATTCAAAGTCACCGGCAATGACCAGGAACATGTTCGAGGGAACGTAACGACTTTGATAGTATTCACGGATTTTTTTGGCGCTGACATTTTTTACGACTTTGTCATAACCAATGACCGGGATACCGTATTCGTGTTTGCGGAAAATATTTGAGAATAAAAGCTGACTGGATCTGCGCCCCGGGCTGTCCTGGCCGCGTTTGATCTCTTCAAGTACAACTTCGCGCTCGTTATCGATTTCCTGCGGATCAAATGTTGGGAAGCCCATCATTTCGCTGATAACGTCCATGGCCACATCGGTGAATTGTTTGGAAATCGTCACATAGAATACGGTCTGATCAAAGGAAGTATAGGCATTCAGCTCCCCGCCAGAACCCTCGACAGTCGCGGCAATTTCGCCCACTTTGTACTTGCGAGTGCCTTTAAAGACCAGATGCTCGATAAAGTGAGAAATCCCCTCTTCGCCTTTTTTCTCGTCAGCGGAGCCTGTTTTCACCCACATTTGAACTGAGACCACAGGGGACTTGTGACTCTCTAACAAAAGGACTTTCATACCGTTTTTTAGTTGAAATTTTTTAGACATACTCTACATAACTCCCATGGCTTTCGGCGTTTACGTTCACATTCCTTACTGTATCCAGCGCTGCACATACTGTGACTTCGCGACTTACGAGCAAAGCAAGATTTTGCCGCCGGATCAGTACGTCCAATTGCTGTTTGAGGAAATTCGCCAAAAGCATCGCTATTATCAGCCTCAAAAGTTAGACACACTTTACTTTGGTGGCGGTACACCAAGCTTGATCCCTGCTCATCTTATTGTAGCGGTTATCAAAGAGCTGGGTAGATATGGCTATACAACTGGACCCGAAACCGAGATCACCATCGAGATTAATCCAGCGACAGTCGACAAAGATAAATTGAAAATGTACATCGACCATGGCGTGAACCGTTTTAGTGTTGGTGCTCAAACTTTCGATGACCGTCTGTTGAAGATGGTTCACCGCGAACACTCCGCAAAACAAACGCTGGAGACTCTGGACCTTTTGCGGGCTCATGGCTTAAATTTTAGTTTTGATATCCTTTTTGCACTGCCATCACAAACGCTTGAAGGTTTAAAGAACGATGTGCGCATCGCTGTAGAGCAAGGTGCGAAACATATCAGCCCATACTGCCTGACAGTTCCTGAGGGACATCCGCTTTCCAAGGGACGAGCCCTTGAAGAAGAGCAAGTCGATATGTTTGATTTCATCGCCGCCGAACTGACTGGCCGCGGTTTTCAGCAGTATGAAATTTCAAACTTTTCTTTGCCGGGTTATGAATCCCGCCACAACATGCTTTACTGGGTGGATCAGCCTTATTGGAGTTTGGGACTCAGCTCTCATTCGTATTCCAAAGAATCCCAATGGGGCACGCGTTATTGGAATTTAAATTCCATCGGCGAGTACAAAAAACAGATACTGGATTTCCAAGGACAAGAATTCACTTCGCCTGCGGCGCATTTACCAAGTGCGCAAGTAGAACAATTGGAAATGCACCAGGCACTTACGGACTTTTGTCATACCTCAATGCGTTTAATGCGCGGTCTCAATGAGCGCGAACTGCAGGAGAAATTTCCTGTTGCGGTTTATCATCAGATTTCCAGCATCATGAATAAGCTCATTGGAAATGGCTGGGTTCAATCTGAGAATAATCACTGGTCCCTAACACGAGACGGCTTAGTAATTAGCAACAAAGTTTTCCAGGAATTGACCTTCCTTAAAGAAGACGTCTAGGTCAAAAAATCTGCACCCGCATTAATTGACAATATCTAATGAATACACAATCTTAAGTATTGCGAAAGGAACTTTCATGTCAGAGGAAAACAACTCTCAAAATTCAAATCCTGATACATCAGAAAACTTCGACGTATCTTCTGAGATTCAAAAGCTTCAAGAGCAGGCTGAAAAGTATAAAAACGATTTCCTGTACCTGCGCGCTGAGTTTGAAAACTACAAACGTAATGCCATCAAAGAACGTTCTGAATTGATGAAGTACGGTGGTGAAAGATTTATTCGTGACCTTTTGGATGTCGTGGATAATTTTGATCGCGCTTTGCAGGTAAATGTAACGGCGGAAAACCTGAACACTTACAAACAAGGTGTTGAAATGACGGCAACAGAGCTTCGCAACTTGTTGGCAAAGCACTCTGTGACTGAGATCGCCTCTGAAGGCGTCCCATTTGATCCGAACATTCACGAAGCATTAAGCTCTGAAGCAACTGATAAAGTGGCTCCGGGCCATGTCGCTCGCGTATTTAAAAAGCCTTATAAACTGCACGACAAGGTTATTCGTACCGGCCAGGTTGTGGTCGCAAAGAAACCAGAATAAGAGGAATTGATTGTCTAAGAAGGACTACTACTCCCTTTTAAATGTTTCGCGAACGGCAACTGCGGATGAAATTAAAAAAGCATTCCGCAAGCTGGCGCTGCAGTATCACCCGGATAAAAATCCTGGTGATAAAAAGGCCGAGGAGAAATTCAAGGAATTGAGCGAAGCCTATGAAGTGCTAAGCGATACCAAAAAGCGCGAGATGTATGATCAGTTCGGTCATGCAGGCCCGGGTTTTAGTGGTGGCGGAGCCGGTGGTCCCTTCGGGGGGGCTGGCGGATTCGGTGGCTTCGGCCAAGGCGGCGGTTTTGGCGGAGCAGGTTCCGGTCAAGGTGGCGATCCGTTTCAGGATATTTTCGGTGACGTGTTTGGCGATATTTTTGGTGGCCGCGCTGGTGGAGCTGGCGCTGGGGCACGCGCCCGTCGTCCGCAAAAAGGCACAGACCTGCGCTATACTTTAAATGTTTCTTTCGAAGAAGCAGCCGTCGGCACCGAGAAGGTTATCAGCTTCATGCGCCAGCGTGGCAGCAAAGAAGAGTCTGCAAAATTATCTGTGAACGTTCCGGCCGGAGTTAAAGAAGGTCAGCGACTAAAACTTGCTGGCGAAGGCGATGGCGGTAGCGGTGGCTCTGCCGGTGATCTTTATGTGATCATTGCTTTGCAGGAGCATCCAATATTCAAGCGCGCAGAGAATGATGTGACTTTGGATCTTCCAATTACGTACACCGATGCAATTTTGGGAACCAATATTGAAGTTCCGACCCTGACGGGAAAAGCGATGATTCGCATTCCTCCCGGCACTCATTCTGGACAAACGTTCCGTTTAAAGGGAAAAGGCTTTCCAAAAATTGGTGGCTTTGGAACTGGTGATATGATGGTTAGAATACTGGTGGATACGCCAAGTAGTCTTTCAAACCGTCAAAAGGAATTGATTGAAGAACTGGCTAAATCCGGGGAATCCACCCCGATGGTTAAGGCATTCCACGATAAAGTATCTCACTTGATGAGGAATAGAAAATGACAGCGAAGCTCGCTCTGATTGTCTCCGCATGTTTAATCGCTTCTTGTACGACACCTACGACAAAAAGAACGGAGACCAAGCAAGCTCCCGTCGCTGGTAAAACCAACGGTAAAAAAGGTAAAGGCATGTCTGGCATGGCGGCAAAACCGCCACCAGTTACGCCCACAACTCCCGCACTGCCCACTCCCCCTTCAAGTGACCCAATGGTGGCACTTAAAGAACTGGTTGTGTTGTCAGTTCAAGCACCAACCAAGCAGGAACAAGACGTCTATCGCCTGCGCGCCATCGAAGATGTTGAAAATCGTTTAAACGAAAAGCAACTTGAAGAGGTCGCTGACAGTTCTGAATACGGTTATTTGCGTGGACACGCGATGTCTCGCCTGGCTGACAAAGCCCTGGATGAACGCGATATTTCAAAAGCTAAAAAATACTATGCAGGTGTGATTGATTATCTTCCAGAAAGTGATCTGGCTGCCAGAGCAAAAGATATTATTTCCCAGCTTGATGCTGCAAAGAATGTTCAATCAAAAACTATCGGTGTGGTTCTGCCTTTAAGTGGTCGTAACGCGCCTGTGGGTCAACGCGCCCTGCGCGGCCTTGAAATGGGCTTGGGGCTTCATGTTCCGGGCTCTGGCTTTAAACTTGCGGTGATGGATAGCGAAGGCAATCCAGATTCTGCGCGCCGAGGTGTTGAGCGTCTTGTAAAAGAGGATAACGTTATTGCGGTTGTGGGAAGCTTGCTAAGTAAAACAGCCCCAGCAGTTGCTGCAAAGTCGGACGAGCTTGGAGTTCCCAGTATTGCCCTTTCTCAACGTTCTGGTCTGACTGAAATTGGCCCGACTGTATTTAGAAATTCACTGACAAGTGAAATGCAGGTTCGCCAGCTGGTTAGAACTGCGATGGATGATATGGGTATGAAACGCTTTGCTGTTCTATATCCCAACGATCAGTACGGTATTGAATTCACAAATATCTTCTGGGATGAAGTTCTGGCTCGCGGTGGAAAAATCACGGCGACTCAAACTTACTCGACCAAAGAAACTGATTTCCGCCTGGTGATTCAACGTTTGGTTGGCACCTATTACGGTGAAGGTCGTCAGGACGAGTTCAACTTGCGCCTTAAAGATCTTAAGCATTCCGATAGAAAACGTTCAGCACGCGGTGACAACACTGAAAACGTGCTCCCGCCGATTACGGATTTTGATGCGATCTTTATTCCTGATAGCGCTAAAGCCATGGGACAAATCGCTGCAATGCTCGCTTTCAATGACGTGCGCGGTGTAAAACTTATGGGTACAAATCTGTGGAATACTGCTGGTATCGCTAAGCGCGCCGGAAATTTTGCAAACAATCTCATGTTCGTGGACTCGATTGCGCCAACTGCCCAGGATCAATCCCGCTTTATTAATGAATACAAAAATCTTTATGGCGAACCACCAACTTTAATTGAGATTCAAGCCTATGATGCGGGTCTAATCCTGCGCCAGCTTGTAGCCTCAGGAGCTGATACACGCGAAGAATTAACAGCTAAGCTAATTGGCCTTAACAAGTTCCCCGGATCGCTTGGAAGCCTTTCTATGAGCGCTGAGCGCGAGATTGACCGCCCAGTGATCTCCCTGACTGTGGAAAAAGGTGAAATCGCTCCCCTACGCATGCGTCAATAGGTTCCATAAATTTATTTAATGACCTTTTTTTAACCGGCCCCCTGACCCTTCCTGTCTAAGGAACACTAAGCGGCAAACAAGTCGCTAATCCTAAAGAAGGGGGCTGTTATGACAAAGCAAATCACAGAAAACATTGTTACTGAGTGCCGTAAGAAACTAATCCTTACAAAACAAGATATTCTGAATCGCATCAGAACAGCTCAATCCAATTTCGTACGCTCGGAAAAGTCTGGCGACGAGGGGGATGTTTCGGTAGCTCACATCGAGGAGCACACTTTTTTAGTTTCACAAGAGCGCATGAGAAATCAACTGCTCGAAGTCGAGATGGCCCTGGCGCGAATAGAGCAGGGAACTTTTGGATTATGCGAAGAAACTGAAGAGCCCATTGAAGCGGAGCGTTTGCTTGCAATTCCTTGGACTCGACTCAGCATTGAAGGTGCCGAGATGCGCGAAGCTTTTGGCAGAAAGTTTGCTCGCTGAAAAAATCTGTTTCACTTTCTGTTTCTGTTTCACTTTCTGTCTCGACACTTTTCCTCTCATGGCTATGCGGCAAAGCGGTGCTTACTAATTCGTCACGCACTGCTTTTTTGGTGACACTCCTCTCATCCCTCGTAATAACAGGCTCAATTTTGGGCACGTCTCGCGAATAGCGTGACGGCGATCATCATATCGGGGGGTGAGATGAACGCGACCGAACTAAGTACGGTAGAACTTGAGACATTGAAAGAATCTTTGCTTTTGCAAAAGGGTTCGATCCTGAACAAGTCACACGAGTTCAAAGAAGAACAATCCAGCATCAGTGGAGCTGGCGATGAAGCAGAAGTTGCTTCTCAAGATGTTGCAAATAACATCTCCATCCATTTGCATGAAAGAGACCGCACGGCTCTTTACGCTATCGAGCGCGCGCTAGGTAAAATCTCCGAGGGGACTTACGGCCAGTGCGAAGCTTGTGGCGAATTGATCGGTGCACGCAGACTTCAGGCCAGACCTTTCACAGCCCTATGTATTGAATGCATGGAAGAGCAGGAAAGCCACGCGAATCTTTTTCAGTAATTCGGAAACTCTCACTGGACGAGTGACCCACTGACACGGATGTCAGTCCAATTTTTCATATTTTCATTCAAGCAATTCTCAGCACGCTCCGAAAAGTCTCATACATGAAACATTTCCCGCATCAACGCGGAGGAGCGGTATGAGTTTTGACGATAAAGTTCTAGAAATCCCACAGACACTTCCAATGCTACCTGTGAGAGACATCGTTGTTTTCCCCTACATGATCATTCCATTATTTGTAGGTCGTGATTCCTCGATCCGTTCAGTTGAAGAAGCTTTGGCAAAAAATCGCCTGATCTTCCTTGCTTCACAAAAAGATATCTCTGAAGAAAATCCTACTCCAGACTCCATCTACACAGTTGGTACGATTGCGATGATCATGAGAATGCGCAAGCTTTCTGATGGCCGCGTAAAAATCCTGATCCAGGGTGTAGCTAAGGGTCGTGTTAAAAATTACTCCAAGACTTCTCCTTCTTTCGAAGTTGCTGTTGAGAAGATCGAAGAGATCCCAAATCAAAAATCAGTTGTTGAAAACGAAGCTTTGATCAGAACTGCAAAAGAGCACATTGAACGTATTATTGCTCTTGGCCGTCCTCTTTCACCGGACATCTTGTTGGTGCTGGATGATGTCACTGATCCAGGTCGCATTGCTGACTTGATCGCTTCTAATCTTGGTATCAAAGTTCAAGACGCTCAAAAAGTTCTTGAGACTCATGATTCCACAGAAAGACTGAAAATCGTTACTGAGATTCTGGCTGCAGAACTTGAAGTTATGCAAACTCAAGCCAAGAATCGTCCTAACGCTAAAGACGACGCTAACAAAAATCAACGTGAGTACTTCTTGCGCGAGCAAATGAAAGCGATCAAGAACGAACTTGGCGAGCAGGATTCTAAATCTGAAGAGATGGATGAATTGCGCGACAAACTTACGAACGCTGGCATGCCTTCGCATGTAGAAGCTGAAGCGATGAAACAATTGGGTCGTTTGGAGCGTATGCATCCAGATGCATCTGAAGCTACAATGGTTCGTACATACCTTGACTGGATGGCGGATCTTCCTTGGAGCAAAAAATCTGAAGATCATATCGATCTTAAGCGCTCTAAAGAAATCCTTGATGAAGATCACTACGAGCTTGAAAAAGCTAAAGATCGTATCATGGAATTCCTGGCTGTTAGAAAATTGAAACCAGACCTTAAAGGACCAATCTTGTGCTTTGGTGGTCCTCCAGGTGTAGGTAAAACGTCTTTGGGTAAATCTATCGCTCGCGCGATGGGCCGTGAATACTTCCGTATCGCTTTGGGCGGCGTGAAGGATGAAGCGGAAATCCGTGGTCACCGCCGTACTTACGTAGGTGCGATGCCAGGTAAAATTATCCAGGCTCTTCGCCAGGCGAAAACAAATAATCCAGTTATCGTACTAGATGAAGTTGATAAATTGGGTTCTGATTTCCGCGGCGACCCTTCAGCAGCAATGCTTGAGGTTTTGGATCCGGAACAAAATGCGACTTTCCGTGATAACTATTTGAATGTGGATTTCGACCTTTCAAACGTGTTGTTCATCGCTACTGCTAACGTGTTGGAGAACATCCCACCAGCATTGCGTGACCGTATGGAAATCCTGAACATCCCTGGTTACACAGAGAACGATAAACTTTTGATCACAAAAAAGCATTTGATCAGAAGACAGATCGAAGCAAACGGTATCACTCCAGAGAACATCAGTTTCACTGATGAAGGTATCAAATACCTTATCGCTGGCTACACTCGCGAAGCAGGTCTTCGTAACCTTGAGCGCGAAGTAGGTTCTGTCTGCCGTAAAGTTGCAAAAATGGTAGTAATGGAAGAGGCAAAATTCGTAGAAGTAAACGCTACGACGGTACCAGAACTTCTGGGCCCTCCACGCTTCCAGCGCGACGACAAGATCGCTGACTCTCAAGTTGGTGTTGTGCAAGGTCTTGCATGGACACAAGCTGGTGGTGAAGTGTTGACTGTTGAAGCATTGAAAATGAAAGGTAAAGGACATCTTGCATTGACGGGCCAACTTGGCGACGTGATGAAAGAATCTGCTCACGCAGCAATGTCCTACGCTCGTGCTCACATGGAAGAACTGAACATTCCTGAAGACTTCTTTGAAAAGTACGACATCCATATCCATTTGCCAGCAGGTGCGATCCCTAAAGACGGTCCTTCTGCAGGTATCACTCTTACAACTGCGCTTGTAAGTTTGATGACAGGTACTCCGGTTCGTCACGATATCGCGATGACTGGTGAAGTGACTCTTCAAGGTCGCGTACTTCCTGTCGGTGGTATCAGAGAGAAGTGTCTTGCAGCTTTGAACCTTGGTATTACGAACATCGTGATCCCAATGGCTTGTAAGAAAGACTTGGCGGATATTCCGAAAGTTTTCAAAGACAAGATCAACTTCATCTTCGCTGAGAATCTTGATGAAGTGTTTGCAGTAGCTTTCGATAGAAATGCTGCGACTGACACGAAGAAGACTGGCGTAAAGAAAGAAGCTAAGAAAACTAAATCTCTAGCGGCGTAAGTCGTAAGAGTACATCGCCCCTCCCAAGTAAGATGTAGAAAAGGACTGAGCAATCAGTCCTTTTTTTTATTTTCAGCAACACCCTTCACCCTGTTGCTAATCCCACCTTTGCAAGATAGCATTTTCATATGAACTCTTCTTTGGGAACACCTATGAAATGCTTATCTTTACTTCTTGTTGCGATAATCTCGTTGTCCCTAAATACCGCCGAAGCCAAAAAGAAGAAAAAGCAGGTTCAGTTTCTAACCGGTGTCGTTCAAAAGTGCCATGACGGCGATACGTGCCGGGTAAATGTTAACGGCAAAATCGCCAAAGTTCGTTTTGCGGGAATTGATTGCCCGGAAATTTCCCAAAAGTACGGAAAGCAGGCTCGCAATTTCACCGAATCCGTTATCAAGGGCAAAGAAGTTAATCTTGAGTGTGACGGAAAGTCGTTCGATCGAATCACTTGTACGGTCTTTGTTAATGATAAGAACGTGAATCTGATGATCGTGCAAAATGGTTGGGCTTATGACTCCACCAAATATTCCAAGGGTCGCTATCTGGCTTCCGTTGATGAAGCCAAAGGCCGTCGACTGGGAATCTGGAGGGACTCTGATCTTACGAGCCCCTATTGCTATCGTCATAAGACGAATAAGAAATGCTCCCTTGATCGAAGCTATATGCCTTAGACTCCTCGAAAATTTCGGAAATCTCCCCGTTTTCATCAAAAATCACAATCTGCGCATCCATCTCGGCGACGCAAGCTTGTATGACTTCTTTCGGGGCGTACAATCCCACTTTGGTTAAAACATTCGCATCAACGCATTTGTCGGCGATAGCAGAAACTGTGTGGTAGTCACTGATACGATGGCGCAAGGGATGCAGGTAAAGAGTCGATGATTCATGATCATAAAGATTTCCGCGGGCTTCGGTGGTTGAAACCGCGTTTTTGAATAGTCCCAGTTCTTTTTCCACATTCGAACTGCTCATCCGCACATGGATGGATTTTTTAGGACAATTGAAGAAACGAATGCCCTCGGCCAGGTGAACCATCCCCATCAGAGTTTTGTTTTTGGCAGTCAATAAAGCCACAGCCTGATCCACGATATAACCGCGAATCAGACTGCGCAGATCCAGATTCTTGGATTCTTCTCGGAAAGGCTCGAAGTAACCATCCGACATCACGCTGGCATCAAGAGCGCTTTCCAGAACTTCAGCAACGGGCTTTGCCATCTCGAAGGAATCGTCACCCTCCACCATTAAAACCCTACAAATTTCGCTGCCACTGTCGTCAAGGTTAACTAAGGCTTCGATCTCAGTCAGGTTTTGTAAAACTAAAGTAAGAAGATGCTCGTGATCTCCGGGGGAAAAGATATTGATTTGAATAAAATCGCCCAACATGGGCCTTCCAGCCTGTGCCGTTACTACCAGTGATTTTTCCATATCAATAACGATAAAAGAAAAAGCCCCGGTTGGGATCAGCAACCGGGGCTTTGTGCAAGATAACATCTGTTTTTAAGGGATTAATGTTTAAAACCCTTCAGGCGGTCGTTTTCAGATTCAAGAACCCGAACCAGGGTTTTTAGATCTGTGACTTCATCCTTCAGTTGGAAGATTTGTTCTTCCTTTTCCTGAAGGATCTGCGTGTAAGCCTTCTTAAGTTCCACAAGAAGTTTATTCGCAGCAGTTAGGATTGGCTCATCCTTATTTACTTTAACCGTCTTTTCAGTAAGGTCCTGAGCCTTCATTTCATCCTTTGAAGAAGCCATTTCCGTTCCTTCTTTCATCATTCCTTGATGAGCACCCACCAAAGCAAGGTTTTCGCTTTCTTGGGAGGGGCGATGTACTCTTTGATGGGTACCCATCGGTTCATCCATGATGAAGTACTTGCCGTCTTCAAATCGGAATCTAATGTCGTCAGCTTTGATTCTTCGGCGGAGAGTACTCACACTAATTCTATACTTAGTGGAGTAGTCCATTAGCGGTAGCCAAGAACCATTCATCTCAACGTTCATTCGATCCCCTTTACTCACCCTGGCCTAAACCAAAGTGCAAGTAGCTAGCTTTTCGGAAATAGGTGGTCGCCTACTCAGCTTGCGTATTCAACCCTATCACAGGACTTCAGTCTGTCAAAGATAGTGTGACTACTTATTCAAATTCAACAAAAAACAGGACCTTCATCTGGCTATTCAGCGACTAGTCACGGTTCTAGGCTGGACCATGGTCTGACCAACCTTGCTCTCCACGACGTGTGATCACATACTTATGCTTAGTTATGCGGATAAAAGATAAAAAGAAGATAGCATTGGTCTTAAGTGGAGGCGGCATCAAAGCTGCCGCTTTCCACATTGGTGTTTGCCTGGCTTTACAAGAAAAAGGTTTCAAGTTTGCGGGCGGCACCAAAGAGATGGTGCGTCAGAATTTCGATCCGGATGATCCGATGACCATTCGTTGTTATGTCGGTTCAAGTGCCGGGGCATTTGTTGCTTCCATTTTGGGAGCTGGATATCCAATCGAATCTTTGATCAACGCATTTCAAATCGGTTCGGGTTCAACGCCGACCTTTGATAAAGATGATCTTCGCTATCTAAAGCCGATTTCTTATCGCAATATTTTTAACTTAAACTCCAGCGGATTGCTGAAGTTTATTCCCCGCACTTTGCTGGATAAAACCCTGGTTAAGGGTGGCGTTGAGTCCTTGATTAAAAACGGCCTGAAACTTAACGGCCTGTTTTCAACCAGTGGGATTGAAGGATATCTGCGCAAAGAAGTGCTTTTGGATAATGACTTTGCCCGCCTGGGTGTTGATCTTTTTGTGATCGGAACTCAGCTTAACCATACCCGCAAAGCCATCTTTGGAAATTTCCCAGAGTCCTATAAGACACCGAATCACATGTACATTAATTACGCACCGATCAGTACGGCGGTTGCGGCTTCGACTTCACTGCCTCCGGTTTTTGCTCCTTACGGAATCAAGCGACCAGAGGATGGAAAAGAGATCTTTTTCTATGATGGCGAGATTAGGGATACCCTTTCAACCCATGTGGCTGCCGATCATGGGGCTGATCTGGTGATTTCATCTTATTCGACCCAGCCATATCACTATACTGAGGAAATGGGATCGCTTCATAAGTACGGGATTCCATTGATATTGAATCAAGCTCTGTATCAGGTGATTCAACAAAAGATCGCGAAGCATATTCAGAATCAGAACGACATCAAAACTATCTACAACACTGTTGATGGGTACTTAAAACAGATCAAACTACCTGAAGATCAACGGGAAAAGTTGCTGGGGATTATTCGCGAAAGAGTCCATCACCGTCCGGAAGTGGATTACATCTATATTTCGCCACGTCCACAGAACTACGAAATGTTTTTTGTCGATCACTTTAGTTTGAACCCGGAGATTCTGGCGCGCATCGTTCGCATTGGATTCAAATCCGGAATCAACGTACTTCGCCAACACGATTTCTAGGTACGGACACACTTTTGGTAGCAACCCGGCGTCAAAAAAAAAGCCACAGCTTTATCACCGTGGCTTTTTGAGTTTTCAATGACACACCCTTGCTACCAAAGGTGTGTCCGTACCTTTTACAGGAGGCTGTTTTCTACGGCTGCGAATAGTGGGCCGGAAACAAAACCAAGGAATAGGATCGCGATGGCCATTACTACTACTGCAACTGTTGTTGCGTTTAGTGAATGCTCTGCCACGTCTGCGTTGCCATCTTTCATGTACATAACAACGATTGGGCGCAGGTAGTAGTAAACGGAAATCACGGAGCTAATCATACCCCAGATTGCCAACCACAAAAGGCCTTCACCGATCGCTGCATTGAACAGATAGAACTTACCGAAGAATCCAAGAGTCGGCGGAATACCTGCAAGTGACAACAGGAACGCTGTCATACAAAGAGCCATCAAAGGTCTTTGTTTCGCAAAGCCTGCAAGATCATCAATGTTTACGATATGGTTTTCAGATTTCTCCATCATGCTTGCAATTGCGAAAGCACCCAAAGTCATCAAACCGTAAGCCAACATATAGAAGATAACGCCAGCTGCGCCAAATGCAGCATCATCACTAACACCCGCCGTGATAACACCAACAAGGATGTAACCAGAGTGAGCAACAGAAGAGTAAGCGATCATACGTTTAAAGTTGTTTTGCAGAATAGCTGCCGTATTACCCACGATCATCGTGATAACCGCCAACCATTGAAGCATATCAAACAAGTGATCTGAACCCACTAAAGTGCGGGTTGCGATGACACGCAAGAATGCTGCAAAAGAAACTGCCTTAACCGCAGTCGCCATGTAAGCTGTGTGCGGAGTCGGAGCTCCTTGATAAACGTCAGGAGTCCAAGCATGGAATGGGGCAATTGAAACCTTAAAGCAGAAGCCAAGGATAACAAAACCCATACCGAACATGAATAAACGGTTTGTTTGAACAAGTTCCGCAGCCTGATCCATGAACGCCAGGATGTTTGTATTTCCAGTTGTACCAAAGATAAATGCCACACCATAAAGGAACAAAGCCGAAGCGAATGAACCCAGGATGAAGTACTTAAGAGCCGCCTCTTTGGAAAGTTTTTCCTCGTGGCTCATTGCGATCATCAGATAAAGAGACAATGACATCATCTCCAAGCCGATAAACACCATCAAAAGATCCACCGCAGATACCAGGATCAACATCCCGACCGCAGAAGACATCGCCAGGAAAATCAATTCAGAGAACTGCTTGCCTGTTGTCGCTGGATTTTCGTACATCATCACCATCGAAGCCGAAGCCGCAAACAATGCAATGATACCGATCCACTGAGTTACACCGTCAAAGATCAAGCCGTTATTGAAAGCTGTTTTGCCGGCGCCACCGAAAACGATCATCAAACCAACTGCGATCACCACACCCATCAACGCCTGACAAAGAGTGATGATCGGGTTTTGTTCGCGGTTACCACGAAGAACTTTTACTGTGATCGGCACAAGGCTTGCCAAAAACAAGGCAAGCATCGGAGAAACCAGAAGAATGTCGCTAAGACCAATATTCATATTCATTATTTATCTCCTTGTGCTGCTGCCGCAGATTGCTCTGTCGCTGCAGTCGCACCAGGTTGATTGATTGTCAGGTTGTAGGAGTTTCTGTTGTTCACCAAATGATCAATGCTGGCTTTGGAATAATGAAGGAAGTTGTTCGGGAACAATCCCATCCAGAAAACCATAATTACCAACGGAATCATTACAGCAATTTCGCGGGCATTCAGATCGTGAAGAGGGTGGTGTTCATCTTTAACCAACTCACCCTGCTCGCCAAAGAATACGCGCTTAAACATCCACAACATGTAAACCGCACCAAGAACCACACCCGTCACCGCAAAATACGCGAATACCGGTTGCGCCTGGAAAGTACCCATCAGGATAAAGAACTCGCCCACGAAACCATTTGTCATCGGAACTGCGATTGAAGACAGAGTGATGATAAAGAAGAAAATCGTGAACAATGGAAGTACGCCAGCCAAGCCGCCGTACTTGCTGATTTCACGGGAGTGCGTGCGCTCGTAAATCATACCGATCAGGATGAACAGAGCACCTGTTGAGATACCGTGATTCAACATCTGATACAAGCCACCCGTCATGCCGTAAGCATTGAACGCAAACAGACCCAAAAGGATGTAACCCATATGAGATACTGAAGAGTAAGCTACCAGTTTTTTCACGTCAGGCTGAACCATCGCTACCAGTGCACCGTAAATGATACCTACAGTACCGATCAGCATGAACAACCAAGCCCAGTATTCAGACGCTTCCGGGAACAATGGAATCACCCAGCGCATGAAACCGTAAGTACCCATTTTTAGCATAACCCCGGCAAGAATTACTGAACCTGGAGTTGGTGCTTCAACGTGGGCATCAGGCAACCAAGTGTGAACCGGGAACGCCGGAACTTTGATCGCGAAAGCCAGGGCAAACGCAAAGAAAAGAAGAGTTTGCAGGCTGAAGAACGTGCCGCCAACGAATGGAATCTGAAGTTTGTAGAACTCAAGCAAGCTTGCGCTCATCTGACCAGTAGCTTCCTGAGTCAGGTACATCATATAGATCATCGCAACCAGCATCATGACTGAACCGGCGAATGTATAGATGAACAACTTAACAGTCGCGTAAATGCGGCGTGCGCCACCCCAGATACCAACCATGAAGTACATCGGAACCAGTGCAAGCTCCCAGAATACATAGAAGAAGATTGCATCCATTGCCAGGAATGTACCAAGCATCGCAGTTTGCAGAATGAACATACAAACGTGGAAGCCTTTTACGCGCTCAGTGATCGATGTCCAGCTAGCCAGAATAATGATCGGCGTAAGGAATGTCGTCAAAAGGATCAACCACAAGGAGATCCCGTCGATCCCCAGGAAGTAGCTGATACCGAAACGTTCAATCCACATATAACGTTCAACCATTTGCAGGTTTGAAGTCGTCGAATCAAACTGTTGAAGCATCGCCAGGGACAATACAAATTCGATCACCGCAAAACCAAGCGCCAAAGGACGAATTGTCTTAGCGTTCGGCCAAACCGCGATGATCAAAGCAAACAAAAGAGGTAGAAAAACAATAGTACTCAGGATCATATCTTACCCCATGATCACGTATGAAAGGACAACAACGACACCGATACCGATGTACATTGCGTATTGCTGCATATTTCCGGTTTGAAGAGAACGAGCCAAAGAGCCCATGCCTCTTACCAAATCCCCTGCCCAGTATGTGCACTTGTCGATGAAATTCACGTCAACGTAGTACCAAGTGTTCTTACTTAGGTTAATCAAAGGATTAATGATTCCGCCGAAGTACGCTTCGTCCACGAAATATTTGTTATAAACCAGGTTGTAAACCGGCTTGATGCTTTCAGCGATTTTCTTAGGAGTCTCTGGAGACTTCACATAGAACTGATAAGCGATGATCGAAGAGATCAATGCCAAGCTCACAGAAGTACCCATCAAAACCCATTCAGTCGTTACATCAAAGTGGCCCAGGTCAGGAATCTTCGTGATTAGAGGGCTTAACCAGTGCTCCCATACATTTGGAATGTGACCCAAATGTTCGCCGATAACGTGCGGGATACCGATCCAGCCACCGATCACTGACAACACTGCAAGAACGATCAATGGAATCGTCATCAATGCTGGTGATTCGTGCGGATGAACATCAGATGGAACGCGGCTTTTGCCCCAGAAAGTCAAAGCCATCAAACGAGTCATATAGAATGCTGTCAAAGTCGCGCCCAAAGCACCTGCCGCCCAAAGGATTGGAGAACCCATTGGTGAGAAGAATGCATAAGCCAGGATTTCGTCCTTAGAGAAGAAGCCGGCAAATGGAGGCATACCGATGATCGCCAACCAACCCAACAAGAAAGTGATGTGAGTGATTGGAAGATACTTTCTAAGGCCGCCCATTTTCCGGATATCCTGTTCTTCGTGCATTGCATGGATCACAGAACCAGAACCCAGGAACATAAGGGCTTTAAAGAATGCGTGAGTCATCAAGTGGAACATCGCTGCGCCAAATGCACCTACACCGCATGCAAGGAACATATAACCAAGCTGGGATACTGTAGAGTAAGCCAGAACTTTTTTAATATCCCATTGGGTCATACCGATTGTCGCTGCCAATACTGCAGTTGCGGCACCGATCACCGCAATCACCATCATCGTGTTTGGAGCCATGATAAATAATGGATTCAAACGAACGATCATGTACACACCCGCCGTAACCATCGTCGCGGCATGGATCAAAGCGGAAACAGGAGTTGGACCGGCCATCGCGTCTGGAAGCCAAACATACAATGGAATCTGAGCTGATTTACCCGTGGCACCGATGAACAGGAACAAAGTTCCCAAAGTCAAAGCACCCATCCAGGAAGCTTCTACTGTTGTTGGAGCCAATGCATTTAGTTCAGCGAAATTCAGAGTTCCGAAAGTCATGAACAAAACGAACATGCCCAGCAAGAAAGCCGCGTCACCGATACGATTCGTGATAAACGCCTTCATACCCGCTGCTGCTTTTTCTTTATCCGTGAACCAGAAACCGATTAGCAAGTAGGAGCAAAGACCAACGCCTTCCCAACCCACGAACATCACCAGCAAGCTGTCACCAAGAACCAGCAACAACATATTAAAGATGAACAGATTCAGGTACGCGAAGTATTTCGCGGCACCCTTATCGTGGTGCATGTATCCGATCGAGAACATGTGAATCAAAGTACCAACGCCTGTGATCACCAGGATCATGATCGCGCTGATTTGATCGACTACAAATCCTGCGTTAACTTTAAACTTATCAACCGCCATCCACTCAAAGAAGCTGACTGCAATTCTGCGGGATTCCGCAGACATTTGCACCAGATCAACCACTAAAATGATCGAGCAGATAAAGGAGATTGCAACAGCCAGAGTCGCAATCACACCCGCCACATTGGCAGAGTGTTTTTTATAACGGAAACCATTGATCAGAAAACCAACCAAAGGACTTAGGATAACAATGGCCATTAAAACTGAATGATTCATTCGGCCTATCCTTTCAAGTGCTCGAAGAAGCGAATGTTCACTTCGTTAAAGCGTTTAAAGATCGATACTGCCAACGCCAGACCCACGGCCGCTTCCGCCGCTGCGATCGTCATAACGAAGAACACCATGATGTGACCTTCAAGAAGGCCCATGTATTTGCTGAACGCGATGAATGTCAAATTCACAGAGTTCAGCATCAACTCTACGGACATCAAAAGGACGATTACGTTACGACGAAGCAAAACGCCCGCCATACCCATAACGAACAAAATCGATGCTAGAACCAGATAGTGCGTAAGGCCGATATTGTTGATGAAATCAGCGTTCATGTGTTCCACCTTTACTGCGTGAAAGTGCTACTGCGCCCACAGCGATCACCAAAAGCAGGACGCCAAGAGCCTCAAATCCGAAGATATATTTTGTGAAAAGAATCTGACCAAGTGCCTTGGTTGTTTCCATGCCAGTGCCAACCATAACCGGGTTGTCAGTGGTTTTGAAATTAAGCAGGTTCACAGTTGCGTAGATTGATCCAAAGATCAGTCCCGCAAGCAATCCCACGGACATGATTTTCAAAATGCCCGAGAACTTCCCGCGTGTGAAAGCTGAGATGTCCTGTTTCAAGTCGAATAGCATGATAACCATCGTGAAAAGAACCATCACGGCGCCCGCGTAAACGATCAACTGAACGCCGGCGATAAAGAAAGCATTCAGGGTTACGAATAGCGCTGAAATACCAACCATAGTCATCGCCAGGCTGAGTGCGGAATAAATCGGATTCTTTAATAGGATCACCATCAGGCCAGAGCCCAATGTTACGATCGCCAAAAACCAAAATAGAAAAGCGTCTGCTGTCACTTTTTAGCTCCTTACAAAGATGCCAGGTAAATCACGAAAGCCGTGATGATCGTGTTAGCCAAAGCCCATGGAAGCATGGTCTTCCACCCAAGATCCATCAACTGATCGTAACGGAAACGAGGCAACGTCCAGCGAACCCAGATGAATGCCCACAAGAATGCGAAGAACTTAACGTTGAATACAAGGAAGTGAATCAAAGCAACCAGGGCAGATGCCCAGTTCGCATTGGAAGTCACAGTCAATGCCCACTCACGAACCTGTTCAACAGAAACATACGGAATGCCGTAACCACCAAAGAAGAAGATCGCCATCAAACCAGAAGCGATCATCATGTGGCCGTACTCACCGATGAAGAACATGTTGAATTTGAAACCGCCGTATTCTGTATGGAAGCCAGCTACCAGTTCAGACTCACCCTCCGCCAAGTCGAATGGCAAACGGTTGGATTCCGCGAATGTTGCAGTAAAGAACAACAAAGCACCCAGCGGTTGATAGAAAATACCCCAGTTAGGAAGCCACTGAGATGAAATCGTGTAGCCCATGAACTGAAAGTGCAAGTGACCTTGCTGAGCAACGGTCATATCGCTTAGGTGGAAAGTTCCGTACATCATGATCACACCAACGATTGAAAGGCCCAATGCCAATTCGTAAGAAATCGTTTGCGCGGAAGCACGAAGAGCACCCATCAAAGAGTACTTATTTCCTGAGCCCCAGCCTGCCATCAACATCGTGTACGCAGCCAAAGACGAAACACCCAGGATGAATACGATACCGACACCGATGTCGTAACCCTGAACCAGGAATGTATATGGACCCCATGTTTGACCGAACAATTCAAACGTTCCTACCGAGATCGGCGTGGACATTGGAATCGCAGAGAACGCAACCGCACCTGGAATCAACGCAAACACCGGAGCTGCATAGTACAACAATGGTTTTGCTGTCGAAGGAACGAAGGCTTCTTTCGTCAAGAATTTCACGGCGTCAGCCAACAACTGCATCAATCCCAAAGGACCGACACGGTTTGGACCAAGACGGTTTTGAATGAAAGCAGAACCGCGACGCTCAACCCATACCAGGATCGGCACGAGTTGAACCATCATCAAAAAGATAACAACGAGCTTAAGCCCGTTGACGATAATTTCGAATGAATCTTTACCCATTCCCATTGATTAATCCCATTCCAATGCTTTTGATTTTACTTCCCAGAACAAACCGAAAATGAATACAGCCAAGAAGAAGGCCATTGATCCAAATACGAAACCACCTTGTCCAGTCGCGATGAAATCGCGGAAAGATGTCGCCCATGGGTACATAAAAATGATCTCGATATCGAAAAGAATGAACAGGATTGCTGTGAGATAAAACTTCACAGAAACCTTCGTATCTTTTTTATCTAGCGAAGGGAGACCACACTCGTAGGGCTCGTACTTAACTGGATGATAATGGACTTTTCCGCCTGTCTTGATTGAAAGCCAGACAAGAAAACTGCCAAAAAGCGCGATAAAAATGACGATGAAAATGATTCCACCGAGTGCCACAGACCCTCCAAAGATGTCGTTATTATTTGGATTTCAATTAGTTATATATGTGCTGCACCTGAAATCCAAGAAATATGAATGGAAACAAGGCGATAACCGTGGCAACATAACCCCACAAAATGAAAGCCGAAATGACTCATACAAGGCTCGAAACCATCTTGGATCGCGCCTTCGAAACAACCCGTGGAAAAGTTCAAGTGACCGGAGCCTCTTCTCCGCTCGCTCTTGCTTTCTTTTTGTCACAAACTTACTCTAAAAAAATCAACAGCTTGCCGCACCTAGTTGTTGTTGGCAGTCAAAGCGAAGCGATGAAATTACAGCAGCTTTTGCAGTTCTTCGACCCACTTCGTCAAAGCACTGTGCTGACTGCGTTTGATGTTTCCGCTTACTCCGGTCTTTATCCAAACACGAGAATTGCTGCAGACCGAGTTCGTTTTCTTGCAAAAGCTCAGGCTGCCAAGCCCGGGGAAATCTTCATTGCGTCCCCTGACGCGCTGATGCAAAAAACAATTCCGGTCAAAATTCTGAAGGAAACCTCGCGAACATTGTCAGTTGGCGATGAGCTGCCAGAAGACATTGCAGAATTTTTGAATGCCTTAGGCTATGTCTCGGCACCGATGGTTGAGGATAAGGGACAGTATGCCCTTCGCGGTGGTATCGTTGATATCTTTGCTCCAACTGAAGAGATGCCAATTCGTTTGGATCTATTCGGTGATCAAATAGAAACCTTGCGCTACTTCAACGTGAACGACCAGCGAAGTGCAGACGAGATCACTTCTTTCGTTTTAACTCCTGCCCGCGAAATTTTGTTCCGTGATGAAACTCACGAACGACTTTTACAAAGAGTGCGCGCGAGCATCGACGACCGCCCAGTTGATAAAGCAGAGGCAGATGAAACTTTGCGCTCGTTGGTTTTGAAAAACTCCTTTCCAGGAATAGAATTTCTTTTGCCATATTTTTATGGCGAGCCCGCTTCGCCGGTGGAACACTTTCAAAAGCCGGTCAATGTCTGGTTCCTGGATCCGGTAGAGATTTCCCGCAACGCCGATGATTATGTCGCTGAACTTAAAGCTGACTATAACACCAGCGAATCTCACGTAATTCGCCCGGAAATGGATTTGCTTTATCAGAACTTTGAATTGCTGACATATCCGCAGGACAGCCGGCAAATTTATTTCTCGACATTAGAATACCTTCAGGACGAGGGCGATGTTGATGCTCACGTCGAGTATCGCACTTCACTGACTCAGGATTTTTCAAATTTATCGAGCTCTAACCCTGTGGGTTCTGAGTTGTGGCTTCAGGCCGCAACCAACAAACTTCATAAATGGCGAGATGATGGTTATCGCATTTTCGTCAGCACCAAGAATCAGTCCCACATTGATCGCCTTTCATTAATATTTGAAAAGCTGGAGTTAAAAGCTGTTCGCTGCAATCAGGATGAATATCGCTGGGATTCGTGGTTACAGGAGCAGGACAGCGATAAACATCTGATTCATATCGTAAGCCGTTATCTGTCAGACAGTTTGCGCCTGGATGAGGAACGCGTGATCTTTTTGCGCGATGAAGATTTCTACGGCAAGAAAATGCGCAGCCGCGAATCTTCAGCCGCACAGGATTTTCAAAAGCAAGCCAAGAGACTTTCCTTCGGTGATCTTAAACCCAATGACTTGGTCGTACACGTAAAACACGGAGTCGGGGTTTATGAAGGTTTAAAGATCATGAGCATCGGTGGTGTTGAGTCCGAGTTCATCCAGGTTGGCTTTAAAGATAAAGACAAATTGTATCTGCCGGTTTACCGCGTGGGACAGCTGCAGAAGTTTTCCGGCGCAGGCGCCACCACCATTTTAGATAAACTTGGTGGAACTGCCTGGGAAAAAACCAAGGCAAAAGTTAAGTCCCATGTTCGGGATATTGCTGCGGATCTTTTGGCCCTGTATGCGAAGCGCGCCGAGATGCATCGTCCGCCATTTGATTTCCGTGAAAACGAGATTCAACTTTTCGAAAATGGTTTTCCGTACGAAGAAACCAACGACCAGCTTCGTGCTATTGGTGATATTCTTTCTGATCTTAAATCAACGAAACCCATGGATCGCCTGGTTTGTGGCGACGTGGGCTTTGGTAAAACTGAAGTTGCCATGCGTGCCGCATTCTTTGCGGTGCAGGCGCGCCGCCAGGTTGCGATTCTTGCGCCCACAACCGTTCTTACCTTCCAGCACTTTGAGACCTTTAAAAAGCGTTTCGAGGGATGGCCTGTTGATATTCGTGTATTAAATCGCTTCGTCACCCCTGCTGAATCCAAGAAAACTATCCAGGATATCAAAGATGGTAAAGTCGATATTATCGTGGGCACGCACAAATTGCTTGGCAGCTCCATCGGATTTAAAGATCTGGGTTTATTGATTATCGACGAAGAACAAAAGTTCGGTGTCACTCACAAAGAGAAGATTAAGAAAATCAAAACCAGCGTCGACACGCTAACTCTTTCTGCAACGCCTATTCCACGTACTTTAAATATGGCACTTGTCGGAATCCGCGACCTAAGCTTGATCAACACCGCCCCTGTGGATCGTCTGCCGACAAGAACGTTTGTCACCAAGTTCGATGACGAAACTGTTCGTAAAGCAATCACAGCAGAAATTTCCCGTGGTGGTCAGGTTTACTTTATTCATAACCGCATTGAATCCATTTATGGTTTGGCTGACGAAATCAGAAAGATTGTTCCTGAAGCCCGCATCAAAGTGGCTCACGGACAAATGGAGGAGCACGAGCTTGAAAAAGCCATGCTTTCCTTCTTCCATCATGAAATCGATGTTCTGGTTTGTACGGCAATTGTTGAATCCGGGATGGATGTGCCGCGTGCAAATACCATGTTCATTGATTCAGCCCACATGTTTGGTCTTTCACAGCTGTATCAATTGCGCGGCCGCGTGGGTCGCTCAAAAACCCGTGCCTACTGTTATCTGATGATGCCAAGAAATCGCAAGCTGGATAAAGAGCAGCAGGAGCGCTTAAAGATCATTCAGGAAAACACAGCGCTTGGTAGCGGAATTAAAATTGCTCAATACGATCTTGAACTGCGCGGCTCGGGAAATATTCTGGGCGAGGAACAATCCGGTCACGTAAACTCCGTGGGTTATGAACTTTACATGGATCTTCTAAACGAAGCCCTGGCGGAAGCCAAAGGTGAGAAAGTGGAAGATATGGATCTGGATCCGGAAATCAATTTGAAGATTCCAGCGTTAATTCCTGATTCTTACATCAAAGATATCCGCATTCGTTTGGGATACTATAAAGCACTTGCGGAAATCACTTCCAGTGATGACCTGGATCGCATCGAAGAAGAGCTTCGCGATCAGTTCGGCCCGATCCCTGATCAAACTGTGAATCTGATGGGTTTGATGCTGATTCGCCGCCAATGTAAAGAGCTGGGAGTACGGGACATCAGTGCCGGAGTGACTTCGATTTCTTTGGTATTCACCGAAAAAACAAAACTGGATCCAACAAGAGTCATTCAGTTGGCCGTAAAAGAATCCAAAAAATATTCCATCACGCCTGACAACAGATTGAATATTAAAATGGCGAGCATCTCGTGGTCTGCAGTGCACGAGGAAATGGATAAGCTTCTTAGAATGATTTAGAATTCCAGGCGAAGGCCTGCACCCCAGATGGGGTCGGTTTCCATATTAGCGTCTTCATCTTCGCCAGAAGCCAGATATTGGCTCATAAAGACATCCAGAAATGTATTTTCCAATCCAAAATTAAATGTCGCTTGTTTCGCATTGTCATAGTCAATCCAGTCAAGCTGGATCAGAAGTCCCAATGAGTATGCATATCCAACTGGAACGGATTCGCTGATCGTTGCAGTCGGTGAAACATCGTTGATATTCATTTGATAAGCCGACATGCCCACATAAGGAACGACATAGGGTTCGTTCATCAGATTATCCATGGAATATTTAATCGTTGCCATGACCTTGGAAATTTCAAGTTTGCGCGATTCACCACTGAACGTATCCTCGATACTACCCATACCGTAAGAGGCGCCAAGGGCCACCGAGCCCAAAGAAAAGTTCAGCTTGTAATCCATCATCACGCTGATAATTGGAAGTGAAACACCATTGAAAAGTTCCTGATAAGTTTTCCCATCATTAATGGAAATGAAGCTTAGTGGAACATAGTCCTCATATTCTATTCCAAAGTAGATTCCGTGTGTTTCCCGGCGAGCCTTATAAGGCGCAAGCGAATCCTGGGCGATTTCCTTTTCCACCAGGGCATTCGGGTTGTGAACCTCGACAAGTCCCTCTTCTTCTTCAATGTTTGCGAAAGTGGATAGCGAAAATAGAAGGACCACCAGTGACACCAGTGTTTTAATTTGAACTATAGGACTAAGGTGCAATTTCATGCTGTAACTCAAATCTTGTCTATTCCCGTTCAAGGCGAATGATATTCTAAGACCTATGAACAAGTATATCAGGGAAATTTGCAGAATTTTGAGCATTACTCTTGTGTTTTTTGCAATTCCCGTCCTTGTGCTAGCTCAGCCAAGTCCCCTGGATAAAATCATCGATACCAAAATTTCCAATATGACTTTGCAGGAAAAAGTGGGGCAGCTTTTTATCGTAGGTTTTCCCTACACTAAATCCAACATTGAGCTCGAGAAGTTCATTCATGCCTATAAGCCTGGGTCTTTCCTTCTTTTTAAAAGAAATATTCAGTCTCTTGAACAAGTTAAACGACTCAATGAAGACCTCTATAAACTTTCCTACAAAGCCTCTAAGCTTCCACCGCTGATTGCCATCGATCAAGAGGGCGGTGCAGTTTCCAGATTACCGATTCAACCGAATCCTCCTAACGCTTTGGCCATCGGGCAAACTCAATCCAAAGAGCTTTCCGAAGAAATGGGTTATCAAACGGGACTATTTCTGCGCGAAGTGGGCTTTAACATGAACCTCGCACCCGTTCTCGACGTTGCCGATCCTTACTCGACAAGCTTTATCGGCGTGCGCTCTTTTGGTTCTGATCCCACTTTAGTAAAAGAAATCGGAACTGCTTACGCAAAAGGTTTACTTCGTTCGAAAGTAATTCCAACGGCCAAACATTTTCCCGGCACTGGCGACATCAAAGCGGATCCGCACAATGTCGTCGTGAACAACGGCAGCAGTGAAAGCACTATGAAGGCCAAGGACCTGGTACCTTTTGAGGGCTATTCCTCTTTGGGTGTGAATGTCGCAGTGATGTTGTCTCACTCAATTTATCCAGCACTGGATCCCGCGCGTGAGCCTGCCAGCTTTTCCTCAAAGATATCCACAGAACTTTTGCGAAACGATTTAAAGTACAAGGGTCTGGTGATCACCGACGATCTGCTGATGAAGGGCTCTAAGGATGTTTTACGTCCGGATCAGGCGGCTCTAAAGGCTTTGATAGCTGGTGCTGACATCGTTATGATGACCTGGTCCGTAACCGATCAGGAGCGCGCAATCAAAACGGTTCGCAATGCCATTGAAGACGGTCGTCTTTCCATTGATCTGGTTAATCAAAAACTTCACCGCATTTTAGTAACGAAAGCCTTTGCGAATGTGTACCGCCGTGACCCAAATCTTCCGTCTTTGATGGCAAGTGGAACTTTAAGCTCCCAGGATTACGTAAACTTGGAAGAGAAAGTGCTTAATGAAAATATTCGCACCAATCTTAACTCCAAGCACGCAGCGGGTGCACAGGATAATGTGCGTGTGCCAGCCACTGCTTCTGAAAAAATTTGTGCCTTCTCGCCTTCAATGGATTTCTTAACCAGCTTTAAGAGTGCAACTGCAGAGCCGGTATACACGAAGCAGTTGTTTGGCTCCTCGCAGGCTTCTGACATATTGGCACCCGCCAAATCCATGCGCTGTGGGATTATTCTGGTCGCAGTCACAGGTCCGAAAACAGCACGGCTACTAAGAAGCTTGCCTATTGAAATCAGAAAAAATTCAGTGGTTATAAATCTTGGTTCACCCGGATTGGTTCCCAAGGAACATCCCTACAGAAAATTAGTGCAGCTTTATTTTAATCACAAAGACTCTGGCAAAAAGGTGGCAGAACATTTTTCGGAAATCCTAAGTTCGGATTCTGGTAGTTTTGCGTGGATGACTAAAGATAATCAATAATTACTTCGCCACTTTGAGTTTCAATTTTCCCAAGCTCCATCAGCAGGACACTCATGCGATCATAGGTATCAATTGATAGCCCCTGCCACAGCAGCACTTTTGGAACTCTCTCCAAATTGTTTTCCCCATTAACCAGTCCTTTACGAACACTAAGCTTGTAGGGCGCCTGTTCAGGGCAACTGACGGGACGATAAGAAATTTCTGAGTTCAGAATTTTACTTAATTGTTTTGAACGAAGGTACGTCGCTCCAGCCCGCATGATGTGGCGGTCAATTTTATCCGCAAGGTCCTCTGCAGTCAGAACGATTTCAAGTTCCTCGATACTGGATTCCTCTTGTGTTTCGCTCTCTTCTTCCTCGGAATGATGCTCCTGAATTTCATACTTACGATTCCACCACAAACTTAAGGCCAAAAGACTTCGCATGGATTTAAACATTTCCACCTGAAGACCATTGCGTTCACAGAAGATCTGAAGCCCCTCCTGCGCGAGAGTTGCTTCTATGGGTTCATAGAAAATATTATCGTGAAACTTATCACTCACCACGCAGTCTCGAAGATTTCGTAAAGAATCAAACACCAGACTGCTGGTATAGGGGCCTGCGCAAAACTCGGGGCTTTGTTCAAACTCCATGTCAGTGAAATCCGAATTGAAGAATACCAGATTACGATGGGTGGCTTTTAAACTGATGTTATAACGAGGATCCCATTTTTTGATCTCGTCAGTTTCCAATAAAGCTGCTTCCAGTGGGCTTCCACAGGTGGTTACCCGCAGATCATAAACCTGGGTCAGCATTTCAAGTTTTCGCGCATCCCGGTTCTTCTGTCCGCGGAAATAGCTGTTCACCCGATCTTTAAGTGAAGTGGCCTTACCGACATACAAAATTTCATCCCACTTGCTGATCATACGGTAAATTCCCGGCTGATCTGGCAGCGTAAGACGTTTCTCTTTTGGCAAAGGATATTCGTACTTGGTTCTGCTGGCTTTCGGTGTTGCTTGCAGCCACTCCTGCAGCTGCTCCCAGGTTTCAACTCCTTGTTTCGCAAGCTCTGGCAATAAACCCTGCCATATCGCTTGCGTCGCTGCAGTTTGTTGAGCCGCTCTTTTTAGGTCTTGGGAGGGATAACCAAAGTATCCTGCTAGCCCCTTGATTCCGCGCGTGGGTAGATTTGGAAAAAGTCTTTTCGCAATCTCGTGTGTGCAGATTATTTCAAAGGGGAAGTTCTTTTCAACCTTGGTGAAATGATCCGTCAGAAATGGTTTTTCAAACTGTGCGAAATGAATCACGCAGCGATGCCCTGGATATTTTTCTTCAAGCTTGGCGAATATTTCCCCGGCTGGATTTGCGGCAACCATATCATCATTAAAAATTCCCGTGATCATTTGAATGCGATAAGGAATTTTTTCGTCATCAGGAAGTTTGATTAAGCTTGCCTCGGTAGTACCGCATGAAGAGGTCCATGCCATTTCCAAAATTGAAGCACCACTCTCGGGCTTGGAGCCCGTAGTCTGCAAATCAAAAAAGAAAACTGGCATTTCACTTAGTTTCACGCTTCCACTTCACTCTTGGTGTTTTTTTCCAGACTGTTCCAGAAATCTGTCACGTCAGAAATAATCCTGCCCGAAACCAACTCTTGAGCACCCTGCTCAAACCAGCCCTGGGGCATAGTTTCAGCGTAGGTTGTCTCTAAAAATCTGGAATCCATCAAGACGATAATTCCCTTGTCATTTTCAGAGCGAATCACGCGCCCTGCAGACTGAATTGTTTTCGCCATTGCTGGGTAAACGTAGGTGTAATTGAAGGCCTGACCTTTATCATAGGAGCGCTCATAATACTGACGAATCTGCTCGCGCTCGAAGTCAAAATTTGGAAGTGCGGGTCCGATAACAAAGGCCCCGATTAACATGTCTCCTGGAAAGTCCACACCCTCTGAGAATATTCCGCCCTGCACCGCGAGCAACAGTGTTGGTTTGTCAGCACTCTTCATAAATGAAAGGAAATCATCGACTCGATCTGCTTTCATCTCGCGCTGCTGTACCAGTCGCTGATAGGAGCTGTCTTTTAAATAACTTTCGACATCTTTCAAAAATTCAAAGCTTGGAAACAAGGCGATATAGTTTCCGGGCTTCACCGCCATTATGCGCTCCATGGCTTGGGCAATCTTTGGCGCATTCGAAGGACGGTCTTTGTACTTGGTAGAGATCTGCGGAATTAGCAGAATCTTTCTGTGCTCTTTAGGAAAAGGAGATACAAACTCAAGACATTTCGTTGAGTCCTCGTCAAAGCCCAAAAGCTTCATCGAGTATGCGAATGGTTTTAGTGTCGCCGAAAACGCGACGACGTTTTTAAATGATTTATAAATTTCATTTAAATGCCTGGAGGCATCACAACAAGTAACTTTCAGAGTTTCATTAGTCTCACCGTAAATGCGATTCTTTTGATACGTCTGAAAGAATTCCGGACCTTGAAGCTCCAAAGCTTGCGCGAATTCACTCCAGGTATTCACCAGGCGCAGAACACCGTCTTGGGACTGAACTTCGATGTCCGCCTCAAGATACTCGGCTAAAAACTCGCGAAGCCGCGATTCCAATTCAAACACGGGATCAAAATCAATCTGAATTGTGCGGGATTCACCACGGTAAGATTCAATTATTTCAATCGCCTCTTCACAAAGTAGCTGCGCCCGTTTCTGAAATCGCAATGCAATTTTAGCGAAAGACGGAATGATGTTCTGCAAGTCCCGGGTCGAAATTGCCGGTGAAAAATAATCCTGGGCTCTGGCCGGAAGATTGTGGGCTTCATCGATAACCAGATTGGCTTTCTGTGAGGGCTCCATCAAAGGCAGCTCCAAACGTCCCAGTAGGCTTCTGGTTGAAAAAACATAGTTGTAGTCAGCAATCACCACGTCTGCTCTTTCGATCGCCTCTATGGACAATTCGAAAGGGCACACCTGGTATTGCTCTCCCAGTTCCTGAAGTTTTTTCTGACTTAAGGATCTTAGCTTGGATACTTTGTTAACCAGATCGTTTTCAGCGAGCTTTTTATAATAGTCTTTCGCGAACTCGCAGTACTGCGGATTACATAGGGGCTCGGCCTTAAAGCACATCTTGCTTTTTGCAGTAATCGTCAATGGGCGGATAGAAGCCCCTTCGTCCTGGAGTCGTTCCACAGCTTCTTCGGCAACCTGATGCTGCGAATTCTTAGGGGTTACATAGATAACCTTCTGTCCACGAGCGAAAGAATCTTTTAAGGACGGATACAGGACGCCAATGGTTTTACCCAAACCCGTCGGGGCTTGAATCACCATGGATTTTTCTTCGATAAATCCCAGCTGTATATTTTCGATCAGTTCAACCTGGCCCGGGCGAGGTGACGTGAATGGAAACTTTAGATCGTTTGCGGCTTCGACGCGTTTTTTAAACAGCTTTTCGCGGATTTTGGTTTCTTCCACCAGCTCTGCCAGGCGAAGCGCCAGCCATGCTTCGTACGCTTCGATATCCAGTTCAAAATAAATTTCAGATTGCTTAAAGTTTCGCGATGAAACAAGCAACATCTTCAGATCGGGTATTTCCCCACTCTGTTTATACAGAATATATCCATAGGTGCGAAGCTGCCACACGTAAGGGTGGTTGTCGTCAACGGTCAGTTTGCGTTCCAAGCCCTCAACATCGAAAGCAGACTTGATTTCTTCAACTTGAAAACTTGAACCTTCGACCACGCCGTCAGCACGACCCGAAATAATAAAAGTATACTGATCCCGCTCAAATTCTATCGAAAGCTTTTTCTCGGCCTCGTAGCCTGGAATTTCGCGTATTCTTTTTCTCTGAATGCTTTGATGTATTTCCTGACCCAAGCGCGGCGTCTGACCATAACCGGAATGTGTTTCAATGCTGCCAACCCGAGGACATGGCAAAGCAAACTGGCGCAGATCTATTTGAATTTTGCGTAAGTTCTTTTTTGCCATTTATCCCATCAATCCAAATTAAAGCTAAGTTGGGCCTTCGCTGCAATTTCCTTTGCAGTGGGAGGGCGCTTAAAATGTGCAGCCGATAGCCGCCAGTTTTTAAGATTCAGTTTGTATTTGCGACTATAGACTTCAAATACCTGCGCAAGTTGTTCTGCGCGAGCACCCGTCCCTGTCATTCGGGTATTAAAGTCCGAGCGATACATTTTTCCATCCCGCACATTCTTTACGGCTTCGATGACTTTGCTTTTACGCAAAGGACGGTGCACTTCAAGCCACTCTTCAAACAGCGGAGACACCGCGTGCGGCAAGCGCAACATTGTATATCCAGCTGAAGTTGCTCCCGCATCTGCCGCCGCTTTTAAAATGGCTGGCATCTCGTGGTCCGTCAGTCCCAAGATCACCGGAGCGACGTTCACTCCAACAGGAATTCCGGCTTTTGCCAATTCCTCAATCGCTCGCAAACGCGCCGCAGGTCTTGATGTGCGGGGTTCCAACGAAGAGATCAGGTCCGCATCTAGTGAGGTGATGGAAATCGTCACGACAATGCCCTGATACTTTGCCATTTCCTGAAAGATATCCAGGTCGCGAGTCACCAGATGATTCTTGGTAATGATCGCCGCAGGATTCTTAAACTTATTCAAAACCTCAAGGCAACCACGGGTTAGTTTGTATTCGCGCTCCAGTGGCTGATAACAATCCGTCACGCCACTCATCATAATCACCTGGGGATCCCATGACTTTTTCATCAACGCTTCTTCCAGAAGCTCTGGTGCGTTTTCTTTGACCATGATCTTGGATTCAAAATCCAAACCTGCTGACATTCCCAAATATTCATGCGTAGGACGAGCATAGCAATAGATGCACCCATGCTCACAGCCACGATATGGATTTACAGAGTAAGTGAATCCGATGTCAGGACTGTCGTTCTTGGTCAAAACTGCGCGCGACGAGTCCTTCAGAACCTGAGTCTGTAAACGAGGTTTTTCCTCTTCTAGATAATTATCAAAATCCTGTGGCTCGGCTTCGAAATGGAGGGAATCAAAACGATTCGGAGTATTACTGCTGGCGCCTCGGCCCCGGATGTCCTTGCGAAACTCACGGGTCATATTGGCGGAGTATCGCACGTATGTAGGAAATAAAAAAGGCTCAAGTGTTAACCTGAGCCTTTTCAACATTTCCAAATTTAATTCAGAACTATTTTTTGATTTGGTTTTCAACCATTTCAATTTTCGCTCTTGCGCGAGTCCACTCTTTTTGGAACTCAACCCAGTCAGCATCTGTGATAACTTCGTCCAGGACGTGTTTCTCAGATTTAACCAGAGCTTCTTTAGTTGCAACAAGATCGATTTCTTCTGGCAAGTCAGCGATGTTCGCAAGAACATTCACGCCTTCAGGGGATACTTGGCAATAACCCCAGCTGATAACAGCCTGGTTCTGCTTTTCTTGACCCTTAAGTCTCCATTTCATCACACCGATACCCAGTGTAGTGATCAGAGGCGCGTGACCAGGAAGAATATTAAGTTCTCCTTTAAAACCAGGAACAGTTACTTCATCAACCTCTTGGTTGACCAGAAGACGGCGCTCTGGAGTCACGATTGTCAGTTTCATATAATCACCTTTTCTAAAAGCGACCCTTATCAGGCCGCTTTATGAAGACGAAATCCTTCCGGATTACGCCTGCAACTTCTTAGCTTTTTCGATAACGTCTTCGATAGTACCAACAAGGTAGAACGCCTGCTCAGGAAGAGCATCATGTTTACCTTCAAGGATTTCTTTGAAGCCTTTAACAGTGTCTTTGATATCAACGTAACGACCTGGCAAGCCAGTGAACTGCTCAGCAACGAAGAACGGCTGAGACAAGAAACGCTGAATTTTACGAGAACGAGATACTACAAGTTTATCTGACTCAGACAACTCGTCCATACCAAGGATCGCGATGATATCCTGAAGCTCACGGTTACGTTGCAACAACGCCTGAACGTCACGAGCCACTTTGTAGTGTTCTTCACCGATAACTGCTGGATCCAAAAGACGTGATGTAGACGTCAATGGGTGAACCGCAGGGAAGATCGCCATAGCTGCGATATCACGGTCAAGATTCGTAGTCGCATCCAAGTGAGTAAATGTAGTTGCTGGAGCTGGATCCGTATAGTCATCCGCAGGAACGT
The DNA here is from genome assembly GCF_047306075.1 of Bdellovibrio sp. HCB274. Classification (GTDB taxonomy): domain Bacteria; phylum Bdellovibrionota; class Bdellovibrionia; order Bdellovibrionales; family Bdellovibrionaceae; genus Bdellovibrio. Next base: position 3,704,065 of record NZ_CP178623.1, read on the forward strand.
AAACCGCTTGTACGGAAGTGATCGAACCTTTTTTAGTGGAAGTAATACGCTCTTGAAGAGTACCCATCTCAGTAGCCAAAGTTGGTTGGTAACCAACGGCAGAAGGGATACGACCAAGAAGTGCGGAAACTTCAGCACCCGCCTGAGTAAAGCGGAAGATGTTATCAACGAAGAAAAGAACGTCTTGGTTTTCAACGTCACGGAAGTATTCAGCAACAGTCAAACCAGTCAAAGCAACACGCGCACGTGCACCAGGAGGTTCATTCATCTGACCGAAAACCAGAGAAGTCTTAGCCAATACGCCAGACTGTTTCATCTCTTGCCACAAGTCATTACCTTCACGAGTACGCTCACCTACACCGGCGAATACAGAGAAGCCACCGTGCTCAGTAGCGATGTTACGGATAAGCTCCTGGATAAGTACTGTTTTACCAACACCCGCACCACCGAACAAACCGATCTTACCACCCTTAGCGTATGGAGCTAGCAAGTCTACGACTTTGATACCAGTCATCAACATTGCTGCAGATGTAGCTTGGTCTTCGAATTTAGGAGCAGTTCTGTGGATACCCCATTGTTCTTTTGCGTTTACTGGGCCCATTTCGTCGATTGGCTCACCAACTACGTTGATGATACGACCCAAAGCTTCACGACCAACTGGTGCTGTGATTTGAGTGCCCAATGATTTAACTTTTTCGCCACGAACCAAACCTTCAGTTTGATCCATAGAGATAGTTCTAACCACGCCGTCACCCAAGTGCTGAGCAACTTCAAGAACCAGGTTGTATTCAGCGTCAGAGATAAATTTATTTGATACACGAAGAGCAGAATTGATTGCCGGAAGTTCTCCGCCTTCGAATTCTACGTCCACTACGGGACCCATAACTTGTTTTACTTTACCGAATGCCATTATTCAGCTCCCTATCCTTTAAGCGCTTCAGCGCCCGATACGATTTCGATCAATTCTGTAGTAATTTTTTCTTGTCTCAATTTGTTGTACGTCAGAGTGAGTTTGTTAATCATCTCTTTCGCGTTGTTTGTCGCGTTTTCCATCGCGCTCATACGAGCACCATGTTCACCGGCAACAGACTCGGACATACATCTGTAAACCTGAAGATCGAAATGCTTCTCAAGCAACTCTTTAATGATTTGCTCTGGAGCCGGTTCGAAAATCATGTCTACTGCAAAGTTTGCGTTCGCCTCAGATTCAGAGTTGAAAGTCGTCAAACCAAGATCAATTGGCAGAAGAGTTTCAGCTGTAACAACTTGAGAGATTGCGGATTGGAACTCATTGTGGATGATACGAACTTCATCGTATGCACCTTCAAGATAGTCATTCATCACGCGGTTTGCAACTTTAGACGCCAATTCGTAAGAAATGTCTTTATCAAGCTTAGTGATGTAATCAACCGGCTTGATACCACGTCTTGCGAAATAGTCGTGACCACGACGACCGATGAAAAGGAAATCAATCTTTTCAAGGTTCGCCTTATTATTGTTGTAATAAGCTTCAGTAAATTTGTTGATATTGCTGTTGAAAGCTCCGCAAAGACCGCGATCAGAAGTGATTACAACAAGCAAAACATTCTTTACTTGTTCTTTCTTCTCCATCAACGGATGCGTAACTTTGTTTGTCACAGCGATATCCGCAATCACCTTACGCAAAGTAAGAGCATAGGGACGCATGTTAACGATGTTATTCTGCGCCTTTCTCAACTTTGCAGCAGACACGAGCTTCATAGCTTTCGTGATCTGCTGGGTGTTTTTAGTGGACTCAATCTGAGCCCGGATATCCTTCAAGCTTGCCATTTAAGCACCAAACTATTTGTTAGAAGGTTGGAAGATAGCTTTGAACTCTTCAAGAGCTGCCAACAACGCTTTTTTAGTGTCGTCTGCAATCGCTTTCTTCTCAGTGATAGTTTTGATGATGTCGGAATGCTTGTTTTTCAAGAATTCGATCATCTCTTTTTCGTAGCGCTTAACATCTGTCTCTGGGTATTGGTCAACAAACGCATTACCAGCAGCGAAGATCATGATGATTTGTTCTTCAACTTTTACTGGAGAGTACTGAGGTTGTTTCAACACTTCGATCAAACGACGGCCACGTGCCAACTGTTGTTGAGACGCTTTATCCAGGTCAGATGCGAATGCAGCGAAAGCTTCCATAGAGCGGAACTGAGCAAGTTCAAGTTTCAAAGAACCCGCAACTTGTTTCATCGCTTTAATTTGAGCCGCACCACCTACGCGAGAAACTGATTTACCTACGGAGATAGCTGGACGCACACCTTTGTAGAATAGATCTGATTCAAGGAAGATCTGACCGTCAGTGATAGAGATAACGTTTGTCGGGATGTATGCAGAGATATCGCCCGCCTGTGTCTCGATGATTGGCAATGCAGTCAAAGAACCGCCGCCTTTATCTGCAGACAATTTAGAAGCACGCTCAAGAAGACGGCTATGGCAATAGAACACGTCGCCTGGGTATGCTTCACGTCCTGGAGGACGACGAAGAAGAAGAGACAATTGACGGTAAGCCTGAGCTTGTTTCGTCAAGTCATCGTAAACGATAAGAGCATGTCTGCCAGTATCACGGAAGTATTCCGCCATTGCTGTACCAGAGTAAGCAGCAAGGTATTGAAGTGGAGCTGGGTCAGATGCATTCGCCGCGATAACAGTCGTGTACTCAAGAGCACCAGCTGCACGCAATTTTTCAACCACTAGAGCAACAGTCGATTGTTTTTGACCGATAGCTACATAGAAGCACTGAACGTTTTGACCTTTTTGGTTGATGATAGTGTCAACCGCGATAGTCGTTTTACCAGTTTGACGGTCACCGATGATCAATTCACGTTGACCACGACCGATTGGTACAAGGGCGTCGATAGCTTTGATACCAGTTTGAAGAGGTTCTTCAACCGGGTGACGGTAAACGATACCAGGAGCCTTAGTTTCAACGATACGAGAGTGAGGCGTGTTGATAGCACCACGACCGTCGATCGGGTTACCAAGAGCGTCTACTACGCGACCAAGAAGAGCTTCACCAACTGGAACGGAAACGATTTTTTTAGTTCTTTTAACAGTATCGCCTTCTTTGATTTGACGATCTTCACCGAACAAAACGGTACCAACGTGACCTTCTTCAAGGTTCAATACCATTCCGAATACTTCACCTGGGAACTCAACAAGTTCACCAGCCATTGCGTTTTCAAGACCGTAGATACGAGCAACCCCGTCCCCTACTGAAAGAACGCTACCTGTTTCACTAACTTCAATCTTTTTGTTGTATTGATTGATTTGCTCTTTGAGAACGCGACTGATCTCGTCGGCACGGATTTGTGTTTCCATTTTTAGTTGGCTCTCCTGTTTAATTCTTCATTTAATTTTTTAAGATGTGTTTCGATGCTGTCGTCAAAAGTCCATCCACCAACTTGGGCTACAGCGCCACCCAAAAGTTTAGGATCCTGTTGGTAAGTAAGAACGATTTTTTTACCAAGCGTTTTGCTTACTTTAGACTCAAGTTCTTTTTGTGCGTCAGCGGACAACGGTTGCGCTGAACGAACGATTCCACGAGTTACGCCCTCTTCGATATCAAGAGCGTCGCGGAACGCCTGTGCAACTTCTGGAAGGAAGTGAATGCGGCCTTTATCAGCCATCAACACCAAAGTGTTCATTACTTCTTCAGATGTGCCTTTACCCTCTAATGCCGCTTTTAGAGCCGCTGTTTTTTGAGCGACTGCGATCATTGGGTTTTCGAAATACGCAGAAACAGATGCATCCTTGTTGAAAGCATCAGCTACCGCTTGCAGTTCAGCATACACTTTAGTGTGGATGCCTTTTTGCTTTGCTACGGCCAAAAGGGCCTTCGCATATCTTTTGGATACTTCGTTTACTTTCATCGACTAACCTCGATGTGATTGATGAATTCATTTTGAAGTTTTTGTTGGTCGTTAGCGCCGATGTCTTTAGTCAAAACAATACGGGCTGCCTCAACAGAGTCTGCCAACAATTGCGTGCGCAATTCTTTTTGAGCACGTTGCGTTTCAAGTTTGGCAGTAAGTTCCGCCTCGTCCTTGATACGCTTGGAAACCTGGTTCGCCTCATCAATGATTTGGTTTTTCAAATCGTTGGCGTGAGCCTGGGCTTTTGCAAGCTGCTCCTGGCGAGTGTTGTTAAGGTTTGCAAGTTTGTTTTTGATATCAACGAATTCACGCTCTGCCTGTTCGCGTGCGAATGCAGATTTTTGTGCAGCTTCAAGGTAAGCAGATTTTCTGCCGCCAAAGAACGCCACGATGGAATCTTTCGTGAAGTAAATGATACCAGCGATAAGAATGATAACGTTAATCGCCTGATAGATTGTTACTTTCGGAATTTCGATAGCATGGTGACCGTCACCGTGCTCAGCTCCGGAAGCGAAAACAATCGCAGGCGCAAGGATGATAAGAAGGTTAACAAGAACTTTCATTTTCTCTTCTCTCTTATTTGCCCAACAATTTGGAAGTGATTGCAAGTGCCACAGTTTGAGTTTGTGCTTTCAATTCTTTGGAAGCGGACTCTACTGCAGACGTGATTTTTGATCTGTTTGAATTCACAAGTTGATCAGCCTCTGAACGAGATTTCGCAACCATAGTTTCATACTGTTTATTTGCTTCTGTTTTGGAAGCATCAACGATGTTTTTGATTTCAGAGTTTAGTTCGCGGATCTTACCTTCATATTCTGAAGACAGCTCGACGGATTTTGCTTGGTATTCCAAAGCCAAATCTTCACCACCCTTAGTTTTATTTTGTCTCTCTTCAAGAGCGTGAGCGTATGGTCCGAAAACAACCTTGGTTAGAAATAACAAGGCAATCGCGAAGAACACGAATTGGATGCCGGCAGTTGAGTTGATGCCTAATTGTCCAAAAATATCCATTTTGTTGAAATCCCTATTGTTTTTTTGAACCTCGGGAGTAGCATTTCAGACCAGAAACGGTCAAGGACATATTCCTAATGAGAATTAGGCCTTCTGAGATGAAAATAGAATTGCCTAGGACTTAGGCATATAGGACGCACCCTCAAATACAACGCCTTCATCGATCCGCAAACTTGGAGATGTTACGGTGCCTTTGAATATTGCGGGTGGGTGCATAATGACGCGGCGGCGGGCAAAAAGATTCCCCTCAACCCGGCCACTAATAATAATAGTATCGGCCTCAACCTGGGCAGCCACGGAGGCGCCCTCGTTGATAACGATGGTATCTTTAGTAAAGATTTCCCCTTTAAAATCACCGCCAATTTGCACGGTTCCTTCAAAGCTGAGCTTTCCTTCGAAATGCGTACCCTGATCAAGGATTGCAGTCACATGACCAGAAAGTACGTCTTCTTGAAAAGTATTTGGGGAATTTACTGCCATCCTTCTTTAAGCCTATCTACCAAATTGGTCAGTTCATCATCGGAATAGAAGTGAATGCTGATTTTACCTTTAGAGTTCGAATAATCAATGTTCACTTTCGTGCCCATGATTTTTTGAAGCTCATCACTTAGACCGTTGATCAATCGTTGCGTAACGTTTGAATCGAAAGATGGAGCATCCTCCTCCTCAACATTACCCTTAACGATAGCTTGAACCATTTTTTCCAATTTACGAACTGCGATTTTGTCGTTCACGACCTTTTTCGCAAGTTCCAATTGTTTTTTGGGTTCTGGCAAAGAAAGAAGGACTTTTGCGTGACCTACGGAAAGATCATTCGCAGAAATCATGTCTTTCACTTCGTTTGGAAGTGCCAATAGACGAACAGCGTTCGCAACAGTCGCGCGATCGCGGCCCACTTTTTCAGCCACTTGTTGTTGCGACAATTTGAATTCAGAAATAAGGCGAGAATAACCTTCTGCCTCTTCAATTGGATTCAAATCTTCACGTTGAATATTCTCAACGATTGCTAACTCAAGTGCCTGTTTGTCGTCGTAAGACTTTAGAATAACTGGGACTTCATGTAACCCGGCAATTTGGGAAGCTCTCCAACGACGCTCACCCGCGACGATTTCAAGTTTTCCAGAGGCAGTTCTGCGCGCCACGATCGGCTGCAAAATTCCGTTCTCTTTGATTGATTGAGCAAGCTCTTGAAGCGGCTCTTTTTCAAAAGTAGTACGAGGCTGATATTTACCTGGCGACAACTTATCAATTGCGACTTTCCAAATCTTGCTTTCTGGATCCACGGGAGGGGCAACAGTTGCAGCAACATTTACGGAAGGTGCGCCAGCAGCTGTCGCCGCAGGAGACACAGTAGTTGAATTCGTCGGCGCTGCTTTTACGGGAGGGGCAGATGCAGCCGGCGCATTCATTAAATCATTATTTGCAGGTCCACCCAAAAGAGAACCCAGGCCGCGGCCCAAGCCTCTTTTTTTGTTCGAGGATTCTACAGCAGTATCAGACATTTACTTCCCCTTCATAGGCATTCTTGTTTGCAACTTCTACTGCCTTAGGAAGTGATCTTGCGATTACTTCATGAGCCAGTTCAAGATAGCGAACTGAACCAATTGATTTGCTGTCGTACTCTAGGATGGATTGACCATGGCTCGGCGCTTCGCTGAGTCGCACGTTTCTTGGAATAATTGCGTTAAATACTTTGTCACCAAAGTGTTCTTTGATTTGAGTAACAACTTGATGACTCAAGTTATTGCGCACGTCGAACATCGTTAGAACGATGCCTTCGATATGCAATGCTGGGTTCAAACTCTTTTTGATTAACCCCGCAGTGTTGAGTAGCTGACTCAATCCTTCCAATGCGTAGTATTCACATTGAAGAGGCACAAGGAAGCTATCCGCTGCATTAAGAGCATTCAGAGTAATCAAACCTAAAGATGGTGGACAATCAACGATCACGAAATCGTATTGGTCAGCAATAATAGATACCGCTTGTTTAAGGCGATATTCACGATGCGGCATATCAACAAGTTCGATTTCAGCACCAACTAGATCTGGATTAGCAGTACAGATCTTTAGATTCGGATTTGAAGTGTTATGGGTAGCCTCAGTCAGTGTTTTTTCACCAATGAGTACGTGGTATGAGTTGGCATCCTGGCTATCAAATCGTTTGATGCCCAGTCCGCTTGAAGCATTCCCTTGTGGATCCATATCGATCAACAATACGCGCTTACCAAGACTAGCCAGCGCTGAAGAAAGATTCACAGACGTCGTTGTTTTGCCTACTCCGCCCTTTTGATTAGCTATACAGATAGTTTTAGCCATCATTCCTCCCTGATAATTCAAAATTCGTATTTTTTACACACTTGTGCAACTATAAAGACTAGTTTTTCGCACCTCGCCTTAGGTTTTTCTGCATTTTTGCCGATGTTCCACGTGGAACAACTACATTTATGAGATTAATCGCCGTCATACTTCTTATTTTTACTCTCACAGCCTGCAATAAGCCGATGGAAAACCCCGAGCTTAAAGATCCTATCTATTCTGATCTGCAAACGCAGGTTGGAGCAGCTACAGCAGCACTCGAGGCAGAGAAAAAGAAACTTGAGGGATTCGAAAAGGATCTGATGACGGTAGTTCCGCAAACAGGGCAAATCAAATACGCGAAAAAGCGTATTTATGAATCCCAAGCCGCTATCACTCGCCTAGAGCAAGAAGTGGAATATTTAAAGCTCAAAGTAGAACAAAGAAAAGCCACCGCTCAACAATCCTATAAAAAAGCCTTCGCAAAGAAGGAAGATTGGCCCGATCCTAAAGAATGGGCCTCTTATCAGGCCGAGCAAAAGCTTAGAAAAGCCAAACGGAGCTGGGACGTTAAAGAGCGCATGAAAGAAGCTGGTGTTTCGATTGATACTGGGTTGGGTTCAGGCGAGGGGGCCGGGGCTGGCGACGGAGAAGCGAAATCTGAGCATTAGGAAGATGTTCCACGTGGAACATCCCCTTTTTTATCCAAAAACCTTATTAAGAGATCTTTTCGGTGCGAACGACACCGTATTTAATAGCGCCGACAGGAAGTTTGTATTCTCCCACTAACGACGGGGACCAAATAGAACAAAGTTGTGTTGGGATTTCCCCCACCTCAATGCCCCACTCTTCTCCTTTTAGATGATAGACGGAACCGCCTTTAGCGACAATCTTACGAGCCATCAAAATAGCCTTAGAGATATTCCCGAAACCACGGCAAATAGCGAATTTTACCGAACCCTCTGGAAGAGACTCGATGTTACGGTGCTCGACCGAGATATTCTTAAAACCAAGGGCACTCACCGCATGATTCAGGAACTCGCACTTTTTAGGATCCGTATCTACCAGGACAACCTTGATGTTAGGATTCAAGATCCCGAAAACAACGCCCGGGAATCCATTGCCGCTTCCGAAATCATAGACTGTATCCATGTTTGGATTGGCTTTGGTAATTGCCTTGGTTGCCAGGATAGAGTCAGCAAAATGAAGGGCATCAGCAACAAAGACTGATTTTGCGGAAATAAGACTGACTGTACGATTAAATTTCTGAAGCTCATCGTGATAAGCCTTAAGTCGAGTTCTGACCTCAGGACTTAAATCGGGAAACCATTCATCTATACGCCATAGTATCTGCGGGGTTTCGGAGCTCTCAGCGTTGCTCATCCAGGCTCATCTCCTTGATCTTTTTGTGACCTTTTAGATGAATCATTATAGCTTGAATCGCAGAGGGATTTACACCACTAATCCGTTGTGCTTGACCTAAGGTACGGGGCCTAACGCGTTGCAGCTTATCCTTCTCTTCATTGGAGAGACCGCGTACTTCTGCGTAAGAAAGCGTGTCCGGAAGTACCAATTCTTCAAGGCGTTTTGACTGCTCGATCAAATCCATTTGGCGACGAACGTAACCAGAGTATTTAACTTCGATTTCTACCGGCTCAACCACGTTTGGATCGGAATCCAACTCAAAATTTAGCAGTTCCAAGTGTGAACTCGTTAGCTCGGGACGACGCAGCAACTCTTCGATAGATAAAGACTTTGTCATAGCTGGAGTTGGAATCTTAGCCAGAATTTCTTGTGTCTCTTTGGTGTTATAAACACGTGTTTCACGCATTCTTTCGTGAAGTGCTTTACGTTTTTCACGAAGAACAGCCACAAGCTCCAGCGACTGCTCGGACACGATACCCAATTTCTGGGCCCAGTGCGCCAACCTGTCGATAGTATTATCTTCTCTTAGAACCAATCTGTGTTCTGCGCGCGAAGTGAACATGCGATATGGTTCGCGCGTTCCTTTCGTAACTAGGTCATCAACAAGAACGCCCATGTATGCTTCATCACGTCCCAAGATGAATTCATCACGACCCAAAATACTGTTCGCAGCATTTACACCTGCGATGAAACCTTGTGCGGCAGCTTCTTCATAACCAGAAGTTCCGTTGATTTGACCTGCCAGGAATAATTGACGAATCGTTCTGGTTTCCAGGCGATGCCAGATTTGTGTTGGCTCAATATAGTCATACTCAACCGCGTATCCGTAACGAGCGACTTTTACATTCTCTAGGCCCGGGATTGTTTTTAGGAATTGATCCTGAACTTCTTCCGGCAAACTCGTAGAAATACCCTGCAGATAAATTAGGTCTGTAGAAAGACCTTCTGGTTCCAGGAATGTTTGGTGGCTGCCTCTTTCATGGAAGCGAGTCACTTTGTCTTCAATCGAAGGACAATAACGAGGACCGATACCTTCGATCAAACCACAATACATCGGTGATTTATCAAGGTTCGCACGAATGATGTCGTGAGTTTCCTCTGTGGTACGAGTCAAATAACAAAGAATTTGCGGAAGTTTTAACTGAGTCGAAGATTTGAAGCTGAAAGGATAAACCTTTTCATCACCACCGTGAGGAACTGTTTTTGACCAGTCGATAGAATCTTTTAGCAAACGAGCCGGTGTTCCCGTCTTCAAACGCTTAACTTCAAAACCAAATTGCGCCAACTGATCTGACAAACCGATGGAAGGTTTATCACCCACGCGGCCACCTGCCTCCTGGCGAAGACCGGTGTGCATAACACCATTCATGAAAGTACCGGTTGTGATGATCGTTGCCTTCGCAAAAATCTCGGAACCATCATCAAGAACCACACCCATGGCGATGTCTTTATCCAAAATCAGGCGTTTTACTTCACCTTGAAGGACTTCCAAATTTGGTTGATTGAAAAGAGCATGTTTTTGAAAGGCCGCATACAAATGCTTGTCGTTTTGAACACGAGTTCCGCGAACTGCGGGACCTTTCGAGGAGTTAAGACGCTTATACTGAATTGTTGTTTCGTCTGCAGCGACACCCATTTGTCCGCCCAGCACATCAAGTTCACGAACCATGTGGCCTTTTGCAAGTCCACCGATAGAAGGATTACAGCTCATGTACCCGATACGATCGATATTTGTAGTGACCATCAAAGTTTTTAGACCCAAACGTGCCGACGCCAAACATGCTTCGATACCGGCATGTCCCGCACCCACTACGATCACATCAAATTTTTTATTAGTCATAAGCTACTTCCCGATACAAAACTCTTTAAATACCCGGTCCATGATTTGATCATCGAACCGCTTACCTAAAGTTTCGTGAATCGCGATGAGGGATTCCTTAAGCTCCAAAGCCAGGAATTCAGAACCCATCCCCTGATCCACCAAGGTTTGTGACCTTTGAGCATTCTCTAAAGCACGAACCAGGTTTTCATAGTGACGGGCATTGGAAATAAGAACGGTATTTTCCACCTGCATATCCGCGAATTCCTGGACAAGCTCTTGAAGGACACTCGAACGCACCTTTTTATCAAGAGCACTGACAAAGAACACCCTTCTTGTGAAGAAAGCCTGGGGATCTGCGATTTTCTGGAAAAATTTACTGTTTTTAATGGCTTTTTCGACCATATCCAGGGGTTTAGACCCACCAATTCGGTCGATTTTATTAGCTAAAATGAAGGTTTTTTGAGGATCCAAGGACTCCAGAATTTGAGTCTCTTCAGCCCCCATGCCCTTCTCGATATCGAAAACAAAGAAAACCACGTCGGATTCATTCTGAGCTTCATAGCTTTTTTGAATACCGATGCGCTCAACCAGGTCAGTCGCTTCATCTCTTAAGCCGGCCGTATCGACGAAGGTGAATTTCACACCTTCATAGGAAGTATCCCCATGAATCACGTCACGGGTTGTACCTGGGATATCTGTTACAATCGCGCGTTCGTCTTCAAGGAATAGATTTAGTAAGCTTGATTTACCGACGTTCGGAAGACCCGTTAAAACAATACGGAAACCATCCTTTAATAGACGTCCCACTTTGAATGTTCCAACCAGGTCTTTAAGAGTCGCTTCGATTTTTTTAAGACGAACCTGAACCACAGAATTATCGACAACATCGATTCCTTCCGTAGAAAAATCAATGCTTGCTTCGGCGTGAGCCAAAATCCAGGTCATGTCATCTTCAACTTCTTCAAGCTTATTTGAAAGCTGACCTTTCAATTGGCGAAGTGCCAACTTAGCTGCCTGTTGAGACTGGGATTCGATCAAAGCCAGAACAGATTCCGCCTGAACCAAATCCAGCTTACCATTCATGAACGCACGATAAGTGAACTCTCCGCGATCCGCGGGACGAGCACCTAATTGCACCAATGAATTTAGAATATTTTGGCAGATTAAAGGACTTCCGTGACAGGAGATCTCGATCACTTCTTCACCTGTGAAGGAACGACCATTTTGGAAGTAAGTTACCAGAACCTCGTCAATCTCATTGCCGCCGTCTTTCAGATTTCCGAAATAAACTTTATGAGATTCAGGATGTGCAGGTAAGAATTTGCACAGCTTGGATACGATTTCCAATGTTTTAGGGCCGCTTACGCGAATGACGGAAATACCGCCCACTCCGTGAGGAGTGGAGACCGCGCATATTGTATCCTTATCACGATCTCCGCGAATCATACGACCCTACTAACAATTATTCGTGGTGAGCTTCTTCAGCTTTGTTACCTGCTGAATTGCCACCTTTTGCTGGATAGATTTTGATTTTTTTGTACAAGCCATCGCCCAAAGAACGGCTTTTGATACGAGGATCTTTAGCCAGGTATTGGTGAACAACTTTGCGATCTTTCGGCGGAAGAGCTCTGTAGTAAACAGACTTACCCTGCTCGATGCAGATTGCTTTTAAGTTTTCAGCGCGCTCGATAAGAGCACTTTCAGTTTCGTCACGGTAACCACCGCAATCAACTGTGATGTTTGTTTTATCTTCAGGGAAATTGTGCTGAATCACACGTTTAAGAAGCAATTGGAATGCATCCAACATTTGCCCTTTTTTATCTTTCAAAAGTTCTTCATCCCCACCAGAGAATTGAACAGAAAGAACGGCCCCACCGTCATCTTCTTTTGAAGAAGTGATTTCAAAAGAAAGATCGAATTGAGCTTTTTCGATGATACCCTCTAGAGTGTTTTGAACCAAAGCTTCAACTTCGCTGTTAGCACTCTTGCTTTTCCCCCCGAAAAGCTTACTAAAAAAACCCATTTTACCTCCCAGGTAAAAATAAAATCGTAAGTTACTATTTCGCTTTAACCGTCTTAACAGTCGGTTTTGCAGTTGGATCTCTCATGATCAAATACTGTTGGATGATACCGAACAATGTGCTGACAACCATATAAAGAGTCAGACCGCTTGGTAGCTGCAACATGAACACCGAGAAAACCAGAGGCATGAACGCCATAATTTTTGCTTGAGTAGGATCCATTGTGGATGGAGTGATCTTTTGCTGAATGTACATAAAGATCGCCATCGAAACAGGCAACACATAGAACTTATCGTGCGCAGACAAATCCGTGATCCAAAGAATGAACGGAGAATTGTAAAGCTCGATAGAAGAACCAATCACGCGGTAAAGGGCAAAGAAGATCGGGATTTGCAGAATCATAGGCAAACAACCGGACATCGGGTTCGCACCATGTTGCTTCATCACAGCCATCATCTCAGTGTTCAATCTCATCGCATCGTCTTTGTATTTCTCACGAAGACCCTGGATGATTGGTTGAACCTTTTGCATCGCCTTCATGGATTTTGCCGACATAATATTGAACGGAAGAACCACGAAACGTACTGCCAAAGTCAGAAGAATGATCGCTACACCCCAGTTTCCAGCAAGGGAATGGAATGCTTTCATCACGTACAACAACGGACGAGCGATGAAACCAAAGAAACCGAAATCAATGATATGAGCCAATTCTGGATCAGCGGCTTTCAACAAGTCGATAGACTTCGGACCCGCATAGAAGATTTGCGAGAACTTCATTTCGTCTTTCAACTGAACTGGTTTGTAAGTCAACTCAGCCACTGCTGTTTGCTTTTCTACGTTCGAAGTCAGTTTAACTTCTGGAATGATTTCAGACTTATCCAAAATAGCTGCAGCAAAGTACTGGGAGCTTACAGAGATCATTTCTGTATTTGGGAAATCCTTTACAACGTTTTCCTTGGAGTTACTGAAGTTCACAGTCTCGTGTTTGTCACCTTCGTGGCTGACAAAGAAATCCTGGTGCTCGTAAGAAGGGAACAACCATGAAGTGGATTTGTGAGTGTGGATAGATTCAGGAATTAGAAGAGAGAAACCTTTTTTAACATCTTCAGAAGGCTTCGTGAAAGAAACCGTGTTCGTGAAGGATGATTTCGCTGGATCAAATTGCAATTCACGAGTGATTGTCATCTCGCCAACCTGAGTAACACCGACGTATGAACCCGGTGCTTTTTCAGTCATATTAAAGACAACCGGCTTATCCTGGCCAGCAAAACGAAGAGCATAAAGTCCGTCGTTTTCGCCCTCGCCCAATTTGATTTTGTTACCTTGTTTATCCTCATAGTTATTCACAGTGAAGTTTTTAAGACCCATACCGTGATTAGTAATTTGGAAGGAAACTTTGTCGTCAGAGAAAGTAAAGGACTGTTCTTGAGCCGGAGCTGCAACAGTTTCAGATTTGCTTTCGATAGTCGCCGCAGGAGTTGTTGCTGCTGCTGTTCCAGCGGAACCTGCAGTTGCATCTGCTGTTTGAGTTTGTGCAGTTTTTGGCTTGTTATAGTCTGGATATTTCTTACCCAGATATGTCTGCCAGCCGAAATAAATGACTGCGACTGCGCCAACTGCAATCAGTGTTTTAGGATCGAAAAAGCCAGGATTGTTCTTATCTTGCTGAGTCATGGAGCGTTCCTCCTGAATCTGGGACCGGATCATAACCGTAAGGTCCACCCGGTCGACATTTACAAATTCGTTTTGTGATTAACCAAAAAGCTTTATGCGATTTGTGTTTGTGAATAGCTTCTAGTGCGTAGGCTGAGCAGCTCGGCTCGAAGCGACAGGATCCACCTAAATGAGTGGTTCCAATAGATCTGTAGGCAGCGACGAAAAACCAAAGCAATGCTTTAAAGGTTTTTTCGAAGAGACCCAATCCCGCGATCCATAGCTTTGACAAATTCCTCGTGTGGGAGGCCTTTGTAGAAAGTGGTATCCATGGGTTTGAAGATGATATTGATGTCGGCTTCAATAGAGTTTCCTGTTTTAAGCAGGGCTCTGAAGTATTCTCGACTCCAACGTTTAAGCTTGTTTCGCACAACCGCAGGACCGACTTTTCGGCTTGCAGTTACACCAAAACGCAACTGACCAACGGAGTTCTTCTGATAATTCAGAAGTAACCACTTCGTAGGCCAGTTTCTTTTGCCAGATTGTTTGAGAGAGAGAAACTCAGAGCTGCGCTTAATACCTAGCGGAGAACTATTTTCCACCTGTAGAAACCGTCAAACGTTTTCTACCTTTAGCGCGACGACGGTTAAGAACTTCTTGACCAGCTTTAGTAGCCATTCTTGCGCGGAAACCGTGAGATGTTTTACGACGTTTGTTTGATGGTTGGTATGTACGTTTCATGTGTTCTCCTGAACTACTCTCTACCGAGATTTTTACGACGCTAAAAGACGTCAATTACGCCAACTTTTAATCGGCGACTACATATATGATTCCACAAAGCTGTAATCAACTAGATACGTGGGGCACTAATTAATCACAACGCGGCATCAAGGTCAACTGTTGAAAACTTCAGCTCCCCTTGTTAAGGCTACTCTGCATTTCGAGGGGATGGTCT